>NZ_JBZDOH010000009.1:0-4537 GCF_058268475.1 Planococcus sp. TJ-301 | reverse complement strand
CGACATTGAAACGAAACGGGCAATCCGTGCCCACGGTTTTGGTTAAGTCCTCGATCGATTAGTATTCGTCAGCTGCACGTGTCGCCACGCTTCCACTCCGAACCTATCTACCTCATCGTCTTTGAGGGATCTTACTTGCTTGCGCAATGGGAAATCTCATCTTGAGGGGGGCTTCGTGCTTAGATGCTTTCAGCACTTATCCCGGCCACACATAGCTACCCAGCGATGCCCCTGGCGGAACAACTGGTACACCAGCGGTGTGTCCATCCCGGTCCTCTCGTACTAAGGACAGCTCCTCTCAAATTTCCTGCGCCCGCGACGGATAGGGACCGAACTGTCTCACGACGTTCTGAACCCAGCTCGCGTACCGCTTTAATGGGCGAACAGCCCAACCCTTGGGACCGACTACAGCCCCAGGATGCGATGAGCCGACATCGAGGTGCCAAACCTCCCCGTCGATGTGAACTCTTGGGGGAGATAAGCCTGTTATCCCCGGGGTAGCTTTTATCCGTTGAGCGATGGCCCTTCCATGCGGAACCACCGGATCACTAAGCCCGTCTTTCGACCCTGCTCGACCTGTACGTCTCGCAGTCAAGCTCCCTTCTGCCTTTACACTCTGCGAATGATTTCCAACCATTCTGAGGGAACCTTTGGGCGCCTCCGTTACTCTTTAGGAGGCGACCGCCCCAGTCAAACTGCCCGCCTGACACTGTCTCCCGCCCCGATCAGGGGCGTGGGTTAGAATTTCAATACAACCAGGGTAGTATCCCACTGACGCCTCCTCCGAAGCTGGCGCTCCGGGATCTCTGGCTCCTACCTATCCTGTACAAGTTGCACCAAAATTCAATATCAGGCTACAGTAAAGCTCCACGGGGTCTTTCCGTCCTGTCGCGGGTAACCTGCATCTTCACAGGTACTATAATTTCACCGAGTCTCTCGTTGAGACAGTGCCCAGATCGTTACGCCTTTCGTGCGGGTCGGAACTTACCCGACAAGGAATTTCGCTACCTTAGGACCGTTATAGTTACGGCCGCCGTTTACTGGGGCTTCAATTCGCACCTTCGCTTGCGCTAAGCACTCCTCTTAACCTTCCAGCACCGGGCAGGCGTCAGCCCCTATACGTCACCTTACGGTTTTGCAGAGACCTGTGTTTTTGCTAAACAGTCGCCTGGGCCTATTCACTGCGGCTCTCTCGGGCTATACACCCTACCAGAGCACCCCTTCTCCCGAAGTTACGGGGTCATTTTGCCGAGTTCCTTAACGAGAGTTCACTCGCTCACCTTAGAATTCTCTTCTCGCCTACCTGTGTCGGTTTGCGGTACGGGCACCTCCCGCCTCGCTAGAGGCTTTTCTTGGCAGTGTGAAATCAGGGACTCCAGGGCGCAATGCCCCTTGCCATCACAGCTTGGCGTGCATGAAAATGGGATTTGCCTCATTTTCCGCCTCACTGCTTGGACGCGCACAACCAACGGCGCGCTCACCTTATCCTTCTGCGTCCCCCCATTGCTCAAACGGCGGGGAGGTGGTACAGGAATATCAACCTGTTGTCCATCGTCTACGCCTATCGGCCTCGACTTAGGTCCCGACTGACCCTGAGCGGACGAGCCTTCCTCAGGAAACCTTAGGCATTCGGTGGACGGGATTCTCACCCGTCTTTCGTTACTCATACCGGCATTCTCACTTCTAAGCGCTCCACCAGTCCTTCCGGTCCAGCTTCAACGCCCTTAGAACGCTCTCCTACCACGGATCCCATACGAGATCCATCCACAGCTTCGGTAATCCGTTTAGCCCCGGTACATTTTCGGCGCAGTGTCACTCGACCAGTGAGCTATTACGCACTCTTTAAATGATGGCTGCTTCTAAGCCAACATCCTGGTTGTCTAAGCAACGCCACATCCTTTTCCACTTAACGGATATTTGGGGACCTTAGCTGGTGGTCTGGGCTGTTTCCCTCTTGACTACGGATCTTATCACTCGCAGTCTGACTCCCAAGCATAAATCACTGGCATTCGGAGTTTGTCTGAATTCGGTAACCCGGGATGGGCCCCTAGTCCAAACAGTGCTCTACCTCCAGGATTCTCAATCTTGAGGCTAGCCCTAAAGCTATTTCGGAGAGAACCAGCTATCTCCAGGTTCGATTGGAATTTCTCCGCTACCCACACCTCATCCCCGCACTTTTCAACGTGCGTGGGTTCGGGCCTCCAGTAAGTGTTACCTCACCTTCACCCTGGACATGGGTAGATCACCTGGTTTCGGGTCTACAACTGCATACTCACTCGCCCTATTCAGACTCGCTTTCGCTGCGGCTCCGCCTTCTCAGCTTAACCTTGCATGCAATCGTAACTCGCCGGTTCATTCTACAAAAGGCACGCCATCACCCATTAACGGGCTTTGACTATTTGTAGGCACGCGGTTTCAGGATCTATTTCACTCCCCTTCCGGGGTGCTTTTCACCTTTCCCTCACGGTACTGGTTCACTATCGGTCACTAGGGAGTATTTAGCCTTGGGAGATGGTCCTCCCGGATTCCGACGGAATTTCACGTGTTCCGCCGTACTCAGGATCCACTCTGGAGGGGACAAGTTTTTGGCGACGGGGCTGTTACCCTCTGTGGCGGGCCGTTCCAGGCCGCTTTGCCTAACTCATCCTTTTGTAACTCCGTATAGAGTGTCCTACAACCCCAAGAGGCAAGCCTCTTGGTTTGGGCTGTTCCCGTTTCGCTCGCCGCTACTCAGGGAATCGCATTTGCTTTCTCTTCCTCCAGGTACTTAGATGTTTCAGTTCCCTGGGTGTGCCTTCTCATGCGCTATCAATTCACGCAAGGATACTGCCCCATTAAAGGCAGTGGGTTTCCCCATTCGGAAATCTCCGGATCATCGCTCACTTACAGCTCCCCGAAGCATATCGGTGTTAGTGCCGTCCTTCTTCGGCTCCTAGTGCCAAGGCATTCACCGCGCGCCCTTCCTAACTTAACCAAATTGGTGTTTAGAAAGTTGGCTGAACAAGTTCAGCCGTGTGTGCAGAAATTGCTCTGTTTCATATGTTTCAATGTCGTCATATCCAGTTTTCAAAGAACAAGTCTGAAAGCCACAAAAAAAGCGTTTCCGCTTGAAAGGTGTGAACCTTCAAAACTGAACGCAAAACGTCAACCCAACACCCGGAGGTGCTGGTTCCGAATTTATCCTTAGAAAGGAGGTGATCCAGCCGCACCTTCCGATACGGCTACCTTGTTACGACTTCACCCCAATCATCTGTCCCACCTTCGGCGGCTGGCTCCACAAGTGGTTACCTCACCGACTTCGGGTGTTACAAACTCTCGTGGTGTGACGGGCGGTGTGTACAAGGCCCGGGAACGTATTCACCGTGGCATGCTGATCCACGATTACTAGCGATTCCGGCTTCATGCAGGCGAGTTGCAGCCTGCAATCCGAACTGAGAACGGTTTTCTGGGATTGGCTCCCCCTCGCGGGTTTGCAGCCCTTTGTACCGTCCATTGTAGCACGTGTGTAGCCCAGGTCATAAGGGGCATGATGATTTGACGTCATCCCCACCTTCCTCCGGTTTGTCACCGGCAGTCACCTTAGAGTGCCCAACTGAATGCTGGCAACTAAGATCAAGGGTTGCGCTCGTTGCGGGACTTAACCCAACATCTCACGACACGAGCTGACGACAACCATGCACCACCTGTCACCGCTGTCCCCGAAGGGAAAGCCTAGTCTCCTAGGCGGTCAGCGGGATGTCAAGACCTGGTAAGGTTCTTCGCGTTGCTTCGAATTAAACCACATGCTCCACCGCTTGTGCGGGCCCCCGTCAATTCCTTTGAGTTTCAGCCTTGCGGCCGTACTCCCCAGGCGGAGTGCTTAATGCGTTAGCTGCAGCACTAAGGGGCGGAAACCCCCTAACACTTAGCACTCATCGTTTACGGCGTGGACTACCAGGGTATCTAATCCTGTTTGCTCCCCACGCTTTCGCGCCTCAGCGTCAGTTACAGACCAGAAAGTCGCCTTCGCCACTGGTGTTCCTCCACATCTCTACGCATTTCACCGCTACACATGGAATTCCACTTTCCTCTTCTGCACTCAAGTCCCCCAGTTTCCAATGACCCTCCACGGTTGAGCCGTGGGCTTTCACATCAGACTTAAGGGACCGCCTGCGCGCGCTTTACGCCCAATAATTCCGGACAACGCTTGCCACCTACGTATTACCGCGGCTGCTGGCACGTAGTTAGCCGTGGCTTTCTGGTAAGGTACCGTCAAGGTACCAGTAGTTACTTGGTACTTGTTCTTCCCTTACAACAGAGTTTTACGATCCGAAAACCTTCGTCACTCACGCGGCATTGCTCCGTCAGACTTTCGTCCATTGCGGAAGATTCCCTACTGCTGCCTCCCGTAGGAGTCTGGGCCGTGTCTCAGTCCCAGTGTGGCCGATCACCCTCTCAGGTCGGCTACGCATCGTCGCCTTGGTGGGCCATTACCCCACCAACTAGCTAATGCGCCGCGGGCCCATCCTGCAGTGACAGCCGAAACCGTCTTTCCGTT
>NZ_JBZDOH010000008.1:0-16413 GCF_058268475.1 Planococcus sp. TJ-301 | reverse complement strand
GGGTTGAAAAGCTTTGCTCCGATTGCCTTGCGGCAACCCTCGCAAAAGCCGTTCGCGCGCCAAAGCGCTCGTGACGTCTTTCGTTGACGTTTTGCTGTTCAGTTTTCAAGGTTCATGTTTGTGCGCCAGTTGTTATTTCATGATTGCGTTTCTTTTGGCGACTCCTATTATATTAAAGCATGTTACTAAGAGAGTCAACACTTTAATTCAATAAAGTTCAATTTAATTATTATTTCAATATCATATTCGGGTTTCTTCTATATATGCATGCCGTAAACATTGTAAAAGGCGGCGCTTTAAAAGCGGCCGCCTTTCATTTCATGCTGACGTTGCGAAACCGTGCTTCTTTCAAAAGATAAAGGTTCTTGCATTCGCAGATCTTGCATTCCGCTTCCGACCGCTGGTCATAATCCGCCGCCAGCGCCTGGAGCGTCTGAGCTTTCACCAAATCTTGCTTGGTATCCAAAAACTGCCGAATCAATTGCTCATCAAATTCTCTTTTCAATTTCCCTCTTTTAAAAAACACTCGCCTATCTCCTCTTTATAATTCGCGCCGGCCTTCCATCGCTTTAGATAAGGTCACTTCATCGGCGTATTCCAAATCTCCGCCGACAGGCAAACCGTGGGCGATGCGAGTGGTTCTAATGCCAGAGGGTTTAACAAGGCGCGAAATATACATCGCCGTCGCTTCTCCCTCTATAGTAGGGTTCGTAGCCAAAATCAATTCTTTGACTTCCTCATCCTGAAGACGCTTCAACAATGACGGTACGTTAATGTCTTCCGGTCCAATGCCGTCCATCGGCGATATCGCCCCTTGCAAGACATGATACAAACCGGTGTAATCACGCATCTTCTCCATTGCAATCACATCTTTCGGATCTTGAACAACGCAAATCGTCGTACGGTCGCGCTGTTGATCCTGACAGATGTGGCAAGGGTCGACATCCGTAATATGGCCGCAAACTGAACAAAAGCTCAAATTCCGTTTTGCATCAACAAGCGCTTTGGCGAAATCAAGAACGGTGTCTTCTTTCATGCCGAGCACAAAAAATGCCAGCCGGGCCGCTGTCTTTGGCCCGATTCCTGGCAGCTTCATAAAACTCTCCATCAATTTAGAAATAGGTTCAGGGTAATGCATTTTGTTTACCTCCTAGAACATGCCAGGAATGTTTAAGCCCTTAGTGAATTTCCCCATTGTGGAATTCGCATGTTCATCCGCTTTTTTAAACGCTTCGTTTGTGGCAACAATCAATAAATCTTGAAGCATTTCAACATCTTCCGGATCGACAACTGATGGATCCAATACAACATCTTTTACTTCTTTATGGCCGGAAACTGTCACTTTGACCATTCCGCCGCCAGCTGATCCGTCGAAAGTCAACGTTCCTAGCTCTTCTTGGGCAACCGCCATTTCTTTTTGCATTTTCTGCATTTGTTTCATCATGCCTTGCATATTTCCTCCACCGCGCATAATTGTTTCCTCCTCAAATTTGGGTTAATCCATTTTAATCTTCGTGGACTTCGACGAAATCTTTGCCGAATAAGCGCTCCGCTTCCGCAATAAACGGATCTTGCTCCGCCACTTCGCCTTCTGCAGAGAATGGATGCTCTTCTTCAGATTCCGCCCGCTTGTCTTCCGCTCCCGCTTTCAATCCGGTGCTTTTAATAAACTCTTCACGGATTTTCAGCCAGCTTTCGTCAGGAACGAAGACAGGTACATAAGCTTTGCCGGTATACTGCTCTAAAAGTTGGCTAAAAGCGACGGCAAATGTCTGATTATCCGCTGCCATCTGACAATGAATATCATACTTGAATTTTAACACAAAAGCATCTGCTGACGCCGCTACAGGTTCAGCTTCATTGAGCAGCGCGGCATGTGATTTCTGCAACTGGCCCATTACAGTCGCCCAATTCGTCTTGAGTGCCTGGATATCCGGTTTTGTTGCATTCTTCAGCACATCTTGAATTCGGGCGACCGGAATTTTATAACCGCTCTGCGAACGGGGACGCCGCTTCGCTTCCGAGCTTCCTGCGGCGGCTGCGGCGGCTGCGGCGGCTGCCGCTGGCGCGGAAACTCCGTTTTTCAGCTGTTGCTGAAGCTGGATAATCATTTGTTCGAGCTGGTTGACCTTCGCTTCAAGTTCCGGCGAAGCTCCAGCCGAAGCAGCGGCTACCGGTGCATCGGCCTGGACCATTTTCAAAAGCGCCGTTTCCAAGTAAATCTTTGTATGGTTCGAAAAGCGCATTTCCTGCTGCGTTTTCGTCAGGACGTCAATCCACGAATACAGCACAGCTGCATCAAATTGCTTCGCAAGCTCCTCGAAGCGTGGTTCGTGCGCAGCAAGTTCGAGCATATCGTGCAGATCCGGCGCTGTCTGGATCAATAGCAAGTCCCGGAAGAACGTGATGAAGTCCTCAACAAGGCGAACCGGATCTTTGCCATCGCGCACCAATTGCTCCAAAAGCGTCAACGATTGGCCGACGTCTTTCGCCAATAGCGCTTCGGCAATATCATAAAACATATCCTGGCTGATCGAACCGGTGACAAGCAAGGCGTCTTCAACCGTCATCTCGTCTCCGCTGAACGACACGACTTGGTCAAGCAGGCTCAGCGCATCGCGCATGCCGCCCGCAGCTGCCTGCGCAATTATTTTCAGCACATGTTCATTATAAGGAATGCCCGCATCGCTCAGCACTTCCACCATCCGCTCGACAATATCCGCCTGCGTCAAACGTTTGAAATCAAAGCGCTGGCAGCGGGAAATGATTGTCAGTGGCAATTTATGGGGTTCTGTCGTCGCTAAGATGAATACCACATGTTCAGGCGGCTCCTCCAATGTTTTCAACAAAGCATTAAATGCACTGTTGGAAAGCATGTGGACTTCATCGATAATGTAGATTTTAAAGCGGGAATTTGCAGGGGAAAAACGCACTTTCTCAATGATCTCCCGCATTTCCTCCACTCTGGAGTTTGAAGCGGCATCGAACTCGATGACGTCGGTGTTCGAGCCCTCAGTGATGCTTTTGCACGATGCACATTCATTGCATGGTTCCGCTACCGGAGCCATTTCACAATTGAGCGCTTTTGCGAAAATCTTGGCTGCACTCGTCTTCCCAGTACCCCGCGGTCCTGAAAACAAATAAGCATGCGTCGTCTTATTGTAAAGGAGAGCATTTTGAAGGGTTTGTTTAATATGCGACTGGCCTGACATTTCAGAAAAGGACTGCGGCCTGTACACACGGTAAAAAGCTTGATACGCCAACGTTTTTCTCTCCTTTTGTAAAAGCTGTATTGTGTCTCTCCATTATACCATAAATCGGGGCTCTTCCTGAACGAATCCGTCGCAGGAAAAGCTCGCTGTTCTTGAAAAAGACAGCAAAAATCCTGCCCGCATAATTGCGGACAGGATTGGGTTTGAAAGTTAATGCCGCGCACCTTTCTTCGACTGCTGTACACAAGCGTTACCCTAGTCGTTGGCTCGATCTAGGCAACCCCGCGGCACATGAAAAGTTCCACTTAATGCTGCTTCCTTCCGGACCTGACATGGTTCATGGGTTTCCATTGCGCAGGACCCAAACGTCAACACTACGTGCGAGAGGCAGACCCTGCATATAAACAGCCTAGGAAAGGAATTCAGTCCTGCTAAAGCGGATTGCAGGTTACAGGACACCGCTATCTTCCCACCTAGCACGGCATTAACTAGTATACGAAACATCCTTTCAAAAATCAATCGTTAAACTCCAATCGCCTCAAATGATTACCGCCAAACGATAACGAGCGCATCACACCCGGTGAAGAATGGCGGCGCCCATGCTGTAGAAACCCCTTTTTATAGGGAGCTCAAAAAAAATATCCGAAACTGTTGACAGCAATATTCGGTTCATGGTAAATTAATTCTTGTCTTACACGGAGGAATACCCAAGTTTGGCTGAAGGGATCGGTCTTGAAAACCGACAGGGGAGTCAAATCCCGCGGGGGTTCGAATCCCTCTTCCTCCTCCATTTTTTGAATTTACGCGCATATAAATTCGAGATTGGATTCGTTACGAAAGTAACGAATTTTTCTTAAAGCTTATATGTCTGAACATTTTGATACATAATCATTCAAGAAGGCAGCCCGAGGGCTGCCTTCTTTTTCTTATGGGGAAAACGAAATGAAAGCTTAAAAGAGTTCCATTCCTACTATTATTTCCCGGGAAATATAAAAGCCCGGACGCAGTGTCCGGGCTTTTTATTATCTTTTTAAAACAGAGGTCTGCTGGATAAAGCTGCCGATACGTTCAACAAGACGCTCCGCGCAATCCGGATCTTTCACAAGGTCGTAATCGCTTATATTCAAGCGCAGCACTGGGCAGCCGTTGAAGTTATTGATCCATGTTTCGTAGCGCTCGTGCATTTCCACCCAATAGTCAACAGGCGTCTGCTGCTCCATCGCACGACCGCGTTCCTGGATGCGCCCCAGAATGTCGTCAAGCGAACCTTCCAGGTAAATCAGCAAATCGGGATGCGGGAAATAAGGCGTCATGACCATCGCTTCAAAAAGGTTGGTATATGTTTCATAGTCGACATCGTTCATTGTGCCTTTTTCCTGATGCATTTTAGCGAAAATGCCTGTATCTTCATAAATCGAACGGTCCTGGATAAAACCGCCGCCGTATTCAAACATACGCTTTTGTTCTTTAAAGCGCTCAGCCAGGAAGTAGATCTGCAAATGGAAACTCCATTTTTCAAAATCATCGTAAAACAAATCCAAATAAGGGTTCGTGTCCACTTTTTCAAATGACGTGCGGAATTGCAAGGCATCCGCCAGCGCTTTCGTCATAGTTGATTTGCCGACTCCCACAGTACCGGCAATCGTGATGACTGCATCGGATGGGATATCGTATTTTTCACGTAAATTCATACTGATAAGCTCCTTTTTTGTAAGGTTTCGTCCACTTTGCTTAAAATAAGCGCAAGGTCAGCGCCATTCTGGACAAAATCCATTTCATCTCCATTGACGCGCAATACAGGGATTTCCGGATGCTCGCGCTCAAAGCGCTCCATGTATTCATGGTAATCCGCAGCAAGCTGTTCCATGTATTCCGGGGTGATCATCTGTTCAAACTCGCGTCCGCGCATCTTGATGCGCGCCATCAGCGTGTCGAGGCTGGCGTGCAAGTAAACGACCATATTGGGCTTTGGCATATCTGCGGTCAATATGTCATAGATCGACTCATATTTCGCATATTCCGCTTCCGCAAGTGTGCGCTTCGCGAAAATCAAGTTTTTGAATATATGGTAATCCGCAACAACGGATTCGCGTTTCGAGATGAACTTCTTTTGGATATCGGACATTTGTTTGTAACGGTTGCACAAGAAGAACATCTCCGTCTGGAAACTCCATTCTTCTATGTCTTCGTAGAATTTATTAAGAAACGGGTTCTCGTCAACAATTTCTTTCAGCATCTGAAATTGATTTTGGTCAGCAATCGCTTTTGTCAATGACGTTTTGCCAACGCCAATCGGACCTTCAACGGTGATAAATGGCACCGGCATGGGAAGTTCCCCTCTTTCTGTTCAAGTGTCTTGCAATGTTTTTCATTTTACCATAGACCTCCTGTTAAAAATAGCAGAAAAAAGCACCAATCCATCAATGGATTGGTGCTTTGAATGTGCCTCCGTGGACTTCCTGTGTTGCCATGATTGTCAAGAACGCTTTCGGGTCAATGTCTGTGACGATTTGCTTGAGCTTCGTAAGTTCCAGGCGAGTCACCACCACGTAAATGACATCTTTCGGTGATTCTTTAAAACCGCCTTTGCCGTGCAGCTTCGTGACGCTGCGGCCAAGCCGTGAGTTGATGGCTTCACCGAGTTCTTCGTATTCATCAGAGACGATGATAACGGATTTTGTATCATCGAGCCCCTGAATTACCGTGTCAATCGTTTTTGATGCGATGTAATAAGTCAAAATCGAATACATCGCCTGTTCCCAGCCCAGCACAAAACCGGCCCAGGTGAAAATGAAGACGTTGGCGAACATGACAAATTCACCGACGGAAAATGGCAGCTTGCGCGTCAACAGGATGCCGAGGATTTCAGTGCCGTCCAGCGCGCCGCCGTTGCGGATGACGAGGCCGACGCCCGCACCGAGCAGCATCCCGCCGAAAACGGTCGCAAGCAAAGGATCATCGATAAATCCCGGAATCGGATGCAAAGGAAATTCAATGATTGCCAAAGCCACAATTGCGAAAATAGAAGAGATGAAGAAACTTTTTCCGATATGCTTGTAACCGAAAAACAGAAACGGCAAGTTGATGAACACCAGCAAGATGCCGAATGGCACCGGCGTCAAATAATCCAGGATCAACGAAATACCGATAATGCCGCCATCAATGATGGAATTCGGCACGAGGAACAGCTCTATAGAAACAGCGGCCATCGTGGCTCCGATTAAAATAAAGAATAAACGCCGAATCAAATGCCCCAATGTCTCTTTTTTATGTTCTTTGACCATCCAATCGCTCCTTGGTTATAGATCGTATCCGTTAATTTTACGCCTTATTTGGTGTTTTGTCTGTGCCGGACTATAATATTCCTATTTGGGATGCTACACTTTCCTTTAAGGAGCGATGAATCATGAATGGCATGGAGCAAGACCATTATTATATGCAAATGGCAATTGAAGAAGCCGAAAAAGCGGCGGCCAAAGGCGAAGTGCCGATTGGTGCTGTTATTGTCCACCGCGGCGAAGTGATTGCGCGTGCGCACAATCTGCGGGAAACCACCCAAAATGCCGTCACCCACGCTGAGCTTTTGGCTATACAGGAAGCCTGCCAGAAGCTAAAGAACTGGCGTTTGGAAGAAACGCACCTTTACGTAACGTTAGAGCCTTGCCCGATGTGTGCCGGCGCGATTCTGCAGTCGCGCATTCCCCGCGTCATCTATGGTGCCCGCGATTCCAAAGCCGGCTGCGTCGATTCTCTTTACAGGCTATTGAACGACGAGCGTTTTAACCATCAATGCGAAGTTACTGAAAATGTGCTTGCCGACGAATGCGGCGGCTTGCTGACACAATTTTTCCGCGCGATTCGGGAAAACAAAAAGAAGAAAAAGCGGCTGTTATAAAGCTGCTTTTTCTTCTTTTAAAAACCGCCCAATCAGCAGGTTCAAGATATACGGCTGCTCGTGATGGACCCAATGAGTCGCTTCTCCGATAAACACCAATTCGCCATCCTTACAAAAATCCAGGCTTTCCTTCGCAAGCATTGTTGACAGGAACTGGTCCCCCACTCCCCAGACGATGCGCACAGGCACCGTTATTTTATGGTCCGGCGGCAGCAGCATGCTGCCTTGGCGTATCGCCCGGTACCAATTCAGCATGGCTGTCAAAGCGCCTGGCTGGTCCCACGCTTCTTTGTACGCTTCTATGTCTTGTTCTGAAAATGTGCCAGGCCTGCTGGTCGAGACAAGGCTATTCGCCATTGTTTTGAAATAATCTGCCGCCAATACCTTTTCTGGCAAATCTGGCAGCTGGAAAAAAGCCATATAGGAGCTTTTCGCCCATTGCAGTGGATTTTTTGCCAATACGCGCGGCATCGCTTTTGGATGCGGAACATTTACCGCTATCAGCTTCTTAACAAATTGTGGCTTTGTCGCTGCCATATGCCAAGCTACAGCACCTCCCCAATCATGGCCGATGATGATGGCGCTGTCCCTGCCGGATTGCTCGATTAAGCCCACTATGTCGTCCCGCAGCAAATCCAGCGTATACTGGCCGATATCTTCAGGCTTATCGCTTAAATTATAGCCGCGCTGGTCAGGCACCATGACCCGGTAGCCTTGCTCCACAAGCGGGCTAATCTGGCTCTTCCACGCCCCCCAATATTCTGGGAAGCCGTGAAGCAGCACGACAAGCGGACCGTCTTCAGGCCCAGCTGCTACTGTATGCAAGGTAATGCCATTTGTATGGATCGATAAATGTTCCATTCTGCCACTTCCTTTCCGAAGTCCGTCTCCTTCTTTACCCATTTTGCAAAAAATAAAAAACAGCTTGGAAGCATCGTGCTTCCAAGCTGTTTCTTTTAACGCGTGATCAGGTCTTTGCCGCCCATATAAGGACGCAATACTTCGGGAATTGCAATCGTGCCGTCTTCCTGCTGGCAGTTTTCAAGAAGCGCAGCGACCGTACGGCCGACAGCTAGTCCGCTGCCATTTAATGTATGGACGAATTCCGGCTTGCCAGTTGCTTCGCGGCGGAACTTGATGTTCGCGCGGCGCGCCTGGAAATCCTCGAAATTGCTGCAAGAAGAAATTTCGCGGTAGGTTTCCTGGCTTGGGATCCATACTTCGATATCGTATTTCTTCGCAGCGGTAAAGCCCAGATCAGCGGTGCACATTTTCAGGACGCGGTATGGCAAGCCCAAAAGCTGCAGCACTTTCTCCGCATGTCCCGTCAATTTTTCCAGCTCGTCATAAGAATCTTCCGGCTTTACAAAGCGTACCAGCTCGACTTTATTGAATTGATGCTGGCGGATCAAACCGCGCGTATCGCGGCCTGCAGAACCTGCTTCAGAGCGGAAATTCGCGCTGTATGAAGCAAACGCCTGCGGCAGCATATCGGCAGCCAGGATTTCATCGCGGTAGAAGTTCGTCACCGGCACTTCTGATGTCGGGATCAGGAAATAGCCTTCTTTCTCGATCAAGAAAGCATCTTCCTCAAATTTCGGCAGCTGGCCAGTGCCAGTCAAGCTTTCGCGGTTGACCATGTAAGGCGGAAGCATTTCTTCATAACCGTGCTCTTCCTGGTGCAAGTCCATCATGAAATTGATCAACGCACGCTCCAGGCGTGCGCCAAGGCCACGGTAAAAGACGAAGCGGCTGCCGGTCACTTTGGCGGCGCGTTCAAAATCGATGATGTTCAAATCGGTTCCGAGGTCCCAATGCGGTTTTACTTCGAAAGTGAATTCCGGCTTATCGCCCCATGTCCGGATCTCTACATTGTCATCTTCAGAATCGCCGACCGGCACGCTGTCATGCGGGATGTTCGGTACGCGCATCATGATAAAATTCAAGCGCTCTTCGACGTCGCGCAATTCGTCGTCAATCGCTTTGATTTCTTCGCCGACTTGGCGCATCTTCGCAATCGCTTCATCCGTATTTTCCTTGTTGCGCTTCATCAAAGCAATGTTCTGGGTTGCTTCGTTGCGTTCCGCCTTCAATTTCTCCGTTTGAGCAATCAATTCCCGGCGCTTCAGGTCCAGGCCTTCAAAATCGTCCAATACGGAAATATCCTCCCCGCGTTTTGCAAGTTTCGTTTTCACTTCTTCAAAATTGGCTCGTACAAATCGAATGTCCAACATAAAGTATTCCTCCTCTAATTCATTCTCTAATTCATTTCGCTGACGGAAAAAAGACAACAAAAATAGCCCTCATCCCTTGGTAAAGGGACGAGAGCTACCCGCGTTGCCACCCTGATTGACCGGCAAAAAAGCCGATCCTCTTCATCACATAACGGCATTAAAACCGGCAATGGCTTTTTTCGCCATGCAACTCCGGGGTGGATTCAAACGCATTTTTCACCGGTTCGCACCAACCACCGGCTCTCTTTGGAAAAACACACGCTTTACTGATCCCCATCAACGTTTCTTCTTTTAAATTAATCATACTTTACTATATATTCATTAATTTGGCAAGGGAGCCTTAGCAGCCTCGCGCACCATGCCAATAAAGTATTCCGTAATGCGGTGGTCCTCCGTCAATTCCGGATGGAAAGAACAGCCAAGGAATTGGCCGCTGCGCGCCATGACGATTTTGCCGTTATGTTCGCATAGCACTTCGGCGGCCGGACCGGCGCTTACGATATGCGGGGCACGGATAAACACCGCATTGAACGGGCTGTCAAAACCCGCAATCGCCAAATCCGCTTCAAAGCTGTCTATTTGACGGCCGAACGAATTGCGTTCCACGACGACGTCCATGACACCGAGATGCGGCTCGCTTGCGCCCACCACTTCACCTGCAAGCAGAATCAGGCCGGCGCAAGTGCCGAACATCGGTTTTCCACTGACCGCGAATTCGCGCAAAGGCTCCATCAATCCATAGCGGTCAATCAGGCGGCGCATCGTCGTGCTTTCGCCGCCCGGCAAAATCAAGGCATCCAAACCTTCCAGCTCTCTCGGCCATTTGACAGAAACCGCTTCCGCACCGCATTTTTCAATGGAAACAATATGCTCACGGACCGCTCCCTGCAGCGCAAGAACTCCGATTCGCATGATTACCAGCCCCGCTCCTGCATGCGCTCTCCTGCGGCAATCGTTGAAATTTCGATGCCTTTCATAGCAATGCCCAGATCTTTCGAAAGCTCCGCGATCAAGCGGTAATCCTGATAATGGGTTGTCGCCTCAACAATCGCGCGCGCGAACCTTTCAGGATTCCCCGATTTGAAAATGCCCGATCCCACGAACACCCCATCAGCGCCAAGCTCCATCATCAATGCCGCATCTGCAGGCGTTGCAATCCCGCCGGCTGCAAAATTGACGACCGGCAGGCGGCCAAGGCTTTTCACTTCACGGAGAAATTCGTATGAAGCGCCTAGATTGCGGGCTTCGGTCATCAGCTCATCTTCGCTCATATGAACCACTCTCAGCACTTCAGCGTTGACTTGGCGCAAATGGCGCACTGCTTCGACAATATTGCCGGTCCCGGGCTCGCCTTTTGTGCGCAGCATTGAGGCCCCTTCACCGATGCGCCGCGCTGCTTCGCCTAAATTGCGGCAGCCGCAAACGAACGGTACCGTATAATTGGCTTTCAATAAGTGGAATTCCTCGTCAGCCGGTGTCAGCACTTCGCTTTCGTCGATATAATCGACGCCCATCGCTTCGAGCACCCGTGCTTCGACAATATGCCCGATCCGTGCTTTCGCCATCACCGGAATCGATACCGCCTTCATGACTTCTTCAGTGATGCGCGGGTCCGCCATCCGCGCCACACCTCCGTCTCTGCGGATATCCGACGGGACGCGCTCCAATGCCATCACTGCCGTAGCCCCAGCAGCTTCCGCAATGCGCGCTTGTTCGCCATTCACCACATCCATGATGACTCCGCCTTTTTGCATTTCAGCCATGCCCCTTTTTACGCGATCTGTACCGTGTTGATTCATATTGAAATTCCTCCTATCGGTTAATAAGTTTAGTATAATGGAAAGTGACCACATAAAAAGATTCAGTTCCACTATATTAAACAGGGTCAGGAGAGATGGATAACGATGGATATGCTCATGTTTCAACTTCAACGCACCGATTCAACGCCTTTATACAAGCAGCTTTACAGCGAAATCAAGCAGGCCATCATTTCGGGCAAAATTTCCATCGGCGCTAAATTGCCAAGCAAGCGCAAGCTCGCCGAATTTCTTGATATCAGCCAGACCACTGTTGAATTGTCTTATAGCCAGTTGGTTGCAGAAGGCTTTATCGAGTCGCGTGCACGGAAAGGGTTTTATGCGTTGCCTGTAGAAGAATTGGCTTATCTGGACGTGCAGCAGGACGAACCGCAGGCAGCTGATGCACCGGTGGAATACGAATTCGACTTCAATCCTGCGAAAATCGATACACAGTCTTTCCCTTTTTCAACATGGCGGAAAATCGCTAAGGAAGTGCTTGATGAAATGAACCACGGTTTGCTGTTGTCCGGCCATCCGCAAGGAGATGAATCGCTGCGCCGGGAAATCTCCCGCTATCTATTCGCTTCACGCGGCGTGCTATGCGACATCGACCAGATCATCATCGGCTCCGGTACTGAACAGCTGATGCCTTTGCTCATCCGTTTGCTGGATAAACAATTTTTATTCGGCTTTGAAAATCCCGGATATGCGCTGACGCACAGCATTTTCGACCATTATGACCGGAAAGCGGTGCCGATTACCGTAGAAGAGGATGGCATCAGTGTCGCAGAACTGGAATCGCAGAAGGTCGACATCGCCTATGTTACGCCGTCGCATCAGTTCCCGACTGGTGCCGTGCTGAGCGCCACCAAACGCGCTCAACTCCTCAATTGGGCTGCAGCAGCGCCGCAGCGCTTTATCATCGAAGACGATTACGACAGCGAATTCCGCTATACGAGCCGGCCGATTCCAGCGCTGCAAAGCATGGATCGCAGCGGCCGCGTCATCTATCTCAGCACGTTTTCTAAATCGCTCATGCCGTCTTTACGCATCGCGTATATGGTGCTGCCAAAAAGCTTATTGCGCGCCTATCAGCAGACCTTTCTCCATTATTCGTCATCCGTTCCGCGGATTGACCAACAGCTGGTAGCTGAATTCATGGAACATGGGCATTTCTCGCGTCATTTGAACCGCATGCGCAAGCTGTACAAGAAGAAATTAGAGCATCTGACATCCGCTTTGCAGGAATTCTCACCAGCAGTCAAAATTTCAGGTGAACAAGCCGGCATGCACATTGTGCTGACTGTCCAGACCCTGTTAACGGAAAATGAACTTGTAGAACTGGCCAAACGATCAAAAATACGCGTTTTTGGCTTGTCTTCCTACGATGTCCGCGCAACGACTGCTGTGCCGCCTCAAATTGTCCTTGGTTTCGGCGGATTATCGGAAACGGAGATCACTGAAGGCATTGCGAAGCTTATGGAATGCTGGAAAATTGCATGAAAAAGCGGACCATCATTGCGATGGCCCGCTTTTTATTAGAATAACCCTTTTACAAAATCAAGTGCACCAGTCCATAGCGTTCCGAAGAAACCGCCGACAGCCTGCATTGACAGCGAGAACCAGTTGGCGCGTTCCACTTTTTCAGTGGTAACGACTTGGATTGCATCCGATTTCTCGTCTAGGAAACCGTAATCCGTGCCATCTTTCTTCGCTAGCTTCACAGTGCCGACCACTTTGTCTTTGTCGATCGCTGCTTCAATTTTGCCATCTTGCATCAAAGCTTCATCCAGCACCAATTCAGGTGTGTAATCATCTTTTTCACTTGTCCGGACAATCATTGTCACTGGCTCTTTTACTGCGATGTTAACTTCATCTTCTTTGCCTTTTGTAACCGGCAATGTTTCATTTCCTTTAAACTGATAGCCGCTAGGAATGATTTCAGCTGTTGTAAACTGAGAAAAACCGAAATCGAATAACGCACGCGTCGCATCGAATCGAGCTTTATAAGAACCAGCTCCTTCGTTGTCAACGGCTTTCATCACGACTGCGATGAGGCGTGTATCGCCCCGCTTAGCTGTTCCTGTGAAGCTGTGTCCGGCAAAATCAGTAGTACCCGTTTTCAAACCGTCCACGCCTTCGTATGCATAAGGCATGCCAGGAAGCATTGAGTTCCAGTTCAGCATATTTGTTGCATCTTCTGTACCTTCACGGAATACTTTGTTCGGAATTTTTGTCGTTTCCAATACTTCCGGATATTTATCCAAAAGGATTTTCGCCAATTTCGCGACAGAATTAGCTGACATGACATTTTCGTCAGTTGCTCCTGTCCCTTCAGGATGCATGCCCATCAAATGGCCATTATTCAAACCGGTTGAATTGACGAATTTCGCATCGTCCAAACCGAATTCTTTCGCTTTTTCATTCATTAAACGGACGAATTCCGCTTCTGTGCCGGCAATTGTTTCAGCGATTGCAATTGTTGCTGCATTTGCCGAGTAGATAGCCATCGCTTCGTATAATTCCTTGATTGTGTACTTTTCTTCAGCGCGCAATGGCACATTGCTCAAAGTCATATCCTGCGAAACCTTATATGTATAATCCGTTACCAGGTATTCCTGGTCCCATGTTACAGATCCCTCTTCTATCGCTTCAAACAAAAGGTATTCACTCATCATTTTTGTCATGCTGGCAATGCCAAGGGGCGCATCCGCATTTTGTGCGTACAATATTTTTCCAGAGTCAGCATCTACTAAAATTGCAGCATCTGCCATTATATTCAATGAATCCGCCGCTTCTGTTTTCTGCGGAACAATAATAGTCAGTAAGAGTACAGCCATTACAGTCAGCAACATAGTTGTTTGTAAAACATTTTTCACGTGTATAAATACCTCCATCTATAAGTTTCCACATGCTATTCTATCATATTATACAGGTCTCTAAAGAAAAACATGTAAAAAGCACCCTTTCCGTCAAATTAATGACGAATTAGGGTGCCAAAAGGTACAATGTTGGTTAAATTGAATAGTTTGGAGATTCTTTTGTAATTTGCACATCATGCGGGTGGCTTTCGCGCAGCCCGGCTCCGGTCATACGGATAAATTGCGCTTCTTCACGCAATGTTACAAGATCCTTCGTGCCGCAATACCCCATGCCGGCACGGATGCCGCCGATTAATTGATGAATGGTGTCAGACAAAGGACCTTTGTATGGCAAGCGTCCTTCAATGCCTTCCGGAACCAATTTTTTGGCTTCGTCCTGGAAATAACGGTCTTTCGAACCTTTTTCCATCGATGCAATCGAACCCATGCCGCGATAAGTCTTGAAACGTCGGCCTTGGAAAATTTCAGTATCTCCAGGGCTTTCCGTTGTACCAGCAAGCAAGCTTCCCAGCATGACGACGTGGCCACCAGCTGCCAAGGCTTTGATGATATCGCCCGAGTACTTGATGCCGCCGTCAGCAATGATCGTTTTGCCATGCTTACGGGCTTCTGTTGCACAATCATATACTGCGGTAATCTGTGGCACCCCGACTCCTGCAACAACACGCGTTGTACAAATCGAACCGGGTCCGATACCGACTTTAACAACGTCCGCGCCCGCTTCGATCAAAGCTTTTGTGCCTTCCGCAGTAGCAACGTTCCCGGCAATAATGACTAGTTCGGGATAAGCAGCACGGATTTGAGACACCATGTTCATGACGCCTTGAGAATGTCCATGCGCCGTATCCAGAACGATGACATCAACATGGGCCTTTACCAAATGCTCAACGCGCTTCATCGTATCAGAAGTCACTCCGACTGCCGCACCGACAAGCAGCCGGCCATGCGCATCTTTCGCGCCGTTCGGAAATTCAATGACTTTTTCAATGTCTTTGATGGTAATGAGACCTTTTAAGATGCCTTCATTGTCGACGATCGGCAATTTTTCAATTTTGTATTGCTGCAAAATCTTCTCAGCGTCTTCTAAAGTCGTCCCTACTGCAGCGGTTACCAACTTCTCCTTTGTCATCACGTCATTGATTTTCAATGAGTAATCCTGGATAAAGCGGAGATCCCGGTTCGTGATGATTCCGACAAGCTTCTGTTCTTCCATATTGTTGACGACAGGAACCCCTGAAATGCGGTATTTGCCCATTAGATGCTCTGCATCGTAGACTTGATGATCGGGAGTCAAGAAAAACGGATCCGTGATAACGCCGTTCTCTGAGCGTTTCACCGTTGTCACTTGCTCAGCTTGCTCTTCAATGCTCATGTTTTTATGAACGATGCCCAGGCCGCCTTGGCGTGCCATCGCAATAGCCATCTTCGCTTCTGTGACAGTATCCATTCCGGCGCTGATAATAGGAATGTTCAATTTGATTGTCGATGTCAATTCCACTGACAAATCTACATCCTTAGGCAATACTTCCGACTGGGCTGGTACAAGCAACACATCATCAAACGTTAGACCTTCTTTTACAAATTTTGATTCCCACATAATAGAGGCTCCTCCTGCTTCCTTTTGAATATTATTGTAAGGTTATCAGCGGTGCTATGCAGTGTCAAGAAAACAGGAAGAAGAAAAAGTATTCCGAAAACTTATCAGAACAACTTTTTCACATCTTCTTCCATTTTTGCTGGAGGGGTTTGAGGCGCGTACCTTTTCACGACATTGCCTTTTCGATCTATTAAGAACTTGGTGAAATTCCACTTGATTCCTTCCGTCAGCATCCCTTTCTGCTCAGACACAAGATATTTAAACAAAGGATCTGCTGTCTCTCCTTTTACGTCTATTTTTGCGTACATCGGAAAAGTTACACCGTAATTGGTCTTGCAAAACTCCATGATCTCATCTTGGTTATGGAATTCCTGATCATTGAACTGGCCACTTGGAAATCCGAGAATTTCGAGCCCCTGGTTTTTATAATCTTCGTAGAGCTTTTCTAAATCTTCGAATTGGGGTGTAAAGCCACATTTGCTGGCAGTGTTGACAATTATCAAAGGATTGCCTCTGTATTTGGCGAGTGATTCTTTTTCCCCATTCGCTTTTTTCACTTCATAGTCATAGATTGAAGCCATAACTTACCCCATCCTTTTTGATTTTCCTTAAGGTTATAACGCGGACAGCGGAGATACAAGAAATATGATTTTAGGAGATTCCTATTTCTGGATCATATCCGGACGCACAAAAAAACCGCTGCCGGTTAAGGCAACGGTTTTCTTTCTCTAGACCAGCGACGTCCTACTCTCACAGGGGGAAACCCCCAACTACCATCGGCGCAAAAGAGCTTA
>NZ_JBZDOH010000007.1:0-50095 GCF_058268475.1 Planococcus sp. TJ-301 | reverse complement strand
ACGATTCGCTTTTGATCTGCGTGATGCTGATCAGTAGTTTGTGCGCGGGCCGTTTTGCGCGGCCGTTGCGTGTTGTTGACGTTTTGCTGTTCAGTTTTCAAGGTTCATGTTTGTGCCGCTTCAATTGGCGACTTTTCAATATTACCAGCTTCCTTTTTGGAAGTCAATAATAAGTTTCATATTTTCTTCGTGTGATTTAGATGCCAAAAACACGACATCAATTAATATATCACCCCTCTAGCCTGAGCGCAAGGCTTATTTGAAATAAAAAACCGATTCGAGAGTATTCCACTCGAACCGGTTGAGTAATTAATTCATTTCTATGCTTATCAGTCGCGTGAACGCATCTGAGGGAATAGTAGAACGTCTCTTATGGAAGCTGAATTAGTTAACAGCATAACTAGACGGTCAATCCCAATTCCAAGACCTCCCGTAGGCGGCATGCCGTATTCCAGCGCTTCGATGAAATCATCATCCATTTCATGCGCTTCGTCGTTGCCGGCTTCCTTTTCAATCAACTGAGCTTCAAAACGCTCGCGTTGATCGATTGGATCATTTAATTCCGTAAAGGCATTTGCATGTTCTCTGCGAACAATAAACAATTCGAAGCGATCTGTAAAACGCCCGTCTTCCGGATTCTTTTTAGCCAGTGGAGAAATCTCCACTGGATGGCCATAAACGAAAGTAGGCTGAACCAACTCTTCCTCTACACGCTGCTCGAAAAACTCATTCAAGATATGGCCTACTTCCATAGTAGGTTTAACTTCAATGTTATGTTCTTTCGCTAAAGCATGCGCTTCATCTTTCGTCATCTGCTCCCAGAAGTCTACTCCTGTATGTTCTTTCACGGCGTCAGCCATGTGCAGTCGTTTCCAGCCCGGTGCCAAGTTTATCTGGTCCTCCCCATACTGGACTGTAGTTGCACCTAATACATCCTGGGCGATATGCGCAATCAGATTTTCAGTCAATTCCATGACATCGTTATAGTCCGCATAAGCTTCGTATAGTTCAAGCATCGTGAACTCAGGATTGTGCCGCGTTGAAACTCCTTCATTGCGGAATACCCGTCCTACTTCATAGACCTTTTCCAAACCGCCGACGATTAAACGCTTCAAATGCAGTTCGATGGCGATGCGGATAAACATCTGCATGTCGAGCGCATTATGGTGAGTGATGAATGGACGCGCTGTTGCTCCACCAGCAATAGAATGCAACATAGGCGTTTCCACTTCCAAGAAGCCTTGGTCATCCAGGTAACGGCGCATCGATTGAATGATCCGGCTTCGCAGAATAAATGTCTCTTTGCTTGTTTCGCTTGTAATCAAATCTAAATAACGCTGGCGGTAACGCTGCTCAATATCCTTAAGGCCATGAAATTTCTCAGGCAGCGGACGAAGAGCTTTCGTCAAGAAGAAGACTTCTTTCGCTTTAACAGAGAGTTCCCCAACATTCGTTTTGAAGATTGTCCCTCTTACTCCAAGGATATCGCCAAGATCAACTGTATTGAAAAATTCATACGCTTCGTCGCCGATTGCGTCTTTGCGGACATATATTTGGATTTGGCCTTTCAGATCCTGAAGATGCGCAAATCCAGCCTTGCCTTTTCCGCGCTTTGTCATAACGCGCCCTGCAATTATCACTTCATGCGGGTTTTCTTCAAGCTCCTCTTTTGAAAGCTCGCTGTATTCGTTAATGATTTCTTCTGACAGGTGAGTACGTTCAAAACGCGAACCAAAAGGGTCCATCCCGTTATCACGGAACGCTTGCATCTTTTGGCGCCTCACCAATACTTGGTCGTTAAGCTCTTCTGACATGTTCTACACTCCTTTATTTTCAACACCTTGATCATTCATGTATTTCTCTATTGTACACAATTTCCTCTGAGGCTACATAAAAAAAGCTGCCACAAAGTTGTGGCAGTTGTTAATTCCAGCTTAAACTGCACCGTTCGTCTAGGTTTTACCAATAAATTCTTTAAGTCCGCTATAGGTTTTCCATAATCTGACGTCTTGCTCAGGCGGCTCCGGCATTCCTTCAAGAGAAGGGTTCACTTCCAAAAGCGGGATTAGCACAAAAGCCCGTTCGTGCATCCGCGGATGCGGAACGACCAATCTCTCTGATGCAATTTTTTCTTGGTTATAGAGCAAAATGTCGAGATCTATTGTCCGCGGTCCCCATCTGACGACCCGCTTGCGCTGAAGCAACTGTTCAACTTCCTGGCAGAAATCCAATAATTCCAGAGGCGACAGACCAGTCCGGACATGGACGACCATATTTAAAAACGAGTCTTGCGCTGTAAAGCCGACCGGTTCTGTTTCATATAAGGAAGAAATGGCCGCAATTTCTATCGCTGGATGTTCCATCAGCAAATGGACAGCCTGCTTCAGCATCTCCAATCGGTCTCCCATATTCGAGCCGAACGACAGGTAGCTGTCGTTCATATGAATTCTCCTCGCGACAATTCAATCGCGACCGACCGGTAATGTCCAGGAATCGGCGGATCAGGTTTGACCATCTGGACTCGGATGCCTTTGACGAGCGGGAATTGCGATAAAATTCGGGAAGCGACTTCTTCCGCTACCGCTTCAACGAGCTTTTTCGGCGGTCCCTCAACAATCTCCCGGCATGCTTCGTAAACTTCGCCGTAATGGACAGTGTGTACAAGATCGTCCGTTTCACCAGCCATAGACAAATCGACCGCCAGCGATACTGTCAAACGAAAACGCTGGCCCAGTTTGGTTTCTTCTGGGAATACACCGTGATAGCCGTAAAACTCCATATCGTTCACATGAATGAAATCCATTATTCCGCCTCCTTGTATTTCGTTTTCCCCGTTAGTACATCCATCATGCGCACCGCACGGCTTGTTTCTATTACATCATGGACGCGGACAATCTGGCAGCCGCGGTCAACGCCGAAGCAGACAGTGGCAAGCGAACCTTCAAGCCGTTCACCCACAGGCAGCCCCAGCACTTTTCCAATCAGCGACTTGCGCGAAGTTCCAAGCAGCACCGGATAGCCGAGTGCCACAAACTCTTCCAAACGCTGCATCATTTCAATATTTTGCTCAGCTGTCTTGGCGAAGCCAATGCCTGGGTCGAGCCAAATCTGTTCCTTGCGGACGCCGGCATCAATCGCAATCTTGACGCTGTCGCTTATATCCTGCTGGACATCCGGCCAAAAATTCTTGTATGGCGTATCGTTACGGTTGTGCATTAAAATAATGGGCACATCCCATTTCGCGGCGACCGCTGCAATGGCGGGTTCATATTTCGCTCCCCAGATATCATTGATGATATCGGCACCCGCCTCGATAGCCGCTTCTGCCACTGCCGCTTTATATGTATCAATGGATATCAACACGTCAAATTCTTTTTTCAGCGCTTTGATGACAGGAACGACACGAGCGATTTCCGCATCATCGGAAATCATCGTATAGCCCGGCCGTGTAGATTCACCCCCTACATCAATAATATCCACTCCATCTTCGATCATTTGGCGGGCCCGCGACTCTGCCTGTTCGACCGTCGTATATTTGCCGCCGTCGGAAAAAGAATCCGGCGTTACATTCAATATGCCCATCACCCATGTTTTACTGCTCAAATCCATCTATTACACTCCAGTTCTGTGCCGTATTATTGCCCGGGAAATATTCACTCTCTCCATCTTATCGCGATTAACGGCATTTTCGCCATAAAAAAAGAGCATGCATGTGCATACTCTTTTTGAAACGATTCAATTTTCTTCGAATTGGTAAAGTGGAGTGCTCAAATAACGTTCGCCGTTTGACGGAATGATCGCCAGCACTTTTTTGCCTTTGCCCAGCTTTTTGGCTACTTGCAATGCCGCGTAGATTGCTGCACCAGAGGAAACGCCTCCGAGGATGCCTTCTTCGCGTGCCGCTTTGCGGGCTGTTTCGTACGACTGGTCATTCGTCACTTGAATGATTTCATCGTAAATTTTCGTATTGAGGACTTCTGGCACAAATCCGGCGCCGATGCCCTGGATTTTATGAGGGCCCGGCTTGCCGCCTGATAATACAGGAGAGTCGGTCGGTTCCACTGCAACAATGTGAATGCCTGGGTAATGCTCTTTCAATACTTGGCCTGCTCCAGTGATGGTGCCCCCTGTACCGATTCCGGAAATGAACGCATCCAATTGGCCGCCCATCGATTCCACGATTTCCGGGCCAGTTGTCAGCCGGTGAACTTCCGGATTCGCTTCGTTCTTGAATTGCTGTGGCATGAACCAGCCATTTTCAGCTGCCAGTTTTTCAGCTGTTTTAATGGCGCCGTTCGGACCGTTCATACCATCAGGACCTGGAGTCAAAACCAATTCTGCACCATATGCGCGCAATAAGTTGCGACGCTCCATGCTCATCGTTTCTGGCATAACCAATACGGATTTATAGCCTTTGGCAGCCGCAATCATCGCCAAGCCAATTCCCGTATTGCCGCTTGTCGGTTCAATGATCGTATCGCCTTGCTTTAAGTCGCCTTCTTTTTCAGCAGCTTCAATCATTGCTAAAGCAATGCGGTCTTTCACGCTGCTGCCAGGGTTGAAGTATTCCAATTTCAAATAAACCTCTGCATCTTCAGGGCCAGTCAGGCGATTCAATCTGACAATTGGTGTTTGGCCAATCAATTCGGTAACGGAATTTCCTATACGCGCCATTTCTCAACACTCCTAATCCCTAGTAGTTTTGTAAGCATTAATCTTTCCTTATCGTATCAATGTTTCTCATTTTCTGTCAAATTGTATACACCAAAAAAGGCATTCCTCATGAGAAATGCCTTTTTGTTTTATTGTCCGTAAAACCAGTGTGCGTCGAATTCTTTCCAAAAAGCTTCTGGAGTAACCGATTGCGGCAGCTGCTCAAGCGCGAGTTCGCGGCCAATATGGCCTTTGACTTCTTCGAAGGAGAACTTTCGGCCTTCCGCTTTATCGACCACTGCTACAATCGCTAGTCGACCGTCTTTCAATGCCAATGGCTCAGACCACTTGCCTGCACCTAAAGATTGAACCGCTTTTGCAACGGCCGGATCGACAGACGGCTGGTCCGGGGAAATGTAGCCGATGTCGCCACCTAAGCTAGCAGATGCGGTATCGACAGATTTTTCCCGGGCCAACGCTTCAAAGGAAGAACCGTTTTCAAGTTCTTTCAGCGCTGCTTCGGCCTCACTCGCTGACTCAACGACCATCATGCTTGTGCGATAACCGTCTTCGACGTCATAAAGCGCCTGATTTTCTTGATAAAAAGCTTCGATTTTTTGGTCTTCAACCACAATATCTTTTGTCAGTACTTTTTCCAGAATCAATTGCGATTTCACTTGCTCGCGCAAGCTTGCCCCGTTTTCTGCATACAGCGCCATATCAGAGCCGTCTTGCGCCGTGCGAAGCATCGCCAGTTCGAGATCGATTTCTTTATCGTTGACTTCTATATTGTATTCTTTCGCTGCAGTAGCCATGACTTTTTGATTGACCAACCCGAGCAGGGTATCGCGGCCATGCTGCTCTTCCATTGCAGCCATCCATTCCTGGCGCGTAATCGGATCTCCTTGGACAGCGGCGACTTCTTCACTGCTGCCTCCTTCGTCCGGAATCAGCCAAGCAATAAACCACAGCAGATTTCCGACAAACAACAATAATAACAGGACCAACAGCGGACCCGTCTTCAATCTTCTTCTCGGCGGACGCCCTGCAGTCGCCGGTGATGCGGCAGGACGTTGCGGATTACGCATGTAGCTCATCGATCAGCGCTTCCAATTCCGCTTTAGAATAATGGTATTTTTCCAAACAGAAATGGCATTGCGTTTCAGCCATCCCTTGCTCTTCGATCATTTCACGGATTTCTTTTTCACCGAGTCCCAAGATTCCTTCTGCAAAACGTTCTTTAGAGCAATTACATTCAAATTTTACCGGCATTTTATCCAAAATCTGTACATTTCCTTCTCCAAGTACTTCTTCCAAAATTTCTTCCGGCGTCAAACCGCGCTGAATCATCGTGGAAACGGGTTCGATATGAGCCAATCTTTTTTCGATCGCTGTGATTGTTTCGTCGTCCGCATCGGGCATCAACTGGATGATGAACCCGCCTGCAGCAAGAATGGAGTTGTCGGTATCCACTAAGACGCCTAAGCCGACCGATGACGGCACCTGCTCAGAAATCGCGAAATAATAAGTCAGGTCTTCAGCGATTTCCCCGGAAACGATTGGCGTCTGGCCCGTGAAATTCTCTTTCATACCGAGATCTTTGACGATTGACAGCATGCCATCGGTGCCAACCGCTCCTTTGACGTCAAGCTTGCCTTTCACTGACGAATCGATTTGGGTCTGTGGATTCGTTACGTATCCACGCACCTTGCCATCAGCATCGCTGTCGACCAAGATGGCACCGATCGGGCCTCCCCCTTGAATTTTCAATGTTACTTTGTCATCGCCTTTCAGCATGGCGCCAAGCATGACACCCGCTGTCATGGCGCGCCCTAATGCAGCAGACGCTGTCGGCCAAGTCTGATGGCGGCGCTGCGCTTCCCCTACAGTTTCTGTCGCATCAGCGGCAAACGCCCGGACGCTGCCGTTAAAGCCCAGTCCGCGCACTAAATAATCTCCCATGTCAATCGTTCCCTTCCAACGCCTGATTGCGTTTATAAATTAAATAAAGGCCCTTCAATGTCAAAAACGGATCCACCTTGTCGATCATAGACGATTCTGCTGCAATCAGCGAAGCCATGCCTCCTGTCGCGATGACAGTCGGCTTTTGTTTGCTTTACGCTTTCATACGAGCAATGATGCCTTCCGCTTGCCCGACATAGCCGTAGACGATACCGGCCTGCATAGCTGATACGGTATTTTTTCCTACGACGTTTGCTGGACGCGCAATCTCGATGCGCGGCAGTTTCGATGCTCGGTTATACAACGCTTCAGTGGAAATGCCAATGCCCGGCGCAATCGCCCCGCCCATGTATTGCTGGCGTTCGTCAATATAACAATATGTAGTCGCCGTTCCGAAATCGACAATGATTAGTGGAGTTCCGTATTCATGGATGGCCGCGACCGCATTGACAATCCGGTCCGCTCCGACTTCACGCGGGTTATCGTACTTGATGTTGAGGCCGGTTTTTACGCCCGGCCCGACAACCATCGGCTTGATGTGAAAATACTTCTGGCACATCCGCTCCAGCGAAAACATGATTGGCGGCACGACAGAAGACATGATAATGCCGCCGATCGCTTCAAATTCGAGACCGGCGTCATTCAACAGCATTTTGATTTGCATGCCGTATTCATCTTCCGTTTTGTGGCGATCTGTTTCAAGCCGCCAATGATGCAGCAGCTGCTCCCCGTAGACACCCAAAACAATATTCGTGTTTCCGACATCCATTACTAAAATCATATTTGAGCCCTCACTTATCAACGATTTTCCAACACATCATACCATATTTTCAGAGAAATAAAAAAACCGATCGGCCGTTCCCAAAAAGGAAAGGTCGATCGGTCTTAACAAGTCTTATTTGCGGTCTTCCTGAATCGGTCCTACGGCTTCACCGGATCTGCCTTCTTTCGGCAAATCGCCAGCTGAAGGATCACTCGGAGCACCCGTTGCTTCCCCTGCTTCATCGTCTTTCGACAAATCGACAGCATCTTTTTCGAAATTGCCATTCAATGCTTCGTAAGAACGTTCCGGAAGCGTCCCATGATCTTTCAAGTGAAGGATTTGGCCCGCATCCAGCGTTTCCACTTCAAGCAAAGTATTCGCAATCAACGATAGAAGATCTTTCTTTTCAGTAAGGATCTCTTTCGTGCGCAAGTACTGCTCTTTGATGATGCGCTGGATTTCCTGATCGATTTCAAACGCGATGGCATCTGAATAATTCTGGTCTGAGTTGAAATCGCGTCCAAGGAAGACATTCCCGCCTTGTGCCTGGCCGAATTGGATCGGCCCGATCTTATCGCTCATTCCGTATTCAGTGACCATGCTTCTCGCAATGGCCGTCGCACGCTGGAAGTCATTATGCGCCCCGGTCGAAACTTCACCGAAACTCAAATCTTCTGCAACACGCCCGCCGAGCAAGCCGGAAATCTTATCAAGCAATTCCGGTTTCGTCATGAAGTAGCGATCTTCTTTCGGAAGCATGACAGCATAGCCGCCAGCTTGTCCGCGAGGGACGATCGTCACTTTATGGACGGTTTCCGCATCATCAAGCACCAATCCGACAACCGTATGGCCGGCTTCATGGAATGCCACGATATTGCGCTCTTTTTTCGAAATGACGCGATTCTTTTTAGCTGGTCCCGCAATGACGCGGTCCGTTGCTTCATCAATATCGGACATGTCGATTTTGAGTTTATTGCGGCGAGCCGCCACCAGGGCTGCTTCGTTCAATAAATTCTCCAAATCCGCTCCTGAGAATCCAGGGGTGCGCTGGGCGACCGCTTTAAGGTCGACCGTCGCTTCAAGCGGTTTGTTGCGTGCATGGACTTTCAAGACTTCTTCGCGTCCTTTAACGTCCGGACGGCCAACTGTAATCTGGCGATCGAAACGGCCTGGGCGAAGAAGTGCCGGATCCAAGATATCCGGACGGTTTGTAGCTGCGATAATGATGACGCCTTCGTTTGCGCCAAAGCCATCCATTTCTACAAGCAATTGGTTCAATGTCTGTTCACGCTCATCGTGTCCGCCGCCTAGGCCTGCGCCACGCTGGCGTCCAACCGCATCAATCTCATCAATAAAGATGATACACGGTGAATTTTTCTTCGCATTTTCGAAAAGGTCACGGACACGGGAAGCCCCGACGCCGACGAACATTTCAACGAAATCCGAACCACTGATTGAGAAGAAGGGAACGCCCGCTTCTCCAGCAACCGCACGGGCCAAAAGTGTTTTACCGGTACCCGGAGGTCCGACAAGCAAAATCCCTTTTGGAATGCGCGCGCCGATATCAGCGAAACGGCGAGGATCTTTCAAGAAGTCGACAACTTCCACAAGTTCCTGTTTCTCTTCATCTGCTCCAGCAACGTCATTAAAGCGGACTTTATGTTTCTGATCATCATACAGCTTCGCTTTGCTTTTACCGAAGTTCATCACACGGCCGCCTCCGCCACCTTGTGATTGGTTAAGCAAGAAGAAGAAGAGGATGAAGATGATGATGAATGGAATGATGCCTGTGAAGAATTGAACCCATCCGCTTGTCTGCGGGGCTTTCAAAAAATCAACTTCGGCACCCTCAGATGTAGCAATTTCATCAATCTGTGTAATTAATGCTTCGTTTTCCACTGGAATATTGGTGACAAATGTTTCCTCGTCGCCATAACCATCCAATTTCCCTGTCACTTCGTAAACATTTGCGTCAGGCTGGATGGTAATTTCTTCGATCGTCCCGCCTTGGACAGCTTCCAAGAATTCATTGTATCCTATTTCGTTAGTCGGTTGGTTACTGTTATTGAACGTCCCCAAAATACCGATAATAACTAGGAAGATCAGTAGATAAAATATGGTGTACCGAAATATTCGATTCATCCCAAGCCTCCTCATAAAGTTTCCAAAAACTATACTAAATACTACCATACGAGCATTTCCGCTTACAACGAAAAGCCCTTAGCTTTGCGGGTGAATCCGTATTGTGTGAACTTCCTTTGACTATTCTTGATCTCCGCTGTAAACAGCAGGTTTCAAGACGCCAATATATGGAAGATTACGGTATTTTTCCGCATAGTCCAAACCATAGCCCACAACAAACGCATCCGGAACTTCAAATCCGATATAATCGGCTTTCAAATCCACTTTACGGCCAGATGGCTTATCCAACAGCGTGACAATTTTGATCGAGTTCGCTTTGCGGTATTTGAATAAATCCACTAAATAGCTGAGCGTTAAACCACTGTCGATGATGTCTTCGATGATTAATAGATCGCGGCCTTCAACGCTGGCGTTCAAATCTTTGATGATTTTCACTTCGCCTGAAGAAACAGTCGCATTGCCGTAGCTTGAAACGTCCATGAAGTCCATTTCCACATAACCGTCGATGCGTTTCATCAAATCGCCCATGAATGGCATCGCACCTTTTAGTACTCCGATTGCCAATGGGTATTTATCCTGATAGTCGCGCGTAAGGATTGCTCCAAGCTCCCGCGCTTTCTCTTGCAAACTTTCTTCCGTGATCAATATTTCTTCAATGTCTTTTTGTAGCATGGTGGGCCTCCTAGTTAATCCGCTTTTTGCGTTTTCTCGTGGTGCTCTATCAATACCCAGTCGTCGCCAGCACGCGGTTCGCGGCTGAAAAGACTGGAGGGGCGCAGTCCTGGAATCAGCAATACCTCATCTTTTTCCGTTGCAATGACCGGCCAATTCTCTCTTTCACAAACAGGGACTTTCTCATCAATCATCAAGCGCGCCACTTTTTTCGGCTGCTGCATGCCCGCAAGTTTGATCCGGTCTCCCGGTTTGCGGTTTCTGATGAATATCCCGTCGTGTTTAGATGCGGCGAAATACCAAAATACAGCATTCTCTTCTTTTTCAACCTGCAGCAAAGGGACACTTTTATAACGAAATCCTTTCACTTCCTCAGACCAGTCACCTGTAATGGGCATTGCATCTTTTGCAGTTGCCGGATGGACCGGCTGTCGGCTAAAGAACACCGCGTCGTATTGGCGTGTCATCATATAATTATGCGGCAAATGCAGAAAAACAGTGCCGGCTGAACCTTGCATGGCGTTTTGCACCTGTTCGGCCAATTGTTTTGTTATCGACACTTGCTGCCCATTATATAGATAGTTTAATAGTATTAGAACCATTCTTTTTTGTAAAGCAAGTGCTCCGCTTCTGAAACTTTCAGCCGACAGGCACAGCCGGCCCTCTGTCCAATGAACCAGTCCAAGCACTTTTTCATGAGCCAGCCCTTCCAGAAAGCGCTGGTCTTCCTGGATTGTTTCAGCGAGTTCGACGAAATGCGCCGAAACGGACGGCTCCTCTTTTTTCAGCAAAGGGACGATCGCTTCACGGACGCGGTTGCGGGTGTAAAAAGGTTCCGCGTTGCTGGAATCTTCCCGGTGGACAATGCCGTGGCGCCGGGCATAATCCACAATCTCATCTTTCGTCACCGCAAACTGTGGTCGTATGAGCTCCCCTTCGCCGAACGGACGGCGCAAAGGCATGCCGAACAGGCCGGATTGCAACGACCCTCTCATGCCGGCCATCAGCACCGTCTCCAGCTGGTCATCGGCGTGGTGGGCAGTTGCAAACTTCTCCGCCTCCTCGGTTGCCATCACATCTTTGAAATAAGCGTAGCGTTCATCGCGGCACACCTGCTGTTTATTGCCGCCTGACGTTTCCAAAATCGCCGGGATTGGTATGGATCGGCTGAAACAAGCGACTTCCCAATGCCGGCATGTTTCTTCAGTGAAGCTGCGGTCCCTGCAGGATTCCTCGCCGCGCAGCATATGGTCAACGTGCACGGCCGACACCGTAATCCCGAAAGCGTGCTCGTTCATTTTCAAGAAATGCACCAGCACGAGCGAATCAATGCCGCCGGAACAGCCAACGAGGATCCGGTCTCCCGGTGCCAGCAACCGGTGTTTTTTGATATAGGCTGCCATTTTCTTTTCGTACGTTTCCATGCGCTCACCTCTCCCGGGCCATTTTTGCATCTATATAAAAAGAAAGCCCTGAAACTTTTTTCCAAATCTAATTGACACTCCGCCGTTTAGATAGTATGATTTGAAATGTTCGTTTGAACAAAGGCGGCGTAGCTCAGCTGGCTAGAGCGTACGGTTCATACCCGTGAGGTCGGGGGTTCGATCCCCTCTGCCGCCATCATCGTTGTTAAAAGCAGCATCCTGACAAAGGATGCTGCTTTTTTTGTGTTCAGTTGCACTTTGCACCTTATAAAAAAAACGCTCCCCTCGAAGGAGAAGCGTTTCGATATGAATTGTTAAGCTGTCATGAAGCATTTTCCTATGCTATTAAAACAGCTAGCAAGTTAGCCTCTTTTTGCACCGCGGCCGCCGCGCTTGGATTCTGTAGCGCGTTTCAATGAAGTTGCGTTTTCTTCACTTTCCTTCAAGAACTTCGCCATTTTCGTCTCGAAGTTTTCTTTTGGTGCGCGTTCAAACGAACGGTTATTGCTCGGACGTGGACGCTGCGGGCGTTCCGGACGCACTGGTGCGCCTTCTGGCTGTGGTTTCGCTTTGCGGATGGACAGACCGATTTTGCCGTCTGCTTCCACATTCATCACTTTGACTTCCACCATTTCGCCGACTTTAAGATGATCGTTAATATCTTTGACGTAATTGTCTGCGACTTCACTGATATGCACGAGGCCTGTTGCACCAGTTGGTAACTGAACGAATGCTCCGAAATTTGTGATACCTGTTACTTTACCTTCTAACTTGCTGCCTACTTCAATCGACATAAAAAAAATGCTCCTCCTTAAAAATTAAGATGACCGCCATACGGGGCCAAAAAACTCTTTTATGTGGGACGTTGCCCGAATTTTAGTATAACACTTTTTATTATAACCAGCAAAAAAAGAGTGTCAACTGACTACTCTTCTTTATCTTCATCTTCTTCATTTTTATTGTCCGCATTTGGTATTGTGAAAATGATATCGCCTTCATCCGACAGGAAATATTCCTTGCGTGCCAATTTGTCTATGTACTCGTCATCGTTCAACAGCATGATCTGTTCTTCGAGCTGCGCTTGTTCTTTTTCGACTTCCTCAAGCTCCGCCAGCGTTTCAGCGCGCTGCATTTCTTTCTCTGCAATGCTCTGCGACTGCGCATAAATCGTGGTCCCAATCCAGATGGTGGCCAGCAATACGAGCACCCCGAATACCGAGAGCCTTCTGAAAAGGCGGACTTTATGCGCCTGCTGGCGTTTTTCCTGCCGTTCAACGGAGCGGACATAGTCATTTCGAATTGAAGCGACTTCCGGACTGCCTGCGTTCTTCTTCGTCTTCAAAGCCATGACTTCTCCTCCTCCTACTCACTTTGATGCCATTATACACGATATTGGGAAATTTTATAAGATTTTTTTGCATTTCCTGCCGTTTTTACAGCATTTTCACTACTTTGTTCGAAAACAGCTGAAAATTTATTAATAAAAATACTATTGACTTAATTTTTATGCAGTCTATAATATTAGTAACTCTTAACAAAGGTTAATTTACTAGTATTTATTTAAAATTTACTTTTTTCGAGTTAATAAATATACATTATTAGTGAATAAACGATAGGAGGCGAAATTATGGCAGGATTGTTGTCACTTGCAAACGGCACAGACTTTTCAGGGCATTGGCATGGTGATGCCGGGCACGTACAAGGGGAAATCGTCTTTTTTACCGGAATGACTGGATACGAGGAAGTATTGACGGATCCTTCCTATAAAGGGCAAGTCATCGTGTTTTCTTATCCATTGATCGGCCAGTACGGCGTCCAGGCGGCGCATATCCAATCGGAAAAAATCCAAGCCGCAGGAATTATCGTAGCCGAGCTTTACGACGGGCCTGTCGAAAAAGGGGCGATGCCGCTTGCGGAGTTCGCCCGGAAAGCGCAGGTGCCGATACTCAGTGGAGCCGATACTCGCTCTATCATCCAAGCGGTGCGCGAATCGGGGACGATGCAATCGCATTTGGCTTCCGCTTTCGCAGGGACAGACGAATGGCAGCCAGTGCAAACCGATTTTTTTGCGGTATCGGACAGCTCCACTGAAGTGGTCGAGTTTGGCGAAGGCCCCCTTCACATCGGCTTGATCGACTTCCATTATAAATCGTCAATCTTAACGGAATTGCTGCAGCACAATTGCAAAGTCAGCGTTATTCCACATACCTTGCCGACTGAGAGGCTGGATGGACTCGGGCTTGACGGCCTGCTGTTTTCAAACGGCCCTGGCGATCCGGCTGCGCTGGCCCCGCTGTTTCCGGTCTACCGGGACTGGGCAGAACGCTATCCGACATTTGGCATCTGCCTCGGCCATCAGGTCCTAGCTTCCAGTTTCGGTGCCAAGACTGCTAAATTGCCATTCGGCCACCGCGGTGCAAATCATCCCGTCATCAACGTGAAAACGCAGCACGTATCGATGAGCTCACAGAATCACAGCTACGTGGTTGAAGACGCGAGCATCCGCGAAACGCCATTATCTATTCTCTATAAAAACGTCAACGATGGCAGCATCGAAGGGCTGTTCCATGAAGAGCTGCCGCTCCTGACGGTCCAATTCCATCCGGAAGCGGCTCCCGGCCCCGCTGACCATCTGGCGTTGTTCAGCCACTTCTTATCCACAGCCCAACAGAAAAAGAAGGTGAAAATGCATGCCTAAGCAGCACGACATAAAAAAAGTATTGGTCATCGGCTCAGGCGCGATTGTCATCGGCCAAGCTGCAGAATTCGATTATTCCGGCACCCAGGCATGCCTGGCCCTCAAAGAGGAAGGCATCGAAGTGATCCTCATCAACAATAATCCGGCCACCATCATGACAGACAAGAGCATGTCGGACAAAGTTTATTTTGAACCACTGACACCCCAGAGCGTCACTGCCATCATCGCCAAAGAACGCCCGGACGGCTTATTAGCGACAGTCGGCGGACAAACCGGATTGAACTTGGCGATGGCATTATCAGATGCCGGCGTCCTCGCAGAGTATGGCGTACGCCTGCTTGGCACCAATATCAGATCGATCAAACAAGCCGAGGACCGTGAACAATTTCGCGCATTGATGCACAAGCTCCATGAACCTGTGCCGCAGAGCGCCATCGTCTACTCGACCGACAGCGCCCTTCAATTCGCCGAACAAACCGGCTATCCGCTCATCGTCCGTCCTGCTTATACATTAGGCGGCTTTGGCGGAGGCATCGCACAGGATGAAGCGGCTTACATCCCGCTCGTCCAGCAAGGGCTGAGCGCGAGCCCGATCAAACAATGCCTCGTGGAAAAAAGTATCGCGGGCTATAAGGAAATCGAATACGAAGTCATGCGTGATGCTGCCGGAACGTGTATCACCATCTGCAATATGGAAAACATGGACCCGGTTGGCGTCCATACTGGCGATTCCATCGTAGTGGCGCCGAGCCAAACGATGAATGACCGCGAATACCATTTGCTGCGCACCGCATCCATCCATATTATCGAGGCACTCGGCATTATCGGCGCCTGCAACGTGCAATTTGCGCTCCATCCGGAAAACTTCACGTATTACTTGATTGAAGTAAATCCGCGGGTCAGCCGTTCGTCTGCACTGGCATCAAAAGCGACCGGCTATCCGATCGCCAAAATCGCCGCCAAGCTGGCACTCGGCTATTTGCTCTCGGAATTGAAGAATCCGGTGACTGGCACGACGTTCGCCAGCTTCGAGCCTGCGCTCGATTACGCCGTCGTCAAAATTCCGCGCTGGCCATTCGACCAGTTCCAGGATGCCGACCGTTCACTTGGCACCCAGATGAAAGCGACAGGCGAAGTCATGGCGATCGAACGCAGCATGGAAGCCGCATTCCAAAAAGCGATGCGCTCGCTTGACCTTCCGCTCGACGGCTTCCGCTTGCCAGCTTTGGCAGAAATGCCGACAGCCCACTTGGAAGAGCTCGCCGCCGCGCCAGATGACCGCCGCTTGTTCGTGCTGTTCGAATTGCTGGTGCGCAATAAAAGCATGGCCCACCTCCACGAACTGACGGCGATCTCGCCTTATTTCCTCCATGTGCTGAAACGCATCGTCGATGAATGGCGTACACTTCAATTGCTGTCATGGAACGATATGACCTACCAGCGTCTGCTGCAAGCGAAATCACTCGGCTTCAGCGACCGGCAGCTCGCCGATTTATGGGACATCTCCCCTTCTGAAATCTGGGGGCAGCGCAAAAGTTGGGACATGTCGCCCGCTTACCGCGTCATCGATACGTGCGCAGCGGAATTCCGCTCGCAGACGAATTATTTTTATTCCACTTGGAACGGTTCTTCCGACGAGCGTTCAGCCAATCCGAAAAAAGTGGCAGTTATCGGCTCTGGCCCTATCCGCATCGGCCAAGGCATCGAGTTCGATTATTGCTGCGTCCACAGCGTTGTGGCTTTGCAGCAACTCGGCTATGAAGCGGTAATGATTAACAACAACCCGGAAACGGTCAGTACGGATTACGAAATCGCCGATGCGCTGTATTTCGAACCAATGGCAGCGGAAGACATCCTGAATGTCCTCGACTTTGAAGGCATCACTAACGTCATTGTCCAGTTCGGCGGGCAGACTTCATTGAATGTCGCGGCCGAATTGGAACAAGCGGGCATCACCGTGCTCGGTTCAACCGTCGATCTGCTGGACCAGATGGAAGACCGCGACCGGTTTTATGCGTTTCTCGAGTCGATCGGGCTTCCAGCTATCCCCAGCTACACGGCCGCAACCCCTGAGCAAGTCCCGCAATTCGCTAAAAAGCTCGGCTACCCGGTCCTCCTTCGACCGTCTTATGTCATCGGCGGCAAAGGGATGAACGTTTTGCATAATGAAACCGAGCTTGCGCAATGGCTGGCACAGACAAAAGCTGTGTTCCCGGTATTGGTCGACCATTTCATCACCGGCAAAGAAGTCGAAGCCGACATCTTGACGGACGGCGAAAACGTCTGGGTATCCGCCATCTTTGAACACATCGAAGGCACCGGCGTCCATTCCGGCGACAGCATTTCCATCACGCCGCCGATCACGCTGTCTGCGCACGAACTTGAAGAGATTTCAAGCACTGCGAAGCACATTGCTGCCAATATGGCGTATAAAGGATTGTTCAACATCCAGTTCGTCTATGAACAAGGCCGTTTGTTCGTCATGGAAATCAACCCGCGGGCATCGCGCACAGCACCGATCAGCTCCAAAGTAACCGGTGTTCCCCTAGTGAAGCATGCCACTGCCCTCATGCTCGGCATTCCATACGCAGAACTGGGAATCGAGGAGGACTTTAACGGCCAGCCGGAATATACGGTAAAAGCCCCGGTGTTCTCCCATATCAAGCTGCCTGGCCTGTCGCCGGTATTGTCGCCTGAAATGATGTCGACCGGCGAGGTCATCGGCCAAAGCCCAGATGCCACCGTTGCGATGCACAAAGCGCTCGTTGGCGCTTCGCAGCAATTGGCGGACTTAGACGGCGGCGGCACGATTTTCATCACCGATGCATCGTTGCCATTGATCGACTTGGATTTTTGGCTGAAGCACGGCTTCGCCTTCCATACAGAAGAGTCGCTGCCATTCGAAAAATGGCTGGCGACGGATAATAAAAAAGCCTATATCGACCTGACACTGGAACCCGACAAAGCACAGGCGGCCCAAGCAGCCCTCCGCCGCCTTCACGTCTGGACGCGCCGCGAAACCATTGCTGCGTTCCAAGAAGCTGTGAAACTCATCAACGGACCTACGAAAGGAGTGCTTGCGAAATGACGATGACATTGACGTCCGCTACACAACTGACCCAGAATCATTTATTGTCGCTGAAAGATTACAGCACCGAAGAAATCTTGGAGTTGCTGGCGCTTGCAGCGGATTTGAAAAAGCCTGAAAACAAACACCTGCCCTTGCTGCAAGGCAAAGTGCTCGGAATGATTTTCGAGAAATCATCGACGCGCACGCGCGTATCCTTCGAGGCGGGCATGCTGCAGCTCGGCGGGCACGCAATGCACCTGAGCACACGCGACATCCAGATGGGCCGCGGCGAAACCATCGCTGACACAGCCCAAGTCCTATCCGGCTACTTGGACGGCATCATGATCCGCACATTCCACCAGGCGACGGTCGAGGAATTTGCCGCCAATAGCAAAGTGCCGGTCATCAACGGTTTAACGGATGATTTCCATCCATGCCAGGTGCTCGCCGACCTGTTAACGGTCCAGGAACATTTCGGCGTTCTTGCCGGCAAGAAAATGGCCTATATCGGCGACGCCAACAATATGTCGAATTCATTGATGATCGGCGCAGCGAAAGTCGGCATGGACATCACCATCGCTTCGCCTGCCGCCTATGCACCGAAACCGGACATGGTAGCATTGGCGCAAAGCATCGCGCTGGAAACCGGCGCGAACATTCACGTAACGACAGACCCTGTTGAAGCAGTGACCGGCTGCGATATCATCTATACGGATGTCTGGGCCAGCATGGGCCAAGAAGCGGAAGCGCTTGAGCGCATAGAGCACTTCAAGCATTTCCAGGTCAACGAAGAGCTGGTCCAGCATGCCAACAGCCATTATATCTTCATGCATTGCCTCCCGGCCCACCGTGAAGAAGAAGTCACCACTGGCATTCTCGAAGGACCGAACTCGGTAGTGTTCCAAGAGGCGGAAAACCGCCTGCATACACAAAAGGCGTTGCTTGTTGCGCTTATGGGCAAGTGATTGCTTCACCATACGCATTCATTGATTCCTCCAATAGAAAAAGCTGCACCGGAGCAATAGGCTCTGGTGCAGCTTTTTCATGTGTTGTGCTTTTAACTCTTACGCTTCGTCATCGATAAACTGGGGTTCGACTTTATCCAGCTTTTCTTCTTTTAAGATCGTATACATATTCGCCGTTTCATCTTTCTTGGCGTTTTCTTTGATTTGGTCGACGCGCACAGTGACCACTTTTTGGCCAAAACGGATTTGCAGTTCATCGCTTTCTTTGATGACGGAGCTCGCTTTGGCTTTCGAACCGTTTACGGTGATGCGGCCTTGGTCGGCCACTTCTTTCGCCAGCGTGCGGCGCTTGATCAAACGTGAGACTTTCAAAAATTTATCGAGGCGCATAGTCAGTCTTCCCTTCTTGCCAATGCTTTGGCTTCGTTCCAAAATTGATCGAGCTGCTCGAGCGTGTAGTCGCTGAATTTTCCGGTTCCTTCCGTAACGCGTTTTTCAACGTGCCCGAAGCGCTTGCGGAATTTGCTATTGGCCTGGATCATCGCCTGTTCCGGAGACAAGCCATAAAAGCGCGCGATGTTGACCAATGTAAACAGCAAGTCACCCAATTCATCGAGTTGGCGCTCTTTTGTCCCTTTCGCCGCTTCTTGCTGGAATTCCTGCCATTCTTCATTGAATTTATTCCACGCACCGTCTGCATCGGGCCAGGTAAAGCCGGCTTCCGCCGCTTTTTTCTGGTAATTGTATGAGGTTTCCAAGGCTGAACTGAAACGCTGCTGGCCATCCAAAAGCGATGCCGTTGCCGGCTTTTCCTGTGCCTTAATGCTTTCCCAGTTCGCGACCACATCATCCGCACCGCCGACTTTTACGTCGCCGAAAACATGCGGGTGACGGCGGATCATCTTGCTGCTGATCGACGCCAGGACATCTTCAAGCTGGAAATAACCGTTGTCTTGTCCGATTTGCGCGTGCAGAAAAACTTGTAGCAGAACGTCGCCGAGTTCTTCAGCAATCGCTTCATCGTCTTGTTCATCGATCGCCTGCAGCAATTCGTGCGCTTCTTCCAATAAATACGGCCGCAGCGACTCATGCGTCTGCTCACGATCCCACGGACAGCCATCGGGACCACGCAATGTGGCGATAATTGCCCGGAATGTCTGCCATTCCTTGATGCGGTCCAACTGCGCTTTTACCGGCGGCACGTAGATCGTCGTCAAGTTGTTCACTTCCGTCGAACGATCAAGTTCATACAGCGCGACCGTCTTCAACACTTCATCCGCTGAACCCGCTGCAGTGACGATGGTCACCGGATAATCTTCCGGGTATTTCTCCATCAGCGCGAGCTTCACTTCTGAAGCGCTGAAGGAATCGTAGACTTGGGCGATCAGCACATGCTGCGCCATATTGACGTCATCACTGTGCATCGCTGTGCCGTCCAGCAATTGAAAGCCTTCGATCGGATCGATGCGCAATGCCCCAAATATGGCGTCGAGGAAACTTTGCCCTCCTTCGATTGACAAGCGGCAGCGCCCTTCTTTTTCTGCTGTGATCAAATGCTGCACCGTCTGCTCCGCAACGAGCGGGTGGCCAGGGACTGCATACATGACCGTCCCTTGCTGCGCGAGCGCGATGAGCGTATCGGCAATTTCTTGATAAACCGGCTCAAACGCATCATGCTTTTCGTAGACCTCGTCAAACGATGTCCAACTGACGCCTTCTTGCGCTAATTCGCCCAAGACAGGATGGTCCGCAGTCCGTACATATAATTCCGTTGCTTGCTTTAATTTTTTATAAACGCCGAATGGCAGCTGGTCCAAATCTCCAGCGCCGAGGCCGATTACATGTATGGTGTTCATTTGTCATCACCTTTTCTGTTTTCTGATCAGTAACTGGAGCCCCGCTATTTTACGGCCGAATGGCATGATGTACCATTGCTTTTCCGTGATGATGCGGCTTTTCGCAATCAACGCCATGAATACGGCTGCACCGAGGGCCACTGCTGTCAATGCCGTACAAAGCGCTTGCATGCGGCTGGAAAAAGCCTCAAACAGAACCAAGTCCGCAAACAAAGCCCAGCCTGTGACAATCACTCCCATCGCAGCTGAAGCCAGAAAAATCCAGCCGTAATAGCGGCGCGGCGCAAAACGGATCGGCCAGACCCGCTTAAAATACCAGAACAAGCCTGCAACAATTGCCGCTAAGCCGATATTACCCGCCAGCGCTGCACCGGACACTCCCCATAACGGCACCAGCAAGGCGTTGCCAATAACTTTCACCGCCAGGCCACCTGCCAATAGCAGGGCCGGCACTTTCACTTTACCGAGTCCATGCAGCATGGCGGCCATGACGAGGATGAGCGACATCCAGACGATTTGCCAGCTGAAAACAATCAATGCCGCCGAGCCGTCACGCGTCTGAAACAGCATTTCATTAACATAAGGCATAACAAATGCCAAGCCTGCCGCTGAGGCCACCGCAAACAGAAACGAAATGCGGAATGCGAGCTGCGCATAGACTTCCGCCGAACGGCCGCCTTGCTTTTTCGCCATATGGGCGACGAGCGGCACGATTGCGAGCGCCAGCGACGACGCAATCAGCAAGCCGAATTGGACGAGCGGCTGGCCGCGGTCGTAAACCCCTTTTTGTTCCATCGCCGCCATGCGCCCCATGCCGTTTTCCGTCAATAAACGGAATACCATAAATGAATCCGCGAGCTGAAAAAACAATAAAATCAGTGAACTCATGCTGACACTGAGCGATACAGCCACTAAAGCTTTGATGATCGGCCATTTTTTTAAAGCGGACGCCCGCGGGAAAGGAATGAGCCTTTTTCTGAAAAAGACGGCCAGCAAGAGTGCACCGGCAATACCGCCGGCTGCCGCTCCGAACATTGCTGTCTGGCCGGCGACATACAGCGAAAAGCCGTTTGCGACTACAATCCATGTACCGATCAGAATCACCGACACACGGGCCGCCTGTTCCGCCACTTGCGCATAGGCGACTGGCGCCATGTCGTTGCGCGACTGGAAGAGCCCCTTCAGCACGGCGAGCACAGGCATCAGCAGCACGGCGAAAGCACCAGCTTCCAGAAGCGGTGCAAGCAAGGGATCGCCCATCCAGTCTGCCAAGCGGCCAGCGCCGAAATACAGCCCTCCGAACACCAGGATCGAAACGGCCGCGATAAAGCCGAACGCGATGCGTAAAATCCCGCCTTGGTCGCCGTCAGATGCATCTGCCAGCACTTTCGACACCGCGACAGCAAAACCGTACGATGTCCAAGCCGCGAAAATTCCGATGAACGGATACACTTGCTGATAAATATAGAAGCCTTGATCGCCGACCATGTTCTGGAACGGCACCCGGTAGACCGCACTGAGCAACTTGACGACGAAGCCCGCTAGCGTCAGCAGCACAGCGCCTTTCATGAATGTTTTCATCGTTCCTTCATTGTTCAACGGGCTCCACCCATTCCTTCGTTTTAACATTCATTCGAATTAACCGACTGGTTTTTCTTCTTTCAATGATTCTGGAAGCAGCTTGATCATGCCTTCAAGAACATCGAATGGATGTATTTTGCCGGTCTTCGCGTCATCAATCGACATCGCCAATTGCTGGCCCGCCATTCTGAAGCCGACGGCGCGGCCAAATACAGCGGATTGTTCCACCAATTTGCCGCCGTTGATCGAAGTCGTGCCGGTTTCGGTCAGTTTGACCGTCGTGATTGTGCTAGTGCGCTTAATCGATTCTACTCCCGCAACACGTGCCCATACTTTCATGCGGGCGACGCGCAGCAGGCGGTCCGTTTCGATCGGCATGTCGCCGAAACGGTCAATGAGCTCATCCTGCAGCTCCGCCACTTCTTCGACGTCGGTAATGCCTTTTACGCGCTTGTACATCTGGATTTTCTGGTAGCCGTCGCCGATATAGCTGTCCGGAATATAGGCATCAACATCGAGTGAAATCTCAATTTCCGGTACCACTTCCTTCTTATTGCCCGTGCGGCGCTCTTCAATCGCTTGTTCAAGCATCTGCGAATAAAGGTCAAAGCCGACCGAATCGATAAAGCCATGCTGCTGCGAACCGAGCAGATTGCCCGCTCCGCGGATCGACAAATCGCGCATGGCGATTTTAAAGCCGGAGCCCAGTTCTGTGAACTCCTTGATGGCCATCAGCCTTTTTTCAGCGACGTCCGTCAGCACTTTATCGCGCTGGTACATGAAATACGCATACGCAACACGGTTCGAACGGCCAACGCGGCCGCGCAATTGGTACAATTGCGACAAGCCCATGCGGTCGGCGTTGTAGACGATGAGCGTATTGACGTTCGGAATATCGATGCCCGTCTCAATGATCGTCGTCGTCACCAAGACGTCATATTCGCCGTCCAGGAAGCTGAGAATCGTCGATTCCAGTTCCGATTCCGACATCTGCCCGTGCGCATAGCCAACACGCGCTTCCGGCACGAGCGCCTGGATTTCCTCCACTTTACGGGTCATATCATCAACGCGGTTATACAAATAAAACACCTGGCCGCCGCGCGCCATTTCGCGTTCAATGGCTTCGCGCACCAATGCACCGTTATGCTCCATGACATAGCTCTGCACAGGGAAGCGATTTGCCGGCGGCGTTTCAATGACAGACAAATCACGGACACCGATCATCGACATGTGAAGCGTGCGCGGAATCGGTGTTGCCGTCAGCGTCAACACATCGACATTGGTTTTCATTTGTTTGATCTTTTCTTTATGGGTTACGCCAAAACGCTGCTCTTCATCGACAATCAAGAGGCCTAGGTCTTTGTAGGCAATGTCTTTCGATAAGATCCGGTGCGTCCCGACTACGACATCGACAGTGCCGTTCTTCAAGCCCTTAGACGTCTCCGCCTGCTGTTTTTTCGAACGGAAGCGGCTCATGAGCCCTACCGTGATCGGATAATCCTTGAAGCGTTCAGTCATTGTCTCGAAATGCTGCTGCGCAAGAATCGTCGTCGGCACCAAGAAGGCCACTTGCTTGCCGTCAAGCACGGCTTTGAATGCCGCGCGGATCGCCACTTCGGTCTTGCCATAGCCGACATCGCCGCAGACAAGCCGGTCCATCGGCCGTTCGTTTTCCATGTCGCGCTTTACTTCATTGATTGAGCGCTGCTGGTCGACAGTTTCCTCATATGGGAATTCTGCCTCGAATTGGCGCTGCATGTCCTGCTCTTCGGCAAACGCGTAGCCTTTCTGGGCTTCGCGTTCCGCGTATAATTTGATGAGGTCATCCGCAATGTCCTGGACGGCAGCCGATACTTTCCTGCGCGTCTTCTGCCATTCCGCCCCGCCCATCTTATGGAGCTTCGGCTCTTTTTCTTCCGAAGCGATGTATTTCTGAATCAGGTCGATCTGGTCGACCGGAACAAATAATTTATCATCGGCTTTGTAAATGATGTGTAAGTAATCTTTGTGGGTGCCCCCGATTTCAAGCGTCTCGATGCCAACATAGCGCCCAATGCCATGGTGGACATGGACAATGTAATCTCCTGGTTTTATTTCCGAATAGCTTTTAATGCGCTCAGCATTCGTCAGCTTTTGCGGACGGCTCTTTTTCTTCGCCTGCTGCTTGAACATCTCTGCGTCTGTAATGACCGCAATCCGCTGCAGCGGCATTTCAAAACCAGACGACAAATCACCGTCGACCAAATAAATATGGCCGCCCTGCACTTCTGTCTGCAGATTGAAAATTTCCGCTTCCATACCATAATCTTCGAGCACCGAACGCACTTTTTCCAAACGTTCACTGCCTTCCGCAATGATGAAGGTCTGGAATTTCGCGAGCTGCCAGCGTTCCATTTCCGCTTTCAATAAATTCATCTGGCCATGGAACGACTGCATCGGTTTGCACGAAAAGACGATTGACTTTTTGACCTGAACGGATGGGAATGTCCGGACAAACAGCGAAAGGAACGTCACTTTTTGCTTGGTTTTTTGGAGCACTTCCCGGAACGTGTAAGACAGCCTCAGGTCATGCAGGAATTTGCCTTCTTCCAGCAGCGATACGATCCAGTCGCCTTCTTCGCGTTCCAGCGTTTCGGTCATTTCCTGGATGCGTCCGAGCTCATCAAAAAAGATAAAGCCGTCTGCCGGGAAATAATCCGCCAAAAAGGCCGATTGCGTTTCCACAAGCGCCGCATATTTCGCTACCTGGTCGGGCACATTGCCTTCCCGCAGCATTGCGATATCATGCTGGATATGCAGCAGCAATGCTTCTTTCGTATCTTCTGCTTTGATTGTTTTCAGCGATTTCGCGAGCTGCGCTTCAATCTTGTCGGCAAGCTGCAAACGCTGCGGCTTCGATAAGACCAATTCAGACGCCGGCAGGATGCACAGCGACTTGACCTTTTTGAGCGAACGCTGGTCTTCCGCAGAGAATGAGCGGATTGAATCGACTTCCGTGTCGAACAATTCAATGCGTACCGGATGCTCAAAGTTCAACGGGTAGATATCGAGGATTCCGCCGCGCAGCGCAAACTCTCCAGGTGTCGTCACCATTGGCGTGCGCGAGTAGCCCATTGCCACCAGTTTGAGCATCCATTGTTCCGTATCAAGCTCTTCGCCTTCTTTGACGCGCAATGTGGAATCTGCCCACTGCTTATGCGATGGCATCAATTTGCGCATGCCTGCTACTGGTGTGATGTAAATGCCTTTGCCGTTGCTCGCCATGTGGTCAAGCGTATCTATGCGGTGGGCACGCAATTCCGGTCCTGAAAATGATACATCCGCTGCAATCAATTCATCTGCCGGATAAAGGTGCACCATTTCGTCGCCCATCAATTTCGTCAAATCGTCATAGACGCGCTGCGCATGCAGCAAGTTCGGTGTGACAATCAGCAGCGGCGCTTGGGTCTGCGCCCAGACCGTCTGGTAAAATACCGGACGTGCGCTGCCGGAAAGTCCGGAAATTAGCTGATGGTCTTGGTCATTCTGCAAGTCCGTAATGAATTTCTGCGTATGAGAATCCTCTGAAAACACCTGCAATATCGGATCCATGAAGATTCCTCCTTTCAACATGCAATTGGTCGGCAAACAACAAAAAGCTCTGTACGCATTTTGCGCCAAAGCAATTTTATGAGCCGTTAAACTGGTTCATGACTTCTACATAAGGTTTGGACAGCCACAATTCGCAAGCGTCCGCACTTTTTTCCACGGCTTGCACCATCTCAGGAATTTCGGCGTCAGAAAACCGCGATAACACGTAATCGGGCACTTTCATGCCGGTTGGCGGACGGCTGATGCCGATGCGCATCCGGTTGAATTGCTGCGATCCGAGATGCTGAATCAGCGACTTGATGCCATTATGGCCACCAGCGCTGCCTTTTTGGCGCAGCCGTAATTGCCCCGTCGGCAAATCCAGGTCATCGTAAATGACGACAATGTCGTCTATATCTATATTATAATAATCCATCAAGGCGCTGACACTTTCACCGGACAGGTTCATGAACGTCAGCGGCTTCAACAGCATCACTTTGCCTTCAGGCCGATGAATGACGGAATACATGCCCTTGAATTTCGACTGCGTGAGCGGAGCGTTCCATTTCATTGCCAAGTAATCGATCACTTTGAACCCGATGTTGTGGCGCGTCTGTTCATATGCCTTGCCTGGATTGCCCAAGCCGATAATTAATTTCATCATTAATCTTCCTTTGCTTTTTCGCTGTCTACCATTTTACCATAAAGGCGCTTTAAAGCAGAAAAATAGGGACTGTCAGATGACAGCCCCTTGTTTTCAATGATGCAGATTCGCTTACGCTTCTTTTGACTCGTCAGTAGATTCGCCTTCAGCTGCTTCAGTTCCAGCTTCACCTTCAGCGCCTTCTTCCGTTTCTTCAGGCTCTGCTTCTACAGTCGGTGCTGTAACAGAAACCAATAGGAAGTCGTCTTCATCTAAAATTTCATAAGATACTTTGTCGCGGATGTCGCCGACAGATAAATGGTCGCCGATTTCAAGTGCCGATACATCAACTTCAAGTGAATCCGGAATATCCGAAGGCTTCACTTTTACATTAACTTCACGATTTGGCTGGTTCACAACGCCGCCTTCTTTTTCGCCAGCTGCTTCGCCAGTTGTGTGGACTGCTACTGCTACTTCAAGCTCTTCGCTCATGTTAACCGCTAAAAAGTCAACGTGCTTGAAGCTGCCTTTCAAAGCATCGCGTTGGAAATCGCTTAATACGACATTCAAAGTTTTTCCGCCTAATTCCAAGTTGATAACGCCGTTGCGTCCTGATTCACGCAATGTTTTGATCAAATCAGCTTCAGATACAGAAACCGAAAGTGTTTCAGTCTGGTATCCGTATACTACGCCCGGCACATCGCCTTTACCGCGAAGTTCCGTTAATTGTGAATTTGGTGTTTTGCTTTCTCTTTGTTGTGCTGATAATTTTGTACCCATATGTTCTCATCCTCCAGTTATATTGTTCATGTTCAGTATACCATTATATAGTCATATATAGTGAAGTACCCTTCCAGCTGCTAATTCAAACCTTTGGAAGTTCCAGATGCCGTCCAGCTATCAGTCGAAGAGCGTGCTGACGGATTTCTGCTCGTGTACGCGGACAATCGTTTCCGCCAATAATTTCGCTACGGAAAGCTGCTTGATTTTAGGTGAACGCTTTTCTTCCGGAAGCGCGATCGAGTTCGTTACGATCAATTCCTTGATGACAGAATCATTGATGCGCTGGACTGCAGGACCTGAAAGTACAGGATGCGTACAGCAAGCGTAGACTTCTTTCGCACCGCTTTCGATCAAAGCGCTGGCAGCGATGGATATTGTTCCAGCTGTATCGATAATGTCATCGATGATGATGGCCGTCTTGCCTTCAACATTTCCGACGATGTTCATGACTTCAGCCACATTCGGCCGTGGACGGCGTTTGTCGATGATGGCAATCGGCGCTTTCAGGCGGTCTGCCATTTTGCGCGCGCGTGTCACTCCGCCATGATCTGGCGATACGACAATGACATTGGCAAGGTCGATGCCGCTTTCTTTCAGGAAATAATCCGAAATAAGAGGAACGGCCAACAAATGGTCAATCAAGATATCAAAGAACCCTTGAATTTGAGGTGCATGAAGATCCAGTGCAATGACGCGTGTAGCGCCAGCAGTTTCCAACAGGTTTGCCACGAGTTTAGCAGTGATCGGCTCGCGTGAACGCGCTTTGCGGTCTTGGCGGGCATAGCCGTAATAAGGCATAACCACATTAACAGTCCGCGCAGAAGCGCGTTTGACCGCATCAATCATGATCAAAAGCTCCATCAAGTTTTCATTTACTGGCTGTGAAGTCGATTGGACGATAAAGACGTCATAGCCGCGGATGCTTTCTTCAATATTGATCTGGATTTCGCCGTCGCTGAAATGGGTTACCGAGCTTTTTCCAAGCGGCAAGCCAACTTCTTTGGCAATCTCCTCCGCTAGTTCCTGGTTGGAATTCAAAGCAAAAATTTTCATTTTTGTAGTTGCTGGATCAATTTGATAACTCATCTTGTGTGTAGCCTCCTATTTTTTAAGGTGTAGTTTGTTAACATAGCCTTCTTTGTTTTCCTGGCGGGCACGTGCGATGGCAAGCGCTTCGCTTGGCACATCTTTGGAAATTGTAGATCCCGCAGCGACATAAGAGCCTTGGCCTATTGTTACGGGCGCAATTAGGTTCGAGTTGCACCCGATAAACGAGTCATCTTCAATAGTAGTGAGGAATTTATTTTGGCCATCGTAATTGACTGTAATGGTGCCGCAGCCAATATTGACGTTGGTTCCGACTTTCGCGTCTCCGATATAGCTCAGGTGGGAGACTTTGCTTTTATTGCCGAGTGTCGCTTTCTTCACTTCGACGAAATTGCCGATTTTCACTTCGTTGCCGAGTTCCGTTTCCGGACGCAGATGCGCGAATGGACCGACTGCCGCGTCTTGTCCAATCGAGCTGTCATAGACATGCGATGAACGGATGCTTGTACGGTCGCCGACTGCGCTATTGGAGATCGTGGTCCCCGAAGAAATAAAGCAATCTTCTCCGATGACCGTACGGCCTTCAAGGATGACGTTCGGCTGAAGCACGGTGTCGCGCCCGATTTCTACTTCAGCGCCGATATAGGCTGTTGCGGGATCGATGATCGACACGCCGTTTCTCATATGCTTTTCGTTGATGCGTGCACGCATAAAGCGTTCCGCTTCGCTCAACGCGACGCGGTCATTGACGCCGAGTGTTTCATCGAAGCTGTCCGTTGCGTAGGCAGCGACAACTTCACCTTGTTTTTGAAGGATTTCAATAACGTCCGGCAAATAATATTCGCCTTGGGCATTGTTATTCGATACCAATTTCAACGCTTCAAAAAGCGCTTCGTTATCGAAGCAATAAGTTCCTGTATTGATTTCTTTTACTTGCTGTTCTTCCGCAGAAGCGTCTTTTTGCTCAACAATCTTCGCAACTTCGCCCGCTTCGCCACGGATAATGCGGCCGTAGCCTGACGGATTGTCTGCAATCGCTGTCAAAATTGTCGCTTTTGCTTGTTGTTCTTTATGGTGTGCTAGCAAAGCTTCCATCGTTTCAGTGCGGATCAACGGTGTGTCCCCACAAACAACCAATGTCGTCCCTGGCAGCCCTTCAATCATGGAAGCGGCCTGCTGCACGGCATGCGCCGTTCCAAGCTGTTCCTCCTGAAGCGCGTATTCACTTTTCGCGCCGAGCTGTTCCTGTACTTTTTCAGCGCCGTGGCCGACAATCGTGACGATTTTTTCTACGCCCAACCGGCTGACGTTATTTGCGACATGTTCCACCATCGGCATGCCGCAGACAGGGTGAAGCACTTTATAAAGCTTCGATTTCATGCGCGTCCCTTGCCCTGCTGCTAAAATCACTGCATATGTATTGGTCATCTGGGTGCTCCTCCTAACGTGAAATGTATTATCTATTTTCTCTCTATAGTAGATCTTGTCACTATTTCCTTCTTGACTATAGCGGAAAAACCTTGATTTTTCAAGGTTTCAGAGCATGACAATACAATGACAAAAAGCTGTCCAATAAAAAAAGAGCCTATTCTAATAACAGAAGGCTCTAGAGGTCTCACATTTATACGCCAGCTTCCTCAAAAACCGGCTCATTTTCACTTTGTTCATATGCAGCCAAAATCGCTTCCTGCAATTTATTGCGGGTACCCGAATTGATCGGATGCGCAATGTCCCGGAATTCTCCATCCGGTGTGCGTTTGCTCGGCATTGCTACAAAAAGCCCTTCGTTGCCGTCAATCACCCGGATATCATGCACGACGAACTCGTTGTCCAGCGTGATGGAAGCGATCGCCCGCATGCGGCCGTCGGTTTGGACCCGGCGGAGCCTGACATCAGTTACTTCCATTTTCTCACCACCTTTCGTCTAAGATGCTTTTCTATTGCCTTTTTTATTGCTAATTAACTAATTCGCTTTCAAGGACTAAACTCCTTTAAAAATTACATAATTTATTAGAAAAATTAATTAATTGGGATAGAGCGTCCGGAGTTGCACGTAACATCAACTTCTCTAGTTCAAGTTATTCAATATATTTAGACGAAAAAAGCTGCCGAGAATTTTCTCGGCAGCTTCTTGTACTCGATTAGATTTACTTCGCGATCAACGCGATGACTTCGATTTCAACTTTTGCGTCCTTTGGCAAGCGCGCCACTTCTACAGTTGAGCGCGCCGGCTTGTGGCTGCCGAAATAAGAAGCATACACTTTGTTTAATTCAGCAAAATCGTTCATGTCTTTGATAAAGACCGTCGTTTTCACCACTTGCCCTAGCGAAGAACCTGCTTCCGCCAAAACTGCCTGCAGATTGGCAAACACTTGATGCGCTTGTTCGCCGATAGCACCTTCGACCATGCTGCCCTCTGGCGTCAATGGGATCTGGCCTGAGCTGTAAAACATATCTCCCGCAATGACCCCTTGCGAATAAGGTCCAATGGCTGCCGCTGCTTTATCCGTTGCTACAAATTCCATATCAAAAACCTCCATTAGTAAAATAGTTTCCTTCTTCCAATGCGATGGTCCGTTCTTTTTCGCTGACCTCGTGCAATTTGACGAGTGACAGGTATTTCTCTACAAGCTGTTCATCGGAATGCTGCGCCTCGACGAGCACTGCTACGCCAGCCAGTGTGCAATCGAATTCTTCCAGCAGATTTTTCATGCCGTTCATCGTTCCGCCGACTTTCATGAAGTCATCGGTGATCAGCACACGCTGGCCGCTTTTCATGCTGCGTTTGGACAGTACCATCGTCTGGATGCGGCGGGAAGAGCCTGAGACGTAGTTGATGCTGACGGTGGATCCTTCTGTCACCTTGCTGTCTCTGCGGACGATAACGACTGGCACGTTCAAATGGCGGGCAATCGCATGTGCAATCGGGATGCCTTTTGTCGCCACCGTCATGATGACATCGATTTTCTCATTAGCAAATGCCGTAGCGAACACTTTCCCTACCCGGTTCATGATGCCCGGATTGCCCAAAACGTCTGTCATGTAAAGATAGCCGCCTGGCAACAGCCGATCGGAATGGCCCAGTTCTTCTATCAATTCAGCCATAATGCCTTTGATTTCGTCTGCCTGAAGCTTCGGAACGTATTTAACGCCTCCAGCCGCTCCCGGCACTGTCATCAACAAGCCGATCCCGCGTTCTTCAAACGTCTCTTTGATGATTCCCAAATCCTCGCTGATCGAGGATTTAGCGGAATCGTAGAGGTCTGAAAAATAAGTCAGCGGGATGAGCTTGTGCGGATGGTCTAAAAGGTAATGTGTCATATCAACTAACCGTTCACTGCGCTTCCACTTCATTTTGCACTCTCCTAAACACGAATAATTTATAGAAAACTTACCATAAATGTACGTCTTTAGGCAAGTGTCTCCCGTTCACCGATCAAGCGCACCACATAGACTTCGCCGCAAAAGCCGCGCAAGCCGTTATAGATGCGAGGGATCCGTGCTTCCTGCTGTACCAGTCCGAAGACGGTTGGTCCGCTGCCGCTCATCAATACAGCGTCTGCACCGAATTTTTTCATCTGTTCTTTGATTTGTGCCACTTCGGGATGCATTTCCAGCGTTACGCTTTCCAACGCATTGCCCAAATGATCGCACATTGCCTGGTAATCGCCTTGCTCCAGCGCTTCGATCATTTTGCCTGTGTCCGGATGTTCTGCATTGGCAGGCTTGAACGCACCGTAAACGTCTGCTGTGGAAACGCCGATCGTCGGTTTTGCCAAGACGACCCAGCAATGCGGCGGAGCGGGAAGGTGTTCAATGATTTCGCCGCGGCCTTTCGCCAGGGCCGTGCCGCCATAAACGCAGAACGAAACGTCCGAACCGATTTTAGCGCCGAGTTCCGCCAGCTCATCCAACGACAAGTTCAACTGCCAGAGCTGGTTAAGGCCTTTTAATGTCGCCGCGGCGTCGCTGCTGCCGCCTGCAAGGCCTGCAGCTACCGGAATCTGCTTATCGAGCGAAATGATGACGCCCGATTTGATGTTGAATGTATCTTTCAATAATTGGGCAGCCTGATACGCTAAATTGCGCGAGTCGTTCGGCACGAAACGGTCGGCGGATTCAATATGTATGCCGCTTTCGGTCGCTTTTAGGCCAATCCGGTCAGCCAAGTCGACTGTGGTCATGATCATTTCAATTTCGTGGTAATTGTCTGGCCGCTTGTATAAAACGTCCAAGGTTAAGTTGATTTTGGCAGGTGCCTTTACGTAGAGCATCCCACTGCCTCCTTTTATAGTCTAATGAAAACTATTTTAACACACGGGGCACGCTTCGGGAGGGTTGGGGCAAATAAACAAAAAAACTCACCGCCTATTGAGTGCAACAGGCGGTGAGTTTTTTAAAGAAAATTATGGATATAGTTCATTATTTAACAACGAGTGCGTCTTCTGTTCCTTCATACACAGTAATTTCTACTGCTTCTGTTAAGATGTCTGCGTAGCTGTAAGACACGCGTTCAAATGCATGCTCATCTTGATCAAGCTCAATTACGAACACGGAGTGGTACGTTTCGCGCAGGATTCCGGCGCGTTCGACCGTTTTCTTGCGTCCTCCGTTTGCCTTTAAAAGCAATCGCTTCCCTAAATGCAGGTCTAACGATTTTTTAATATCCGCCAAAGTTTTGGGCATTTGTCTACACCTCACTATAGACAAAGTTTAACAGAATTCGACCCTTTAGTCAAGCAAATTTCTAATTTTATCAGCGTTCTACTGATAATGTCAATATTTTTTTATCCGAAATATCTCAAAAAACGGGTTATATGTGCCATTTTTGTAACAGATTCTCCCTTATTGCGCGAAATAAGGATACAATTTATCCGCCAACAGCCCAAATTCCGCAATCGATAATGTCTCTCCGCGGCGTGAAGGCTCGATTCCTGCCTCTTCCAACGCTTTTAAAACCAACTCTTTCTTTTCTTTGCCATTCGGCATAGCGCTTTGAAGGTTGTTTAAAATGGTTTTGCGGCGCTGGACAAATGATCCTCGCGTTACGGTGAAGAAAAAATCCTCATCGATGACTTTCACGCGGGGCTCAGGCAGCTTCGCCATACGAATGACAGCAGAGTCTACGTTAGGCTGTGGCATGAACACCGTTTTCGGTACAGTCAGCGCCATTTCCGCATCGGTATAGTATTGGATGGCAATCGACAGCGAACCGTACGCTTTTGTTCCTGGCTTTGCCGTTATGCGTTCAGCGACTTCTTTTTGAAGCATGACCACCAAGCCGCGGATCGGCAATTTTTCCAGCAATAATTTCATAATGATCGGCGTCGTCACGTAATAAGGCAGATTGGCTACCACCACGATGTCTTTATAACCCGCCAGCTCTTTCTCTATGGCCGCTTCCACATCAGCTTTAAGGATGTCGGAATGGATGATGGAGATGTTATCGTAAGGCGATAGCGTATCCTCCAGAACTGGCAAGAGCCGTTGATCGATTTCAAACGCCAGGACTTTGCCTGCGGCACGCGCTAAATGTTCCGTTAGCGCGCCGATGCCTGGGCCGATTTCAATAGCCGCCGATTCTTTCGTCAGCTCCGCTTTGCCGACAATATTGCGCAGGATATTAGGATCGATCAAAAAATTCTGCCCCAGGCTCTTTTTGACCGTCAAACCATGTTTGGCCATTATTTGCTGGGTACGGATCGGTGTTGCTATATCTTTGTTCATTCGTGTTCCTCCTGGTTTAAAGCGATTACCGCTTCGATGAATTGCTGTTTCGTGATGCCGAACATGTGGAGCCTTTTCTGCAGCTGCTTGCCATTGGTATAACCAATCTGCAGCATCTCCCCGAGCTGTGTTCTCCGCATTTTAGCACGCGGGTGCGCAACCAGCGCCGCTTCAATCAAATCTTCCATGGTGATTTCCGGTGCTTCGCCATTTTGAATCGTTGTGTAGACCGCTGACAAGGCTTCGCGGATGTCTTCATCCGCTGCATGCTCGATGCCAAGACCTTTGCCATTTTTCGCTATGGTCTTTTCTTTCGCTAAAAAAGCATGCTTGACCGCCGGCACATGTTCTTCAATAATAGCACGGATCCGACGGCCCGGATAATCCGGATCGGTAAAAACAATGACTCCCCGTTTTTTCTGGGCATGCGCAATTTGCTCAAGCGTCGATTTCGAAATGGCCGAACCGTTCGTCTCAATGGTGTCGGCATGCACTGCCCTTTTGACAGCTACTGTATCATCTTTGCCTTCCACCACGATTATTTCTTTGATCTTCATCTATTTTCCTCATTTCAAGCATCGTATTTCGCCACCTTCCGATTTCCCGGCAAGAGGCTTTCCACTGAAGTTTCCTTCTATTTTACACCTGCGCTGCTAAACATGTAAAAGGCTTTCCCGGGGAGCACCCGGGAAAGCCTTTGGTGTTTTTGAATTAATTTAAAACTGTTACTTTTACTTGTTGGCGTCCGAAGGCGATTGCCGAAGATTGCTTCGCCATGAACAAATCGATTTTATTTCCTTTGATTGCGCCGCCTGTGTCTCCAGCGACAGCATAGCCGTAGCCTTCCACATATACTTTAGAGCCTAAGGGAATTACGTTAGGGTCTACAGCGATGACTTTCAATCCAGGGTTCGCTTTCAAGTTGATGCCTGTAGCTGTAATGCCCGAGCATCCTGTGCAGCTAGCTGTATAAGCTGTTGCAGAAACGATCAAAGTTCTGCCAGCCGGCTCAGCAGGTGCTGAAGCTGTTTTCGGTGCTGCCGCTTTTGGTGCCGCTGTTTTTGGCGCGGATGCTTTTGGTGCCGCTGCTTTTGGCGCCGCTGCTTTTGGCGCTGGCGCCTCAGCTTTTGTTCTTGCTCCACGCGACACGCTTGCAACAATAACTTTAGTGCCGACAGCCGTCAGCTGTTTTTTCGGCTCTTTTACTATTTTTTTGTTTTTAAGTTCACGTTTTACTTCTTTGCCGTTTTCTTTGATAACTTCATAAGTTTTTGAAACAACGCCGTTTTGGCCTTTTTGGACAACTTTTTCTTTGCCTTTAAGAATTGAAGAATCTTTCTTCGATTCAACAGCAAACTTTACAGAATCCTCAACTACATCGGTGACCTTTTCTACACGAACAACTTTAACTTCTGAATTCGGAAGAACCATTTCATCCATTCCGTTTTCAACTCGATCAAGTTCGCTTAAAGAAATCTTGTTTTGCTTTAAAAAGTCAGCGACAGTAGTCGAAGTGGACCATACTTTTTTCTCTTCCAAACCATCAAGGACTGTAACCTCGTAAGCTTTTTCTACAGAAACAGCTGTATCCGCATCTATTTCTTCATCTAATTCAGGTGACACTTTATCATGTTCGGTAATTTCAATAGCCGCTTTCTTCAAGATCTCTCTTACGGTATTGTTTGTTGTCCATGCCGCAGCTTTTTTGCCATCAACATTTACTGTGTATTCTTTCGCCTGCTCAAATTCGAGCGCGATATCTTTCTCAATTGCCGTATCGGCAGTATGGCTCAAATAATCATGTTCGGAAACTTTGATTTCCTGCTCTTTCAGGAAAGCCCCAACTGTTTCTGCGTGGGTCTTCACTTCTGTCGTTTCACCATTAGCCGTGATGGACACCGTGTTTTTAGTTCCTTCATAAATCGCGAACGTTAAAACAGCTGCAAACATCAAAACCGTAGCAATGGCGACAACAATTGATTTACCCTTTAACGCATTTACAGACTTCCCATTAGTTGATGACTTCGTCAAAAATAACTCCTCCTCTTTCACTTGAGTGATTGTAAAGACCCGAATTCAAGGCGCAAATCCAAGCAATTCTGAACCTCTTGGATGATTTTCTATGCCAGTTTGAAAAACTGTTCGGCATTTTTGGTTGTGGCGGCTGCCACTTCTTCAATTGAAATGCCTTTCAGCCGAGCGATTTCTTCCGCGACAAGTGGGACATAAGATGGTTCATTGCGTTTTCCGCGATATGGATGGGGAGCCAGATAAGGCGCATCTGTTTCAATCAGCAGATGGTCCAAAGAAATCGCTTCCGCCACTTCTTTCGGCTTTTTAGCGTTCTTGAACGTTACCGGCCCTCCGAGCGAGATCATAAAGTTCATTGCAATGCTTTCACGCGCAGTTTCTACGCTGCCTCCGAAACAATGCATAACGCCTCCGACTTCTTCGGCGCCTTCTTCTTTCAATATCCGGAGTACATCTTCCGTAGCTTCTCGATTATGTATGATAATCGGCAACTTCACTTTTTTCGCGAGGCGAATCTGCTTTCGGAACACTTCTTGCTGAATGTCTCTCGGTGATTTGTCCCAATGGTAATCCAGGCCAGTCTCTCCGATTCCGACAACCTTGCCGTGTGCCGCCAGCTCTTCGATCCAGCGCAAATCTTCTTCGGTGCAGTCGATTGCGTCAACTGGATGCCAGCCGACAACTGCATATATAAAATCGTATTGCTCAGCAAGCGTTATGGCTCGTTCGATCGTCTTGCGATCAAACCCAATCACAATCATTTTAGTAACATTATTTTCTAAAGCTCTATCGATGACTTCTTGTAAATCCTCATCGTATTGGTCTGCATTCAAATGTACATGGGTATCAACGAACATCAAGCATTCTCCTCACATTAAACCTTATTTTAATTGTTTTTTCCGTGTCTTTCTTCACACCAACATTACATTTGTATAACAAAACATGTTTTTTATATATCATTTTACTAATATTCGCCTAATAAAATACAAATAAAAAAGGCGCTCTCCTAGTAAAAAGAAGAGCAACCAATATAATGTTTATTTTATTTTCGCGCCATTTGGCAGGTTTGCATCCACTGCCGCCAGCGTTAAGAACCCGTCTTTTTGACCTGCTAAAATCATCCCTTGAGACAATTCGCCGCGCAATTTCACCGGCTTCAAATTAGCGACCACCACCACTTTTTTGCCGACCAATTCGGCCGGTTTGTAATGCTCGGCAATGCCCGACACCACTTGGCGTTGTTCATACCCCATATCGAGCTGCAATTTCAGCAATTTCGACGTTTTCGGCACCGCTTCACAAGCGATTACCGTCGCTGCGCGAAGATCCACTTTCATAAAGTCATCAATGCTGATCTCCGGCTCTTGCTCCGGCAGTTCTTCTGCTGCTTGCTCCGGTTCTGCAGGTGTTATATCCCCGCGCATTTGATCGCGGATATACGCCACTTCCGGCTCTACTTCAAGGCGCGGGAAAATCGGCGTCCCTTTGGAAACAACTTTGATGCCTTCGGGGATAAAGCCGAAATGCTCCAATGTCTCCCATGCCAGCGCGTCTTGGGACAAACCAAGCTGCTCTGCAATCTGCTTCGGTGCGTTCGGCAGGAACGGCTGCAGCATAACGGCTGCCATACGCAGGCTCTCCGCCAAATGAGCCATCGAAGAAGCCAATTCCGCTTTCAAACTTTCATCTTTCGCCAAAACCCACGGCTGCGTTTCATCTATATATTTATTGGTGCGCGAAATCAATGTCCACACTTCGCTTAGCACGATGCTGAACTGCATTTTTTCCATATGTTCTTCGTAGACGCCGACCGTGCGCTTCGCCACTTGCTGAAGCGTTGCATCAAATTCAGTGACATGCCCTTTAATTTGCGGCACTTCGCCGTCGAAGTATTTATTGATCATCGAGACGGTGCGGTTCAACAAGTTTCCGAGATCGTTCGCCAAATCGTAGTTTGTGCGTTCCACAAATGATTCCGGCGAGAACACGCCGTCCGAACCAAATGGCAGCTCACGCAAGAGGAAATAACGCGTCGCATCCAAACCGTAACGCTCCACAAGCATTTCCGGATATACGACATTGCCTTTTGATTTCGACATTTTGCCGTCTTTCATCATGATAAAACCATGGGCAAAAACTTTCTTCGGCAATGGAAGATCAAGTGCCATCAAGAAAATCGGCCAATAAATTGTATGGAAACGGACGATGTCTTTGCCGACCACGTGGACATCTGCCGGCCAGTATTTATTGAACAGCGTGTTATCTTCGGAACCGTAGCCAAGCGCCGTAATGTAATTCGATAGCGCATCGACCCACACATAGATAACGTGCTTCGGATCTCCAGGAACCGGAATGCCCCAGTCGAACGACGTGCGGGATACCGATAGATCTTCAAGGCCCGGCTTGATGAAATTATTGATCATTTCATTTTTGCGCGATTCCGGTTCGATGAATTCTGCATGGTTTTCATAATAATCCAGCAAACGGCCTGCATACTTCTTCATATTGAAGAAATACGATTCTTCTTTCACTTTATGGACCGGGCGCCCGCAATCCGGACAATTGCCGTCGACAAGCTGAGCTTCTGTATAGAAAGACTCACACGGCGTACAATACCAGCCTTCATATTCCCCTTTATAGATGTCGCCGTTGTCCAAGAACGTTTGGAAGATTTTTTCGACGCTTTTTTTATGGCGCTCTTCGGTCGTGCAGATAAAGTCATCATAGCTGATGTCCATGATTGACCATACTTTTTTTGCAGCTTCCGCCATTTCGTCAACATAAGCCTGAGGCGCTTTGCCGGCTTCCTTTGCCTTCTCCTCAATCTTCTGGCCATGTTCATCCATTCCGGTAAGAAACCGGACATCGAAACCTTTCAAGCGTTTATAGCGAGCCATTGCATCAGAAGCGACGGTTGTATAAGCCGTACCGATGTGGAATTTTCCGCTTGGATAATAAATCGGGGTCGTTATATAAAAAGTATTGTTTTTAGCAGTCACGAAAAATTCCTCCAGTTTTTTGGTATAGTTCTTATTTTAACGAAAGAGCCAATTTTGTACAATATTTCATATCAGAATGTCAATTCGACAATATCTCATATTTCAGATTATTTATTTTTCTGTTAAATAAAGAGCAAATTTAGTTATTTTGGAAATTAATAGTAGATAAAAAGTCTTTTTATCAATTTAGCGTCACATTTTTGTAAAATTTATTATGAGAGCGATAGTTTTTTATTGACCCAATTGCCATTACTTGGTATGATTTATGACAGGAAGTGGTAATTGTCGAATTTTGGCGAAAACATCCGACAAATTTGAGGGGAGAGAATGATATGAAATCAACAGGTATTGTACGTAAAGTAGACGAACTAGGACGAGTGGTAATTCCAATCGAATTGCGACGCACGCTAGGAATCGCTGAAAAAGACGCTTTGGAGATTTATGTAGATGACGATAAAATTATTTTGAAAAAGTATTTGCCGAATATGACTTGTGCAGTTACTGGCGAAGTGTCAGATGAAAACATGCAACTTGTAGGCGGAAAATTGATTTTAAGCCCTGAAGGCGCAGAAATGCTTGTCAAAGAAATTCAAGGCCACTTAAAAAAATAAAACCCAGCTATTATCGTAAAAAACCGGAGTGCCTGTGCACTCCGGTTTTTTCATATGTGATACGCTTGGTACACTTCCCTTTTGGAGAGGCCCCGCTCAACTGACACTTCTTTGATCGCTTCTTTCGATGAGACATCCTTTTTCTCCATCACTTCGGCAACATGCTCCGCAATCGGCAGATGCGTCCACCATTTCTCAGTTTCCACCACATCAGGCTCAGCATTGCCTTCGACAACGACGCAAAATTCACCGCGGACTGTATTTTCATCCGCCCATTCCACCGCTTCGCCGACCGTGCCGCGCAGGAATTCTTCGAATTTCTTCGTCACTTCGCGTGCCAGCACGATTCGCCGTTCATCGCCAAATGCTTTTTGCATGCTCTTCAAACTGTCTTTCAAGCGGTGCGGCGCTTCATAGAAAATCAGGGTCTCCGATTTCTGATTCAATGCCTCTAATTCAGTGAGGCGGTCTTTTTTTCCGCGGGACAAGAATCCGTAGAACAGAAACGGCTGGGGCGCAATGCCGGAAGCAATCAACGCACTGAGTGCTGCATTTGCACCCGGTACCGGCACGACCGGGTAATCTTCCTCAAGTACACGCTTGACGATGTCTTCTCCGGGGTCTGAAATGCATGGCATGCCAGCGTCGCTGACCAATGCCACCGACTTCCCTTCCCGCAAGTACGACAGGATCTTATAGCCGCCGCTTTCCTGGTTGTGTTCGTGGTAGCTGACGAGCTTTGTCTGGATATCGAAATAATTGCAGAGGTTTTTTGTATTGCGTGTATCTTCCGCCGCGATAACTGCGACTTCGTTCAAAATCCGGATAGCACGCACGGTCATATCTTCGAGATTGCCGATCGGCGTTGCTACGAGATACAAGGTCGCTTGGTCTTCCTGGAAACTTTTTTGCGATTTCATTGGCCGTCTTCCTTTCTGTCCGCGATATAGCGGATTTTTTTCGGTTTCGGCAATTGCTTGAATGCATACTCCGCTTTCATCGCGGCCGGCTTCGTTTCAAACTGCTCCTGGTAAATCAAAGCAGCAGGCCCTCTCGCCCGTGTGTATTTTGCGCCTTTGCCCGAATTGTGGGCTTCCAGGCGCTTCTCCAAATCTTTGGTGTACCCGGCGTAATAGGAACCATCCGCGCATTCCAGCACGTAAAAATAATGCTTATTGGCTTCCATATAGCAACGCTCTCACTTCTTCTGTGTATTCCCCATCATCGCCGTAGACAATCAGCGGCGGCAGAATTTTCAAATCCGGCTTGCCGTCTTTAATGCCTTCAATCAGTAGCGTATTCGCCTCTTTTCCGGCTTTCGGGTAAACCAGCCGAACCCGCTTCGGCTCCAGCCGATTGGCGCGCATTGCTGTGATGATGTCAATAAGACGCCCCGCACGGTGGACAAATGCCGCTTTGCCTCCCTGCTTCAGCAGCTTGCTCGCGGCAGCAACCGATTCATCGAGTGTCAGGTGCAGTTCGTGGCGCGCAATCGCCATATGCTCGCTGATGTTCTTGTCGCTCATTTCATGCGCCGGGAAATACGGAGGGTTGCAAGTCACTACATCAAATTTTTCAATGCCCAACTGCGCTGGTATTTCTTTGACGTCGCCTTGGATGATGTCGATGCGGTGGCTGAGCCCGTTATAGTCGATGCTGCGCTTTGCCATATTGGCCAAGCGCTCCTGCAGCTCCACCCCGATAATCGGCATTTCCGTCCGTGCACTGAGAAACAGCGGAATGGCGCCATTGCCAGTGCACAAATCCACAATCGCCCCGCGCTTCAGCGGCACATACGCAAACCGCGCCAGCAGCACCGCATCAAGCGAAAAGGAAAAGACCGAGGGGCTTTGAATAATCCGCAAATCTTCCGCCAATAAATAATCGAGCCTTTCGTCGTCCAATAACATCTTTCCAACTCCTCTTACATAACAAAAGGCTGCCGCCACGCAAGGTGTCGGAAGCCTTTCTTATTGGTCAGCCGTGCTGGTGCTTAAAGCACGCAGCAAATCCAGCCTTAATTTTGCTTGTTTAAAAAAGATAAACAAAACAGGCAATCGTCGCCTTTTCTCGAGCTGCCGAAATGTACATTGCAGACGTGGTAGCCTTCATGGTACAGGCGCGCCAGGTTATCATAGCCTTCGCCGATATCCATGACCGCTTTTTTCAACTTCACCGGATCTGCAACAGCTTCCGGCACCGCCTGATGAAGTTCATCTAGACGAGCACGCAGGTGATGATTTTCCAGCTGCAGCGCATGATGCTCTTCCATCGTATGCGCCACGACCGATTTCAATTCCCGGAACTGCTCTTGCATCGATTCCAATTGCTGCTCGAATTCCATGACCGTATCTAAAAAATTCTTATCTTTCACTTAAACCACCTCACGCTCTCGTTCCTTGGTCCATTATCTCACTTAATGCGTATTCAAGTGTCTGTTCCTGCTCAGCCAGGCGAACTTTCAATACACGTTCCAAAATGTTCATGCTGACCACGCGGCCGTCGCCATCCGGTGTCCCCACACGGCTGCCGACATCCGGCATTTCTTTTTTCGCTAATTCATATTCATCGTTTTCGTATTTCAAACAGCACATAAGCCTGCCGCATAGACCCGAAATTTTGGACGGGTTCAGCGATAAGTTCTGGTCTTTTGCCATTTTGATCGACACCGGCTCAAAATCGCCGAGGAATGTCGAACAGCAAAGCATGCGTCCGCAAGGGCCGATGCCGCCAAGCATTTTCGCTTCATCGCGCACGCCGATTTGGCGAAGCTCGATGCGCGTCCGGAAAATCGACGCTAAATCCTTCACCAAGTTGCGGAAATCGACGCGCCCTTCAGCAGTAAAGTAAAAGATCACTTTATTGCGGTCGAATGTATATTCAACATCCACGAGCTTCATGTCCAGCTTATGCTCTTCAATCTTGTCCGTTCCCATTTCAAAAGCGCGCCCCGCTTCCAGGCGGTTTTCTTCCACCTGCTGGCGGTCGCGGCCGCTTGCTACGCGCACCACTTGCTTAAGCGGCAATACCACATCGTTTTCCCCGACTGCTTTCATCGGTACGACCACTTTGCCGTATTCCACTCCCCGAGCCGTTTCAACGATGACGTAATCGTCTTTTTCAATCGCAAATTCACCTGGGTCAAAATAATATATTTTACCCGCTTTTTTAAAGCGGACACCTATGACATTATACACTCGCTTACCCCTCCTGCAGATTCAGCATCAATTGCTCCATCAGCAGCGTCCGATTCATATTGCGCGGCAATTGCTGCTTGGCCCATAAAATGGCCTGCAATTGCTTGGACAATACCGCAAAAGAACGCTGAAGCGCCATCTGCTTCCAAGTTTGTTCCATATCCGGATACGTCCGAGCGGTTTCAAGATCCGCTTTTGCCGAAGCGATGTCCCGATATGCAAATAATAACATGTCCAGCCCTCTTTCGGCATCTTCTTTTTCCTTAAACAGCGGAAGCCATTCCGACTGCAGCAATAAAAGAGCTTCGTGGACATTGCCATTGACGGTTTCCACTAATTTTAACACAGTCTTGCGCTGCTGGATGAATGCTTCATCCAAGCTTAGCTCAACGGCCTCTTCTTCGCTCTGTGTCAGCATACTCACCGTCGCCGCCATTGAACCCGTCATGCCGCCTGCGAGCAATTGCTCAATCAGCTTCGGCCTCGATAACGGCTGGAATGACACGAGCTGGCAGCGCGAACGGATCGTCGACATGATGGCATTGACCCGCTCCGTCAGTAGGATTGCCGTCACATTGAATTCCGGCTCCTCTAAAAATTTCAGCAGTGCGTTAGCGGACGCGTTGTTCATGCGATCCGCTTCTTCGATGACATATATTTTACGGCCCGAACTAAAGCCCGTCTTATTCATGCTAAAAATCAACTCACGAATCTGGTCGATTTTGATGTTCTGGCCATCCGGTTTGATGAAAACGATGTTCGGATGGTTTCCTGTATTATATAAATGGCAGCTTCGACATGTTTCACATGGAACATTTTGCGAAGGCGTTTCGCACAGCAGGAGTTTAACGAAAAAGTGTGTAATTTCCGTTAAGCCGGAGCCGGCGGGGCCTTCGAAAAGAAATGCATGGGCAAGGCGGTCTTTTTCAAAAGCGCCTTGCAGCCTCTTCATGACCACGGGCTGAATTTCTTGCAGCTCTTCTATCGTTTTTTGCACAATGTCACCTTCATCCTTACGTTGTAAAAAATCCCGTGTTCCAAATGGAGCACGGGCGTGTCATGAACCGGCTTGAAAAGGGCCGGTGATGTGTGGTTGCAAAGTTTAGAAATGATGGAATTGCTCGATTGGCAAGACGAAAATCGTCGCTCCGCCAACTTCCACTTCCACCGGGTACGGAATATACGAATCGGCGTTGCCGCCCATCGGAGAAACAGGTGCTACCATCTGCTCGCGCGCACGGCAATTATCGCGGATCAAATCCATCAATTTCGGCACGAGCCCGTCATCGACACCAATTAGGAAAGTCGTATTTCCTGAGCGTAAAAAACCTCCCGTACTGGCAAGTTTGGTAGCCCGGAAATCATTTTTTGTTAACGCATTGGATAGACGGTTGCTATCTTGATCCTGCACGACTGCTACGACGAGTTTCATCAGCACTCACTCCCTTAAGAAATGTTTTCTACTTTCTCTATTATAACATGAACAAATACTTACGCTGTATATCTTTCCGGCGTGTTATCAGTTCTTCCGGCTGCCCATAAAATCCGCTACAACGGCGAGGGCATCTTCGAGGACTTTTCCGATGCTGTTGCCGGCATCAATGACCTGGATGCGCTCTGGATATTGGCCGACCAGAATTTGATAGCCCTCCCGCACGGTTTCGTGAAATTTCATCGATTCCACATCCAGCCGATTGATTTCACGCCCCGCATCTTTTTCAATCCGCGCTAGCCCCACCTGCGGTTCGACGTCAAAATACAGCGTCAAATCCGGCATGTAGTCATCGATGGCAAATTTATTGACCGTATAGATTTCCTCGATGCCAAGGCCTCTAGCATACCCTTGATAGGCGAGGCTGCTGTCGATATAGCGGTCGCATAAAACGATTTTCCCGGCTTCCAGCGCCGGTATGACTTTTTCTATAAGATGCTGGCGGCGCGCCGCTGCATAAAGCAGCGCTTCGGTGCGCGGATCCATGCTTGAATTATTGCGGTCAAGGATGACCCGGCGGATCTGTTCGGCAATTTCAATGCCGCCCGGTTCCCGCGTACAGACAATTTGATGCCCTTGCTGTGCGAGAATGTCCGCCATTAATTTTAAAATACTGGTTTTGCCGGAACCTTCTCCGCCTTCCAGTGTGATCAAATAACCCATTCTGTCTTCACCTGTTTTCCTGTTGTTCTAAACTCTTTCAACTATACAGCAATTGCCGTTTTTTTTCGCCCGCCTGCAATAAAAAAGCGCCAATTAGGCGCCCTTCCCCAGCATTATTCTTCATCTTCCGCGACTTGATAGGCTTCGTTGTATAGGATCACCTGGGAGTTGATCTCTTTTTCTCCGCCTTTGCGTTTGACGTACTGGTATTGCCCTTTATTGTCTTGTTCACGCGCTTTGACATTGTCTTTCAGAGAAATGATCAGGATGTGCTTCACTTCCGCTTTAATCTTGGCGTCATAGACAGGGAATAGAATTTCGATACGGTTTTCCATATTGCGCGTCATCATATCCGCGGATGACAAATAGGTCTTTTCTTCGCCGTTGTGATAGAAATAAAAGACCCTGCTATGTTCGAGCAGACGGCCCACAATGCTGCGCACACGGATATTGTCGCTGATGCCTTTGATCCCTGGGCGCAAGCAGCAGATGCCCCGTACAATCAAATCGATTTGGACGCCTGCTATCGAAGCTTCGTACAAGCGCTTGATCAATGTTTTATCCGTCAATGAATTCATCTTCAGGATGATGCGGCCGTTGCCGTATTTATTGTGGTAATCGATTTCTTCCGCTATCAGGCGCACAAAATCTTTTCGTATTGTGAACGGCGCAACCGATAAATGGTGGAATTCCGGCTTTTCGGTATAGCCGCTCAAAAAGTTGAAGAAGTTCGTGGCATCGACCCCAAACTCTCTTTTTGACGTGAACAAGCTCATATCGGTATAGACTTTCGCTGTCTGATCGTTGTAATTGCCAGTGCCTAGATGTACAAAGCGCTCGATTTGATCGTTTTTCTTGCGCACCACCAAGGTGATTTTGCTATGTGTTTTCAAATGCGTCATGCCATAAATGACATGACAGCCGGCCTGTTCGAGCTCTTTCGCCCATTGGACGTTGTTCTCCTCGTCAAAGCGGGCTTTCAGCTCCACAAGCACGGTCACTTGCTTGCCGTTTTCCGCCGCTCTTTTCAGCGCCTTGATGATCGGGGAATCCCCGCTGACACGGTACAGCGTCTGCTTAATCGCCAAGACGTCCGGATCATCTGCAGCCCCGGAAACAAACTCCACGACCGGTTCAAACGATATGTACGGATGGTGGAGAAAGATGTCCTGTTCCATTATTTTGTCAAAAATGTTTTCGTCAGACTCCAAGTCGCGGGAAGGCTGGGATATCCGATTTTCAAACACAAGCTTGCCATGGGTTTTAGCCATTTTCTTATAAAAATTAAAAAACAGCGTCAAATCGATCGGTCCTTTGGCTTCATAGACATCTTTTTGGTCTATTTCCAGTTCGTCGATAAGGTAAGCAAGCACTTCAGGATCAAAGCCCTCTTTTTGTATTTCAAGCCGCGCTGCAGCGCCCCATTTTCGTTTCCGCAGCTCTTTCTCGATTTCTTTCAGCAAATCCCGCGCGCCTTCCTCATGAATGGCCATGTCAGCGTTGCGGGTGATCCGGAATACCGATACGGAAAAAACCGAAAAGCCGTGAAACAGCTTGCCGATGAAATGGCCGATGATGTCTTCAAGCAAGACGATGCGCTCTTTTCCCGCTTTCCCTCCCAAAATCACCAGCCGGTCCAATACAGCAGGCATTTGGACAATGGCGGTTTTAAAGCGCATTTCCGCCTCATGGTCATTATCTTTCAGCACAATCGCCAAGTTTATGCTTTTATTGAGCAGCATGGGGAATGGCCGGTAAGCGTCAATTGCCATAGGCGTAAGCACCGGGAAAATCTGTTCGTCAAAATAAGCTTCCGCATCTTTCAGTTCTTTGGAACTCAATTCAGCGATTTTCAGAAACCTGACTCCCTGTTCCTTCAATTGCGAAAGCAGCACATTGTTCCATGTCTCATATTGCACATCCACTAACTGGTGAGTCGTATTGGCGATGTCCTTCAATTGATGCTGAGGCGTCATACCCGCCTTGTTTTCCGGCTTGTTGAATCCAACCTTCACTTGATCCTGCAGCCCTGCCACACGCACCATGAAGAATTCATCAAGGTTCGAACTGAAAATCGCCAAAAATTTCATTCGTTCCAGCAAAGGATTCCGCTCATCCAGCGCTTCTTGCAGCACGCGTTCATTGAACGCCAACCAGCTAAGTTCGCGGTTATTGTAATAGGAAGGATCGTTCAAGTCGACAGCCTGTTTATTGGTCGTACCCACAAATTCCACCACCTTTTATTTGAAATTTCCATCGTTCTTCCCATCAATCAATCCTGACCGGGCGGTACGGCTAGTTTTTCCGGATGAATTTCAGTTCAATGGATTTCTTCAGCTGTTTTTCCAAATGCTTTTTCTGTTTTTCCGCCTGGTATTGCTCCGGTCCCCAATCGTTGTCACATAGGATCTGGAATACCAAATCGCCGCCTTCGGGCTCTACGGAAATCGATTGGATGATGTCACGTTTAGTGGCATTCAAGCTATAGGCCAATTTGACAATCGAGCCGAACAAGCTGTATTTCGAAAGCTCATCTTTCCCGAACCAATCCTGGTAAAGCGTCGCATTGCGCTTGAAGAGTTCCTTGTTCTTGAACGAGGCGATCAGCGCTACCGTCAGGCGTTCTTTATGCAATAATCCGTCAATCGTACGATTCGCAAGCAGATAAAATGTGTGCTGATGGCTCGCTTCTGCATCGATATAAGAACCGAGATTGTACAGCGAACTGCCTAACCGGATAAACTTTTCATCTTTTTGGCTCATCGGACCGATTCCGTGCTTTTCCAGTTCATGCAGCATCATCATCGCATTCGTACTAACTTGCGAGGCATGCTTTAAATTGATGTCGTAATCGATGGCCAGCTCATAAAAACTTTCCTCAACGACATTCGGGAAAATCGGCATCTCGAAATCTTTTGTCAGCTGCTCGTAGAAGACGCCGTCCCGCAGCCCCTTGCGGCTTAAAGCAAACACATCCGCCTTGATGTAATCCATCAAGTACGTAAACACTTCAATAGCCGGAATGATGATATCGGCACGGTCTTTCGACAATCCTTCCACGCGCTGGATCTCCTGAAAATCCATCGACAGCAGCATCTTATTGACCATTTTAACGTCGGCAGCTGACATCTTGTATTGATGGACGCCTGCGAGCGGATATTCAATGTATTCCTGGTGGACCTGCGCCATATTCCGCGCACTTCCCCCAATGCCGATAAGCGGCAGTTTTTTATCTTTCAGCCATGGCAAGGTCTGGAACTGTTCTTTCAAAAAAGCACGCAGCTTTTTAAGCTCATCCCCTGTCGGCATATCGCCTTTGACAAACTGCTCTTTCAACGACAATGCGCCGAACGGAAAACTATAAAAATAAATTAATTTGCGGTTATCAAAGAACGTCAGCTCTGTACTGCCTCCCCCGATATCCACGGTAACTCCACTTTCAAACGGCGTCGAGTTGACGACAGCCAAAAAGCCGTAATTGGCCTCTTCATACTCAGACAACACCCGAATGTCGAAATCCGTCTCTTTTTTGACACGCGCCACTATGTCCTGCTGGTTATTGGCCTGCCGAACGGCCGCTGTCGCGACGCATTTAACTTCATCCAAATTATGGTGCCTCGTCACTTCTTGGAAACTTTTCAATGTATCCACCAGTACATCAATTCCTTCGTCTTCCATACTGCCTGATTCTGACAGGTAGCTGCGCAGGCGGGCCACCGCTTTGACGTTTTCTGTTTCTGTCAGCCGTCCGCTTTTGTCACGCGTGTAAATAACCAGACGCATTGTATTGGAGCCGATATCGACGATTGCGTATTTATCCTTATCCATCATGTTCCCCACATCCTGACCTGTTGAAATTTCGATATACCTTACTTTACCCGAATTTACAGGTTTAGCGGCCTTTCTCAGCCGTCAGTACACAGATTAATTTTTCTTCAAGGCGGTGTTCACCTTGAATTTGAGCGCTCGCTGCCAAATAATCAGCCAAGATTTCCAATTTATCAAGCGTCCATCGTTCTCCTGGCAGCACCAGTGGAATTCCGGGCGGATAAGGCACAACCATCTCCGCTGAAATCCGTCCAAGCCCTTTTGCATAAGGAATCCATTCCGTCTCTTCCATATCGAGAGCGCCGAACGGCATATCCGGTATGCTGATTTTCGGCAATTCTGGCACTGCCATGCCTACTGTTTTCCGCTCTTCTTGCAGTACAGCCCGGACCGCCTCTTTCACACGGCTCCGTATTTCCGCAAAAGGATACGAATGCACTTGTTTCAATAAAGGCAAAATCAGCAGCACTTGGTACGGATCCGCCAATTCCGGGTGGATGTCCATTTCTTCAAGCTGCTCTTTCAGCTGAAATCCGCTGTGGTGCGCAACCCTTAGCATCAACTTTAGCGGATCGTCAGGTTCATACACTTCAAGTTGCGGAATGCTTTTTAGCGCTTCCACAAATAGCTTACGTTTTTCTAAAAAGCTGCGCATGTCGGGCTGCGAATAATTTTCGATGTATGCCCGCGCATCGTCAAGCGATGCCATTATGAGATAGGAAGGGCTGCTTGACTGCAGCATCCGCAAATACTTTTTGATTTTCCGGCTTGCCACCAAGTTCCCCTGCACATGCAAAAATGACCCCATCGTCATTGCCGGCAGGGTCTTATGGGCTGACTGGACGACAGCATCAGCTCCGAGAGTTAACGCAGATTCTGGAAAAGGCTGACCCGCCAGGAAATGGGCGCCATGCGCCTCGTCAACCAATACTGGCATGCCTTTCCCGTGGCAATACAGGATGATCGCGCCCAGGTCTGCCGCTGCCATGCCGTAATAATCGGGATGCGCTAGCATAAGGGCTTTCGCCTTTGGATAGGCTTCTACTGCTTTCTTCACGTCTTCCAGTCGCAGAGAGCCCGCTGACAAGGAATCGGCGTTCCATTCCGGGGCCAGATAAACTGGCTCGACGCCAGCCAATTCAAGTGCATGGAATACGGATTTATGCGAATTTCGCTGGACGAGGAGCATGTCCCCTTTTTCGCATACCGCAAAGACCATCGCGAAATTGCCGACGGTCGATCCATTAACCAGGAAAAAACTCTGTTGTGCCCCATAAGCCTCTGCCAGGAGCTTCTGTGCCTCATCTATCGCTTCTTCGGGATAATGGAGATCGTCCAGACCCGTAAGTTCCGTAAAGTCATATGCAAGCGCAGACTTGAACGCGTCGGGAAGTCCAGAAAGCGTGCCGTTCTTATGGCCCGGCACGTGAAAGGAAATCGGATGCTGCTGCTGAAAATTCACCAAAGCATCAACTAAAGGTCTTCGCTGTGTCATAGGTTTCATCCTTCTGTGGTTAAGAATATGTCCATTATATCGAATCCACATATTTTTCACTAATGCAGCGGACCGTTAGGCGCTCAGTGATCCGGATGATATCCGGACGCACAAAAAAACCGCTGCCGGTTAAGGCAACGGTTTTCTTTCTCTAGACCAGCGACGTCCTACTCTCACAGGGGGAAACCCCCAACTACCATCGGCGCAAAAGAGCTTAACTGCC
>NZ_JBZDOH010000006.1:0-66656 GCF_058268475.1 Planococcus sp. TJ-301 | reverse complement strand
ACGATTCGCTTTTGATCTGCGTGATGCTGATCAGTAGTTTGTGCGCGGGCCGTTTTGCGCGGCCGTTGCGTGTTGTTGACGTTTTGCTGTTCAGTTTTCAAGGTTCATGTTTGTGCCGCCATCTGTGTTTGTGTAGCTCGTTGTTGCTTGGCGACTTTTATTATATTAAAGCATGTTTATACTCCTGTCAACACCTTTTAGATTTTTTCCTTCAGTTCTTTTTCTTTCCCTCTCTCTTTCTTCGCACTCCTTTTCTCAATAGCGCCTAAAGCCTTGCGCCATCTGCATTCCTCATCTCTTGTTTTAGCCGCACCAGCTGCCAGCCGTCCGCAAGAAATCCGCGTTGGAAAATTCCACGTTTTTCTTGCGCTAATTTTTTCCGGCAAATGATCCCCCCCTCTCTCCTCGAAAAAAGCCGACCGGATTTCTCAGAGAGAGAAATCCGGTCGGCTTTGTTGCGTCTCTTATTTTTTCGGGCTTGCTTGGGCTGCCAGTCTCCGTGCAGCCTTACGCTCTTCAAGCTTCTCGCGGTCGATATCCGATTTAACATTGTACTTCGGCAAAGCCAATAGCTGGTAAGCGTTGACTGCCAGGAACGGAAACAGCAGCAATGCTACCCAGCTGTCGATGTTATCTGCTTTGACCATCAAAGCCGGAAGCCATTCCAAAGTCGTAATGACGATCATAAAGAACAGCGCTGAAATGAATGTGCTCTTCGTCGTCCATTTCGCTTTGAAATAAGCGGTAATCAATGAAGCGCCTAGCAAAATGGCCAACAGCACGCCATATAGCACTTGCTGGCTTTCCGTCTCTGCGTTCGGCGCAAAACGGAAGACAATCAAATCGAAGATGACGATTGCAATGATCAACAGCTGAACCCAATTCCATAAGCGCAGCGTCCGGAACATATTGACGCCGAATTGATGTATTGTCAGATATGCAAAAAAGCCCATCTGGCTGATCATGCTCATCGTCATCCCCACAACAACCATCCAAGCAAAGCCGGCAAGAACCTCTCCCCATTGCCCATTCGCGAAAGCTTCTGCGAAAACGTCATCCCAGCGGATGAACAAACCGAGTATCCCGGTAATCGCTCCGCCGATAAAAATAGCATTTATAAAAAATTTAACCCAATTTCGTATCGTCACGTTAATGCCTCCATTGTATGAAATCCTCTTAAGATTGTACCAACCTGGCGGCAAAAAATCCATTAAGCCCGACCCATTGATGTGAACAAACCATGAAATTGGTGGCATTCTGTTCATAAATAGAAAAAGTCCGGCTGCACATTGCACGGCCGGACTCCATTCATTATTTTTTAGCGAATTGATTTAGCAATTGCATGGCGATGTCTTCGTAAATTTCCCCAATCGGATGGTCTGCCGTGTAAACTGACGGCGCGAAATCCGCTTCGTTCCAATCCGGCTGGCCCAGTGGAATCTGGCCCAGCAATGGAGCCTGCAGCTCTTCAGCAAGCTTCGGGCCGCCTCCTTGGCCGAAAAGGTATTCCTTATTGCCCGTTTCTTTGCTTTCGAACCACGACATATTCTCGATGACTCCCAAAACTTCGTGATTGGTTTGGATGGCCATCGCACCTGCGCGCGCAGCTACAAATGCTGCAGTGGGATGCGGTGTCGTAATGACGATTTCTTTAGAGGCCGGCAGCATCTGATGGATGTCCAGCGCTACGTCCCCTGTCCCTGGCGGCAAGTCCAGCAGCAAATAATCCAATTCGCCCCATTCTACATCGCGGAAGAATTGATCCAAGACTTTCCCAAGCATTGGGCCGCGCCACACAACCGGCATATTGTCTTCGACGAAAAAGCCCATCGAGATTACTTTGACGCCGAAGCGTTCAACCGGAATGATCGTATTGCCGCGGACGACAGGTGATTTATCGATGCCCATCATATCCGGCACACTGAAACCATAGATATCTGCATCAATCAAGCCGACTTTTTTGCCTAGGCGCGCAAGGGCGACAGCTAAGTTTACTGACACTGTCGATTTGCCGACGCCGCCTTTGCCGCTGGCGATTGAAATGAATTCAACCTTGTTCAATGGCGACAGCAGGTCTTGTGCTTCTGATTCATTCGCAGTACCGCGGAATTGAGCCAATGCTTCCTGAGGAAGCTCTTCAAAACGGATTCCGACAGAACCCGCTCCCGCTTCTTTCAGAATTTCGACAACTTTCATCTGCAGCTGCATCTGTTCAGGCGTATTCGTTTTGGCGATAGCCAACTTCACGCTGACGTGGTTTTTCTCTTCTTTTATCGTGACGGATGTAATGCCGTTCGTTTCAGTCAGCGATCTATGTAAAAACGGGTCTTGCAGGGTCCCCAGTAATTCGCGAACTTGTGCTTCATTTAACATATTGATACACTCCTTCTCACTTTTGCTCACCGTAAAGTATAACATAGCGGACTTTATTTTAAATCAATTCTGCCTTCTATGGAAAGGCACTCGATTTTGGTCATGAAAAAACGCCATGGAGCTGGCAGCAAAAAATCGAGCTCCATGCATTCCGTTCATTTTAAATAAAACCAGACATTATTACATCAACTAAAATCCAACATTTCATTGTCATCGTACTTAAAGTCCGGCCCCCAGGCAACTTCCCAATAATAGCCGTCAGGATCTTTGAAATACCCGGAATAGCCTCCCCAGAAAACATCTCTCGGTTCTTTAACGACTTCTGCTCCCGCTGCTTTCGCTAAAGCGATGATTTCGTCCACTTCTTCCTTTATTTTTGCGTTATAGGCCAGCGTAATACCTGAAAACCCGCTCCCGCTTGGCGGATTGGCTTCGTTGATGTCTTTCGCCAGATCCTCTAAAGGATAAAGCTCCAATTTCGTACCGGAAGAATTAAAAAATACGATTTCCGGGTTATCTCTTTTTTCATTAGTCTTAAACCCCAGTCCGTCCCGATAGAATTTTACCGACGTTTCCATATCCCTGACTCCTAAACAAATAAGATTGATTCGATTCATATTCCCATCTCCTTCATCCGTTTTTTTCATTTTACACTTTTAGGCGGCTACTAACTATTTGCTTCCACAAAAAAGCACTTTCCGAATTGCTTCGGAAAGTGCTTTGTGTATAATTTGAAATTAACGTTTTGAGAACTGAGGTGCGCGACGTGCTGATTTAAGACCTGGTTTTTTACGTTCTTTCATACGTGGGTCACGTGTTAACAACCCAGCAGATTTCAACGCTGGACGGAAAGCAGGGTCTACAGTAAGTAGAGCGCGAGCGATACCGTGGCGGATTGCGCCAGCTTGTCCAGTGAATCCACCGCCGTTTACGTTTACTAGGACGTCGTAGCTTCCTAGAGTTTCAGTAGCAACTAGTGGTTGTTTGATGATTTGCTCAAGAGTTTCGTATGGAACGTAATCCGATACGTCACGTTTGTTGATTGTAATTGTGCCGTCTCCTGGTACTAAACGTACGCGAGCTGTAGAGTTTTTACGGCGACCTGTACCAATATATTGAACTTGTGCCAAAGGTGTATCCTCCTCTTATTTACGTATAATTATCCGCGAAGCGTGTAAGCTTCTGGTTGTTGTGCTTGGTGGTTATGGTCTGGTCCAGCGTAAACGTGGAGTTTTCTGAACGTCTGGCGGCCAAGAGAGTTTTTTGGAAGCATCCCTTTGATAGCCAATTCAAGCATTTTAGTCGGGTATTTAGTGCGCATTTCAAGTGCTGTGCGCTGTTTCAAACCACCGCTGTATTGTGTGTGGCGGTAGTAGATTTTGTCTGATAGTTTTTTACCAGTCAAGTGGATTTTTTCAGCGTTGATGATGATCACGTGATCACCAGTGTCAACGTTTGGTGTGAATGTTGGTTTGTATTTACCACGTAAGATTGAAGCGACTTCAGAAGCTAAACGTCCAAGAGTTTGCCCTTCTGCATCGACAACCAACCATTTACGCTCGACTTCGTGACCTTTAGCCATGAATGTTGTACGCATGTATATTGTCCTCCTAAAATATCATCTGTTATTAATCATGTCCCAAGTTCCGTTGGCACATGTCAGTTGTTCTGTTGTACCGTTTTTTCGTTATCCCTTAACACAAATAACCTTCCGGGGCATATCGTGGGGGTAATGAAAATACCATACATCATGTTATAACGAATCGGGTGGAAAGTCAAGGGTTTTTCCAAATACACCAGGAAAAGTTGTTTCAGCCATCATACTCTACGTTTTCAAGGTATAAACCGTGAGCCGCAGCTGTTTTACCAGCCGCTCCCCGCTCTTTGGCACTAATGATATCCGCCACTTCCGAAACGCTTTTTCTGCCGACCCCCACTTCCATCAATGTGCCTGCGATGATGCGCACCATATTATAGAGGAAGCCGGATCCTTCGATGACCATGTGGAGCTCTGCCCCATGCTCTTCAAATTCCAAGCGCCTTACCGTCCGCACTTTATCGACGACGCCCGTATTTACTGCGCAGAAACTCGAATAATCATGAGTGCCGATAAACGCTTCGGCCGCTTGCTGCATTTTCACAAGGTCGGGACACTGCTTTATATGCACCATGTAATTGCGGGTGAACGGGCTGATCACTTGGCTGCGGTCCCATTTATAGCGATAAGTCTTTCCAGCGGCATGGTAGCGCGCGTGGAAACCTTCAGGCGCCTCGTGGATTTCCGCGACACGGATATCTTCTGGCAGAAGCACGTTGAGCGCCTTCAACCATCCGCTGTCTGGAATCGACAGCGGCGTGTCAAAATGGATGACTTGGCCAGTTGCATGCACTTTCGCATCCGTCCGGCCGCTCGCCACCACTTGCACAACTTCACCTTTATGGATTGTCTTTAAAACCTTCATCAATTCCTGCTGCACTGTACGCGAATCCGGTTGGACTTGATAGCCCGCAAAACCGGATCCGTCATAGGCGATTTTCGCTTTCATTCGTTTCATGCTTTCTCTCCTTATGTCCGGTAATACCAAAGAACAGCTGTCAAACCGACAAGCAGCGCCATGCTGAATGTATCTTTAAAGCCCCAGTCGAGCTGGCGGTAGCGGGTACGGCCTTCTCCGCCGCGGTAACCCCGCACTTCCATCGCTGTTGCCAAGTCTTCTGCACGCTTAAATGCGCTGACGAACAACGGAATGAGCAAAGGCACTACCGCTTTGATGCGTTCTTTCACGGGTCCTGAGCCGATATCCGACCCTCTTGCCATCTGTGCCTTCATGATTTTTCCCGTCTCGTCCATCAAAGTCGGGATGAAGCGCAGCGAAATCGACATCATCAACGCCAGCTCGTGCACAGGAAGCTTGACGCGCTTGAACGGCCCCAGCAAGGTTTCGATGCCATCGGTAATGGAAATCGGTGAAGTCGTCAGCGTCAGGATGCTCGTGATGAACACCAACACCAGAAAGCGGACCGACAAGAAAATACCTTGCCGCAGCCCTTCCTCATAAATCTCGATAAACCCGATGCTCAGCAGCACGTCCCCTCCGCGCGTAAAGAAAATATGCAAAAGGAACGTGAATATCAATAGGATAAAGACCGGTTTCAAACCCGTAATAAGAAAGTACAGGCGTATTTTCGACAAAAACACAACAAAAAGGGTGAATCCCAGCAATATGCCATATGTCAGCGCATTATTTGCCACAAAAACCACTGCGATAAAAATAAACACAAAGAGGATTTTTGCACGCGGATCCATCCGGTGGACGATTGAATCGCCGGGAATATAGCGGCCGAAGATCATTTTCTCTATCATATGACATCACGCCCTTTCTGAAGAGCCTGCGCAATGTTTTTTGCTAATGCTTCCTCAGTGAGAGAAATGCCATTCAATTTGATGCCCATCTTTTCTTCGAATTGCCGTTGCAGGCGGACCGAACGCGGCGGTTCGAGCCGATAATCATGCAATTGCTCTTCGTTGGAAAAGATGGTGACTGGATCGCCTGTCACCACACATTTACCGCCATGCATGATGGCGATCTGATCGGCGTAGCGCGCGGCATCTTCCATGCTGTGCGTCACCAATACCGTCGTCAGCCCTTTTTCGACATGTAGCCTATAGAAAAGGTCCATGATTTCACGGCGGCCTCTTGGATCCAGCCCCGCTGTCGGTTCATCAAGCACCAATACGTCCGGCTCCATTGCCAGGACGCCCGCTATCGCCACACGGCGCATTTGCCCGCCGGACAGGTCAAACGGTGACTTTTCCAGCACGTCCATCGGAAGCCCGAGCTGCTGGACCAATTCGCGAGCGCGCCGGCTTGCTTCTTCTTCTGGAACGCCATAATTCAATGGCCCGAACATGATGTCTTTCAAGACGGTTTCATCAAACAGCTGCTGCTCAGGAAATTGGAAGACAATTCCGACTTGGCGGCGGATATCGCGCAGGTTCTTCGCTTTTGTCCCCGCTTCTATTTTCCGTTCACCAATCATTACAGTGCCTTCCGTCGGTTTCAGCAGCGCGTTCAGATGCTGCAAAACGGTCGACTTCCCTGAGCCGGTATGCCCGATGATTGCCGTATAGGATCCTGACGGGATATGCAGATTTACGTGATGCAATGCCCGTTTTTCAAATGGCGTATCTTTCGCGTAGCTGTATCCTACATCTTGGAGTAAGATGTCCATAGTTCATTCACCAACTTATCTTCTGTCATATGCTCGCCTTTAATATCCAAGCCTTCTTCGCGAAGCAAATGCGTCATGCGCATCGCAAATGGCAAATCCAGGCCCAGCTCCATCAATTCGCTGCCCGAACGGAATACTTGCTCTGGGTTGCCTTCTAATTGTTTATGTCCCTGGTTCATAACAATCAGCCTATCGGCTAGCGCAGCTTCCTCTAAATCATGCGTAATGGAGATGACCGTCAAGCCGGTCGCTTCTCTCAGCTCCCTGATTGTTTCAATCACTTCCATCCGCCCTTGGGGATCGAGCATCGAAGTCGCTTCATCCAAAATCAGCAGCCGCGGACGCAAAGCCAAAGCTCCGGCAATTGCCACCCGCTGCTTCTGCCCTCCAGACAAATGATGAGGCTCCTGGTCCATATAATCTTCCATCTTCACTTGGCGCAATGATTCTTTCACACGCACCACCATTTCATCATGGGGGACGCCGTTATTCTCCAAGGCAAATGCCACATCGTCCTGCACCGTCGCCCCGACAAACTGATTGTCTGGGTTTTGGAACACCATGCCCATTTGGGAACGGATGTCCCATAGCGTTTCTTCGGACATCGGTTTGCCCATTGCCGTCACCTTTCCAGCTTTCGGAAACAGTAATCCGTTCATCAATTTGGCGATCGTTGATTTGCCTGATCCGTTATGCCCGACCAGCGCAATCCACTCTCCTTCCTCAATGGTAAAAGAAAGGTCCGCTACTGCCGGCCGAACCGATTCTTCGTCTGGCGCATATGTAAATGTCACATTTTCAAATGACATAATAATCGAATTCATCTCTGCTGGCCTCCTCTAATTGCAAACTACCTCTACTCTACTCGGTCTCCTAAGCAATTGTAAAACTAAAAATGGATAAAAAAAAGCGCGCACCTCATTCAGAGAAATGCGCTTTTCTGTCTCTATGGCGCCCCGGTTGCTTAAGCCAGGGTTGAATGAGGTGCGTAGAGCTAGACAAGACGCCGTCCGAAGACTCGCTCATCATAACGCTCAGCTTTTCATGAGTGTCGTATAAACCATAATGCTAAAAGAAGAGGGCATGAACCCTCTTCCAATAAATCAATTGTCCCGCTGGCTGAAGTTCAGCCAACGGATCTAACTTGAATCTGCTGATTCAAATTAAACTAATTCGATGATTACCATTGGTGCGCCATCTCCGCGACGAGGCCCCATTTTCATGATGCGAGTGTAGCCGCCTTGGCGTTCTGCGTAGCGTGGTGCAACGTCATCAAACAATTTTTGCAAAGCAAAGATTGTGTTTTCGTTACCTTCTGCGTCAGCAGTAGTTACTAACTCACGGCGAATAAATGCTGCAGCTTTACGGCGTGCGTGAAGATCTCCACGTTTGCCAAGCGTAATCATTTTTTCTACAGTTGAACGAACTTCTTTCGCACGAGCTTCAGTCGTTTGAATGCGTTCATGAACGATTAAGTCTGTTGTAAGGTCACGTAATAGTGCTTTACGCTGAGAACTTGTACGTTGTAGCTTTCTCATTGAAGTTTCCCTCCTTTGTTAAATATATCGGATCCGATTATAAGTGTCAGTCTTCTTTACGAAGGCCTAACCCTAAATCTTCTAACTTCACTTTAACTTCTTCAAGTGATTTGCGTCCGAGGTTGCGTACTTTCATCATGTCGTCTTCCGACTTGCTAGCCAGTTCGTGTACCGTGTTGATACCCGCACGTTTTAAGCAGTTGTAAGAACGAACCGAAAGATCAAGTTCTTCGATAGTCATCTCCAACACTTTTTCTTTTTGGTCTTCTTCTTTTTCAACCATGATTTCAGCCGTTTGAGCCTCATCTGTCAAACCAACGAAGATATTTAAATGCTCAGTAAAAATTTTCGCACCAAGTGCAATTGCCTCTTTAGGACCAATGCTGCCATCTGTCCAAACATCAAGAGATAATTTATCAAAATTAGCGAGCTGGCCCACACGTGTGTTTTCCACTTGGAAGTTCACGCGTGATACTGGAGTGTAAATAGAGTCAATCGGAATGACGCCGATCGGAAGATCTTCACGTTTGTTCTGATCTGCACGAGCGTATCCACGGCCTCTGTTCGCATACATGCGCATACGCAGGTGTCCGTTTTTAGCGATTGTTGCAATATATAGATCCGGATTCAGAATTTCCACGTCACTGTCGTGAGTGATATCTGCAGCCGTAACCGTTCCATCACCTTTTACATCAATTTCAATGACTTTTTCTTCGTCAGAGTAAATTTTCAGTGCCAGTTTCTTAATATTCAAGATGATTGATGCTACATCTTCTTCTACACCTTCAACAGTGGAGAATTCATGCAAGACACCATCAATTTGAATCGAAGTAACAGCAGCGCCTGGTAAAGATGAAAGTAAGATTCGACGTAAGGAGTTTCCTAAAGTAGTTCCATATCCACGCTCAAGCGGTTCAACAACAAACTTGCCGTATTTAGCAGTGTTGTCGATCTCGACCGTTTCAATTTTTGGTTTTTCTATTTCGAGCATTCATTTTACCCTCCTTCAAAACGTCGGTATTTTCGTTTCATCAAGAATTCGATAGTCACAGACTTTCGCAACGATTCGGAACACATTCAGTAAGTCGTGATGTTCAAAAATCCTATTCAGATTAACGATTATACGCGACGGCGTTTTGGCGGACGGCAACCGTTATGAGGTACTGGAGTTACATCTTTGATAGCTGTAACTTCTAGTCCGGCAGCTTGAAGCGCACGGATAGCAGCCTCACGACCTGAACCAGGACCTTTAACTGTAACTTCTAGAGTTTTAAGACCGTGTTCGATTGAAGTTTTAGCACAAGTTTCAGCAGCCATTTGAGCAGCGAAAGGTGTAGATTTACGTGAACCTCTAAATCCTAGAGCACCAGCGCTTGACCAAGATACTGCGTTTCCTTGCATATCTGTAATCGTAACGATTGTGTTGTTAAATGTTGAGCGGATGTGAGCAATACCAGATTCGATATTCTTTTTCACACGACGCTTACGAGTTTGTTGTTTACGTGCCATGTTAAGAAGATACCTCCTTTACTGATTATTTTTTCTTGTTAGCTACAGTTTTACGAGGACCCTTACGCGTACGCGCATTGTTCTTCGTATTTTGTCCGCGAACAGGTAGTCCACGGCGGTGGCGGATACCTCGGAAGCTAGCAATTTCCATCAATCGCTTGATGTTCATAGAAACTTCACGGCGTAGGTCACCTTCAATTTTAAATTGATCCAATTGTTCACGGATATTGTTCAACTCGTCTTCAGTAAGATCGCGAACGCGAGTATCTTCAGAGATACCAGCTCCTGAAAGTACTTTCTGAGCAGTAGTTTTACCAACACCGAAAATGTATGTTAATGAAATAACAACGCGTTTGTCGCGTGGAATGTCAACACCAGCAATACGTGCCATGTGTGATGCACCTCCTTCTTATTAGCCTTGTCTTTGTTTGTGTTTCGGATTTTCACAGATTACCATTACTTTACCGTTTCTGCGAATAACTTTACATTTTTCACAGATCGGTTTTACAGATGGTCTCACTTTCATCTAACCCAACCTCCTTAGTAGTCCGGAGTGCAAAAGATTATTTAAAACGGTATGTGATACGACCGCGTGTTAAATCGTAAGGAGAAAGTTCCACTGTTACTTTATCCCCCGGCAGAATGCGGATGAAATGCATGCGGATCTTGCCTGATACATGCGCAAGAATCGTATGGCCGTTCTCCAATTCTACTTTAAACATCGCGTTAGGCAAAGTCTCAACGACTGTTCCTTCGATTTCAATTACATCGTCTTTCGCCATCGACCCAGTCTCCCTTCTGTATACAAATCAGGTTCTCATCTTCAAACAGTATTTGCTGATTGAATAATACTACGATATTCATTCACCAGGAATGCATGAGTGACATTCGAAAGACAGTCTCCGAGTTCCACTGCCCGCAAATTGCGGAGAGGGGGTAATCCGGTTAATCCAGCCTGACTCATGTTTCCTCGACCGTCCGGACTGCCTTGGATGAGTTCCAAACCCGTTACACAGATGCTTCCACGAAACCCATTATACTATTTCCCATGCCGAATTGCACTTTGCGACCCTGCACCAGATTTCCTATAAGGAGCCTTGTTTGCTTTTGCAGCTCTCGAAAATTCATATCTCCGTCGCTCCTTAAAGCCACATGGAGGCAACTAACTGCGCCCGGCGCCGAAGATTAGCCTCGGTCGCCCTTTAGAAGAGCATCAATGTCAGCAAATACTTTCTGAATGTCCTGCTGTCCATTTATATTTTTCAGCACGCCTTTGTCTTCGTAGAAATCCAGAAGCGGCTGAGTTTGTTTAATGTTGACTTCTAAACGGTTTGTGACGGTTTCAGGGTTATCGTCTTCGCGCATGTAAAGCTCGCCCCCGTCTTTGTCGCACACGCCTTCAACTTTAGGCGGATTGAACACAAGATGGTACGCAGTGCCACACACTTTGCAAATCCGACGGCCTGATAATCGCTTAACAAGTTCGTCTTGTTCAACTTGAATGTTTACGACATGCTCGATTCTTTTGCCAAGATCGGCAAGAAGAGATTCCAGCGCTTCAGCTTGTGGGACTGTACGTGGAAAGCCGTCCAATAGGAAGCCTTCTTCACAATCCGCTGCGCTAAGACGCTCACGGACGATACCGATAGTCACTTCATCGGGAACTAATGCTCCCTTATCCATGAACGATTTTGCTTCCAAGCCTAGTTTCGTTCCGCCTTTAATAGCGGCCCGGAACATATCACCTGTAGAAATATGAGGGATGTCGTACTTCTCAACAATTTTGTCCGCTTGAGTGCCTTTTCCAGCACCAGGTAGACCCATTAATACGATATTCATACGTTTGCCCCCTCAGACAAGTGGAGAAGGAACGATTTGACACGCCCCTAAAACCCCTGATTATTTCATAAAGCCTTTGTAATGACGTTTAACAAGCTGAGATTCCAATTGTTTCATCGTCTCCAGCGCTACCCCTACCACGATCAATAGACTTGTACCACCGATTTGCGCCGATTGCGGCAAGCCCATCAAGTTGGTGAAGAAAATTGGCATTACTGCGATAACGGATAGGAAAATCGCTCCGACGAATGTCAAACGGTATAACACACTTGTTAAATAATCTTGCGTATTTTTACCCGGACGGATTCCCGGAATATAAGCACCTTGCTTTTTCAGATTGTCCGACACGTTTTCAGGATTAACCTGAATGAATGCATAGAAATACGTGAAAGCTACAATCAAAGCGACATAAATAATCATGCCGACAGGGCGAGTGTAGTCAAATGTATTCTGGATTGCATCCGTAACCGCGTTGGCGCCAAAGAAAGAAGCGATGGTTTGCGGCGTAATGATAAACGCTACTGCGAAGATAACCGGGATAACTCCGGCCGCGTTCACTTTCAAAGGTAAATGCGTTTGTTGTGCACCTGTTGTCTGGCCGCGGCCAGCAACGCGTTTTGCATACTGGATCGGAATTTTGCGCAGCGCTTGCTGAACGTAGATAACCAAAACAGTAACAGCAACAACTGCTAATGCAAGCAAGACCAGAAGGGCGATGTTGATCGCAAGCTGAGAACCAGCTCCTTCGATTTGCTGTGCATACAATTGGTTGACAGCTCCAGGTATTGCAGCGACAATCCCAGCGAAGATGATAATCGAAATACCGTTCCCCACACCTTTTGCCGTAATCTGCTCACCAAGCCACAGTAGAAATGCAGTACCGCCAGTTAAAACAATTGCGATTACAGCATAAGTTGCAACCGAATCGTCCAGTATTAAAGATCCACCATAAATCTGGTTGAATCCGTAAGACATACCAATTGCTTGGATAAAGGCAAGAACAATTGTGAAATAGCGAGTGAATTGAGCAAGTTTCCGTCTTCCGACTTCACCTTGTTTCGCCCACTCTGCAAACTTCGGCACAACGTCCATCTGCAATAATTGCACAATGATTGACGCTGTGATGTATGGCATGATTCCCATTGCTAAAATCGAGAAATTAGCTAGGGCGCCTCCACCGAAAGTATTTAAGAATCCGATCAAGCCAGCTTGATCAGTAGCTTGCAATACGCTTGCGTCAACATTCGGTACCGGAATGAAAGTTCCGATACGGAAAATGATGAGCATTAGTAAAGTAAAGATAATTTTATTTCGAATATCAGTCACGCGCATAAAATTTGAGATTGTCTGAAACATTAAAGCACCTCGGTTTGTCCGCCGGCAGCTTCAATCGCTTCTTTTGCTGTTCCAGAGAATTTGTGAGCTTTAACAGTCAATTTCTTCTCTAAGCTACCATTGCCCAGAATCTTGATTCCAGAACGTTCATTGCTGACAAAACCTGATTCCATAAGCAATGCAGGTGTAATTTCTGTGCCCTCGTCGAAACGGTTCAATACATCAAGGTTGACAATAGCGTAGTCTTTACGGTTAATGTTCGTAAATCCACGTTTAGGCAAACGACGGAACAATGGGTTTTGACCACCCTCGAATCCTGGACGAACTCCGCCGCCAGAACGTGCGTTTTGACCTTTATGGCCTTTACCTGCTGTTTTACCAGTACCTGAACCGATACCGCGTCCGACACGCTTTCTTGAACTGCGTGATCCTTCTGCTGGTTTTAATTCATGAAGTTTCATGTGGTTGGCACCTCCTTCTATAGAAAATCAGGGATTAAACTTCTTTGATAGTTACTAAATGAGCGACTTTATCAAGCATTCCGCGAACGGCTGCATTGTCTTGGTGCGCTACTGTCTGGTGCATTTTGCGCAAGCCTAATGACTGGACAGTTTTACGTTGTGATGGCTTAGCGCCGATCACAGATTTTGTGAGGGTAATTTCTAGTTTAGTTGCCATGTAATTTTCCCTCCTTATCCTAATAGCTCTTCTGTAGTTTTGCCGCGAAGTTTTGCAACTTGGTCAGCACTTTTCAGTTGAGTTAAACCGTTGATAGTTGCACGAACCATGTTGATTGGTGTGTTTGAACCTAGAGATTTCGACAAGATGTCTTGTACTCCAGCAAGTTCAAGTACCGCACGGACAGGTCCACCAGCAATAACACCAGTACCCGGAGAAGCCGGTTTGATAAGAATTTGGCCAGCACCAAAGCGACCGATTACTAAGTGTGGAGTTGTACCTTTAACCATTGGTACTTCAATAAGGTTTTTCTTCGCATCTTCAATAGCTTTACGGATAGCATCTGGAACTTCTTGAGCTTTACCAGTACCAAAACCGACATTACCATTTTTGTCGCCTACAACAACTAATGCGGAGAAACGGAAACGACGTCCACCTTTTACAACTTTCGCTACGCGGTTAATCGTAACTACGCGTTCTTCAAGTTCAAGTTTGTTTGGATCAATACGACGCATGAAATGTGTCCCTCCTTCTTTTAAAATTGTAAACCATTTTCACGTGCAGCTTCTGCCAATGCTTTTACACGTCCATGATATAAATAACCACCGCGGTCAAAAACGATCGATTTCAAACCGTTTTCAGTAGCACGTTTTGCGATTGTTTCGCCGACTTTAGCCGCCGCGTCCACGTTGCCAGTTGAATCGCCTGTGAAATCTTTATCCATAGATGATGCACTTACAAGTGTTACGCCGTTTGTATCGTCGATCAATTGAGCGTAGATATATTTATTCGAACGGAATACGTTTAAACGCGGGCGTGTTGCTGTACCCGTGATTTTTGAACGTACACGAGCATGACGCTTTTTACGAGATGCGTTTTTATCGAGTTTCGTAATCACTGAGGTCACTCCTTTCATCCTGCCTAAGCAGCATTATTTACCTGTTTTACCTTCTTTGCGGCGAACTTTCTCACCTTCGTAACGGATACCTTTGCCTTTATACGGCTCTGGCGGACGCACTTGGCGGATGTTAGAAGCAAGAGCTCCAACGCGTTCTTTGTCGATGCCTTTAACGATAACTCGTGTGTTAGCTGGAACTTCAACTGTAAGGCCATCTTCCGGAGTGAATTCAACCGGGTGAGAGTAACCTACGTTAAGAACCAATTTTTGACCTTGCAGCTGAGCACGGTATCCAACCCCTACCAATTCAAGCGTACGCTCGAATCCTTGAGAAGTTCCAAGAACCATGTTAGCAAGCAAAGCACGAGTAGTTCCGTGAATTGTGCGGTGATCTTTCGATTCAGACGGGCGTGACAATGTTACCACGTTGTCTTCAAGAACGATTGCGATATCTTTGTTAAATGTGCGAGTCAACTCGCCTTTAGGTCCTTTAACAGTTACTTCGTTATTGTCTCCAATAGTGACAGTAACGTCAGCAGGAACCTCGATTGGTTTTTTACCTACACGTGACATTTCTTTGCACCTCCATTCGTTTGTTGCTAATTACCAAACGTATGCTATGATTTCTCCGCCGATTTGTTTCGCGCGGGCTTCTTTATCAGTTACCAAACCTTGTGATGTCGATACCAAAGCGATCCCAAGACCGTTCAGCACACGAGGCACCTCATTAGTTTTAGCGTATACACGTAATCCTGGTTTTGAAATGCGTTTCAATCCAGTAATAACGCGTTCGTTATTAGCTCCGTATTTCAAGAAAATCCGGATCATACCTTGTTTATCATCTTCAACATATTCCACGTCACGAACGAAACCTTCACGCTTAAGAATTTCAGCGATGTCTTTTTTCACATTAGAAGCCGGAAGCTCTAATTTCTCGTGACGAACCATGTTTGCATTACGAATGCGTGTCAGCATATCTGCAATCGGATCTGTCATTGTCATTACATTTACCTCCTTCCCAAATTAGGGGATTACCAGCTGGCTTTTTTAACGCCAGGAATTTGTCCCACATATGCAAGTTCACGGAAACAAATACGGCAAAGTTTAAATTTGCGTAATACTGAATGCGGACGTCCGCATCGTTCACAGCGTGTGTACTCTTGTACTTTAAACTTTGGCGTGCGTTTTTGTTTTGCGATCATAGATTTTTTAGCCACGTTTACGCCTCCCTCACGTTTACTTTTGGAACGGCATTCCGAATTGTGTTAATAACTCACGAGCTTCTTCATCAGAGTTCGCAGTTGTTACAATTACGATGTCCATACCGCGTACTTTAGAAACTTTATCATAATCGATTTCAGGGAAGATCAATTGTTCTTTCACACCAAGTGTGTAGTTGCCGCGTCCATCGAAAGATTTTTTCGAAACGCCACGGAAATCACGTACACGTGGAAGTGAGATAGCAATCAATTTATCCAGGAAGTCATACATACGCTCTCCGCGAAGTGTAACTTTACATCCGATTGGCATACCTTCACGAAGACGGAAGCCAGCGATAGATTTCTTAGCTTTAGTAATTACTGGTTTTTGACCAGAAATGGTTTGTAATTCTTCAACAGCAGTGTCAAGGGACTTAGTGTTTTGAACAGCTTCGCCCACACCCATGTTGATAACGATCTTATCTACTTGAGGTACTTGCATTACTGATTTATATTCAAACTTGCTCACTAGAGCAGGAGTGACTTCATTCACATATTTTTCTTTTAGGCGGTTCATGTGTGTACCTCCCTTCATTCAGGAATTTTATTTATCTAATTTTTCACCGGATTTTTTTGCAACACGAACTTTTTTACCATCTTCTACCTTGTATCCTACACGAGTCGGCTCGCCGGATTTAGGGTCGATTAACATTACGTTAGAAACGTGAATCGCTGCTTCTTGGCTGACAATCCCACCTTGTGGGCTTGCCTGGTTCGGTTTTGTATGCTTTTTGATGATGTTTACACCTTCAACTAGCACACGGTCTTTCTTAGGTAGAGCTGTCAAAACAACACCTGTTTTGCCTTTGTCTTTACCTGAAATCACCTTAACTGTATCACCTTTTTTAACATGCATTCTGTCGCACCTCCTTGGTATGGCACATTGATTTATTAAAGAACTTCAGGAGCAAGTGAAACGATTTTCATGAAGTTGCTGTCGCGTAGTTCGCGGGCAACAGGTCCGAAAATACGTGTTCCACGTGGACCTTTGTCGTCACGAATAATAACACATGCATTTTCATCAAACTTAATGTAAGTACCGTCTTTACGGCGAGCTCCGCTTTTCGTGCGAACGATGACAGCCTTAACGACTTCACCTTTCTTGACAACGCCACCTGGTGTTGCTTTCTTCACGGTACAAACAATTACGTCACCGATGTTTGCAGTCTTGCGACCAGAACCACCAAGTACTTTAATTGTTAGTACTTCACGAGCACCCGAGTTGTCTGCAACTTTTAAACGAGTTTCCTGTTGGATCACTTAGGTTACCTCCCTTCGGAATTTCTTAGGTTCCGAAATTATTTAAATTAGATAATAACCGCTTTTTCTACAACTTCCATCAAACGGAAACGTTTTGTAGCTGACAGCGGACGAGTTTCCATGATGCGAACTACGTCGCCCATTTTCGCTTCGTTTAGCTCATCATGAGCTTTATATTTCTTAGAGTATTTTACACGTTTGCCATAAAATGCGTGCTTCTTTTGAGTTTCAACCATTACTGTAACGGTTTTGTCCATTTTGTCAGACACAACACGGCCTGTGTATACTTTGCGTTGGTTACGCTCAGTCATACTTGCAAACCTCCTCTCGATTTATCAGTTATTGCCACTGAGTACTCTTTCGTGAATCACAGTTTTCATACGGGCAATCGCTTTACGTACTTCGCGGATGCGAGCAGTATTTTCTAATTGACCAGTAGCCAATTGGAAGCGAAGGTTGAAAAGCTCTTCCTTCAGTGATTTCACTTTTTGTTCGATTTCAGCAGTGGTTAAGTCACGGATTTCTTTAGCTTTCATTCGATTCACCACCAATTTCTTCGCGTTTAACGAACTTCGTTTTGATCGGAAGTTTGTGTGATGCAAGGCGCAATGCTTCGCGTGCCACTTCTTCAGATACTCCAGCAAGTTCGAACATTACTTTACCAGTTTTAACAACCGCTACCCAGCCTTCAGGCGAACCTTTACCGGATCCCATACGTACCTCAAGAGGCTTTTTCGTATAAGGTTTATGCGGGAAAATTTTAATCCATACTTTACCGCCACGTTTCATGTAGCGAGTCATGGAAATACGTGCTGCTTCGATTTGGCGGTTAGTGATCCAAGATGATTCTAAAGCCTGGAGACCAAATTCACCGAATGCGATTTCTTTGCCGCCTTTAGCTTCTCCGCGCATCTTGCCTCGGTGCTCTCGACGATATTTAACGCGTTTAGGCATTAACATATTATTTGCCTCCTTCCTCAGATTTCTTCTTAGTTGGAAGGACTTCACCGCGGTAGATCCATACTTTTACGCCAAGTTTGCCGTAAGTTGTATCGGCTTCAGCATGCGCATAATCGATATCCGCGCGTAGCGTATGGAGCGGAACAGTACCTTCACTGTAGTGTTCAGAACGCGCAATGTCAGCGCCGCCTAAACGTCCAGATACTTGAGTTTTGATCCCTTTAGCGCCAGAACGCATAGTGCGCTGGATAGCTTGCTTTTGAGCACGGCGGAAAGATACACGGTTTTCCAATTGGCGTGCAACGCTTTCAGCTACTAATCTCGCATCAAGGTCAGCTCTCTTGATTTCAATGATGTTGATGTGTACACGCTTGCCAGTCATTGTGTTCAGTTGGTTGCGAAGCACTTCTACTTCAGAACCACCTTTACCAATTACCATACCTGGTTTCGCAGTGTGAATTGTTACGTTTACACGGTTTGCAGCGCGTTCAATTTCGATTTTAGAAACTGAAGCTTCTTTCAAACGTGCTTCGACGTATTCACGGATTTTAATATCTTCGTGAAGAAGTGTCGCATAGTCTTTTTCAGCGTACCATTTGGATTCCCAGTCACGAATGATTCCGATACGCATCCCTATTGGATGTATTTTTTGTCCCACGAATTATCCCTCCTTCTTGTCAGATACCACTAGTGTGATGTGGCTTGTACGTTTGTTAATCGCGCTTGCGCGTCCCATTGCACGTGGACGGAAACGTTTCAATGTCGGACCTTCATCAACGAACACTTCACTGATGTACAAGTTGTTTAGATCCATTTCGTAGTTATGTTCAGCGTTAGCAGCTGCAGATTTCAACAACTTCTCAACAACAATAGATGATGCTTTCGGAGTGTGATTCAAAATTGCAACGGCTTCGCCGATTTGCTTGCCTCGGATTAAATCTACAACTAAACGGACTTTACGAGGAGCAATACGTACTGTTCTAGCAACAGCTTTTGCTTGCATGGGGAAATCCTCCTCTCAATTAACGTCTTGTTTTCTTGTCGTCTGCACCATGACTAGCGTATTTGCGTGTTGGAGCAAATTCTCCTAGTTTATGGCCAACCATGTCTTCAGTCACGTATACAGGGATGTGTTTACGTCCGTCGTATACTGCAATTGTTAGTCCGATGAATGTCGGGAAAATTGTAGAACGGCGAGACCAAGTTTTAATCACTTGTTTTTTCTCAGAATCCTTTTGTGCGTCAACTTTTTTCAAAAGATGATCATCAGCAAAAGGTCCTTTCTTCAAGCTGCGGCCCATTTGAGGTCCTCCCTTCGTGATCGCACCACGGTTCTTTCATTGAACCGTAGCGGAATCAAATTATTTTTTACGGCGACGCACGATGAACTTGTCTGACTTGTTCGTTTTCTTGCGCGTTTTGTATCCAAGAGTTGGTTTGCCCCATGGAGACATTGGTGATTTACGTCCGATTGGCGAACGTCCTTCACCACCACCGTGTGGGTGATCGTTAGGGTTCATTACAGATCCGCGGACTGTCGGGCGTTTGCCTAACCAGCGGTTACGTCCTGCTTTACCAATGTTGATCAATTCGTGTTGCTCGTTTCCTACAGCGCCAATAGTAGCGCGGCAAGTAGCAAGGATCATGCGAACTTCGCCTGATTGCAAACGAACTGTTACGTATTTGCCTTCTTTACCCAATACCTGAGCTGAAGTTCCTGCAGAGCGTACAAGTTGTCCGCCGCCGCCTGGCTTCAATTCAATGTTGTGGATTGTAGAACCCATCGGGATGTTTGATAACGGCAGTGCGTTACCTGCTTTGATATCAGCTTCTATGCCTGACATGATTTGAGTTCCAACTGTGAGTCCTTTAGGAGCCAAGATGTAACGTTTTTCTCCATCAGCGTAGTTGATCAATGCGATGTTTGCAGAACGGTTAGGATCGTACTCGATTGTAGCAACGCGTCCTGGAATGCCATCTTTGTTACGTTTGAAATCGATGACGCGGTATTGGCGTTTATGTCCACCACCGTGATGGCGTACAGTTATTTTACCTTGGTTATTACGGCCGCCTTTACGTCTAACTGGTTGTAGAAGCGATTTTTCAGGCTTGTTCGTTGTGATTTCAGCGAAATCCGAACTCGTCATATTACGACGACCGTTAGTGGTAGGTTTATATTTTCTAATCCCCACGTTGTTTCCCTCCTTCGTTAGTAGTTCTTTAAGAACTTATATGAAATTAAATATCGAACAATTCGATGTCTTTGCTGTCAGCAGTCAATTTAACGATCGCTTTGCGGCGTTTGTTAGTGTATCCTGCGTGTTTGCCCATGCGTTTGAATTTCCCTTTGTAGTTCATGATGTTGACTTTCTCAACTTGAACTCCGAAGATTTCCTGAACTGCATGTTTAACTTGTGTTTTGTTTGCGCGAGTGTCCACTTCAAAAGTGTACTTCTTATCTGCCATTACTTCAGAAGAACGCTCAGTAATGACCGGACGCTTTAAAATATCACGTGCTTCCATTAACTAAGCACCTCCTCAATTTTCTCGATCGCTGCTTTAGTCATAACAATTTTGTCATGTCCAAGCAGGTCTAATACGTTGATGCCGGTTGCCGACACCACTGTCATGCCTTTGATGTTGCGCGCAGACAATGCTACGTTCTCATCAAGGTCAGCAGTTACGAACAAAGCTTTTTTACCGATTGAAAGGTCGCCCATCAATTGTGTAAATGACTTTGTTTTTGGTGCGTCAAATGACAATCCTTCAAGTACCATCAATTTTTCTCCGACCACTGTCGATGAAAGAGCAGAGCGAAGAGCTAAACGACGTACTTTCTTAGGCAATTTATAGCTGTAGCTGCGTGGTGTTGGTCCGAAGACAACTCCGCCGCCGCGCCATTGTGGTGAACGGATCGAACCTTGACGGGCACGTCCTGTTCCTTTTTGACGCCATGGTTTTCTACCACCGCCCGCTACTTCAGAACGGTTTTTTACTTTATGGTTACCTTGGCGAAGTGAAGCGCGCTGCATCACAACTGCGTCAAATAACACTGATTCATTTGGTACGATACCGAATACATAGTCGTTCAATTCGATGTCGCCAACTTGTGAACCTGTTTGATTTAATAAAGCTACTTTAGGCATTCGTGTTTCCTCCTTCCTCAGAAAAATAATTAGTTAGCTTTGATAGCTGTTTTTACGCGAAGCATCGCTTTGCGTGAACCAGGAACATTACCTTTGATTAGAAGCAAGTTGCGTTCCACATCAACCTTGACGATTTCAAGGTTTTGGATCGTAATTGTCGTTCCACCCATTTGACCAGGTAATTTCTTCTGTTTGAAAACGCGGTTAGGGGCAACCGGGCCCATCGAACCTGGACGACGGTGGTAACGTGATCCGTGGGACATTGGTCCGCGGGATTGTCCGTGGCGTTTAATAACACCTTGGAAACCTTTACCTTTTGTTGTTCCAGTGACATCTACGATATCGCCTTCTGCGAATACATCTACTTTGACTTCTTGACCAATCTCGTAATCAGCTAAGTTTACATTGCGAAGTTCGCGAATGAAGCGCTTAGGAGCAGTGTTCGCTTTTGCTACGTGTCCTTTAGAAGGTTTGTTAGAAAGCTTTTCGCGCTTGTCTTCAAAACCTAATTGGATTGCTTCGTAGCCGTCAACCTCAACTGTTTTCTTTTGAAGCACTACGTTTGGAGCCGCCTCAACTACAGTTACAGGGATTAAATCACCGTTCTCAGCAAAAACTTGCGTCATACCGATTTTTCTACCTAAGATTCCTTTGGTCATGTTGTCACACCTCCTGCAATTTTTGTGTTTTTTCTATTTCGTTCACCGATTAAAGTTTAATTTCAATGTCAACGCCTGACGGTAAATCAAGTTTCATCAACGCATCGACAGTTTGTGGTGTCGGGTTAACGATATCGATTAGACGTTTGTGTGTGCGCATTTCAAATTGCTCACGAGAATCTTTGTACTTATGGACAGCACGCAAGATTGTGTAGATCGACTTTTCCGTCGGCAATGGTATCGGACCCGATACGCTAGCGCCTGAACGTTTAGCTGTTTCTACAATTTTCTCAGCAGACTGATCTAGGATTCTATGATCATATGCTTTTAAACGGATACGAATTTTTTGTTTTGCCATTATTTTCCCTCCCTTTCGCCTATTTTGGATAGACATTCTCCACGAAAATTTTCCAATCACTCGCCATGGCAAAGCGGCCGGGTGTATCGGTAACCTCTCGCTTCATCGCAGTCAAAGACCAACATTCACCATTATACAAAAGAAAAAAGAATTCCGCAAGGCTTTCCACGAAATTCTTTCTGATTCGCTTTTTTTATTATAACAGGATTTTTCCTTTATACAACCTATACGATAATAGTCCGAACATTCGCCTTTAAGCAAGCAGCATAATGGCAATCCAGCCAAACACAACGAGCGGAATATTGTAATGGATGAACGTTGGCACGCATGTATCCCAGATGTGGTTATGCTGTCCGTCGACGTTCAGTCCGGCTGTTGGGCCGAGCGTCGAATCGGATGCTGGAGACCCGGCGTCGCCGAGCGCCCCAGCCGTGCCGATCAGTGCGATGATCGCCAGCGTCGAGAAGCCGAACTCCATGCTGAGCGGCACGAAGATGGCAGCGATGATCGGAATGGTAGCGAATGATGAGCCGATGCCCATTGTGACGACGAGACCGATGATGAGCATCGCGAGGGCGGCAGCCCCTTTATTGCCATTGAATAAATCAGAGGCGCTTGCCACCAGCGGCTCAATGGCGCCAGTCGCTTGGATGACGGAAGCAAAACCATTCGCCGAGATCATGACAAAGCCGATAAAGGCCATCATGCGCATGCCGGCTGTCAGCACATCGTCAGCGTCGCGCCATTTCATGGCTCCGAAGATATACAGCACAAGAATACCGGCCAGCGCACCGATAATCATCGACTCGGTCTCGATCTGTCCGTAAAGCGCGGCAGCCAAAGCCAAAATCGTTACGATGATATCTTTCTTCGATGCTTTTTTCGTACGAGTTTCTTCTATAGTATTATAATCGGTGTGATAATCACGCGGCTTGCGGTAAGCGATGAACACGGCGATGATCAAGCCGAGTGCCATGCCGGCAACCGGAATCGCCATCGCTTTCGGAATATCCGCCATATCGATCGGCAATCCCGCAAGCTCCATCTGCGTTGCAACAATTTCATGGAAAATCAGCCCGAAGCCATATGGCAGCAAAATATATGGCGCAGTCAAACCGAAAGTAAGTACGGTAGCAATCAAACGGCGATCGATGCGCAGCTCATTCAGGATGTGCAGAATCGGCGGCACCAATAATGGGATAAAGGCGATGTGAATCGGGATGAGGTTTTGTGAAAAGATAGCCATCACCAGCAGCGCAAAGATGATCAATGCTTTCGCTAGATTTTCCCGCGTCGCTTCTCCTTCTTTATTGACGAGCTTCAAGACGCCTGCCACCAGCAATTCCGGAATTCCTGTGCGCGAAATCGCGACTGCGAATCCGCCAAGCATGGCGTAGCTGAGCGCGATGGTCGCCCCCGCTCCGAGTCCATCGGTGTAAGCGGTGATCGTTTCTGCAAATGACAAGTTTCCAGCGAGCCCTCCCGCCAATGCCCCGATCAGCAACGCGAACACGACGTTGACGCGGAGGAGGCTCAAGACAAGCATAATAATTACGGCAATCATTACTGCATTCATTTATGGATTCTCCTTTAGTTTGCTAAAGCGTTAAAGCACTTTATTAAATTAACAAATCTCTAAAAGGATGTCAACAGCTCTGCGCGCATTGGCTTGATACTGAAAATTCCGCTTTTTTTGCAGCCCAACAAAAAACCCTTTGCTGGATAGCAAAGGGCTTCTACTATTAATAAGAACTTGCCGTACCGATATCAGTAGCAGTTTTTCTGCATTCTTCGAGTTTCCCGATGTCGAAATTGCCGCCGCTGACAATGACGCCTGTGCGCGCCGAATCAAATGGCAGATGCCGGTTGAGCACTGCAGCCACCGCCGCTGCTCCCGCTCCTTCGACAAGCATCTTTTCACGTTCAAGCATAAATAGGATAGCCGAGGCGATTTCCTGTTCACTGACAGTGATGACGTCATCTACATAAGCCTGGATGATTTTCGTCGTCAATTTTCCCGGCTCTTTTACTTTGATGCCTTCCGCCATGGTCGGCAGAAATGGCACCGCCGTATTATTGGTGCCATGGAAAATTGAGGCGATAGCGGAAGCTGCCCGTGCCTGGACGCCGATGACCCGGATTTCCGGCCGCATCAGCTTTGCGGCGATAGCTGTCCCTGCCAGCAGGCCTCCGCCGCCTGCTGGCACGACGATTGTATCCAGGTCGGGGCATTGCTGCATCATCTCCATCGCAACAGTCGCCTGCCCTTCAATGATCGCCAAATCGTCAAACGGATGGACAAACGCCGCAAGGGTCGCCAATTGCTCCCTCTTCGCTTCTGCGTATGCTTCTTCGAAGTTTTTGCCGACAATTTTGACTTGGGCACCGTATTGTCGTGTCGCCATCACTTTCGTTTCCGGAGTGCCTTCAGGCATGAACACCGTCACCTGCACTCCCTTTTCGCGTCCTGCCAGCGCCACACCTTGCGCGTGGTTGCCGGCCGAAGCGGCGATGATTCCCCGCGCGCATTCCAATTCCGTCATCTGGCTGATTTTATTGAACGCGCCGCGGACTTTGAACGAACCTGTTTTCTGCAAGTTCTCCAGCTTCAATGAAACTTCGCTGCCTGTGATGGCATTCAGCGTACTGGATTGCTTGCACGGCGTACGATGGACAATCGGCGCCAGCCTCTCGAATGCATTAAATAAGCCTACTGTGCTGTACGAATTCCCAAGCAGATCATCTCCTCTTGTAATAGTAGAATGTTACACGCCTTGTTTTGCTTCATATGCCGTAATATGCGATTCAAATTGGAATGTCAGCGCAATCTCGTCCCAGCCTTTGAGCAGCATCTCTTTCCAATACGGATCAATCGTGAAAGAATAGCGGCTGCCATCCTGGCCTACTACGGTCTGTGCCTCTAAATCGACTTCCAGCCGGTAGGGTTCGCGCTTGCCTTTTTGAATCAGCTCGTCCACTTCCGCATGCGCCAAACGGATTGGCAAAATGCCGTTTTTGACACAATTATTATAGAAGATATCCGCAAAGCTCGGCGCGATGACGACGTTGAACCCGTAATCTTGAATCGCCCATGGGGCATGCTCGCGTGAGGAGCCGCAGCCGAAGTTTTCTTGTGCGACCAGAATTTCGGAGCCTTTGAAACGCGGATCGTTCAGGACGAAGCCCTCTTCCGGTGCACCATCCGGACGGAATCGCCAGTGGTAGAATAAATACTTGCCGAACCCGGTGCGTTCAATGCGCTTCAGAAACTCTTTCGAAATGATTTGGTCGGTGTCGACATTTTTGCGTTCTAAAGGGGTTACGACGCTATTGATGTGGTTGATGGGCTTCATTGCTAGCAGCCTCCTTTTCCATTGATGTTAGGCACTCGGTACAGGTTCTTTCATATAATTCCGGACATCTGTCAAATGCCCTTCAATTGCAGCAGCAGCAGCCATCACTGGGCTGACGAGGTGAGTCATTGAACCCGCTCCTTGGCGCCCTTCAAAATTCCGGTTGGAAGTGGAGGCGCAGCGTTCTCCTGCCGGAACAGAATCTTCGTTCATCGCCAGGCACATACTGCATCCCGTTTCGCGCCATTCAAAGCCGGCTGCCAGGAAGATTTTATCAAGCCCTTCCTCTTCTGCAGCACGCTTCACTGTTTCCGACCCCGGCACGACAATCGCCGTCACCGATGGATGAACTGTACGGCCTTCTACAATGGCGCTAGCTGCCCGCAAATCACCTAAGCGTGCATTCGTGCAGGAACCGATAAAGACGTGTTGGATAGGAATCGACGACAATGCAGCCCCTTCTTCGAGGTGCATATAGTCCAAAGCCTGTTTCAGCGCGTCCCGGTCTTCCTGTTCTTCGTAATCCGCAGCAAACGGCACATGACCTGAAATTCCTGAACCCATCGAAGGATTGGTGCCCCAAGTGACGAACGGCGAGATTTCATCGGCGTGGATGGAAAGCGACACATCGTATTGCGCCTCTTCATCTGTCGCCAACTCCAGCCATTTCGCAGCCGCTTCTTCAAACGCCTCGTCTTGCGGCACGTGGCGGCGGCCTCTCAAGTATTCAATCGTCGTGTCGTCCGGGCTGATCAGTCCAGCGCGCGCTCCCGCTTCAATCGACATATTGCAGATCGTCATGCGCTCTTCCATCGACAATTTGCGGATGGCATCGCCCGTGTACTCGACGATATGCCCCGTTCCCATGTCGATGCCGAATTTTGCAATGATGGCTAAGATGACATCCTTTGAAGAAACGCCGAATCCGAGTTCACCGTCGATGCGGATTTCCATCGTTTTAGGCTTTGATTGCCATAAAGTCTGTGTTGATAACACGTGTTCAACTTCACTTGTGCCGATGCCGAACGCCAATGCACCGAAAGCGCCGTGTGTCGACGTATGGCTATCGCCGCAAACAATCGTCTTGCCCGGCTGGGTCAGCCCAAGCTCCGGTCCGATGACGTGGACGATGCCTTGATCGGGATGGTTGATGCCCGCCAGCGGCACACCGAATTCATCGCAGTTTTGCTGTAAAGTGGCAATCTGCTTGCGCGAAATCGGATCGGTGATTTGATCGCGGTTGCGCGTCGGCACATTGTGGTCCATCGTCGCAAAGCATAAATCCGGCCTGCGTACTTTGCGGCCATTCAGCCGCAGCCCTTCGAACGCCTGCGGTGAAGTGACTTCATGCAATAAATGAAGGTCGATATATAAAAGGTCCGGCTTTCCCGCCTCTTCATAGACGATATGCTGTTCCCAAATCTTTTCAATAATCGTTTTTGCCATCGTGCGCACGCTCCTTTGCTTAAACGTAAGAATACATGATGTGTTCAGATACAAATTCCCGTTCTACTTCTTCGATGACTTTCGTCACAAAAGCTTCCGTGGAAACGGTCCGTTTGCCGGCTGTCGTCAAATCCCCTGTGCAATAACCATCTTCCAGCACGCCCATTACCGCTTCTTCAATTGCCGAAGCTTCTGAATGGAGGCCGAACGAATGGCGGAGCATCATGGCGACTGACAAGATCGCTGCTGACGGGTTGGCTTTATTCTGCCCAGCGATATCTGGAGCTGATCCGTGTACCGGTTCGTATAAGCCGAAGCCGTCTGTGCGGACGCTCGCTGATGGCAGCATGCCAAGCGATCCTGTGATGACCGACGCTTCATCGCTTAAGATGTCGCCGAACATATTCTCTGTCACAACCACGTCAAAGCGGCGCGGATCAGTGATCAATTTCATCGCGGCCGAATCGACCAGCATATGCTCGACTTCGACGTCCGGATAAGCTGCTTTCCGCTCTTCCACAACTTCACGCCATAATTTGCTCGTTTCAAGGACGTTCGCTTTATCGACCGAAGTCACTTTGCCTCTGCGCCCACGGGCGATTTCGAATGCTTGGTCGACAATCCGCTCGATTTCCCGGCGCGTATACACCAATGTATCAACAGCCGATTTTTCAGAGCGGCGTTTCGGTTCAGCGAAGTAAAGACCGCCTGTCAATTCGCGGACGATGACCATGTCCACATCTTTCGCGACCTCTTCTTTTAATGGAGAAGACCCAAGCAATGCCGGCACCGCTTTAACGGGGCGGATGTTAGCGAATAAATCAAAATGCTTGCGGATGTTCAGCAAGCCTTTTTCCGGACGCAGATGAGCTGGATGGCTATCCCATTTCACTCCACCGACTGCCCCTAGAAGAATAGCATCGCTCGCTTCACATATAGCCACCGTTTCTTCCGGCAGCGGATTATTATGCGCGTCCACTGCACTTCCGCCAATCAATGCTTGCTTCAAGTGGAACGTATGGCCATAGCGCATTGCAATGGATTGCAGCACTTTCACCGCCGCCTCTGTCACTTCTGGTCCGATTCCGTCTCCTGGCAATACCGCTATTGTTTTCTCCATGAAAATTCCTCCTCTTTCAATCGTGTTGTGGGTCACCTTGCTGCGACACTGAGTTTTTGCCCCGCCTTTACCAATTGGCGGTTCACTGCGTTCAAATACGCTTTCGCCGTCGCTTCCAGTACATCCTGCGCTACGTCACGCCCGGTCACTGTTTCGCCGTTATACGTCATGTTGATGACTGCTTCACCTAATGCATCGCGGCCTTTGCCGATCGACGTCACCCGGTAATCCAGAATGTGGACTTTACCTGCCACCAGCCGTTCCAAGCTATTGAATATCGCTTCTACCGAACCGGCGCCTGTTGCCGAATCCCGTATCAGTTCGCCATCCGGCTTATACGCGGAAGCTGTAGCAGTCGGAATGTTCGCTGTGCCGTAATGCACTTGCACACTTTCCAGTTCATAGACCGGAACTTCTTTATCGTTTATTTGCTGATCAGTCAGCAAGACGAACAAATCGTCTTCGACAATTTCTTTTTTGCTGTCGGCCAGTTTCTTGAATTCCACAAAAGCTTTGTTCAATTTTTCATCGCTTAATTCAAAGCCCATCTTGATAGCACGGTCTTTGAAAGCGTGTCTGCCGGAATGTTTGCCAAGCACCAATTGCGTCGATGCATCGCCGATCAATTCTGGCGTAATAATTTCGTAGGTCAATGGGTTTTTCAGCATGCCGTCCTGGTGGATGCCGGATTCATGCGCAAAGGCATTCTTACCGACCACCGCTTTATTAGGCTGAATCAAGCTGCCCGTCAATTGGCTGACCAATTGGCTTGTGCGCTTGATTTCCTTCAACTGGATGCCGGTCTCAATCTCGTAAATTTGTTTGCGGATATGAAGGGCAACTGCAATTTCTTCCAACGCCACGTTGCCTGCGCGCTCACCGATGCCGTTGATCGTCCCTTCCACCTGAGTCGCTCCATTTTCGATTGCTGCCAGCGTATTCGCTGTCGCCATCCCCAAGTCATTATGGCAATGCGCCGATAATTTGACGTTTTCGATGCCGATGACATTTTCCGTCACGTATTTGAACATGGCGCCGTATTCAGCTGGCGTGGCGTATCCGACTGTATCCGGCAGGTTGATCGTGGTCGCTCCCGCTTCGATGACTTTGCGGATGATGCGGACCAAAAATTCCGGGTCGGACCTTGAAGCATCTTCCGCCGACCATTGGACCAGCGGGAAGAATTTTTTCGCGTATTTTACAGATGCAATAGCCGTTTCCATCACTTGTTCCGGCGTTTTCATCAATTTATGTTCCATATGGATCGGAGAAGTCGCTATGAAAATATGGACATGCGGCTGTTCGCCGCCTTTCAGCGCTTCCCAAGCTCTTGAAATGTCGCTTTCAACCGAACGCGCCAGTCCTGTAACAATGGAATTTTTCACCGTGCCCGCAATGCGCTGCACAGCGTCGAAATCTCCCGGAGAGGCTGCTGGGAATCCTGACTCAATGATCGTCGCGCCAAAACGTTCAAGTTGGCGGGCGATTTCGATTTTCTCAGCGGTATTCAAGTTGATGCCTGCCGATTGTTCACCGTCTCTTAGCGTCGTATCAAAGATGTCAATTTTGCGCACTGGCGACCACCTCTTTTTCCTTTGTTTTTTTCCCTTCATTGACAAATGGCATCATGGCGCGCAATTCGCGTCCTACTTGTTCAATTTGGTGATTTTCTTCCGATTTTTCAATTGCTGTGAATTCCGGACGGTTTAATTGGTTCTCAAGCAACCAGCCTTTGGCGAACTTGCCAGTCTGGATATCCGTTAATACATCTTTCATGCGGGCTTTTGTATCTGCATCAACGATACGCGGTCCAGATACGAAGTCTCCCCATTGCGCTGTATCGGAGATTGAATAACGCATACCCGATAATCCGCCTTCATACATCAAGTCGACAATCAGCTTTAATTCGTGCATACATTCGAAGTACGCCACTTCTGGCTGATAGCCCGCTTCCACCAATGTTTCAAATCCAGCTTTCACCAGCGACGTCACGCCGCCGCATAACACGGCCTGCTCTCCGAACAAATCCGTTTCCGTCTCTTCCTTGAATGTTGTCTCAAGAACACCCGCACGCGTTGCACCGATGCCTTTCGCGTAAGCCAACGCCGTTTCCTGCGCTTGCCCCGATACATCTTGATGGATCGCGATCAATGCGGGAACGCCAGCACCTGATTCGTATGTGCGGCGCACAAGATGGCCGGGCCCTTTTGGTGCTACCAGGAACACATCCACGTCTTTCGGAGCGACGATTTGGTTGAAATGAACATTAAAGCCGTGTGCGAAAACCAGTGACTTTCCAGCTTTCAATGCCGGTTTGATTTCGTCGTTATAAACTTGTGTCTGGCGCTCATCCGGCACCAATACCATGATGACATCTGCCGCTTCCGCCGCTTCTGCTACAGTAGCTACTTTCATGCCATCCTCCTGCGCTTGGTCGAATGATTTTCCGGGTCTTACTCCGACAACAACCTCGAATCCTGAATCCTTTAAGTTCTGCGCGTGTGCATGCCCTTGTGATCCGTATCCGATCACCGCAATTGTCCGTCCTTTTAATACCTGTTCGTTAACATCTTGGTTATAATACATTTTCGCCATTTTTAAATTCCTCCTCGGTTTTTGTTTTACAGAATCGATAATTGAGCTGCGGGCGTTTTTTGGGTTTCTCTAACAAAAGCGGAAACACCTGTCCGCGTCACTTCTTTAATGCCGTAAGGCCTCATCAGATCGATAAAAGCCTCGATTTTCTCCGGGTCGCCTGCCACTTGGAACGTGGTGACGTTTTTGCTCATATCCACTACCGTCGCCCGGAAAGGTTCGACAATTGCGTAAAGCTCGTTTCTGACAGCCGGTGGAGAAACCACTTTGACAATTGCCAGTTCCCTCATGACCATCGCCTTGTCGGTGATGTCGTTGACTTTGATCACATCAATCTGTTTTTGGAGCTGCTTCAGCAATTGCTCCAGCTTGCCGGCATCCTCAACATTGACCACAAACGTCATTTTCGACATTCCCGGCTGTTCCGTATGGCCCACCGAAATGCTTTCAATATTAAACTGCCGTTTCATCAATAAACCCGTCACGCGGTTTAAAACGCCGCTTTGGTTGATTACTGTTGTGGTTATAACCCGCTTCATTCGCTCTTCACCCCGATCATTTCATTGAGCCCCTTGCCTGGTGCTACCATCGGATACACGTTTTCCATCTGCACGGTCCGGCAATCGATCAAACACGGCTCATCAGATTCAAATGCCTCTTTGAAAACCGCTTCAGCCTGTTCCAACGTTTCCACTTTATATCCTGCGATGTCATACGCTTCAGCCATCTTCACAAAATCAGGTTGCACGTGGATCAGCGATTGGGAATAGCGTTCTTCGTAAAATGTTTCCTGCCATTGCCTGACCATCCCAAGGCTCCGGTTATTCATGATGACGACTTTTACCGGAAGACGCAGTTCCTGCAGCAGCGACAGTTCCTGCAATGTCATCTGGAAGCCGGCATCTCCGACAATCGAAATCACTTTTTCATCGGGCCGTGCGAGCTGTGCCCCGATCGCTGCCGGAAAGCCGAAGCCCATTGTCCCTAAGCCGCCTGAAGTCACCCAATTATGCGGATGATTGAATTTATAATATTGCGCTGCCCACATTTGATGCTGTCCTACGTCGGTGGTGACGATCGCATCTCCACCAGTCAGCCGGTGAATCAATTCAATGGCTTGCTGGGGAAGGATGCCCCGTTCTTTATCCGCCTTATACTGCAATGGATATTCGGTTTTATTTGACGCTAGGCTTGCCAGCCACTCGGCTGTATCCGGCGACTCGAAGTCTTGGTTTAACAGCGCCCGCAGCGCCTCTCCTGCATCCGCGACAATCGGTATGGCAGTCGGAACATTTTTGCCGATTTCAGCAGGGTCAATATCGATATGGATAACTTTTGCATTCGGTGCGAAATGTGCCAGATTGCCGGTCAGCCGGTCATCAAATCGTGCTCCGATATTCAGCAGCACATCACATTCACAAATCGCCATGTTCGCCGTATACGTTCCGTGCATCCCGGCCATTCCAAGGAATAGGTTATGGTTGCCATCAATGGTTCCAAGACCAAGCAACGTGTTGGTGATCGGCACATTATGCCGTTCCACAAATTCTCTTAGTTCCGGTGCCGCTTTTGCAGCAAGGACTCCGGCTCCCGCAAGGATCAGCGGCTTTCTTGAATTGCTTATCGCCAATGCCGCTTTTTGGATCTGCAAGTAATTCGGCTGCGTTGTCGGCTGGTAGCCTGGGAGATTAACTTCTTCGTCTATATAGTTCATCAACAGTCCATTTGAAATGTCTTTCGGTATATCCACCACTACGGGGCCAGGCCGGCCAGTTGAAGCAATATAGAATGCTTCTTTGATGATCCGTGGAAAATCTTCAACACTTTTCACTTGGTAATTGTGTTTCGTAATCGGCTGCGTGATGCCGATGATGTCGGCTTCCTGAAAAGCATCCGTCCCGATGACCGTACTGGCAACCTGTCCGGTGAAAACTACCAATGGAAGCGAATCGAGCATGGCATCAGCGATTCCAGTCACAAGATTTGTCGCTCCCGGTCCGGAGGTCGCTAGGACCACGCCAGTTTTCCCTGACACCCTTGCATATCCTTCAGCGGCGTGTATAGCTCCTTGTTCATGCCGAGCGAGCACGTGACGGATGGGGTTTCTGTGCAATGCATCATAGATTGGCAATACGGCCCCTCCTGGGTAACCGAAGATCACTTCGACACCCTGCTCTTTCAACGATTGAATCAGGATCTCAGCACCGCTGCCTTTCAGTTTCTGTTCAACCACTTCTCTTACTTCCACATTTACTCCCAATCTGTCCGCCTCCTTTTGGATTATGTCTTCGGTGAAATAAAAAAAAGCATTTTCATCCCTATGCAAAGAAACATGTTCTTTGCATAGGGATGAAAATGCTTCATGGTACCACCCTAGTTCACTGCACAACTGCAGCCTCATGGATAAGCTTTGCTTATCCTTTGATAACGATGCCCACTGCTTAGCTGGACACCGGGAATACCTATTTGGCCGAAGCCGTTCAGCACTCCACTCAGAGGGGATGTCGTAAAACGATAGTATTGCCGGCTTCCACCAATACCGGCTCTCTGTGAATACCTATTCCGTTTACTTTAACCTCGTCATTGAATTGTTTTATAAATTTTTGTCATACCGCATTTAATTGATCAGCATATACTTTGACTCCGTCTTCCTGCACAAGCTGCCTGAATGAACAAAGCAAATCGTTTGTAACCGGACCCGGTACACCTTCTCCGATCACCCGTCCATCTACTTTCACTACTGCGATGACTTCCGCTGCTGTTCCGGTCAGGAATACTTCGTCGGCTACATAAACATCATGTCTGGTGAAAACAGCTTCTTGCATGTCATACCCTTTTTCATTCGCAACTTCCATGATGGCATTTCGCGTTATGCCTTCTAAGGCACCTACATAGCCCGGAGGCGTAAGCAGTTTGTTCTTGCGGACGATAAAGATGTTATCAGCGGAGCCTTCCGCCACATAACCTTGATCGTTCAGCATAAGGGCTTCCGGTACACCCGCCAGGTTGGCTTCTATTTTAACCAAGATATTATTCATGTAATTGAGTGACTTCACTTTTGGGCTTAAGACGTCTGAACGGCTGCGCCGTGTAGCTACCGATACTATTTCAATTCCTGTCTCATACAACGCTTTTGGGAATAACGATAAAGCTTCCGCAATGACAATCACGCTCGGCCTTGGACAGCTTAGAGGATCCAGTCCTAAGTTTCCGGCTCCTCTGGAAACGACCAGTCGGATATAGGCATCTCTTAATTCGTTGCGGCGCAATGTTTCTGTCACAATATTTGTCAACTCTTCAAAAGTATGAGGAATTTCGAGCATAACCGATTTAGCTGAATCGTAAAGACGTTCTAAATGCTCCTCTAATCGAAATACGTTTCCGTTGTATGAACGAATCCCTTCGAATACACCGTCTCCGTATAAAAACCCATGATCGTAAACCGAAACTTTAGCATCTTCTTTTTTTACAAACTCACCATTCAAATAAATCATCTGTTCGCCCATGCCGCCCACTTCTTTCTTCAAAATATTTTATTGATTGTTCGCTGTATTTGCTTTCTTTTAGTAAATTGTTGTTATCATATCGCCTATCCTAGCGGGTGTCAATCAAGATTTTGATAGTTTTTAGTTTATTTAGAATATTAATAATTTATGTATCCGTTTTCATTGTTGTCGTACCAAGGGTTTTACAGATTTAAAAAAATCTAAAAAATATTTTGAATGCAATATATTACATACCTCATACAACGGGGAAACAGACAGAAAATCTGCCCATAAAAAAATCCCCTGCTCATTAAAATGAGCAGGGGATTTACGCTTAGCGAAAATTATTTAGTGATAGTTGCAACTACGCCAGCGCCTACAGTACGTCCACCCTCACGGATAGAGAACTTAGTTCCTTCTTCAAGTGCGATAGGAGAGATTAGAGAAACGATCATTTCGATATTGTCTCCAGGCATAACCATTTCAACGCCTTCAGGAAGGTTACAAACGCCAGTTACGTCAGTTGTACGGAAGTAGAACTGTGGGCGGTAGTTTGTGAAGAATGGCGTGTGACGGCCACCCTCTTCTTTTGAAAGAACATAAACTTCTGCTTTGAACTCAGTGTGTGGAGTGATTGTGCCTGGTTTAGCCAATACTTGTCCACGTTGTACGTCGTCACGAGAAACCCCGCGAAGAAGTGCACCGATGTTGTCGCCAGCTTCAGCATAGTCAAGCAATTTACGGAACATTTCTACACCTGTTACAGTTGTAGATTTTGGTTCTTCAGTAAGACCGATGATATCAACGTTGTCACCGATTTTGATTTGTCCGCGTTCAACGCGTCCAGTAGCAACCGTACCACGGCCAGTGATTGAGAATACATCCTCAACAGGCATCATGAATGGCTTGTCAGTATCACGTGGTGGTGTTGGGATATAGCTATCAACTGCATCCATCAATTCAACGATTTTTTCTTCCCATTCTGGCTCGCCTTCAAGAGCTTTAAGAGCTGAACCTTTGATGACAGGAATGTCATCGCCAGGGAAGTCATATTCTGATAGAAGGTCGCGGACTTCCATTTCAACTAGTTCAAGAAGTTCTTCGTCATCTACCATATCGCATTTGTTCATGAATACAACTAGGTAAGGAACACCAACTTGGCGTGAAAGAAGGATGTGCTCACGAGTTTGTGGCATTGGGCCGTCAGCAGCAGATACTACTAGAATCCCGCCGTCCATTTGAGCAGCACCAGTGATCATGTTTTTAACATAATCGGCGTGTCCAGGGCAATCAACGTGTGCGTAATGGCGAGCATCAGTTTCATACTCAACGTGTGAAGTATTGATTGTGATACCGCGTTCTTTTTCTTCAGGTGCGTTGTCGATTTGAGCGTAAGAACGAGCTTCCCCGCCTGATTTTTTAGCTAGAACTGTAGCGATTGCAGCAGTCAAAGTTGTTTTACCATGATCGACGTGACCAATTGTACCAATATTCGCGTGTGTTTTAGAACGATCAAATTTAGCTTTACCCATTAGAAAAATCCTCCTCAAAATGTAAGTTATTCGGTAGTTTGAAGTGCCGGAATAATAGGGCCCTATTATTCCTGACATACAAACTATTTATACTTTATTAAAGATCAAAATTCAATTATTGACCTTTATTTTTTTTGATAATTTCTTCAGAAATTGATTTCGGAACTTCTTCATAGTGATCGAAGTGCATTGAGAACACACCACGGCCTTGCGTGTTAGAACGCAATGAAGTTGCATATCCGAACATTTGAGCAAGAGGTACCATTGAACGGACCACTTGCGCGTTTCCGCGAGCGTCCATACCTTCTACGCGGCCGCGGCGTGACGTAATGTCACCCATGATATCCCCAAGGTATTCCTCAGGAATAACAACCTCGACGCGCATGATTGGCTCAAGAAGAACCGGGTTGACTTTAGAGATAGCATTTTTAAGAGCCATAGATGCAGCAACTTTAAATGCCATTTCATTCGAGTCGACGTCATGGTAAGAACCATCGTACAATTTAGCTTTGATATCGATCAATGGATATCCGGCGATAACACCGTTGTCTAGAGAGTCGCGCAGACCCGCTTCAACAGCTGGGATGTATTCACGTGGAACAACACCACCAACGACAGCATTTTCAAATTCAAAACCTGCTCCTTCTTCGTTTGGAGAGAATTCAATCCAAACGTGTCCGAATTGTCCGCGTCCACCAGATTGGCGGACGAACTTGCCTTCAACTTTAGCAGTATTGCGGAATGTCTCACGGTATGAAACCTGAGGTGCACCCACGTTAGCTTCTACGTTGAATTCACGGCGCATGCGGTCAACAAGGATATCAAGGTGAAGTTCACCCATACCAGCGATGATCGTTTGGCCAGTTTCCTGGTCAGTATGCGCACGGAAAGTTGGATCCTCTTCTTGCAATTTAGCAAGGGCTTGACCCATTTTGTCTTGATCCGCTTTTGATTTCGGTTCAACTGACAATGAGATAACTGGTTCCGGGAAGACCATGCGCTCAAGGATTACTTGGGCTTTCTCGTCACACAATGTATCACCTGTCGATGTATCTTTCAAACCGATCGCAGCAGCGATATCTCCACAAAATACTTCAGCGATCTCTTCACGGGAGTTGGCGTGCATTTGCAGGATACGTCCTACGCGCTCACGCTTGCCTTTAGAAGAGTTCTGTACATAAGAACCAGATTTAAGAGTTCCAGAATACACACGGAAGAAAGTCAATTTCCCTACGTATGGATCTGTCATTACTTTAAACGCTAGTGCAGAGAATGGCTCGTCTTCGCTAGGTTTGCGCAATACCTCTTCGTCTGAATCCGGAAGAACGCCAGTCATTGGCGGTACGTCCAATGGAGATGGTAGGTAGTCAATTACTGCATCAAGCATCAATTGAACCCCTTTGTTTTTAAATGCAGTTCCGCAAACCACAGGATAGAACTCAACATCCAACGTTCCTTTACGGATTCCCGCTTTAAGTTCGTCAACAGTGATTTCTTCGCCGCTAAGGTATTTTTCCATCAAGTCTTCATCAAGCTCAGCAACAGCTTCCACTAATTTAGTGTGCCATTCTTCGGCAAGCTCTTTGTATTCTTCTGGAATTTCACCTTCAGTGATTTCAGTTCCCAAATCGTTCGCGTAGAAACTAGCTTTCATTTCAACCAAATCAATGATTGCAGAGAAGTCATCTTCAGCGCCGATTGGCAATTGGATCGGGTGAGCGTTTGCCTGTAAGCGGTCATGCAATGTGCCTACAGAATATAAGAAGTCAGCACCGATTTTATCCATTTTGTTAATGAATACGATACGAGGAACTCCGTATGTTGTAGCTTGGCGCCAAACCGTTTCAGTCTGTGGCTCAACACCTGATTGAGCGTCAAGAACTGTAACAGCTCCATCAAGAACTCGCAATGAACGTTCAACTTCAACTGTGAAATCTACGTGTCCAGGAGTATCGATGATGTTAACACGGTGGTTTTTCCATGAAGCTGTTGTAGCAGCAGAAGTGATTGTGATGCCACGTTCTTGCTCTTGCTCCATCCAGTCCATTTGAGAAGCGCCTTCATGCGTTTCCCCAATTTTGTGTATTTTACCAGTGTAATATAAAATACGCTCCGTAGTAGTCGTTTTACCAGCATCTATGTGTGCCATGATCCCGATATTACGTGTTTTGTCTAAGGAGAACTCTCTAGCCATGTTGTCTTTCTCCTTCCGTTTCGGATTAAGATGTAAACATCTCGAAAGAAATTACCAGCGATAATGAGCAAACGCTTTGTTTGCTTCCGCCATTTTGTGGATATCTTCACGTTTTTTAACAGCTGCTCCAGTGTTGTTGGCAGCGTCTAAAATTTCATTAGCCAAACGCTCTTCCATTGTTTTCTCTCCACGAAGACGTGAATAGTTTACAAGGTAGCGAAGACCTAAAGTTGTACGGCGCTCTGGACGAACTTCAACTGGTACTTGGTAGTTTGCTCCACCGACACGGCGTGCGCGAACTTCAAGAACCGGCATAACGTTAGTCAATGCTTGTTCGTATACTTCAATCGGATCTTTACCGCTGCGTTCTTTAACTAGTTCGAACGCTCCGTATAGAATCTTTTGTGAAGTACCTCTTTTTCCGTCAACCATCATTTTATTAATTAAGCGTGTCACCAATTTCGAATTATAAATTGGATCTGGCAACACGTCACGTTTAGCTACAGGACCTTTACGAGGCATGTATGTTCCTCCTTTCAACGAAATCACTTCGTTATTTTAACTTTTTATTTTTTTACTTTTGGTCGTTTTGTTCCGTATTTAGAACGTCCTTGCATACGGCCGTTAACTCCAGCAGTATCAAGTGCTCCACGTACGATATGGTAACGCACACCAGGTAAATCTTTTACGCGTCCGCCGCGAAGAAGAACTACACTGTGCTCTTGAAGGTTGTGGCCTTCGCCGCCGATATATGCATTGACCTCAATTTGGTTTGTCAACCGTACACGCGCATATTTACGTAATGCGGAGTTAGGTTTTTTCGGTGTCATAGTACCAACACGAGTACAAACTCCACGTTTTTGAGGTGAGCTTACGTTAGTCTGAGACTTTTTAAAGCTGTTATACCCTTTGTTCAACGCTGGTGAGCCTGATTTCGTGCTTTTCGGTTTACGGGGATTGTTAACTAATTGGTTAATTGTAGGCATCGATTTTTTCCTCCTCTCAAAAGGTGTTCTAATACCACATATCCAGGTGGTTCATTTTTTGGGTAAAAACAAAGTCTTTGTGTTTTCTACACAAAAACTGGTATCCAGTAATCGCCACAGCAGCTGCATCGGCATGAATGCCATATACTTTGCCAAGCTTTAATCGTGAATCTGCAAATTCGATCGAAATGCCTTTGTCTTTTGCTGGCTCAATAATCTGTCCGGCCATTCGATCAACCGCGTCTGTTGCCACTATTGCTTCTTGGACAATGCCGCTTTTTAATGCTTTTACTGTTTGCTTTATACCGATGATTGCTTTGCATGCCTGGTTCACTTTGTTGTTGAATATTAAATATCCTCAAAGTTCCAGAGCGCTAAACCATCAACCCTCAACATGTTATCATTCATAGGTTCTAGTGTCAACAGTCTTCTTAAAAAAATCCCGGAGAGTATTCAAGCACTCTCCGGAATCAGATTAAATTATGATTCGCTTCCGACAATCTCTTGCTGAGCCTTTTTTTCAGCTTGCGCAATCCTGATTTGGCGGTAGCGCTGCATCCCTGTTCCAGCTGGAACAAGTTTGCCGATAATGACGTTCTCTTTCAGTCCAAGCAGCTCATCGCGCTTCCCTTTGATCGCCGCATCCGTTAAGACGCGAGTCGTTTCCTGGAATGACGCAGCTGATAGGAATGATTCTGTTTCAAGAGAAGCTTTTGTGATACCCAGAATAACTGGGCGGCTTGTAGCAGGCAAATTGCCTTCAAGCACTGCTTTTACGTTGGCTTCAGTGAATTGGTGAATATCCAAAAGTGATCCTGGCAGCAATTCAGTGTCTCCAGCTTCAATCACACGGACTTTACGGAACATTTGGCGAACCATAACTTCCACGTGCTTATCGCCGATTTCAACGCCTTGCATGCGATATACTTTTTGAACTTCTTTCAACAAATAAACTTGGACAGATTGAACGTCTTTTACTTGCAGTAATTGTTTCGGATCAATTGAACCATCCGTCAATACTTCGCCGCGGCGGATGACGTCATCCACGTGCACTTTAAGGCGGGCATTATAAGGTGCCAAGTATTTACGTGTCTCAACGTCACCTTGAATCGTGATTTCCTTCTGGCCTTCACGGATTTCATCCACTTCGGTAACTGTACCGTTGATTTCAGAAATGACCGCTTGCCCTTTCGGATTCCGCGATTCGAAAATTTCCTGGATACGCGGAAGACCTTGTGTAATATCGTCTCCAGCTACCCCGCCTGTATGGAATGTACGCATCGTAAGCTGAGTTCCTGGTTCTCCGATTGACTGAGCCGCAATGATACCAACTGCTTCGCCCACTTCAACTTCGTCGCCAGTCGCCAAGTTCGTTCCGTAGCATTTCTTACAAACGCCGTGTTTCGTATTACATGTAAACGCTGAGCGGATTGTCACTTCTTTGATTCCAGCTTCAACAATCAAGCGCGTCAAATCTTGTGTAATCAATTCGTCCTTCGCTACAATAACTTCTTTTGTTTCCGGGTGGCGGATGGTTTTCTTCGCGTGACGGCCCAAAATACGCTCGTCCAGCTCTTCAATCACTTCCGACCCTTCCATCAATGCTCCCACCAATAGGCCTCGGTCAGTTCCGCAGTCGTTTTCGCGGACAATTGCATCTTGTGCAACGTCTACCAAACGGCGCGTCAGGTAACCTGAGTCAGCTGTTTTCAGTGCAGTATCGGCAAGCCCTTTACGTGCACCGTGTGTAGAGATGAAGTATTCAAGTACCGTCAAACCTTCACGGAATGAAGACTTGATCGGCAACTCGATGATGCGTCCAGCCGGGTTGGCCATCAATCCGCGCATACCCGCAAGCTGGGTAAAGTTGGATGCGTTACCCCGGGCACCGGAGTCGCTCATCATATAAATCGGGTTGAGCTTATCAAGAGATGCCATCAGTTTTTCCTGAATAACATCTTTCGCGCTGCTCCAATACGAGATGACGCGTGAATAGCGCTCTTCTTCCGTGATCAGACCACGACGGAATTGCTTCATCACTTTATCTACATTCGCCTGTGCTTCAACCAGGATTTCGCCTTTATCAGGAAGTACTACGATATCTGCAACGCCGACCGTAATACCAGCTTGAGTCGAATATTTGAACCCAAGACTCTTCATGCGGTCAAGCATTCTTGAAGTTTCAGTAATGTGGAAGCGTTTGAAGACTTCTGCAATGATTTCTCCAAGAATTTTCTTTTTAAACGGCGTTACTAGCTCAGCTTCCGCGATGTAAGTGCGGATGTCTGTCGTAGTCGACACGAAATATTTCGCCGGTGTTTCCACCTGCAAATTGAAGTCAGTCGGTTCGTTAATATAAGGGAACGATTTTGGAAGGATTTCATTGAAAATGATCTTACCGACACTTGTCAATAAAAGCATTTTGTTTTGTTCTTCCGTAAACGTCGGGTTGTTCAACGACCCGGCAAGAATCGCAATTCTAGTGTGAAGATGCACATGGCCAGTCTGATAAGCGACAAGCGCTTCTTCCGGACCTGAGAATGTAGCTCCTTCACCAGTAGCTCCTTTACGTTCCAGTGTTAAGTAATAGTTTCCTAAAACCATATCCTGGGATGGAGTTACAACCGGTTTGCCGTCTTTCGGGTTCAAAATGTTCTGAGCAGCAAGCATTAGAAGGCGCGCTTCCGCTTGTGCTTCAGAAGATAACGGTACGTGGACGGCCATTTGGTCGCCATCGAAATCGGCATTGTATGCTGTACATACAAGCGGATGCAGACGGATTGCTTTGCCTTCGACCAAAGTCGGTTCGAATGCTTGGATACCAAGTCTGTGAAGAGTTGGTGCCCGGTTCAATAGAACCGGATGCTCCTTGATCACGTCTTCGAGTACATCCCAAACTTCTGAATGCAATCGTTCGATTTTACGTTTCGCGCTCTTGATGTTATGTGCCAATCCGCGTTCAACAAGTTCTTTCATAACGAAAGGCTTGAAAAGTTCGATTGCCATTCCTTTAGGCAGTCCACATTGGTACATTTTCAAGTTCGGTCCTACAACGATAACGGAACGGCCTGAATAGTCAACACGTTTACCAAGAAGGTTTTGACGGAACCGCCCTTGCTTCCCTTTAAGCATATGAGAAAGGGATTTCAATGGACGGTTACCCGGTCCAGTGACCGGACGGCCACGGCGCCCATTATCGATCAACGCATCAACAGCTTCTTGAAGCATACGTTTTTCGTTTTGGACAATGATGCTAGGAGCGCCAAGGTCCAATAAGCGTTTAAGGCGGTTGTTCCGGTTGATCACTCGACGATATAGATCGTTTAAATCAGAAGTCGCAAAGCGGCCTCCGTCTAATTGGACCATCGGGCGCAGTTCTGGCGGAATTACCGGAAGAACATCTAGAATCATCCAATCAGGGTTGTTGCCTGAGTTGCGGAATGATTCAACCACTTCAAGGCGTTTAATCGCACGTGTGCGGCGCTGCCCTTGAGCAGTTTTCAATTCTTCTTTTAACGAGTCGGTTTCGCGCTCAAGGTCGATTTCCTGAAGAAGTCGTTTGATTGCTTCCGCTCCCATTGCAGCCTGGAATTTTTTCCCGAACTTATCGCGATAAGCGCGGTACTCTTTTTCAGACAAAAGCTGTTTCTTCTCAAGCGGTGTATCAGCAGGGTCGATCACTACGTAAGAAGCAAAATAGATGACTTCTTCGAGTGAGCGTGGAGACATATCAAGGATAAGTCCCATACGGCTCGGAATCCCTTTGAAATACCAAATATGTGATACAGGAGCAGCAAGTTCGATATGCCCCATGCGTTCACGGCGGACTTTTGAACGTGTGACTTCAACGCCGCAACGATCGCAGACTACGCCTTTATAACGGACGCGCTTGTATTTCCCGCAATGGCATTCCCAGTCTTTTGTAGGACCGAAAATACGTTCACAGAACAAACCGTCTTTCTCTGGTTTTAATGTACGGTAGTTAATTGTTTCTGGCTTTTTGACTTCTCCATAAGACCATGAGCGAATTTTATCGGGTGAAGCTAATCCGATTTTCATATACTCAAAATTGTTAACATCTATCAAGGAGCCTACCTCCCTTTTGTCTCGAGTTTCTGAACGGCTCTTCCTCGTTTGCGACCAAGTGATTGGAAGCCGGCCGGCCAGTTAAGCCGGTCCGCTTCCAAAATGTATCAATCAACTGTTCCAACAGAAGCTTCTTTATCTGCGATTGGCAAGATGTTCAATGAATCCGCTGGCTGAAGATCTTCTTCTTCATCCAAATCGCGTAATTCGATTTCCTCGTCGTCAATCGTTAACATCTTAACATCCATACCTAAACTTTGAAGCTCTTTGATCAAAACTTTGAACGATTCAGGAACACTTGGTTCTGGCACGCTTTCGCCTTTGACAATTGCTTCATATGTTTTCACGCGTCCGACAACATCATCCGATTTCACAGTCAGGATTTCCTGAAGTGTATGGGCTGCCCCATAAGCTTCAAGAGCCCATACTTCCATCTCACCGAAGCGCTGTCCACCGAACTGGGCTTTACCGCCCAATGGCTGTTGCGTAACGAGCGAGTAAGGTCCTGTTGAACGGGCGTGCAATTTATCGTCGACCATGTGGGCAAGTTTGATCATGTACATAATCCCTACAGACACACGGTTGTCGAATGCTTCACCTGAACGGCCATCATAAAGGATGGTTTTTCCGTCGCGCGGCATGCCAGCTTCTTCCATTGTTTCCCATACATCTGCTTCATTGGCGCCGTCAAATACAGACGATGCCATATGAATTCCAAGCGAGCGTGAAGCCATACCTAAGTGAAGCTCCAAAACTTGCCCAATGTTCATACGTGATGGTACACCAAGAGGATTAAGCATGATATCTACAGGTGTTCCGTCTGGCATAAATGGCATATCTTCCTCAGGAAGAATACGTGAGATAACACCTTTGTTCCCGTGGCGTCCGGCCATTTTATCGCCGACTGAAATTTTACGTTTCTGAACGATATAAGCACGCACCAATTGGTTTACACCAGGTGGCAGCTCATCACCATCTTCGCGGTTGAAAATTTTCACATCAAGTACGATTCCGCCTGCTCCGTGTGGAACACGAAGAGAAGTATCGCGTACTTCACGCGCTTTTTCCCCGAAGATTGCATGCAATAAACGTTCTTCAGCTGTCAATTCAGTTACTCCTTTTGGAGTTACTTTGCCGACTAAGATGTCGCCGTCTTTCACTTCGGCCCCTACACGGATAATTCCCCGGTCGTCCAAGTTGCGCAATGCATCTTCGCCGACGTTCGGGATGTCACGTGTGATTTCTTCTGGCCCAAGTTTCGTATCACGAGAATCTGACTCGTACTCTTCAATATGGACAGAAGTATAGACGTCATCTTTCACAAGTCGTTCGCTCATGATGATCGCATCTTCATAGTTAAAGCCATCCCAAGTCATGAATGCAACTAGGACGTTGCGTCCAAGCGCCATTTCACCGCGTTCCATTGAAGGTCCATCAGCTAAGATATCGCGAGGCGAAACCCGGTCCCCGACTTTTACAATCGGTCGCTGGTTATAGCTTGTCCCTTGGTTGGAACGGACAAATTTCTGCAATTTATAAGCAGTAAGGTCGCCCTTCACTTCTTTGCCATCTATTTCTTCAATGCGGCGCACTTTAATTTCGCGTGCTTCAACGGATTCTACAATCCCTTCAAACTTGGCGATAACTGCTGCACCTGAATCTCTTGCAGCCAAATGCTCCATGCCCGTGCCGACGAAAGGCGCTTCAGGGTTTAATAGAGGAACTGCTTGACGCTGCATGTTCGCTCCCATCAATGCTCGGTTGGAGTCATCGTTTTCAAGGAACGGGATACAAGCTGTTGCTACCGAAACAACCTGCTTCGGCGAAACATCCATATAATCGATGCGTTCACGTTTAAGCAATGTGTTTTCACCGCGGAAACGGGCCACCACTTCATCTTCTACAAAAGAACCGTCATCATTTAATCGCGAATTAGCCTGAGCTACTACGTAATTATCTTCTTCATCGGCAGTCAAATAGTCGATTTGAGGTGTTACAATGCCTGTTTCTGGATCTACACGGCGGTAAGGCGTTTCGATAAAGCCGAATTTATTCACTTTAGCGAATGTTGATAATGTATTGATCAAACCGATATTTGGCCCCTCAGGCGTTTCAATCGGACACATGCGTCCATAATGAGAGTAATGGACGTCACGTACTTCGAATCCAGCGCGCTCACGCGTCAAACCACCGGGTCCTAATGCAGAAAGTCGGCGTTTATGCGTCAATTCGCCCAATGGATTTGTTTGATCCATGAACTGGGAAAGCTGAGAGCTTCCGAAGAATTCTTTGATGGAAGCAATTACCGGGCGGATATTAATCAATTGCTGCGGCACGATCGCTTGCGTGTCGTTGATCGACATACGCTCACGCACAACGCGTTCCATACGGGATAAACCGATGCGGAATTGGTTTTGCAGCAACTCCCCTACTGAACGGAGACGTCGGTTTCCAAGATGATCGATATCATCCGTGTTTCCAACTCCGTAAAGTAGGTTAAAGAAGTAACTAATAGAAGAAATGATATCGGCTGGCGTTACATGCTTGATCTTGTCTTCAATGTAAGCGTTGCTGATAACATTGATTTCTTTTTGAGTTTCATCATTCGGCGCGTAGATCTTCACAGATTGCAATGTAACATCGCCTTCTAGGACTCCGCCATTTTGGGTAACTGAATGGAAATTAACTCCAGCTTCCAAGTAAGGGATCAAGCGATCTAGGACACGGCGATCGATTAGCGTGCCTGCTTCAACCAGGATTTCACCCGTTTCCGGATCAACCAGCGTCTCAGCAATAGTCTGATTAAAGAGACGGTTTTTGATGTGAAGCTTTTTGTTCATTTTGTAGCGGCCGACATTTGCAAGGTCATAGCGTTTTGGGTCGAAGAAGCGTGAGTAAAGTAAGCTCTTAGCGCTTTCGACTGTTGGCGGCTCTCCAGGGCGGAGGCGCTCGTAAATTTCAAGAAGCGCTTTTTCAGTGCTTTCTGTATTGTCTTTTTCAAGCGTGTTTTGCAGGTATTCGTTGTCCCCAAGCAATTCGATGATCTCCTGGTCGGATCCGAAGCCCAATGCTCTTAAAAGTACAGTAACTGGCAATTTACGCGTGCGGTCGATTCTGACATAGACTACGTCTTTTGCGTCAGTTTCATATTCAAGCCATGCGCCGCGGTTAGGAATAACCGTTGCTCCAAAGCCTCTTTTACCGTTTTTGTCTGTTTTGTCGTGGAAGTAAACACTTGGTGAACGCACTAATTGAGAAACGATGACGCGCTCTGCGCCATTGATGACAAAAGTACCTGTTTCCGTCATTAATGGGAAATCGCCCATAAAGACATCTTGTTCTTTTACTTCGTCTGTTTCTTTGTTGTGGAGACGCACTTTTACGCGAAGTGGAGCCGCATATGTGACGTCGCGTTCTTTCGATTCAGAAACTGGATACTTTGGTTCTGCGAGACTGTAATCTACAAACTCGAGTGAAAGATTTCCAGTGAAATCTTCAATCGGCGAGATATCTCGGAACATTTCGCGCAGCCCTTCTTCGAGGAACCACTCATAAGACGCTGATTGAATTTCAATCAGGTTAGGAAGATCGAGCACTTCTTTAATTCTCGAAAAACTTCTACGTTGACGATGTTGCCCGTACTGAACTAGTTGACCTGCCAACTTATTCACCCCTCAATAAAACGATTATAGGTCTTTGCGATTTTCACCGGATGGTGTATGATATCGAAAAGACAAAAAGAAAACGAGGCTAAACAATAGCTCATTTTCGGTATACCCGTGATTTGCTCTGTCGCCATGCCAAGCCCCAAAAAGGGCAAACGACCTCAAAATAATAATTTTGCATTTCATTATAATAACACAAGGGATTTGTCAAGTCAAACTTTTCTGGCTTCGAAAATAAAGTAACCCTTCTTCTTGTCAGCCTGCCGGCAATTGCCGAAAAGTCCCTCTAATTTCTCCTGCGTCGAAGGCGCACCCTGCTTTTTCTGGATAACCACCCACAGGGATCCACCACTTTCCAGCTTCTCAAATGCTTCTTCGTAAAAACGGAATATCGTATCTTTTCCCGCACGTATCGGCGGGTTGGTCAAGATCGCCGAAAAGCCTTCCGCCTCAACAGCAGCCAGTCCGTCACTTTCATAAATCCGAACATTGGTCGCTCCATTTTTCTCTGTATTCTTTTTAGCCAATTCAATGGCGCGTGCATTCACGTCTACCATATGAACTTCTTTGTGGGGAATTGTTTTGGCGATGGCCATTCCGATCGGCCCGTATCCGCAGCCGACATCGAGAATTGGCCCGTTCAAGTCCGAATCTTTAAATGCTTCGATCAGCAGCCGCGAGCCAAAATCGACCTCACCCTTACTGAACACACCCGCATCTGTCTGGAAATGAAATTCTTCGCCCCGCAATGTATATGTCCATTCTCGAGGATTGCTTTTTGTTTGAGGATTTTTGGAATAATAATGCTGTGACACAAGGAGTCCTCCTTACATTTATCAACTCAGCACAATGCCGCACCGGAATTTCCGGTTTTAAAAAGAAGAAAAAGCCCGTCGGTGAATACTGACGAGCTTCTTTCTTATTCAAAAGGTGTTGAAATTATTTAACTTCTACTGAAGCGCCAACTTCTTCAAGTTTGCCTTTTACTTCTTCAGCTTCTTCTTTAGTAACGCCTTCTTTGATTGCTTTAGGAGCTTCGTCAACTAGTGCTTTAGCTTCTTTCAAGCCTAGGCCAGTAACTTCGCGTACTGCTTTGATAACTTTGATTTTTTGATCGCCAGCAGCAGCTAGGATTACATCAAATTCAGTTTGTTCTTCTTCAGCAGCACCGCCAGCAGCAGCTGCAGCAACAGGAGCAGCAGCAGTTACGCCGAACTCTTCTTCGATTGCTTTTACAAGGTCGTTAAGTTGTAGAACTGTCATTTCTTTGATTGATTCTAAGATTTGTTCTTGTGTCATTATAGTTTCCTCCTATGGAAAGTTGATTTTTTTGTCGTGCTTATCCGGCTAACTTATTAAGCGCCTTGTTCTTCTTTTTGGTCTGCAACTGCTTTTGTAATAGCAGCAAAGTTGCGGACTGGAGCTTGAAGTACGCTGAGTAGCATAGAAAGTAGACCTTCGCGTGATGGAAGTTCTGCTAATGCTTTTACATCGTCAGCAGATGCAACAGTGCCTTCGATGATACCCGCTTTAATTTCAAGCGCTTCGTTCTTTTTAGCGAAATCGTTGATGATTCTCGCTGGAGCTACTACATCTTCGTTAGAAAATGCAATTGCGTTTGGTCCTGTCAAGTGTTCGTTGATCGCTTCAAGACCGTGCATTTCTGTCGCACGGCGAGTCATTGAGTTTTTGTAAACTTTAAACTCAACGCCTGCTTCACGAAGCTGTTTACGAAGTTCTGTTACTTGTGCAACATTCAAACCGCGGTAATCAACAACTACAACAGAAGCTGCAGCATTGAATTTATCAGCGATTGTCTGCACGACAACTTTTTTCGTTTCAACTGCTTTGCTCATTTTGGCACCTCCTATAGATTTTTCAATTCGTACCGTCAGCCCATAAGAAAAGCCTCTGGTCTATACAGACACAGAGGCATAATATCAGCATCAAAAAGATGTCAACTGAATTCATCATGTCCTCGGCAGGGATAAATTAAGCGGCTGGCGCCCCTGCTGTCTGCGGTACAAATATGCATTTCACAACTTCGCAATTATAGCAACGCGGAAATGGTTTGTCAAACTCTTATTTTCCTACAGTAGAAGTATCCACTTTAATAGCAGGTCCCATTGTAGTTGTTACGTTTAGGGATTTGATGTATACGCCTTTAGCAGCCGATGGCTTAGCTTTAAGGACAACATCATAGATCGCTTCCAAGTTTTCAGCAAGTTTGCCGTCTTCGAAAGAAACTTTCCCGATTGGCGCATGGATGATACCCGTTTTATCTGCACGGTATTCCACTTTACCAGCTTTGATTTCTTGAACAGCTTTTGTTACATCAAATGTAACTGTGCCTGTTTTCGGGTTTGGCATTAAGCCTTTTGGCCCTAAAACGCGCCCAAGTTTACCAACTTCACCCATCATGTCAGGAGTTGCTACGATAACATCGAAGTCAAACCATCCTTGTTGGATTTTCTGGATATATTCAGCATCGCCGACGAAATCTGCGCCAGCTGCTTCAGCTTCTTTAAGTTTTTCGCCTTTAGCGAAAACCAATACGCTTTGAGTTTTACCAGTACCATTCGGAAGCACTACTGCTCCACGGATTTGCTGGTCGTTCTTGCGCGTGTCGATTCCAAGACGGAAAGCCACTTCTACTGTTGCATCGAAGTTTACTGTGCTTGCTTTTTTAGCAAGTTCGATCGCTTCTTTAGCTTCGTAAAGTTTTGTACGGTCGATCAATTTTGCTGCATCTTGCAGCCTTTTGCCTGTTTTAGCCATTTTAAACGTCCTCCTTGTTGTGGTCTAACGGTTTAAACCTCCCACGATTAAAGGCTGCGCGGTTCATATTGAACTCACGCAACCCATCCAAAAACAACTGCTGTATTAGTCTTCGATTGTAATGCCCATGCTGCGAGCAGTACCTTCAACCATCAACATTGCAGCTTCAACTGAAGCAGCATTTAGATCTGGCATTTTAGTTTCTGCGATTTCGCGAACTTTGTCGCGTTTTACAGTCGCTACTTTATTGCGGTTCGGTTCGCCTGAACCTGATTCAATACCGGCTGCTACTTTAAGTAGAACAGCTGCGGGTGGAGTTTTCGTAATGAATGTAAATGAACGATCTTCAAATACTGAAATCTCAACTGGAATGATCAGTCCTGCTTGATCTGCCGTACGCGCGTTGAACTCTTTACAGAAGCCCATGATGTTAACACCTGCTTGACCCAATGCTGGACCAACCGGTGGCGCTGGATTAGCTTTTGCTGCAGGGATCTGCAATTTTACAACTTTAATAACTTTTTTAGCCACGAAACACACCTCCTTAAGTCCGTGATGTGGTAATAGGGTTTCCCCTCCCACTCAATATCTCTGTCAACTATGTTGATAGAATTAATTAGCTTGTACAAATTGTCTGATGACAGTCTGACCTATGAAATAATACCACTTCCCTAAGAGAATAGCAAGGGGTATTTAAATTTTATGGGCCTGCTCGAAATCAAGTTCCATTTTTGTTTCACGGCCAAAGATATCGATCGACACTTTGACTTTGCCCTTTGTTTCGTCGATTTCTTCGACTTTCCCTTGGAAGTTCGCAAATGGCCCTTCCATGACTTCAACGGTATCGCCCACTGCAAAGTCGATATCCACTTTGCGCGCAGCCATGCCCATCTGTTTCAGGATGAAATCGACTTCCTCATCTAAAAGCGGCGTTGGCTTCGCGCCACCGCCCGATGAACCGATAAAGCCGGTTACGCCCGGCGTATTGCGCACAACATACCAAGACTCATCCGTCATGATCAATTCAACCAGCACGTAACCCGGGAAGGTTTTGCGCATGACCGTGCGTTTTTTGCCATCTTTGAAATCTGTTTCTTGTTCTTCCGGGATGATGACGCGGAAGATCTTGTCTTGCATGCCCATTGTTTCGACACGTTTTTCCAAATTCGCCTTCACTTTGTTCTCATATCCGGAATACGTGTGGACCACATACCAGTTTTTCTCCATATTCGTTCGGACTAAACGTCCGTCCCTCCTTTTTTCACCAAATGAAAAAACCCGTTCTCAACTGCTGACGGGCTATTTTTGACATGTTATTGTTGTTGATCCTTTAGAGTGCCAAGAACCAGCGGAATAATTCCGAGATGCCTGAATCAATCAATGCGAAGAAAAGCGCCATGAAGATGACTGTTGAAAGAACCACTATCGTATAGCGTGTTAGTTCTTTGCGTTTAGGCCAGCTAACTTTTCTCATTTCCGAAACGACGTTCTTAAAGAAACTGCCAATGTTGCCCATTGTTTAAAAAACCTCCGAAAATTTAAAATCACTCTATATCGTTCGGCATTCACTTAATATTCATATCGTTTGTTTATGCACGGTATGCCCATTGCAATGAGCACAGGATTTATTAAGTTCCAAACGTGTGCTAGGTTCCGAACGCGCCGGAACCGTATAATTGCAGGATGCACATTTCGAGCAGCTTAAACGATTTTTTTAGCCATATTTCTTCACCCTATTCGAGTTTTCAGCTTTTTCCAGATTAGCATCTAAAAAGTAACCTGTCAACAGCGTCAGGACGTCTGTGTCTCATCCAGCTGAAGATGCCGCTCCAATTTGCGCTTGACTCGTTGCAGCGCATTGTCGATGGATTTGACGTGGCGTTCTAATTTTTCTGAAATTTCCTGATAGGATTGTCCGTCGAGATACAGCGCCAGCACTTCCCGTTCGAGGTTGCTAAGCACTTCCCCCATTTTTGCTTCCATGTACATGAACTCTTCGTTGTTAATCATCAATTCTTCAGGATCATCCACGCCGTTGCCTGTCAGCACATCCATCAAAGTGCGATCTGATTCCTCATCGTAGATCGGTTTATCCAATGAAACATAGGAATTCAGCGGAATATGTTTTTGGCGGGTCGCCGTTTTGATCGCCGTGATGATCTGGCGGATGATGCACAATTCGGCAAACGCACGGAACGACGATAATTTATCGCTGCGGAAATCACGGATCGCCTTGTATAAACCGATCATCCCTTCCTGGATGATGTCTTCCTTATCGGCGCCGATCAGAAAGTAAGAACGCGCTTTCATGCGGACAAAATGCCGATATTTCGTAATTAAATAATCCAAGGCCTCAGTATTTCCGCTGTGGACTAAGCTGACAAGTTCCTCATCTGACATTTTTGTGAATCGTTGGGCTTGAACTTGCTCATGATTTACCACGGCTATCCCTCCGGTTGCGAGCCTCGATATCCTCAGTATACAGGAAGCAAAAATTGAGCGTCAACCTATCATTTCTGTCCCCTGCGCCATTTTTCGAAAATTTCAGCTATTTCATCAGACAGCAGGATCTTTGAGAAAGCGCGCTGCTCCTGGATTTCTTTTACTTTTTTTGTAATATCTCGCTTTATTTCTTCTGTTTCAATTTCCAGCTCCCGAGCCGAAATTCTTAGCGCGCCTTTGCCGAAAATCACCCGTTGCTCGGTCATATCCGATGTCGCGACGTAAATCTGGTCACGCCGGTTGCCAAGACTGTCCGCCAGCTTTTCGATTCGTTCATCGGCCGTCTCGCTTTCCCGGGTAAAAATCACTTCTATATCATGGCGCCGGTCTTTTGCTTCGATGCCAGGCACCAGGTGGGCATCAAAAACGATGATGACCCGCCATCCCTTATAGCTCTGGTATTCCGCCATGCGCTCAATCAGCCGATCTCTGGCATCCGCCAACTTATCTTTTTTCAGTTTCTGCAGTTCCGGCCAATCCCCAATGATGTTATACCCATCCACCAGTAGAATGTCCATTGCCTCAACCTAGTGGATTGCGCTTTCTGTAGACTTCGTACATCAGAAGGCTAGCAGCGACAGACGCATTGAGCGACGTGACATGCCCGACCATCGGCAGCTGGTAAAGGAAATCGCATTTATCGCGCAGCAGGCGGCTCATGCCTTTGCCTTCGCTGCCAATGACGACGGCAAGCGGCAATTTAGCGTCCATTGTCCGGTAATCAGCAGATTCCTTCGCATCTGTACCGGCAATCCACAGGCCACGCTTTTTCAATTCATCAACGGTTTGCGATAAATTATTGACCCGTACCACCGGCACATGCTCGATCGCACCGGTTGAGGATTTTGCAACAACCGCCGTCAACCCGACTGCCCGGCGCCTCGGAATAATCAAGCCGTGGACACCGATAGCATCCGCGGTGCGCATGATCGACCCCAAATTATGCGGATCTTCAAGTTCATCGAGAATGAGAAAGAACGGATCTTCAGAGCGGCTTACCGCCGCTTCGAACAAGTCATCCAGCTCTGCATAATTATAGGCCGCTACTGCTGCCGCGATTCCTTGGTGGTTGGAATCAGTCAGGCTGTCGATTTTTTTCTTCGGCACGAATTGCACCAAGACTTTTTTCTCTTTAGCCAGTTCCAATATTTCCATGATGCCTTTTTTCTGAACGCCTTCAGCAATCCAGATTTTATTGACATCGCGGTCGGCGCGCAACGCTTCCAGTACAGGATTTTTGCCGCCGATGATTTCTGGCGTTAGTTCTTCGCTCATTTGACCACTCCTCTCAACTCTTCAACAATCTCGATGGCGTAGCGAATGACCTCGCCTGTCCGCTCCTGCCGTTCTTTCAAATACAGCCAGCCCAGAACCGCTTCGAACGCGGTACTGAAATTATAGGTCTGGACGTCGGTATTTTTGGGCACGGAGCCTGATTTGGCGTTGCGGCCGCGCCGCATGACCGCCAATTCCTCTTCCGTTAAAAAACCTTCTTCCGTCAACCGTTTCAGCACCATTGCCTGAGCTTTTGCCGAGACGAACGTCGTCGCCTGGCGGTGAAGCGTATTCGGTTTAACGCGCCCTGAGCGCAGCAAATGTTCGCGCACTGCCTGCTCATAGACAGCGTCCCCCATATAGGCGAGCGCAAGCCCGTTCAGCTGGTCGACATCTTGGTTCCGTAACACATTCATGCTGTCACCCCCGCTTCCAACGCGTGCCTTGCGCTGTATCTTCCAAAATGATGCTTTTCTCTTTGAACAAATCGCGGATTTCATCGGCACGGGCAAAATTGCGATTCTTGCGCGCTTCGATCCGTTCCGCAAGCAGCGCTTCGACTTCTTCGTCCAATAATTCTTCCTGCTCGTTGAACGGCAGCCCAAGAACACCCGCTAATTCGTCGAACATCGCGATAAATGCCGAAAGCACTTGCGTTGATGTCTGCTTTTCCAGTAAATACGTATTCGACAGCTTCGACAAATCAAAAAGCTTTGAAATGGCATTTGCTGTATTAAAATCGTCATCCATCGTTTCAAGGAACTCCGCTTTGATGCCGTCCATTTTTGACAGCCAAATGTCCGAATGGTCCCCGAGGTCGGCGGACGCTTGCAAGCGATGCTTTAAATTGGCGTATGCCGTGCGCAGGCGGTCCAATGCTGCAATGGCATCTTCCACTAATTGCTGCGAATAGTTGATCGGATGTCGGTAATGCACGGACAGCATGAAGAATCGCAGCACTTGGGCATCGAGCTCTTTCAGGATGTCGTTGACCAACACGTAATTATTCAGTGATTTGGACATTTTTTCATTGTCGATATTGATATAGCCATTGTGCATCCAGTAGCGTGCAAACGGTTTGCCTGTCAGCGCTTCCGACTGTGCGATTTCGTTTTCGTGGTGCGGGAACGTCAAATCCTGTCCGCCGGCATGGATGTCGATTGTGTCGCCGAGGTGCTCGCGCGCCATCACTGAGCATTCGATGTGCCAGCCTGGACGTCCCTGGCCCCATGGGCTTTCCCAAGAAATTTCGCCAGGCTTGGCCGTTTTCCACAGCACAAAGTCCAAAGCATCTTCTTTTTTGTCGCCCGTTTCGATGCGCGCACCGATTTTCAGCTCGTCGACCGATTGATGCGACAATTTGCCGTAGCCTTCGAATTTGCGGGTGCGGTAATAAACATCGCCTTGCGACTCATAGGCATAGCCTTTTTCGATCAGCACTTTAATGAAATCGACAATCTGCGGCATATGGCCCGTTACACGGGGATGGACATCTGCTTCGCTGCAGCCCAACGCTTTCGTATCTTCAAAATAGGCACCGATGAACCGCTCAGCCACTTCCGGCACTTCTACGCCAAGTTCCTTGGCCGCCTTGATTAGCTTGTCATCGACATCCGTGAAATTAGACACATACGTTACGTCATAGCCGCGGTATTCCAAGTAGCGGCGTACGGTATCATAGACGATGACCGGACGCGCGTTGCCAATGTGGATGTAATTATAGACGGTCGGCCCGCACACATACATCTTTACTTTTCCCGCTTCTAACGGAATAAACGCCTCTTTTTGGCGTGACAATGAATTAAAAATTTGGATCGTCATTGAAGTTCCCCTGCTTTCTTTTGAGCATTTTTCAGTTGTTCCACTTCGCGCTGCAGCGCAGCAATCTTCATTTCCATGCTGTCGCATTTGTCCATGACCGGATCCGGCATGTTCTGGTGGTTCAAGTCCGGCTTCACTTTGACGCCGTCTTGCATGACCACTTTGCCTGGAATTCCGACAACGGTCGAATTCGGCGGAACATTCTTCAAAACCACCGAACCGGCACCCACTTTGGAATTAGCGCCGATGACAATCGAACCGAGCACTTTCGCGCCGGTCGCGACCAGCACGCCGTCTTCTAATGTCGGATGGCGTTTGCCGCGTTCTTTCCCAGTCCCGCCAAGTGTGACGCCTTGGTACAGCGTCACGTCATTGCCGATAATGCATGTCTCGCCGATCACTACGCCCATGCCGTGGTCAATGAAGACCCGGCGGCCGATGACCGCGCCCGGGTGAATTTCGATGCCCGTGAAAAAACGGCTGATCTGAGAGATGGCCCGTGCGATAAAAAATAACTTATTTTTGAAAAAGAAATGAGCCAGCCGGTGCAACCAAATGGCATGGAGGCCTGCATACGTCAGAATGACTTCCGGGTAGCTGCGGGCGGCCGGATCTTGTTCAAAAATAACATCAATGTCTTCTTTCAATAACTTCCACATCTTCTTAACTCCTTCCTAACCTAGGGCAAAATAAAAAGCGCCCCTGTCAAATTAATGACAGAGACGCATAATTGCGCGGTTCCACTCTGATTAGAAGGGCTGTGCCTTCTCTCTCGAAGCCTTTAACGCAGGCGGCACGTCTGGTCTACTTGATTCGACTCAGCACTCAGAGAGGCATTTCCGTGCCGCAGAGGCCCAGACCCCTTTCAGCCGGTGGAGGTCTTCTCTAAAGAGCGTGCGCACGTACTTCTTCTCGTCAACGTTTTGGTAATAGTAGATTTATTGTACCTCTTTTTTAGCAGAAGTCAATTTAAGCGCTTGCGAACTGGGCAACACGGGCAATCGTTTTGTCTTTGCCGAGCAACGAAATGGCATCCGGCAATTCAGGTCCGTGCATTTGGCCCGTCGTGACAATGCGGATCGGCATAAAAAGATTTTTCCCTTTGTGGCCTGTCGCTTTTTGCACTGCTTTGATCGACGCTTTGATGTCAGCCGCTTCAAAGCTTTCCAAGTTTTCCAACTGCTCTTTGAAAGAAGCCATCACTTCCGGCACTTGTTCGCCGGCAAGCACCGCTTTTTCATCTTCCTCGAACGTCAGTTCATCAACGAAGAACACTTCGGTCAATTCCGTGATCTCAGCGCCATAGCTCAATTGCTCATGATACAGGGCAATCAGCTTTTCAGCCCATTCGGCTTGTTCCGGTGTCAACTCTTCAGGCAGCTTGCCCGATTTTTGCAGATGCGGAAGCGCCAAGGCGACCACTTCTTCCAGCGTCATTTGCTTGATGTACTGGTTATTCATCCAAGTTAACTTCTGTTTATCGAACATCGATGCCGATTTGGAAAGGCGGTTCACATCGAAAATGCGGATCAGCTCTTCTTTCGAGAAGATCTCTTCTTCCCCTTCCGGAGACCAGCCAAGAAGTGAGAAGAAATTGAACAACGCTTCAGGAATAAATCCAAGATCCTTGTATTGGGATATGAACTGGATAATCGATTCATCGCGTTTCGACAGTTTTTTGCGGTCTTCATTGACGATCAATGTCATATGGCCGTAAGTTGGGTAATCCCAGCCGAATGCGTCAAATATCATCATCTGTTTCGGTGTGTTCGACAAATGCTCTTCTCCGCGGAAGACATGTGAGATTTCCATCAAATGGTCATCTACGACAACTGCGAAATTATAGGTCGGGATGCCGTTCGTTTTCACGAGTACCCAGTCACCGACGTCCTTCGACTCGAATGATACCGGCCCGCGGACCAGATCCTCAAACTCATACGTTACGTTAGCTGGCACTTTCATGCGCAAAGTATGGGAAAGGCCGGCAGCTTCTTTTTCAGCTACTTGTTCAGCAGTTAAGTTGCGGCATGTCCCAACGTATTGAGGAGCAGCAATGCCTGCAGCTTTTTGGACTTCGCGTTCTGCTTCTAATTTTTCAGGCGTACAGAAGCATTTATAAGCATTTCCTTGTTCAAGCATTTGGCCAGCGTATTTCTTGTAGATGTCTAGGCGCTCCATCTGTCGGTACGGACCGTATTCGCCGCCGATATCAACCGACTCATCGTATTCGATGCCAAGCCATTTCAAATTGTCTAGCTGCGAGGTTATTCCGGTTTCGATATTCCGTGCAATGTCGGTATCCTCGATCCGGACGATAAATTTGCCGTTATTATGGCGTGCATATAAATAATTGAACAACGCTGTGCGTGCTCCTCCGATATGCAAATGGCCAGTCGGGCTCGGAGCGTAGCGTACGCGTACTTCTTGTGTCATGTATATTTCCTCCTCATTTGAATAACAATATCCTTTATTCTATCATTCTGGAACGTCCAGCGAAAGCGGGCGCTGCACCAGTAAAATCACAGCCAGCGCTGCGATGCCTTCTTCACGGCCCGTAAATCCTAGATGCTCCGAAGTCGTCGCTTTAACGTTGACTTGCGACACATCTGCTTCCAGCAAGCGGGCAATCGATTCGCGCATCTGCTCAATATACGGCGCCAATTTCGGTTTCTGCGCGATGACGGTGCAATCGACATTGCCCAGTTCATAGCCTTGTTCTTTTACATATTGCCAAATATGCGACAGCAGTTTTTTTGAATCCGCGTCCTTGAATTCAGGGTCCGTATCCGGAAAATGCTTGCCGATATCGCCTCCGCAAATCGCGCCAAGCGCAGCGTCCGTAATCGTGTGCAACAGCACATCCGCATCCGAATGCCCAAGCAATCCTTTAACATGGGGAATTTCAATGCCGCCTAAGATGAACGGCCGCCCTTCTACTAATTGATGCACATCATATCCCTGTCCAATTCGAATCATTTCAATTCCTCCTGTATCCGGCTCTCCAAAATGGCTTTGCCATAAATCAAGTCTTCCGGAGTAGTCATTTTCACATTTTCATAGGTGCTTTCAATAATATGTACCGGATGGCCGAGGCGCTCTACGAGCATCGCTTCATCCGTACCGATAAAACCGGCTTCGTTTGCCGATTGTGCCGCCTCAAGCATAAGCTCATAAGTGAACGCTTGCGGCGTCTGAATCATCCACAGCTGTTCCCGGTCTACAGTCTCCGTAATAATGCCATTCGCCGCTTTTTTGATGGTATCTTTCACCGGGACCGCAGCAATCGCCGCCCCTTTTTGAGCCGCTTCCTGTACCAGACTGGCGATGACGCGAGGCGCAATGAATGGCCGCGCCGCGTCATGCACCAATACAACACCGCAAGGCGGAATCGCTTCAAGACAAGCTCTGACACTGTCTTGACGCTCCATTCCGCCTTGTGCATAGCCTTTTACTTTCGTAATGCCGTAATCCGCAACATAGCGTTCAATTACACTGCGCTCTTCTTCTTTTACCGCAAGCCAAATCGCGTCACATTGCGGATCATTCTGAAAGACTTCAAGCGTGTAAACGAAAATCGGTTTGCCGAAAAGCTCCAGCAATAATTTGTTTTTCTCTGCCTTCATCCGTTTTCCACTGCCCGCAGCAGGCAAGACCACTGTATAGTTCATATTGCGACATCCTTTATCCATTCATTGAGGCTTGGCGCCCCTCACGCGGTTTCGCAAAAATCATGCGGCCCGCCGATGTTTGCAGCACACTCGTCACCGTCACATTAATGGCTTGGCCGATATAGCCTTTGCCGTCTTCAATGACAATCATCGTGCCGTCATCTAAATAAGCTACGCCTTGATTTTGTTCTTTGCCGTCTTTGATCACGACAACGTGCATATCTTCACCCGGAATGACAACCGGCTTCACAGCATTCGCCAAATCATTGATGTTCAGCACCGGCACATTGTGCAATTCGCAGACTTTATTCAAATTGAAGTCGTTTGTTACTACTTGCCCGCCCATTTTCTTCGCAGCGCGCATCAATTTCATATCAACTTCAGCGACTTCATCGTAATTTTCTTCGGTAATCACAATCGCACCTTCACGCTCAGCCTGGAGGCGTTTCAAAATGTCCAAGCCGCGGCGGCCGCGTGTCCGTTTTAGCGTATCCGATGAATCCGCGATATGCTGCAATTCCGACAACACGAAATGTGGTACGACAAACGTACCTTCCATAAAACCGGTAGCTGAAATGTCCGCGATCCGGCCATCGATGATGACACTCGTATCAAGCAATTTATAGGACATGTTTTTTACAGGCTCTTCAGGTTCCGCCTTTTTATGGTTCGTCATAATGCGCTGAGGCGTCAGCATGCCGACCATTTCTTCCCGCTTCTTAAAGCCAACTTGGAACCCTAAATACCCGAGCACCACAGACAGAATAATTGGAGCTGCCGTAGCGACAATCGGGATATCGATGGTGTTCAAGGCGAATCCGATCAGGAAAGCCACCACCAATCCGATGATAAGCCCTACCGTACCGAACAATAGATCCGGAGTCGGTGCATGGAGCAATTTCTCTTCCATCCACCTCACAAATTTAACAATCGAATCCGCAAACAATAATGACAATAAAAAGAATACAAGGGCGCCGATCAAAGCAAATACGATGGCATTATTAATCCACGGGCTGTCGGGAATGGGAATAAGTTCAAAAACATAGGGCAAAAATATGATTCCGACGGTAGCGCCAATCAGTAAAAATAAAATCTGGATAATTCTCTTTAACATGGACTCCACCTCCTTTTAAATAATTATACACGTTTTGTAATGGAAACGCTGTGTTCGGCTTTACAGTAAAGAAAAAGAGGGCAATGCGCCCTCTTACTGCTGTGGGAATATTTCTTTCAATGCATCGTTGACACTTTCGACGCCGACTACCCGGATTCCTTCCGGATAATCCCAGCCTCCCAGATTCGAAGCCGGAATGATAGCGCGTTTAAAGCCGAGCTTAGCCGCTTCCTGAACACGCTGCTCAATGCGCGATACCCGCCGCACTTCACCGGTCAATCCGACCTCTCCGATGATGCAGTCATAGACGTTCGGCGCAATATCCCGGTAGCTGGAAACAATACTCGCCAGCACAGCCAAATCAATGGCCGGTTCATCCAGTTTGACGCCTCCGGCCACTTTGATATAAGCGTCCTGTGACTGCAGCAGCATACCCACCCGTTTTTCAAGGACCGCCATCAATAACGAAATCCGGTTTTGGTCGATGCCAGTTGCCATCCGTTTCGGATAATTGAAGCTCGACTGCGTTACCAGCGCCTGGATTTCTACCAGAATCGGCCGCGTGCCTTCCATCGAAGCGACGACGGTCGACCCTGCCGCTCCGCTCGAGCGTTCCTGAAGGAAGAGTTCCGACGGGTTCAACACTTCCACTAACCCGCTTTGCAGCATTTCAAAAATCGCGATTTCATTTGTCGAGCCGAAGCGGTTTTTGACGCTGCGCAAAATCCGGTACGTATGGTGCCGCTCGCCTTCAAAATAAAGCACCGTATCCACCATGTGCTCCAAAATACGCGGTCCTGCAATCTGCCCTTCTTTTGTAACATGGCCAACCAGGAAAATCGCGATATTTTTGGTTTTAGCAATGCGCATCAATTCGGCGGTACTTTCTCGCACTTGGGTCACACTGCCTGGTGCGGACGTCACTTCCGGATGATACACGGTCTGGATGGAATCGATAATGACAAAATCAGGTGCCACATCTTCAATTGTATGATTGATCAGTTCCAGATTCGTTTCCGCATAAATGAATAATTCCGGCGACGCAGCGTCTAAGCGCTCCGCGCGCAGCTTCGTTTGGCGGATCGATTCTTCTCCCGAAATATACAATACCCGGTTGCCATTATTCGCAAGCATCGCAGACACTTGAAGAAGCAGCGTCGATTTTCCGATCCCCGGATCACCACCAATGAGCACGAGCGAACCCGGCACAATGCCGCCGCCGAGAACCCGGTTCATCTCGCCCATTTTCGTATCCACCCGCGGTTCATCCTGCGTTTCGATTGAGTTGATCGGTGTGGCTTTTTGAGGTACAGAAGCCGAATGCTGGAATGCGCCGCGCGTACCTTTAGGCACTGCCATTTCGACTTCTTCCACCATTTGGTTCCACTCGCCGCAGTTTGGGCATTTGCCCATCCATTTCGCTGATTCATAGCCGCATGATTGACAGATGAATTTCGACTTTTTCTTAGCCATGACTCTCTCCCTTTCCATATAAAAACCGCCCGCCGAAAATCCGGCGAGCGGAATGATTATTCTTTTATTCCTTGATATCCGCCGTTGTGCGAACGATAAATTCGTCATTTTCTACATCGAATACGATATGTTGCCCCGCAATTGCCGTACCTTTCAATAATTCTTCAGACAAGCGGTCTTCAACGTGTTTTTGAAGAGAACGGCGAAGTGGGCGGGCACCATATTCCGGATCATACCCTTCCTTCGCGATTTTTTCAAGCGCAGCGTCTGTCAGTTCCAAATCAATATGCTGTTGTTTCAAACGATCGACCAATTGCTGGGACATCAAGTTGACGATTTTGCGCAAATCTTCCCGTTCAAGAGAATGAAACACAATCATGTCGTCAATACGGTTTAAGAACTCCGGACGGAAAGCTTTTTTCAATTGGCCCAGCATTTTCGCTTTCATGTCCTTGTAATCCGTTTTCCCGTCCTGCAAATTGAATCCTACGTATTTATTGTATTTCAATTCTTCCGCACCAACATTGGATGTCATGATGATCACCGTGTTGCGGAAATCGACGCGTCGGCCTTTCGAATCAGTCAAACGTCCATCTTCGAGAACTTGCAACAGGATGTTGAAGACATCCGGATGCGCTTTTTCAATTTCATCTAGTAATATCACTGAATACGGTTTTCTACGGACTTTCTCCGTCAATTGGCCGCCTTCTTCATACCCGACGTAGCCCGGAGGCGAACCGACAAGGCGTGAAGTCGAATGTCTTTCCATATACTCGGACATGTCAATGCGGATCATCGCTTCTTCATCTCCGAACATCGCTTCTGCCAAAGCGCGGGCAAGTTCCGTTTTACCGACACCCGTAGGCCCAAGGAAAATGAACGAACCAATCGGGCGTTTCGGATCTTTCAAACCTGCACGCGCACGGCGGATCGCTTTGGAAATCGAAGTCACGGCTTCTTCTTGTCCGATTACGCGATTGTGGAGAAGATCTTCCAAATTCAATAATTTTTCAGTTTCTGTTTGTGCCAATTTAGAAACTGGAACGCCTGTCCACATAGAGACGACCGCTGCAATATCCTCAACCGTCACTTCAGACTCTTCTTTGCCTTGCTTTTCTTTCCACTCTTTCTTTGTTTTATCCAATTGATCTTTCAGCTTTTGCTCGGCATCGCGCAAAGAAGCAGCTTTTTCGAAAGCCTGGCTTTGGACAGCCGCATTCTTCTCATTGCGGGCAGATTCCAAGCGATCTTCCAACTCTTTCAAATCAGGTGGAGTCGTATACGAACGAAGACGGACTTTAGAACCCGCTTCGTCAATCAAATCAATCGCTTTATCCGGCAAGAAACGGTCAGAAATATATCGGTCGGACATGACCGCTGCCGCTTCAATAGCTTCGTCTGTAATTTTCACTCGGTGATGCGCTTCGTAACGGTCACGCAACCCTTTAATGATTAGAATGGATTCTGCCACTGTTGGCTCATCCACTTGAATCGGCTGGAACCGGCGCTCAAGGGCGGCATCTTTTTCGATGTATTTTCGGTACTCGTCCAATGTAGTAGCACCGATGCACTGCAACTCTCCGCGTGCCAATGACGGTTTCAGAATGTTCGAAGCATCAATTGCCCCTTCCGCTCCGCCTGCACCGATCAATGTATGAAGTTCATCGATAAACAGAATGACATTGCCCGCTTGGCGAATTTCGTCCATCACTTTTTTCAAACGATCTTCAAATTCACCGCGGTATTTCGTACCGGCAACAACGGTCCCCATATCAAGTACCATAACACGTTTGTCGCGCAGCGTTTCCGGTATTTCATTATTGACAATCTGCTGTGCCAATCCTTCGGCAATCGCTGTTTTACCAACACCTGGCTCACCAATCAACACCGGATTATTTTTCGTGCGGCGGCTCAACACTTCGATTACCCGTGTAATTTCCTTGCTGCGCCCAATGACCGGATCCAAACTGCCTTCGCGCGCCACTTGAGTCAAGTCGCGTGCCAGGCCATCAAGAGTCGGTGTATTCGCAGAAGCATTTGGGCTGCTTCCTGTATTTGAAGCCTGTTCGTTGCTTCCCAATAGCTGAAGCACTTGCTGGCGAGCTTTGTTCAAGCTGACGCCTGCATTGCCAAGTACCCGCGCAGCAACTCCTTCACCTTCGCGTATCAAGGCAAGCAGCAAATGCTCGGTCCCAATATAGGAATGGCCAAGCTTGCGTGATTCATCCACCGATAACTCGATGACTTTCTTCGCCCTCGGAGTATAATGGACAATCGGCCCTACATCTTTTTCGCCGACACCGACCAGTTCTTTAATGCCTTCTTCGATTAGTTGTGTATTAACATCAATTGCTTCTAGAGCTTTAGCAGCTATGCCGCCGCCCTCACGAATCAATCCAAGCAAAATATGTTCGGTCCCAATCGATTCGTGTTTCATGCGGATGGCTTCTTCTTGAGCTAGTTGAAGAACTTTTTGTGCGCGTTGTGTAAATCGATTAAACATCATGCAAAATCCTCTCCTTTGTTAGTTACACTATCCTTATTCAAACGCTCGCGGAATAATTTTGCGCGGGCAATATCTCTTTCAGTCGGCTGTAAAGGGCTGCCTGAATACTGCTGCAAAAATGCCGGCTGCATAAAAATCATCAATTCATTTAATATCGACATATCGATATCTTTAATTAATTTTAAATCGATGCCCAATCGGACATTCGATAAGCAAGTCGCCGCTTCCTCTGTAGACAACAATCTTGCATTGGCTAACGTACCGAGAGAGCGATACACCCGGTCTTCCAAAGCGACCGGCGAATTATTCAAAATCGCATCCCTCGCCCTGCGTTCTTGTTGAATGATTTGGTCGGTCATACTTTCCAAGTCTTGCAAAATTTCATATTCTGACTTGCCAAGCGTCATTTGATTGGAAATCTGGTATACATTGCCCAGCGCTTCGCTGCCTTCTCCGTAAATACCTCTCACAGCCATTCCTAAACGTGAGATTGCCGGAACGATCCGCGCGATTTGCTGTGACATTGTCAACGCTGGCAAATGCAGCATGACTGAAGCTCGCATTCCTGTTCCTGTATTAGTCGGGCAACTGGTCAAATAACCATATTTTTCGTGAAACGCATACGATAAATGCTGTTCCAATAGATTATCCAGGTCATTGGCCACCTGATACGTTTCTTTCAAATGGAACCCAGCCCGTAAACTTTGAATCCGCAAATGGTCTTCTTCATTTACCATTATACTAAGCTCTTCATTTTCCGAAAGAAGAACTGCGCCGGAATGGCTTTCCTTCACTAAGTATGGGCTGATCAAATGCTTTTCAATCAACACCTCTCGCTGGAGAGGAAGGATTTCCTGTATATCAATATGGGTGAATTCCAAGTTCAATTTACGTCCTTGGTCTATCAGCACCGATGAAATCGCCTTGTCTACTTTTAATGCTTCGTCTTCTGAAAACGAGTAAGGAAATTTAAAATCGCTTAAGTTACGGGCTAGCCGTATCCGGGTGCTCATTGCGATATCTGCATTTTCACTATCTGTTTCCATCCAACTGCTAGCTTTAGGCTGCAGAAAACGATCAATTTCCATCCGCCTCACCCCCTACAAGTTGGAGAGTAAGAGCCCTTACCTCATCACGCAGTTTTGCCGCTTCTTCAAAATCCTCATCGGCAATAGAAACTTGCATCTGTTTTCGTAATTCTTCTATCTCTTTTTTTATCTTTAAGGTACTGCCGTAAGCAGAAGGTATTTTACCTTCGTGCCTATAATTTCCATTATGGAGTCTCTTGAATATATTATCTAAATGATCTTCAAAAGCTTCGTAGCAAGTAGCACAACCGAATTTTCCGATTTCCATGAATTTAGAGAATGTGAATCCGCAATTCGGGCATACAGCTACTTCCTTTTTGACTGGATTAACAGAGGTTTTTTGGTTTGGAAACCAATTGGACAATAATTGGTGAATGGCCATAGGATCTTGCTCAAAAGTATAATTTAGATTATGGCTTTCAGCAGCACAGATTGGGCAAAGGTTGCGTTGGATTGTATTGCCATTCACATTTTGTTTGACGATCACAGAAGCCGGCCTTTTCCCGCATTGCTCACAAAACATTTGATCACCTCTCAAATACTCGACTGATATTTCAAAGTAAATAACATAGCGATTAGAATTCTCGCTCTTACCTCATCACGCGTCGGCAACGGCAGAAGCAGCGTCGCGCGATCGCTCGCACTCAGGATTAATTTCGCTTCCCTTTTAGAAATGATATCCTCGTTTAATAGCCTAAAAACAATATCTTCTGCCATGCTTTGAGAGGCACCTTGCTCCAAGCGTTTAATAACATCGGAAAGAACATCGGATTTCGTATGAAGCGTGATGCGCTTAATGCGGATATATCCGCCACCGCCTCTTTTGCTTTCTACGAGATAGCCGCGATCCGCTGTAAATCGAGTATTTATCACGTAATTTATTTGCGAAGGGACACATTGAAATCTTTCGGCGATTTCATTGCGTTTGATTTCAATATAGTCTCTTTCGCTTACTTCTATAATCCCTTTTAAATACCCTTCAATTATGTCCGAAATATTCCGCATCGCCATCACCTCTCAGGTACCTAATTAGTCTTTAATTGACTTTGACTATATTTGACTTAATTATACACTAAGCTTTTTAAGGATTTCAAATTCTACGATTTGAATAATACAATCAAAAAATGTCTCGAGACTAATTATCCCCGAGACATCATAAGTTATTCTTTATCCATAATCCGCTTTACAAAATCCTTAGTGTGGCTGGAAATCGATTTCGTATCTTCTTCGCAATATTTCGTTTTCCATTTAGTGCCTTCCCGCCAAACTTCTACGACATCTCCTTCAGCCACATCGTGTGTAAAATCGGAGACTGGAAAAGTAAATTGATCATCTTGTTTATTCAATGGAGTGAGCAGCGCAGTTCTTTTATCAATTGTTTCTACTTTATATAAACCTGGTTTCATGCATATCACCTCATTATCAGTTTTCCCAATGCGTGACGTTGTTAATCATTATGGTGCTTATTTTTAAAAATCTTATGATAAATTTCATCATTCAAGCTTTTAAAATTTTGAAAACAATTTGTTTCGATAACTTATGAAAAGGTGGGAAGTTCTTAGAAAATTTTAGAATAGAGGTTTTAATTTTCTTATTTCTATCCCTGTCTTTCAAATCCGGACACAAAAACTCTACCCTTCTGACAATTGTGCTATATATGACAATGAAGGTACATTTTAATTTATTCAATTGAAAAATCTATTAAAATTTCGATTTATTCTTTATGGCATTCATGCCACTATTGCAATAGCGAATAACTTTTGATCAAAGGACCGTTAGGCGCTCAGTGATCCGGACAATGTCCAGACGCACAAAAAAACCGCTGCCGGTTAAGGCAACGGTTTTCTTTCTCTAGACCAGCGACGTCCTACTCTCACAGGGGGAAACCCCCAACTACCATCGGCGCAAAAGAGCTTAACTGCCG
>NZ_JBZDOH010000005.1:0-88834 GCF_058268475.1 Planococcus sp. TJ-301 | reverse complement strand
GGCATGCCGCCAGCGTTCGTCCTGAGCCAGGATCAAACTCTCCATTATAGAGTAGTGTTGATTGCTCAATACTGCTGGCGCATCGCCGTCCGAAGACGCACGATTCGCTTTTGATCTGCATGATGCTGATCAGTAGTTAAGCCACGAACACTTGGGGTTGAAAAGCTTTGCTCCGATTGCCTTGCGGCAACCCTCGCAAAAGCCGTTCGCGCGCCAAAGCGCTCGTGACGTCTTTCGTTGACGTTTTGCTGTTCAGTTTTCAAGGTTCATGTTATGTCCGTCCTGTAAAAGCGACTTCTCTAATTTATCATCGACGTCCAGAAGAGTCAAGCGTTTTTTGCATTTTTTATTATTGCGAAAAACTGTTTCTCTCTTAGCGACGTGTATTATCATAATACGATTCCTATCGCTGTGTCAACGATAAATGCAAAGATATTGTGATTTTATTAAAAGAGAAAGCTATTCGCGGATTCTCAAGCAGCCATTCACTCCGCTTTGACAGATAGGAGCCGGCCCTTCATGGCGAAGGCCGGCTCCTATCTGGGTTGTTCCGATTCAATTCTCTACATAATAATAGCGATGGAAGATGCCCTCGCTTTTAGTATTAACGCTTTCGACAGAAATCAAATCCTTGTCGATGAGATATTCAATGAATACCTCGAGGTTCGAAGAATAATTCCGAAGCTCTTCCTGCTCGTGAAGCTCCTGGATTGTCCAACGCTGTTTTTGTTCCATCACTTCACGGATGTGGCGCGCCCCATCCTTCGTCCGTGAATGAATGAGAAATTCGCTTGCGAGAAATAAAAGCTCCAGCCTTTTTTCCAGCGGCTCATCGCTCATCACCAATTCTTCATAAAGTTTGTAGATTGCCGGTTCCATCTGTTTTACTTGCGCCCAGACTGTCACTTCTGGCGGCAAACCGTTTTCCAGCACTGCAAGCCTTGCCAAATGATGAAGAGATTCTACTATATGATGATATGCATCCAAATAGTTTTTGCCTTCGAAAAAGACTTTCCCTTCTTGATAACGGCGGATCAGCTTCGCGAACTCCATTCCCATCTTTATCTTGCGCCCGTAAAAAGGATAGTCCTTCAGCTCGGTTTTCAGCTTTCCCATAAATTCATTGCGGTCGTAGATAATGCGCCCGTGGAAAAGCCAATCGACAATTTTCCGATTGGTTCCAAGCAACAGCCATTTTTTCAGCTGCTTTTCCGTTACGATGTGCATCGCCGCTTTTTTATCCAAATACGTATAATGCTTTGTATAAACGGACATCTCATTTTCCTTGGTGACGATGAGCAGGATCGAATCGAATGTATCGGTGATCGGACTCACCTTTTCCCGCTTTTCAACAAGCACGACGCCAAGTGTACTTTCCTGGCTGGCCCTCTCCTGATAAATCGGTCTTAGAATTTGTTCCATCTGTTTCCACTCCTTGCATATCTATCTGCTTTTTCTCTATTTCGACATATTTATTCCCTATTCCTGCAACAATGAACCATTATCACTTTTTACCTTCCATTATGATATAGTATGATTGATGCAAGGAGGAAAGAATTTATGAAACCTTATAAAAATAAAATCAACCGAATCCGAACTTTTGCCTTGGCACTTATCTTCATCGGAATCGTTATCATGTATGCCGGTATTTACTTCAAAGACTATCCAGTCGTTATGGTCATTTTCATGTTGCTCGGATTGCTCGCTATCATCGGAAGTACAGCCACCTATGCTTGGATTGGCCTATTGTCCATGAAGACCGTTCCCGTGCAATGTCCAAATTGCGGCCGCCATACGAAAATGCTTGGGCGCGTAGACATGTGCATGCATTGCCGTGAACCGCTGACAATGGATCCGGAACTTGAAGGCAAAGAATTCGACGTCGATTACAATAAAAAGAATAGCTGAATTTGATTTCAGCAAATAAAATCCGCCGCAGATAAATTCTGCGGCGGATTTTTAATTGGCTATAAATAATAAAAAATATAAAAAACGAGCATAAATTTCCTGCTCGTTTTTTATTGGGCTTGCGCGGACTTCCCGCTGCATTGCTGGCACGTCCCATAAATTTCAAGGCGATGGTAATCGACTTGGAATCCGGTAACGTGGGAAGCAAGCTGTTCCACTTCATCCAGGCCAGGATAATGGAAATCGACAATCTTTCCGCAATCATTGCAGATTACGTGATAATGGTCGTTGGTCACAAAATCAAACCGGCTGGAAGAATCGCCGTATGTCAGCTCTTTAACAAGTCCCGCGCTTTTAAAAACGCGCAAATTATTATATACAGTTGCTACACTCATATTTGGGAACGTTTTTTCAAGCGCTCGATAAATATCATCCGCTGTCGGGTGCGCCGTAGAATGAATCATAAACTCTAGGATTGCATGCCGTTGCGGAGTGATTCGGACACCTGTAGACTTCAATGTCTCTAGCGCGTCTTTTAAATGGACTTCAGACATCGCTGTGCACCTCACTTCTTAGATTCTTACATTATAATCGTTATAATTAGTGTACCTAAGCAGAAGGGCGAATGTCAAGAAATCACTATATTAGTAGGCTTTGAAGGCAATAGCTAATGTTAAGATTGGTGAAGATCCTTCTCTTTTCGGCCCAAACGCATATTGACCAGCCGGGCAGCCACAAATAGAAAATCAGACAAGCGGTTCAAATAAGCCAATACGTTCGGGGGAACTTCTTCTCCGATTGAAATCGCTGACCGCTCTGCACGCCTCGCAACCGTACGGGCTACGTGAAGGCCGGCTCCGGCGGGATGTCCACCGGGAAGGATAAAATTGGACAGCGGCGGCACTTCTTCATCAAAACGATCGATCCATCGCTCCAATTTTTCTATGTCTTCTTGGGTCAGCTTCCATTTCACTTCTTTACCTTTAGGCGTCGCCAATTCAGCCCCTACATGAAACAAAGTCGTCTGGATTTCATGGAAAACGGCATCCAATTCGTCTTTCTCCTGAAAAAATTCCGTTGCCATGTGGCTGATAGCCAAACCGATGGCAGAATTCGCTTCGTCGCAAGATCCGTATGCTTCCACTAATGGATCATTTTTCGCTACCCGCGTCCCGTATACAAGCGAAGTTGTTCCTTTATCGCCCGTCTTTGTATAGATTTTCACCTCAATACCCCTTTTCCATGCTTACCAGATTTGTCGGTTTGTCGTCTTTTGCAAGCCACTTTTTCAAATTCGGCACAAAAACTTGGAGTGCCCGTTCCACATATTTGCCAGAATGGCTGGACGCATGTGGAGAAATCACTATATTCGGCATTCCCCAATAAGGGTGCTCCTGTGGCAGCGGCTCTTGGGCAAAGACATCGAGCACAGCCATTCCGATTTCATTTGCTTCCAATGCCTCGGTCAAAGTTTCGTCCGTGAATAAATCCCCGCGACCGAAATTCATGAAAATGGCGTCATTTTTCATTGCCTCGAAATGCTCTTTCCTTAACATATTCCGGGTTTCCGCCGTACTTGGAAGCACAGAAATAACAATATCCGCTTTTGGCAACATGCCGAGGATTCCTTCAAATGCGACCATTTCCTCCATATAATCTGCAGCTTTGCCAGTACGGTTGCAGCCGATCGTTTGAACGCCGAACGCCAGCAGCAACCGCCCGATTTCTGAACCGATGGCCCCTGGGCCCAGAATCAGCGCAGTCGACCCACGCAATTCGGACGAACCGGTCTTACGGTTCCATTCGCCTTTATGCTGGCTTTCATAGATAAAAGGCAACGCACGCTTTAACGACAAGATATGTGCCAAGACCGACTCTGCCATCGGCGTTTTATGGATGCCTTTGACATTAGAGACGGTAATTCCGCGCGCAGCTATCGCTTCATGCGGCATTTTTTCAATGCCCGCACTGGCTACCATGATCCATTCCAGATTTCGTGCAGCTTCAATGTCTTCAGCACAGATATCTTCCCCGTATGTCACCAGTACTTGTGCATCTGGCAGATGCGTTTTGTCTTTATAAGTAAAATGGAACTGGACTTCCGGAAATTCTTCCCGCAGCTGTTGCTGCTGATGTTCTTTAGGCAAAAATGTGAATAGGACTTCCATATTCGCTCTCCCCTTTTACTGATTCGTAACCGTCTTGATGGTTTCCAGCACTTCCTGAATGTGGCCTGGCACTTTCACTTTCCGCCATTCCTTAATGACGGTTCCGGTCGGATCGATCAAGAATGTCGAGCGTTCGATTCCCATGAATTCCTTGCCATACATTTTTTTCTCCACCCATACCCCATAGGCTTCTGAAATCTTATGGTCTTCATCGACCAGCAGCGAAAACGGCAAACCATGTTTTTCAATGAATTTCGTATGCTGCTTTTCAGAGTCAGCACTGACTCCTAAAATGACTGCGTTCAATTCGGAAAAGTCTTTTTCCGCATCTCGGAAATCACATGCTTGCGTCGTGCAGCCCGGCGTCATATCTTTCGGGTAAAAATAAAGTACGACATATTTTTTCCCCGCAAAATCCGCCAATGATACAGTTTCCCCCACTTCGTTTTTCAATGAGAAATCCGGTGCTACCATTCCTTCTGACACTATCATTTCCATCACTCCTTTTCCTACTTCTATCGTACCGGACCAGCGATGCAGTTTCAATTTCTTTGGCGTTTAACAGTGATATTGTCTACAATAAGTAAGAGATTAAACTGGGAGGCAATCATTTATGAATCATTCTACATCTGAAGAGCTTCATGCAGAAGCACTCCAACACATCGTCGGCGGCGTCAACAGCCCATCACGATCGTATAAAGCGGTCGGCGGCGGTTCGCCTATCGTCATGGAACGGGCGAAAGGCGCTTACTTCTGGGACGTCGACGGCAATAAATACATCGATTATCTGGCTGCGTACGGTCCAATCATCACTGGCCATGCCCACCCGCACATTACAAAAGCAATCAGCCATGCAGCTGAGACCGGCCTACTATACGGAACGCCTACACGCCACGAAATCAAGTTCGCCAAAATGCTGAAAGAGGCGATGCCGAAAATGGACAAAGTCCGTTTCGTCAATAGCGGCACCGAAGCGGTGATGACGACTATCCGCGTATCGCGCGCCTATACCGGACGCACGAAAGTCATGAAATTCGCTGGCTGCTACCACGGCCATTCCGATTTGGTGCTGGTTGCTGCGGGTTCAGGCCCGGCGACATTAGGGATCCCGGATTCGGCCGGCGTTCCGAAGACTATTGCTGAAGAAGTCATTACCGTTCCTTTCAACGATCCTGCTGCATTTTCTGAAGCGATGGACCAATGGGGCGATGAGCTTGCTTGTATCCTGGTAGAGCCGATTGTCGGCAACTTCGGCATTGTCGAACCACTTCCTGGATATTTGAAAGAAGTACACCGCGTTGCTGCAGAAAAAGGCGCATTGATTGTCTATGACGAAGTCATCACGGCATTCCGCTTCCATTACGGCGGTGCGCAGGACTTGTCTGGATTGACCCCTGATTTGACTGCTCTTGGAAAAATCATCGGCGGCGGACTGCCGATCGGTGCATACGGCGGCAAGAAAGAAATTATGGATACAGTCGCACCGCTCGGCCCTGCTTATCAAGCTGGCACTATGGCCGGAAACCCGGCGTCCATCCAAGCGGGCATTGCGTGCCTCGAAGTTCTCCAAAAAGACGGAGTTTACGACAAAATGGATAGACTAGGCGCACAATTGGAAAGAGGGATCTTGGCCGCGGCTGAAGAATTTGGTGTTACAATCACAATCAACCGCTTAAAAGGCGCTTTAACCATCTATTTTACCGATCAGCGAGTCCAAAATTACGAGCAAGCTGAAGCGACGGACGGAGAAATCTTTGCCCGATTTTTTAAATTGATGCTTGAACAAGGCATTAACCTTGCTCCGTCCAAATACGAAGCTTGGTTTTTGACCACTGAGCATACACAGCAAGACGTTGAAGCTTCTATTGCAGCGGTTCGCGAAGCGTTCCGCCAGCTTTAAAGGATTGAAAAAAATACAGAGGAAAGGAGACCAAAAGCTCATGAGACTAGGTGCACGTATATTTAAAACCGGAATCGCCATTTCGTTCGCCTTATTTTTAGCGAATTTACTGGATCTCCCTTCCCCTGTCTTTGCGGGAATTGCGGCGATTTTTGCGATCCAGCCTTCCATTTATCGTTCCTACCTGACTGTTCTCGACCAAGTTTATGGGAATTTGATCGGCGCCGCAATTGCGGTGATGTTCGTTTTGACACTCGGTTCGAATTACTTGACCATCGGGCTAGCGGCGATGCTTGCGATTGTCATCATGCTGAAGCTGAAACTCCAGACCACCGTGCCCCTGACCTTGGTGACGATCATTGCGATTATGGAATCGCATGACCCAAACTTTTTGTCTTTTGCTTCGTTGCGGTTTGGAACCATCTTGCTTGGAATTTTGGCGTCATTCAGTGTCAACCTGATTTTCCTGCCGCCAAAATACGAAACGCGGCTCTTCACTTCTATCCATGAAGTGAGTGAAGAAGTTATCCGTTGGATTCGCGTTTCCATTCGCCATGCTTCCGCACATACAACATTGAAAGAAGATATTGAAAGCCTCAGCAATAAATTGGACAAGGTGGATCAATGGTATTCATTTTACAAAGATGAGCGGAGCTACACAAAAAAACAACAGTACACGAAAGCGCGGAAACTGGTGCTTTATCGCCAAATGATTGCCACTTCCAAGAAAAGCCTGGAAGTTCTGAAGCGGCTGCATCGTTTTGAAAACGAGTTGACCGACCTGCCGGAACATTTCCACGTGATGGTGCAGGACCGCCTGGAGAGCCTGGCGAGCTACCACGAGCAGCTTTACATGAAGTATGTCGGAAAATTGCGGCCTGAACATAGTGAAACTTCCGGAATCGACGCGGCAGAAAAAAGGCAGGAAATGATGGCGGTTTTTGTGAAGGAAATCAACATCGCCCACGAACAGGAAGGCAACGAATTTTCTATTTATCATCTCATGCACGTCTTATCGGCCATCATAGACTACGAAGAACAGCTGGAGCATTTGGACTTATTGATCATTGCTTACCACAACTACCATTCGGATGAAATTGCTTCAGAAATCGAAAAATCCATATAAAAAGTGCCGGACAAAAATTGTCCGGCACTTTTTATTATGACTTCATGCGTGGATCAAGTGCGTCCCGCAGGCCATCGCCCATCAAATTGAAGCCCAGTACTGTCAGCATAATGGCAATCCCCGGGAAAATCATGGTCCATGGCGCATTTGTCAGATAAGACCGTGAATCCGCCAACATTTTGCCCCATTCAGGTGAAGGCGCCTGCGCTCCAAGTCCAAGAAATCCGAGAGCGGCCGCTTCGATGATTGCTGTTGCAATCGCCAATGTACCCTGCACAATAACAGGTGCCATAGAATTCGGCAATATGTGGGAGAATAAAATTCGATTGTCTTTCATGCCGATTGCTTTCGCCGACATGATGTATTCATCTTCCTTGATGCTCAGTACTTTCGAACGGATCAAGCGACCGAAGTTCGGTACGTTAATGATGGCAATCGCGATTAATGCATTCCGGAGCGACGGCCCAAGAACCGCAACAACTGCAATCGCCAACAAGATACTCGGGAATGCGAGCATGATATCAAAAATTCGGGAAATGATCGTATCCACCCATTTGCCGTAATAGCCAGCCAAGATGCCCAAAATACTGCCGACAACTACTGAAGCGATTACCGCTAAAAAGCCGACCCATAACGAAATTCGGGCGCCGTATACAATCCGCGATAAAATATCGCGACCGAAGTCATCCGTCCCCATCCAATTAGCAGCAGAAGGGGGCAAGAGGCGCTGCGACAGGTTTTGTTCGTTGATTCCTTGCGGCGTAAAGAGCGGTCCAAAAATCGCAAGCAAGATGAAAAAAATGACGATTCCCATGCCGACTACCGCAACTTTACTTTTTCGGAAACCGCGCCATGCTTCTTTCCAGGGACCAGCGACTTTTTCCATTTTGATTTCTTTATTATCTGTAACTGCATCAGCCATTTTTTGCTTCCCCCCTTCTAATCATATTTAATACGCGGATCGACCAAGCTGTAAACCAGGTCGACGAATAAGTTGATCATGACGAAGATGAACGCCACGATCAGAATGCCGGATTGGATGACCGGATAATCACGGAAACCAATTGCTTCATAGATATAGCGGCCAATTCCTGGCCATCCGAAAATCGTTTCCGTCAAAATGGCGCCGCCTAAAAGCAAACCCATTTGAAGTCCGATAATCGTCAAAACCGGGATAATCGCATTTTTCAATGCGTGCTTGTAAACAACCCAAAACATTTTCAATCCTTTAGCGCGTGCCGTCCGGACATAATCCGAACGCATCACTTCAAGCATGCTAGACCGCGTCATGCGGGCGATGATCGCCATCGGAATTGTGGCCAGCGCAGTTCCTGGAAGCACCAAATGCTTTAATACGGTCGACAGCTGTTCAAATTGACCGGTGATGATTGTATCTATTACATAAAAATTGGTGATAACCTCGACTGGGTCCCTGACATTCTCACGCCCTGTTGTCGGCAAAATGCCCAGTTCAATCGAAAAGATCCACTGGTTCATCAAACCAAGCCAAAAAATCGGCATCGATACCCCGATCAATGCAATTATCATCGCTAAATAATCGAACCATGAATTTTGAAACCACGCGGAGATGATGCCCGCGTTGATGCCGATGATTACGGCGATGATAATAGCAAAAACAGATAACTCAATTGTCGCAGCCAAATACGGCCAGATTTCATCCGTTACAGGCGTCCGTGTGCGAAGGGATTGCCCTAAATCGCCGGTGATCAGCCCTTTCAGGTAATCAAAATACTGGATATACCACGGATTATCCAACCCTAACGTAGTCCTCAGTGCTTTAATTGCTTCTTCCGAAGCCTGTTGGCCTAAGATAACTTGAGCCGGATCCCCAGGAATTGCGCGGATGATCAAAAATACAATAAATGTCATACCCAGCAATACCGGAATTAATTGCAACAGCCTTCTTCCAATATAGTGAAGCATTTTTCTTCACCTCTCCATCTCTTGCGTTATGTATCCATTAAGGAAAAAAAAGAGGAGAAATCATGATGACCTCTCCTCTTTGGATGCCTACTCTAAATCTACAGATGCCAGTTTATCAGAGCCAGTTGGATGGGCCTTGAAGTTCACGACGTTCTTGCCGCCAGCTAACAACGGTGTAGAGTGCGCAAGTGGAACCCAAGGAGCGTCTGCATGGATGAGTTCCTGTGCCTGTTTGTAAAGGTCGTTACGAACTGTTTCGTCAACCTCAGTCTGTGCTTTGATCAATAGATCATGCAATTCCTGGTTTTTGTAGTACGTGTAGTTGTTCGAACCGATATTGTCCTGATCGAGCAACACATAAAGGAAGTTGTCGGCATCGCCGTTATCGCCTGTCCATCCTAGCAAGAAAGCATCCGCTTCCCCGTTTGCAGCTTTTTCAAGGTATGTTGCCCATTCAAATGAAACGATTTTCGCTGTAACGCCGACATCAGCCAAGTTTTTCTGAATCGCTTCAGCTACTTTTTGGCCATCTGGCATATACGGACGTGGTACAGGCATTGCATATAGCTCCATTTCGAAGCCATCTGGAAGTCCTGCTTCAGCCAATAATTGTTTTGCTTTTTCAGGATCATATTCATATCCTTCAATATCATCGTTATAGCCGTTGATTACTGGAGGCATCGGATTTTTCGCAACTTCTCCGCGTCCTTCAAAGAAAGCATCAACGATAGCTTGCTTGTCAATCGCGTGGTTCATTGCCTGACGCACTTTTGGATCATCGAAAGGCTCACGTGTAGTCGTCAATCCAAGGTAGCCGACGTTCATTGATGGTCTTTCGAATAACTGAAGATCCGCATTGCCTTCAATTGTTTTGCCGTCAGAAGGTGTAATTCCGTCGGCCAAGTCAATTTCACCAGACAATAATGCGTTCAAACGCGCTGAGTTATCTGGAATCGAACGGAAAATGACTTGATCCAATTTCGGTTCGCCTTCTACCCAGTAATCCGCGTTCTTTTCAATAGTAATAGAATCGTTGCGTTTCCATTCAACAAATTTGAATGGTCCCGTTCCGACTGGCTCATCGCCGAATTTATCGCCCGCAGCTTCAAAAGCAGTAGGTGAAGCGATACCGAAAGAACTCATTGCCAAGTTTTTCAAGAATGGCGCCTGCGGGCGTTTCAACTTGAATTCCACTTCGTAATCGCCAGTAGCTGTTACCGACTCGATTACATGGCCTTCGTCAGCAGCAAATCCGCCGAACATTGAACCATAGTATGGGAACGTATCAGCGTCTCCGCCTGCCCAACGCTCAAAGTTTGCTACAACTGCTTCAGCGTTGAAATCCGTATCATCGTGGAATTTAACGCCTTCTTCAAGTGTGAATGTATACGTCAAACCGTCTTCAGCGGCAACCCATTTAGTAGCTAGGCCAGGATTTATTTCTGTATCCTGCTCACCGAAGTTCACCAATGTATCAAAGATGTTTTTTGTTACTTTATACGATTCTCCGTCTGTCACGGCAATCGGATCTAGCGACACTGAGTCTCCTCCGCGTCCAAAGATCAATACTTTAGGTTCCCCAGAATCCTCTGAGTCCCCACTGTCTCCTCCGGTATTATCCGAAGATTCATTGGAACTGCAGCCGAACAACGCTGTCGATACCAATAAAAGCATCAGAAATGCCAGTGATAAGAACTTTTTCTTTCCCAAATTGACCCCTCCATTTGTGTTATTTATTATCATTGCGGCCTGCTTTGCTCATAGAGGTGGCAGGCTACAGAATGACCTTTTTCAACTTCCGCAAAAATTGGCACGGTGGTTTCGCAAATATCCATCTTGAACGGGCAGCGCGTATGGAAACGGCAGCCACTCGGTGGGTTGGCCGGATTCGGCACATCGCCTTTGATGATGATTTCTTCACGGACAAAATCCGGATCCGGCACCGGTACCGCTCCAAGCAATGCCTGTGTATAAGGATGCAGCGGCTTTTCGTAAAGTGCTTCGCTGTCCGCCAATTCCGCCATTTGTCCAAGGTACATGACGCCAACCCGATCGCTGATATGGCGAACCACGCCGAGATCGTGGGCGATGAATATATAAGTCAATTTCAATTCCTTCTGCAGATCCTGCATCAAGTTCAATACCTGCGCCTGGATCGATACATCAAGAGCCGAAACGGGCTCGTCTGCGATAATCAATTTTGGATTCGTCATCAAAGCCCGCGCAATTCCGATGCGCTGGCGCTGTCCGCCGCTAAATTGATGCGGGTAGCGTTTCGCATGGTAGCTGCTGAGGCCGACGATTTCCAAGAACTCGTGAACTTTTCTTTTGCGCTCTTTCGGATCGCCGATGTTGTGTACATTCAGCGGCTCCATGAGAATCTTTTCAATCGTATGCCTTGGATTTAAGGACGCATAAGGGTCCTGAAAAACCATTTGGATATCGCGGCGCATTTTTCGCATATCAGCGTTCGAGATGCTGGTCAATTCTTTGCCGTCAAAAAACACTTTGCCTTCTGTCGGCTCCAGCAGGCGCATTAGCATGCGGCCAGTCGTAGACTTGCCGCAGCCCGATTCGCCTACGATTCCAAGAGTCTCCCCTTCATTGACCGTGAACGATACATCATCGACAGCTTTCACATAGTTTTTTACTTGGCCGAGAATACCTGATTTGATCGGGAAATATTTCTTCAACCCTTCAACTTTTAACAACGGTTCTGTCATGCGGCTGCACCTCCTTCGGATCGTATAGGAAGCAGCGGGTCTGATGGTCTTCCGCTGTCAAATAAAGCGGCGGGCTTTCGGAAATGCACCGATCGAACGCGAATTCGCAACGGGCTGCAAATCTGCAGCCCGTTTTGATCGTTCCCGGCTTCGGCACGTTTCCTGGAATCGAGTACAGACGTTCTTTCTTAAAGCGCATATCTGGAACCGATGCCAGTAATCCGCGCGTATACGGATGCTGCGGATCTTTAAAAATCGTGTGCACCGGACCTTCTTCCACCACTTTTCCAGCGTACATGACGATGACCCGTTCACAAGTTTCCGCTACGACACCCAGGTCATGCGTGATCAACAACACAGCAGTGTCCAGCCGCTCATTCAAGTTTTTAATGAGCTTCAGGATCTGAGCCTGAATTGTTACGTCCAGCGCGGTCGTCGGCTCATCCGCTATCAGTACTTTCGGGTCGCAGAGCAAGGCCATTGCAATCATTACCCGTTGGCGCATTCCGCCAGAAAGCTGATGGGGATAATCCTTCATCAGCCCTTCTGCGCGCGGCAGTCCGACCAGCTTCATCATTTCAACCGCACGGTCGTTGATCTGTTTCTTCGACCAATCCCGTTTATGGATTTTTACTGCTTCGCGCAATTGGTCGCCGATTGTAAACAAAGGATTCAGCGACGTCATCGGCTCCTGAAAAATCATCGCGATGTCGTTGCCGCGGATTTCACGCATCTCTTTTTCTTTCAGATGGGTCAAATCCTTATTCTGAAATAAAATTTCACCGCCAACAATTTTTCCTGGAGGGCTTGGAACCAGACCCATGATCGATAGTGAAGTGACACTTTTTCCACAACCTGACTCACCGACTATCCCTAGCACTTCGCCTTCACGGATATAGAAATCTATGTCATCAACCGCAGGCACCTCACCGTCATCAGTGAAAAAAGAGGTTTTTAAGCCATTAACTTCCAATATTTTTTTACGGTCTTCCACAATGCCACCCCTTTGCCATCTTCTTTAAACTGAAAATTCTATGTGTTTATATTATACGTAACATTAGTATTATTGCAATAGCTTATCAAATATTACACAGTTTTTTCCATAAGTGCAAAAAAAGCCCCCGAAGATTTTCGGGGGCTGAATTTGCTATTAAACAAATTGTTGGACTTGAAAAAGGCTGGCGTAAACGCCTTGTTGTTTCATTAACTCATCATGCGTACCTTTTTCGGCCAGCTTGCCGTGGTCGATGACGATAATCTGATCGGCATGCGTAATCGTCGATAGCCTGTGGGCAACGATTAACGTGGTGCGGTCATGTGCGAGGCGCTCCAACGAATCCTGAATCAGTGATTCGCTTTCCAGATCAAGCGCAGATGTCGCTTCATCTAAAATCAGGATTGGCGGGTTCTTCAGAAATACCCGCGCAATGGCGATGCGCTGTTTTTGCCCGCCCGATAATTTGACGCCGCGCTCGCCGACTTTTGTATCATAGCCTTCAGGCAGCAGTTCGATAAAGTCATGGGCGTTGGCTGCTTTCGCCGCGGCTTCCACTTCTGCATCAGTGGCATGTGGTTTCCCCATAAGAATATTGGATTTTACTGAATCGCTGAACAAAATCGAATCTTGCAGCACAAGCCCGATCTGGTCGCGCAGCGTGTGGATAGTAACATCCCGCAAATCGTGGTCATCCATATAAATACCACCGCTCGTGACGTCATAGAACCTTGGAATCAGCGAGACAATCGTCGACTTGCCGCCGCCGCTCATGCCGACGAATGCTATGGTTTCGCCCGGCTTGACGGTGAAATTCAAATCAGACAAAACTTCAGTTCCGCCATTATTGTACTGGAATGTGACATCGCGGAATTCAAGTTTGCCGTCCACCACTTTCAAGTCTTTGGCACCTTTGCGATCCGTCACTTCATATTCTTCATCGACCAATTCAAACACGCGGTCCATAGAAGCAATAGCTTGAGTCAATGTCGTCGAAGAGTTCACCAAGCGGCGAAGCGGATTGTAAAGGCGTTCGATATAAGCGATGAATGCCACCATTGTCCCAAGCGTCAAGTTTCCTTGGATAACTTGATAGCCCGCAAATCCGATTACGAGCAGCGGTGCAATATCGGTGATCGTATTGACGACAGCAAAAGCTTTTGCGTTCCATTTCGTATGGGCGATCGCTTTATCCAGGAAGTCGTCATTCGTTTCATCAAATAATTTTTGTTCATGTTTTTCCAGCGCGAAACTTTTGATAATGCTCATGCCCTGAACACGTTCGTGCAGATAGCTTTGGACATTCGCCAATGCCTGCGAACGGTCGCGCGTTAAATCGCGCAGCCGTCCGAAGAAAAATTTGACGCTGAACGCGTAGAACGGGAATGCCAGAAGTGCGACAATCGTCAGCGGTACATCCATTGTCAGCATGATTGCGATGGCGATCAGGATTGTCGCAAGATCAAGCCAGAGATTCATAAGCCCGATCATGACAAAGTTTTTTGTCTGTTCAACATCATTGATGACGCGCGAAATGATTTCGCCTGCGCGCGTATTTGCATAATAGCGCAAGCTCAGCCGTTGCATATGCCCATAAAGGTGCTGTCGGATATCATACAGGATTTTATTGCTGACTAGTTGAGCGTAATATTGCCGGAAATATTCGATCGGCGGCCGGAAGATGAAGAACAGGATAGCTGTTCCACCGAGCCACCAGTAAAGTTGCTCGAGTTTTTCATCGCTCGATAACCCATCCGCACCGATAATGTCATCGATAACGATTTTGATCAGCAATGGAATGAACAGCGGAATCGCAAATTTAAAAATACCGATGATGATCGTCAAAACAATTTGCCAGGTATAAGGCTTCACAAATTGCATATAGCGTTTCGTACTGCTGGGTTTCGTATTGCTCAATTCTTTCACTCCATTCTCTTCAAAACGAAAAACCTGTTGGCGAGCAACAGGTTTTCCATTTAATCACTAAGACGGCACTGCCGGTAAAAGTCATACCGGTTTGTCCATACGTCGATGAAGTCCGGGGCAAATGGCCCTCTCCGCTGTTTGATCCAGCCAATTAGCTTTTCCACATTGCGGTGGAGGATCTGGTCAATCACTTCCGGATAACCCATCTGCCTTTTATGGTCTTCATATTCGTCTTCGTCCAGCAAGGTATACGACATATCAGGAAACACTTTAACATCCAAATCATAATCGATGTACTTTAACGAGCCATTATTATAAACGAATGGAGAACTCACATTGCAATAATAATACACTCCATCTTCACGCAGCATGCAAATGATATTGAACCAATGTTCTGCATGGAAATAGCAAATTGACGGTTCTCGCGTCAACCATGTTCTGCCATCCGATTCAGTGACCATCGTCCGTTCATTCGCACCGATCACTATGTTATTAGTCCCTTTCAATACTGTAGTTTCCTGCCAGACACGGTGGATTCGGCCGTTGTGTTTGTAGCTGTGGATTTGTATTGTTTCTCCCTCCACGGGAATCGCCATGTCCATCCCACCTTTTCGCCTAACCGTATATATTTTCATTGTCCTGACAATTATATCAATCAATTCTGAAAACATACAGCGAAAAGGCACAAAGGCTTAAGTATAGAAGGATTACATGACGATCGAACGGCCGCCATCGACGATAATCGTCTGCCCACGGATCATATCCGCGTGGTCGGAAATCAGGAATAGCGCGGCTTTTACCATATCATCGATCTCGACCATCCGTCCTGCAGGCGTGTTGACGCGCGCATCATTCAATAATTCTTCGCGGTTAGGGAAATGCGTCAATGCCTCAGTATCGATCGCGCCGCCGGAAACCGTATTGACTGCAATTCCTTTCGGAGCCAATTCAACGGCCAAGTAACGTGTAAGTGACTCAACAGCAGCTTTGGAAACGCCTATAGTGGTATAATTTTCCAAATAACGAATAGAACCTAATGAACTGATGCCGATGATTTTTCCGCCGCTATCCATTAGTTTTGCTGCTTCCTGCGCACCGAATAACATCGCTTTCGCATTGATGTTCATTGTCCAGTCCCAATGTGATTCTTCCAATTCCATCACCGGGCGAAGTACGCCAGATGCCGCATTCGACACAAAGACGTCCAGACGGCCGAATTCTTCTTTGATCGTTTCGAACATGCCGCGCAATTTTTCCACGTCGCCGACATTCGCACGTACGAGCAGCGCTTTTTGCCCTCTCGCTTCGATTTCCTTTACCGTATCAAGCGCCGCCGTTTTGCTGCGGGCGTAATTGACTACGATGTCATACCCTTGTTCCGCGAGGGCAATCGCCAATGCTTTGCCTAACCCTCTGCTGCTTCCTGTCACCAATGCCACTTTTTGTGCCGCCATATTCAAACATCTCCTCTTTGTCGTAAAGCTTCTTTCATCTTTCGGACCGGCCCTGCGACCGGCAGCAATTCGAGTTCCTCCGCCGTCACCCATTTCATATGGGAAGGCACTGTGAGGCCATCGCCTTGCGCAATAAATCCATCCACATTCCATGTTAAATGAGAAAAGACATGTTTGAAAGAAGTAATTTGCTCTGTATTTTCCACCGTTCCTTTGAAATTTTCGGAAAGATGTTCATCTAGGCCTTCGGGAAGAACCGCTCCTCCCATTTCTACCATTGGGAATTGCCACATATTCGCCAACAGCCCTGATTCAGGCCTTTTTTCCATCAACACCGTTTCACCGCTGCGGATGGCCAGCATTGCATAGTATAGCTCTTTGCTCTTTTTCGCTTTCGTTTTCACCGGCAGCTCATGCTGCCGCCCTTCGTGAAACGCTCCGCATTGTTCACGCACAGGACAAAGCAGGCATTTAGGCGAAGTCGGCGTACAAATCAAAGCCCCCAGCTCCATCAACCCTTGATTGAAGAAAGACGGATTTTCATGGCTGATAATTTCCATCACCGCTTCTTCGAATATCTTGCGTGTTTTCGGCTTCGCGATATCTTCCTCTACAAGCAGAATCCGAGACAGCACACGCATGACATTGCCGTCTACGGCGTGCTCAGGAATTCCATAGGCAATGCTCAGCACTGCTCCTGCTGTATACGGCCCGACACCTTTCAGCGACGAGATGTCCTTGCGGGTCGAAGGCACGATGCCATTATACTTTTCAGCTACTTCTTTTACACCAGCCTGGAGGTTGCGTGCCCGGGAATAATACCCAAGGCCTTCCCATTGCTTAAGCAAAACTTCCTCTTCGGCATTCGCCAAATCATTCAAAGTAGGGAATTTCTCGACAAAGCGTTTATAATAAGGGATAACCGTATCAACGCGCGTTTGCTGCAGCATGATTTCCGATATCCAGATCTGATATGGATCTGCAGTTCGCCGCCACGGTAAATCGCGTTTTTCTTCGGCAAACCAGCTGATTAAATCTTCTTGGAATTGCTTGCTGTCAAATTCTATTGGTATTGCCTCCATTCGATTAGATTATACGTCTTGATTCCGGGGTATAGATTTTATACGGGAATACTATCATTTTATCAAAATTAATGCCCGACAACCAAATTTCGCCGCCTAAGAAAGGGGATGAGGCAATGGATACAGGTACACATATTGTTATGGGCATCGCCCTTGGCGGACTTGCAATGGCGGATCCGGTTGTAGCCAGCCACCCGGCGACAGCAACTGCTGTCATCGCCGGCACCATCATAGGCTCCCAGATCCCGGATATCGATACCGTCCTGAAACTTCGCAGCAATGCGATTTATATACGGCATCATCGCGGCGCGACGCATTCAATTCCCGCCGTGCTGTTATGGCCCATCCTGCTGACCGCCGCTATCGGATTCGCATTTCCGTCTGCCGATATGCTGCATCTATGGATGTGGACTTTCCTCGCCGTGTTCCTGCACGTCTTCGTCGATATTTTCAATTCTTACGGCACGCAGGCGCTGCGCCCATTCTCCAACCGCTGGGTCGCATTAGGCGTCATCAATACTTTTGACCCGATTATTTTCGGAATGCATCTAGTGACGTTGATGTTCTGGGCATTCGGCTCGAATCCGGTTTGGACGATGACAATCCTTTATGTCGTGCTGTTTTTCTATTATGTCTTGCGTTTCGCTGTGCAAGGCGCTGTCAAGCATGCCGTGCGCAATACAATCCCAGGCACGACGAACATCATCGTGGCACCGACCATACGATTTCTAGAATGGCGAGTAGCAGCCGATACGGAGCAGCATCATTACGTCGGCCGGGCTTATGGCCGTTCCATCAACATCTACGACAAATTCGAGAAACTTGCGTTGCCGGAATCCAATCATTTGTTCCAGACCGCATTGAAAGACAAGAACTTATCTGCTTTCGTGTCATTTTCCCCTCTTTACCGCTGGGAAATTAACGAATACGGCAAGATCTATGAAGTGCGGCTGATTGATCTGCGCTACCGCAGCAATGATTATTATCCCTTTGTAGCGGTTGCCCATCTCGACGAAAATTACAAAGTGGTCAATTCGTACACAGGCTGGATTTTCAGTGAAGATAAGCTCAGGAAGAAACTCGATTTCAGCCACAACTGAATACAATAAAAAACGCACACAGCCGTGTGCGTTTTTTTAATTCACCGAGTCATTTATAAGATGTGCGTATTTCGGATTGGTGCCGGCGAATTCGTGAATCTTGTCGCCGTAGCTCTCGATCCATTGGCGAATAACTTTCTCCACAACAGCCGTTCCTTGATAATCAAATCCTGCTTTAGCATATGAAGCTTCAAAATCCGACACAAGAAGCTCAATCCATGTGCGGGCTTTTTCGTCCGATAGATTCGGGTTCTTCTCTAATAATTCAGCAGTCAATTCTTCGATTGTCTCATTCATCCGTTTACTTCCCTTCTTTCAGCGGGTGCAGCATCGAAATCGGCAGCGCTTCTGTGTATTTTTCTCCACCGAGGCGATAGCCCCAAGCGAAACGCCCATTTAAATAATCAATCTGGAAATAGACGTTGGGGTCGCCTTCAATGCGGTAGACCTCGCCTTTTTTAAAATCCTTCGGATCCAGCAAATACGCAGCGGCCATGACAGCTTTTCGTTCAAGCACCGCAAATTCGTTGACGATGCCAAGCTGTTCCGCTTTTCGTGCCTTTTCTTTCAAACGCCCGATTTCCGCTCGCAATTCGTGTTCATTCATATCGCTGTAACGTTTTTCTTCAATCATCTTCTTGCTCCTTTTTCTCTACGTACTCGCTGATAACTTCGCCCGGGAAGCCTTTTTGATAAAGCCCTTGCTTCACTTTCGATATTAAATCACGGCCCGAGAGCTTCTTGCTGTGCTTATTCCATAATTTATCACCTTGCTCGGTGACGCTTTCCGTCCACTGGTCTTCATCTTTCTCCAAGTCCAGGTCAGCAATTGCCTGCTTGATGAGCGTGTATGAATAGCCTTTGCGCATCAGCGAATCGTTTATTTTTTGCTTGATTTGGCTTGGCGTCTTCGCACTTTCTTTTGCGGCGATTTTTTCCGCCAGCCCTTTGGCGACTTCTAATTGCTGTTCTTCAGAATAGGAATCCAAGACGTCTTTTTGCACTTGTTTATCAATCCCTCTCTTTTGCATATCCTGCTGGATGGCCTTTGGGCCTTTTTTGCTGGATTTCACTTGCGTCCGCATAAGCGCTTCTGAAAATGCGCGGTCATCCAAAAAATTAAATGTATATAGTTTTTTGACGGCCTCGTCGATAACGGCGTCGCCAAATTCTTTTTCTTTCAGTTTCTTGCGCACTTCGCCTTCGCTGCGCATCCGGAACCCCAGGTAATAAAGGGCTTTATTATACGCTTTGCGGACTTCGTCTTCGAAATTGATTTCTTCGAGCGTCCATTGGTCGACTTCTTTGCCTTTAGTCAGCTGATACCGGATCAGCACTGCTTCATCGACACTGAAAGCAAACTTTTCCTCCAGGTAGATATTGTATCTCTCCGGATTGTTCTTGCCCCGTGTTATTTTAGAAATAATCGGCATCTGCCGGCACCTCTCTTCCTTATCCATTATACTCTTTCAAGTGCTTAAATGCATCGATTCAGGGTACTATTAGAAGAAACGGAGGCGATGAGAATGAAGATTGCAATTACTGGCGGAACAGGCTTTTTAGGCAAGGAATTGACGCGTCTTTTCCACACAAACGGCCATATCGTATATATTTTGACAAGAAGCCCGAAAGAATCGACGCCCAATACCAAATATGTCCAATGGCTGAAAGAGGGAGCCGCACCTGAACGGCAGCTCGAAGGCATTGATGCCATCGTCAACTTGGCGGGTTCTTCCATTAATGATGGCCGCTGGAGCGAACAGCAGAAACGGGAAATCTACAATAGCCGCATGGAAGCGACGGAAGAAGTGCTGCGGATCATCGGCAAACTGATCCAGAAACCGCAGACATTGATCAATGCCAGCGCAATCGGCATTTACCCTGCTTCTGAAACGGCCACTTATACGGAAACTTCACCGGAAACCGGCACAGATTTCTTAGCGCGCACGGTTGTCGACTGGGAAAAACTCGCAGATCATGCGAAAGTCCACGGCGTGCGGGTCGCCTATGGCCGCTTCGGCATCCTGCTCGGAAAAAATGCAGGGGCGCTGCCGCTTATGGCGCTGCCTTATAAATTATTTGCTGGCGGCACTGTCGGCTCCGGGCAGCAATGGGTTTCTTGGGTCCATGTCACAGATGCTGCTCGTGCGATTCAATTCGCGCTGGAAACGAAAGAGCTTGAAGGAGCTTTTAACGTTACTGCGCCGCAGCCGCAGCGAATGAAAGAGTTTGGAAAAGAAATCGGCCATGCTTTGCACCGTCCGCATTTGATTCCGGTTCCTGGCATCGCTTTAAAACTTGCGCTCGGCGACAAAAGCCGCCTCGTGTTAACTGGCCAGCGCGCCCTGCCGACAGTGCTCGAACAGCATGGCTTCCAATTCGAATTTCCGGATTTGCCGTCAGCACTGGCTCATATCTATAAATAAGACTATAATGGACGGATGCATAATATGAAGGACGTGACCGAATGAACGAAACACCTATTATCGAAGAAGGGATGAAATTCCCTTTGACGATCAAACGGCTTGGTATCAACGGAGAAGGAATCGGCTATTACAAACGAAATGTCGTGTTTGTGCCTGGCGCATTGCCGGGGGAAGAGATCACCGCACAAATAACAACAGTCAAACGCAATTTCGCGGAAGCCCGCATTTTAAAAATGCGGACAGCTTCCCCCCATCGCCAGACGCCACCTTGCCCGATTTACGACGCGTGCGGAGGCTGCCAATTGCAGCATTTGGAATACAGCCAGCAGCTGGTCGAAAAACGCGATCTGGTCATGCAGGCTTTAGAGCGTTACCTGAAAGGCGTCAACGTGAAAGTCGAAGAAACGATTGGCATGGAAGACCCATGGCGCTACCGCAACAAGAGCCAATTTCAGACCCGCTTAAAAGGCCAGAAAGTGATTGCCGGATTATTTGCTGAAGGGTCGCATCAATTGCTGGATATCGAGCAATGCATTGTGCAGCATCCGGATACCACTGTCATTACAAATGCGGTCAAACGCATCTTGGAAGAATTGAAAATGCCGATTTATGACGGCAAAACGATGAAAGGCATCATCCGTACCATCGTTGTGCGGACCGGCGTCCAAACTGGTGAAATCCAGTTGGTTCTTGTAACGACGCGCGCGAAATTGCCGCAAAAAGAGCTCCTGTTGGAAAAACTTCAAACAATTGATACCAATCTTGTATCAATTGTCCAAAACGTCAACAAAGAAAAAACGTCTTTGATATTCGGCGACGAAACCATCACGCTATACGGCAAGGATACAATCCACGAAGAATTGGGCGAGCTGGCATTCGACTTGTCGGCACGCGCGTTCTTCCAATTGAATCCGCGCCAGACAGTAAAGTTATACGATGAAATTAAACGCGCCGCGCAATTGACCGGCAACGAATCAATCGTCGACGCCTATTGCGGCGTCGGCACAATTGGTTTGTGGCTGGCAGACGGCGCTAAAGAAATCCGCGGCATGGACGTTATCCATGAAAGTGTGGTCGATGCAAAAGCCAACGCTAAAAAACAAGGCGTGACTGCGAAATACGTCACCGGCACCGCAGAAAAATGGCTCGAACTGTGGAGCAACGAAGGCTTTGTGCCTGATGTGCTGACAGTCGACCCCCCGCGTACCGGTTTGGATGATTCGTTATTGAAAACGATTTTGAAGGTCCAGCCGAAGCGTTTCGTTTACACTTCGTGCAACCCTTCGACATTGGCAAAGGATTTGCAGCAATTGTCAAAAGTCTATGACATAAAATACATCCAGCCTGTCGATATGTTCCCGCAAACTGCGCAAGTCGAAGCGGTTACCTTGCTGGAAAGAAAAAAATAAGCAGGTTTTAATTGTTCTAACGCAAAAAGGGCATGGACGCCATTCGGCTGTCCATGCCCTTTTATTTCATTTCCAGCGTCATTCTTGCAGAGTTGCTTGTTTTGCTTGTTCCGATTGGCGTCTGCCGCGTGTCAAGATGAGTAGAAACAACAATAGCAGCATCACCGATATCAGCAGCAGGAAGCTTAAGCCGCCTGCATGTTCGATGAACAGCCCGCCAAGAAATGGCCCCGATAAACTGCCGATGCTGAACGCAATGCCGCATAGCAGATTGCCCGTCGGCAGCAATTCTTTTGGCAGCAGATCTGCCATAAAGGAAATGCCGAGTGAAAACATCGATCCGACACACATGCCAGCGGCCGCAAAAAAGGCCACTGTCAGCCAGGCTTGCGCCTCAAAAAAGCTGGCTGCGCCAAACGTCACAGCGCCGCCCATCAAACCGAACAACAGCACATTTTGCCGGCCGATCCGGTCGCTCAAGGCGCCGAGCGGCAATTGAGTCGCAATCGCGCCTAACGAGAAAGCCGCAAGCATGACCGAGACCATCCCCACTTCAATTGACTGGCGCAGTGCATAAACCGGGTAAATAGCATGGATGGAAGCTTCGAGAAAGCCGTAGCCGAGCGGCGGCAAAAATGCCACCCAGGCAAGTACCAAAGCCGCTTTGAAACGGGCGAGCGTCCCTTTCTTCGCCATTGCCCCGACCGAAACTTCAGGAAAATCATTGTCCAGGAAAAACACCAGCGACCAAGCCACCAGGCACAGTAAGCCGGAAATGATGAACGGCAATGCTTCAAAAACTTCAATCAGCGGTACAAACAGCGGCCCTGATCCGAATCCGATGCTGAAAGACATGCCATAAATCGCGATATTGCGTCCAAGCCGGTGCTGGGGAGAAAAACTGGTAATCCAGGTCTGCGTTGAAAAATGCAGCGCCTGATCGCCTACACCGATGAGGATGCGCAAAACGAACCAGAAAAAGACGCTTTTCCACAGCGGAAACAGCAGCAGCGAAACGATTACCAGCCCCCCACCGACTAATAGCAAAGGCTTATAACCGAACCGGCGCAATTGGGGTTCCATGAATGGTGCAATAACCAATGTTCCGATATAAAGGCCCGTGGCACTAAGTCCATTCAATGCTGATGACACGCCATCTTGTTCAAAAATAACTGCAATCAATGGCAGCAGCATGCCTTGTGAAAATCCTGAAATGGAAACGATCGCCACCAAAATCCAAAACCGGCCCTGCCCGCTTTTCAATAAATCCTTCATATTTCCTCCTATAGCAAGCACGTTCTTTTGATTTTAAAAAGAATTCAGCTACAATTTTAACACAAGGAGGAGATTTTAGATGAAATTTACAATGACAGAAAATGGTTTTGCGGGAGATCTGCCGTTCGGTACATTGAACGTTTCCACAAATGAGGAATTTGGATTCCGTCCGTACCAATTGATGGTCGCTTCACTGGCGATCTGCAGCGCAGGAATTGTGCGGAAGGTATTGGAGAAAAAACGGATGCCGGCAGACGACATTCAAGTGGAAGTGAAAGAAGTCGTCCGGATCGACGAAGAAGCTGGGCGCATTGCGAAAGTCCATCTCCACTTTGTAATCAAAGGCGATGTCGACGATTCCAAAATGGAACACGTCCTGCAATTGACCCGGAAAAACTGCTCTATGGTACGCTCAGTAGAAGATTGCATTGAAGTGGTTGAAACCTACGAACTTATCCAATAAATAACAAATAAGGCCCAGTCCGTGTCTGAATTTCAGATCGCGGCTGAGCCTTTACGTTTCTTCAATATTCTCTTGGTTTTTCATAGCTCTTATTTCTTCGGCTAAGCTGCCGGCGAAATGTACGAACCCCCTCCTTATTGTTCTAACACGATTGGTTTCGTCGATTTCCCTTCGGCCTCCCCTCGCTGTTATTAGTCTAAATCTAACACAGAAATATAATTAAGTAAATATTCAAAACATTAAAAGAGGATAATTCACTCTTTTTACCTATATAAGTTGATTCAAAGAAGCAGCAGAATGAAAATCGCTCCGGTCACTTTGGTCAGTGCAAAGACGATTGTTTCTGTCCCTGTCCCTGTCCCTGCATCGCTACGCTAGCTTCGGGACATGAAAGACCGTTGCATCGCTACGCTAGCTTCGGGACATGAAAGACCGTTGCATCGCTGCGCTAGCTTCGGGACATTGAAGAGCGTTGCAGCACTTCGTGCTTCGTCGCAAAGGTATTTCCCCAATCTTTGGGTCAATACCTTCGTAGCTGTTTTGCGGAATATCGCTTATTGATATTCATTAGTTCAACTTATATAGATTATATTGAAAAAAGGCGGTTTTTCCTCTATTATTAGGGATGGAAAGAGGTGTACCAAATGGGAAAATCCATCACGAATAAAGAACAGCAAGTTGATTATATGAAACAACGCTTGAATATCTTCCTGGAAGTATTGGATACCATCGAACCGGAAAACACGGAACTTGAAGACATCGACCGCCTGATTGCTATGGTTGACGACCTTGAAGACAAAATGCAGCAATTCAAATCCCGCCCAACTGAAGACCAATAATATGTAGACCAACCGTTGCCTTTGGGCAGCGGTTTTTTATTGCTATCAGGCAGTTCAAAAGATTAAAAGTTTAGATAACTATATGATGGTATGAAGAAAAAGTACTGACCACTGAGATAAGGGGGGCCGGAGGATTGTTCTAGTTTTAAAAAGAAGGCGCAAATATGGCTTTTATTCGTACCAATAGCGAATTGATTGCTGCTTTTGCATCGGGCATTTTGATCCTCCTTGCTTACAATTTGGAAACGCAGGAACTCTCCGCCTACTACCTCGCCGTCTATCTACTGGCATTCGGTATCGGCGGCAATGTTAAAGCGCAATATGGCAGCAAAAAACCATTGATGGGTGAAGGCGCAGATGTAGCCCTCGAAACAGCGGACATCATCTTGATGAAAAACGATTTATCGCGCATCGCTTACTCGATCCGTCTGGTAAAGAAAATGCAGCGCATTGTCAAAAAGAACATCTTTTTTTCATTGGCGTCATCATTGTACTGATCATCTCTAATTTCTTTCAGTCCATTACGCTGCTGCTCGGCGTGCTCGGCTCCATCCTGGTCATCTTGAATGGCTTGCGGATGTTGAACCGGAATGTCTGAACACGCAAAAAACCCGCGAACCTTTTCAGGCTTCGCGGGTTTTTCGTATGGCTGAGAATTTATCGCGTCTGCCTTGCATGACAGCATTCATTTGGCCGCCGATCAAAAGCAACATCGCAGAAATATACAGCCACAGCATCATGAGGATGATACCCCCGATGCTGCCATATGTAGCTGAAAAATTCCCAAAATTATTGATATAAGTCGAAAACCCATAGGAAATGATGAGCCAACCGACTGTGGTAAAGACGGCGCCTCCCAATACACTCCGGACATCCAGTTTGACGCTCGGCGCAATCCAATAAATGACCGAACAGACAATGAATATGATTAGGAACGGAATAGTGTATCGGATAATTCCCCATAATACCAGAAAGCCTGCTTCCAGTCCGAGGTAGCTGAAAATGAGAAGCCCTACTTGGCGCCCGAAAATCGGCAGCACAAGTGCGACAATCAAAATGAAAATCATCAGGATGGTCAATAAAATCGACATGCCTCGCGTTACCAGCAACGAGCGTTTTTCTTCCACTCCATAGGATTTGTTTAAGGATTTAATCAATGAATCCATACCAAGGCTAGCAGACCAGATCGTGGCGATAAGACCGAATGACAACAGACCACCATTTTGGTTGGTCAGTATCTCGTTGAGCGTCTCTTCAATCAAGAGATAGATTTCATCCGGTACAACCTGGATCAGGAATTGGTACACCTGATCTTTTTTCAGGTTTAAATATGGCAATAGCGTAATCAAAAAGATGAGTAACGGAAAAATGGATAACAGGAAAAAGAACGCTAACTGCGCTCCCAATCCTACAACATCCATATCTGCTACCCGTTTTTTCAGCTCTTTCATAAACCCTTTGCCCGTCGTAACATCGTACTTAACATCAAGGTTATTCAAGCGCTCTTTGGTTTCTTTAAATTCGTTGTCCATGTTTTTAGGCTCGATTTGACTTAAGCCTTTTTTGAAGAATTTGATGATGAGTTAAAGTTGTTTGAAGAATTTCCAGATCCTGCAGTGCTTGACGAGCTGTTATCGTCTCCGAGCTTAGTTGTCGGCGATGGGTTGTCTTCTTTAAAAGCAGAAGCCACATCATCTTTCGTATCCACAATTGCGTCTTTCGTTTCAACAAAAGCTTGCTTCGTTTCAAGCGCCATTTCTTTTACTTGTGGAGTAAGGCCTTTCAGTTCATTCACTTTTTCGCCTACGTAAGATGCATCTTCCGAAATACGTGAGTATAAGTTTTGAACTTTTTCAGCTTGCTGTTTAGCATCAGAAACAAATTCTTCACGGTTTTGGGCATAATATTTCGCGTTGCTTGAAAGGCTCTTCGATTTGTTCATGACATCATTTCTCGTTTTGCGATCGAATAACGATACGATAACTCCTAGTGCTGCTCCTACTAATAATCCTTGCAATAATTTGTTTTGGCTCATTGTAATTTCCTCCTAGTGTAATTGTAGTACTTGCGTCTACTGTGGTTTTTTCCCTAATCATCTGAAAACTAAACTTGTCTGCAATTTTATTTTTCAGAAAAGGCTTGACTCTTCGTTTAATATTTCGGAATATTAACTCTAAGGGTGGTGAGCATTCGACTGTACGCGATACGACTTAACTACATAAGGGGGAAGATTCAATGGAGCAATTAGAATTATTTTTAGGTGAAGTCAGCGGTTTTGTGTGGGGTCCCCCGCTATTGATTTTATTGGTGGGAACCGGAATTTACTTGACTATCCGCCTTGGCCTACTACAAGTGCGCTTGCTGCCTTACGCTTTAAAGCTTGTCTTCACTAAAAACCAGGACAAGGAATCCGTCGGCGACATTACGCATTTCCAGGCGCTCTCCACCGCATTAGCTGCAACTGTCGGAACCGGTAATATTGTCGGTGTTGCAACAGCAGTCGTACTTGGCGGACCGGGAGCAGTTTTCTGGATGTGGTTTTCAGCATTCTTCGGGATGGCCACTAAATATGGCGAAGCGGTTTTAGCTGTAAAATACCGCATTACTGACGCCAATGGCCAAATGGCCGGCGGACCGATGTATTATTTGGAGCACGGACTGAAACAAAAATGGCTCGGCGTGCTATTCGCCATTTTCGGCGCGATTGCTGCATTCGGCATCGGCAACGGCACACAATCGAACTCTGTAGCTGCCGTGGTACGCGACACATTCAGCGTACCGACTTGGATCACTGGACTTATTTTAACGGTCTTTGCCGGCGCAGTCATTTTAGGCGGCATTAAGACAATTGGTAAAGTCACTTCTTATTTTGTACCATTCATGGCACTTTTCTATATTATTGCAGGGATGGTCATCATGGTCATGAACCTTGAATTGATCGGCCCGGCATTTGCTACGATTTTCAGTGCTGCATTCACGGGTGAAGCAGCAGTCGGCGGAGCAATCGGCGCCGCTATCCGCTACGGTGTGGCACGAGGCGTCTTCTCTAACGAAGCCGGACTCGGTTCTGCTCCTATCGCCGCTGCAGCTGCGAAAACGGACATGCCTGGACGCCAAGCATTGGTATCGATGACGCAAGTATTCATTGATACGCTGATCATCTGTTCAATCACAGGTGTTACAATCGTCATGTCTGGCCTATACACGGACGACACCCTAGAAGGTTCTTCCCTGACAACGGCAGCTTTTGAACAATTTCTCGGGCCGATTGGGCCAATCATTGTGGCCATTGGACTAATTTTTTTCGCTTCGTCAACCATTATTGGTTGGTCGTATTACGGCGAGAAATGTTTCCAGTATCTATTTAAAAACCCATCGCTTCTTATTGTGTATCGCATTGCATTTATCGCAATGGTATTTGTCGGCGCTACCGTATCGCTTGATGTCATCTGGATGTTCTCGGACATCATGAATGGGCTCATGGCACTTCCTAACTTAATCGGATTGCTTGGTTTGTCCGGAGTCATCGCTTTGGAAACAAAACGCGTTGTCGCAAAAATCAAAGAAGAAAAAGCGGCGCAGCAATCTGGCAATTGACATTTATTTTGAACAGTGAAATGATGGGTTATACCATACCGAAAGGCAGGAACCCATCATGGATCTATCAAAACAGTCAAACGAAAATGTGTCATACATGATCGAAGAAATAAAAACGAAGTTGCGCATGGTCAACGTCGATGCTATGAAGCCTGAACATTTCAATGCCTCTCAGTACGAAGACTTGAAAGAATTATATGAAATGGTCGCGAGCCGTGAAAACATTACGCCTAACGAAATGCAGGCCATCGCAAAAGAACTTGGTTCTTTGCGCAAATAAAAAATCCCTTGTTATCCAAGAACTACTTGGAAAGCAAGGGATTTTTCATTTTGAATACTGGACAATGTACCAGCCGCCTTCTTTGATGACTGTGTGGATGCCAAGAAGCTTAAGGCCAGCTTCTTCTCCCCACTCTGCAAGCTCCTCACGTGTAGGCAAGCGGTACAGGTTATCGAAAGACGAAAAAAAGCTGTTGAAGACGTTGGCAAACGGTGGATCGTCAACGCTGCCGGCGATTGGGGTTACAACCGAGAAAATCCCGCCTTCATGAAGCCAACTTGCCAATTCATTAAATAGCGCCTCGCGTTTTTCCAGATCGATGTAATGGATGACGTTATTCAGCATCACCATATCGTATTGCCGCTCCGGAAGATAATGCCATAGGTCTGCATTGACGATTTCGATATTGGCATCCTCTTGGGTCAGATGCTCAGCTTTCTCTGCAACTGCCGGACTGATTTCGATTCCCGTGAAATGGGTGTTAGGAAAACGTTTGGCAAGTTTCTTGATATAGCCTGCTTCTCCGCAGCCGATATCCAGCACTTGTTTAAATTGATGGTCCCGAATTTTTTTGGACATTTTCGGCATTGCCAGGACTTCCAGCAGCCTGCTTGTTTCAGCGACTGTCGGTGCATGCTTTTCTTCGTCAAAATGGCTGCGCTTTTTCTCCCGCATCATTTCTGGGTACTGGAGCAGCGTTGGAATATGCAATTCCATCATTTCTTTCAGCAGCACGCCAGACGAGTTGTCGCCTTTCGGCTTAGGCAACTTCCAGGAATTCGCGATTTTGTAGCGGCCTCTCCCCGCTTCTTTTAGATGGCCAATCGACAAGCCGATCATGATCCATTGCTCTAGCAGATCTTCGTCAAGGTCCAGCGCATCCGCTACATCGAATTTGCTCATCGGCCGCCCAAAAGCTTTGAACAAATCCAGTTCGTAGCCGACATAGGCGTGCCAGCTCGATAAGAATGGCTCATTCCGTTTCATATACATTCTGGCTGTAAACATTTTCATCACATCTATCATTTAAGTCCCTCCACTTTCCACGGAAAATCATCATTCTTGGTGTAGTATTTCAATTCTTTCATATCGGGCTTCAAATCAGTGGTTCGGACTGGCATAATTCCACCTTGGATAAAACGATCGCGGAAATTCTCTTTCCACATCCCAAGGCCGGAAACATTCAGCATTTGCTTAAAGTGGAGTACAGAATCTTCTTCCATCCGCTCAAAAGTCTTTTGGCGGAAATAGCTCACCGTCTTGAACGGAAATGAATAGGCAAGCGCAGCCAAGTGGCTTAGCTGGATCACATGTTCAGCCCGCCGGTACCTAACTTTTTCATACCAAGCCAAATTACTGTCGGCAGCTTCGCCGTGTTCAATCATATCGGCCAATAGCTCTCCGAGGACATCAGCATCTTGGATTGCCATATTCATGCCTTCCCCTGCCATCGGATGGACCGCGTGGGCGGCATCTCCGATAATCACTTTATTGCCTTTTACATACGAAGGCGCGTGGTACATTACCGGTATCATCAGCTGGATCTTCTTCCAGTCTTTCAATTGCTGGACGTAACCGTCCACGGCTGGCGCCAAGTCCGTATAAAGTTTATGAAAATGACTGATTGGCTTTTTTTTAAGTTCCTGGTAATCGCCTTCAGGTATCAGGTAAACGCTGCGCACTTGCTGATCAGGCAATGGAAACAAACCGAGAAATCGGTTGTACGTGGAGATGATCTTTCCATCCCTGAAGTTTTCCGCCCTTGGAAAAGTGACTGTCAGGAAATGATGGTTATAAAGCGTCTGCTTCACTTCTATGCCCATATCTTTGCGCGTTACCGATGTGCGTCCTTCCGCGCCGATGAAATAATCGGCTTCGACTTCAAACTTGTCATCACCTTTTTGCAAAATCGCTGCATTTTCCGTAAACCCCTTGCAGGCGGTGCCGCTGAAATAATGGAAACTTTTATATGCAGAAGCGGCATCTCGCAGAACTTTTTTCAACTCTTCATGGTGGATCATATAAGCCGAATCGTATTTGCCAGGCAACACGCTGTAATCCATATATGACTGGTCCCTTACTTTCAGGGAACTTGACAATTCCAGCATATCGAGCACTTTGATTTCATTGGCGCGTGAATGGATTGCGTCGAACAGGCCAAGGCGGTCGAAAATCTGCATGCTCTTCGGCTGCAATAATTCACCTTTATATACAGGGGTCTTATTGGTCAGCCGCTCAGCTACTACGACATCCACTCCCCGTTGGACCAGCTTCAGGGCAAGTGTTAAGCCTCCCACTCCGCCGCCACTGATAAATACATCTGTTTTCATGCATTTCAGCTCCTTGTTTTTCTGTACCCGTAATGCCAGTCCCTGAAAACACAAAAACGGCGGGATAACGCAAAAAGAAGCCCTCTTTTGGAGGGCTTCCCGTAAATCGCTTCCTATAGCCTATTTAGTTCTACAGCTAATTGCGCGCCGACTTGGGCGTTGTATTTCACCAATTCAATGTTCGCGACCAAGCTTGAGCCGCCCGTCAATTCCTTCACTTTGCCAAGCAGGAACGGCGTCACTTCTTTGCCTGCTACACCTTGCGCCTTGGCTTCCGCCATTGCTTGTTCAATGATGCCGGTAATAAAAGACTCTTCCAGTGCATGTTCTTTTGGAATCGGATTTGCAATAACTGCTCCTCCTTCAAGCCCAAGGTCCCATTGCGCTTGAAGGACATTTGCCATCGTTGCCACATCGTCTGCGCGGAACGTCAAGTCAAATCCGCTGTCGCGTGTGTAGAAAGCGGGCATTTTAAGGGTTTGGTGTCCGATGACCGGAACACCTTTCGTTTCTAAATATTCGAGTGTCAGCCCGATATCCAAGATCGATTTCGCACCTGCGCAAACAACAGCTACGCTAGTCGAAGCCAATTCTTCAAGGTCCGCTGAAATATCCATTGTCGTTTCAGCACCACGGTGGACTCCGCCAATTCCGCCAGTCGCGAATACGCGGATGCCTGCCAGTTCTGCACAAATCATTGTTGCCGCTACTGTAGTAGCACCCAATTTTTTCGTAGCAATCAATTGCCCGATGTCGCGGCGCGATACTTTTGCTACATCCGGGCTATTTCCTAAAAGTTCCAATTCGTCATCAGATAAACCGATTTTGATTTTTCCGTCCATGATAGCGATTGTTGCAGGCACTGCGCCGTTATCTCGGATAATCGCTTCTACGATGCGTGCTGTCTCAACGTTTTGAGGATACGGCATGCCGTGAGAAATAATCGTCGATTCGAGTGCCACCACCGCTTGCTTATTGTCCATTGCTTGTTTTACCTCAGTTGAATAAGAAATCATGTCTACTAATTTTGTCATGTTAGTTCCTCCAGTTCTCGCTGTAATTGTTCAGCGGATAAATCGCTGCGCACGGTCAATGCGCTTTGCAGGGTTTTTGCCGCATTGGCAAGCCCTGCTTCAATGTTGCTGTCAAATGGCTGGCCAGCCAGGTAACTGTGAATGATGCCGCTGGAAAATGCATCGCCAGCTCCCGTCACTTCTACAATATCGAGTACTGGGTGTGCTGCATAATGGCGGACAGTGCCGCCTGCCCCAGCAATGACGCCATCTTTGCCGCCAGTGATCACGACATGTTCAGCTCCTAGACGCATCAGCTCTTCAGCTGCTTGCCCCCATTGCTCTTTTATTGTAATATCACTGCCCAAAAAGCGGCCAGCTTCTCCGCGGTTCAAAATCAGCCACGTAACGCCAATCAAATCTTTGCCCATGCGGTTCATTTTCGGTTCTGATACCGGAATAACAGCAAAAGGGATTCTCTTTGACTTTGCCAGCTTATGGATTTCCTTAAGTGTTTCAGCCGGACAATTCAAATCCGCGACAATAAAACTAGCCGATAACAGGTCTGGTTCGCTGCGACGGATGTATTGGGGCGTCATGGCATCATAAATTGCCATGTCAGCCATGGCGAAAACCATTTCACCGCCGGGCTCCAGCACTGCCGTATAGGTGCCCGTCGACAAAGTGTCGTCCAATTTCGTCAATTCGGTGTTCATAAATGATTTGGATGCTTCTTCTATCATGTTCCACTCCGGATCATTTCCTGCGATTGACATGAGCTTCACTGAATGGCCGAGGCGCCCAAGGTTCTCAGCGATATTGCGCGCTACACCGCCAATGCTGCGGCTTACGCTAGCCGGGTTAGAAGTACCCATCTGCGCCGCATGCTCCAAGCGAAATTTACGGTCTACGTTCGCGCCCCCGATGCAGATTACTGTATCTTCTTCGGGCAGAATGTACGCACGTCCGGCGATCTTCCTTTGCTTGATCAATCCGGAAATCAGATTTGCCACTGTCGGCCTCGAAACTCTCAACTGCTCCGCCATTTCCTGTTGGGATAAATATGGGTTTTTCCGGATCAATTCCAGCACTTCGATTTCCTTCCTGTTCACAATTCCACCTCCTAATTAAACATTTGTTTATAATATAAACTTTTATAATTTATTTTGCAAGTTATTTATTTCGTCCTTTTATTGCCAAAACATTGCCAGGGCAATCTGAAAATTGCTAAAATGATAAGGATGAAGGGGGAGATCTAATTGACATCATTTGAACAGAAACTGACACGTTACGCAGAACTCGCAGTAAATGTAGGGGTTAACATCCAAAAAAATCAAGAATTATACATAGTTGCAGCATTGGACGCAGCTCCATTTGTCCGCGTAGTTACAAAAAAAGCATACGAAGCTGGTGCTAAACAAGTTTATGTCGACTGGCTTGACGATGAAATCACACGGGTACGCTTTGAATTGGCGCCGGAAGATTCATTTTCTGATTACCCTGCCTGGAAAGTGCAGGAGCGTGAAATTCTTGCGGAAAGAGGCGCTGCTTTCATGAGCATCGTTTCCCAAAGCCCGGACCTATTGAAAGGCATCGATTCAAAGCGCATCGCAGCTAACCAAAAAGCGACGGGTACGGCTTTGAACAAATACCGCCAATATGTACAATCAGATAAAATCAGCTGGACCGTTGTTGCCGCCCCTTCGAAAGCATGGGCTGCCAAGGTCTTTTCCGATTTGCCAGAAGAGCAGCAAGTCGATGCTTTATGGGATGCTATCTTTAAAGCAGTGCGAGCTGACCGCGACAATCCTGTGGAAGAATGGATCAAGCACGATGAATTGCTTCACACTAAAGTGGATTACTTGAACAGTAAAAAATACGCGAAATTGCATTATACTTCACCGAAAACCGACCTTGAAGTAGCACTTCCAAAAGGCCATCTATGGTGTGGGGCCGGCTCGATCAATGAAAAAGGCGATAAGTTCATGGCTAACATGCCGACCGAAGAAGTCTTTTCCGTTCCTGAAAAAACAGGCGTCAACGGCTTTGTGTCCAGCACAAAACCATTGAGCTATGGCGGCAATATCATCGACGATTTCAAAATCACATTTAAAGACGGCCGCATCGTTGAAGTCACAGCTGCCGAAGGCGAAGAAGTTTTGAAGGAATTAGTAGCAACCGATGAAGGTTCGCATCATTTAGGCGAAGTGGCACTTGTGCCCCACCATTCACCGATTTCCGATTCGAACATTTTGTTCTATAACACATTATTCGATGAAAATGCCTCCAATCATTTTGCCATCGGCAGCGCCTACGCATTCTGCCTTGAAGGCGGCAAAACAATGTCACCGGATGAATTAACGGCGCACGGCTTGAACCAAAGCATCACGCACGTCGACTTTATGGTCGGTTCTGAGGAAATGGACATCGACGGCATTCTTGAAGACGGCACGCGCGAGCCTGTTTTCCGCGGCGGCAACTGGGCTTTTTAAGTATCGCTAATTCGACACTTAATTTTTCTTTGCTTATCATGTATACTAAATATTGATAATGACAGTTTAGAGAGGAGTTATCACTATGTTATATGGCGTTACAGTAACCCTCGGGTTTATGGTTGTAATCTTCTTGTTCTTTTTCACTTTGATGTACTTTTTGCGCAAAGAGCTTCATACTCATGATGCAGAGCACGTTGATCCACTTCCAGAAAAAAAATATTAATAAAAAACACCGCTTTCTTACTTGGAAAGTGGTGTTTTTTATTTTAATGAAAACCCTTTTTATTGTGCAGTTCGCTTCAGGTGGACACTTTCCACGGGCCTAGCTTCAGTCTCCTCGTCGCTAGAAAAAGCGCTGCTCCTGTCCCTTGTCGCTGTCTCTGTCTCTGCATCGCTGCGCTAGCTTCGAGACATGAAAAACCGTTGCATCGCTGCGCTAGCTTCGAGACAAAACTCCATTACGATGCTCCACACTTTGTTGCAAAGGCATTTCCCCCAACGCTTGGGTCAATACCCACATAGCTGTTTTGTGGAATATCAGTTTAAATAGTTAATTTTTTAAGCTTTCATATTAAACAAGCATTTTTTTATTGTTTTGATATAATTTATTTATTACATTTCGACATCAATTACTTTACATAAGCATTACATTGCATGCCTTTATACCCTATAAAATGGCTTCTTTTCCAACATAAGACCTTTCTTATGTATCATTTTCTGTTTCGTTCTTTTTACTGGATTTTTTACATGGTAAAATGCAAAATAGTACTTGTTTATTATTAGGAGGAGTTTAGGTATGTTTTCTTCAACAGATATTGGAATTGACTTAGGAACAGCGAATATTTTAGTATACACAAAATCAAAAGGTATAATTTTAAATGAACCTTCAGTGGTTGCTTTAGATACAAAGACTGGCCGCGTTATCGCAATTGGCGAAGATGCAAAAGCCATGATTGGTAAAACACCAGGTTCGATTCGTGTAGTACGCCCGTTGAAAGATGGCGTTATTGCAGATTTCGATGTCACTACTGAATTATTGAAAATGGTTATGCAAAAAGCGGCTAAACAAATGGGCACTTCTTTCCGCAAACCGAATGTAATGGTTTGTACGCCATGCGGCGCTACTTCGGTAGAACGCCGAGCTATACATGATGCAGTTAAACAAAGCGGCGCGAAAACCGTTCACTTGATTGAAGAACCGGTAGCAGCAGCAATCGGCGCTGACCTTCCAGTCAGCGAGCCAATTGCCAGCGTCATCGTCGATATCGGCGGCGGCACAACAGAAGTCGGCATCATTTCTTTCGGTGGTGTCGTATCTGCTAATACAGTAAAAGTTGCCGGCGATCGCATGGACGAAGACATTATCCAGTATGTCCGCAAGCATTATAACGTGTTGATCGGCGAACGCACTGCTGAGAATGTCAAAAAAGAAATCGGCTATGCCCTCGTTCCCCATAAATCAGAAACCATGGAAATCCGTGGACGTGATATTATGACTGGCCTTCCGAAAGTGGTTACGCTGACTTCAACTGAAATTCAGGAAACATTGAAAGAATCGCTTCTATCAATTCTTGAATGCATCCGTGCCACCCTTGAAAACTGCCCGGCTGAATTATCCGGCGATATCGTCGACCAAGGCGTCGTTATTTCAGGCGGCGGTGCATTGCTGAAAGGCATGCAGCAATGGCTGTCACAAGAAATTTCTGTTCCTGTCCACATTGCACCACAACCGCTTGAGTCTGTTGCAATCGGCACTGGCCGTTCGCTTGTTATGCTCAGCAAACTCGAAAAAATTTCACGTTAATCTAAACGCTGCCCGGAGGCTTTCAGCTTCCGGGTTTTTTATCTATTTCGATAATTTGAAAGTTCAGCATAACTTACTGTTTCAATTGGTATATTAAATTTTTAGCCTAATTTTTTTTACTTTTCCAGCATAGTTTCAGTCGTTTTTTATTGCCGTTTGTTCTAAACTAGAGAAAAGAGCTTTAAGGAGGAATATACCATGTCGATGCTTGAAAAGATTTTGGAATACAATCAGGAGTTCGTAGAGAAGAAAGAATATGAACAATACATCACCACAAAATTTCCTGATAAGAAAATCGTCATTTTGACTTGCATGGATACCCGGCTATTTGAAATGCTGCCGAAAGCCATGAACTTAAAAAATGGCGATGTGAAAATCGTAAAAAGTGCTGGAGCTGTTATCAACCACCCTTTCGGCGGAATCATGCGCAGCCTGTTTGTAGCAGTTTATGAATTGAATGCAGACGAAATCTATATTATCGGACATTACGATTGCGGTATGTCCGCAATCGATCCACAGTCGATTTTAAGCAAGATGAAAGCGCGGGGCATTGATGAAAAGACCATTGAAATGATGAAGTATTCCGGAGTGGACCTTGAAGAATGGTTCCAGGGCTTTGACGATGTGACAGAAAGCGTTCGCCACAGTGTCCAGATGGTTACGAACCATCCGTTAATGGATAGCGCTGTCCCGGTCCACGGTCTGGTGATCGACCCAACCACCGGCAAATTGGACTTGATTGTAGACGGCAATAAAAAATAAACTGCATTAGTTTTTCAAATCAAAAAACCGCTAAGGGAAGTTCCCTTAGCGGTTTTTTGCAGCCAGTTTATTTTTTAAAATAAATATAATCAAGTGGGATCCCACTGTGGCCGAACTGGCGCAGAAAGGAAGTCACTTGCCCGCGATGGTATGAAGCGTGATTAATGACCGTGAACAGCATCTCTTCCCGGGTATTGCTGAAATCCATACCGCGCATGTTCCGGAAGTCGAGCGTCTCTTGCCATTGTTCTTCATTGAGAGATGCAAAATACAAATCCATTTCAGCGTGCAGCAGGCTGAAAGCCTCAATGGCTTTTTCCACAGTTGAGACATCAAAATTCTCGAAAGCCGGCTTCGGAATCCCCATCATTCGCTGCAGCCAAAGTTTTTCGACGCCGATGACATGCTTTGTCGTCTCTTCTATCGAAGCGAATGAATTCGCCCCTGGCCGTGCATAAAGATCTTCCTCGAATGAATGAACATGCTTCAGGCATTCGGCGGTCGCCCATTGGTGATAGGCAAAAAGTTTGTTTCGATCCATGTCGAACCCTCCCTTTCGTATTGTCTATGGCCAGAACCAGCGGGCAAGTGCATTCCGCCACTTTTTATAGGCGGCCTTGCCCTTTCAAAACTCCCTTTCGAGCAAAGCATATTGGTAATGGTCTTCCCATTCGCCATTGATATACAAAAATTCTTTAAGCAGGCCTTCGCGCTGAAAACGTGATTTTTCAAGTACTCGCACCGATCCAGCATTCCGCGGCGAGACGTACGCCTCAATACGATGAAGCCGCAACTCTTCAAAGCCGAATGTCAGCACAAGCCCGACCGCTTCAGTAGCGATGCCTTTGCCCGTTGTGGCCTCGTCAATCGAGTATCCGACGAGGGCACTCAGGAACGGCAACCGCTTAATGCCGTAGATGGAAATGTGGCCAACCATTTTATTGGTCGACAATTCAAAAATACCAAAACTGTACTCCCGGTTTTCCCGTGACTGGTAAATGGATTCCCGGATTTTCTCACGCTGCGCCATGGCTGTGAAATAGCTGTCCGGATGGCGCGGTTCGTAAATTGCCCAGTATTCACGGTTGCGCAACAGCAACTGAACAATTTCATCCGCGTCTTCTACTGCCAAGGTCCGGATATAACAAGTGCGTCCCTCGAATGTCAGCTTCATATCAATCCACAGATGAAGTCAGAGCGTTGAAATCCTCAGCGTCCTTCACGCACAGGGCAATCCCTTTTTCCCAGAATGCCGGCTGCGTAATATCCTCGCCAAGGTGTTTCAACGCCAGGTCTTCAGCGGTCATAATTGCCGTATCCCGGAGCAATGCCATATATTTCTCTTCGAAATCCGCTCCTTCATCCAGCGCTTTTGCATAAATGCTCAACGAGAACAAATAGCCGAACGTGTACGGAAAGTTATAGAACGGCACATACGTAATATAGAAATGCAGCTTCGATGCCCAGAAATGCGGATGGGTCGATTTTAATCCGCCGGCAAACCCTTCTTTTTGCGCTTCTTCCATCAAGCTATTCAATCGGCTCGCTGGAACAACGCCTTTTTTGCGTTCTTCATAAAAGCGCGTTTCAAACAAGAATCTGGAATGGATGTTCATGAAAAACGCGACACTGCGCTGGACTTTATCTTCCAGCAAAGCGATTTTTTCTTCTTTTGACTGTGCATTTTTAACAGCCGCGTCCGCGACAATCATCTCAGCAAACGTTGAAGCCGTCTCAGCGACGTTCATTGCGTAAGAACGGTTTAACGGGTGCACTGGCCGGAGCGCGTGTGTATGGAAAGCGTGTCCCAGTTCATGGGCAAGCGTAGCCACGTTTGACATCGAACCGCTGTAGGTCATGAAGATTCGAGACTCTTCAGTCATTGGCAGTCCGGTACAAAATCCGCCTGGCCGTTTGTTCGGGCGGTCTTCCGCTTCGATCCACCCCTGTTCAAACGCTTTTAAAGCGAACTTTTGCAGTTCAGGACCGAAATTTCCAAAATGCTCTAGAATGAAATCTGCGCCTTCCTGATATGTGAATTGGTGCGTACTGGCCGTTACCGGCGCATCAACGTCGTACCAGTCAAGCCCATCTTTGCCGAGCAGTTCGGCTTTTCGGTCTAAGTATTCGACGAATGGCTGCTTGTGATCTGCAATCGCTCCCCACATCGCATCCAGCGTCTCTTGCTTCATGCGGTTCATATGAAGCGGCTCTTGAAGGACATTGTCCCAGCCTCTCTTTTTATAAACTTCCAGACGGAAACCGGCAATTGAATTCAATGCTTTCGCAAAAAAGTCTTCTTTTTCCGTCCATGCCTGTTCGAGTTTGTCATACGATTCTTGGCGCACAGCCGGATTTTGGTGGGAACTCAGATTATTGGCTTGGCCAACCGACAAGATTTTCTCTTGTCCATCGACTGTCATCGTAATTTTGATGTCACCCACGAGCATGTCGTATAATTGGCTCCAGCCGTGGTAGCCGTCTATGCTCAGCGCCGTGATGAGGTTCTCCTCTTTTTCGGAAAGCAGCATATTCGCTTCTTCCAGCCACTCGTTCAAGACGAAGCTGAATTCATGAAGCTCTTCTGTTTCCAGCAGCTGCGTCCAGACGCTTGCTTCTGTTTTCGTCAATTCTTTTTGAATTTTCTGCAACGCGGATTGGAACTGCGCCGACAATGCCGCAGACTCACTCTGCAGGATGGCCGCTTTTTTATCTTCAGTATTCTGTGCCATCAGACAGCCGATAAAAGCGCCCGATTGGCGGAGCTGCTGCATGAGTGATTTCACATCATCTAATAATGCAGCAATCCGCCCTGCCTCTGCTGCTGAAGAAGGCACTTCGAATTGCTTTGCCGTAGTTTCAAATCGCTTTAATTCCGCTTCTGCTTCGTTGATATGTGATCGCAATTCCGCTGAATCGCTGCCGTCCGGAAAAAGCACATCCAAATCCCAGACTTCTGGAAATTTCACCGTCATCATTTTTCCCCCTGGTAAACTAAATTTTCTAAAAACACTTATTAGTATACCATTATTATTCAGTTGGCAAAGGATCTGTTCAAGTAGAACCCACTGGAAATTTGTGCGAAAAAGTGTCCGAAGATTTCACAAAGCACTTGTTTTATTGATTTTTTTGGAAATTCCGTTTGTTGTACGAAACGCAGGCAGTTATACTTATGTGAGAGGAGGGATCTCTTATGGTTCGAATATTGCTGATGACACTGGCATTCTTAGCTGTCGTCATACTTAATGCCTTGGCGAATATTCTGCCGCTGAATGGACAGAACACCGGAGATATTTCCAATCGGCTGCCCGTCCTGTTTACGCCTGCCGGCTATGTATTTTCCATTTGGTCCGTTATTTACATCTTGCTGGCTGCCTGGATCATCGGTTTTTGGGTGCGCTGGAAAAAGGGCGAGCTGCCTTCATATAAAGTCACATTATTTTTCACATTAAGCGCCGCCTTTAACATCATTTGGCTGCTGCTCTGGCATTATGAGTTTTTCGCGTGGACGATTGTTGTAATGATCGGCTACCTGATTTCACTCATTGCGCTGTATCTGCAGTACAGCAACGAGGACCGGTCATGGACCGGGCGCCTGCCGATATCCATCAATTTGGGCTGGATCAGCGTCGCCACCATCGCCAACGTCAGCTACGTGCTCACTTACTATAATTGGGGCGGCTGGGGCCTCAGCGACCAGCTATGGGTTGTCATCATGCTGACAGTCGGAACCGCTCTCGCGCTCCATATACGCTTCCACCATTACGACATTCCTTATGCTTCGGTTTTCATCTGGGCATTCATCGGCATCGCTGTAAAACATGGCACCGATGAACTCCTAGTGACGACGGCTTCGCTGTTTCTGAGCGGCGTCATTTTCACAGGTATCTTATTGATCAAAAAACGGCCATTAACAAGGGCTTGATAAGAACAAGCATCACAAACCCGTATGGAATTTATTCCGTGCGGGTTTTGTTTTTGTGGATTCGATTCATTTAGAAGTTATTAAAAATTCTCTGACGCCTTTTCATTTCGCTTCAGCGCACTTTCATGTCTCGAAGCTAGCGAAGCGATGCAGGAGCAGTATGTTTACCCTCGCCGCCTTCCGCTTCATTCAAAGGTATTTCTTAATAGAGAATCATTTCTTTTATCAAAAAACATGAAAGATATGCTCGCTGAAGTTTCCAGCAAATCTCAAGATATGGAGCAAAACACCTCCGACTCCCGCGGGGCTGTATTGCGGAATATCTTTCTTAGATTTATTTGAAACCCAGGATTTTTTACTTTTTAATCATAGAAAAACGCACCGGGATAAAATCCGGTGCGTTTTTGGCATTCAGTCTAATTTAGTGAGCAAAATCGGCTCGCCTTTTGTCACCAGTACAGTGTGTTCAATCTGCGCCACCAACGACTGGTCAGGCGTGATGAAAGTCCAGCCATCCCCTGATTCGATAATGTGTTCGGCTTTCTGTGAAATGAACGGCTCCACTGCCAGGACCATACCTTCTTTCAGGATGGTTTTTTCCCACGCGTCGTAATAATTCAAGATATGCTGAGGAGCTTCATGAAGCGATTTTCCTATGCCGTGCCCTGTCAGGTTCTTGATGACGAATAGGCCCTGCTGCTTCGCTTCGCGCTCGACCGCTTTGCCGATCTGGTTCAGCTTCGCGCCGGCCTTGACTTTCGTCATCGCAAAATCAAATGCGGACGCAGCCACTTCGCACAGTTTCTCTTTTTCAGCGTGGCCTTCGCCCACCACAAAAGAGATGCCTGTGTCGGAAAAATAACCTTCCAAAGAACCCGATACGTCGATGTTGACCATATCGCCTTCTTTGATGACGCGGCTGCCAGGAATGCCGTGGGCAACTTCCTCGTTGACGCTGATGCACGTGAATCCCGGGAAATCATATTCCGATTTCGGGCCGGACACGCCGCCTAGTTCGTCGAACAGGCGGCCGCCCAGTTCGTCGATTTCTTTCGTCGTCACTCCTGGTTTTGTCGCCGCCTTCATCGCCTCGCGTATTTCGGCTACCATACGGCCGGCTTTTTTCAGCATTTCTATATCTTGTTCAGTAGTAGCAATCATTGAATAACCCTTCTTTCAAATTGTCTATGAAAAATTATACCATAAGAAAAGAGGACTATCACAACAATAGTCCCCCCTTTTATTATTGATTTGCGTGTACCAGTTTCGGAGCGGCAGCGAACAGCGCCGAACAGACAAATGCTGCCAACAGGAATACTGGAATCATATAAGTCGCGTTATAGACTGCTGAATAGACAAGCACATTGCCTTCCGCAAACATGCCGAAGAACAAGATGCCTGTCACCACATGCATGGCATATCGCAATAACGAGCCGAGCAGCACTCCGGCTATGATAGCTGACACCATCTGTCCAGTGCGTTTTTTTTCAGCCGCTCTCAAATATCTTCCGCGCATAATTCCTGCCAAGCCAACGACGCCATAAGCCGCCAGGTAATCCAGGATGACCTGCAGCACGACATAGCCGAAAGACAGCGGCGTCACGGAGACCGTACCCGTCACTATTTGCAGCAGCCCGACCAGCACGCCCGTCAATACACCAGCAAGGACGCCTCTGCGGAAAGCCATCAGGACGATTGGAATCATCACCAGGCTGACAGAGCCCCCTTGCGGCATTTTGAACGCGATAAAGTCGAGCACAAAGCCCAACGCACCGAAAATCGCGATTTCCATCATTAAAATCACTCGTAAATTTCTCATAGCTTCCTCCTTATGTGTTGTGCACATCACCAGAAGGGCCGCGAATCAAAACCATATAAAAGCGGCGCCAGGATAGATCCTGGCGCCGCGTAAGGGCAGGTTTCCATCCACATCCCTGCGCAAGTGTTAACTTACAGGTTCAAAGGGTAAGAACAGAACGTTCACTCTCAGCAAATAGCTCCCCTTGTGGTGTATACAATTATTATCTTACACTTGTATTGTACACAAGCGCATTCTTGAATGCAAACCTGTTTCAAGCAGCGTCAGCAGGGTAACAGGTATATAGCGAGAAATTCAAGAAAGGTGGTGGAGGCAGCAGGAACAACTGCTGCTGAAAATATTATGATCGAGCTTTTGAAAGAACTGATTAAGATCCAAAGCGATACGAAAGAAGGGGCAAATGAAGCGCTCGAATATTGTGCGGGATGGCTCGAGAAGAATGGCCAGGACGTAAAGGTCCACGATAACAACGGCTATAAGATGTTGACAGCCATCAAAGGCCAAGGCACGGAAACCCTCATCTGGAATGGCCACGTCGATGTTGTGCCGGGGCATCCGGAACAATATGTGCCTATTGAAAAAGCCGGACGCATTTACGGACGTGGGTCTGCGGACATGAAAGCGGGAGTCGCCGCCATGATGCAGGCATTCGTCGAATTGGACGCCTCTAAATTGAACCGGATCGTGCAGCTTCATATTGTTACAGATGAAGAAATCGGTGGGCGCAACACGTCGAAATGGCTCGTTGAACAAGGCTATACCGGAGACTTTGTCATTTGCGGCGAACCTACTGGATTGAAAATCGGGCTGCAGTCAAAAGGGATTCTGCGCATGGATCTGACGTTCAAAGGCAAACCAGCGCATGGCAGCCGTCCTTGGGAAGGAATCAATGCCATTGAATCCGCGATGAAATTCCATGCAGGAATGTCCGACCTGCCGTTCCGCAAAGAGTCGACGGAATATTACGAGCAGCCGTCAGTAAATCTCCCGATTATCAAAGCCGGCGACCGTTATAACGTTGTGCCGGAAATCTGTGAAATGTCCTACGATATCCGTTTCATGCCGGGCCAGGACAAAGAGGAAATCGTCCGCCAAATGAAAGAATTGGCAGAGCGGCTCAATCTAGACATGGAATATAAAGCTAGTGGCTCGACGCCGGCATTGACGACCACAAAAGAAAACCGCTCCATCCAGTCCCTGGAAAAAGCGATTTCAGATACAACAGGCGAGACCCCTGTGTTGTTTGGGCAGCACGGCGCAGCTGACACCCGCTATTATGCGGAGGTCAATGGCGGCGAAGGGGCAATCGAGTTCGGTCCGACCGGAGATGACTGGCATGGCAACGCGGAATATGTAGAAGTCCAAAGCGTCCATCAGTACAAAGACATCTTGTTGGCCCTCGCCCTATCACCTGTATATGTTTAAAGCAGACACCTTTTGGGAATACTATACTAACTTACTCATGACAGGAGAGATTTAAATGGCATTAGGACGTTTATTGAAAACTGCGATAAAATTTGCACCCATCGCTTACCCGATTATCCGCAAAGCTATGAACAAAAAAAAAGCCAGCAACGCGGGCCAATATAAAACACCACAATCAAAACGATAAGATAAAAAGAGCTGCAGCGATTCTCGCTGCAGCTCTTTTTCCTCTTTAACTATAAGGGATGGCTTCTTTTAGCGCCAATAGTCCGGCGGCATTGTGCCGGGACGGATTCACGGCCGCTGAGCTTCCTTCCAATTCACCAGAAGACTCTTCATCTTGCTGAGCCTGGATTTCTTCAAAAGAAACCGGAGCCGCGGCAGGCACTTCCCAGTCTTCCACTGTCCACCCTTTTTGGTAGACATCGAAAAAGGCGTTTGCCATTGTCTGGTAGCCGCTTAAATTCGGGTGTACATCCGCTGCGTTTGGAACTTGGTCGACTCCATCTTTGCCGAATCCATCAGCCACAGGGACAAACAGCGCTCCATTTTTTTGCGCGGTTGTTTCCAGGATTTCATTAAGCCGGTCGAGCTGCAAAGCAGTCCCCGCCTTCTGGGAGTCCCGGGCATGCGGATAGGCAAAATAATAGCCCATTACATAGACGTCCGCATCCGGAGCGCGCTGTTCGAGCTCTGCAAGAATTTTTTCCAAATTCGCTCGTGCGCCATTCAACGCAAAGTCCACTTGGATCTGCCCGAACGATAATGACCCTTCCGCAGGGTCAGCCGACACCAGCCTGAGCAGGTCATTTGCGCCTGCTGATACCGTAATGATGTTAGCATTCTTCAATACATCTTGGGCTTCTTCGGAAGTTACCCGGTCAAGAACATCATGAGTCGTAAAACCCGGAAAAGCTAATTCTTTCGTATAAAAAGCGACGGGTTGCTGCCGCGCCAATTCTTTTGCAATCATGTCTGAATAGCCTGCATCAATTGCAGAATTCGGAGTTTGGCCTGCTGCTAAGGAGTCGCCAATTGCTACATATTTTGCAGGGGTACGGACTGCCGCGTGTGAAGTTGCGGCGCCGCTCACCCATAACATAAATACCAGCATTATCATCAAGCTCTTCTTCACATTATCCACCTCTTAAAATGCCCAGTTTCCATTACGGAAAACCGGTTCGCTCGTACCATCTTCATAGAGTCCGTCAATATCCATCTCAGCGCTGCCGATCATAAAGTCCTCATGGACGATTGACGTGTTCAACCCGATCGATTGGAGTTGGGTCCGTTCTAAGTCACGCGCCCCTTCGAAACATGTCGGGTAGGAATCGCCGATCGCCAAATGGTTCGAAGCATTTTCATCAAACAATGTATTAAAAAACAAGATGCCTGAATCAGAAATCGGTGAATGATGCGGCACCAAAGCCACTTCGCCAAGATATGCCGATCCCTCGTCCGAACAGATCATTTCGTCCAATAATTCCTGTCCTTGCTCCGCTGTCGCTTTGACAATTTTCCCTTTGGCGAATTCAAGCGTGAAACCGTCGATGATATTGCCTTGGTAAACCAGGGGTTTTGTATTCGTAACCACACCTTCGACTCCGTATTTCAACGGCACAGTATAAACTTCCTCCGTCGGCATATTGGCAATGAACGGATTGCCCTGCGGTGTTTTTGCAGCGCCCGTCATCCATATATGTTTGTCCGGCAACGCAATCGTCAAATCTGTGCCAGGTGCCCGGTAATGCAGCTTGCTGAACTTTTTGCTATTTAATTGCGAAGCACGCTCTTCAAGCAAACCGATATGCTGTTTCCATTGGTCCACAGCATCGCTTTCGCCAATCCGCACTGTTTTGAAAATCGCTTCCCATAAAGCCTCTTGTTGTCTTTCCTCATCAAGTTCCGGAAAAACTTTCTTCGCCCAACCTTTGGACGGGATGGCAACGATCGACCAGGCAATCTTATCCGTCCCCACCGCTTGGCGGTAGCGCTCTAATGCTTTGCCTGCGGATTTCTGTGAATCGGATAGCCGCTTGGCCGGAATGCCTGTCAGCAAATCCGGGTCTTCAGCATCTATCCACAAGAACGATCCCCCAGTATCGATAATTTCATCGCGCTGCATGACGGACCAGTGCGGATATTCATTGAACGCTTCGTCTGGAGCCATTTCGAAATGGATTCTTGTCTGAAGCGGATCTGTGTAATTAACATGGACGCGCTTCGCACCCGCTTCATATGCTTTCGCCACTACTAGCCGCGTGAATTCGACCGTATCAATCGTCGTATTGATCATGACGAGCTGGCCTTTTTGAACATTCAAGCCGACTTGGACAGTCAGTTCAGCATACTGCTCCAGATTTTGTTGGAAAGTCATCTTTTACTCCCCTTTTCAGAAATTGTTTTGCTGCTTCCTTCTATCAGACGGCCTCCGTGAAGGATCTTCTGGACCGGTTTTGACGGTAGCTCTTTGGTAAATTTTTTATAATGGCGTTCATCTGCATAAGCAAGCAGCGTGAGGACTTCCCCATCTGCTCCGGCGCGGCCGGTTCTGCCGGAACGGTGTTGGTATTGCTGGATCGTCTGCGGTACGTCAACGTGAATGACATGTGTCACTTGATCGATATCAAGGCCGCGTGCAGCCACCTCTGTTGCAATCAACACAGATACTTCACCCTTGCGGAATTGGTCAAGCGCATTTTTACGCTCATCTTTTTTCATTTCCGAATGCAGCGCCACGATTTTCGCATCGCGGTATTTCAATTTGTTTTCTTTCATAAGCAATTGGTCCAAGTTATTGACGAACGCCAACGCTTTGACGTTTTCAAGATTGGAAATCTTGCGCAGCATTTCGGTTTTTTCCCGTTCGTCCACTTTGATGAACGAATGCGTCACTTTGCCTTGCATCGGCATATCTTCGGCTTTCACCTTGAGGCGTGTCGGATGCTGCATCATACGGTCAGCTACGAGCTCCACTTCTTCAGTGATCGTTGCTGATACCAACACGAGCTGGCGGCCATGCTGTGTTTTTTCAATCAAGTCTTTCATGATATTGCGGTGTTCACGCGCCATCAGCTGATCGCCTTCATCAAGCACGAGCATGCGGATTTCATGCATTTTCAATTTCTTGTTTTTGACCAATTCGTTCAAACGCCCTGGCGTACCGACAACTATCGATGGCTTTTTCTTCAGTTTTTCCAGCTGGCGCTGCATATTTGCTCCGCCAATCAATTGAGTAACTGTAATATCCGTGCCTTCAGTCCATTCGCGCACCACATTGACGATTTGCATCGACAACTCCTGTGACGGGGCGATAATCATGGCTTGGATTGAGGGCTTTTCAGGGTTAATGCGTTGCAGGATCGGCAATAAATAAGCCAATGTTTTTCCTGTGCCTGTTGGAGATTCCGCGACGATGTCATTTCCTGCGAGCATTTCCGGAATCATCTGTTCCTGGATCGGCATCGCCGTTTCATATCCTGCTTTTTTCCATTTTTCTTGCCAAATCGGGCTTAACTGTTCTATAAAATTCATGTCCTATTCCACCTTCTCTTCGATGCCTCTAGTGTAACATATCCGGCGCCGCTACGCCTTTTTCAAACGAAAAAGCTGCCTCCAAAAAAAGAAGGCAGCCCAGGTATTTCATTGTGATTCCGCAACTTCTGTGCGCTTGTAAACTTCTTCTTTTTCCGCTTCTTCGACTGGGCGGACCGGTTTTTTGATAAACAGCGCCAATAATAATGCGGCTATTGCGATGAACGTCGATATTTCAAATGCGTAGTTGATCCCTTCAAGAAGCGCTGAATTCATAATGCCCTCAGGCGCTGTCCCGCTAGCCGCCAATTCCTGCGCCACCGATTCGGTCCGCATATTCATCAACGTGATAAGGAACGCGGATCCAATGGCACCTGATACCTGCTGCAATGTATTATTGATGGCAGTGCCGTGCGGATAGGACTTGATCGGCAGTGTATTGAGCCCGTTCGTCATAACGGGCATCATGACCATTGAAATTCCGAACATGCGAAACGTATAAATTGCCATGATTTGCAGAAAGCTTGTTTCCATCGATAATTGACTGAAAAGGAACGTTGTGATGACGACAATCGCCAGCCCAGGAACCGCTAATACTTTTGCGCCGAAGCGGTCGAATAGCCGTCCGGTGATCGGCGACATGATCCCCATCAGCAAAGCCCCTGGCAGCATCAGCAGGCCGGACTCAATTGGTGATATCCCTTTGATGGTCTGGACATAGATCGGCATCAAAATCATGCCGGAAAACATCGACATCGCCAGTGCAATTGATATAACGGAAGACAACGCGAACATTGGATATTTATAGATGCGTACTTGCAGCAAAGGTTTGTCCAGTTTCAGCTGGCGCCAGATAAAGATTGCCAGTGCCAACAGCCCTACTGAAATCGTTCCATAGACTGCCGGGGTTTGCCATCCCATCGAGCCGGCCGAACTGAAGCCGTATAAAACGCCGCCGAATCCGATGCTGGATAAAATCACAGATGCTTTATCCAGCGTGATTTCGCGGTCTTGGAATGTCAGGTTTTTCAGTTTCACTGTGCCGAGCGCTAGAGAAATCAAAGCAATCGGCAAGACGATCCAAAAAAGTACACGCCACGAATAATGTTCCACGATAAAGCCGGAAAGCGTCGGACCGATTGCCGGTGCCACAACCATGACCAATCCGAAGAATCCCATCGCTGACCCTCTTTTTTCAACTGGAAAAGCAGCTAGCATTACATTCATTAAAAGCGGCATCATTAAAGCCGATCCCGACGCCTGGATCATCCGGCCAGTAAGCAAAACGCCGAATGTTGGCGACAATGCCGCAATCAATGTTCCTATAGAAAACAAAGACATCGCTACGATGAATATAGCGCGGTTTGAATAGCGCTGGATGAAATATGCGCTAGCAGGTATCAAGATGCCGTTCACTAGCATATAACCGGTGACCAGCCATTGTACTGTAGATGCATCTTCAATATTCAAATCCACCATAATGGAAGGCAGGGCGACATTCAATAAGGTTTGGGTGAAGATAGCCACAAATGCTCCGGTAAAAAGGATGGCTATTATGCCATAAGGCGGTTTTTTCTGTTCTGTCATTCTACTAATTCCTCCGTAAATTTCAGCTTTATTTTAATTCTCCAATGCTTCATTCCACCATTTTATACCGACAGTATAATTTTATCAACTAAAATAGACTAGCAGTCTAAAAAATTGATTTGGAAAGGTTTTCAAGCTATGATAAAGCTGAAGTTAAGTTGAAGTAGTAGTTTATAATCTTCGATATTCCGCAAAACAGCTGCGAAGGTATTGATCCAAGAATCGGGAAAATACCTTTGCGACGAAGTGCGTAGCACTGCAACGCACTTTAATGTCTTGAAGCTAGCGCAGCGATGAAGAAGCAGAAAGTTCTTAGCAATGAGACGAGTGGTCTCCTCGGCTAATGGCGAGAGCCAAGGAGGTGCCAGTAACTTTCGGCAACTCCTTAGCGACGAGCTTGCGCAGGAGCAATCTTCTTTGTTCTGCACAAAGCGGCCGAAGCGGTACATAAAAATTTACTTTTTTAGTTCAACTTATAGATAAAGAAAGTACAAAGGTGAATAAAAAATGAATCCAAAAAAACAGAACATCATCAACGCCGCTTACACCCTTTTTATCAATAAAGGCTACAACGCTTCGTCGATCCAGGATATCCTCGACGAAGCTGGCGTCTCAAAAGGCACATTTTATAATTACTTCACTTCCAAAACACAATGCCTCATCGCCATCATGGAATCAATCGGCAGCGAACTGAGCCAATTGCGGATGGCTGCGGCTGCCGGCCGGCCTGCAAACGATCCACAGGTCCTTGCTGATCAATTGAGCATCCGCATCAAATTGAATCAGGAAAAAAATCTCTTTTCACTCTATGAAAGCATTTTTTACTCACAGGATCAGGAACTAAAGGAATTTTCCAAGCTCACTTATTTGAAGGAGCTTGATTGGATTGCTTCCCGGATTGTCGACGTCTTCGGCAAGAGAGCGAAACCGTATGCACTTGACAATGCGGCAGCACTCCACGGTTCGATCCAGCAGCTTTTCCATCTATGGAAAGTGACATCGCACGAGGTGCTGCCGACTGATGAACTCGCTTCATTCGTCGTGCGGCGTTTAGAAGTGACCATGGCCCATCAAATCGCTTCAGGCGACCGCTTTATCCGGGAAACCGGGCTGTATCCGAAAAAACATGCTGAAAACCTGTCGCCAAATGAACTCGGAGCCCAGCTCGAGAGCTATAGCAAGTCAGCGGCTGATGATGATAATACGGCGCAGCTCGTGGCTTTCCTGGGCAGCGAATTGCAGTCGGACAAGCCACGCAAAGTGTTGATTGAAAGCGTTCTTGGCACTGTCGCCAACAAAAGCGGACATGAAGCTGAATTGCTGGCTATGCTTGAACAGGTATGGAAACAGCTCGCAAAGCTATAAACACAAAAAAGGACAGAACAAGAGCCATGAATTCGGCTTTTGCTCTGTCCTTTTCATTTATGGTTTTCTGCGCCCCTGAACGGCTTGCTCAAACGCATAGGCGTATTCGATCAGCTCAGGTTCGCTAAAAGCTTTGCCTGTAAATGTAATATTGAACGGTTCGTTTTCACGGCTGTAGCTGAACGGTACGGTAATGGACGGAAATCCTGCCGCAGCCCCGATGTTGCAGCCATAGTCTTTCGGCAAAATGAGGGCATCTGCTCCTGTTTTTTTTAACGTGGCGCTGATGCCTTGCTTGCCAGCCAAAAACCGGTTCCGCTCTAAGGTTTCCAAGTATTCACGCTCTGTTAATTTGCCGCTCGTGCCGGCGGCTTGTTCAAAAAGGTTTTGCCCGAATTTCAATGTTTCCGCTGCATGCGCGAGATTGAATGCGATGGCATCATCCAACGAACGGATTGGATTTTCACGGTCGGTCTTCGCTAAATAATGGTTGATGCCCGCTTTGAATTCATGCAGCAGCACCGCAAATCCGAGATCTTCCTGCGTGACCCCTAAATCGACATCGTCGATGATTTGTGCCCCGCATTGCCGCAGCCTATCAAGTGATGCATTGAACAACTCCAACTCTTCAGAGGACAGCTTGTCTAGAAAAAGATTTCTCGGCACACCCAGTTTGGTTCCCGCCAACCCATCTTTATTGAAATGCTTCTTCCAATCGTAAGATTCGAATGGTTCAGCGAATGCCGTAACGGCATCTTCAGGATCACGCCCGATCAATTGGGCGAAGACCGTAACTGCGTCCTCGACGGTGCGTGCAAGAGGTCCAGCAGTGTCCTGTGTCAATGATATCGGAATGATGCCGCTTCTGCTGATCATTCCGACCGTCGGTTTGATGCCAACCAAGCTATTCCGGGCAGCCGGATCAATAATGGACCCTGACGTTTCTGTGCCAATTGCTGCAGCGGCTAAATTGGCTGCGACCGCTGCCGCAGAACCAGAACTGGAACCGCCAACATCGAAAGCGCCATAAGGATTTTTCACTTGCCCACCGCGCGAACTAAAGCCGTTCTCCATTTTATCCGTCATGAAGTTCGCCCATTCCGTCATGTTCGTCTTGCCGATGATTATGGCGCCTGCACTGCGCAGCTTTTCGACAACTTTGGCATCGCACAGTGCGTAATGGTCTTTCAATGCCAGCGAACCTGCGCTTGTATGCATCATGTCGTCCGTGCCCATATTGTCCTTCAGCAAAACCGGAATGCCGTGCAGCGGTGAACGTACGCCTTTATGCAGGCGTTCAAAATCCAGCGCCTGCGCAATCTGCACAGCTTCGGGATTGAGTTCCAGCACGGCATTGATGCTTTCACCCGACAGTGAAATATTCTCTTTGTACATTAAAACAAGTTCTTCTGAAGTCAGCTTCCCTTCAGCCATTTCCTGCTGAAGTTCTGCAATCGTTTTGTCATCCAGTTGTTCCAGCCGGTATTGTTCCAATTTTTTGTGATGCATCAGGTTCCCTCCCATATACGGATGTACAGCTGATTCCATTCTCCAAATTCCCGTCATTGAAAAAAGCCGGGTTGGCCCGGCTTATATTTCCTCAGTATAGCTTTTCATCAATTCATACAGAGACAATTCGTATAGTTGTCTTCCCTCTATTTTAAATACATTCTGTTCAACTAAATGATCGATGATGATCGAACGTTTATCTTCGAATTTCGATTCTGGTATGTGTTCCATAATGGCCGTTCTCTCCTTAGCAATTTATTCTCTTTTCTTTACCTCGAACACACGGTCTTAAAACCTTTCGACTGCAGAAATAAAACAAAAGTTTTCAGTCCGCCTTATTTGCCAGCCCTTGCCTTAAGAGGCCGATCGGAAAAGTCGCAAAATCGGTCGATCATGTCTTCAATTTTTGCCTGCCGCGTATTGCGGGACCAGTTGATGACGCCTGTCTCATAGACGTCAGCACCTTTCGATTCGCAGATTTTCTTCATCTGTCCAATGGAGCGGCTGCCCCCCATAAATGGAAACGGGAAAGATTGGGTAACGAAGAGAGCCACCATTTTGTCACCCAGATCAGGAAGCTGTTCCAAATACAGGCGCATCGTGGGGGATACCGCCATGCCGTAGACCGGTGCCCCGAATACGACTAGCTCGTAAGGCTCGACCGGCGGAATTTCCTTCAGCTGCCCGTTTTTTGCATTTTTCGGCTGTTCTTCCACCGGCACCACCTTTTTCAATTCCACCGTATGCCCTTTGTCCATCAGCTTTTGGCTCAGTTCCTCCGCTACATTAAATGTATGTCCGGTCATGGAATGGATGATAATGCCGATTTTCATCATGCCCCGCCCCTTCCGCTTTTATTTCCTGTCTGTAAAGCCACGCTCAGGGTTCCATTCACAGGTTCCCCCGACTTCGTACATGCAATTGCAGCAATCATCTCCGTCCGCTAACGTCTTTTTGCGTGAAAAGCCGTTTTCCATAATATTGGCTGCCAGAAAGTCGATGCGGCATACGGCCGGAAACATGCCGAGCGCATCAAAGTCCTTGCTGAGTTTCATCATTGCGCATTCCGTTATATCAATCTCGAAATGGTCGTCATCCTGATCGGTGAAAACGATTTGCCAGTCATATGGGTGCAGCTTCCCTACCTTGCCCCGCTGCTCATGCAATGCAGCATCATCGCGGAATCCCGCCATATATCCTTTCATCGGCATCTTAAGCAACCGCTTCGGAATCAGCTCCAACAGGTCCTCCGACATTACCCACAGTTCTTCACCCGCTTCTTCACTTGAAAAGCCCATTGTCATCAATGATTTGTACCAGGCAATATAGGCTGGGCACATATCGTAGCTCGTTCGGAACACACTGTTGCCAATGTCTGGCACTCTCGGCAGAATTTCTTGCATCCAGCCATCGGCGTTCGCTTTGAATTCCTCCCAAAATCCATTCCCGAAGTCATTCAGCATCCGCTCTTTCGCACGCCGCATGCCTAAGCGGTATAGAAGTTTCGCCCTGTCCATCTTCTGTTCCTCCGTCCCCTTCAGAAACCTGGCAATGTTTTTAAAGCCTCACGCTAAATATATTGAAAATTCTAACATTTGTCCATCTTTTTAATGCTCTCGTTTTCCCTGCCTATATATAGCCAATAAAAAAATGCCGGGCTCACCGCCCGGCATCATCGTTCTTTATTTAACTAATCGTTCATTCAGCCAATTCGAGCCAAGCCACTGCTTCGCAATGGGTCGTCTGCGGGAACATATCGACTGGCTGCACTTCTTTCGTACGGTAGCCGCCGTCTTCAAGGATCCGCAAATCGCGCGCCAGCGTCGCCGGATTGCAAGATACATAGACGACGCGTTCTGGCCGCTGCTGCAGAATAGTCCGCAGCAATTGCTCGTCGCACCCTTTGCGCGGCGGGTCGACCACCAGCACATCCGCCTTCTTGCCTTCTTTATACCAGCGCGGAATCACTTGCTCCGCAGGTCCTGCTTCGAAAAGCGTATTCGTCAAGCCGTTGAGTTCGGCGTTGCGTTTCGCATCTTCAATCGCTTGCGGCACGATTTCCACACCCATGACGAATTTCGCTTGCTGCGCCAAGAACAGCGAGATCGTGCCGATGCCGCAATAAGCATCAATGACCGTTTCGCTGCCTGTCAATCCTGCATATTCAAGCGCCTGCCCGTAAAGCGTTTCAGTTTGAATCGGATTGATCTGGTAAAAAGAACGCGCGGAAATCTCGAATCGCACATCACCGATGCGGTCTTCGATGACTTCCTTGCCCCATAGCGCCGTTGTGTCATTGCCGAAAATGACGTTGGTCTTTTCTGGATTGACGTTTTGGACGATAGATACGGTGTCCGGCACAAGAGAGCGGATCAAAGCGATCGCCTGCTCTGCCTGAGGGAATTTCTTTTTCTTCGTCACGAGCACCACCATGATTTCGCCGGTCGCACGTGCTTTGCGGACAACTACATGCCGCAGCTGGCCGCGATGCGTTTGTTCTTCATACGGCTCGATGCCCATTTCGATCAAGCTCTTTTTCAAGCCAACCATGATGGCATCCGCTTCCAAGGTCTGGATCAGGCAGACGTCCGTATCCGCGATGTTATGCGAGCGGCTTTCATAAAATCCCGCTACCGTGCGGCCATTTTCAACGCCGAACGGAATCTGCGATTTGTTTCGGTAGCGCCACGGATCTTCCATGCCTTTCACGGCATGCACCGGCACGTTCGGCAATTTCCCGATGCGGGTGATTGCATCGCGCACCATTTTCTGTTTGAACTCTTTCTGGCCTTCGTAAGATAGGTGCTGAATCTGGCAGCCGCCGCATGTATCGAATACCGGGCATGGTGCATCCACCCGATTTGGTGAGGCTTTCTCTATTTCAAGCAATTTTGCAAAGCCGTAGGATTTCAAGGTTTTCAGAACGTGCACGCGTACATCCTCACCCGGCAGCGCGCCTTGGATGAACAGCGGGTAGCCGTCCACTTTCGCAACGCCTGCGCCGTCGTGTGTCAAATCTTCCACATGGACAAGCAGCCTGTCATTTTTCTGTACTGGTTTCAAAGGGTTCACTCCATTTCACATTCCGTCATTATAACATAGGGCTATGGCAATATTCACTAATGAATCCATATTTCCTGGTACCGCAGCCAAAGAAAAAACGCGGCAGGCGAAACGCCCGCACGCGCTTGTTACTTTTTATCGTTGGTGACAATCCCGTCTTTCAGGGAAATCCAGAAAGCGCCGATAATGGCACCGACCAGAACGATGAATGGCGCGTAGAATATTAGAAAATCCTGCATCTCTGCTTCCTCCTTTATGCGTGGTAATCTGATTTCCCTTTGACGTAATCTTTATCGAACAAGAACAATCGGAACAGCAGATACAGCGACGGCAGCAATAAGCCAAGCCCTGCAATGAATGCGATGATCAATGAAATTGCCATGGCTTCATTGGTGAAACTGTCGTAGATCGTCAGGTACGGATAAAGCAGATACGGGTAATGGGAAACGCCGTAAGCGAAAAAGGCAGTGAAGAACTGGCCGACCAGCAAGATGAAAGCCCAACCGTAGTTGCGGCGTTTCCAAAGCAGGTAGACCGTTCCGAGAAACAGCAGGAACGACAAACCAAAAATCCACCAAAGATCGAGCAGCCGTGTGTAATGTTCTGTATTGTGGCTGCGCAGTTCAAAAATGATCCCAGTTGCGGTGATGATCGTCGGCCCGGCCCAAAGCAATGCGTATTTGCGCATTAAATGCGTCGCTTTCGCGTCGCCTGCTTTGCTGGCGTACCAAGTCAGGAAAACCGCCGAGATGTAAAGCACTGCCGCCAAGCTCAGTACAACGATGCTCCATGTCAATGGGCTGGTGAAGAGCGCCAGATAATCGAGGTACGGAGAATCGCCGTCCATTTTTATAAAGCCGCCTTCTGACATTGCCAGCACCGGCGATAGCGATGCTGGGAGCAATAGCCCGGACAAGCCGTACATATAAATATAGCCGCGGTGGTTGATCTTTGCGCCATAGGTCGCGAAGGCGTAATAAGAGCCACGGATTGCCAACAGGATTAACGCAATGCTAGCCGGCACAAGCAAGGTGGTGCCGTAATAAAATGCCGTCTGCGGGAAGAAACCGATGACGCCGACGAAGAAGAAGACGAAAAAGACGTTCGTCACTTCCCATACCGGCGACAGGTACCGCTGGATGATACCGGTCAGGATATGCTGTTTATTGGTGAAGGCGCTGTAAGCATTGAAAAAGCCTGCGCCGAAATCGATAGATGCGACGATGACATAAAGGAACAAGAACAGCCATAACACCGATATTCCGATAATCTCTAACGTCATTCTTGTCCACCGCCTTTTTTCGCTTCCCGGTCAGCCAGTTCCTTTTCAACCGGATTGCGTTTATACATGCGGGTCAGGACGACAATTGTCCCAATCCCGAGAATGATATACAAGCCCGCGAACAGGATAATCATCAGATCAACCTGGCCGCTTGTGGTTGCGGCATCTGCAGTCTTCATATACCCACGGAGAATCCAAGGCTGTCTGCCCACTTCCGTGAACCACCAACCCGCTTCAATAGCCACCAACGCGAGCGGACCCGTTGCCAACAGCAGCCAGCGGAACCATTTCGCACGGACAATCGCCCAGCCGCGCCAAGCGCCGACAACGTAGACCATCGAGAAGAACGCCAGCCACATGCCGATGCCGACCATGGTATCGAATAGGTAATGGATCCACAGCGGTGGCCGTTCATCTTCCGGGAATTCGTTGAGTCCTATCACTTCCGCACCTGGCGTACCGTGTGCCAAAATACTTAAGGCATACGGAATCTTGATGGCGTATTTCGGCTCTTCGCCATCAAGCACACCGAACATGATTAACCCGGCGTCACCTTCTGTTTCAAAATGCCATTCAGCAGCAGCCAATTTTTCAGGCTGGTATTCCGCCAGGTATTTTCCGGAGAAATCGCCGATAATAGCTGTTGAAATCGAGAAAATCAACCCAATTTTCATCGTCAAGAACAATGCTTTTTTATGGTAGACATGATCTGATCCGCCAATCATCCGCATCGCCGCTATCGAAGCCAGTACGAAAGCCGAGGTCATGAATGCCGTGGACATGACGTGCGCGACTTTCGTCGGCACTGCCGGATTGAAGATGGCGAGCAGCGGCTGCACATTGACGAACTCGCCGTTAAGGATTTCAAACCCTTGTGGCTGGTTCATGAAGGCATTGACAATGGTAATGAATAATGACGATGCCGCCGCACCAAGTGCAACGGGAATGAGTATTAATAAATGCTTGCGCTGATCTTCAAAACGGTCCCACGTGTACAAGTAGATGCCGAGGAAAATCGCTTCAAAGAAAAATGCGAATACTTCCATGAACAACGGCAGTGCGATGACGTTTCCTGCGAGCTGCATGAACTCAGGCCATAGCAGCGATAACTGAAGGCCGATTGCCGTCCCGGTTACAACTCCGACCGCTACGGTAATAACAAAACCGCGTGCCCACCGGCGCGCCAACAGAATATAATGTTCATCATTTTTCTTGATCCCTACCCATTGCGCAATCATGATCATCAATGGAATCCCGACACCGACTGTCGCATAGAGAATATGGAAAGAAAGCGTCATTAACGTTAAAATCCGGCTTAATAAGGCCGTGTCTTCAAAACCCATCTCGTATTACCCCTCTCAAAATCCGAAAGATTGCCGTGCTTTTGCTATAACCCCATTGTACCTTATCTCTCCCTGCCGCTCGATTTCTAAACACCATTGCAGCAGGATATTTTCACCAGCTTTGAATAACTTGTGACAAACAAAAAAATGAATTGATTGAAAAATTTCTAAATATTTAGTATTCTAATAACACAACAAATTAAAGGATGATTCAACATGAGAACAAAACGGAAAGTATTTGCCTACATTACACGAGGACCGCAAGAGAACAAAGAATTATTGGTTTTCACCCATAAAGGAGAACCGGAAGCAGGTCTGCAAGTTCCCGGCGGAACCATTGAAGAAGGGGAAATGCTCATTGACGCCCTGTATCGCGAAGTCCAGGAAGAAACAGGACTGCCCCGCGTAGTGCTGGAATTCGAAGGGAAAATCCACAAATACACGTATTATCCTGAACATCAGGACAAAGCTTACGAGCGGAATATCTTCCATTTCGAATATACCGGCGAACCGACTGAATCCTGGGAACATACAATTGTCAGTGACGGCCAGGACAACGGCCGCACTTTCCAGTTCCATTGGGAGCCGATCGACAACCTGCCAAAACTTGCGGCCGAACAGGATGCTGCAATCGAACTATTGTAAACACATAGAAAAAGCTGCACCAAAAGGTCATTTATAATGACGTTTTGGTGCAGCTTTTTTCGTATTGGCTCAAGAACCGAATAGACGCAGTTGCGCTTAGTTCTTATTTCCGGTCTTTTTCATTGATGGAATCGATCGGCACCATCACCTCAATGTGGCGGCCCAAGTTTTCGAATGTCGCCGGCAGTAAGCCGCCGTATTCGCCATCAAGGTTCAACAAGACCCGTTCATCGGATGATACCGAGATTTTGCTGGCTTTCGCGTAAATGACATGCGGGTCTGACAAATGATCTCCGCGCAAAGCCAGTGAAGCCACGCGAATAAATTCAGCCATATTCAATTCTTTCAAAATCAATAAGGTGAATTTGCCGTCGTTAATGCTGGCATCAGGTGCCAATTTCTCAAAGCCGCCAACTGAATTCGTCAAGCCGATCAAGAACATCATCGCATGATCATCAAACACATGGCCGTCGTATTCAATGCGGACTTTCGAAGAACGGATGGAAGGCAGCATTTCAATGCCTTTCAAATAATACGCCATTTGCCCAAGCACGGTTTTCAGCTTGCTCGGCACTTCGTACGTCAATTCAGTTAACCTGCCGCCTCCAGCAATGTTGATGAAATGGCGATCGTTCATAAGCCCGACATCCACCGGGATGGAGTTGCCTTCAATAATGATATCGACCGCTTTATTGATATCCCGCGGGATATGGACAGCACGCGCAAAATCGTTTGTCGTCCCCATCGGGATTAATCCGATTTTCGGCCGCTCTTCAAACCCTGATACGCCTGATACCACTTCGTTCAAGGTTCCGTCGCCACCCACCGCGACAATCAAATCAAAATTCCGTTTTACTGCATCAGCAGCAGCGACTGTAGCATCGCCTTCCGCGGTTGTTGCGTGGCAAGACGTTTCATATCCCGCCTTTTCCATTTTCTCAAGCACTTCCGGCAAATGTTTGCGAAAAAGTTCCCGCCCGGAAGTTGGATTGTAAATGATTCGTGCACGTTTCATACCAGATTCAGCCTTTCTTAACGTTCTTTATACTCTATAGGATTCATTGCGTCCAAAAAAGTTCCAGCCAAGAAAAAAACCGACATTGAGCCGGCCTTCCCTTACTTCAAACTTTCCATGAACGCTTTCCGTAAATCATCATACACCATTTGCCAAAAATCGCTATTCCACGTAAAGCCATCCGAAATTTCCCCATAAATCGTTTTCGTGTGGATTTCGTATTGGGGATCGGTTTTTTCCGGGAGCTTCGCTTTTTGCTCATCCACGAAATCCTGGACTAGCGGTGCTCTTGGGCCCCACGTCCCCAGCACCTCGCCATCCGGCGATAGAATCAGATATATCGGAATCGAGCGGCCGCCATTCGTCAAATAGCGATCCATCAATTCCAGGTTCTCATCTCTTGCGATGCAGCGGACCTTAATGCTGGAAGCTTCTGCCATTTTCCGCAGAATCGCGTTGTTCATCATCGCGTCGCCGCACCAGTCTTCTGTAATCACCAAAATATGCGGCTGCTTTTCTTTCAGCAAAGCCGTCAATTCCGGGTCTTCAGGCAAATTGAATTTCTCATAAATCGAATAGGACTTTTCTTGGTTGGATTCCATTTGGGCCATATAGCTTTCAATCGGAATGCCATTCTCGAAATACTGCTGCTCCGTTGTCATAAGCAAATCACTTCTCCTTCATCGCTTGAATCGATTATCAGATTCCCCGCGCATCTGCAGGCAGAACCTTTCTGTCTGTTTTGCGTGAAGTCCTTGTAAGCTATTCTTTACCCTTTTTAGAAGGTCAGCAAAACTAAGCGGCATACCTGCTTTGCAGTCAGGATTTGCCATCCCTCTTAGTTTACTGCCAGAATGCCAAAGCATCAACCCATATTGTTCTAACTTTTTTTGGGAATAAGAAATGGCCCGGCAAGTAAATCATTTAGATTGTTAATAAGGTTCTGTATTCCAAATTTATTTAGCAATTAATTAACCGATATTCCGCAAAACAGCTGCGAAGGCATGGACCCAAGAATTGGGGCGATGCCTTTGCGACGAAGCGCATAGCGCTGCAGGAGCAACGGTTTTCGCAGCGAGGGAAGCGGCTGAAGCCAGGCCCGCGGAACGCGTCCGCCTGGGAGCGCAATGAAAAAATACCAAGAAGTATAAAAAAAAATGGCCCGCTTGGCGGGCCATTTAGTTTACCTTTTCGCAATTTCCTCGAGAAGGATTTTATTGAGCATTGGCGGATTCGCCTGCCCTTTTGTCGCTTTCATGATTTGGCCGACTAAAAAGCCGATTGCGCGGTCCTTGCCGTTTTTGAAATCTTCGATCGATTGGGGATTGTTGTCCAGCGAGTTTGTGACCAGTCCGCGCAATGTTGCGTCGTCGGAAATCTGGACAAGCCCTTTGGCTTTGACGATATCGTTAGCGTCTCCGCCTTTTTCAAAGAGTTCGGTCAAGACTTTTTTGGCGATTTTCGTTGAAATCGTACCGTCGGAAATCAGTTTGATCATGCCTGCCAAACCTTCCGGCGTCAATGCCGTATCCGCCAATTCTTTCTGTTGGGCGTTCAGGTAAGCTGAAATTTCGCCCATCAGCCAGTTGGCAGTTAATTTTGCATCAGCTCCGGCTGCAACCGTCGCTTCAAAGAAATCGGAAATCGGTTTTGCGAGCGTTAAGATCATCGCATCGTATTCCGACAAGCCCATTTCTGCTACATAACGCACTTTCCGAGCGTCAGGCAACTCCGGGATTTCTGCGCGGACGCGCTCTAGCCAAGCATCGTCAATGACAATGTCGACAAGATCCGGTTCCGGGAAGTAACGGTAATCGTCTGAGCCTTCTTTGATGCGCATAAGCAATGTTTTGCCTGTTGATTCGTCGTAGCGGCGCGTTTCCTGCTGGATAATGCCGCCTGACAGCAATACTTCCTCTTGGCGGATTTGCTCGTGCTCGATCCCTTTGCGCACAAAGTTGAACGAGTTCAAGTTTTTCAATTCTGTTTTTGTACCGAATTGTTCCTGGCCATATGGACGCAATGAAATATTGGCGTCGCAGCGAAGTGAGCCTTCTTCCATCCGCACATCAGAAACACCTGTGTATTGGATGATTGCTTTGATTTTTTCCAAATAAGCATAGGCTTCTTCCGGCGTCCGGATATCCGGTTCAGAAACGATTTCAATCAACGGCGTGCCTTGGCGGTTCAAGTCGACCAATGAATGGCCGTTCCCTGTATGCGTCAGCTTCCCAGCGTCTTCTTCCATATGAAGGCGCGTGATGCCAATGCGTTTTTTCTCGCCTTTTACTTCGATTTCGATCCAGCCGTGTTCACCGATCGGCTCATCGAATTGTGAAATCTGATAAGCTTTCGGGTTGTCCGGATAAAAATAGTTTTTTCGGTCGAATTTCGTGTGGCGGTTGATTTCGCAGTTTAATGCTAATGCAGCTTTCATTGCCCAATCTACTGCGCGCTTATTGACTACTGGCAAGACGCCCGGATAGCCCAAGTCGATGACATTGGTATTTGTATTCGGTTCTGCACCGAAATGGGCAGGTGCAGGCGAAAACATTTTGGATTCTGTTTTCAGCTCGACGTGTACTTCGAGGCCGATAATCGTTTCAAAATTCATTTGGCTGCTCCCTCCCATACTTGAGGAGTTTTTTTATGGAAATCGGTTGCCTGTTCGAAAACATCCGCAACGCGGTAAACTGTTTCTTCGTCGAAATATTTTCCAATGATTTGCAAGCCGAGCGGCAAGCCATTGTCGAAACCGCACGGAATCGAAATGGCCGGAACTCCCGCAAGGTTGACTGGAATCGTCAAGATATCATTGGCATACATTGTTAACGGATCATCAATTTTTTCGCCGATTTTAAAAGCAGGCGTCGGAGTTGTTGGCCCAATGATAACATCGTACTTTTCAAACGCTTTGTCGAAATCCTGTTTGATAAGTGTGCGCACTTTTTGCGCTTTTTTATAGTAAGCGTCGTAATAGCCTGAACTCAACGCATAAGTTCCAAGCATGATGCGGCGCTTCACTTCATCGCCGAATCCTTCAGAACGGGTATTCATATAGAAATCAAGCAAATTGCCCGCTTTCTCTGTGCGGTAGCCATAGCGAATACCGTCAAAACGCGACAAATTCGATGAAGCTTCCGAAGAAGCGATCAAGTAATACGTAGCAAGTGCATATTTAGAATGCGGCAGAGAAATTTCTTCCCATGTCGCGCCTTTTTCTTCAAGAACTTTCAATGCATCGCGTACCGCTTGTTTTACGGCTTCTCCGACACCTTCTGCAAAATATTCTTTTGGCACGCCGATGCGCAGCCCGTTAATGTCGCCCGTTAAAGCAGCAGCAAAGTCCGGCACTTCAACGTTTGCGGAAGTCGAGTCTTTTTCGTCATGCCCCGAGATGACATTCAATAATAATGCATTGTCTTTAACAGTGCGCGTAATCGGACCGATTTGATCCAATGACGAAGCATAAGCGATTAAACCGAATCGTGAAACCCTTCCGTATGTTGGCTTCATGCCTACTACGCCGCAGAAAGCAGCCGGCTGGCGAATCGACCCGCCAGTGTCAGACCCTAATGTAAAAGGCACTTCTCCTGCAGCAACTGCCGCAGCTGATCCACCTGAAGAACCGCCTGGAACAGTTTCCAAGTTCCATGGGTTTTTCGTGTTTTTGTAATACGAGTTTTCGTTGGAAGAACCCATTGCAAATTCATCCATGTTTAATTTGCCGACAATGACCATGCCAGCCGCGTTCAATTTTTCGACGACAGATGCATTGTAGATCGGGTTGAAGCCCTCTAAAATGCGGCTTGATGCTGTCGTTTCAATGCCTTCAGTAACAATATTGTCTTTTACGCCGATCGGCAAACCGAATAATGGTCCTCGCTCGCTCATTGGCACTCCATCCAATTGCGCGGCTCTTTTCAAAGCGCCTTCTTTATCAAGCGCTAAAAAAGCGTCGACATCTGAATCCAATTCAGCAATGCGCCCAAATGCATTTTCAGCCATTTCAGCAATCGTCGTTTCTTTTGTATGTATCATTTCCTGCAGCTCCGCTGCGGTTTTATTTGCTAAGCCCATGTTTTTTCCCTCCTCACAATCAATCTAGTATAGTTGGAACTTTAATTTGACCGGCTTCGTGTTCTTTTACGTTTTTCAAAACCAGTTCGCGGTCTAATCCAGCTTCTGCTTTATCTTCACGCAATACGTTAACCATCGACAATACATGCGTTGTCGGCTCCACGTTATCCGTGTCTAATTCGTTGAGCAATTCCATCGCATTCGTGATGGCTTCCAATTGGTCAGCAAAATGTACCGCTTCATCATCAGTGATGGCCAAGCGCGCCAAATGCGCTACTTCGATCACTTCTTCTTTTGTTATTTTCGCCATTTCTCTACACCTCCGGATTCAGTAAACATACGCTATATCATACCATTTTTCTAAGAAAAGCGAAAGCGACCATCTAGGTTCGACGGGCATAAGATAGATCACTCTTTGCTACACAGCTGGGTTGGCTTATGACTCCAGGGAATTGTGCGCTTGTGTCTGGACAAAACATTGAATAGGGACAGCCGCATGGCTGTCCCTATTCCGGTGCAAATTAATCATAAATGTGGACAATCGGTTCGGTTTGTCCTGCTTTTCTAAGGACAAGCGCTTCCGGCCCGTTTGTTGACGTGACACTGACTTCCACTTCAATGTTCTCTGGGAAATGCTCCAGTACCAGCCCCGTTAAATATTGCGTGAAGCCGATCAGCTCAGCAGAGCCATAGAATTGTACAGGTATATCCACTTTCAGCCTGCGTAATTGGTCTTCCTGATAAAAGCCCGTTCCAATGACACTTGTGAAATTCGAGAAGTATTCTTCTACATCCATCTTGAAGTTCCGGAACGAAGTATCGACATCACGGTATTTGTCTTCTGAACCGGATGTCGGGAAAATAACATATTCCTCTTTGACCGGCGTCCAGTTTGCAACGTCGTTTTCGCCTCCCGGCGCGACACCGTATGCAAAATAAGTTCCCGGTGCAATTGCGCCACGGCTGCTTTGCTTGAATAGGCCCACCGTGATTGGAATGTCTTTCATGCCTTCTTTTTCACGCAGGCGCTTGATGATTTCTGCTGCCATGCGCTTGCCTTCTTTGTTTAGTTGGGCTTGCGAAATCGATTCTTCATAGGAAACTTCATCGACGGAATTATAATAGATCGAATTCAAAGCCAACCCGATTGAAACGCCGCCTAGCCGGATGGTTTCTTTATCGGTCTTTACCAAATAATTCTGTTCGACGATATGCGCCAGAATTTCAGCGGCTGGACGGTCGCCTGCTTTTTTCTGTTTAGCATCGCGCGAGTCGGCTGCATTCAGTCCAAGAGCGTTTTCCTTGCTCTTGCGGCTTAGCCAGGCACTGGCGTCTTCACGGGTGATTTTTTGGCCTTCCTGGAAATAATAATCGTCAGGCGAAAACTGGCGCTGTGACAAACGCAGCAAACCGTCTTCCGCTTCTTCAATATCATAGCGGGAATTCAGCCGGTTGATGATTGTTCCGCGCGTGGCACTTTGTTTATATGGCAGCAATGTCCGGTAATACCGGTCATCGAGCTGAATGCTCGGAATGATTGCTGTCTCTGCTTCTTCTTCTGTACTCAGCACTTCCGCTTCTTCTGATGCGGAAGGCACACAGCCTGCCAGCAATAGCATGCTGACCGGTATCCACCAAATGCGTTTCATTTTATAAATCTCCTCATTTACTCAATTCTTCCAAGAGGCGTACTTCGTCCCAGACATCCACTTTCAGCTCAAGCGCTTTTTCCAGCTTCGAACCGGCTTCTTCGCCTGCAATGACCAAATCGGTCTTTTTACTGACGCTGCCAGACACTTTGCCGCCAAGCGCTTCGATACGTTCTTGTGCTTCGCCGCGCGTCAATTGCTCGAGTTTGCCAGTCAGAACGATCTTCTTGCCGGCGAAAGCATTCGCTCCCGCTTCAACAATTACGCGAGTCCCGGTATACGTTAAATTGACGTTCGCTTCCGCTAAACGTTCCATTAATTGCTGAACTTCTTCTGCATCAAAATAAGCGACAATAGAATCGGCCATTTTCTCACCGATTTCATGGATTTCAACCAATTCTTCTTTTGTGGCTTCCATCAATTTTTGCATCGAACCAAAATGCTCGGACAAAATGCGTGCGCCCCGTTCCCCAACGTGTCGGATGCCAAGGCCGAACAGCAATCGTTCCATGGAATTTCTGCGGGAAGCATCAATGGCGGCGATCAGGTTCGCCGCTGACTTCTCGCCCATACGGTCCAGGTCTATAACTTGTTCTTTCGTCAATTTATAGAGGTCGGAAAAATCAGCGATCAAGCCTTCCCGATATAATTGTTCAATTACTTTTTCGCCCAGTCCTTCTATGTTCATGGCATTGCGCGACACGAAATGGATCAGCCCTTCCGTTATTTGCGCAGGGCATTGCGGGTTGACGCACCGCAGCGCCACTTCGCCTTCAATGCGCACCAGATCGCTGTCGCATGCCGGGCAATTGGTGGGCATTTCAAACGGCTCTTCCGTTCCTGTCCGTTGGTCCACAATTGCGGACACCACTTCCGGGATGATGTCGCCCGCTTTGCGGATGATCACTTTATCGCCGATGCGGATGTCTTTTTCTTTGATCAAATCTTCGTTATGCAGCGAAGCCCGCTGTACTGTGGTTCCTGCCACTGATACCGGATCGAGGATAGCAGTTGGAGTGACGACGCCCGTACGGCCGACACTAAGCTCAATATCCCTGACAGTAGTCATCACTTCTTCGGCCGGGAATTTGTAAGCAGTCGCCCATTTCGGGCTCTTCGCAGTAAAGCCTAAATCCTGTTGATGCAAGTAACGGTTCACTTTAATGACGATGCCGTCTATTTCATATGGCAACTCCGAGCGCTGCTCCTGCCAGTGTTCGATGAACGCCAGCACTTCTTCGACACTTTTGCAGACCCGGCGCTCATTATTCGTCTTAAAGCCGACCTTTTCAACGTATTTCAGCGATTCTTCATGTTCACTTAAACCGTACGATTCGCCTTCGCTGCCGATGCCATAAATGAATACGTCTAAATTGCGGCTTGCCGCAATCTTCGGATCCAGCTGGCGCAGCGATCCGGCTGCCGCGTTGCGCGGATTAGCGAACAATTCTTCACCGCGCTCGCCGCGTTCAGCATTCAAGCCATGAAACGATTTCTTCGGCATGAAGACTTCCCCGCGAACTTCAATCTCTACGGAATCATTCAGTTTCAATGGAATAGTCCTGACGGTCCGAAGGTTAACCGTGATGTCTTCGCCTATGCGTCCATCTCCCCGGGTCGCCCCGCGGACAAATTGGCCGTTTTCGTAATGAAGCGCCACTGCAAGGCCATCGATTTTCAGCTCGCAGACATATTCAATGTTGTCTCCGGCGCCGCTGCGCACGCGTTTATCAAATTCACGGATATCTTCTTCATTGAATACGTTCGATAAGCTGAGCATCGGACTTGAATGGTTGACTTTTTCGAAATTCGAAATCGGAGTGCCCCCGACGCGCTGTGTAGGAGAATCCGGGAAAATCAAATCGGGATACAAGTTTTCAAGTTCGATCAATTCGTTCAGCAATTGGTCATATACTGCATCAGGCACTTCCGGCTTGTCCAGCACATAATAGGCATGGCCGTAAGCCCTTAGCGTTTCGTTCAACTCAATCACTCGTTGTTCTGCTTGTATTCGGTCCATTGGACATCCTCCTGCTTATTCTTTTTCAATCGGTGCAAACTTCGCCAATAGCCGCTTGATGCCGACCGGGCTTGGGAAGGCGATATCGAGCTCGACCTGTTCGCCTTCACCTTTGACGTTGACAACAGTGCCAGTGCCCCATTTTTTATGCGTCGCACGGTCGCCCGCTTTCCAGCCGAGCTTGTCTCCGCCAGATTGTTTATAGGCAGGGCGTGTGACCGCTGCGCGCTTCGGCGACTGCCTGTAACTCGTAGCCGCGCCGGCACGGTGGTTCGCGAATGTCGGCTCAATCAATTCTTCTGAAATTTCGCTGATGAAACGCGAAGGCATATTGTAATTGCTTTTACCGAACAGCGTACGCGAAGTTGCGTGCGTCAAATACAGCCGTTTCTCTGCGCGGGTGATGCCCACATAAGCCAGGCGGCGCTCTTCTTCCAGCTCATCGTCGTCATTATTCGAACGCGAGTGCGGAAAAACGTTTTCTTCAAGCCCGATGATGAAGACGACTGGGAACTCCAGCCCTTTTGCAGCATGCATCGTCATCAAGATGATTGGTCCGTCTGCATCTTCATCGTCATCGAGTGAGTCGATATCGGAGATCAATGCGAGATCCGTCAAGAACGCAACCAGCGATTTGTCATCGCTTTGTTTTTCGAATGCCTGTGTAACGGACAGGAATTCGTTCAAGTTTTCCAACCGGCTTTCGCCTTCGATTGTTTTATCGTTTTGCAGCATTTGGCGGTAGCCTGATTTTTTCAGCACTTCCTCGACCAGCTCTGTGACCGACAAGTATTCCTGCATTTGTGTGAAGCCGTTGACCATTGTGTGGAATTCAAGTGCGGTCTGCGCAGTCTTCGGCGTCAGCCCCATGAAATCAACTTCCTGCAGCGAATCCATGATGGTGCGGTCTTGGTCAATCGCGAAACGGGCCATCTTCTCGAACGATGTCGCACCGATTCCCCGTTTTGGTTCATTGATGATGCGCGCTAGCGACAAGTCGTCGTCATTGTTTGCAATCAGCCGCAGATACGCCAGCAGATCCTTGATTTCTTTGCGGTCATAGAACTTCGTTCCGCCGACGATTGTATAGGACATATTCGACTTGACGAACATTTCTTCCAGTATCCGTGACTGTGCGTTTGTGCGGTAAAGGATTGCGAAATCGGACGTTTTATAGCCTTCTTCTTGCATGAGCTTTTGGATTTCCTGCACAACGTATTGCGCTTCCTGCCGCTCGTCCCCTGCTTTATGCAAGGTAATCGCCGGGCCATCTGCATTGTCTGTGCGCAGCTCTTTCGGGTAGCGGCTTGTATTTTTCTTGATGACATCATTCGCTGCCTGCAAGATCCGCTTTGTCGAACGGTAATTTTGTTCAAGCATGATGACTTTCGCGTTCGGATAATCTTTTTCAAAAGACAGGATATTCGTGATATCCGCCCCGCGCCAACGGTAAATAGACTGGTCAGAGTCGCCAACAACGCAAATATTCTTGAACTTGCTCGCCAGTTTCTGCACCAATTGGTATTGGGCATTGTTCGTATCCTGGTATTCATCGACGTGGATATAATGGAATTTATTCTGGTAATATTCCAGCACTTCCGGCACCTTGTTGAATAAAGTCAAAGTCGTCATGATCAAATCATCGAAATCGAGCGACTGGTTTTTCTGCAGCCGCTTCGCGTATGCCGCATAAACTTCCGACACGGTTTTTTCGTACGGATTATGGGCATTCATATTAGCCGCAAACTCTTCAGCTGTAATGCATTCATTTTTCGCAGAGGAAATCGCGTTCAGCATGGTCCGGGGCTCGAATTTCTTCGGATCGAGGTTCAGCTGTTTTAAAACATTTTTAATAACTGTCAATTGGTCGGTCGTATCCAAAATTGAAAAGTTTTTCGAAAAGCCGATGCGGTCGATATCGCGGCGCAAAATACGTACACACATCGAGTGAAACGTAGACGCCCACATGCGTTGGCCCGTACCATGGCCAAGCAATCCGTCAATCCGGTTGCGCATTTCACGCGCCGCTTTATTGGTAAAAGTGATCGCGAGGATATTGGAAGGGTAAACTTGCTTTTCCAATACCAAATAAGCGATACGGTGTGTTAGCACACGCGTCTTGCCTGACCCTGCACCCGCCATTATCAATAATGGCCCTTCGGTTGCTTGTACGGCTTCTGCCTGTTCGGGATTCATCCCGTTCAATAAACTATTTGTAATCATTTCCACTGTGCACCACCTCGAACGTCTGTTCTTTTTATTATAGCGACTGCTTGTCCATTTCCGCAACCGCCTGAACGGTCGCAATCGCGTTTTCTATATTTTCATAAATGATATTTCCGACAACAATCGTATGCGCCGCACCGGCCATCTCAATCGCTTTTTCAGCGCCATCGATGCCGCCGCCGTAAAATAGCCGCGTTTTGGACAGGACTTCTTTCACTTCAGCCACCAATTTCGGATCGCCGTAAACTCCGCTGTATTCCAGATAAAAAATCGGCAGCCGGAAAAAATGTTCCGCCATCCTCGCGTAGGCAATAACATCTTCCGTCGTGAGCTCCGTGTCGGCCTGCGTCAGATTTGCAGCCTTGCAAGCGGGGTTCAAAATGCAATAGCCTTCGGGAATCAATTCATCCCAATCCATGATTTCCCCATATTCCCGTATTGCTTCATGATGCAGCCCTTTGACCCAACGCGGATCTTCGCTGTTCAGTACGGTCGGGATGAAATAATAATCGAATCCGGGCGCCACCGAATCGATCGTCGAAACTTCGAGCACAGCCGGTACATTATACCGGTGGACGCGCACCATTAAATCCAAGACATTGTCGAGTGTGACATTATCGCTTCCGCCAATCAAGATGGCATCAGTCCCAGATTCGCAAATTCGTTCCAACTGTCCATCCGAAATCGGCTTAGCCGGATCCAGTTTGAAGACATGCCGCCATGTATGGAAGTCCACATTCATCCACCTAACTATAAATCGTATTTCATCTCTCCATTATAACAAAAAAAAGGGGGCTATCCCATAAGTCTGATATTCGACTTATGGGATAGCCCCCTTTTCAAACGCTGCGCCTAGCAAAACGGCTGCACGATGCGGTCAGTCTGTTGGCAGCTGGAATGGTTTTTCTTCCGGATAAAGCCGGCCAAGCATCTCGTCGTACCCGTCGTTGCCGTAATTCAGGCAGCGGCGCACACGTGAAATCGTCGCCGTACTTGCACCGGTTTCGTTTTTTATTTTTTCGTAAGTTTTTTTCAAGCGCAGCATACGGGCGACTTCCAAACGCTGGGACAGCGATTGGATTTCACTGATGGTGCATAAATCATCGAAAAAACGATACGCTTCTTCTTTATCTTTTAACGCAAGGACTGCTTCTATTAATTGGTCTGTCTGATTTCCACGGATCTTATCAACCTGCATGCGGCATAACCATCCTTTCATTTCTGCCCTTTTTGTCAAGGGGTGTAGCGGACTGATTGTTCCATTCCGGGATCGGTGGGCACGATATGGATCCACGTCTTCCCCGGAACGAGTTCGACCGTCTCGTTGTTTGCGGCCGGAATGAGCATGCCGCCTTGTGAAATCCACTCTATTTCACGGACACCGCCGCTTTGGAAAAGCAACGCTTTCCCTCCGCTTTCAAGGTCGATCGACTGCCGCCCTTTAGCGTCAATCGTCTTGTGGTCCGCCTCGAACACCAGGACATTTGCAACTTCTGTCTGCTGCAGCGTCTCTTTATCGACCGTCGGAATCCCTCCCGAAGACCGCTTATAGCGCTGAGCTGTTTCATCGTACGTAAAGGCGCTTGTAAAATTAGGGTCTTGCCCATACCTTACTTCAAGCGTTGATGCCTGTTCCGATATTTTACCATTTCCGGTGCCCTTAAAGAAAGCATAAGGTGCTTTAGTGCTGTAATCGGGTGAAGCGTCCGTCATTTCCATTCCGATTTTGATATTCTCATATGTGATATAGGAATTATGCGGCGCAATCCGGTCGGTCGAGCGCTGGAATAGCGACCCGTCGTAATCGATGCCGTTGATATGATCAACCATACCCGACTGCAGCATTGTGTATGCTTCCGGACTATAGCCATGGGCAACGAAAAAAGCGTCATATGCAGCCGCCAGTCCAACAAAATATTCGCGGGCGCTGCGAATCGGCCCCATTTCTTCAGGGAATGTACTTTGGTATAAAGCCGATAAACGCGTGATGTTGTATTCCGCGATAAATTCAAAGACGATATCCGCTTCATTCAAGCCTGTTTGCGGCCGCGCATCCGGATGGTTATTGATGACTGCCATTACCGGACGGCTCGTGAACGGACCGCCTTCCACTCTTCCCGTGAACGGCGCAAAGGCCTGCGCGCCCGGCTCTTCGCCAGGTTCCGCAGGCTCCTCCTGTCCATTTTCAGGTTCTTGTTCTTGATCTTTTTGCATCATCCAGTAAACGCCGCCTGCCCCGATTGCCAGCAACAAAACAATGATTGCGATTGTCCACTTTTTCATGGCTACTGCCTCATGAATGCGGGAAACAGGATTTTTTTATTCATAACGTCATAAATTCCTCTTTGCGTTATCCGCACATACGGCAAATGTGTAGCCTGCAAGAACAGCAGCGTGTAGATTGCGTCGCCGTGTTTATAGCCACGCTCTCTTAACGCCTGTTTCAATTCCTGTTCTTTCGGTATCAATTGTTCCATCGGCAAGTCGGACAGCGTCCCGCCGATTGGCAGCGGCAGCGAGCAGACCATTTCACCATCTTCCATGAGAACGATTCCACCCTTCATGCGCTTCACTTCTTCGAAAGCGGCCTTCATATCTTCCCGGTTTTTGCCGATCAAGATAATGTCACCTGTATTCGAGTAAGAAGATGCGAATCCGCTGACGCCAGAGGCAAAGCCTTTGATTAGCGTATTGACCCGCCATTTCCCGTGCTTGTCCAAAAGCATGAGAAAACTTTCCTCATGCTTTTTTGACAACTGGCCATCGTGTGTATCGACGCTCACCGAATAAGGCTTCGTGATGACATCGTTGACCATTTCAATACCGAATGGCATCGAAAACTGGAAATCGTCTTCTGTCAGGTCGAAATTCAAGTTTAAATCAGGCAGCACTGACCAATCCACTGCGGGAAGCGAATACACTTTCACGCCCTCCCTCTTCAGCCAAACGCCTTTTGAAATGACGCCCGATGGCACAGGATTGCTAGGAGTATCCAGGATATTGATGTTGGCATATCTGCCGGTCGCTATCAAGCCGTGCAGGCTCGTGACATTGTAATACCGCGCTACATTATAAGAAGCCATCATATATGCGTCGATTTCCGGTACTCCTGCCTCTAAAGCAATTTTAATGCACAGGTCCATTACGCCGTCCAAATGGAAAGCCGGCGTCGAGCCATCAGTCGTCATCATCAATTTGTCAAAAACGTTCAAGTCGCGTTCCACGATTTCCTTCAGCAATAGAGGCAGATCTGGACGAATTGAAGAATGGCGCAAGGTTACGCCGTAGCCATGCAATAAACGAGCTTCGACTTCATCAGCTGTCATCGATTCGTGGTCTCCGTCAGCTCCTAGCAATTTCATCTTCGCAAGCGTCTTCTCCGAAGCTCCTGGAAAATGCCCTTCTATCTTCTTCAGCCCTATTTTCGCTTTCTGAATCCAATACAGCATCTGATCGTCGCCAGCCATCAATTTTGGCCAGCCCGTCAATTCGCCGCCCAACAAAACATCCGGACGGTCGAGCCATTCCCCCACGGATTTGGAAGTGAACAATTTATCTTCATCGAGCAATTCCGTCTGTGAATCAAAACGCGTCCACCAATAGAATGTAAACGGCAGTTCCGCAATTTTATCCAGTAATGAAAACGCTTTCTCATTTTCCAATGACAAAAACAATGTCAGGTTGTCAGATAAGAACGACGTCGTCCCGCCTTGCGCCGCGTAATCGGCAAATGTCTGAGGGTTGTATAGCTGGAATGGGTGGACATGGGGTTCAATATAACCCGGCACGAGCCATTTCCCTGCCATGTCTTGGACTTCTGTGGAATTGCCGATCAAGGGCATGTCTTTGCCTGCATAAACGATGCGATCGCCTTTTATCCATATATTACCAGTAACCCATTTCTTGAAAATACCATGCAAATATGTAGCGTTTTTCAGCACAAGATCCGGCGAGGCCTCTTTTGTAATAATTTTAAGTTGTTCCCTGATTTCTCTATTTCTCCATAACGGATTCACCATTGCCGGCACCTTCTTTCAATCTATTTCCATACATAATATCGTAGCATAACAATGCATTAAAATACAGGCAAGACTGTATAATATTAGAACATTCAGATTAGATTTTGACACAAAAAATCCATTATATTCTATTTTAGAATGGAATATTTCTTTATACCGCTTCGGACGCCTTGGGTATGGCTCTGCCAAGAAATTTCTTGATAAGGAGCAAAACAGCGGAGACGCCTGCGGGGCAGCGTAGCTGTTTTGCTCCTTATCAGCAGTGAAATATTAATAGTTCAACTTATATAACTAATGCTTAAGAAGCGGACAAAAATAAAACCTGCGCAGAATGGATTCTGCGCAGGTTGGTATTAAAATGCTGATTAGTTTGAGATTGGCTTGTTGAACGGGTCGAGGACGTTGTCTTTTTCCTCTTCTTCGAACGTCAGGACCTTCGATACCGGCTCATATGATTCGCCGTAGAAATGAGTATCTTTATACGTGTGGATTTCACCATACATTCTCTTCATTGCTTCGAAAATTTCTTCTTCTGTTTCGTTGTTCGGAGCCCAATACAGGATCTCCATCGAGTTTTGTTCGCCTGTCGCGAGTGAACGGCGGCAATAGCCGATCGAAGCGGCGTGCTCGAAACCTTCACGCGCATAGAAGCGAAGGCGCTTTTCACTGTCTGTATCTTCATAGTCTACAGGTTCGACTTCAAGGATGATCGGCTTTTTCTTATCTTTCAGGAATTGCAAAGCTTTTTTCCCAAGCCCGCTGCCGCGTGATTCTTTTGAGACAAATAAATAATCGACAAACGAGAACGTCGGAAACTCTGCAAACATCAAGACATGATGAGGACCCTCGTCTTTAAAATAAACACTGCCTTTTTCTTTTAAAAGCGAGTCCATATGTTCTTTCGATTTCATTTCTTCTACCGGGAAATACTGATTTAATTTTTCGTACCAATTCATAAATGTTGCTCCTTCCGAAATTTGATGCCCTGCTGATTTTACACGGAGTCTGGTTTGACTAAGTCAATCTGAAGTGTGGTTTAGAGGTAAAAGTGGGCTGTTGAAAATCCTCAACTATTATTCAATATCCCAAGGGCGGGATAATGAAAAAAAATGACACATTTTCCTAAGAATTTGTGTCACGTAATATTATACCATATGGAGTCTTACATTGCACGCCAGCCGATATCTGAACGGAAGAAGAAGTCTTTCCAATCAAGCTTGCCGAGCTCCTCGTAGACCTTGTGCTGGGCTTGTTGGAGGTCTTCTCCAGCAGCAGAGACGAAAAGCACTCGGCCGCCGTTGCCGGCAAAACCGCTGCCGGTTTTTTTCGTGCCGGCATGAGTGACTTCGACGCCTTCCAGTTTCGCTATGTCAGGAAGCAGCGCACCTTTTTGAACAGAATCCGGGTAGCCTTCGGCCGCTACAACGACGCCTAATACAGAGCGGTCATCCCATTCCAGCTCAAATGGCCGGCTGTCTAGGATGGCGTCCATGAACAAACCGAAATCCGATGCCATGCGCGGCAGTACGACTTGCGTTTCCGGGTCGCCGAAACGCGCATTGAATTCGATTACTTTCGGCCCTTCCGATGTCAAGATGATGCCGGCATAAAGAATGCCATTGAAGGGAGTCTCTTCTGCTGCCATCGCTTTAACCGCGGGCTGCACAATTTTAGCGTACGTTTCTTGCACCACCGATTCAGGGATTTGCGGCACTGGCGAATATGCACCCATGCCCCCTGTGTTTGGGCCGCGGTCACCATCAAATGCCCGCTTATGGTCCTGTGAAATTGGCATCGGGTAAATTTTTTCCCCGTAAACGAATGACATGAACGAGAATTCTTCGCCGTCCAGGAATTCCTCGATAACAACACGCGAACCTGACTCACCGAATTTCTCGCCTTCTAGCATATCATTGACCGCCGCAATCGCTTCCTGTTCGGACATGGCGACAACGACGCCTTTTCCTGCTGCCAACCCATCCGCTTTGATGACGATCGGCGCACCGTGTCGGCGGATAAACTCAATCGCTGCTCCGGTTTCCGTAAACGTCTCATAAGCAGCTGTCGGGATATTCGCTCTATCCATCAACTCTTTGGCAAAAGCTTTGCTGCCTTCAATCTGCGCTGCAATTTTTGTAGGGCCGAAAATGCGCAACTGGCGTTTTGTAAACCAGTCCACAATGCCTTCTGCAAGCGGCTGTTCGGGGCCAACAAATGTAAAGTCGATTTCATGTTCTACAGCAAAATCGCTTAATGCCGCAAAATCCATTTCATCTATTCCGATCAGTTCCGCATCGCCTTGCATGCCGTCATTACCGGGAGCGGCATAAACGCGGCTGATCGAGGCGGACCTTGAAAACTGGCGGGCAATCGCGTGTTCCCGGCCGCCCTTGCCTATTACCAAAACCTTCATCATTTACACCCCGCTTAATGTTTGAAATGGCGTACGCCTGTAAAGACCATCGCTATGCCGTATTCATCAGCCTTGTCGATCGACTCCTGGTCCTTTTTCGAACCACCTGGCTGGATGATTGCTTTGATGCCTGCTTTTGCTGCCGCTTCAACTGTATCCGCCATCGGGAAAAATGCATCCGATGCCATTACAGCGCCGCGAGCCTGCTCGCCCGCTTGCTCAAGCGCAATCTTCGCCGCTCCGACACGGTTCATCTGGCCAGCGCCTATGCCAAGCGTCATATTCGAATCACATACTACAATAGCGTTCGATTTCACATGTTTCACTACGTTCCAGCCAAGTTTCAGCGCTTCCAGTTCTGCTTCGTTCGGCTGGCGCTTCGTCGCCACACGGATGTCGGCGTCTTCATAGCCGTAAGTGTCTGGCTGTTGCACGAGTAAGCCGCCTTCTACGGCCGTAATGTTCCATTTGTCCTGACGAGCATGGCCAAATGGAATTGTCAGCAGACGGATGTTTTTCTTCTGCATCAAGATTTCAAGCGCTCCATCCGAGAAAGATGGCGCGATGACGATTTCAAGGAAAATCGTGCTCAAAGTCTGTGCCGTTTCAGCGTCCACTTCGCGGTTTAGCGCCACGATGCCGCCGAAAATCGATGTCGAATCGGCTTCGTACGCTTTCGCGAACGCTTCCGCAATCGTGCTGCCAGTGCCGACGCCGCATGGATTCATATGCTTGACCGCTGCCGCTGCTGGCATGCTGAATTCCTTGATGATCTGCAGCGAGGCATTGGCGTCTTGGATATTATTATAAGAAAGCTCTTTGCCGTGCAATTGAGTGGCGTTGGCAATCGAGAAATCCGAGCCCAATGCATTGCGGTAAAATGCCGCTTTCTGGTGCGGATTTTCACCATAGCGGAGAGGCTGCGCCAATTCGTATGTAAGCGTCAGCGATTCCGGATATTCTTCTCCGATCAATTCCGTCAAATAATTCGAGATGTAGGAATCATATGCCGCTGTATGGCGGAATACTTTAGCTGCCAGGCGGCGCCGTGTTTTCGGCGTCGTCGCCTGCTGGCCATTCAATTCTTCAAGAACTGCTGCATAGTCGGATGCATCCACGATCACTGTAACGTACGCGTGGTTTTTTGCTGCGGACCGGAGCATCGTCGGTCCGCCGATATCGATGTTTTCAATCGCATCATCCACCGAGACATCCGGTTTCGAAATGGTTTCGCGGAACGGATAAAGATTGACGCATACGATATCAATTGGATTAATTCCATTTTCTTTCATTTGAACTTGGTGGCTTTCATCATCCGGTTTTGCCAGCAAGCCGCCGTGGATTAACGGGTGAAGCGTCTTGACGCGCCCTTCGAGGATTTCAGGGAATTTCGTAATTTCGTCCACTGCCGTGATCGCCACGCCATTGTCTTCTAAAAAGCGCTTCGTGCCGCCTGTCGACAAGATTTCATAGCCCATTGCCGATAACTGCTGTGCAAACTCCAATATTCCAGATTTATCCGATACACTCAATAACGCCCTTTTCTTCACTGTCAGTCCTCCTAAAAATAAAACCGGTGAAATCACCGGCTGAATAATTGCTGTAAAGTTGCAGGATATAACCGGTGTTCAATTGCGTGGATTTGATTTTCAACTTCTGCTCGGCCGCGCCCCGCTACAGGAAAAGTTTCCTGTGCGATGATCGAACCGGTGTCCATGCCTGCGTCGACGACATGCACCGTCACGCCCGCCTGCTCTGCACCAGCAGCAAGCGTCTGCCCGATTGCGTCTTTGCCGGGGAAAGCCGGCAATGCCGAAGGGTGGATATTGACGATGCGGTTTTCAAACGCGGAAAGCAGCATCGGGCCAATCAGCCGCATAAAGCCGGCCAGCACAATCCATTCCACTCCGAGATCCAACAACTTGCCTTTCAGCATTTCTTCGTACATAGCTTTCGAGCCGTATTCTGCTGGATTGAAAGCGAACGGCTCAATGCCCATTTTCTGCGCCCGTTCAACGACAAAAGCCTGTGGCTTGTCGGTCACCACAAGCACCAATTCGGCATGGAGTTCGCCGTTTTGTATTGCGTCTGCAATCGCTTGGAAGTTCGAGCCGTTTCCAGAAGCGAAAACAGCGATTTTCGGTTTATTCGCCATCGAGGGTGCCGTCCTGTTCCCCCGTAAATTGAACGCCGGTTTGCGCGGATACGGTGCCGATGCGATACGCCTGTTCGCCGCTCGCCAGCGCCGCTGCCATCACTTGCTCTGCTTGTTCCGGCGCAACCGCCAGCACAAAGCCGATGCCCATATTGAAAACGGAATACAAATCGCGGTCAGCCAACCCGCCTTTTTCCTGCAGCATGTCAAAAATGCGCAGCACTGGCCAAGAGCCCAGCTCGATTTCAGCGCCCAAGCCTTCAGGCATCATGCGCGGCAAGTTTTCGATAAAGCCGCCGCCAGTGACATGCGCCATTCCTCGTACTTCTGCAGCGCCCATGATGGCTGCCACAGTTTTCGCATAGATTTTGGTCGGGTTCAGCAATTCATTGCCGATCGGTCCTAAATCTTCGAAGCCTTCAATAATTTGGTCCAGCTGGAAACGGTTTTGTTCAAAAACGATGTGGCGCACCAATGAATAGCCATTGGAATGGATGCCGCTTGAAGCCAGTCCGATCAGCACGTCGCCAGCCCGTATTTTCTCGCCGGTCACGATATTCGACTTTTCTGCAGCTCCAACGGCAAAACCGGCAATGTCGTATTCATTTTCATCGTAAAGACCCGGCATCTCAGCCGTTTCCCCGCCGATTAATGCGGCGCCGGATTGCACGCAGCCATCCGCAACGCCTTTGACAATCTGCTCGATTTTTTCAGGAACCGCTTTTCCGACTGCAATATAGTCCAGGAAAAACAACGGTTCGGCTCCTTGCGCAACGATATCGTTGACACACATCGCTACGCAGTCGATGCCGATCGTGTCGTGCTTATCAGCCATGAAAGCGAGCTTCAGTTTCGTGCCGACTCCGTCCGTACCGGACACAAGGACAGGTTCTTTCAGCTTCAGTTCAGATAAATCGAACATGCCGCCGAAACCGCCGAATGTCCCCATCAAACCTTTTCGAGCTGTACGCTCGACATGGGATTTCATGCGATTGACCGCTTCATAGCCTGCCTCGATATTGACGCCTGCTTTTTCATATGCTTTTGACACACCGGTTCCCCCTTATTTCACTTTTTCTTTTTCATGCGGCAAGACAGTATCCGGATAGATACTCGTCGGATAATCCCCAGTAAAACACCCTAGACAATGCCCGCATTTCGAACCTGGATCTGTACGTCCAATGTTTTGGACCATGCCCTCTATTGATAAAAACGTCAGTGAATCCGCACCGATAATTTCACGCATTTCTTCTATTGTATTGTTCGCTGCGATCAATTCACCGGAAGTTGAAATATCGATGCCGTAAAAACACGGGCTCTTAATCGGCGGTGAAGAGATGACCACATGCACTTCCGTTGCTCCCGCCTCTTTCAATAACTTGACGATGCGGCGGGAAGTCGTGCCGCGCACGATCGAGTCATCGACCATGATAACGCGTTTCCCTTTCACCACTTGGCGAACCGGAGACAACTTCATCTTGACGCCTTGTTCGCGTAAATCCTGCGATGGTTGAATGAAAGTCCGGCCAACATAGCGGTTCTTGATCAATCCGAGTTCGTACGGAATGCCGCTCTCCTCTGAGTAGCCGATTGCCGCTGAAATGCTTGAATCCGGCACACCGGTCACAACGTCCGCATCTATATGAATTTCTTTTGCTAATTGTTTACCTAGGCGTTTGCGGGCAGAGTGGACATTGATGCCATCAATATCGGAATCCGGACGCGAGAAATAGACATATTCCATCGTACAGATTGCTCGCTCTTCCGGATATGCGAAGCGTTCAGCGCGCAAGCCGTCGTCCGTAACAACAAGGAATTCCCCAGGTTCGACTGAACGGACAAATTCCGCTCCAACAATGTCGAACGCGCATGTTTCAGAAGCTACAACCCATGCATCTCCCAATTTCCCAAGAGACAAGGGGCGCAAGCCGTTCGGGTCAAGCGCGACGTACATCGCTTCTTCAGTCAAGATGACACAAGCAAAAGCACCTTTTAAAAGCGATAGCGCATTCTTTGCTTTTTCTTCAAAAGACTCGTAGCCGCTGCGCTTGATCAGATGCGCCAGCACTTCAGTGTCGGACGTTGTCTGGAAAATGCTTCCTTGCCGTTCCAAATGGCTTTTCAAGTGGTTGGCGTTGACTAAATTTCCGTTATGGGAAATTGCCAAGCTGCCAGTTGTCGAATTGAACAATAGCGGCTGGACATTTTCAATGCCGCTGCCGCCGGCTGTTGCGTATCGAACGTGTCCGATAGCACCGGTTCCAGCTATTTTTTCTATTTTTTCCGGAGAAAAAACTTCACTGACCATGCCTTCGCCTTTTAACGCAGATAAAGTGCTTTTGTCCGTCGAGACAATTCCTGCACCCTCTTGGCCTCGATGCTGCAAGGCATGCAGTCCATAATACGTAAGCTGAGTTGCATTAGCATGGCCCCAAATTCCAAAAACGCCGCATTCTTCGTTTAAGCTTCTGATTTCAGCAAGCATGGGATAGCTCCTTTCCAGGCTGAGCGAAGCGTATCGACCGAATCGTTGATCCACGCCGTTCCATCTTCGCTATTGATCACTAGTGTATTGTTGTTTGTGACCGTTCCGATTTTCTTGGCGTCAGTTACGATGTCTTCGAATTGTTCCGCGTTAGCTGGAGAAACAGTAAGGATAAAACGGGATTGCGATTCACTGAACAACGCTGTTGTCGCAGAGCCGGAAAGCGTTGCTTCAATTCCAAGTCCGCTGCCGAAAGTTTTTTCAGCCAATGCCACTGCAACACCGCCTTCTGAGACGTCATGTGCCGAAGCGACCAGCCCTTGCTGAATTGCCGATAAGATCTGCTTTTGGCGTTTCGCTTCCACTGTCAAATCAATCGCTGGCGCTTTGCCGAAAATGCGTCCTTCGATCATTTTCTGCAGTTCACTACCGCCGAATTCCGTGAAGCTTTCACCAATCAGATACACCAAGTCGCCGGCTTTTTTGGCGTCTTGCGTCGTTACATGCTTAAGGTCTTCCACTAAGCCGACCAAACCGATTGTCGGCGTCGGGTAAATCGCTGTACCGTTTGTTTCATTATATAAAGAGACGTTGCCGCCGATTACAGGTGCATCGAGGATTATACAAGCTTCAGACATGCCGTCTGCCGCTTTTTCCAGCTGCCAGAAAATTTCAGGCTTTTCGGGATTCCCGAAATTCAGGCAATCCGTGATCGCCAGCGGTTTCGCGCCTGACACGACGACATTGCGCGCTGCTTCGGCAACGGCGATTTTGCCGCCCGTTTCCGGATCCAAATAGATATAGCGTGAATTGCAATCCGTCGTCATCGCCAAGCCTTTATTCGTGCCGCGCACGCGGATAACTGCTGCGTCCGAGCCTGGGCTAACCACGGTGCTCGTGCGCACTTGATGGTCGTATTGGTCATAAACCCATTCTTTCGACGCAATCGTCGGCTGCTGCAATAAATTCAATAACGCTTCGCTGTAGTTGCCGACTTTCGGTTCCACGTTTTCCAACTGCTGGTATGCGGTGAAATAAGCAGGGACGCTCGATGGCTTGTGGTAGACAGGGGCGTCTTCAGCAAGAGCATCAACCGGCACTTCCGCGACCACTTCCCCTTTATGCAATAAACGCAAAGTTGAATCATCAGTAACGGTACCGACTGTCACTGCGTCCAAACCGTATTTCTCGAAAAGCTCAACAATTTCCGGTTCGCGGCCTTTTTTCACGACGATCAACATGCGCTCTTGGGATTCCGACAACATCATTTCGTACGCTGTCATGCCTTTTTCGCGCTGTGGTACGTGGTCAAGGTCCATTTCAATGCCAGATCCTGCTTTTGAAGCCATTTCTGCTGAAGATGATGTGAGTCCAGCTGCTCCCATGTCTTGGATGCCGACTAGGGCATCGGATTTCACCAATTCCAGGCAAGCTTCAAGCAGCAGCTTCTCCATGAACGGATCCCCTACTTGCACAGCCGGGCGTTTTTCTTCAGATGCATCTGTCAATTCCTCGGAAGCGAAAGTCGCTCCGTGGATGCCGTCGCGCCCTGTTTTGGCACCGACGTACATGACCGGATTGCCGACGCCGGAAGCGACGCCTTTTTGGATGTCTTTGTGATCGATCAAGCCGACGCACATTGCGTTGACCAGTGGATTGCCTTCGTAGCAAGCGTCAAATTGGATTTCTCCGCCGACGGTCGGGATGCCGATGCAATTGCCGTAGCCGGCGATGCCCGCTACCACTTCTTCAAACAGATACTTCACACGCGGTGTCGTCAATTCACCGAAACGCAGCGAGTTGAGCATTGCGATCGGGCGTGCGCCCATCGAGAAGACATCGCGGATAATGCCGCCGACGCCAGTTGCCGCGCCTTGGTACGGCTCGATGGCTGACGGATGGTTGTGCGATTCCATTTTGAAGACGACTGCCTGGCCATCGCCAATGTCTACGATGCCGGCGCCTTCGCCCGGCCCTTGCAGCACGCGCGGCGCTTTTGTCGGGAACTTCGCCAAGACAGGCTTTGAATTTTTATACGAACAATGCTCTGACCACATAACAGAAAACAATCCGGTTTCCGTGTAATTCGGCGTTCTGCCGAGAATCGATTCCACCATGGCGAATTCTGCATCGGACAAGCCCATCTGCTGATAAATTTTCTGTTCTTTGATTTGTTCAGTATTTGGTTCAAGCATGAGTGACATGTGATTCCCTCCACTGTTTTACGATTGATCTAAATAATCCCAATCCGTCGCTGCCGCCGATCAAATCGGAAACTGCCCGCTCCGGATGCGGCATCATGCCCAGCACGTTGCCTTGCTCGTTGATGATTCCCGCAATATTGTTGCGGCTTCCGTTAAAATCATCTTCGTAAGTGAAGACAATTTGATCATTCGCTTTCAATTTTTCATACGTCTCATCGTCGCAGTAATAATTTCCTTCGCCATGGGCGATTGGAATTCTGATTTCCTGGCCTTGTGTATATTGGTTCGTGAACATCGTATTGGCGTTCTCCACCTTCAAACCGACCGTGTGGCACATGAACTTCAAGTTTTTATTGCGCAGAAGCACTCCAGGCAAAAGCCCCGCTTCTGTCAAAATCTGAAAGCCGTTGCAAATGCCAAGAACCGGTTTCCCGGCCTCAGCCGCCTTCTTCACTTCGCCCATGATCGCCGAAGTTTGTGCAATCGCTCCGCATCGCAAGTAATCACCGTAAGAAAATCCGCCCGGCAATAAAATCCCGTCGTATTTGCTCAAATCGGTCGAATCATGCCAAACGTATTCTGCTTCTTCACCAAGTTCATCCTTGACCGCGTGGTACATATCCAAATCACAATTGGAACCAGGAAATACTATTACCGCGAATTTCATTGTGAGACAGCCTCCTCGATTTCGAAACGGTAATCCTCGATTACCGTATTCGTCAATAACCTATGGCACATTTCGTTGACCAATGCGTCGACATCTTTTTCGCCATCCGCAATCATCAGCTCCAAGTACTTGCCGATCCGAACATCTTCCACTTGGCCGTAGCCCATTTTATGAAGTGATCCCATTACTGCCGAGCCTTGTGGATCCAAAACACTTTCACGCAAAGTGACGTAAATTTTTACTTTTTTCATGAATGTTGTCCTCCCAGTTTGGATAAAATGAGTTCATACGCATCTGTCAAGTTGCCAAGGTCCCTGCGAAATACATCTTTATCGAGTTTCTGTTTAGTTTCCATGTCCCATAAGCGGCACGTATCCGGAGAAATTTCATCCGCCAGCAAAATAGCACCGTTGTCGTCCCGTCCGAATTCGATCTTGAAATCGATCAGCTGCACACCGACTTCTTTGAAAAACTGAATCAGTACTTCATTGACTTTCAATGCTTTTTCCCGAAGCTCCAGTACTTCCTGCGGCGTTGCGAGCCCAAGGAGCTGAATATGGTCTTCGGTGATCAAGGGATCGCCTAGTGCATCATCTTTATAATAGAATTCAACAACCGGCTGGTTGAGGACAGTGCCTTCTTCCAGCCCAAGGCGTTTTGCCATGCTGCCAGCCACTACGTTCCGCGCCACCACTTCAATCGGAATGATGGACACTTGGCGTACCAGCTGTTCGTGGTCAGACAATTGCTTGACGAAGTGAGAAGCGATTCCCGCCGTCTGCAATTTTTCAAAAAGCAGTGATGTGATTTTATTGTTCAGCGTGCCTTTGCCGGCGATTTCCGCTTTCTTTTCGCCGTTGAATGCTGTTGCTGAGTCTTTGTATTCCACCCATAAAATGCCTTGTTCGTCTGTTGCGTATAAGCGTTTTGCTTTGCCTTCGTACAATAGCTGACCCTTTTCCATGTTCAAAGCCCCCGTTTAGTTTAATCCAAGTCGGTTGAAAATCATGTCCACTTGCTGCAAGTGATGGTTGTAATCGAAGCAATCATCCAGTTCTTCTTTAGACAACTGGGACGTGATCGTGCTGTTCGCTTCCACGATTGTGCGGAAATGCGTCTGGTTTTCCCAAGCTTCCATCGCACAAGGCTGTACTGTATCGTATGCCGCTTCGCGCGCCATGCCTTTGTCGATCAACGCCAGCAGCACGCGCTGCGAATAAATCAAACCAAGTGTCGAATCCATATTGCGCTTCATGTTGTCCGGGAACACCGTCAAATTCTTCACGATGTTCGAAAAGCGGTTCAGCATATAATTCAATGCAATTGTCGCATCCGGCAAAATCACACGCTCTGCAGATGAATGCGAAATGTCGCGTTCGTGCCATAGCGAGACGTTTTCGTAAGCTGTAATCATATAGCCGCGGATCAAGCGGGCAAGGCCCGTCATATTTTCAGAACCGATCGGATTGCGTTTATGCGGCATTGCCGAAGAACCTTTTTGCCCTTTCGCGAAAAATTCTTCCACTTCGCGCGTTTCCGATTTTTGCAGGCCGCGGATTTCCGTCGCGAATTTCTCGATTGAAGAACCGATCAATGCCAGCGTACTCATGTACTGTGCATGGCGATCACGCTGCAGCGTCTGAGTTGAAATCGGAGAAGCTGCTAAGCCAAGCTGCTTGCAGACATATTCTTCAACAAAAGGATCGATGTTCGCATACGTGCCGACAGCGCCGGACATTTTACCAGTCTCGATCGATGCCGCAGCTGCTTCAAAACGTTCCAGGTTGCGTTTCATTTCTTCGTGCCATAAAGCTAATTTCAAGCCGAATGTCGTCGGCTCCGCGTGCACACCATGCGTCCGGCCCATCATGACCGTCATTTTATGCTCTTTTGCTTTATTCGCCAGGATTACAATGAAGTTCTCCAAGTCTTTGCGGATGATTACATTCGCTTGTTTGATCAAGTAAGATAGCGCCGTATCCACGACGTCCGTCGAAGTCAGGCCGTAATGCACCCATTTACGCTCTTCGCCAAGCGTTTCTGAAACCGCTCGAGTAAATGCCACAACATCGTGGCGCGTCTCTTCTTCGATTTCCAAAATCCGGTCTACTGAAAACGAAGCGTTCTGACGGATTTTTGCAACATCCTCTTTCGGGATATCCCCGATTTCTGCCCAAGCTTCACAAGCCAAAATTTCAACTTCCAGCCAAGCATTATAGCGGTTTTCTTCTGTCCAAATCGCGCCCATTTCAGGTCGTGTATAACGTGCTATCATAATCCATTTCCTCCAATTATTCCGACCAGATGCCGGATTCGTCAATTTCTTTCAATGTTGTTTCTAAGTTATCGGTCAAAATGGTCACATGCCCCATTTTCCGTTTATGCTTCGCTTCGTCTTTGCCGTATAGATGAATCGACCAATTCGGGTAGCGCGCTATTTTCGTTGTCAGCGGCGCAACATGCTCACCAAGGATATTGACCATCACCGTATCCGTCCACAGCTTCGGATCTCTCAGCGGCCAACCGCAGATGGCCCGAATGTGTTGATGAAACTGTGAGATATTGGTACCTTCTATTGAATAATGCCCCGAGTTATGCGGGCGCGGCGCCAATTCATTGACCATAATCTCACCATTTTCAAGCACGAACATTTCAACAGCCAAAGTTCCGACCATATTAAGGTGGCCTGCAATTTTCTCTGCTGCTTCCTGCGCCTTGCTGATGGTAGCATCAGCCACTCTTGCTGGCACAATCGTTTCGTGCAGAATGTGGTGCTTGTGAATATTCTCTCCAATCGGCAAAATTGCTGTGGCTCCGTGCACGTTGCGCTGGATGATCACCGAAATCTCTTTTGTGAAAGCGATGAATGCTTCCGCTACACAGGCTCCGTTCGCAAACAGCGGCTCCGCCAGTTGCAGCTCGGCAGCAGATGCAATAGTCTGCTGGCCTTTGCCGTCGTATCCGCCAGTTGCTGTTTTCACAACAAACGGATAAGCCATTTGCCCGCTTTTCTCGACCAGCTCCGCGTAATTGTCAGCCGAGATGTAATCGGCGATTGGAACACCAGCAGCCTGGATTGCCTGCTTTTCAAATATTCGGTTTTGCGTAATCCGAATCAATTCAGCGCCTTGAGGTATATAAGCAAGCTCCATCAATTTTTCCAATGCGCTAGCATCGATGTTTTCGAATTCATAGGTAATGACATCACTTGCTTCCGCCAATTCCTCTAATGCTTGAAAGTCGTTAAAAGGTGCGATGATTTCGATATCCGCAACTTGCCCGGTTGGTGAATCCATCCCCGGGTCAAGCACTGCGATTTTAAAACCGGCTTCCTTGGCAGCCAAAGCCATCATGCGCCCTAATTGTCCGCCGCCAATGATGCCGATTGTCTGTCCTGGCAAGATCGTTTTCGTCATAGGAGATCACCTGTGCTTTTCAAGACTTCATCATGCGTTCGATTTCTTCGGTCTTGAAGCGCTTTCGCTGCTTCAGGATCAACCGTGCCCAAAATCTGCGCCGCCAGCAATCCGGCATTTATCGCTCCTGCTTTTCCGATTGCTACAGTAGCAACCGGAACGCCGCCTGGCATTTGGACAATGGACAGCAGCGAATCCAGCCCGTTCAAAGCTTTTGACTGGACCGGCACGCCAATTACCGGTAATGTCGTTTTCGCAGCGACCATTCCTGGAAGATGTGCGGCTCCGCCTGCCCCTGCAATAATCACATGCAACCCGCGAGCTCTTGCTTCTTCCGCATAGGAAAACATCAAATCCGGTGTCCGATGAGCGGAAATCACCTTTTTCTCGTAACTGATACGCAATTCATCCAATACATCGCATGCATGTTTCATTGTTTCCCAATCGCTTGAACTTCCCATAATGACGCCGATTCGCGGATTCATATAAATACCTCTCCTTTAAACAGATAAAAGCCCTCAAATAAACTGCTCACATGACGTGAAAAGCAGTTTACTTAAGGGCTTGTTGATTATGAACGAATTTAAAAATGATGGCATAAAAGCGCACATCCTTCGCCAAGTCTCCGTAAGTTGCTTTCCCGCATAGTCCAGACATTCCGGTGTCCTGGTAGAAACGCAGAGGCCAATTCCTCTGCATATATGGGGTATCCTTAATAATCATAACAAGATAACTGAAATGAGTCAATCCTAAAGTCGAACGATTACTTGGTGTAATTTTAAATTGTTCGGTTTTTTCCATTGTATTTTGCTATTCTGTTATCCATGATCCTTTAAACTTAACAATTTGCCTAATCGGCACTGGTTTGCCATTGATTTCCTCGAAAAGGGGTTCTTCTTTGCGCCCAACTGCAGCATATCCTTGATCTTTCATCCGTTCGAGGCAATCCGTGATTGTTTCGCCCTCGCGAAGTTCGAACCATACAGTCTTTTTTGTCATTTAAACAGTTTTCCTTTCCGTACCGACTTGACCCAGAAACCGCCGTGGATATTTTTCGGTTCATACGACATCATGAACGCTTTGGGATCGATTTCCTTGATGGTGTCGTAAAGTTTTGTCTCCATCTTCCGCGGCGTGAGGATTTGCATCGTTTGGCGGCCGCCATCTCTGCCGGTGGCCTCCCAGTTGGTTACCCCATATCCTTTTTCACGTAAGATATTGGACAGGAAATTGCTTTCTTGCATTGTCGTGACATTGACCATAATATAGCCCAACGCCATTTTCTCTTCGATCTTCGAACCGACGATTACGCCTGAGCCGTAGCCAAGCGCATATGCGACAAGGTTTTGGAGTTGATCGAGGTTATCCAGCACCAATCCCAAACCGACGATGTAAATGACAGTTTCAAACATGCTTATGAATGCTGCAAAATACCGATGGCCTTTTAAAGTAAGGATTATGCGGATTGTCGAAATTGAAACGTATATGACATTTATCATAAAGATGATAAAGATCATCAGCCAAGGGTTGAAATCCAATTGCCCCATCCTTTCTAAATACTTATTAAAGATTTATGTTTCATACTATTAGAATTTATTCGCGAATGCAAGACAGAAGTTCAGTTTCCCCCTTTTTCAGAAAAGACTTAATGTTTTTGTAATAAAGGAAATCTAAAAAGTGCTTGTTGCAGCTACTAGCTTTTCCCCAGCATTTGGCTTTTTAGGATGAAAAGACAATAATATAGAAGGTTTTCGTTTTGCCATTCTCCGTATCATTTAGCGCTTAGTGATCCGGATGATATCTGGACGCACAAAAAAACCGCTGCCGGTTAAGGCAACGGTTTTCTTTCTCTAGACCAGCGACGTCCTACTCTCACAGGGGGAAACCCCCAACTACCATCGGCGCAAAAGAGCTTAACTGCCGTGTTCGGGATGGGAACGGGTGTGGCCTCTTTGCCATCATCACTGGAC
>NZ_JBZDOH010000004.1:0-205337 GCF_058268475.1 Planococcus sp. TJ-301 | reverse complement strand
GCCAGGATCAAACTCTCCATTATAGAGTAGTGTTGATTGCTCAATACTGCTGGCGCATCGCCGTCCGAAGACGCACGATTCGCTTTGATCTGCACAAGGCTGATCAGTAAGTTTTGCGCAGGCCGTTTTGCGCGGCCGTTGCGTGTTGTTGACGTTTTGCTGTTCAGTTTTCAAGGTTCAAGTTGTATGCCGCGCTCATTGGCGACTTTATCAATATATCCTGTTGGCGACTGGAAGTCAATACTATTTTAAAATATTTTTCCAGGCGTCTTAAGGACATGTATTAATATAAACCGTAGAGCAAATTAAATCAAGCCTTTTCCCTAAAAAACTTGGATTTAATTTTTTTGAAGTCCGCGACAAACAAAATGATCCCCGCCAGTACAATGCTCCCACCTATTATCTGAGACGCACTGAGAAGTTCCCCAAGGATGAAATATGCCAGAATTGCCGCTCCTACCGGCTCAAACAAGATGGCAATTGAAATGACATTCGTACTCACCCATTTCAATGACCAATTGAAAAGCGTGTGCCCCAGCAGGTTCGGAATAATCGCCAGCAGCAAAAACCACATCCATTCGGAAGCTGGGTAGGGTCCAAATGACTCGCCCTTAACTATGATATAGAAGAATAACGTTATCGTGCTGACGCTATAAACGACAAACGTGTATGTAACCAGTGAGAGTCTTTTTCGAACATCTTGGCCAAAAAGCAGATAAGCTGTTATTAAGGCGCAGGCAATCAGCGCTAGCATATCACCGTAAAGCGCCATCCCACTAATTTTAAAATCACCGTAACCGATCAGCACGCTGCCGGCGACTGCGATTGCTCCGGAAACAAGTGTCTTAATGGACAACCGCTCTTTGAAGAAAAAATATGTGCCCGCAAAAGCGAATAGCGGCTGGAGCGTAACCAGCACTGTTGAACTAGCGACTGATGTATAATTCAGCGATTCAAACCATAAGATGAAATGAAATGCTAAAAAAATTCCTGCTATTGATGTAAATAGCCAGTCCCTCTTGCTTAGCTTCCTAATTTCCGGGGTATATTTCATTAAGAATACCGGGCTCATGATTAGGATTGAGAAAAGCATTCGATAGAAAGCTGTTACTCCTGAATCAGCGGATGTCATTTTCACGAATATCGCTGAGAGTGCAACTGAAAAAACACCGATGATGATCGGGATGAATGGATTGATTGCTGGTTTTTCCATGGCGAAGCCCCTTTTCGGTTGGTGTGCCAAACTATAAGAAACAAAATTAACTTCTTTCAGTTTGACAGTTTCCGAATTCTTTATCAATCCCGCATTATGGAAGGAGGACATTAAATGGATTTTCTGGATGCACTTCACATCTCCTCCTACGAAACTTTCCTCAAGCTGTTGATCGCCGCCGCTCTAAGTTTAGTCATTGGACTTGAAAGGGAATTGAAAAGGAAGCCGGTTGGGTTGAAGACAAGCGTAGTGATTGCCACATTCAGCTGTCTGCTGACAATCATTTCGATTGAAACTGCCTACCTTGCTGAAGGCAGTGAGAATGAAGGCGTCAATATTACAATGGATCCACTGCGGCTCGCTGCCCAAATCGTTTCGGGCATCGGTTTTCTTGGCGCCGGTGTCATTCTTAAGCGCGGCAATGATTCGATATCCGGATTGACGACAGCTGCGATGATTTGGGGAGCTGGGGGAATCGGCATTGCCGTGGCAGCCGGTTTTTACATTGAGGCATTTTTCGCAGTAGCCATTATTCTTTTCGGTATCGAAGCATTAGCCCCTCTCCTATTCAAATTCGGCCCAAAGCGCTTGCGTATGGTGGAGGCCAGCATTAAAGTTTTCGTTTCCGACACTGAGTCTTTCCCTATCATCGCAAAAGAGATAAAATCAAAAGGAGTGATTATCGAATCGCTTTCAATTTTCCATCAGGAAAGCGATAACGGAAGTATCCTCCATCAATTGGCGATGAGAGTGTCTTACTATCACACCAAAGAAACAATAAGCCTATATCAAGAAATCATGGCCATCAATAAGGTCGAGGAAGTTGATATTGAGCTGATCAATTAAGGAGGAAAGAGAATGGGAGAATTTTTCACATTATTAAAAGGCGGGAACAAGCCGTCCTTATTCGCCGCAGTCATCAATACTTTTATCGCAATTATGAAAGGTGTCGCGTTCTTCTTTACTGGAAACGTGGCGATGTTCGCCGAAACGATGCACTCGATCGGCGATGCAGCAAATCAATACTTCGTCTTCATCGGTTCCGCATTATCTAAAAAAGCGCCGACTAAACAATTTCCAAATGGTTTTGGCCGATTGCTCAATATCGTTCTTCTTGGTGCCGTATTAATTGTCGGTATCATGGCATATGAAACGATTATCGAAGGCTGGCACCAGATGACGCATCCAGTAGAAGCTGAAGGATTTATTATCAGTGTTGTCGTCTTGATTATTGCCATCCTCCTGGAAACATTTGTCCTTTACAAAGCTGGCAAGGAAGTTTTGCATGAAGCCGGCGTCAAAGGCGGAGCACTTGCTCCCCTCACGACAAGTTTCTCACATTTGAATCGTGCTAAACCCGCGACTAAACTCGTGTTCCTTGAAGATTTAGTTGCAACTTCAGGCGGCATCTTGGCATTAGTAGCCATTCTGATTGCACATTATACCGGCTTCCTTGCAATTGAAGGTGCCGCTTCTATCGCTATCGGATTGATGATGTTCTATGTAGTCACCAAAGTATTTTTAGACAATGCACGCGGCGCTATCGGAGAAACTGATGAGCAGATGGTAAATCATATCGCTCACATCCTGACAGATCAAGCAGCTGTTAGAGATATCAAAAAACTTGAAGTTGTCAAAGAAGGCGAATTCCTTCATGTGAAAACAATCGTGGAAATCGATGCATCGCTGACCGTAGCCGAAGCAGATGCTTTGCAAGATCGTTTAGCTGATATTCTTTTGAACCAGCCAAATGTTGACGATGTTATTGTGTCGCTTGACGCGGACGATGGTGAAACGCATTGGACGCATGTCAGCAAGCGCCCTGAATCCTTAACAACATTGCAAACCAAATAAAAAAAGATTGGGCACATAATGTGCCCAATCTTTTTTTATAGTGAAGCTGTTAAGATTTCTTTTACGTCCTGGCCCTGCAATTTGTTGAAATTGCCAAACTCTCCGTAGACCATGGCTTTTTCAGCCATCAAGTCTATCTTAGAGCCATCAATTTCATAATCCGCTAAGCGTGTAGGTGCTCCAAGGGACGTCCAGAATGCGCTCATGCGCTCGATTCCTTCCAATGCCGCCTCTTCGTCCGATTTGCCTTCTCTTTCAACATCGAAGACACGTTCAGCCATTTGCGCAAAGCGCGCTGGATTTACTTTGATGTTGTGGCGCATCCACTGCGGAAATAGAATAGCTAAGCCTCCAGCATGCGGTATATCGTAAACTGCCGAAACGGCATGTTCGATATTGTGTGTAGCCCAGTCTCCGTTATAACCCATTTGCAGGAAGTTGTTCAATCCCATCGTTCCTGCGAATAAGATCGTTTCACGGTGCTCATAGCTTTGAATATCTTCCAATAATTTCGGAGCCGTTTCAACTACTGCCTTCAATACCCCTTCGCACATCCGGTCCTGTACGGGTGTGTTTGTGGCATTATTGAAATATTGCTCAAAAATATGGGACATCATATCGACAATGCCATATACCGTATGGTCTTTAGGCACGGACATCGTATAAGTAGGGTCAAGAATTGAGAATTTCGGGAATGACAATGGGCTTCCCCAGCCGTATTTTTCTTGTGTTTCTTCATTCGTGATAACCGATCCGGAGTTCATCTCTGAACCTGTTGCCGCCAAAGTCAAAACAGTGCCGAACGGCAATGCCTCTTTAGGCTGAGCTTTGCGTGATACGAAATCCCACGCGTCGCCATCGTATGCTGCGCCGCATGCAATCAGTTTCGTACAGTCAATAACAGAACCGCCGCCTACCGCCAGAAGCATATCAATGCCTTCTTTTTTGCAGATTTCAATGCCTTTGCGCGCAGTCGAAATCCGTGGATTCGGTTCTACTCCACCTAATTCAAAAACTTCAAGGTCTGCTTCAGCTAAAGTAGCAATTACTTCTTCGTAAAGGCCATTCTTTTTGATGCTGCCTCCACCATAAACTACCAAGACTTTATTACCATATTTAGGTAATTCTTTTTTAACTTCTTTCAATTGCCCTTTACCAAAAATTAACTTAACCGGGTTGTGAAATGAAAATGCATTCATCTAATCATCCTCCTCTTCTTTTTCTATTATGTAGATTTCCCTATTAAAACACAAAAAAACCGCTCGGGAAGAACCCGAACGGTCTTTTATCATCTTATACCCATCCACGGAAGCGTGCAGCTTCAGCGGTTCTACGAGCTCCGACCATATAAGCGGCTAAACGCATATCAATATTGCGTGTAGTAGCAACGTTGTAGACATTTTCAAACGCATCAACCAGTTTTTTAGTCAGCTTTTCATCCACTTCTTCTTGCGTCCAGTAATAACCTTGGTTATTTTGAACCCACTCAAAGTACGAAACTGTTACTCCGCCTGAACTAGCCAATACATCCGGCACAAGGAGAATTCCACGTTCAGTCAGAATTTTCGTTGCTTCCGAAGTTGTTGGCCCGTTCGCCGCTTCCACGACGATTGAAGCTTTGATATCATGTGCATTTTCAGCTGTAATTTGGTTGGCAATCGCTGCTGGAACAAGGATATCACAATCCAATTCAAACAGTTCTTTGTTTGAAATCGTGTTATCGAATAACGTTGTCACCGTACCGAAGCTATCGCGGCGGTCTAGCAAATATTCAACATCCAAGCCGTTCGGATCATGTAATGCGCCGTAAGCGTCAGAAATTCCGACAACTATCGCGCCTTGATCATGAAGGAACTTCGCTAAGAAGCTTCCTGCATTGCCGAACCCTTGAATTACTACCCGAGCGCCTTTAATTTCAAGGCCGCGTTTTTTAGCAGCTTCATTAATAACAATGGTTACACCTTGAGCAGTCGCTTTATCCCGGCCTTGAGATCCACCAAGGACAATCGGTTTCCCCGTAATGAATCCAGGTGAATTGAATTCATCAATTTTGCTGTATTCATCGAACATCCACGCCATGATCTGCGAGTTTGTGAAAACGTCCGGAGCCGGAATATCTTTGTTCGGCCCCACGATTTGGCTGATGGCACGGACATAGCCGCGGCTCAGTTTCTCGATTTCATGCATGGACATTTCTCTCGGGTCACAGATAATGCCGCCTTTTCCTCCGCCATAAGGAAGATCGACGATTCCACATTTCAATGTCATCCACATAGAAAGCGCCATAACTTCTTCCCGGTTTACGTCAGGATGGAAACGCACTCCGCCTTTTGTAGGCCCGACTGCATCGTTATGCTGTGCACGGAATCCTGTAAACACTTTTGTTTTTCCATCGTCCATGCGAACTGGAATTCGAACTTCCATAATACGCATAGGTTCTTTTAAAAGTTCATACATCGATTCTTCGTATCCGAGTTTATCCAACGCAGTTCTAATAACGTTCTGAGTTGACGTCAACAAGTTCAAGTTTTCAGCCATTGTTTTAATTCGCCTCTTTATATTTAATAGTAATTACTCGAAACTAGTGTAACATATCCAGCTTGTTGCGTGCTAGAAAGTCATTAATTTGAAAATACTTTTTGAATACGTTCGATTGCCCAATCAAGTTCATCTTTTGAAATGATCAATGGCGGAGCAAAACGGATAACCGTATCATGCGTTTCTTTGCACAATAAACCAAGTTCCTTCAGTTGTTCGCAATAAGGACGCGCTGCTTCAGTCAATTCCATACCGATGAACAATCCACGGCCGCGCACTTCTTTAATAGAGGGATGTTGGATTTCACGTAATTTGCCAATAAAGTATTCGCCTAGTTCTTGCGAACGATCAGCTAACTTTTCATTTTGCAGCACTTCAAGCGAAGCGATTGATACTGCACAAGCAAGCGGGTTTCCGCCGAAAGTCGAACCGTGTGATCCTGGGTTAAAGACATTCAAGATTTCATGGTCAGCGACGACACAAGAAATCGGGAACACTCCGCCTCCAAGTGCTTTGCCCAATATGTACATATCCGGCTCAACATCTTCCCATTCACAAGCGAACATTTTACCAGTACGCGCAAGCCCACACTGAATTTCGTCAGCAATGAACAATACGTTGTTTTCGCGGCATAATTCTCTTGCAGCCTTCAAGAAGCCTTCTTCTGGCATCACAATGCCCGCTTCGCCTTGAATCGGCTCAATCAAAAATGCAGCAGTGTTTGGCGTAATTGCATTTTTCAATGCTTCCAAATCGCTGTAAGGAATAATTTTAATGCCTGGAAGCATTGGTCCGAAGCCTCTTCTATAATCAGGGTCTGACGATAAAGAAACAGCAGTCATTGTACGGCCATGGAAGTTGCCTTCGCAAGCAATGATTTCAGCTTGATCTTTTTCAACGCCCTTTACGTCATATGCCCAGCGGCGAGCAGCTTTGAATGCTGTTTCTACAGCTTCTGCACCAGTGTTCATCGGCAAAGCCATTTCCTTACCAGAAATTTTACAGATCAATTCATACCAAGGAGCCAGCATATCGTTATGGAATGCGCGTGAAGTCAATGTAACGCGGTCAGCTTGGTCTTTCAATGCCTGGATGATTTTCGGATGGCGGTGGCCTTGGTTGACAGCGGAATATGCTGAAAGCATGTCCATAAATTTATTGCCTTCCGGATCCTTTACCCAAACCCCTTCCGCTTCAGTGATGACGATTGGCAGCGGATGATAGTTCGGTGCACCGAATTTTTCTGTTTGTTCAATAATTTCTTGAGTTTTTGTCATTAAAATTCCTCCTTTTTTTAAAAAAGGCAGACTAATAAGTCCGCCTTTTAATGAATAATTATACCACCTAGTGATTCTTAATACATTTCAGAAGTTGTTTTTGCTTGCATATGAAGACCCAGGTAATCCGGTCCACCAGCTTTTGAGTCAGTTCCAGACATGTTGAATCCGCCGAACGACTGGTAGCCGACGATTGCGCCTGTGCATCCACGGTTGAAGTACAAGTTGCCTACGTGGAATTCTTCACGTGCGTATTCAAGGTGTTCACGGTTGTTTGTGATAACTCCGCCAGTCAAGCCGTATTCCGTATTGTTGGCAATATCGATTGCCTCTTTAAAGTCTTTCGCTTTTGTGAAGCCGACAACCGGTCCGAAAATTTCTTCCTGCATTACGCGGTCAGTTGGTCCAAGATCAGCAATGACAGTCGGGTTCACGAAGAATCCTTTAGAATCGTCGCCAGTTCCACCCGCAGCAACGCGGCCTTCTTCTTTGCCGATTTCAATATAGCTCATGATTTTTTTGTATGAGTTTGAATCAATAACAGGGCCCATGTAATTAGATTGGTCAGTCGGGTTGCCGATTGTCAATTCGTTCGTCAATTCGATGACTCGTTCAAGAACTTCGTCGTAAACGTCTTCAACGACAACCGCACGTGATCCTGCAGAACATTTTTGTCCGCTGAAACCGAATGCAGATTTGACAATCGATTGTGCAGCAAGCTCAAGATCTGCTTCTTTATCGATTACCATTGTGTTTTTCCCGCCCATTTCAGCAATCAGGCGCTTCATCCAAACTTGTCCTTCATTCACTTTTGCAGAACGGTCAGCAATTCTTAGGCCAACTTCTTTTGAACCAGTGAAAGAGATGAAACGAGTTTTCGGGTGGTCTACCAAGTAGTCCCCTACTTCAGAGCCAGGTCCAGGAATAAAGTTGACGACGCCTGCAGGCATGCCCGCTTCTTCAAGAACTTCAATGAATTTATAAGCTACAACTGGAGTTGTCGAAGCTGGTTTCAACAAAACTGTGTTTCCTGTAACCATTGCAGCAACAGTCGTTCCTGCCATGATCGCAAAAGCAAAGTTCCATGGAGAAATGACAACGCCTACTCCAAGAGGAATGTAATCGTAGCGGTTGTCTTCGCCTGGACGGCTCTGGATTGGCATGCCGTCTTTCATTTCAAGCATTTGGTGAGCATAGTATGTCAAGAAGTCGATTGCTTCAGCTGTATCAGCATCCGCTTCGTTCCATGGCTTACCTGCTTCTTTTGTAAGAAGCGCAGAAAATTCATGCTTGCGGCGGCGAACAATCGCTGCAGCTTTTAACAAAACATCAGCGCGAACTTCCGGTTTTACTTTTTTCCACGTTTTGAATGCTTCAAGAGCGCTTTGCATAGCCTTTTCAGCTAATTCTTTATTTGATTTAGAAACACGGCCGATCACTTCTTCTTTATTAGCAGGGTTGAATGAAACAATTTTGTCTTCTGTTGTAATGCGTTCTCCACCAATAACCAAAGGGTAGTCTTGGCCTAAGTATGCCTCAACTGTTTTAAGTCCAGCTAGGTAGGCAGTACGGTTTTTCTCAATTGAGAAGTCTGTAAATGGTTCGTGTTTGTAGGGAATCATGTGAATCCTCCTTGGATTTGATACAAGCGCAAAAAAAGTTTGCACTTATATTCTATTTACATATATAATAATGCAAAAGATTGTTGCATTAATCAAGTCTTTTCTATTAAAAAGTTAAAAATATTTTGAGGTGATTTTTTGAAAACCGTTGAGAAAGACTTGTTGCCGTTCTACCATTTCGCTGCAGAACACGCGGCAGTCGGCATCCACGCGATTGATTTGAAAGGCAAGACGATATTTTATAACCAAAAAATGAGAGAAATTGAAGGGTTCGATTACGAAGAATTGGCTGATCGTTCACTGCTTGAATTATTTCGTTTTGATCACCACGAAAGCACATTGCTGCAGGTGCTGCAATCTGGAAAAGCAGTCTTAAATGTCAAACAGACGTATTGGAACCGCAAAGGCCAGGAAATCACCACCATCAACGACACCCATCCAGTCTTCGGCAATAATGTGTTGGTTGGCGCCATTGAAATGTCCCGGGATGTCACAAAGCTGGAAAAGGTCGTCTACCAGCCGCTTAAAAGATACGAAGAGCCGATCACGTTTTCAAGCATCACTGCAATTTCGGAGAGTATGAGAAAAGTGATTCAGACAGCCGAAAAAGCTGCGACATTAAAGCTGCCAGTTTTATTGGTGGGCGAATCCGGCACTGGAAAAGAATTGATCGCTGAGTCAATCCATTCAGCATCTTCTTCCAGCGGCCAGCTATTCACCTTGTATTGCCACGGCACCGATAGTGAATTGATCGACCGGCTACAGGAAGATTTGGCAGATACGCCGCACAGAACTGTTTATTGCGAACGCATCGACTTGCTGCCCTTGCCTTTGCAATCCCATTTGCTGCAGATGGCGAAAGAGCTCTCCAATCAGAACACTTATTTCATCGCCAGTGTCGGTGAAGATCCAGTAGAGCTGATCGCTTCACAAAAATTGTCGAAAGAACTCTATTATTTCTTTTCAGCTATGACCATCCAACTCGAACCGCTCCGAAACCGAAAAGAAGATATTATGCCTTTTGTCTATGATTATTTGTCCAGGCACCGCATGAAATTCGGTTCCATGGTACGCAGTTTGACGAAAGAAGCCGAAGAAATGTTCTTGTCCTACGATTGGCCAGGCAATTTAAAGGAACTTGAATTGCTGCTCGACGAAGCGACGTCTCTTTTAACCACCGAAGAGTCGCTTACGGCAGAATTGCTCCCACAGCATTTTAAATGGAAAACAATGAACAAGCATGCTTTAAACCCTGAGGACTTCATCGTCCATTCCGGCAAGGAATTGCTGCCGCTCGATGATTATTTGCAGGAAGCGGAAAGCTATTATCTGAAGAAAGCGATGGACCTCCATGGCGGCAATGTCACGAAAGCTGCTGCCGCACTTGGCATGAGCCGGCAAAACCTGCAATATAGATTGCGGAAAATCAAAAAAAACGAAGCGCAGACATAGTGTCTGCGCTTCGTTTTTTTGTTGCGCCTAAGCGCTTCTGTTTTCTTACTGTCTAGCTCCAGCGGCCAGTTTCTCGGGTCATAAGCCAGCCCAGCTGGGTGGCAAAAAGCGCCACTTCGCCGGTCTGTCTTATGCCTGTCAAACCTAAGCGGCCGCTTCCGCTTTTCTTACTGACCAGAACGTTTGATCCACTCTTGCATTTTGTCTTTCAAAGAGTTGAATCCTTCAGAATCACTTTCGTTTACGTGTGATTGAAGAGATTGTTTTGGTTTTTCAGTGCGCTGAGCTGCTGGTGGCTGCTCTTGTAGTGCACGGATTGACAAGCTGATTTTTTTAGATTTGTCATCAACTTCCAAAACTTTAACGTTAACTTCTTGGCCAACTGCCAAGTATTCGCTAACTTCTTTAACATAGCCATGCGTGATTTCTGAGATGTGGACCAATCCTTGAGTCTGATCGTCCAATGCTACGAATGCACCGTATGGCTGAATTCCTGTTACTTTACCTGTTACTGTGTCGCCTGTTTGAAAATTTGTCATTTTATACCCGCTCCTAGTCTTATCTAATTATCCTGTACACCTTATTGGCATCTGTAAATTATAGCACAGAATGGACAGCAGAGTAAAATCAATACATATTCAAGTCTCCAAAACGCCAGCCTGATGGGGTTTTGACCATTGTTAATTGGCTGATGTTCATGTCGGCGCCTTCGCTTGAACCTTCGAATTGGAAGGTTCCATTTTCTCTGCCGCCATTGTTGTAAAATGGATCGCTGTAAAAAGCAACGTTCATCGCCGCAGAAAATGCCGGAACGCCCCTTCCTTCGAGCTGCATTATAAGATTATCCATGCCTTGCGCCTCTTCTTCGAAAAGCGCAGCGAGCATATCCAAGTTTTTTTCTTCGTAGGCTTTCAAAAGCAACCCGCCGATTTCACCTGGTGAAGCTTTATCCAGCACTTTTTCGTCTAAGTTCCCTTTGAATTCATTGTACAAACCATCCACGTTTTTTATATAAGGCGATTCTTTTTCACTCAAGTCATAGTCTTCATACAGATGATTTTGTACAAGCCATGTTGCATTACCGTCCATGATAAGGCCTGGCGTAAATGTCAGGTAGCTTGTTTCTTCTTTCGGACCAAAAACCGGATACAAAAAGAGGCTGGCTCCTACCCGTGTAATTTGATCTTCACTCACTTCAATCCACCTGATGTAATCTTTGAAGTCGCGTTGCTGGCGCCATACTCGCTTGTATTCAGCGAGCTCCGGTTTCGATTCCTCCGACAGCAGATGCCACATCGTTACAGCGTCTCCGCGAGAATTGGCATGCTGGAAAAGCAGCATCACATCAAGCGGCGGAACATTCTTCAGTAATTCCAGGTCGTGCTGCGCTGAAAATGACTTGTAAAGCTTGTCAATCGATGTGTAATCATGCTGGTCCAATTGAATGATTTCCTGTTCGATTGCAACTTCGCCATTCGGCAATTTAGCTGCAAGCTTGCCGGCTCTTTCCATTTCCATTGCTTCCATGATGGTGTCATGGCTGAGCGCATCATAACTCTCAGAACTCGTCCAACCGCTCGCTTCCATTTCTTCCACAATCGGCATCATCACATAAATCAACGGATTGCCGGCTTGCTGCGCCAACTGCTTCCATGCATCTTGATACTCTTCTTTTACAATTCCTTTCCTGTCAAATATCGATTGCCCTTCCCCGCCTTTCAGCGTCAGAAAAAAAGCTTGCTGAAAAATTAATTCGAAATCCTGGTATAAAGGGGAAGAATCCATGGCTTCGAGCAAAGGGCCTTCAAGTGAGGTAAGAACATACGGCATGTGGCCGAGCGGCTGCATAAGTCCCCTTTCATCAAAATATGGTTCCTCCATCAATAGTCCAACGTAATTGATTGCTTCGTAATCGACACTGAGCAAGCGGCTCGCATGCAGCGCTTCTGTATCCCTCCGCATGATAAAACGCTCTTCCAACGGATGCTTGATAATCGTCAAGCCGCGTTCGCCAAGGGAGTCAAGCAGGTTTTGGACATCTGCCGAGTATTCGCTGCGCCCTGCAAGCAATTTTTCAGCAGACAATTCGCCGTTAACCTCAACTTTCGCAAGTTCCATATCGTTCGCTAGCAAAACCTCTTCCGACAGCATCATCAATTCTTTAGACTTCAGCGCATAATTAACCAGGAATTTCTGCGTTTCAGCGCTCGATAAGAATGCGTCGCTAAAAAGCAGCACCATCTTTTTTGGCGTTTCTATCTGCAACATCAACTCGTCCACTTGCCGCTGCATCTTTTTTTGCTCATTTTTCATTTTTTCGGCATTTTGATTGCTCAACAAGCGCTCCATTTGCTCATCCGCTTTTTTTACGTATTCTAACTGGGTGTATGTTTTTTCATTAATGCCGAGCCGTTTTGGAGATGACTCCCGGATTTCATTGTACTGCTTCTTCCAGCCTTCGAGCATTTCAACGGTGATCTGATTTTCATTTGCCGCTTCAGCTGCTGTCAGTGGCAAATTCGGTTTAGCGTTGTCCATTATAAAAGAAGTGCCGATGACCCCTGCCAAAAACAGCCCGGCTGTGGCGAGGAGCACTTTGCTGCGTTTGGAAACTGGCGCCGGCATCGGGACAGTTTCAGCAAGCTGCGGATTTTTTTCTTCCGCCTCCTCATTTTCCGCAAAGCTGAACTCGATGCGGCTGTAAGACTTCGTGGCAAATTCAAGGCGTTTTTCAGCTGTTGCAGTATCCGATACGTCCAGCCTCTCTTGTAATTGCAGCAATCCGGCCCGCATGCTTTCCTGTGTCTGCAGTTCCGAGCACCCTATTATTCTGCTGATGTCCTGCAGCCGTTTACCCTGCAAATAATGCAGAGTCAACACAATACGCTCCGGCGCATCCAACTCCAAGATTGCTTTGTGAGTTTCCCGGTCTTCAGGAAAGCGGAATATTTCTTCCGAAGCTTCTATACCTCTAGTAAATGGATGTAGGTTCGAAATTGCCGCTTTATATAATTGAACGTCCCTCTCTTCTTGTATATCCAATGCCGTTGAAGAAAAATCCTTGTAAACCGCTTGCTGGAATGCATTTATTTTGTCTTTAGGCACGCCATTTTGAAAGCCGAAACGCATGACTTGTCCTAGCAATCGCGTTGTCCATTCCGATGTCGTCTGTTCTCGCTCATTTCGAATCTGACTCACCTGTTGCTTGGCATCCATTTTAAAAGCCACCTCTTTTGCGTAAATATTCAATCTTCTTCCTTTATTTAATTATTATACACAATAATATGCCCTTGCTTTAAATTGTCTCTATTTTTTTATAGAAGGGTCGTGTAGAATTAAAAAATCCAAATAGTTTAGGAGTGAGAAAATGCAGAAACGTGATCAATGGACATCAAAGCTCGGCTTTATCCTCGCAGCAGCGGGAAGTGCAATCGGCTTAGGGGCAATTTGGAAGTTCCCTTATGAAACCGGTGCAAATGGCGGCAGTGTCTTTATCTTGCTCTTTATCATCAGCACTTTGGCAATCGGCTTGCCGATCTTGCTGGCTGAATTCGTCATCGGTAGACGCGGACAGGCAGATCCTGTCAGCGCATTAAAAAAACAGGCACCAGGAAAACCATGGTTTTTAATCGGTTGGTCTGGACTCTTTTTCTCTTTTATCATCTTATCTTTCTACAGTGTAGTCGGGGGCTGGATTCTTTCTTATCTTGGCCGCTCATTATTGTTCCAGTTATCGAATCTGGGCGACGCTGATTTCGCTGAATTATTCGGTGGCATCATCGGAAATCCGCTAGAAGTTATCCTTGCGCAAGCAGCTTTCATGTTGCTGACAATTTGGATTGTCCAAGGCGGCATCAAGGGCGGCATCGAACGCGCCAGCAAAATCATGATGCCAGGACTGTTAATTTTCCTAGTCATCTTGATGGTTCGTTCATTGACATTGGACGGCGCCATGGAAGGCGTCAAATTCATGTTCGTGCCGGATTGGTCGTTTTTTAATTTCAAAACCGCTTTAATTGCGCTCGGGCAAGCTTTCTTCTCCTTGAGTGTCGGTGTTGCGGGTATGATGACTTATGCATCGTATTTGTCGAAATCCGAGAATCTCTCCCGTTCCGCTGTCAGCGTTGCCGGATTGAACATCCTTATTTCCATCATGGCCGGACTTATCATTTTCCCAGCCGTTTTCGCACTTGGCTATACACCGGATCAAGGGCCTGGATTGGTCTTTATCATCCTTCCGGCCATTTTCGACCAATTATTCATGGGCGGTTTGCTGATGATCATTTTCTTCGTGCTCATGCTATTCGCCACGTTGACTTCATCTATCTCCATGCTTGAAATCGGCGTTTCAATCATCGTAAAAAATAAATTCGATCGCCGCGTCCGCGTAGCATGGCTTTACGGATTGGTCATTTTCCTTTTCGGCATACCTAGCGCTTTGTCGTTTGGTCTTATGTCGCAGCCGTTCATGTTCGGCTATACATTCTTCGATTTCATGGATATTTTGACTAGCCGGATCGGCTTGCCGATTGGCGCATTATTCACTGCCCTTTTTGCCGGCTATGTATTGAAAAAGCACGAAGCTGAAACAGAATTGCCTGGGCAGACAGTTTGGTTCCAAGTATGGCGCGCATTAGTGCGCTACGTTGCTCCTGTAGCCATTATCGTCGTCTTTATCCAAGGAATCCTATCCATTTTCTAAGCACCTATTTGTTCCTAAACTGCCATAAATCCCATCTACTCCAACAGGCAGTTTATGGTATACTTCACTTAATTACATGCAACATTTTGCAAAGGAGTGTATTTATATGAAGAAAGATTTGCACACACAGTTAAAGTTCCTTCGTGAAGAACGCCATTTGTCGCTAGACGAATTAGCGTTGAAAGCACGAATCGGCGTCGCTAGGCTCCAAGCTTATGAATCCGGTGAAGAAGTGCCATCTACACAGACCATCTTGAAACTTTCAAATGCACTTGAAGTGCCAGCATCCAATTTGCTGGACGGTGTAGAAGCAGCTCAATAAAAAAAGCTTTCGGCTAATTAGCCGAAAGCTTTTTTTATTAGATAATGCACTTCGCTTCGTATTTTAAAGCCAGCAACTTATAGGAAATGGCGACGCAATGTTCTAGAGGAATCCATTTATCGAATGTGAATTGGTAGATGCTTTGAATTTGTTTCGCTAAATCGGATGGATCGTCGAGCACATGCAATTGGGCTACAACTTCCACAATTTCCGTATTGTACAAATCCTCGCCAATTGAATAAGGATCCCATTCCCCCAAGACTCTCGCGGCTCTTCTGTTCATTTCACTCATTCCCATTTGTTTTCACCTTACATTTCCATAGTATTAACAGCCATAATAGCACATAAGCAAAAAAAGAGAAGAGCCTATGTCCTGAACTCTTCCCTTAATCATGTGTCGGCTGCTTTGAGTCATTGCAAAGTTATTTGGATAGCACGTCAATTGAAGTGATCGTGACATCTTCAACCGGACGGTCCTGTACTTTTTCGACTGCCGCGATAGCGTCAACCACGTCCATGCCTTCGATGACTTGGCCGAAAACAGTGTGTTTGCCGTCAAGCCACGGCGTTCCGCCCATATCGGAGTACGCTTGCTTCACTCCATCCGGTCGGTCTGAAGAGACGCTATCAGCAGGAGCTTCCTTTGCTTGCACGATGAAGAACTGGCTGCCGTTCGTTCCGGGACCCGCGTTCGCCATCGACAAAGCGCCCCGTAGGTTCAATAAGTTGTCACTGAATTCATCTTCGAACGATTCGCCGTAAATGCTTTCTCCGCCGCCGCCAGTGCCTGTCGGGTCACCGCTTTGCAGCATAAAGTCTTCAATGACACGGTGGAATAATAAACCATCGTAATAGCCTTCTTCCGCGTGGCTCAAAAAGTTTTCAACCGCTTTTGGCGCGTAGTCCGGGAATAATTTTATTTTGATTGTTCCCATCGACGTTTCCATTGCTACCAACTCTTCGTTGTCTGCGACTTCATCGGATAGCTGCGGGTAGATATCCGCGCTTGCCGGTTCTGCCGCTTGGTTCTGTTCGGTTGTTTCAGTTTCTGCCTTTTCTGGCTGTGCTTGCTGTTCTTCTGTGCCGCAAGCGGCCAAAAAGCCAGCCAGCATAATTGCTGCTGTCAATTTCATTTTCATATCGTTCACCCCATCACATTTTATCATATAATATTTGGAATAGGCATGTAATTCCCAGCTCTTTTTTCGTGTAGCGAAATACTATATAATAGGAGCAGGTTCACGGATCAGAAAGAAGGGACTCCGGATGGAAAGACAAAAAAAGAACTTCCTTATTATTATCATTTCCAATTTCCTGGTAGCCGGAAGTACTACCATGATCATGCCTTTTCTTTCGCTGTATATCGAATCGCTCGGGAATTTTTCCGAGGAATATGTCCAGCGTTGGGCAGGCCTCGTATTTGGCGTCACTTTTGTCGCCGCACTTTTCATGTCACCCATTTGGGGACGGATTGCTGATAAATATGGTTATAAGCCGATCCTCATTATCAATTGTTTTGGGATTGCCACAAGTATTTTCTTAATGGGGACTGCCGATTCGGTCCATGAATTATTCTTCATCCGTTTGTTCATGGGCGTGGTGACGGGCTTTATCCCGACTTCCTTGGCCTTTGTCAGTTCTCAGACTTCGAAGGAAACGGCCGGCAAAACGCTCGGCACGCTGCAGATGGGCAGCGTATCCGGGACCCTATTCGGACCGGTAATCGGCGGATTGATGGCCGATACATTCGGCTTTACGTATACCTTCCTTATTACATCCGGCGTCATTGCGCTAGCGGCGTTTATTGTCATGGTTGGCCTTAAAGAAGTGAAGCGCGTGAAGCATAAGGATGCACACGTTTATGCACGCAAAACCATTATCCAAGGCATCTTCCACCATCGATTGCTGTTCAATGTCATGATCATCACCGCGTTGATCCAGATTGGCAACTTTAGCATCCAGCCGTTGCTGTCGCTTTATGTCGCTCATCTGACCGACAGCACACAAGTCGCCTTGCTTGCCGGCATCACTTTCAGCGCGACAGGCGTCGGCAATCTTTTATTCGCACGGCGCTGGGGAAGGCTTGGTGATCAGATCGGCTACGAAAAAGTCCTGACCTTCCTGCTGATCCTCGCATTCGTGTTCATCATTCCGCAAGCTTTTGTCACGGAGCTTTGGCAATTGATGATTCTCCGGCTCTTGTTCGGGATTGCCGTCGGCGGAATGATTCCGACGACAACCGCATTGATGAGACGCGAAGCGCCTATCGAGATCCAAGGAGAAGTTATGGGCTACAATACCAGCTTCCGCTTTTTAGGAAATATCATCGGCCCGATGTTCGGTGGCGTCGTCAGCGGATTTATCGGAATCCCTGCTGTCTTTATCGTTACCGGCTCGTTATTCTTGATTTCGTTTATCTTCTTAAAATACACGACCGCCAAACCGGAACAAGATTTTGAAGACGTCCTTCTTGAGCAGGAATTAAAATCCACATGATGTAGCAGATTTCCAATAGGAAATCTGTTTTTTTCATTCCGGAATAAAACCGTATACGATTGTTAATCTGTGTAGGAAAATGTGAAGTTCGACTAAATTCGACTGTGATTTTCAATTTCTTTATTTGAGTTTCTTCCTATTTCATTAAGCGGGAAATCCTTGCAGCAACAGCCGTGCAGCAAATGCCGAACGGTGCAAATTTATTGGATGTACGTTATAATTTCTCTAGAAACCCATCATGTAACCGCTTGAAAGGAGGATTCATTTGTCACTCGTGTTTTTAATTTTTTTACCTATACTCGCAGCCCTGCTGATTCCGCTGCTGTTCAAAAAACTTAGCCGCGTCCATACGGGCTGGTTTGTCTTGATTGTTCCCGTGATTTTATTCACCTATTACGCTTCTTACCTTCCACGAACGATGGAAGGCGGAACTTTCACTTCAGAATTTCAATGGATCCCTTCCTTGGATATTGCATTCATCGCATATCTGGATGGATTGAGCCTTCTGTTTTCTTTGTTGATAACAGGGATCGGTGCGCTGGTCGTTTTATATTCAATCTTTTATTTGGATAAGAACCGCGAGCAATTACATAATTTTTACGTTTACTTATTGATTTTCATGACCGCGATGCTCGGAGTCGTCCAATCCGACCATATGATTACGTTGTACCTTTTCTGGGAACTTACCTCCATTTCCTCATTCCTGCTGATCGGTTATTGGTATACACGCGACCGTTCACGCTTCGGGGCTTTAAAGTCAATGATGATCACCGTCTTCGGCGGCTTGATGATGCTTGGAGGCTTTGTGCTTCTCAGCATCATGGGCAATACTTATTCAATCCGCGAGCTTATCGCTCAAGCACCGGACCTTGTGCAGCATGAGTTCTTTTTATGGGCGCTCGTGCTCATCTTGCTTGGTGCCTTTACGAAATCTGCACAATTCCCATTCTATATCTGGCTTCCGGATGCCATGGAAGCGCCTACTCCTGTAAGCGCGTACTTGCATTCGGCGACGATGGTAAAAGCCGGTCTTTATCTGGTAGCGCGTTTTACGCCGATTTTCGCCGCTTCCGGTCTTTGGGTTTGGCTTGTCACCGGTGTCGGGTTGTTTACGATGATTTGGGGATCAATCTTTGCCCTTAACCAAAAAGACCTGAAAGGGATTCTGGCGTTTTCAACCGTTTCGCAATTGGGTTTGATCATGAGCTTGCTCGGTGCTTCCGCAATGGGATTCCATGTAGAAGACGCGGCTGGCACAGTGTTTAAATATGCGGCATTCGCCGCCATATTCCATTTGGTCAACCACGCAGTGTTTAAAGGCAGTCTGTTCATGGTTGCTGGAATCGTCGACCACGAAACAGGGACGCGCGATATCCGCAAATTGGGCGGCTTGATGAGCCTGATGCCGATTTCCTTCACGATTGCCATGATCGGCTCGCTGTCGATGGCCGGCGTTCCGTTGTTCGGCGGTTTCCTGAGCAAGGAGACGTTCTTGACTGCGATGCTCGCCATTACCGAGTTCGAACTGTTCTCGATGGATGTCTGGGGCTTGTTGTTCCCTGTCATCGCTTGGGTCGGCAGTGTCTTCACGTTTGTTTATAGTTTGTATTTCGTGCTTTACACTTTCACAGGAAAACACAAGCCGGAAGAGTTGCCGAAGCCTGCGCACGAAGCACCTATCGGTATGCTCATCCCCCCAGCAATCCTGGCAGTGCTTGTTATCGCGATATTCTTTATTCCAAATGTTGTCGGCGACTGGATCGTCAAACCGGCAGTGTTGGCAATTCAACCATTCCTTTACAGCTCGCCGGATCAAGTGGATGTCCATGTTTCCGCGTGGCACGGCTTTAACACTGAATTGTTTATGACGCTCGGCATTTTCGCTGTCGGCGGCCTGTTGTTCTGGCTGCTGCGGAAATGGCAACCTGTCTATGACAAAATGCCGGAAACTTTTTCGCTTAACAGCCTGTACGATTTTATGATGTATCTGAGTGACAACGGTGCCAAGCGCTTTTCCGCCATTTACATGACAGGCTTTATCCGTTCGTACCTGGCTTATATGTTCGGTTTCTTCGTATTGATCATGCTCAGCACGCTGTATTTGGTTGATGCATTTGTTTTCGATACCAGCAATTTGGCGCCGATTGGCCTGTATGAAATCTTTATCGCCATTGCTCTGGTTGCCGCAACAATCACGACGATTGCAGCGAAGTCGAGACTGACCGCTATTGTCGCTTTAGGTGCGGTAGGGTACTCCGTCGCGCTGTTCTTTGTCATATTCCGTGCACCGGATTTGGCGCTGACACAATTGGTCATCGAAACCATTTCCGTGGCGTTGTTCTTGCTGGCGTTTTACCACTTGCCAATCAAAAGCAAAAAAGAGGAACGCATCAGCTTTAAAGTCGGAAATGCGATAATCGCTCTCGGAGTCGGCGTTACAATGACATTGGTTGCGTTATCAGCGCATTCACAGAAGCTCCTTCCTTCCATTTCCGAGTTCTACAAAGAAACAGTTTACACGGAAGCCGGAGGCGGAAATATTGTCAACGTCATACTCGTTGACTACCGTGGATTTGATACTTTATTTGAAATTGCCGTTCTCGGTATTGCTGGAATCGGAATCATTACAATGATTAAGCTCCGATTGAGCAAAAAGGAGGGCCACCATGAAAACAAATGATGTTATGCTGCAAACGGCTACGAAGGTTGTCATTTTCATCATCCTTCTGTTTGCAGTCCATATATTCTTCGCCGGGCATTATACGCCAGGCGGCGGTTTTGTCGGCGGCCTGCTGACAGCAAGCGCTGTCGTCTTGCTGATGTTGGCGTTTGATCTGGATACTGTGAAAAAGATTCTTCCGCTCAATTACGTTGCCATGATTGCGATCGGCTTGCTGATTGCACTTGGCACAGCCGGCGCGTCAATCATATTTGATGTTCCTTTTTTCACTCACGCTTATGATTATTTTGATCTGCCGCTATTCGGCAAAACATCGCTGCATTCTGCCGCGTTGTTCGATTTAGGAGTTTATTTGGTTGTTGTCGGAGTTACGATGACCATTATTCAAACGATTGGAGAGGATGAATAATGGAAGTTATCATGTCGGTTGTCATCGGTTTTCTGTTCATGGCAGCTGTTTACTTAATGCTTTCTAAAAGCTTGATCCGCATTATTATCGGCACCGGACTCTTGAGCCACGGAGCCCATTTGCTGCTGTTGACGATGGGCGGACTTGGTGGATTGGCTCCGCCGGTCGTGGCGGATGGCGTCAGCGTATCGGATTATGCCGATCCCCTGCCCCAAGCCTTGATTTTGACTGCAATCGTCATTTCGTTTGCAGTGACATCATTCTTTCTGGTGCTTGCTTACCGCGCATACCAGGAACTTGGCACAGACAATATGAACTTGATGAGAGGAACTGAAGATTATGAGTAATTTGCTTCTTTTCCCCATCATTATCCCCTTGTTGTTTGCAATCGTTTTGATGTTCTTCCCAAAAAATGTTTCATTGCAGCGGTCCACGGCAGTTGCTGGTGCGGCGGCTACCTTAATCGCAGCTATCGTATTATTGGTAAAAGTCCAAAATAACGGCGTCCAAGCCATTACATTAGGAAGCTGGCCGGCACCATTCGGAATTTCCATGGTATCCGATCTGCTTTCTGTGCTGCTAGTGCTCAGTGCAAGCTTAATTACCTTGTTTGTGATTTTATACAGCATCCCGACAATCGGCGTGGCGCGTGAACGTTCATTCTACTACCCGGCTGTAATGTTCTTGCTGGTCGGCGTCAATGGCGCGTTCACGACAGGAGATATTTTCAACTTATTCGTTTTCGTTGAAGTTCTGTTGATGTCTTCTTACATGCTGATTGTCCACGGCGGCGAAAAACCGCAATTGCGGGAAAGCATCAAGTATTTGCTAGTGAACATCATTTCTTCTGCATTGTTTGTAGCAGCAGTCGCGTATTTGTATTCAGTTACTGGCACGCTGAACATGGCCGACTTGGCAGTCAAAATACCGCAAATCGAATCCACGGGCATTTTAACCTTGATTGCCGTCATGTTTTTAGTGGTCTTCGGATTTAAAGCATCCATTTTTCCGCTTTACTTCTGGCTGCCGGGCTCTTATTACGCTCCGCCTACGCCGATATTGGCTTTATTTGGCGCATTGCTGACGAAAGTCGGCGTCTATGCGATCATGCGTACATACACCTTATTTTTCATCATGAATACCGGATTCACGCACGAACTGCTGGCGATTATCTCGATTTTGACTATACTCGCCGGCTGTGTCGGAGCTCTCGCGTATTTCGATGTGAAGAAAATCATTATCTACAATATCATCATCGCTGTCGGCGTCATCTTGTTTGGCGTATCCCAATTGAATGAGGCAGGCATCAATGGATCGATTTTCTACCTAGTCCATGACATGCTCATCAAAGCCGCGCTGTTCTTCCTTGTCGGCATCGTAGCGGTCATTTTCGGCACGACCAACCTTCGGGAAATGGGAGGTTTAATGAAAACCTATCCATTCCTGGGCTGGGTCTACCTGATTGCCGCATTTGGTTTGGCAGGCATTCCGCCGCTCAGTGGATTCCCTGGCAAATTGTTGATTGTCCAAGGCGGTTTTGAAGGCCCCCATTTCTGGGGCAGCATCGTCATTTTAGCGACCAGCCTGCTGGTGCTGCTAAGTGCTATGCGAATCTTTATCTATGCATTCTGGGGCGAACCTAAAGGAACAATGCCTCTGGAGAAAACAACTTACCGCAGAATGCTAATACCGACAGTCGTCCTTGTAATCATTACTGTCGTACTTGGAGCCGGTGCTGAAATGTTCATGCCGCTGTTTCAAGGTGCAGGAGAAGTTCTATTAAATCCATCCATCTATATAGATGCGGTATTAAAGGAGTAGAAGACCATGTCCCTGCAAATATTGTTGAATTTTTTCCTGGCCGGCGTCTGGATGTTCATAACGGACAATTTTACTCCCGCCGGTTTCACCATCGGTTATTTGGTTGGCCTCCTGCTCGTTGTCATGATGCGCAGGTTTTTCTCAAGCAGGCTTTACCTCCATCGAATCTGGGCAGTCATATCCCTCTTCTTCCTGTTCCTAAAAGAATTGGTACTGTCGAGTTTTGCAGTGTTCAAATTGGTTATCCAGCCGCGCTTGGACATCAAGCCAGCAATTTTCGAGCTGGAGACCGAATTGGAACAAGATTGGGAAATCACCTTGCTTGCTGCTTTGATTACATTAACGCCAGGTACGCTCGTTCTCGGCATATCTGATGACCAGAAAAAGTTATACATCCATGCCATCGATTTTGAAGATATCGACGACGCCGTGTCTTCGATAAAAAATACATTTGAACGCGCAATCTTGGAGGTGAGCCGCTCATGATGACATTTTACTGGGTTTCCTTGCTTATAATCAGTGTCGCTTTTGTCGGGCTGCTGTTCAGGCTGATTAAAGGGCCAAGCATTGCTGACCGTATTGTCGCACTAGACGCGTTAGGCGTTGCGCTTGTCTCCATCATCGCGCTCCTGTCACTTATTTTAGAAACCGAGTTCTTCCTTGCAATTATTCTTTTGCTGAGCATCCTTGCTTTTATTGGGACGGTGGCATTTGCGAAGTTTATTGAGAGAGGTGTGATTTTCGATCGAAAACCTAATCGTTAATTCATTAATCGTCATCTCCATTAGCGTAGGAGTCATTTTCAGCGTCGTTACAGCCTTGGGGCTTATCAGGCTCCCTGATGTCTACACTCGGACCCATGCGGCTTCTAAGAGTGCAACACTTGGCGTTTTGGGCATACTGACAGGAACCTTTCTCCATTTTTTGCTGATTGAAGACCATTTTAATCCCCAATTGATCATCGCCATCGCTTTCCTTTTCATCACGTCCCCAGTCTCCGGCCATTTAATCGGCCGTGCTGCCTATATGTCAGGCACTGAGTTGGCTAAAGAAACGGTGCGAGATGATATGAAAGTATTGCGGGAGAAACCGAAAGACGTTAAATAAACAAAAAAAGAGTTGGCAAGCGAAAATCGCTTGCCAACTCTTTTTTTGTTTATTGCTGTTCAGCCATTTTCTCAACAAGCATCGCTAGTGTCCGGACCATTGCGCCTGTTCCGCCCTGCGGTCCAAGGTCATGTGCTGAAGCTGCGTGGGAAGTGCCAGCGATGTCCAAATGGATCCACGGCGTCCCTTCCGTGAATTCCCCGACAAAGCCTCCTCCAAAAATCATGTGGCCATCGCGGCCTGGCGAGTTGTTCAAATCGGCTACATCGCTTTTGCGAATGCGTTTTTTGTCGCTTTCTGTCAACGGCAAGCGCCAGACAAATTCACCTGTCTCTTTTGCTGCATCCATGAACGCGTCGAAAAATTCGTCATCATTCGACAATGCCCCTGTTTTGTCGTTGCCGAGCGCCACGATGACACCGCCGGTCAACGTTGCCACATCGATGATTTTTGTAGCGCCAAGCTGCTTGGCATACGTCACGGAATCCGCTAGCACCAGGCGCCCTTCTGCATCGGTGTTGAGGATTTCAATTGTCTTGCCGCTGAGTGATGTAATAACATCATCCGGTTTGAACGCATTCCCTGAAACCATATTATCGGTCGAAGCGATCACAGCAACCACGTTTTTTTCTGGCTGCAATTCACCGATGATTTTCATCGCGCCAAGCACAGCTGCGGCTCCCCCCATATCGCCTTTCATGCCGACAATGCCATCTTTCGGCTTCAACGAGTAACCGCCGGTATCGAACGTGATTCCTTTTCCGACAAGCGCAAGCGGATCATCGAACCCGTCTGTCGCTTTGTATTTCAAGACGATAAGCCTCGGCTCTTCGACAGAACCCTGATTGACAGCAAGGATAGCACCCATCCCCAGCTCTTCCATCTCTGCTTTGCCCAAGATTTCTGTTTCGAAGCCATATGTGTCTCCAAGTTCTTTGGCGTAGTCCGCAAGCATTGTCGCCGTCAACAAATTGCCAGGCATATTGACCAATGTCCGCGCTTCGTTGACCGATTGGCCAAAAACGTGTCCAATAAAAGCAGAAGCTGACACTTCTTCTTCATTGCCGTCCGTTAAGAACGACAGCATTTCCACTTCCACGTCCGCTTCGTTTGATGACGTTTTGTAATCATCAAAGCTATAAGTCCCCATCGTAATGCCCTCTGCTGCCAAATAAGCGGCGTTCTCAGCATTCACTGCATCATTTTGAAACGAGTCCAAATACACAGCCGCGTGACGGATTTTTTTCTTCGCCAACTCTTTTCCAGCGAGTGCAAATGCCGTACGAACAATGTCTTCTGTCAATTTTTTTCGGTCATCCAATCCAACGAATAAAACCCGTTGAATCGAACCAGACAATGTTGGATAAGCGACTATGGAATTCAAATCGAAGGAAAGACCCTGCTTGGTCCAGTCCTCCAGTTTGCCATTGAACCGTTCAGAAAAACCTTGCCAGTTTTTCGTATTTTCCGGATGGCGGGTCAATCCCACCACTAAAATATCCGCTTCACACGCTGCAGCATCATTTACTATTTTAAACTCCATTTTAAATCCCCCTTTATGTTGTTTTCCATTCAAGTGTAGCATTAATTTGGTAGGGCTAGTCGTTCGTAAAACGAAATATTTTCCATTAAGAGAAAAAGGCAATTATGATATACTGAAAGCATTAATGGATTAGGAAAGGTTGTGTACTGGATGGAATTTTTCTCAAATCTTCCGCTGATGATTGCTTTATTCGCTATCCTTTTTGCCCAATTTGTAAAAATCCCCATTCACTACGCAGTAACGCGGGAACTCAATTGGAGCCTCTTCACTTCAACAGGAGGCATGCCGAGCTCACATTCCGCAGCCGTCACTTCCCTCACCACTTCCGTCGGCATTCAGCATGGCGTGGATTCAACCATCTTTGCAATTGCGACGATGTTTGCGGTGATTACGATGTACGATGCGACAGGCGTCCGCTTCCAAGCTGGCCAGCACGCGTTGACCATCAACAAGCTGCGACAGGATCTGCACTTGTTCATGAATGAAACGAGAAGCTGGTCCCAGAAAGCGGAAGAGGAAAAAATCAAAGAGCTCAAGACGCTTCTCGGCCACAAGCCAAGCGAAGTATTCATGGGCGCATTGACCGGCATCGCGATCGCATTTGCGATACATGGTTTGGTTCAGTAAAGAACAGCTAGATGTTATTTAACGATATTCCGCAAAACAGCTGCGCTTGCCGCGGGCGAGCGCCAAGCCTCCTCAGTCGCTTCGCTCCCTGCGGGATCTCGGCTGTCTCGCTTTCCCGCAGGCGTCTCCGCTGTTTTGCTCCATATCGAGGAATTAGCTAGAAACTGTAAACTTTGTAACTTTTAAATTCTTTATCCAAAGAGGTAGTTCGCTAATAAGAAAGACCTTTGAATGAAGTGGAAGGCGGCGACTCCAGAGGGAGCAGTGACGGAGCAAAGCGACAGAGCGACGCGAGTCGAAGACCCTGGAGCGAACGCAGTGAGTGAAGCGGCTGAGGCCGTGCCCGCGCGGAAAGCGTCCGCCTGTCTCTGCATCGCTGCGCTAGCTTCGAGACATGAAAGTACGTTGAAGCGCAATGAAAAGGTACCAACATAATAAAAGCGCCAACCCAATTGGGTCGGCGCTTTTGCTTTTTAAAACTTTAAAACATTTGATAGCCCATTTTACGCAGGACTTTCATGACAATGCCTGACGTGATTGCTCCTGCCATACCTGCGGATAAAACCGCGATATCTGTTGCTGTTAGCGACATCAATGTGTTGCCGAGCATGGTGAATGATTTGCTTGGATTTGTGAAATAATCGAAAAAGCCGACATCGTCAATAATCAGCAGCACGACTATCGGATAAACGATCGCCATCAGCCAAGTCATTCTCAAGAGCATATTAAGCAAAAATCCAATGCCGAAAAACATAACAAAGAATAGTAAAACCGAAATCATCAATTGTACAATACTAAATGAAGTGTCCATCTTTTCTAACCTCCGATATTCCTTCCATCAGTTTACCCGAAATAGAAACGGCTTTCAATGTCCGGAACCAGAGTTCATCGGTTTGTCACGAATATGGATGCTTAGCGTGCAGAAATTTAAAAAGCGTACACGGGGAATCCCCGCATACGCTTGCTTAGCCTTACTTTTTACCAGATCCTGAACAGCAGGAGCACGTTTCTGAACCTCCCAATCTCAATTGGAAGTAGCCTTTGCCTCCGCAATATGGGCAGTGGTTGCCGGGCTTAGATTTTTTAAATATCTTCATTCGAAACACCTCCTCCTGTTTTGTTTGTAATATTCTGATAATATAACATGGTCCAATTCATTATGCAAGTATAAAAAAAGGAATGTAAACGGATACATCCCCTTTTTTCTTTCATATTCACGTTTTATCCATAGTTTTTCTCTATTTTTTAAAAAATAATTTGTAAGTCGAATAGCCGAAAATGTCACCCGGATCAACGTCTTCAATGGATTCAAATCCTTCTTCCAGGACGTAGTTGACCATTTCATAAAGCATGACAGAAGCCTGCCCTTCTTCAGCGAGCGAAGCCGGCGTCATCCAAGCCGCTTCATACAGTTCGGCTGCTTGGACTGTGATGCTTTCGCTTTCATCTATCGGCTGCAGCAGAAAGATCGCCATGTTATCGCTTATTTCTTCGCGGATAACGCCGCTCCGAAAGCCGACCATTCCCATCAGGCGGCAACTGATGCCTGTTTCTTCTTTCACTTCTCTTAAAGCAGCCTGGTCCACGGTTTCTCGCGGCTCCACAAACCCTGCCGGGAGCGACCATTTGCCATGCAGCCCACCGTATCTCTTCTTTACGACAAGCCACTCTTTATTCGAATTGATGACCAGGCCGGCGGCACCGAGCCAGACATTGCCTCTTTTGTGTTTTGACATGCCAATAAAACCCCTTTAACAAAAAAAGCTCCCATTTACGGGAGCTTCAGCTTATTTCAATACGTTGAATTTACCTTTTTTCATGACCAATGATGCGCCGCCTACCATGTAAAGTGCACGGTTATCAATCATTTTCTTCATGAATGAAGCACGTTTGCCTGTTACTTTTTTGCCGAAGACTACGCCGATTGCATCGTCATCGCCCAATGAACAAACAGTACCTTTTAAATCAGGGACGAATTCTGTTGTTTCGCCGTCTTTGATCATTTCTGCAATGTTCTTCGCAGTCGCTTCCCCTTGCTGCATTGCAATCTGTGCAGTTGGCGGGTACGGACGGTTTGTTTCTTCATTGATCATCAATGCGCAGTCGCCGATGACGAATACATCATCAGAGCCTGGAACTGTAAGATCTTTGTCGACTTTAACGCGCGCACGCATGTTTTCAATGCCTGACTCTTCAATCAATCTGTTGCCGCGGATTCCAGCAGCCCATACAACAGTGCCGGCTTTGATGAATTCGAAATGATCTTCGCCTTTTTTGATGTTTACGCCTTCTGGAGTCGCTTCGACAACTGGTGTGCCGATTGAGAATTCAATGCCTTTTGATTCTAGTTTGCCTACTGCATAGCTGACAAGCTCAGGATCGAATCCTGGCAATACCATCGGTGCAGCTTCTACGCAGACAACGCGCACTTTTTCACGGGGTACGTCGAACTCTTTGCAAAGTTCTGGTACGCGGTTCGCAAGTTCACCAAGGAACTCGATGCCAGTGAAGCCAGCTCCGCCGACAACAATTGTCAAACGGCTGTCGTCTTTCACGTCATCTGTAGACCAGTTCGCGAACTGGAATTCGATGTGCTCACGGATGTAGCGGGCAGCTTTTACGTTGGCAATTGATAAAGCGTACTTATCAAGGCCAGGAATGCCGAAAGTTTCCCCTTCGAATCCTAATGCAATGACAAGGTAGTCGTAGGAAAATACGCCGTTGTCAGTTGTCACTTTTTTGCCTGTTACGTCGATTGCTTCAACAGTCGCTTGCACGAACTTCGTTTTCACGCTATCGATTACATCTTTGATATCATAGCGGACCTGGTCAGAAAGCAAAGTTCCAGCTGCAGCTTCATGCAGCCATGTGCTTTCATAATGATATTCGTTTTTGTTGATCAATGTAATGTCCGCGGCATCTGTGCCGAGAACTTTTTGCAGATTCACTACAGTAGTCAAACCACCGTAACCTGCTCCCAATACTAATATTGACGGTCTTTTCAATGAAATCGCAACCACCTTCAAATCGAATTTTAAAACGGAATAACTTATTTGGATGAGTCCTATAAATTCATACAAACTCCTATACCTTATATTAGACCTTTTACAACCCTATTTCAACTGCAGATTGCCCAGTCGGCTCCCTTGCATCAACAGACCGTCAAGCTTCCGCCATCTTTTGAAATTTCGCTGTCCAAGCTTGGGCTCCAATATCCATAAATACAAAAAAGCCTTCTTCGCAGTTAAAATTGCGAAGAAGGCTGCTAGCCACATTTCTATCAGCAGTTTTCAGGTGTACCTGTTTTCGTAGCCGTGCGGAAAGATGTCCCACAGCCGCACGAAGCGATGGCGTTCGGGTTTTCAATGGTGAATCCCCCACCCATCAATGATTGCTTATAATCAACGACAGTGCCTTGCAGAATCGGCGCATCATTTTTCGCAATCAAAATCGGGATGCCATACTGTTCATATTGATCGTCTTCAGAACTCGCCTGTTTTTCAAAACCCATGCCATATGTCAGGCCACTACAGCCGCCGCCATTGACCGCGACGCGAAGGAACGAATCCTCTTCACCGTTATGGCGCATCATCTCTTTTACTTGGAAAGAAGCTGCTTCAGTTATTTCGACAACTTGTGTCATACGTATCCCCTCCTTCTTCTTATCATATCAATATCGGCCAAGCCACTACAAGCGAATGCGCTTATGCCATATACAGAAAAAAGGGCCTCATAGGCCCTTTCTCCATTAAAATACCTGTTCTACTTCAACGACGCCTGGAATTTCTTCCATCAGCGCACGTTCAATCCCCGCTTTTAATGTAATTGTCGAACTCGGGCAGCTTCCGCATGCGCCAAGCAGACGGAGTTTTACGATGCCATCTTCTATGTCGACCAATTCACAGTCACCGCCGTCACGCAAAAGGAATGGACGCAATTTATCTAGGACTTCCATTACTTGGCTTTCCATCATTGCTTCAGTCATTTATATCGACTCCTTTCATTATAATCATTATAATGTGATTGAGAGGAAAAAGCCACTAATGAATTCACAGGAGGTCTACCAAAATGCCGAAAGAATTGTCTATTGAAGTATATGGAACAGATGTAATCTGCGCCAGCTGTGTAAACGCGCCGTCATCCTTAGACACCTACGAATGGCTGCAGGCTGCCATAGCCCGTAAATATGATGGACAGCCATTTTCAATTACCTATATCGATATTGAGAAACCCCAGACAGAAGAACACCGCAAAGAGTATGTCCAGCGCATCCTTGATGATGAATTTTTCTATCCACTTGTGCTTGTGGAAGGCGAAGTTGTCGGTGAAGGCTATGTGCAATTGAAGCCAGTCTACAAAGAACTGGAAAAGCACGGATTTGCAGCAGCAGAATAAATGCATGCAAAAAGCGCCCAAAATTTGGGCGCTTTTTCTTATTCTTATCCGTTATGCCATTTATACATCCATAATACGCCTGATTTCATCAATCGGGCGATGCGGCCAGTCACAGTGCGATCGGCCAAATAAGCGAAGCCTTGTTTTTTGCCGAGTGAGCCAAGGAAGCCTTTTAGCTGGATTTCCGGCATTTTCTCCGGCAGCGCTTCATTTCTCCAGACGGCTTTCAATATTTTAACGATTTGTTCGGCTTGTTCTTCTGCGAGCTGCGCTGAAGGCGCCATCGGCAATGCCGCGCAATCGCCGACGACGTAAACGTGCTCGTCTTCCGGCAATTGATGGTATTGATTGATCAGGACGCGCCCTGTGGTGTCGCAGATTAGGTTCAAATCGCGCACCGGCTTGACCGGCTGGATGCCAGCAGTCCAAACTACTGCATCCACAGGAATCGTTTCTTCGTGATTGTAAAGCATTTTCGGCTCGACTTTCGTGATGTTGGAATTGGAAACAACGTCAACATTGTTATTATCAAACCATTTTTTCACAAAATTGCTTAGACGTTCCGGAAAGTCGCGCAGGATGCGCGGGCTCCGGTCGAATAATTTGATCTTCAAATCCTGCCTGCTTTCACGCAATTCGCTCGCCAACTCAATCCCGCTGAGTCCTGCTCCGACAACCCCGACTACCGCTCCAGCGGGCAAGCCCAGCAAGGTTTTATACGTTTCGCGGGATTTGCCGATCGTTTGGATGCTGTAGGTGAATTCGTCAGCTCCCGGAACGCTGTGATATTTGTCTTCGCAACCCAACCCGATGACGAGGTCGTCATAGAGGACGCGCTCGCCGTTATCCAGGCAGACGGTTTTCTCGTCCAAGAGGATTTCCGTGATTTCGCCGTTGACGATCGTCAAACGGTCGCTTTCCGGGAAAGCGACGCGCACTTCATGGTCTGATGCCGTACCGGCAGCCAGTGCATAAAATTCGGTTTTCATGCTATGGAATGGGGTCCGGTCGATTAAAATGATTTCTGTATCGAGCGGCAAGTTGTTCGGCAGTAAGCGAAGCAAAATTCGCATATTGCCGTATCCGCCTCCAAGTAAGACTAATTTTCGCATAAATATCTCCTTTGTAATTTAACTGTCTGCATAATTTCTCAAATATGAGTATAGCTGATTGTGATGACTTTCACAATACATTAAGCGAAATCAAATAATTGACTAGCGCTTGAAAAAAAGGTAGGATTTCGTTGTAGTGAGGTGACCTAAATGAAACCGATTGTAGAATTTTGCATCAGCAATATCGTCAATGGCGCACAACAGTCTTTCGAAAAACTGGACCGCGACCCGAATCTTGACGTTCTAGAATATGGCTGTTTAAGCTATTGCACAAAATGTTCTGAAGGCCTTTATGCCTTGGTAAACGGCGAAATCGTCGAAGCTGATACTCCTGAAGAATTGACAGACAAGGTCTATGAGTTTATAGAAGAAAATCCGTTGTTTTAAAGCCGCTTTTCAGCGGCTTTTTTATATGCGCCAAAAATCAAGATTTTCAAGAGCGTAAGTCGGCTGATGCTCTTTTTCGAGTACTTTATCTGTCGGCGTTACGCCGGTATTAACGTGGATGGTATCGATGCCATAATTGATGCCTGCCAGGATATCGGTATCGTAATTGTCCCCGATCATCACCATTTCGTGCTTTTCGAATCCATATTCATGGAGAATCGTTTCCAGCATATGGCGCTCGGGTTTGCCGATATACACCGGGTCAACATCAGTCGATGCTGAAACGAGTGTTGTAAAGGCCCCGTTGCCTGGCAAAAATCCTCTTTCAGAAGGAAAGGCCAAGTCTTTGTTCGTTGACAAGAAGACAGCGCCTTTGCGGACTTCCAAGCAGGCTTGCGCCAATTTCCCGTACGTGATTCCGGGATCAATCCCCATCAAGACGATGTCAGCCCCTTGTTCTACGCGCTCGATTCCTTCCTGATCAAGCGCTTGCTCAAGCCCATCCGAGCCGATCATAAAAACCGTTTGGCCCGGGTACCAGCGTTTGATGTATTTAGCTGCGGCTATTGCCGATGATACGATTTGTGATTCCAGGGTGTCTATTCCGAAACGATGCAATTTTACGTTCAATTGTTTTTGGGTCATGGAGGCATTGTTCGTTACAAAAAACGGTTCAATTCCTTTACCCTGCAGCCGTTTGACGAATGAAGCCGCTGCCGGCACCGCGTCGGTTCCGCGGTAGACGGTTCCATCGAGGTCCAGGCAATATGCTTTATAACTTTTCATCGTTGGCCTCCGGAAGAAATGCAGACACAGGACCCAGTTCGTGCGTTAAATAATGTTCCACTTTAGGACCGAATTTTTTCAATGCCGGCAAATTGCTATCCAATACGGAATGGATTTTTTGATGGTCTGCTTTCATAAACTCGCGCACGAGCATTTTGCGTACTTCTACTACAGTCTTTAACGGCTGGTCCATATCAGCATCAATCACTTTTTCATCCGTCAAAATATCGATGATGTCCTCGTAGCTGCCAGGGTCGCGCATGATGAATCCGTCGATCATGGAATTCCCCACATCGATGATTGATTCGATGACATTATTAGCTAATCGCTCAAGGGCGAGCTGCTCAGTAAAAGATGGCCATTCTTTTTTCTCTTCGTATAAAGCAAGCAACGAATTCATATACCCCACTGTTTCCGTTATCTTATTGCGGTCGATAAAATACATATAAAACCCTCCATTAAAATAAGCTCTTTTCATGCTGCCGTCTCTTTCTATCATACCATAGGGATAGAAAAAACCTCCGGCGGATCAAGCTTCCGCTTCGGAGGTTTGGTGTATTTCTTCTTGTTCTTGGGCTGCCGTTTCTGCCGGAGCAGGTGCTTTTCCACCTTTTTTTATGACGAAATAGGCACAGCCGAAATTACAGTATTCGTATAAATAATCCTGCAATGTGCTGATTTTAGTATCGTAAGTCGCTTTGTGATTGGCGTCTTCAAAAAATCCTTTTAGGCGGAGCTGTCCATATCCCCAGTCGCCGAGAATGTAATCGTATTTCGATAATATTTCACTGTAGCGGCCATTCAATGCCTCTTCCTGGAATCCATCCCGGTAATCAATCAGGACTTCATATTCCCATTGGTCCAATACGAACATCTTTGTCACCACCTATCAACTATCTGCTGCTGCAGTCTGTATATCCCCTAGCCGTTGGCGTTCTTTGGCTGCGGCATTCACCTGCTCATCTGCATGGTAGCTGCTGCGCACAAGAGGACCTGCCTGGCAATGCGAGAATCCTTTATCCATTGCAAGTTGCCAAAGTTCCTTGAATTCCTTCGGCGAATAATATTTTTGTACCGGCAAATGCTTTTTCGAAGGCTGCAGGTACTGGCCAATTGTCATGATATCCACATCGTTCGCACGCAGATCATCCATCACTTCAAGGATTTCATCATGGGTTTCGCCCAGTCCGAGCATCAATGACGATTTCGTCGGGATTTCTGGACGGATTTCTTTGGCGCGCCGCAGTACTTCCAGTGAGCGGTCGTAGGTCGCCCGAGCTCTGACTCGCGGCGTCAAGCGGCGCACCGTTTCAATATTGTGATTCAGGATATCCGGCTCCGCTTCCATCAGCCGCTGCAGGTTCTCGTAAACGCCGCCCATATCCGATGGCAGCACTTCCACTGTTGTAAACGGGTTGGCACGTTTGATGGCCCGCACCGTTTCAGCAAACACTGCAGACCCTCCGTCTTTTAAATCATCCCTTGCTACAGCAGTAATGACCGTATGCTTCAAGTTCATCAGCTCGACGGATTTAGCAACGCGTTCAGGCTCCTGCAAATCGAGCTCGTTCGGTAGACCTGTTTTCACTGCGCAGAAACGGCAAGCGCGGGTGCAGATTGCTCCTAAAATCATGAAAGTGGCAGTGCGCCGCGTTCCCCAACATTCGTGTATATTCGGGCATCGGGCTTCTTCGCAAACAGTGTTCAAATTATTTTCACGCATCATTTTTTTCAGATCCGTGTAGTTTTCATTTGTGTTCAGCTTAATCTTTAACCAATCGGGCTTTCTAAGATGTTCCTGCTTTGTAGACACGTTCATCGTCCCCATTCATGTTGGTTTTGTAAACGCCAGCTTTTCTCTTCCAAATGTACCATAAAGACTACTTGCCCACAATATGCCTGACTTCCCCTTGCACTGTCGGACAACATAAAAACCCGGAAGCGCAACCGCTTCCGGGTCTTCGAATTATGCAGCTCTTTTGGCTTCCTTGCTTTTTTTGACAGCGTGCCCGATGCTTGCGCCCAGGCCGCCCCAAATGATGACCATACCAATGATCATTACAACAATAGCTTCAGTTGACATTGTGTAAGTCCCCCTTATTTGTGCTCGTCGAACTGAGCATGGTCTTTATGCCATTTTCCGACTGAGAAGAGAATTCCCAAAACGATTGCGGCAATTGCTACGCCAGCGCCGCCGAACATGATGAACGTATCGGTATAACCTTCGTAGTTCCCTGTGTCGTTATCGAACTCTTTTAGAAGGTTCGTTTTCAACAAACCAAACATCATATAGCCCAAAACAATTGGAGTTACTACGCCTAAGCAGATTTTCCACCAGCCGCCAAGATGAATATCCGAGATAGCGTTAGCATGGTCTCTCAGCATATCCGCTTTGCGGAATACCCAAACGATCAAGACCACTTCCACTAAGCCGATAGCTGCGACACCAAATTGGTTGATGAAATAATCAGCAGCATCCAGGAAGAACAGTCCGCCTTGCGTTGCGAACAAGATAGAAATCAATGCCGCAAGACCGCCGCCTATAGCGATGGCTTTATTGCGGCCCAAGCCGAATTTTTCAGAGAAGCCCGCAACGTAAGTTTCTGTGATTGAAATCAATGAAGTCAATCCTGCAAGCGTCAAGGACAAGAAGAACAATGCCCCGAACAGCCCATTAAAGCCAGGGAATTCATTAATAATTTGCGGGAAGACAACGAATGCCAATCCTACACCCGCTGCAGCCACATCTGCTACTGCAACGCCTTGCTGGTTTGCCATGAAGCCAAGTGCCGCAAAAACACCAATACCGGCAAGCAACTCAAAAGCCGAGTTGGCAAATCCAGTGATGAATGCATTGTTTGTGATATCCGATTTTTTCGGAAGGTAACTTGAATAAGTGATCATGATTGCAAACGCAACAGACAAACTGAAGAAAATATGCCCGTATGCCGCTACCCAAACCTGAGGATTCATGATGGCATCAAAATTCGGTTTGAAGAAAGCATCAAGACCCATCGCTGCTCCATCCAGCGTTAACGCACGGACAACAACGATCAAGAAGATGACGACCAATGTCGGAATGAAAATACGGTTCGCCATTTCAATTCCTTTTTTAACTCCTGCAAATAGAATTCCCAGTGTGATGGCCCATACAAGCACCAACGGAATGAATACACCCCATACTATTCCGCCAGTTTGCCCTGGTGTCACTGTCAATTGAAGGAAATCGTTAAACAGAAATGCTTCGGTGTCTGATCCCCAAGCCTGGTTGAATGAGAAAATCGTGTAACGCATAGACCAAGCGATGATAACTGCATAATAGGTGGATATGACAAATGAGACAAATACTGCCCACCAGCCCAGCCACTCCATTTTCTTGCCGCCCATTCTAAAGAATGATAACGGTGCGGATCCACGGTATTTATGCCCAATGGTGAATTCTAAAATTAGAATTGGTATCCCTGCGGTCAACAGAGCGAATAAGTACGGTATAAAGAATGCTCCTCCACCATTTTCATAGGCTACATATGGAAAACGCCAAATGTTCCCCAAACCTACCGCCGAGCCGACTGCCGCTAAAATAAAACCGGCGCGTGTGCCCCATTGCGAACGTTCCATTTTTCTTCCCCCTTTTTTGTCTTCTTCCATTTTTCTTACAGAAAAATAGGAAGTTTGTTTATTTTCAGATTATTGACTAATCTAAAATTAGTATAACTATGGGTTCCTCTAAAGTAAAGATAATTCCGGAAAAAATTTCTTAAAAACTATTACTGCAATAATAAAAAAGCAGAGATCCAAGATCTCTGCTTTTAAAACCACTAGCTATTTGCTTGTTTTTCTAAAATTGTAGTTCGTTTTGACCATACAAGGAATAATACTGCTAAAATGACTATGACTGTCAGTAGCGACCATAGAAGTGAACCTGTAAAACCTATTACGATGTAGCCGACCGCTGCTATAGCAGCTGCAGTCAATGCATAAGGCAATTGAGTCAACACATGGTCCATATGGTTGCTTCCTGCACCGGTAGACGACAGAATCGTCGTATCGGAAATTGGTGAACAATGGTCTCCGAACACTGCGCCTGCCAAAACCGCTGCAAGTGCTGGCAGCAGTAATTCTGGTGCAGCTTGTGCCATGATATTTCCGGCAATTGGCAGCAAGATCCCGAAAGAGCCCCATGAAGTTCCTGTTGAGAAGGCCATGATTCCTGCAAGTACGAAAAGCAGCACAGGAAGGATTTCAATCGGCATATTGCTTTCAGTAACAAAATCAGCCAAATACAGTCCTGTCTCCAATGCACCAATCAAATAACTCAACGACCATGCAAAAATCAAAATCAGCACAGCTCCAAGCATAGAACGGATGCCTTCAAAGATGCCTTTTCCAACCCAAGACGCTTTCGCTGTTTTATTGTGTTTGAATTGGCGAACGTACAATAGGATGGAAGAAATCGCACCCAATAAACCGCCGGCCATCAAAGAAGCAGGAACATCCGTGTTTTCAAAAATTGCCCAGATATCCAAGATCTGCCCTGCATTCTGGTAACCGGTCCAAATCATTGCCCCGATCGTTCCTGCAACCAGCAAGATGATCGGCAAAAGCAGATCCGTCACACGGCCGTGACCATGGACCGGGAAGTCTTCTTTCATCTCCCCAGGAATTGTTTTCTTGGCATCGAATAGTTCGCCCGTTGTAATAGCGCGTGTTTCGTGTTTTTTCATAGCACCGAAATCGACATCGCGCACTGCGACGAAAAAGACGATTGCCAATGCTGCGACTACGTAGAAATTCATCGGAGCCATCCAGATGAACGCTTCAAGCGCAGACATCTGAACAAAAGTCTGTGCCGACAAGATGCTGGCGATGATTCCGATGATTGCCGCTCCCCAGCTGGAAACAGGCGAAATAACACAAACAGGTGCAGCCGTTGAATCGATGAAATAAGCAAGTTTAGCGCGTGAAATTTTGTAGCGGTCCGTAATCGGACGTGCTACTTGGCCAACTGCCAACGCATTGAAATAATCATCGATGAAAATGACCATTCCGAGCACGACTGTCAGCACTTTTGCGCCTCGGCGTGTTTTGATGCGTTCAGATGCCCAATCGGCAAATGCCATACTGCCGCCCGACAGGCTGACAAACGCGGTAATGATTCCGAGCAAAAACAAGAACAGCAGGATAAAGACGTTATAAGCGTTGAACCCTCCGTCCCAGAACGTGATGGCAAATGAATTGAAGATTTCCGTAGCGGCTTGCACCGGCGCGAAAGAAGTCAAAATGAACGCCGCAGCGACAATCCCTGCGCCAAGCGACAACAGTACACGTTTTGTCAGCAGGACCATGACGATTGCCACGATTGGCGGCAAAATCGAAAAAATAGTGTTTTCCATGTTAAATTCCTCCTTTTTTAATAGGATGGAAGAGAAAGTAAGAAAAAAAGGCTGATTGTTCCCAATGGATACAATCAGCCTTCTACAATTCGTCTGTGTGGTAAAACATCAAACAACCCTGTAGCTCTTCGTCTATGCAAAACACAGACGACAGTGACATTCTTGTTCAGAATGACCCCAGCCTCTTTTTCAGTGACAGCTGAAAAAGAAACTTCGGCAAAACCCCCTTTCGGATGCGAGCAACCATGTCATACCCCCGCACCCTACTGATAAGCCTTGCAGCCTCTACCCATCGATATTGAATTCATTAAAAGCATAGCGCACAATATTAATGAAATCAAATGAATTTCAACTCCGAATATTCACTCATTTCACCGGTTTAGTGCGGAAAAATTGGCTAAAGACATCGCGCAGAAATTCCGGCATGAAATACGTTTTCGGAGCACGCTTCAGCTCCGGGAAAAAATAGCCGAACGTGAACATATCTAGTGTGATCAAGTTGAACATTTCATCATGCCGCGCGCGGCGGCCGCCAATGTGCAGCTCATGCCCGACCAATGAAAAGTTGACGCGGACCATGTTGCCGAAAACCGCCCCTCTGAAACCCATCCCTTTCAATTCGATATTCGGCCAGTCAGCGTTCAACGATTGAAGAAAGATTTCTTTCAGTTCTGCACCACTCAACTCGATCATGCACAAATTGATCGGATGCGGCAACATCTTATGGAAATCGTAACGCGTTGTCTCGCCGAGCGGCATATCTTCCATGAACAACCCAGCATTGAACAACGCACAATCCGCACCGGAGTATTCCAGCATCGCTTGGCCGAAAAGTTCAGCAAGTTCTGAGTCTTTGAACCACTCTGCCTTTAAAGGCTTGTCGTTGTAAAAGACCGGTTCGTTCAGCTGCATTTTGCCCTCCTCAATGAGCATGTCATTGAACCCTTCATCATTGCTGCGCAGATCGGCCGTTTCAATCAGCTCTGCTTCCCGCTCCCCCGTAACTGGGTCGATTGTGATATGGCCTATAAACATGCCGAACTTCCCGGCAGCACCGAGCAGCGAATCATTGATCATTTTCCCTTCGTGGAAAATATGGTGGGTATGCGCGCCAAGGATGATATCCAAGTCGCTGCACATTTCTGCAAGCAGCTCATCTTCCCTGATACCAAGATGCGAAAGGCAGACGATAAAATCGACGGTCCCCTTCAGCTCTGCGGCGGCTTCAACAATGGATTGCTTAGCATCTGACACTGTCCAGCCAAGGCGCTTGTAAAAAGGCGTGAATTCCGCAGTCGCCCCGACCAACCCGATTTTCCGGCCCTCCGCAGTCGAGACGACTGCTGATGGTTTTGCCCAAGACGGACGGCGGCCTTCAGCGGTGAAAAGATTTGATACCACCACATCAAAATCAGCTTGTATATATAACTCGTCCAATTCTTTTTTCGACAAAGTAATGCCTTCATTGTTCCCAATGGTCACTGCATCATAGCCAGCATCGTTTAGAAGATCCACATTGCCTTTCCCGGCAGTCCCTTCACTAAAAGGGTGCGAACGGTCAACATGGTCGCCGATATCCAAAATCAAGCATGTATCGCCCGCCTCCTCATGCCAGCGCTTGCGTTCATGCAAAAAGGCACGGATCTCCGGCCAATGTGAAAAATGGCTGTGGAGATCATTTGTATGATAAATATGAATAATTTCCCCCATGTTCTGCACCTCTTTAAATACTGAATAATCCCTCATAAATCGAACGCAAGCCAAGGATCAGCAACGCTAGCCGCAAAATGACGACAAGCGTCTCCGATTTTATCTTTTTGTTCAATGACGCACCAATCTTAGCTCCGATGTACGCCGTAGGCACAATCGCAAGTGTATAAATCCAAGGCACATTGCCTAGTGAAATATGCGTGATTGAATTGATAATGGAAGATAAGAACACCATCAACATTGACGTACCGACCGCGACATGCGGCGGGAACAAGAACAGTAGGATCATAGCGGGCACCATAATGGACCCTCCACCGATGCCGAATAGCCCCGATGCGAAACCGACGCCGAACGTCAACAGCAAAGCGAACCATATTGGATAACCATAAACATATTCCTTGTTCATCGAATCCGTGAATGTGTTCTTTTTACCGTTTTCAACAAACCAGTAGACAACCTTCAATTTGTCCCTAACCAATAATAATAGGGATAAGAAGACTAGCAGAATGCCGAAATACAAATTGAATGATGGCAGGTCGAGCCCTTTATTGACAAAGGCGCCTACTACTGTACCCGGAGCGCTCCCTGCAAAGAAGATAAGCGCGCTCCGGTAGTCGACCGTCTTGACCTTTATATAAGACAATGTGGAAGACAAGCCGGTGAAAATCATCATGATGACAGATAAACCGACGATTTGCTGAGGGCTCAAATCGGGGAAGAAAGCGACAGTGGCTACTAGGAACAACATCGCCGGAACCAGAATAACCCCGCCTCCGAGTCCGATCAACGCTCCCACTATGCCCGATAACAATCCTACAATCGCCAGCAATACAAATTCCATTAAAATCCTCCTTCAAATAAATCCAGTTGCTTTGCGGACAAACCATTGAATTCCAAGCCGTTCATGCTTTGGAACTGTTTGGCATCCCCAGCCGCATGCCCGCCGGAATTATTATTGAATATGACATAAACGGTTTCGGAAGATTTCTGAAGGGTTTCAACCGCGCTGCTGATTTCACGCAATTCTTCTTCGTTGTAATCATACAAATAACGAACTTCGCGCCACTTTTGGCCTCCGCCTGGATTTGTCCAGCCGTGCACATTACGCCCGTGGATACGCAATAGTGCTTTGTCACCGCGCGTTGACGCTGCCACTAGCGGGACAGAACCATCCCCTGCCTGCGGTTCGTCGCATACCGTATGGATCAAGTTGTTTTCCTTCAAAAATTCCAGCGTTTTATCGCGGAATTCCGGCGCATACCAGGACTGGTGGCGGAATTCAATCGCCATGTCGAACTCTTGTAGATGGCCGGTGATTTCTCTTATTTGTTCCACATTATCCTTCTGACAATCAAACCAAGGTGGAAATTGCAGCAGCACCATCGCCAATTTCCCCGCTTCCTTCATGGGACGGATCGATAAGCGAAACGCTTCAAACATTTCTTCTCTACTGTCAAAAGGGTTTTCCCCGCGCAGATGGCCAGTCATGCCTTGGTAGGCTTTCACAACGAACTGAAAACCATCTGGCGTCTCATTTATCCACTTGGTGATGTTGCGCGCCGGCTGAACGGCATAGAATGAAGAATCCAGCTCGACAATCGGGAAATGGGCACTATAATCAATGAGTTTTTCAGTCTTTTTCGAATCCGGGCTGTAGACGTCCGGATGGTCGCCCCAACCTGTCAATCCTACGTTTATCATCGTCCCGCCTCCATTTTTCACTGTTATTTTATGATAGCATAGAAAAAAACGAACGTCTTTTATGAGGACGCTTCATAATCGTTTGTGTCAGCTTTCAGCCTTTTGCTGAATAAGGAGTGAATGGGTATCATTTAGCAATTTCTTCTATACAATGTAAACCGCACTCTGCTTCATTAAAATCCTCTATTGTTTTATTTCCCACCTATTGAATATGCTACACTTTTTTAAAAGCTAACTGGAGATGGTAAAAGATGAAAACAGATTGGAACCATAACAAGCTTACCGAAAAATTCGAAGCACACCGTGATGAAACCCTAGCCCTTCTGATGGCTGCCTATATGAGAAACCAGTTCACTTTCCTGGGCATAAGAACGCCTTTGCGGAAAGCTTTGCTAAAAGAACAGTTTGCGGAATGCCGACTCCCGGAACTAAACCGCTTGGTGGAAGAAGTCTGGACTCTATATAAGTTTCCGGAACGCGAGTACCAGTACGCTGCAATCGCTCTGCTCGATAAGATGAAAAGCCAATTATCAGTCCATGACCTGCCTTTTCTTCGCGAACTGGTGGAAAGCAAGCCCTGGTGGGACAGTGTCGATTCCATCGCGCCGCGTATTGTCGGGCACGTGATTCAACATGAACGAAATGCCGGTGCTGCCGCAATGTTTGAATGGTCAAGCGCGAGTAATATGTGGACCAACCGGGCAGCCATTCTTCATCAATTGAAATTCAAGCAAGCAACAGACACTGCGGTGCTCAGCCGCATCATTTTACAGCATGCCAATTCATCCGAGTTCTTTATCCAAAAGTCCATCGGCTGGGCGCTGCGGGAATACGCCAAAACCGATCTGGAATGGGTAAGAGATTTTGTTGCCACTTCTACGCTGCAGCCGTTAAGCATTCGGGAAGCATTGAAAAATATCAAAAAGTAAAAGATCAGCGCAGATGCGCCGGGCTTTTATTGTGGTGTTCAAACTCAATCTCTTTATCCCAATCATCGATTTAATTTAGAAGCTCCTGCTTTTATTTTAACGTATAAAAATAGCCTTAAGCATACAAGCAGTATGCTTAAGGCTATTCTCCCTTGTCCAAATAATATTTCATTTCAGCCTCTTAAAAAATTCCGCCGATCCCTTTGCTTCCAATTACAGATTTTGCAGATTCCATCAGTTCATTTTTTTCATTTTCATTGATTTGACCATCTTCATAAGCTTGCTTAGCTTGTATGATTACGTCTTTTGCTTGTCCCATGTCTGCGTTGCTAAGCTTTTCTTTCAATGCATCGAATGCTTGGCTCATGTGCAGCAAACCTCCTTGTATTCTATCTTCTTGGTTTATATACCCCACGAGCAGACTGTAAAACTGCAAAGTTTTTCATTAGAAAACTCGAAAAAAATTTACATCATTTGCATTCGGTAACAATAAAACTCCAAAAAAATAGCCCTTGGCATGAGCAAAGCCATACCAAGGGCCATTAATTAATCCATTAACCGATAGAGCCTTCCATTTCAAACTTGATCAAACGGTTCATTTCTACCGCATATTCCATCGGCAATTCTTTCGTGAACGGTTCGATAAAGCCCATTACGATCATTTCTGTCGCTTCTTGTTGAGAAACGCCGCGGCTCATCAAGTAGAACAATTGCTCTTCAGATACTTTCGAAACTTTCGCTTCGTGCTCTAAAGAAACATTGTCATTCAAGATTTCGTTGTATGGAATCGTATCAGATGTAGACTGATTGTCCATAATCAGCGTATCGCATTCGATGTTCGAACGCGCGCCGTCGGCTTTGCGGCCGAAGTGGACGATTCCGCGGTAGGAAACTTTCCCGCCTTGTTTCGAAATCGATTTTGAAACGATTGACGAAGATGTATTTGGAGCCAAGTGGATCATTTTCGCTCCAGCATCCTGGTGCTGCCCTTTGCCAGCGATAGCGATCGACAGGGTCATGCCGCGTGCGCCTTCGCCTTTCAAGTAAATAGCTGGATATTTCATCGTCAATTTAGAACCGATGTTGCCATCGATCCATTCCATTGTACCGTTCGCATCAACGAAAGCGCGTTTCGTTACAAGGTTGAAGACGTTGTTCGCCCAGTTCTGGATAGTCGTGTAACGGCAATATGCGTCTTTTTTCACGATGATTTCAACTACAGCCGAGTGCAATGAATTCGTCGTGTAAACCGGTGCTGTACAGCCTTCTACATAATGAACGCTTGCGCCTTCATCAACGATGATCAGTGTACGTTCGAATTGGCCCATGTTTTCCGAGTTAATGCGGAAATAAGCTTGAAGCGGAGATTCCACTTTAATGCCTTTAGGGACATAGATGAACGATCCGCCTGACCATACTGCCGTATTCAAAGCTGCGAATTTATTGTCAGCAGCTGGAATAACTGATTGCCAGTATTCCTTGAATAAGTCTTCGTTTTCACGAAGTGCAGAACCGGTATCTTTAAAGACGATTCCCATGTCTTCCAATTCGACTTTCATGTTGTGGTAAACAACTTCGGATTCATACTGCGCTGAAACACCTGCAAGGTATTTCTGCTCAGCTTCAGGAATGCCGAGTTTGTCGAATGTCGCTTTGATTTCTTCCGGCACTTCGTCCCAAGATGTCTGGCTCTGCTCAGATGGTTTTACGTAATACGTAATTTCATCGAAGTTCAATGAAGCCAGGTCGCCGCCCCATTGTGGCATTGGCATTGAGTAAAACAATTTTAGTGCTTTCAGGCGGGAATTGAGCATCCATTCCGGTTCTTCCTTGATTTTCGAGATTTCTCTGACGATGTCTTCCGTCAGACCGCGTTTGGATCTGAAGATCGAGACATCTTTGTCATGGAACCCATATTTATAATCGCCGATTTCTGGCATTTTCTTAGCCATCGCCGTTCCTCCGTTCTGTGTTACGATTTTTCTTCGCTTTGTACACCCTTTTCCATGGCTTTCCATGCAAGCGTCGCGCATTTGATGCGCGCCGGGAATTGCGAAACTCCTTGAAGAGCTTCGATATCACCCAAGTCGATTGAGTCATCATACTCTTTGCCAAGCATCATGTCCGAAAAGATGCGCGAAAGTTTTAACGCATCTTCCACTGCTTGGCCTTTGACCGCCTGCGTCATCATTGAAGCTGATGCCATGGAAATCGAGCAGCCTTCGCCGTCAAATTTTGCATCTTTGACAATGCCGTCTTCGACTTGTAGCGTCAGCAAGATTCGGTCTCCACAAGTCGGGTTGTTCATTTCTATATTAACACTGTTCTTGTCGAGCGTGCCTTTGTTGCGCGGTGTTTTATAATGGTCCATAATCACGCGTCGGTAAAGTTGATCTAAATTATTAGAAGACATCGTTGAAATACTCCTTTGCTGAACGCAGTCCTTCTACAAGACGGTCGATATCCGACTCGTCATTGTAAAGATAGAAGCTTGCGCGGGCTGTGGCTGAAACGTCCAGCCATTTCATAAGCGGCTGTGCGCAATGGTGGCCAGCGCGTACAGCGATTCCGCTCATATCCAAGACCGTTGCGACATCATGCGGATGGACATCATTCAAATTGAAAGTGACGATGCCTGCCCGTTTTGCTGGATCTGTTGGGCCGTAGATTTCGAGCCCTTCAATCCCGCTCATTTTGTCCATCGCGTAGGCAGCCATTTTATGCTCGTGCTTTTCGATTTCATTCAAGCCGATATCATTCAGAAAATCGATTGCTGCACCTAAGCCGACAGCGCCGGCAATAATCGGCGTCCCGCCTTCGAATTTCCACGGCAGCTCTTTCCAGGTAGAGTCATAAAGACCGACAAAATCAATCATTTCGCCGCCGAATTCAATTGGTTCCATATCGTTCAAAAGAGCTTTTTTACCATATAACACGCCGATGCCGGTCGGTCCGACCATCTTATGACCTGAAAACGCGAAGAAATCGCAGTCCAGCTCCTGAACATCAATTTTCAGGTGGGGAGCAGCTTGTGCTCCATCCACGACCATGACAGCGCCGACTTCATGGGCAATCTGCGCAACTTCTTTTACCGGATTCATCGTGCCAAGGACGTTGGAAACGTAAACCATGGACACGATTTTCGTCCGGGCCGTAATAGCTGCACGAACTTGTTCCAATGAAATGGTACCATCTTCTTCAAGTTCAATATATTTCAGGACAGCTCCGCGTTCTTTCGCCAATTGCTGCCACGGAATGATGTTCGAATGGTGCTCCATATAAGTGATGACAATTTCATCGCCTTCTTCGACATTTGCTCGGCCATAGCTTTGTGCAACCAAATTGATGGCTGTGGTAGTGCCGCGCAGGAAGATGATTTCTTCTGTCGATTGGGCATTGATGAATTTACGCACTTTTTCACGTGCGCCTTCGTATTTCTCAGTAGCGCGGTTGCCTAGTGTATGGACACCTCTATGGACGTTCGAGTTGTCGAATTCGTAGTAATTCTTCAGCGCCTCGATCACCTGCACCGGCTTTTGGGAAGTTGCCGCACTGTCCAGATAAACCAGTGGATGGCCGTTGATTTCTTGATTCAGGATCGGAAAATAGCTTTTAATCTCTTTAGGTATCATTAGCGGACTTTCCTTTCGATAACCTCCGTCAATTGCTTTTTAACGCCTTCGATTGGCAATACGCGTACTACCGGTGCCAGGAAGCCGTGAATAACAAGACGTTCAGCTTCTTGTTTTGAAATACCTCGGCTCATCAAGTAGAACAATTGAAGCGGATCCACGCGGCCGACTGAAGCGGCGTGCCCTGCTGTAACATCATCTTCATCGATCAGAAGCATCGGGTTGGCATCCCCGCGCGCTTTCGGGCTAAGCATCAGCACACGTGATTCTTGCTCTGCGTTGGCTTTGGTTGCGCCATGCTCGATTTTGCCGATGCCATTGAAAATGGCTGACGCCGAATCTTTCATGACGCCATGCTTCAAGATCTGTCCGTCTGAGTTTTTGCCCCAGTGGATGATTTTCGTTGTGAAATTCTGTTTCTGTGAACCGCGTCCGACCACCACCGTCTTCGTATCACCGACAGAATTGTCGCCGATCAAGAAAGTCGTGTTTTCTGAAATCGTGTCGCTGTCGTTCATCATGCCAAGCGCCCATTCGATGCGTGAGTCGCGCTTTGCAACACCGCGTCGGTTGACGTAGGTTGTGAAGCCTTCAGCCAATACATCCACTGCGCCATAAGTGACTTGTGCATTATCTTCTGCAATAACTTCAGAGACGATGTTTGCCAGGCCTTTTGCATGCGGCACTGTCGAAATATATGTTTCCACATATGTCACTTGGCTGCTCGTGTCCGCCACGACCAATGCGTGGTTGAACAATGACGCATTCTCATCGTCGTGGATGAAGATAACTTGTACAGGCTCTTCCACTACAACGTTTTTAGGAACGTAAAGGAAAACTCCGCCGTTCAAAAGAGCAGCGTGCAATGCAGTCAATTTATGCTCTTCAGCTTTAACCGCATCTTTCATGAAATATTTGCCCACTAAATCCGCATGGTCGCGGATTGCAGTGAAAATATCAGTCAAGATGACGCCTTTCGCTTTTAAGTCATCAGATAAAGCCGTAAATGCCGGCGTATTATTGTGTTGGATATAAAGATTTTTCTGTTTAAGATCAACCAATGATTTCACTTCTTCAGGAAGCTCTGTTAATGAAGAATACGTTGAGCTTTCTGTCGAATGTACCGGAAACTCCGTAAAGTTCCAGCTTGTGATTTTCGTTTTATCCGGTTTTGGCAAAGGCAACACTTCTGCAGCTGCCAAAGCCTGGACGCGCAGGTTCGTAAACTCTTCTGGTTCTGATTTAGAAGCCGAGAAGGAGCGCACGTCCTGCTCGGTCACTTTTAAGTTTGTTTCAACCGTCACGTTAGTCTCCCCTTCCAATTAAGCTTCTTGTCCTACTGTCTCGTCTTCAATACCAAGCTCAGTTTTGATCCAGTCATAGCCTTCAGCTTCCAATTTAAGTGCAAGTTCTTTGCCGCCGGATTTAACGACGCGGCCTTGCATCATCACGTGGACGTGGTCTGGTGTAATATAGTTCAGCAAACGCTGATAATGAGTGATGATCAAGCAACCGAAGTTTTCGCCTTTCATCTGGTTGATGCCATCAGAAACAACTTTAAGCGCATCGATATCCAGTCCGGAGTCGATTTCATCCAATATCGCGAATGTCGGTTTAATCATCATTAATTGAAGAATTTCGTTGCGTTTCTTTTCGCCGCCTGAGAAGCCTTCGTTTAAATAGCGCTGTGCCATTTCCTGGTCCATATCAAGCGTCTCCATCTTGCTGTCAAGTTCGCGGATGAACTTCATCAATGAAATCTCTTCGCCTTCCGCGCGTCGAGCATTGATCGCAGAGCGCATAAAGTCAGCATTTGTCACGCCTGAAATTTCGCTCGGGTATTGCATGCCAAGGAATAGGCCTGCACGTGCGCGCTCATCCACTTCCATTTCAAGAACGTCTTCTCCATCAAGAAATACCGATCCTGATGTTACTTCATATTTCGGATGCCCCATGATAGCAGAAGCCAATGTAGACTTCCCAGTTCCGTTAGGTCCCATGATGGCATGAATTTCACCTGTATTAATTGTTAAGTTTACACCCTTTAAAATCTCTTTATCTTCGATTTTAACGTGCAAATCTTTAATGATCAAAGTTGACATGTATATACCTCCATAAAGTTAATGTTGAATGGAATTCCATTCTTAATTAGTATCATTCTAATCTTACATGAAATGGGGCTTTGTAGCAAATCTTTAAATCGGCTCTGAAAACCAACGGCAAACAATTTAAAATACTGTATTTGCCCTAATTTCAAGAGGTTTTTCCCTCATACCAAACCTGTTTCCGCATTTTCAATAACTGATCGCTAAATGAGAAATAAGCAAACAAAAAACCGGCACTTAAAGGCGCCGGCCGTGTCAATTTCGTCTATTATGAATTTCTGTGTACTTGACGTTCCAAACGAGCAGCAACTTGTTGGCCCTGCCGATAATCCTGTTCTCTCCGTTGTTCCACTTCAATAATCTTGTCAGTGTCGTTTTGATATTCGTCGATACCAAATCCGTGGACATCCCTAAAAGCCTGTTCCATTTTTTCTGTGTGCTCAATTCCATTTGAATCGATAGCGGTTCATCCCTTTCCGGTTTGTATTACTTGTAAAGTATACCCCGGATATTCCAGATAAAACCCAAAATTAGTGAACTTCTATAAAATGGCTCTTTTGTCTTATGAATTACCAGAAAATTCAAAACACCCTAAATTTATTCTTTTTAAGAATAATGTCTCAGAATTTGATTATAATTTTTCATTTTACTTCACCGTATTTTCATGACTCGAAGCTACTAAAGCAATCCAGAGACAGGCGGACGCGTTCCGCTGGCACGGCTTCAGCCGCGCAAGCTTCTTCGCAACGGCCTCTCTCTAATTCTTGGATGCATGCCTTCACAGCTATTTTCCGGAATATAGGAACAAAAAAAGGTCCAGCAGATGCCGGACCTTTTGTTTATTGGCTTACTTCGTTGTAGATGCTTGAAGGGTTAAGCTCTTGCGCTTCCAATAAGGCATTGAACTTCTCGTCTGCATCTTGGAATTTTGCATTTGCCGCTTCGAAAGAAGCTTCTTTCGTCAGCTCTTCAGCTTTTATGTCGTAAGACTCTTTAATAGAAGCTAGTGCAGCTTCGATATCAGCTTTTTGTTCTTCGAGCGTTTCAGGAATTTCTATTCCTTCTACTGCTGCGGAAGTTTCTTCAGCTGAAGCTTTAGCTGCATCCTTCATTGTTTGAAGTTCTTCAGCTTTAGGCAATGTGCCTTCTGTCTGTGCCATTTCAAAAGCGTTCAAGTCTGCATCTGTTGCATTGATCGTATTTGGAACTGACATGTAGAAACGCATCATTTCCTGTTTCGCATTGCCTGCCTCTTTTGCAGCACCATTTGTTGCAGGTGCTTCTTCAGTAGCCCCGCTAGTTTTATCTTCACCGCAAGCTCCTAATAGAAGTGCAACTGAGAAACCGATAACCAGTAATTTCTTCATAAATATTTCCCCCTTTTTCTTACAATCCAAAGTTATAGTAGCACAGCTTTTTCTGATTGTATATATTTGGGAGAAAAGTCGAAATAGAGGAAATATTGGTTTTATTGCAACGCTTTTTTTCCATTTGTGAAGCGATCGACGATCATTGACAAAGCACCGTCGCCAGTTACGTTTGTTGCAGTACCAAAGCTATCTTGTGCTAAGTAAAGGGCTATCATAAGTGCGACCATGGTTTGATCGAAACCGAGCATCGATTCAAGCAGCCCGATAGCAGCCATTACTGCCCCGCCTGGAACACCAGGTGCAGCAATCATTGTTACACCAAGCATCAAGATGAATGGCAAGATGCTGCCAAAAGCCGGCACTTCGCCAGTCAATAACATGACGCCGACTGCACAAGACACGATTGTGATTGTGCTGCCGGAAAGGTGAATCGTTGCAAACAGCGGCACTGCGAAGTCAACAACACGTTCGTTGGCTCCGGTCTTGCGTGCTTGCTGGACGGTAACTGGAATTGTTGCCGCAGATGACTGGGTGCCAAGCGCGGTAAAGTAAGCCGGCATCATCGTTTTCAGCAAGAAGAATGGATTTTTTTTATTCAAGGTACCGGCAGTCGTGTATTGCAGCAGGAGCATGATCCAGTGAAGGATGAGGATCATGACGAATACAACAGCAAACAATGACAAAATTTCAGCAACTGCCCCGCCGTATGCCATATTGCCGAAAATCCCGAAAATATGGATTGGCAGCAATGGAATGATTACATATGAAATCGTCTTTTCAATAACCGCCTGGAATTCATCAAAGAACGAAATCATTGTTTTGCTGCCTGTTGAAGCCATACCGATTCCAAGCAAAAACGCGAGAATCAAAGCGGACATAACGCCGAATACTGGCGGCATTTCCAATGCGATATACGATGCAGCAAGTGCATGTTCCGGATCATCGATGTTGCTCATCGATCCGGCTTTCATGAAATTCGGTAAAATTGTCGTTGATGCCACAAATGCCAGAATGCCAGCAATTATTGTCGAGAAATAAGCGAAAAATGTGGCAAGCCCCAGTAATTTCCCTGAGCCTTTTCCGAGTTTAGCAATACCTGGAGCGATAAAACCAAGAATGATCAATGGAACAATGAAATTCAAAAAGCTTCCAAAAATAGCGGTGAACGTGGCAAAAACGCGAGCCAGCCATTCAGGCGCAAATGAACCGATTAACACTCCTAAAGCGATTGCCAAAATAATTCTTGGCAGCAAACCAAACTTAATCTTCATTATTTTGTCCTCCCCATATGAACAATTGTATTATCATTATTATTCAAAAGTATCATAGGAGGCAAAAAAATAGAATAGTTTGAGAAAAACGCGGAATATTTTCATTATTTTATCAAAATAAAAAAGCATCCTCTCGGATGCTTTTTGTCAATCTACAGGTACGACAGAGCCGCCCCATTCTTCCAAGATAAAGTCTTGGATTTCTTGTGATTTCAATACTTCGACCAATGCTTGGACATTTTCCTTGTCCTCATCGCCTTTGCGGACCGCAATGATGTTGACATATGGTGAGTCTGAATCTTCAAGAGCAATGGAATCTTCCATAGGGTTCAAGCCAGCATCGATTGCGTAGTTAGAGTTAATCAATACAGCGTCACCTTCGCCTTGCTCGTACATTTGCACTAAAATTGCTGCTTCGTAATCTGTTTCAAACTGCAAGTTTTTAGGGTTTTCCGAAATGTCGCTGACTTCTGCGGTCGTTTTCTCCACAGCTTCATCCAACTTAATCAAACCTTGCGCTTCAAGCATAGATAAAATGCGGCCGTGATCTGCAACTGAACTGCTCATTAGGATAGTAGCACCCTCTGGAAGTTCTTCCAAAGAATCGTATTCTTGAGAATAAACGCCGATTGGCTCGATGTGGATACCGCCGGCATTTTCAAACTCATAGCCGAACTCTTCTACTTGTGAAGCCAGATAAGGAACGTGCTGGAAGTAGTTAGCGTCAATTTCACCTGCTTCTAAGTCTTGGTTCGGTAAAATGTAGTCTTGGTATGATTCGATTTCAAGTTCGATGCCTTGTTCTTCAAGAATCGGTTTAGCTTGTTCAAGAATTTCAGCGTGCGGCACATTCGATGCACCGATTTTCAATGTTGATGACTCTTCGCCTGAGCCGCCTTCGTCTGCTCCGCATCCCGCTAATGCGAATGCTGTTAATAATGTTCCTGCTACAAATTTCTTCATGTTGTCAGTCTCCCTTTTTATGTGTTTTTTATGATTAGCGTTTGTCCGACTTTACAGTCAAACGGTCACCGATAAACTGGATGGCAAATACAATGATCAATATGAGGATCGTGGCCATAAGTGTGACGTCTTGACGGCTTCTTTGGAAACCATCAAGGAACGCCAGGGTGCCAAGGCCGCCGGCTCCGATGATGCCTGCCATTGCGGTATAACCGACAAGGGCAATGGCTGTCACCGTGATGCCGGAAATAAGTGCCGGTTTTGATTCTGGAAGCAGCACTTTGCGAATGATGGTCCACGTGCTTGCACCCATTGACCGGGCAGCTTCGATTACGCCTTTGTCAATTTCTTTCAGGGCGATCAATACCATGCGTGCATAAAATGGTGCAGCACCGATGATCAACGCCGGCAATGCGGCGTTCGGTCCGCGAATCGTTCCGATCATATACTTCGTGAATGGAATCAGTAAAATGATTAAGATGATGAACGGAATTGAACGGAAAATATTGACGAATGCACCGGTCAGCCAATTGACAATGCTGTTGGCCCATAATTGCTTCGGTGCTGTCAAAAATAGGACGATGCCGAGCACCAAACCGATGACAAACGTGAAGAATGTCGACATCGCGGTCATGTAAATGGTTTCGAGCGTAGCTTCCCACATATCATTCCAGTCGACGTTCGGGAATAATGACTCAATCATTTGCCATCACCTCCGTTTGGACGTCTTCTGCATTAAGGAAGGCGATCGCTTCATCAATTTCAGGCTGTGAGCCTTTTATTTGTAAGATCAATGTTCCATAAGCCCCTCTTTGCGTATGTGCGATATTCCCCTGCACAATGTTGATATCGACAGGGTATTTGCGAATCAGTTTCGTTAAGATCGGCTGCTCGGTTTGGTCTCCGACGAATACCAGTTTGATGAGGACACCCGACGGATACAGTTCGCGCAAATGCTTAATGGTTGCCTGGGAATCTTCGGTGTCTGTCACCTGAGCAACAAATCGTTTGGTGATGTTTTCTTTTGGCGCCTGGAAAACGTTCAGCACGTCGCCCAATTCGACGACGCGGCCGCCTTCCATGACGGCGACACGGTGGCAGATTTTGCGGATGACATGCATTTCATGGGTGATCAGCACAATCGTCAATCCTAAGCGTTTGTTGATATCCACCAATAAATCCAGGATCGAATCGGTCGTCTGCGGATCCAATGCAGAAGTGGCTTCATCGCATAGCAGCACTTCCGGGTTGTTCGCTAAAGCACGGGCAATGCCGACGCGCTGCTTTTGCCCTCCGGATAGCTGCGCAGGATACGCGTTCTCTCTTCCGGTAAGGCCGACAAGCTCCACAAGTTCCAAGACACGCTCAGCGCGTTTTTCTTTCGGCACTCCTGCAATTTCAAGCGGGAATTCGATATTCTCTTTGACGGTGCGCGACCACAGCAAATTGAAATGCTGGAAAATCATGCTGACTTTTTGGCGTGCTTTGCGCAAGTCCTTGCTGTTGATCGCTGTGATGTCCTGGCCGTTGATGACGACTGACCCCGACGTCGGCTTTTCCAATCCGTTCAATAAACGGATGAGCGTGCTCTTGCCCGCTCCACTATAGCCGATGATGCCGAAAATCTCGCCTGGTGCAATGTCCAGTTCCACTCCATCGACCGCTGTCAACGAGCCTTTGCCCGTATCGAACACTTTCGATAACTTTTTAAGTTCAATCATTCCATAAACACTCCTAATCCAAAAATAAAAACCCTTCTGCGCAGAAATGAGCAGAAGGGTAACTTAAAAAGTTGAACCGATCTCTCATTTCCCGAAGTTTCAGCTTCGCGTGACTTGGCACCATTTCATTTTCATGACGGTTGCCGGGCTTCATAGGGCACTTCCCTCCACCACTCTTAATAAGAGTAACGATATTTAATTAATTTCAGAAATTTAATTTACCATGCCTGGATTTATACGTCAACTGATTTTAACTTTCCATACAGATAAGGTACGGATTGGAACGCGTAAATCTTTTCTTTCAGCTGTCCATTTTGCGTGATGAGCAGGCATGGGACGCTTTCCACTTGATACAGCGAAGCGATTTCCTGCACATAGTTCAAGTTTGCTTTTCCCATTGGCAGATCCGGTACCAGTTCCTGCACGACCTCCAGCATTTTCGAAGCAATCTGGCAAGTTCCGCACATCGGCGCATACAGGTAGTAAGCAGCCACGTCGTTTGTATTTTTCTCTTTCAGCCATTCTTTATGTGTCCATTCATTCATGCGGTTTCATCCCTCAGCTATAAACTTATTGACTTGAACGTTTGCTGATATCAGTATATCCATCAGGATGCGGATAGGTGTAGCAGCTACTTCTTTGTAGCTCGGGTTGATATAGAAATGGCGGGCTTCCGGAAACTCGCGCTTCACCAGTTTGCGCAGCTTCTCGCCTGATTTGTCCGCGTCCACCAATATGATGATATCCATTTCTTCAAACGGCAGCAGCAATTCTTCAAGCCTTGTTGCACTTACTGTACCATTTGTACAAAGAATCGTCACGGGTTCTGCAATAAGCGGCGCTATCCTCACTTTATCGCTGATTCCTTCCACCACAATCACTTTTTCCATAAAGCAACACCTCGCTCGGAAAGTATGTCCAGAATTGTGTATAAAAAAAGCGCCACAAAGGCGCTTTGGAATTACTCGTTGATCATTTCTTTGTATTGCTCAGCTGTCATCAATTCGCCCAATTCAGCTTCGCTAGGGGATTCGATTACCACCATCCACGCATTTTCATAAGGGGATTCGTTAACAAATTCCGGGCTATCTTCAAGCTCACTGTTTACTTCCAGTACTTTTCCGCTGATTGGAGCGTAAAGTTCAGAAACAGTTTTAACAGACTCGACACTGCCGAAAGGCTGGTCTTTTTTCAGTTCGTCACCAACTTGCGGCAATTCGACAAAAACGATATCTCCAAGTTCAGCTTGTGCAAAATCAGTAATGCCGATCCGTGCTGTCGCGCCTTCTACCTTGACCCATTCATGCTCTTTTGAATAACGAAGTTCTAGTGGTGTACTCATCGAAAACCCTCCATATTATGTAGTTTACTCATATCTAAGTTTGACATAAACAAATCGGAAATACAAGAAATCAATTGCTCTATCTCCAGCTGGACTCAAAGTCCTGTTCTTTGAACCCGAGTGTCACTTTGCCGTAGCCGTAAGCCAGCGGACGTTTAATGAGCATGCCGTCAGAAGCCAGCAATTCCAACTGTTCTTCTTCGCTCATTTGGGGCAACTTGTCTTTCAAGCCAAGCTCGCGGTATTTCATGCCACTTGTGTTGAAAAACTTCTTCAAGTCGACTCCGCTCGCTCCATAAATTTCGCTGAGCTGCTCTTTTGAAGGCGGTGCTTCCGCAATATTGATCTCGTTGTATTCAATCCCTTGGTCGTCCAGCCATTTTTTCGCTTTTCGGCAAGTTGTGCATTTCGGATATGCGTAATAGGTAATCAAGAAAAATCCTCCTTTTTTTCCAAGCTTACCAAATCGCGGGCGCTGCGTCGATGTAAAATACTCCCTTCGCTTGTGCCTCCCGAATAACGCAAAAAGAGGATTAGGCCCCCTGCCCAATCCTCTTTTCGTTTTCAGGCTCACCGAATGAGCCTGTTGGTCCCTATTACACCACGTATTTTTCTGCTTCGACCAATTTGACTGCCGCTTCGCGTTTTTTCGCGATAACGTTGTATGGCGTCGAACGCGTTAATTTGCGCAATGCAGAAAGCATCATGCGCTGGTTGTCGCCTTCGATTGCTGCGATCAATGTTTCTTTCGCGTCTTTCTCGATCTTATCGAATGCTTCCTGGCAATAAATCTGCGTGTACAGCAATTTCTGCTGCGCTTTTACTTCGCCTGATGCCGCAATTGCTTTCTCTGTGCGGAGAACGACAGATTCCATCGCGAAGACATTGCTGACGATGTCGGCGATGTTCACGAGAACTTCCTGCTCCTGCTCCAATTTCGTGCCGTATGTCTGCGCCGCTAAGCCGATTGCCAACAAAGCGATTTTCTTCGCGTTTCGGACAAGATATTTTTCCTGCGCCAAAGCTTCTGTGCCCACTTCTTCTGGCATCATCATCAGCAATTCTTCTTGCAACTTCTGTGCGTGCTGAAGTAGCGGAAGCTCACCTTTCAATGCTTTGCGCAATAACGTACCCGGAACCAGCAAACGGTTGATTTCATTCGTTCCTTCAAAAATGCGGTTGATGCGGGAATCGCGGTAAATGCGCTCGATTTCGTATTCCTGCATAAAGCCGTACCCGCCGTGAAGCTGAACGCCTTCGTCAACGATGTAATCAAGCGTTTCTGTGCCGAAGAATTTATTCAACGAACATTCAACTGCAAATTCAGCGATTGAATCGGCCACCAATTTGCCGTCAGCCTGCTGCTCATCCGTGAAATCACTCATGCGGTCTTCGAACAAACCGACTGTGCGGTAAACCGAACTTTCTACAGCATATAAGTGAGAAGCCATCGTCGCCAATTTTTCGCGAGTCAAGTTGAACGATGAAATCGGCGTCTTGAATTGCTGGCGCTGATTTGTATAAGGAATCGTGATTTCCATCGCGCGTTTTGAAGCTCCGATTGTGCCCACTCCCAATTTGTAGCGGCCAATGTTCAGGATGTTAAACGCAATGATGTGCCCGCGCCCTGCTTCGCCCAAAAGGTTTTCCACAGGCACTTGCGCGTCTTCTAAGATCAATGTGCGTGTAGATGAAGATTTGATGCCCATTTTCTTTTCTTCCGGTCCGACTGAAACGCCGGCATAAGCACGTTCAACGATGAACGCTGAGAATTTATCGCCATCAATTTTCGCATATACCACAAAGACGTCAGCAAAACCGGCATTGGTAATCCATTGCTTTTCCCCGTTCAGCACATAATGCGTGCCAGCTTCGTTCAAGCGAGCAGTTGTTTTTGCGCCCAATGCGTCTGACCCTGAACTCGGCTCAGTCAATGCATAAGCAGCGATCATTTCGCCTGTCGCCAAGCGCGGCAAATATTGCTGTTTCTGCTGATCGTTGCCGAAAAGGACGATTGGCAATGAACCGATGCCGACGTGTGCGCCGTGCGTGATTGAAAATCCGCCGGCTTTCGACATTTTTTCAGCAATTAATGCTGAAGCGATTTTATCAAGTCCAAGTCCGCCGTATTGTTCTGGAACGTCTGCTCCTAGCAGGCCAAGATCGCCAGCTGATTTCAGCAAGCGCACGGAATGTTCAAACTCGTGGTTTTCCAATTTTTCCACGACAGGCATTACTTCGGTGTTGACGTAATCCTCGGTCGTTTTGGCAATCATTTTATGTTCTTCTGTAAAATCTTCTGGTGTGAAGACACGGGAAAGGTCTGCCTCTTCGATAAGGAAACTGCCGCCTTTGATCAATGTTTTTTCTTGTTCCATTGTGAATTCCTCCTTGTTTTTATTGGTTCACTGTTAATTTCTATAGCATTTCAAAGACGCCTGCTGCGCCCATTCCACCGCCGATGCACATCGTCACTACGCCGAATTGCTTGCCTTGGCGCTTCAATTCACTCATCATGCGGATGGTCAAAATCGACCCTGTTGCGCCCAACGGATGCCCAAGGGCAATTGCTCCGCCGTTGAAATTCACTTTATCGATGTCGATGCCGAGGTTGCGGACAACAGCCAGCGATTGCGAAGCGAAAGCTTCGTTCAATTCCCAGACGTCGATGTCGCTGATTGACAAGCCGGCCAGTTTTAAGGCTTTCGGAATTGCCACGATCGGGCCGATGCCCATGACTTCAGGCGGAACCCCGCCTGTCGCGAATGAACGGAATTTAGCCAAAGGCTTAAGCCCAAGCGCTTCCGCTTTTTCCCGGTCCATTACCAATAATGCGCCTGCACCGTCAGATGTCTGCGACGAATTCCCAGCTGTCACCGAGCCGCGGGCAGAAAAGGCTGCGCGCAATTTGGCCAAGCCGCCGATGTTCGTGCCGTCGCGCACACCTTCGTCCATCTTGAACATGAACGTTTTTTCCTGGTATTTATTGTTTTCATCGACAAATCGTTTGGTCACTTCGACCGGCACGATTTCGTCATCGAATTTGCCAGCTGCAATTGCTGCACCCGCTCGCTCATGCGAACGGACGGCAAATGCGTCCTGGTCTTCTCGGCTGACGCCGTATTGGTTTGCTACTTGTTCAGCTGTATGGCCCATACTCATGTAGTACTGGGGTGCCGTTTCCGCCAATTTTGCGTTGGGGCGGATGACATTGCCCATCATTGGCACCATGCTCATCGATTCGACTCCGCCAGCGATGACCGCTTCCGCAGAGCCGACCATGATTTTCTCGGCAGCATAGGCAATCGACTGTAAACCTGACGAGCAAAAACGGTTGACTGTCACTGCCGGCGTTGTATCCGGCAAACCTGCCAATGCACCGATGTTGCGGGCGATGTTCATACCTTGCTCCGCTTCCGGCATTGCACAGCCCATGATCAAATCATCTATCGGACCGTCATAGCCTGCCCGGTTCAATGCTTCCCGCACTACCAATGCGCCGAAATCATCCGGCCGCACAGTCGCTAAAGAGCCTTTTTTCGCTTTTCCGACCGGTGTTCTTGCTCCGGCCACGATTACTGCTTCGCGCATTTCTTTTTCCTCCTTTAATATCAAGCTATTAGTTCCGGAGCGGTTTGCCTTTGACCAGCATATGCTGCATCCGTTGTTGTGTTTTCGGCTTTGACACCAGGTTCAAGAACGCTTCACGCTCCAAATCGAGCAGGTATTGCTCGTCCACCAATGTGCCGTAAGGAAGCTTTCCTCCTGATAGGACATGTGCCAATTTTTTTGCGATCTTCAAATCATAATCGGAAATATAGCCTGAGATGTGCATTCCTTCTGCGCCCAGCAAAAGCGTTGCATAGCCTGGTTCGCCAGTGACTGGCACTTTTTCGCGTACTGGCGCCTGATAGCCATTTTCATATAAATTAAGCGCAGCTTGTTTGGCGTCATGGATCAAGTGATCGCTGTTGACGCTGATGCCGTCTGTAAAGTTCAAGAAGTTGGTGTCGCGCGCTTCTTCAGCGGATGTCGAGACTTTCGCCATCGCAATCGCTTCGAATACGTTGCTTGCAACGTTTTGGTAATCAAATGTCACGCCATGCGGCAAGCCTTTCAAATGCTTGATATATAGTTCTTTGTTTCCGCCGCCGCCAGGGATCAGCCCGACGCCTGCTTCCACAAGCCCCATATACGTTTCCATTGAAGCTTGGATATGCGCTGCATGCAGCGCCACTTCCGCACCGCCGCCTAGCGTCATGCCAAACGGTGCGACGACAACAGGCTTCGAGCTGTATTTGATCTTCATTAACGCGTTTTGGAATGTTTTGATCGTAAAGTCCAGTTCGAAAATATTGTCGTCCTGAGCCTCCATTAAAATCATCCCCAAGTTCGCGCCGACGCAGAAGTTCTTGCCTTGGTTGCCGATGACGAGCCCTTTATGGTTTTTCTCTACTTCATCGACTGCGTAATTGATCATCTGCATGATGTCCAAGCCGATTGCGTTTGAGCGTGAGTGGAACTCAAGCAGCAGAATGCCGTCACCGAGGTCAATCAAGCTAGCGCCCGAATTCGACTTCAAGACGCCGTGCTTTTTCTTAAAGCGCTTCAAGTCGATCACTTTGCTGTTGACCGGCACTGCCGTGTAATCTGTGCCATTGAAGAAATAAAGGTCGCCTTTTTCTTCTTTATAGAAGCTTTCATTGCCGCTATCAAGCAAGCTTTGTGCGAACGCTGGAATCACATGTCCTTCATCTGCCATCTTAGCGGCCGATTCGCGCACACCGATTGCGTCCCATATTTCAAACGGCCCTTGTTCCCAGCCGAAGCCCCATTTCATGGCGTTGTCGATGGCAACGATGTCATCAGCGATTTCACCATGCAATTGAGCGGAATAGCGCAATGTCGGAGCCAGCAAGTTCCACAGCAATTCGCCTGTGCGGTCGTTTGCGTAAACAAGCATTTTTACTTTTGCGTTCAAGCCTTTTTGCTGCTTCGCCATTTCCTGTGAAGGCGTTTTTAAATTTCCGGCTGACCGGTATTCCAAGGTTTCCGGATCAAGCTCCAGGATTTCTTTATCTTTCTTCAAGAAGAAGCCTTGCCCCGATTTTGCGCCGAGCCAGCCGTTCTCCACCATTTTCTTCATAAAAGCAGGTGCTTCGAATACTTGCTGTTCTTCACCGGTCGTTTGGTCGTAGACATTTTTCGCAACGTGCATGAATGTATCGAGCCCGACAACGTCCAAAGTACGGAATGTCGCTGATTTCGGACGGCCGATCAATGGCCCAGTCACTGAATCCACTTCGCCGATTGAATAGCCGCGGTTCTGCATTTCGCGCACCGCTACCAGTAAACCGTATGTGCCAATGCGGTTGGCGATGAAGTTTGGCGTATCTTTTGCTTCGACAACGCCTTTGCCTAAACGGTCTTCACCGAAATCTTTCATAAATTGGAGCACTTCCGGAGATGTCATTTGGGCCGGAATCACTTCAAGCAACTTCAAATAGCGCGGCGGGTTGAAAAAATGCGTGCCGAGGAAATGCTTAGCAAAGTCTTCCGTGCGCCCTTCCGCCATCGCGTTGATGCTGATGCCGGATGTATTGGACGAGATAATCGTGCCGGGTTTCCTTACTGCATCTAATTTTTCGTACAATGATTTTTTGACATCCAGGTTTTCGACAATGACTTCAATGATCCAGTCCACGTCTTTCAGTTTATCCAAATCATCTTCCAAGTTTCCTGGTGTGATTAGCTGAAGGTTCTTTTTCGCTGCCAAAGGCGCCGGTTTTTGTTTCAGCAATTTCTGCACTGCTGTAGCAGCAATGCGGCTGCGCACTTGGCGATTTTCCAAAGTTAAGCCTTTTGCTTGCTCTTCTGTTGATAATTCACGCGGAACGATATCCAGCAATAAAACCGGAATTCCGATATTTGCAAGGTGTGCCGCTATGCCCGATCCCATGACGCCGGAACCGATGACGGCCGCTTTTTTAATTTGGTATGCCACTCGAAAACCCTCCCAGTATTTTTTGAATGAATCCTCATTCATTTTTTAAGTAAAAAAAATAGAACGTTCTCTATGTCCTTAGTTTAAAGTATTTTTTCTATTTTCGCAATATTTAATCGTTAGAAATTTCCTGGACCTTGAGATTAATTTCTTTTCGAAAGACAATCTGCAAGGTACACTGATTAAAGATTAATTAGGAGGAGATTTTATGAAACCCATTACAACGAACGAGCAATTCAACGAAATCATCGGCGGCACGGAGCCGGTCATCGTCAAATTCCAAGCTGGCTGGTGCCCTGACTGCACGCGCATGGATATGTTCATCGACCCGATCATCGAGGAATTCAATCAATATCAATGGTTTGATGTAAACCGCGACGAGCTTCCGGAGCTTGCTGACAAATACGACGTCATGGGTATCCCGAGCTTGCTGATTTTCAAAAACGGTGAAAAAACAGCCCACCTCCACAGTGCGAATGCCAAATCCCCTGAATCCGTGACAGATTTTTTGTCCAGCCAGGAAAAATAAAAGTCTACTAAAGTGATTACGGAATTCGCTATTCCGGGCTGTCGAGAAATTCTCGGCAGCCCTTTTCATTTCGCTCCTAAGCCCTTCTATGTATCGAAGCTAGTGCACCGATATAGAAACAAAGACAAGGGCATATGTTTAGCGGGTCTGTTTTGCAGAGTATCAGTAAGCTGAAACCTTGTATTCTGAAACCTGGTTTCCTGCGTTACGTATAGTGCATCATTTGGCTGTATTTAGGATATAATAGAAGCAAACATATACATTGAGGTGTCTCATGGAACAAACTAAAGAAATACAAGAATTGAAGAAACTAGTTGCGCATTACGAAAAAGTCATACACAATATGTCCGCGCCGATCATCCCGTCGATTTTGTCAAACACCATTTTGGTGCCGATTGCCGGCTTCATCTTCCGTGGCCGCTTTGAAACGATCCGCTCAAAAGTGCTCGAATATGCTGAGAAACACCGTGAAACCGAACGTGTGATTTTTGATTTTACCGGTGTCCGCATGGAAGACGTAGAGTCGTTTGACTACAATGAGCTGGCGAACGAATTGACGCATTTGAACAGTGCCTTAAAGTTGATGGGCCTTCGCCCAATTTACGTCGGCTTCAATCCACGCTTCGTGCGGGAAATTGTCCACGCTGGCATTCAAGTGGAACTTGAAGTCTACACGACATTCCGGGCTGCTTTGAAAAACTTGTTGACTGAAACGGAACGAAGCCTCTCTTCCCTATAAAGAGAGCTTACATTACTCCCGGCTGGAGGCTGTGCTGATGAAAATTCTCATCCCTTTTAACGGCATGTCGCAATATGACCCGGAAATTGATGCGAAATGGCAAGGTTCTGCGTGCGGGCCTGTCACAGCGGCAGCCATTCTCCGCCATCATGAAAAAAAAGACTGGAACGCCGGTGAGCTATACGGCGCGCTTGGCACGACACGCATCGGCCTGTTCACATGGCGCCTCGTCCGGAAGTTTATCAAACTGACCGCCGGCCGCTATCGCATTGAAAAGATCCATTCGGTTGAAGAAGCGAAAAAAGAACTAGCGGCTGGGCGTCCTCTCGCGATGAAGTTTGACCGCTGGTTTTCGTTTAACTGGTTTTCAAAACCGCTTTTCAATTACCATTGGGTTCCGCTGATCGGCTTCGAGGAGCGGGAAAATGATTTGATCTTGTATTTCCACGACAACGGAAAAAGAAACCGCCCCAGCAGATTGCAGGCGGTTTCTTATGAAAAGAACCGGAAGTTTTTGACTTTCGTCAAAATCGTTCCTATTCAAATGGATTGACTGGCAGCACGCTTTTCTCCAATTGCCGCGCCAGCAATTTCAGTTCCTGGCCGTCGAAGAGCTGAACGTGGTCGTTTGTGTAATTCGGTACCGTAATTTCATCCAGCGACACATCGAGCGGAATATCGCATTTAATGACCGCCAATTCCTTAGATAGCAGCAGCATATCCTTATGCTCTTCTATCTTTTTCTTTTGGGCTGGTTTTAATTCATCCAAGGCATCCAGTACGCCGTCAACAGATTCGTATTTCTGGATTAACTGCAGCGCAGTTTTCGGTCCGATGCCTTTAACGCCAGGATAGCCGTCGCTGGCATCTCCCATGAACGCTTTGACGTCGGCGAATTGGCCTGGCTCAATGCCATACTCTTCTTTGAACCGGATCTCTGTGTAGACATCATAGACATGGAAACCTTTTTTCATGAAAGCAATCTCCACTGAAGGATTCAGTAATTGCAGCATGTCCTTGTCCCCTGTGATAATGGTGAACTGCGCTTTGCCTTCCCATTGCTTCGTGAACGAGCCGATAAAATCATCCGCTTCGATTCCTTTTTCGCCGTAATTCATCCAGCCAAGCTCCTCGGAGACTTTCTTCGCTAAATCGAATTGGTGCAGCATATCATCCGGCGGCGCCGGGCGGTTCGATTTATACCCCTCGAACATATCTGTGCGGAACGTATGAGCGCCCATGTCCCAGCACACGGCCATATGGGTCGGCTTCATCATCGTTTTCGCTGCCAGTACATGGCGGGCAAAGCCTTGCACTGCATTCGTTGCAAGCCCTTCTGACGTTCGGAAATACTGCCCGACCGCAGATGTTGCAAAAAAAGAGCGGAACAACAGCGCCATGCCGTCAACTAATAAAACATGCGGTTTTTCATTCACAAGATTTCCTCCATTCGTTAAAAACACTTTCTCTATTATACACGCTTAAAAAGCAAAAAACCGCCGAAGCGGCGGTTTTCGTTTTAGCGTTTTCTTTTTGTTGCTTTGTAATCCAGTGTAACTGCTTTGTAGAATGATACCATCATCATCAGCATGATGAACGAGAACGGGAATGCGGCGATGATCAGCGCAGTCTGCAGGGCATCCAAGCCACCTGCAGAAAGAAGGATCACAGCGATCAGCGACTGGGCGATTCCCCAAATCAATTTGATCGAATTGGCCGGATTCAACGAACCGTTCGTGGACTGCATCCCTAAGACGAATGTCGCAGAGTCTGCAGAAGTGATGAAGAATGTCGTAATCAGCATGACGGCAATGATCGACAAGATAATGCCCATCGGCAGTTCATTGAATACCCCAAAGAGCACTTCAGATGTCAGCAAGCCCGTCAAATCGACGCCGCTATTTTGTACATCCATAGCCGTAGAGCCGAAAGCCGCGAACCAGATGAAACTGATTATAGTCGGGATCAATAAAACCCCAACGAGAAATTGTCGAATTGTCCGCCCTCTTGAAATGCGGGCGATGAAAATCCCTACGAATGGCGACCATGATATCCACCATGCCCAGTAAAAGATGGTCCAGCCATCAATCCACGCGCGGTTCTCGCCATCAACCGGTGCTGCGCGGAAACTCATACCCATCAGATTCTGGAAGTATGCTCCAAAGGAATCTGTGAACGTATTTAAAATCAATAAAGTCGGTCCAAGAATAATGACCAAAGCAAGCAAGACAATGGCCAGCACCATATTGGTGTTGGACAAGTACTTAATTCCTTTGCTTAATCCGCTCCATGCAGAAATTAAGAACAATACCGTGATAACGGCAATGATGATTAGCTGCACGGTAAAGTTGTTACTTGGGATTCCGTCGATCAAGAAGGACAAACCTTCATTGATCTGCACGGTCCCGAATCCAAGCGTAGTAGCTACGCCGACCGCTGTTGCAAATACAGCAATAACGTCGACTGCAACACCAAGTGGCCCGTTCATTTTATTGCCGAAAATCGGTTTTAACGTCGCGGAGATTAATCCGGGTTCGCCTTTTCGGAACTGGGAATACGCTAGCGACAATGCAACAACTGCGTAAATTGCCCAAGCGTGAATGCCCCAATGGAAAAAGGTGAAACGCATGGATTCCCGGAACGCTTCTATTGATCCAGGCTCTGCGGTAGCGGGGTCAATCGCGAAATGGGACAGCGGTTCAGCCGCTCCCCAGAAGACGAGCCCAATTCCCATGCCTGCTGAAAAGAGCATTGCAATCCATGAACCAAACGAAAATTCTGGTTTGTCGGTGTCTTTCCCCAATCGAATCTGGCCCATTGGGCTGACTAAGAAGAACAGACAGAACAATACCATTAGCGAAACAATTAATAAATAATACCAGCCGAACGAAGTTGTCAGGAATCCTTCTATATTCCCGGTAACTTCTGCAAAACTTCCTGGTGCTATCGCGCCGTAGGCAACTGCCAGAATGACAAGACCCAACGCTATCCAGAATACATTTGTTACTTTCTTCATATAGTACACCTCCTGATTTTTATCACAATTGTTCATGTTACGGAACATCAAAGCTATTGTCAAACCGTCTATACCTTAAAATTGCGGATGGCGCCGCTTACATGCACCGCTATCCGCATAAGCAAGCGGCTTAAAAAAATCGTCCCTTTTTTGTAAATGGAAGCTGTGGCAGCACCATAACAATAAGGACGATTTAATATGCGGCTAAAAGACGGGCCGGGAAGCTGTTCGATCAGTCTTCGATTCCCAACGTTTGTTTAAAGCTTTTCAAATACGGTATTTCAGACGGACTTCCCATCTCATATGAGCTCATCGCACGGTGCCAATGAGGATAAAGAGGTGCAGGCCGCGCCGTTTTTTCGATGAGATCATGCTCTTCCTGGCTCAGCTTGATATCAAACGATGCAATATTTTCTTTCAATTGCTCTTCGTTGCGTGCTGCGATAACAATCGGACCGACGTTCGGACGGTCACGCACCCATGCGTAGGCGATCTGCGGCACAGAGGCATTGTGGTTAGCCGCCACTGCTTCAAGCGCATCAATCACATCAAAGAGGCGCTCCTGATCCTGAATCCAAGGCTCCGGCCAGCCGGCGCCTTGGCGCGTATTCTCCGGTGCCTGTTTGCCGCGTCCGATTTTGCCATTCAGCAAGCCTTCGCCGAGCGGACTCCAAATCATCGAGCCCACACCAAGCTCACTTCCTGCCGGCAGCAATTCGTATTCCGCTTCGCGCGCTTCCGGTGTGTAATAGATTTGCTGTGTAATCGGCGGAATAAAGCCATCCCGTTCAGCGAGGGAAACCGTTCTTGCCATCGCCCATCCGCTGTAATTCGAAACGCCCCAATGGCGTATTTTGCCCGACTTCACCAGGCTCGTCATCGTTTCCACAGTTTCTTCAATCGGCGTGCGGCCGTCCCATAAATGCACAAAATACACATCGAGGTAATCCGTTCCAAGCCGCTCCAGCGATTGGTCGATGGACGTCAGGATATTATGGCGCGAAGCTCCGCGCGCATTCGGGTTGTCGCCAAGATGAAATCCTGTTTTCGACGTCAACAGCACGTCGTCGCGGCGCCCCTGTATCGCTGATCCCAGAACGCGCTCTGCATCGCCTTTTGAATAAAGATTCGCCGTGTCGAACATATTGATGCCCGCTTCAAGCGAGAGGTCCACCATGCGGCGCGCTTGATCATCTTTGATGTCGCCGGCTGCTTCAAAGCCGTTTGTCCCGCTGAACGGAACCGTTCCAAGTATATACTTCGGCACTCGCAAGCCTGATTTCCCTAAATTGATATATTCCATAATAGCCTCCTTCAAACGGATACATGCTTTTAAATGATCTATACAACTAGTAATTTACCCGCCAATCCTGCACGTAAAACGGCTTGACTGCTATTATTGAAACAATCATCGAACCTTAACTTTGCTTATTAAGCTTTTCACGGAAACTGTTCAATTCGTTGATCATCCTTACCCGCAAATGCTGCGGGCTGATTTCTTCTATTAAAGAACCGAACGACAGCAAGTAACTGACCAGCCAAGGTCCGTCCGGCAACTGAGCTTGAATTGAAAATGAACCATCTTCGTTTCTCTTAATTTCCGGTTCATCGAATTCATCGAATACGCGAAAAGCACCGCGGGAGGCAATCCGCAGCGTAACCCCTATCGACGAATGCGAAGCAGCCCCTTCCACATTGCCGATGCCATCTGTCACAGACTGCAGCATGAACGTGTTTTCGGTGACATTGGCTCTTAGGATGCGGCTGATTTTGAAAACGCGGAAATCGTTCCTTTCGACGCAAAATCCCAACAAATACCAGGAACTTTGTTTGAAAATCAATTGATAAGGCTCGACGCGCCGATCGGTTTTTTCACCTTTTGAACTGACGTAGGAAAACTGGAGTTCCTTTTGTTGGATGATCGAGTCCCGCAATAAGTGAAAAAGGCGTTTCTTTTCAGTCCCGCTGCCCCAGGGAGAAAAGTCGATGTCCAACCAGTTTGCCGTCCCCCGGTTGAAAAGGCGTGCAGCTTTGTCCAATATTTTTTCCGAATCGGGAAAATCCATCGCCGCTAACGCCTCTAATCCCGTTAGGATATCCGTTTGCTCAGCGTTCGTTAAAAAGGCCGAGTCCAGCACATAGCCTTCCAAGAGAGAAATCCCTCCACCTTTTCCTTTGCTGGCGTAGATGGGAATTCCGGCCCCGCTCAATACATCGACGTCGCGGTATATGGTGCGTGTTGATACCTCGAAATGCTCGGCTAATTCTTTCGCTGTGACTCTTTTTCGCTCCAATAAAAGATAAATGATCTCAAAATGCCGATTGACGGTCATAGCGAAGCCTCCTGAAGTATCATCCCTTTAGTTGTTGTTCTTTGTTCTGCAAAAACTGTTCCAGCGCTTGGCTGCTGTCCATTCCCATGCGCTCGGCCAAGACGGTCAACCACCACATCGATTCCCCGATTTTATGAAATAATTCAGGACTGGGGTCGCGGCCCGTTGGCCATCTTTCCTGCTGCGCCATTGCCAGACGCCCAATTAAAGCAGCATCGGTTAAAAATGCCAATGCATCTTCCTCTACCGACCATTCACTGCCGTGATGTTTTCTTTCAAGTCCATGATAAGCTTCTCTGATTGCCATCGAGCGGCTTGCTGCTTGTGTAAAGTCCATTTTAATCCTCCTCGTTTATAAATTGCTCGTATGAAAACGGCAAGTTCGTATATGGTCATCCACCATGCCGATCGCTTGCATAAAAGAATAGGCAGTGACCGGTCCGATGAATTTAAAACCCCGCTTTTTCAATGCTTTGCTGATTTCCACAGATAAAGGCGATTGCGCCGGGATTTGCTCATCGCTTTCCCAATTGTTGATGATCGGCTTGTGTTCTGTAAACTGCCAAAGAAAGTCAGCGAATCCATCAAATTCTTGCTGGATTTTCAATATGGCTTGCGCATTGCTGCGAACGGATTGCAATTTCGCCAAATGTTTGATGACGCCGTAATTGTCTTTGATATGGACCAGTTCCTCATCAGTCAGCTTGGCACAGTATTCAATATCAAAATCATGGAAGCCCTGCTTGTACCCTTCGCGTTTTGCGAGAACGATGCTCCACGACAATCCCGCTTGCGCCCCTTCTAATGACAGCATTTCAAAAATATAGCGATTATCATAGCTCGGCCTGCACCATTCTTTATCATGGTAGGCTTGCATCATTTCACTGCCTTGCGGCCATTTGCATTGATTTTCCACTTTCTGCACCTCTTTCGTCTTCATGAATTAACTGTACCATTCTAAATAAGACAACTGCATGTCATATTTAAACGGTGAATTTTTTCAGAGCTAAATTGTATGATTTCGAGTGAAAACAAGACTTTCATATATAAATCTTCTCTTTAAAGAAAAAAATGATATTCCTGAACTCCGTCAAAAATCGTTTTGTGCAGCCAATAATTCCAAAAGCGATTTGGTGATACGGTCAAAATTTGCCACAGCATTGATGTCGATCCAAGCAGCGTCGACAATATCTTCGTTCATTTCATTCTCTATATCAAGTGTTAATGTCTCGCCGGTAATTTCTGCAAGAAACGTATATTCTTGAAGAGTTTTCTAGAATAGCCTTTTTATCTCGATATCATAATCTCTTGCCCTTTTATCAATAAACCTTGTGCAATCATTTTGCTTCTTCCATTTCTGCCTCTTTCCAAAGATAAGCGCTGCTAGTCTCTTGTTTCACGCAAACTATAAATAACAGAATGGCGACTGCCAGCATGGCGAATACTGCACCGATCACAACGGGCTGTACGGAAATCACTTGCGCCGCCACACCTACAATTCCAGTAGCGATAATGATCAAAAAGGCTTTTGCTAAACTATAAATGCTGACGATCCTGCCCATTTCTTCGACAGGTATATTGTTCTGTGTAAACGTATGGAATCCTGTATTGGCAAAAGCCAGAGCAAATGCCAGGATGAAAAAACCGGTAGCTGCAACAGCGTATGAATTTGAATAGGCATAAACCAGATAACCCGCTGCCACCATCAAAGAACCGAAACCGATTTGCAAATAGGTCTTCAGCTTTTCAGCTAATAGTGCATTGACCACCGAACCCGCAATAATGCCGCCGCCCGCTATGCTGACCAAAAAGCCATATTCGCTGTCTGTCAGGAAAAGCACCGCTTTTGCAAATGAAGCTTCTTGCGAGTCGATGGCCGTCGCCATGACGACCATAAAGCTGAAAAGCATGAATACACGCATGGTTCGGCTTGATGTGCGGCTGAACTTCAGCACAATGCGCCAGTCTTCCCGGATTATAGACCATGACCCCTTGCCGCTAGCACGAGCAAGCGCAGCACCCTTCTCCAAATTCGGCATCCTGGTTAAAACGAACGCCGATAACAGCAACGCTCCTGCATTGATGTAAATCGCTGCAGTCGGCGTGCCAATCATAAACAGGATTCCTGCAATAGCTGGCCCGATCAAGAATGCGCCGGAATCGATCAAACTGCGCAGTGAATTGAAGCGCTGCCGCTTTTCCGCTGGGATTAATTTTGTAATATAGGCCATCGATGCGGGTTCAAACATCGCTCCCGCCATATTGATAACAAGAACGAGTGCATAAATCGCCCAGATTGAAGAAAAAAAAGGCAGCGTGGCAATCAGCAATGATCTGACAACATCAAGCGTGATCAGCATGTCCCGCTTGTTCATCCGATCAATGACACTGCCCGCCCACGTATTCGTCAATAGCGTCGCCAATGGTTTGACCATATAAAGTCCAGCAACTGCGAGCGGTGACTGTGTCATATTCAACACGATCAAATTCAATGCAATGAGGTAAACCCAAGCCCCAAAGTTTGATGTGCCAATACCGAATAACAGAAAGGCCGGGTATTTCCATGCTTCTAGTCTTCTTCTAAACGTCATCTCGAATTCCTCCCACCACAGATGTTAAAAAAAGATCCCGTCTCCAAGGCTATTTGCCTTGGGGACGAGATCTAACCGTGGTGCCACCCCTATTTGCGAATACGTCACCATATTCGCCTCATTCAGTACTGCTTAAAATCTGCGAATACCTTAGCCCGGTAACGGGAGCACCCGCCATAATATCCCCCACGTTGATCACAGGTTCCACCATGGTGCTCAGAGATTTGTTTCAACCACCCGCTTCTGCCCTTTCCCACCAAACCGGGCTCTCTAAAAGAAGTTCAAATCGCCTACTCTTCTCTTCTACGCTTTTCGCTAACTTAATTTAAATAAGATTATCAGTTATTTTAGGAATTGTAAATACTGGAAATCAACAAACTGCATTTTCATAAAAATTTTCATTCGCAGGCATTCAATTCTTCCCATTCTTCTCTTAAAATTCCCATCTTAATCGCATCAAAATACTCTCCTTTGACAGTCCGGGCTTTTCTTATTCGCGCCTCTAAAGTCATTCCGAGCCGTTCAGCAACTTTCATCATTCTTTCGTTGCCCGACCACGTCGACATGCCGAGCCTATGCAAATCTGTGGCTGCAAACAGAAAATCTATCCATAACTTATAGGCTTCTGTTCCGTAGCCGCCGTTCCAATAAGCTTTGTCGTAAATGACTATACCGGTTTCGAGCCAGTTTGTATTCATGTCGATCCAATAGGCGCCAACGTAGCCAATTGCGTTTCCTTCAGCCATTATGACCATCGAAGCTGGCACGCCTACGGAAATTTCTTCTTCCATCCAGTTTTCACGATGCTCTTCCTTCGTCATCAGCTTTTCAGGAATATACGGCCCGTTCCATTTTTTCGCTTCTTGTTCTTTTTCTTCAAAGCGCCAGAAATACAAGACACCCATGTTTTCTGGCGTGTTTTCTGTCAGCTCAATTTTTCTGCCGATGATTCTTTGCATGCAATGGATCATCCTTTCTGGAATTAAGATTTAGAATGAATAGCAGGGTTCCTATTTTTAAGTCTGCCTGATAAATGATTGTATAAAGCAATAAATTCTGGAACAATTGATTGCAAAGAGGTGGTTAACAATGAGAAGCGAAGAAGAAATGCTGTCATTGATTTTAGCGAAGGCAGCCGACAGTGAAAATATTCGAATGGTGGAACTGAATGGCTCACGCGTTCATCTTCACAATGTCAAAGATCCTTTCCAAGACTACGACATCGTTTATCATGTTGAAGACATGCAGCCCTATTTAGCAGATCATTCGTGGGTGGATTCCTTCGGGGAGAGAATTATGATGCAGATGCCTGATCGAATGGCTGTACCGCCTGCCGGAGAAAAAAGGGAAAGCTTTTCTTATTTAATGCTTTTTACAGACGGCAACCGAATTGACCTGACCTTGACGCCAATCACATTTACAAAAGAATCTTTGGCGAAGGAAGAACCCCGGAAGATTTTATTGGACAAAGACGATCGGCTCTGCACGATGTTGATCAATAACGAAAATCCGTTCCGTATTATGGAACCCGGACAGAAAGAGTTTACAGATTGCGCTAATGAGTTTTGGTGGGTCAGTACATATATTGCCAAAGCTTTATGGCGGCAAGAGCTTCCGCTCGCTAAGAATATGATGGATGGACCGGTGCGGGATATGCTGATGACGATGCTGAACTGGCAGATTGGCATTAATACCAGCTTTACTGCCATTCCTGGAAAAGGCGGGAAAAACGTCGAAAAGTATGTGAATAAGGAATTGTGGCAAAAACTGCTCCTCACTTATCCGGATGGGAGCTATCCAAATATGTGGGCAGGATTGTTCGCTATGTGTACTCTTTTCAAAGATCTTGCTATGGATGTAGCCAATAATCTGAATTTGGATTTGCCTGAGTTCGGCAAGGATGTCCTTCCTTATTTAAAGCATATTGAAAAGCTGCCTAGGGATAGTGAAACGATTTATCCTAAATGAATGCTCCTTTAAGGAATATCGTTAATCTTGCTCATTGGCCGCATAAGAAAGAAGCTGGTCTATTGCAATTACTGGCTATTGTATTTTCCTTCTCTGATTGCTTTTCGATATTTGCCATCTTTTTCTTTAACTGCAATCGCCTCGTCCGTACTAATTCCTGTTATTGAATAATACTCAGTCCCTTTTTCATATTCATTGGAGAAGTTTCCGGAATAAGTTCCTTCTTTATCGGAATAAACCGTCACTTCTCCAATCTCTTTATCTACTTCTTGCACAAATTCATCACTTATTTGATAAATATAACCATCCCATACGACAAATGAATAAGCCCATGACGCTTGTGAATTCCCCAAAGAACATGCTGACAAAGTGGATAAAATACAGAAAAAGGACATAAGTACAGCTAATCGTATTCTTTTCAATAAATTCCCTCCTTGAGATCAAAATTTGAAATCAGGTTGTTTCAAAGTAAAGTGTTAAAAATAATAGCGAATAAACAGCTCCGCCAAGTTAAAAATAGATCTGGACATTTTCTCCTCTGTTATTCCACATCATTTAGCAATTCTTCAACATTCCTTTTTAAATAATCCCGTAACTTTATTAAGTCAGTTGCGGCAAAGAAAACCTCAGACCTTTTATTTCCATAAGCTTCGGCTGCTTTTTGAACAATCGACTGAAACTCCACAGGAAGATTTAACGCTCCCCATTCGCCCGCTTCTTTCTTCGACGAAATCTCGCCTTCTTTTAAAAACCAATACACCCTTATCAAATTTAAAATACAATAAACCGGATCCGCATGGATCTTTTCTAAACACTCTTCATAATCCGCAATAATGGAAGAAACATAATCATATATCGGGATCGGCGGAAAAGTTTCGTGGATCGGCTTGCCACTTAAACAGATACCGCATTTGTTTAAAATGGTCAGATGCGCAGCCAAATCGCTGTCGAGCTTTATATCATCATTCAAGTAAATTGATGTTCCTTTTTCCAATTCCTCCACGTAGCGCTCCCGCCAAAACTCACTGAAATGAAAATCATACGGTGTCGGATGCTGCCAATTCTGCAATTGGGACACGTTCAAAAAACTGATTTCAATCGGAAAAGGCTTTTTTGAATAGCTTAAAAAGAGCTTTACCAACTCTCTTTGTGTTTTAATTGCCAGCGGCTGCTCCGTGGCGATGATTAAATCGATATCGCTCTTGCTTGGATTGAAACCTCCCATTGCAAGTGAACCATGCAAATAAACCCCGATGATCCCTTCACCTACCAGGCTTGTGGCCTTTGCAATAACTTCTGATATAAATACTCCCAACTCCGCTGAACAGGTGATATTTTCGAAATTCAAATCGAAGCTCCTTTCTATTAATTACAGCTCCAACGATTATGTCATGCCTTTTTCTATTGACGGAATCTTTTGAAACCTCTTTCTCATATTAACGTATTAAATAACGGAAGGATATTAACATTTATTTCAAAAAATACAAAATGGAGGTATGCATGAAAAAACTATTGATCGTCCTCATTACGATTGCTGCATTAGCATTGGGCAACTGGGCAGCTGCTTATTTGCTCCAACTCGCTTTCCTGGATGTGGCTATTCCATTCGCGGGCTTAGCTTTAGCAGTCATCTATTTTTTCAAATCCAAAGGCGGCATGGCGAGCCGCCACTTGGATATGTCGATTCAAGGGCAAACGGGCATTCGAATGGAACAGCAAGCTGCGGTGTCAGAAAGATCCTATATTTTCATCGGTTCTATCGTGTATCTGTTGTTTGCGGTAGGATTCACCTTTTATATTTACCGGGAATATTTCCTTAATTAATGAAGTGAAATTGTGCAGCTATTAAAAGGACAGTTAGAATCGCTCAAGCAAGAGCTTCTCTCTGTCCTTTTGGTTTGCCGCGATTCTTATCCGTTTTCATTAAATTTTCTTTGGGATAGTTGGAATAGAATCTTGGGGATTTTTAGGTATAACAGCAAATTTAAAGACGAACATCAGCAGCACAAAAAGAAAACCGGCAAGGCTGACTATATTCCCTGCAGACTGGGTTTGAGGCAGTGCTCTCGTGTAAACCAAAGCATTTAACACGAGAATGATGACAAACCCTGCAAATGCAAAACTAAAAAGATGGTTTCCTATGAGCAGCCTTTTATTAAATGAACTGCTTGGTGAAACTGTTTTGTGCAGCAGAAAAGACTGTTGAAGTTGTTTTGCCAAACCGTACATAAAAATAAGAATAAATAATATAGGGAATACGTTTTCAAACCATGCCATCTTAACACCTCCAATTGAGCTGGAAATTTATCCCTTCAAAGGGTTGCCAGGAAAAAAGGACAGCAGCACGTCTCGGTCTTCTGGATAATCATGTTCTAAACCTGACATCTCCATATCAGTCTTCCAGGCAATTTCTTCAATGGCATCGTCTGGATCGTGGTATAAAATTTCTCCGCCAGTGACTTCGCCTAAAAAATAATAGAGCGCCACATTATAGTTTTTGATAATTGTCTTTTTAACATGAAGCGGCTTTTTGATTTTAATGTGGAATCCTGTTTCTTCCCAAACTTCTCTTATGCACGCTTGCTCTGGAGATTCACCGTCTTCAATGCCGCCTGAAGGTATGCTCCAACCCTTGGACTCTTTTTCTTTGATCATCAACATCTTATCCTCTGCCATTATAATAGCGGCAGCACCGTTCCAACTCTTCCTTTCTCCGTCCATTCGCGTTTCCCCTCTCACAAGCAATTTGCATATGGACTGTTAGATCTCTATGTATTCTAGTATTTTCAAATCCATTTCATCGAAGCAGCCGATTTCCTCAACCCCATCCCATAATTTGATTTGGGAAGTTTCATCATTGGCGACAAACGGCTGCAATTGTTCAATTACCGCGTTATAGACGGGATTGAATTTAATCTTCCCATTCGAAACCTGTTTTAATTTCAAAAAACCGACGAACTCCAGACCTTCAACAACCTGCCCGCTTTCTTCCAATAGTTCCCGGACTGCGCATTGTTTTGCTGTTTCGGTTCCTTCTCTTTTGCCAGCCGGTAATTCCCATTGTTGCCGCCATTTGTTATAAACCATGAGAACTCGCCCAGCACATTTGATCACCGCAAAAGACCCTGCAACCGGTAAGTAGAGCTGGATATCCTCCTCTATTGTGAAAATAAAATCGAGAAATTGAAATCCATGATTTTTGGTGTGATTCATTCAATCTTGCCCTTTATGAGCATCTCCTCATCGATCCAAATGAGCTTTTCATTAGCACTTCTTTTCTATAACTTGAATTCATTTTTTATGAAAAACGCCGCTTCTTTTGCAGTCATATTCGTATTGTTGATGCGCAGATAGTTTTTCGCTTTAATTTCACCTTCAGCAGAATTCAATCTCCCGTTTTCCAGGCTGCTCAGCAAATGCTGCTCTGACTGGCCGACATTCCGCTTCGTCGGCTTGTGTTCCAGCCGATGCGGTGTCTTATTTCGCGCCAGCCGCTCCTCAACATCGGCTTCCAATTCCACGAAATAGATTTGCACACCTTGCGATTGGAAAATATCGCATATGTTTTCAATCTCATCCCAATCCTCTTTTTGATCGAAATACCAAACTTTCGTAAAAATCATTCCGTACTGATTGCTTTTGGCGAAAGACTGGAATATTTCGCGGCGAAAAGAAGTTGTCAGGCGCCACATCTCTGGAGTGAAGGCAAACAGCGGCTCCAACAAATCGATGGTCATGTGGTTATGAAAGAGTTTTAAGCCCGTCATGGCCGCTAGCTCTTGGCCAACCGTCATTTTTCCCACCGCTTGCGGACCGAATATGAATAAGAACTTTTCCAAAGCGCTGCCCTCCAATCAGATTAGGTAGTTATCTTTTGAGAAACATCAATTTTCTTCTCAAAGATGACTCCCGCTTTCTTTAAATTCCATTAACCAACTAGATCCGCTTTTTATCTTTTTCACTTTAATAAATCCGCATTTTTCGTAACATCTAATCGCTCGTGAATTGGATACCTCTGGATCTAAAACAACAATATCTGCATCTGTATTTCGATACACGTATTCCAAGAATTTCTGGATCATGATTGTACCTATTCCTTGGTTAAAATATGTTGGATCTCCTATAAATTGATCAATGCCAAAGACGTTCAAGTTTGCTGGATAACCGAATTCTTTTTGTTCTTCTCCATTTAATTTATAACGCTGCATAAAACCTATTGGTATTTGGTTGAATTCTACGATGTAAGGAGAAACCGGAACTTCTCCTTTAATTCTCGGTTCATACTTCTGCTTTATTTGCTCTACCGTATACGGAGAATCAACATCACCATAGAACTCCAGAACTTCTTTTGTGCTTAGCCACTTAGACATAACAGCATAATCATTTTGCGTCATTTTTCTAATGGATATAACCAAATTGCTCGCTATGGCAACTTCACTCCTTTTTCCATTTGTCCCCCCATTCAACATGTTATAAATTGCTCTTAGCAGGAGACGTTTTAATGACGCCACCTAACTTCTCAGCATATATCTCCCAGCGATCCCACAGGGGCGGCACAACCTCTCCCAAACCATTCATTTCCTCAAGCTCGTTGAAAGTCACCAATTTAGCATCGCAAACTTCGCCAACCTGCAAATTCAAGTCGCTGATTTCAATGTTTTCTTTGCTTTTCCATACATAGCTGTCCAGGAAATAATTCTTCCGCTTCATCTCACCAATAAAGTAAAGATCTTCTTCTTTAACGGACAATCCTGTTTCTTCATGAAGCTCTCGGATTGCGCCTTCCAAACTGGTCTCACCGGCATTAACGGAACCGCCCGTGCTCTCCCACAATAACGGATAAGTTTTTGCTGCGTCCCTTTGCGTCACGAGAATTTTGCCGTCACAGTTAATGGTCAGAACTTCCACGACAATGTGGTATTCCTCAGGCAAGATTTCCTCGCCTCTCGTATGCAGTTTCCCGATTGGGTTCCGGGAGCCGTCTACCAAATCCCAAACTTCCATTTACATAACCCCCTTTTATGCCTTCTATGGCTCAAGAACCAATTTCATTTTCACGAATTTATAATGGCCGCCGTTGGTTTTTTGCAGAAAAACTTCATCCGGCTGAAAGCCTGCTTTTTTATAAACCGCAATAGCTCGTTCATTGAACGCAGCCACTGCCAGCGTAAACTTTTCAGGCTGGTAACGAGCAATCGCGAAATCCAACCCTGCTTTAAAAAATGGCAGACCGTGGCCTTTCCCTGTGAAACCGGGTTTCATGCCGAGTCCGATATCTATAATTCCGGCAGAGGTTTCTTTGAAGCAATAAAACCCGATCAATTTATGACGTTCTGTAACAGCAAAATAGGAATCCATTCGCTCTAAGGGATTCAAAAACTCATAAAGATCGTCTTCATCCGCATCCATATTGTAAAAAGCATAATCGCCCTCGTACTGCCAATCGGCAATTTCTTCGCTTTGTTGCTGGGTCATCGGTTGGAAGGTATAATTCATCCCGTTTCTCCTTTCATCTTTTCTCATTTCATAATTTACTTAATAAGGGAATTACAGAGCTTTCTATACTATATCCAATCGTCTTGTTAAAATCCATTTAATTTACAGAATATTATAGTATTATGGGAAGAGTGCATGAGCATATCAATCAAGTCAAGATTCGATTTTTTCGATTCAGAGGAAGAAAGCACTTTTTAAAAGGAGGAAATGTTTGGAAGAGTTAATAGAACAATACCAAGATGCTTCAAATTTAGAAGCCCGGATCAAACTCCACGAGTTATACAGTGTGAACAAACAGGATTGGTTCTCGTGGCTATTTGAACAATATCAAATCGAAGCCGGAAGCAAACTGCTGGAACTCGGATGCGGAGATGGCACGTTTTGGGCCAACAATGAAAAACGCGTTCCTGAGAACTGGGAAGTGGTGCTGTCCGATTTTTCTGCTGGCATGCTGGCGGATGCGCAGAAGAAACTAACGAACTTGCCAGCTATTCATTTTGAGCAGATTAATATCGAAACCATTCCTTATCCCGATAATAGTTTCGACATCGTTGCCGCCAATTTCATGCTGTATCATGTGCCCAATAGAAAAAAAGCTTTCCAGGAAATCCGGCGGGTCTTAAAACCTGGCGGGAAGTTGTATGCTGCTACGATTGGTGAAAAACATTTGATGGAGTTTGGAACGCTGCTCCGAGAATTTGATCCTTCACTCGATTTTTCAACTACAACCAACAACGCGAAAGCATTCGGACTGGAAAACGGTGCCGGCCAATTAACACCTTTTTTCACGCAAGTAGAACTGAAGCTGTTTCCAGATGCGCTGAAAGTTTCAGAGATCGAGCCGCTCATCGCTTATCTGCTATCGAGCCACACCGAATTGAAGGATCAATTAACTGGCCAAAAATTAACGGCGTTTAGGCTTTTCCTGGAAGAGAAGAAACATGAAGATGGCGAATTTATCAGGATCACCAAAGCTTCTGGTCTTTTTGAAGCTCAGTAGCAAAAAGGAGGGAACGATGCTATATTACGCATTGTCCCCTCCTCTTTTTTATTGGTATCTATATCTATTTCGAGCAATACCAGCACAAGCCAATCCAAATCCCCTTTTGCTAAAACCGCTATTTAATCCGCCAATCCGAGGATTTGACTGCTGAATTTTTCTTCTTCGAAAAAAATCCAATAGATAAAATCATAATCCCTATGACGCTTCCGATCATTTCAGCGATATAAAAATCTCCGTCCCGAATCAAACGAATGAGAAACCACCTCCAAAGATAAGGAATATTAATAACCCAAAACCTATCAACCAATTTCGATTATTCATATGACATCTTCCTCTGTTTTAGATAGTTGTCGTATGTTTCTTAGGTGTGTAATTCTTTTTCTCCCAAAGATAATGAATGAACTTCATTTTTTGGCCTTTCATTTCAAACTCCTCATTGTCTATAGCCGTTTGAACAAATCCGTTATTTTCAAGCACCTTTTGGGAAGCCTTGTTTACAGTAGTTGTTTTTGCGGTTATTTTCTCGATACCTAACGCCGTCTTTAGCAACAGGTTCAATGCCTTATAACCGATGCCTTTACCGATAGATGACTCGCCGATTCTAAAGCCAAATTCTGCAGCATTCGTTGTATTATCGATATCCACTAAATTGATTCGACCGATAATTTTCTCACCTTCGTCTTTGATCAGGTAAAAATGAGAAAGGCCACTTACTTGTTCGTTAAGTAATACTTGATGTCTTTTTATAAAACTTTCCCAAATATAATAGTCGTCTCCTCTGCTCGGTATCATTCTTTCGAAAAATCCGCGATTTTCCATCTCGAATCTAAATAATTCTCGAGCATCAACCTCTTGCAGCATATGTATTGAAATCTCCAATAACCTACACGCACCTTTCTCTAGTTAATAATCCTGGCCAGCTTTATCATCTATCATTCTGCCAAGTCGTTTACGAATGATTTATACGTATTTTTGAATTTTTCCGCTTCCTTTAGAAAAGAATAATGATTGCCCTCATCAATAATGGTTAAAGTAGAATTCGGAATAAGTCCCCCATCTCACTCGAATATTCAAGCGGGCATTGCACATCATGTAAAGCTACTATTCCTCTTCTAACTGATTACAAATGAATTTCACAATGTCATCCTGCGACATATCTGGGGTCAACTTCATTTCTCCGGCTGTTCCTAGGAAATCTTTTGGGCTCCACCAGGAATGCAATGACTCTTCCCCAAATGCCTGTGCTTTAGGCCGTGACTTATGCCGCTCGACTGTTTCCTCAAAAGGCAAATCAAAATAATAAACATAGGCGTTCCCATCATAAAAATGGATTAAATCGTTAAGCATCGCCACATACCGCTGTTTCACAAATATGCCTTCCACAATAACAAACTTACATCTGCCTTTGCCATACTCAGCAATTTGTCTTATTAAATCCACTGACATATTTCCTTCCCGATCGCGAACCATCAACATGTCGCGCCGGACCGTATCTTGGGATACCAGAAGCGTCGCTTCGCCAAAATGATTCTGCAGGTTTTTGGCGATTGTTGTTTTTCCGCTGCCCGAATTTCCACGTAAAATAATTAGCTTGGACTCTATCTTATTCCCTCCTCCCTAAATCTTTTGCAACGCATTGATGCTATATTTCATAACGATGAAAATAATTTCACTCTGTACTCTCTCGTTCAAATTCTTTTTTTATTGGCGCAGTAGATTTTCCGGGTTCAGCCCTTTAAGTTCCGGAACTACAAAAAGACCGTCTTTCCGAATCAATTTCCCGTCAAAGTAAATCTCCCCGCCGCCCCAATCTTTTCGCTGGATAGCAACCAAATCCCAGTGAATGGATGATTGGTTGCCGTTATCGGCTTCATCAAAACAGCTGCCGATTGCCATGTGGAAGCTGCCGGCAATTTTTTCATCGAAAAGGGTATTATTCATCGGTGTCAGCATTTTCGGATTAAAGGCCAGCGCAAACTCGCCGATATAACGGGACCCATGATCTGTGTCTAGTATGGCATTCAGTTTTTCGCTGTGGTTCGCCGTTGCTTTTACAATCTTCCCTTCCTCAATAGTTAACGAGATGTTTTCAAAAACCACGCCGTTCATCGTCGAAGAAGTGTTGAACGTGATCCTTCCATTTACAGATTTTTTGATCGGTGCGGTATAGATCTCTCCATCCGGGATGTTATCCATGCCATCCCCTTTGATAACGCCAATGTTTTCAATTGAAAACGAAAGGTCCGTTTCCGGCCCTTTGATTTCCACCAGTTTGGTCTCTTCCATAAGGGCTTTCAAAGGATCCATTGCTTTTGAAAGTTGCTTATAGTCGATGGTGCAGACGTCAAAATAAAAATCTTCGAATGCCTCTGTACTCATGCGTGCTTCTTGCGCCATCGCGGGATTCGGCAAGCGAGTCGTCACCCATTTTTTCTTGTAGATGGCTTCCGATTGCAATTGGCCATACGTTTTCCCATAAAGCGCCATTTGCTCGCTTGGAATATCGGATAGCTCGGATGCGTTGACGGGACTTCTTAAATTGATGTAGCCGTCCATTTTTTCAAGGCGCGCCACTTCCCATTCTGCCAATACCCCAAATTGTTCTGTCGATCCGCCCAGAACCAATTGCCTCGTAACCGCGGCATCTCGTAAATCTGCATGGGCAAATCCACCGGCTTTATGTATTTCCTTGATCAGTTCTTTTACAATATCCAAGTCGATTTTTGAAACCGATTGGATTAAAATATGTTCGCTTTCCTGGATCTTGATCGAGTGGGTAACCAACAACTCAGCGAGCTTTTGTATCCTCAGATCTCTCATCATCCATCTCCTATATCTTGTAGATTCCATTTGGATTAACCCGTGTCTGCATAACTTCCAAATGCTCTCGAACAATCTTTTCTATTTCGCTTATCGAAAGCGTTCCATCTATCACTAAATCAGAATCAGGTTTGATCGTATCAAGCATTTTCAAGTACGCCCTTCTTCCTTGAGTTTCGTACTGTTTTAATTGCAGCAGGATGTCATCACCTGAACTTCCAGTGAAGTCCCTGGCCATTCTGCGCGTTAATGCGATATCCAATGGAGTGTCTATAAACACGGCTAAATCAATAAACTCTCGCACCTGAGAATGCCGGTAAGCAAAAGGAAAATCCACTAAGACAAAATCGAGTGGTTGTGCCAACAGCTCCACAAGTTCTTTTGTGAGCGGGGTAAGGTCCCATTCCTCCGCATTCGCCCCGTCATCGACCCACTTTAGGACATCCTCAGGTCCCTCCAGTTCAAAGTCATCGAAGAAAAGTGCTTGGGAATTTCCAAGTCGCTGCATTAGATGGCTGGTCAACGTGGTCTTGCCTCCGCCTGAAACACTGCCTATCGCAATAACAAGCGTTGTACCTTTTTCTTTCACAATATCGCTCCGTTCTTGAAACTCCGTACGTGCTTAGAAGAAAAGTGCAGATTAATGTTGTTACTTATGCGAAATAGAAACGAATTTTCTTGCCGCCAAGTCGTCAGCAAGGCCAATATTCACCTTTAAAAAGCTTGGAATTTCTTCGCTGTCCATAATTTCTTGTGTGCTCATCCAGCCAACGCTTGCCACTTCGTCTGGATCTTTCACGAATGGCGCTCCGAATTCATACGAGCAAAGGAACACGATATCGACGACTGGAATGCCGGAATCTGTGACAAATGACGAACTATTGACATAAGCAAGATTCGAAACCGTTACCCCCACTTCTTCCTCGACTTCTCTTATCAATGTCCGTTCCAGAATATCGGTCGAGTTTCCTTCCTGATCTACTTTGCCGCCCACTAAAGCCAACGCACCCGGTGCATGATCTTCTTTGTCGCTTCTCCGTACAATTAGCCACTTTTCATCCTTATAAATTGCACCTTCAACATTTACAGTAAACATCTTCTCAACTCCAGTTTTACCTTCTGATATGTATAGCGCGCTTTTCACGAATAAAACATATGCCCTCATCACTTTAACGGCATTTTTCAGCTCCATTGATTCGAGAAAATAGTTGCTGCCTATCTTTAACTATATCCAATTCCTCCATTTTAATCCAATTAATTTCCTGAATATTATAGTATAATGAAAATACTTGTCTATTAATAATTGAAGCCACCTTTGTTGTAAAAGCGAAGAGGAGTGAAGCGAATGAAACACGCATTGGTCATCGGTGGGACTGGCATGCTTGCGAATGCATGCGTTTGGTTATCGAAAAATGGCTATCAAGTGTCTGTAAACGGCAGAAATCCGGAAAAGATGCAGCGCTTATTGGAACAAAACCCTGCGCAGCTGACACCGGTCTTGATTGACTACACCAAAACCAATGAATTGGCTGAACAAATCCGCTGCATCCAACAAAAAAATGGTCCAATCGAATTAATCGTTGCTTGGGTGCATTCAACCGGACCGCACGTCATTCCTTGTGTACTTGAAATGCTCCCGGTCATTCAGCCCGTGGAATTTTTCCACGTGAATGGCAGTAGTTCAAATTTGAAGGACCTAAAAGCTAAAACAGCAGCACCCAAGCATGTTTTTTATCATCAGATTCAGTTAGGGTTCAAAGTAGAAAATGGAATTTCCCGATGGCTGACAAATGAAGAAATTTCACAAGGCGTCATCGAAGCCGTACGCTCAAGAAAACCCGAATCAGTGATTGGCAAGACTGAACCGTGGGACAAGCGCCCTTAAGCGTTTATCCCATAAAATTCTTAACAATTCCCAAATCACTATCTATAACTCCCACGTTCTCTTAGCCTTCCCAGCCACTTACAAAAGCTTTAATCGGATTGATCTCCCTTTTGGACAATTCTTTAAAGCATTGCTCAATTTCCGCATGATTGATCTCGTGCTGAAAAATTTCTTTTACATAAGGCGTGTCCTGCGCCGCTCCATAATACCACTGCGCGTGCTCACGGTAATCCCATCCATCGCTTGACCCCACAATGCGCAATTCCTTCTCAAAGAATTCCGGCTGCAGCGAAAGCGTTTCCTTGTTGCCGTCCGACAGCACACAGATTTCTCCCTGGCTCTTTAGCGCTTGCTGCAAACAAGCAAATCCTTTGGTCATTGCGGAACATTCAATCCCGAAATCATAGAGGTCTTTGGGGCAGTCAGCCGGCGAATAAATCACGTTGACGCCAAACGTTTCCGCAACCTTCCATCGGCTGCGATCGGGTTCGATCACATCCACGTGCTGGACCTTAAAGAAGTTTTTCAAATAATGGACGGCGAGCAACCCCATCGTCCCCATGCCGGTGACCATTACGCGGCTCTGCTTCTCGGGATTCAACTTGCGCACTCCCTTCGCCGCGTCACACGACAAGATGGCCAATAGCGCCGTCCTGGAATCGATGTGTTCAGGGACGGGTAAGGCATTGTCAGCCTTCACAATGCCGAAGTTTTTCTGGCCATAAAAAGCGATGGCTTTGTCGCCAGTTTTCAAAGTGCTCACTGAAGATCCCTTTGCCACAACCTTGCCATAGCTTTCGTAGCCGACTTTGCGCGGATACACAGGGAACGGATCGGCAGCGTCGCTTTGTTCGTATTGCGGCAGTTCGGCACCGATGCTGATTGCTGTGGAGATTGTTTTGATCAGCACTTCATCTTTGCCGAGCGGCGGCAATTCGCTTTCCTGCCATGCCATGTTCCGTTTTCCCATTAACTGCAACGAACGCTGAATCATCTATATACCTCCGTTTCAATATCCCTTTTACTTTTCACTATATCCATTATCTTCTTCCTTCGCCATTTATTTTCCAACTGTTTCAAGTATAATGAAAATAACAAAAACGCACGATAAATGCCCCCAAGATTTATCGTCCATCTGAAAGGAACATCGCTCATGACTATTTGTCCAATTTGATAACCCCTTGATCAAACAGTATCCGCATTAAACTCTTGGGGGATAAGAATCATGAAACTGAATAGAAATTTCCATTTGCTGCTGGCAGGACAGTCTCTTGCTAATACCGGCGACATCTTGTATATCGTCAGCGTCATCTACGCCATCTTTGAATTGACCGGCTCAGCAACTGCAGCAGCTTTTGTGCCTTTTACGATTACCGGTGCCATGTTTGTTTCGAACACGTTAACACCTCTGCTGATGGAGCGCTTCAACTTGAAATGGCTATTGGTAGTATCCCAGTTTGGGAAAACAGCTTTGTTGGTTGTGCTTGCTTTGCTGCTGCCTCAGCTCTCCATGGCAAATTACATTCTGTTGTTCGTCGTGCTGGCTTTGATTGCGCTTCTTGATGGCTGCGCCAATCCAGTCACCCGCTCGCTGATACCTGCTTATGTGGAGAATAGTTTGCTCTTGAAAGCAAACAGCATTACTGAATCCGTGACGCAAGGCATTCAGACCGCTATGTGGTTTATCGGCAGCTCCTTGTTGATCTGGTTGGCAGCGGACGAGCTGCTCTGGTTGACTGCCGGATTGTTTTTATTATCATGCTTGTTGTTAAACCTCTTGGATTCTGTCAATCTAAAGCCAATCAAAGAGCAAGGAAGATGGCAGCAAATCACCAAAGGCTGGCGGACAGTATCTTCGACGCCGGTCTTGAAACGCCTTGCCTGGATGGACGTGTTGGAGACAATTGCTGGCACGGTGTGGATTGCCGCCATCCTCTATGTTTTTGTCAGCGACGCCTTATTGGTGAACGAGAAATGGTGGGGCTTTATTAACGGTTCCTTCTTCTTGGGCTTGATCGGTGGCAGTCTCCTTTGCCTGCGGTTTGCCAAATCGATTGAAAAGAAACTCGGAACGTTTATTTTTGCCGCTGCTTTTTTGAGCAGTGTCGTGACGATGCTGTTTGGGTTAAACAGTGTGCCTTTATTGGCGCTAGCCCTTTCTTTTCTCGTTGGCATTTTTGGCCAGCTTAAGAACATTCCACAGCAGACCGTCATCCAGACGAGCGTCCCCAGGGAAGGACTGCCGACCGTTTTCACGACGCTTGGTGCGATCGGCACCGGAACCTTTGGACTCGCTTCCTTATTGATGGGTGTGCTGGCGGATGCATTCGGCATCCGTGCTGTCTTTATGATAGCTGGCCTGTTGCTGGCAGCAGCCAGCCTGATCGCATTTAAAGGCCGGGTCTTCTTCTGGAAGACTGCGCAAGAATAAGATGAGAACTGAAAACAGGAGGCATCCGGGAATATCCGGCTGCCTCCTGTTTTTTCCGTTAATTAGATACTTTAAAGATACTTGTTATCCGTAATTAAATTAAAAAAATAGACCTTTCATTTCGTCTTTTTTCTGTGTAATCAGCACGTATAACGATGCAGCTGGAAAAAACTTTTCCGTGATGCGCAAACCTGCTGCTGTTATCGCCTCTTCCATTCCGGCTGCCGTGATTCGGGGTGCTTTGTGAAGCGGATCGCCTTTTGGTTCAAGCTCGATGCACACCAGAAAGCCACCTTCTTTGAGAACATTGCTGATCGCGTCCAATGTTGGCGCCAGCGGTTTGATTTCGTGCAGCACAAGCGATGCGATGACAAGATCGATGGATGCATCCAGCAATGGGATTCCTTCGCTTCCGGCGTGGAGCGGCACAATGTTCGTGATGTGTTCCTCTATCGCTTTTGCCCCAATGATGTCGAGCATGCTTTGATCGATATCCATGGCGTATACCTTCCCATTCACTTTTTTGGATAGCGGTAATGAAAAATAGCCTGTGCCTGCGCCGAAGTCCAACACATTGTCGCTTTGCTGCAATGGAATCTTGCTGAACAATTGCTCTGGCGAAAATTCACCTCTTCGTTCGCGGCTTTCCAAATACGCTATTTTCCCTTTGTGAGGGGGTGTTTCGTGAGGCTTGCTTGAACTTTCATGCATTCTTTCATTCCTCCAAGCGTTCATTTTTTGAATTTCTCCTCGATCAAAGCGGCGTTTACACAGATTGCTGCCATGCTGCCATCGGCTGCTGCCATGATCAGCTGTGACGGCCCTGCCATCAAAGTGTCTCCACAAGCAAACACACCTTCTACATTGGTGCGTTTCATGCCATCCGTTTCGATGCCGCCGAGCGCATTCAGTTTACAGCCCAGCGAGGCACTTATGTCTGACGCCTGTACCCAGTGGGGTGTGATAAATCCGCCTTCGCGCAATACAGCCGCTCCACTTTCAAATTCGATTTTCTCCAAAGCTCCATGATCGCCAACCAATCTCGCAATTTTTTCTGCGTAAACTTGAATCCCCTTGCTTTCCAAACTGTTCATTTCTTCAGTCGACAACAAAGATTTGCCATTTGTACAGACGATCAAATCATCGGTCCAATTCGACGCGACTTTCGCCAGGTGAAACGCGTTTTCATTCTCCGAAATGACCGCAAGCGGCCGATCCCGCATTTCCCATCCATCACAGAACGGACAGCTGAATAAGCTTTTGCCGTAAAACTCTTCCACTCTCATCGTATCGGGAAGAACTTCTTTAAAGCCGGTTGCCAGAATAAGCTTTTTAGCCAGAAAGACCTTTCCGTCAGTGGCTTTAATCTCAAACAGCCCCTCTTTCTTGCCAACATCCAGTACCCGCTGTTTTTCCACTTTCACGTCCGGGTACTTGCCCAGTTCTTCCTGTGCAATCCTTTTCAACTCTTGCGGGTCGATGCCATCTCTTGTCATAAAGCCATGGGACTCTGAAGTCACCGCATTCCGCGGTTGATTGTCATCAAAAAGAACGGTTTTCCTCCGTGACCGACCCAGAACCAACGCGGCATTGAGCCCAGCCGGACCTCCGCCAATTACTGCACAATCCAGTATCATCGCTTTCCCTCCTTCCAATTTCTATTTTTTATGCTGTGCGGATTCCGCCATTTTTACAATATCGCTGATGAGTGTATTTTCCAGTTCCGCTTTCATGTTTTCTTCCGCCTGCCGCATGGCGTTTTCAATCAGGCAGCCTTCGCCATGATGTATTGAACAATCGAATAAATGCGTGTCTCCTTCAATCGCGTTGATCACATCCAAAAAAGAGATCCGGCTTTTCGACCGGGCAATTTTGTAGCCGCCTTTTACGCCGGTCATTGATTCAATCAATCCTGCTTTGGTCAACTTCGTCAAAATTTTGGACAGGTAGGTAGGCGATAGCTTTTGCATCTCCGCCAATTCCTGAACGCCGATCGTACTCGTTTGCGGCAGCCGCATCAAATGCACCATCGTGTGCAAGGCATAATTCGTTGCATTGGAATATTTCATAGGAGCCTCCTGATTTTTTATTTCAAAGACATTAAAGACTCTTGTTATCTCTAATTAATTCCAATTTAGCATGCTGGCAAAAATAAGTCAAACTTATGAAGTTCAGTGAAGCTGATGGGCTGAAAGGTGTGTAACTTGTTTAAAGTAACTAGCCGGATGGGTAAACAGAGAAGGTGCATTTAACACGGACCCGCTTTTTATTAACGCATGATAAATAGAACGGGAACCCAAAAGAATGGAGACGATTTTGAATGAAAACCGATTTTTCCAAGATTTATATAAATGGTGAGTGGATTACAGGTTCAAGTGACAACCAAATGAAAAATACAAACCCTTTTACAGGCGAAGAACTGGTCACTACACAAGCAGCCGATAAGAGCGACTTGGATGCTGCCTATAAAGCTGCCGCTGAGGCACAGATTGAATGGGCGAAAGAATTGCCGCAGACCAAACGCGCAGTGATTGAAAAAGCGCTGGAAGTCATGCAGGAAAACAAAGAGCTCATCATCGACTGGCTCGTCAAAGAAGCTGGCAGCACCGTCATCAAAGCAACAGTTGAGTTCGGGGCATCGATCAACATCCTGAAAGAAGCAGCAACCTTCCCATATCGCATGGAAGGCAAGATTCTCCCATCTCAGCAAGCAGGCAAAGAAAACCGTGTGTACCGCAATGCACTTGGCGTCATCGGCATCATCAGCCCTTGGAATTTCCCGTTGCACCTCGCGATCCGTTCTATCGCACCGGCAATCGCTACAGGCAATGCCGTCGTTATTAAACCCGCTACCGACACACCGGTAACCGGCGGTTTACTGTTCGCCAGCATTTTCGAAGCAGCTGGTTTGCCTAAAGGTTTATTGAACGTAGTTGTCGGACGCGGCTCTGAAATTGGCGATGACATCGTTACCCACTCAACACCGCGTTTGATTTCCTTCACTGGTTCAACACCTGTCGGAAAACGCATCGGCGAACTTGCCGGAGGCGCGTTGAAGAAAACAGCATTGGAGCTCGGTGGCAATAACAACTTCATCGTTTTGAACGATGCTGATATCGACCAGGCCGTCGATTCCGCATTGTTTGGAAAATTCTACCATCAGGGCCAGATTTGCATGGCGATTAACCGCATTTTCGTCCATGAGGATATTTACGATAGATTTGCAGAACAGTTTATTGTCCGCGCAGGCAACGTGAAGTTCGGCAATCCAAGGGATCAGGATACCCAAGTCGGGCCGCTGATCAACCGTGGCCAAGTCGACCGGATCCTCAAAGAGATTGAAGCAAGCGTTGAACAAGGTGCAAAATTGCGCCTTGGCGGAAAAGCCGATGGCAATGTCCTGGAGCCGACTGTATTGACCGGCGTCACCAACGACATGCCGCTTGCTGAAAATGAAATATTCGGCCCTGTAGCCATCCTGATCTCTTTCAAAACCGATGAGGAAGTCATTGAAATGGCCAACGCCTATCCGTTCGGATTGAGCGGAGCCGTCCATTCCGCAAACATCAATCACGGCACGAACATCGCCCACCAAATCCACACAGGCATGATCCACGTCAACGACCAGCCAGTAAACGACGAGGCGCATATGCCATTTGGCGGCGAAAAAGAATCTGGCCTCGGCCGCTTTAACGGCGAATGGGTGCTTGAAGAGTTCACGACCTTGAAATGGCTGTCGGTGCAGCACGAACGCCGCCAGTACGGTGCATTTGTTGATAATACAAAAGAATAATAGCCTAATGGAAAGATAAAAGCAGAAGACAGCCGGAGAAAATTCCGCTGTCTTCTGCTTTGTTTCATTCAATCGTACGTCTTCTCTCCTTCGCAAACCCTGTCTAGCTTTATAGGAGCACATGAGACCAAAGAAGATTTTTAGAAAATGATCAAGATTCCATTTTAGTTATATCCACAAGCGGTGCTTCTATGATGTAGCGATCGGGAGCTGCTCCTAAAAATGTAAACGGATAACAGGTGGTCAATGTCAATACCGGTTCATCCTTTGCAACAATCACGGTTCGGTCTTCCGCAGCGGTCACCCAGGTCCGTTTTATTTTATACTCATACTGCACGTCTTCAAATTGCACGTACATTTTATCGCCCACAACTAAGTCGCCAAGTTCACGAAAAACCGTATCCCTGTGGCCAGAAAGCACTGTATGGCGTTGCCCGTCTGGAGGTGTGGTGAATTTTCCAACATGATAACCGACCCCTTGTGTTAACGTCTCATCATCCGTCCCCCAAAACAATGGGTACTTCTTATCGAGGGAAGGAATCAGCAGCCAGCCTATTTTTTCTCCGCGTTCGTATTCCTCGTAGTTTCGCTGTTTTTGTTCTGCCGTTTTTTCAACTTTTTTTGAAGAGAGAATGGCTTTTTCTTTAAGAGGGTCTTCCCGCTTGCCAGCCGGTCTGTCTTCCTTGATATGCGCCTTAACATCGATGCTGCCGCTTTCTACTTTGTCAATTTCAACAGCTTTTGCAATATCATTTTCATCAATGGATTCACGGCCTGAAGACATTTCTGAAAGCCATACATAACCGTTCCAACTGGCGAACAACACCCCCGCTAATATGAGCATCACTCCAAATTTTCGTCTCAATGTCTTTCACTCCCATTAAACAAATAGAATAGGACTCTTTTTCATCTTCTCATTTCCATTAACGAACTCTACAGCTTTCGAAAAGTTTATCAGTTTGTGAACTGTAAAATACAGAAAAGGTTTACCAAGGATATAACTATTTTCGTTACCCTATAACTTATTATATGGAAAATTTAGGTCTTCAGACAGGATTTCATGTTCATTTTATCAGAAAATTCACATTTTTAAGATTAATGTGTTGTATAATATGGTATCGCCTACGGGCGAAATTTGCAAGAAGGAGATTGATATATGAAAAAACGCATGGCTTTACCATTAGCTTCAGTATTGGCAGTCGCAGGGTTTGCCGGATCGGTTTTTGCTGCACATGAAGGCCAGCAATTTATGGCGGAAATGACGCCAGACCAGGAACCGGCGGAAGTTGAAAGCAACGCAACCGGAGACGCAACTGTAAAATTCAGCGAAGATGGCATGTCTTTGGAATTTACGGTAAATGCCGATGGATTGGACAACACAGTTGCTGGCCATTTTCATAGCGGCCCCCCTGGAGAGAATGGACCGGTAGAATTATTGTTATTTGAAAATGCAGAACCGATGGATTACGACGGTGAAGTAGCAACTGGCACTCTAACAGAAGCCGACCTTGCGGGGGATATGAACTGGAGTGATTTCACGAAAGCGATGGTCGCAGGTGATATCTATGTAAACCTCCATACAGAGCAGTATCCTGAAGGCGAAATTCGCGGTCAAGTAGAAATGGCTGGTGAAGAAATGCCGACTACTGCTTCTAATGGCCCTCTTTACACAATGATTGGGATGCTTTTGGCATTAGCGGGCGGAATCATGCTCCTTGGCCGAAGCAATAAGAAAACTGCATAGTTGATTCTTTCGAAAAGCTGAACTCCTACTTGATCTGTCATTCATCTATGATCCAAGTTCAGCTTTTTTTATATTGCTTAAAACTTATCCACTAAGATGAACTTTTGTGTTTCAAGGATGCTTAGGCAAAATAGCAACAAAAAAACGCCAAAACCTAAAGTATAGGTTTTGGCGTTTTCGTAAAATCCTTTTTCTCCAAAATGGAGACGGCGGGAGTCGAACCCGCGTCCAGAAACTCCGCTACTTGAGCGTCTACGCGTGTAGCTTACTTATTAGGGTTTCATGCCTCAATCTGCCAATAAGCGGGCGTCCTGGGCACTAACTTGAGAATCTCTTGCATGCAGCTCAAGTGGCACTGCCTGCCGTATCCCACTAAAGTTGAGCTTTACCTAGCCACATGGGCGATAGATAGATAAAGCAGATCCGAGCTTACGCTGCGAATGCTAGGTTTTGGTTTGTTTTGCCAGTTGTTATAATCGCGTTTTTACGGAGCCGACCCTCCGACGCGCAACCCAAGCCCAGATCATCCCTGTCGAATCCGTAACGTCCCCTCATATTAAAGGAACACGGAAAGGCGATCAGCCTTAAGTGCTATACCATCAGTATAAGACAAGATTGGTCAGACATCAAGCTTTAACGGCTGCGTTCTTTCATCGCACGGTCAATTTCCCGTTTCGCATCTTTCTTTTTCAGGTCCTGGCGCTTATCATAGTTCTTCTTCCCTTTACCGACGCCAAGCAACACTTTCGCGTAGCCGTCTTTCAGGTACATTTTCAACGGGATGATTGCCGCTCCCTGAATTTTCGACACGCCGATCAATTCGTTGATCTGCTTTTTATGCATTAGCAATTTGCGGACTCTCGTCGGATCGTGGTTAAAGATATTGCCTTGTTCGTAAGGTGCGATATGCATATTGGAAATCCACGCTTCACCGTTCCGGATCCGGACAAATGCATCCACCAGCTGGACCTTGCCATTGCGGGCAGATTTGATTTCTGTTCCTTGCAACACAATTCCGGCTTCAATTGTTTCTTCGATTGCATAATCGAATCCGGCTTTTTTGTTCTGGGCTATTACTTTCCCGTCACCCTTCGCCATAATATTTCACCTCATAATTGATCTGAAAAGAGCGGCCTGAAAGCCGCATCTTTACTTTTTCTTTTTGGCTCCCTGTTTAGCGGCGCCTTCATAGAACTTTTTCTTCTGGCTCTTCGGTTTGCGCCCTGGAGCGGCTCCCGGTTTGCTTCCCGGTTTTCCGCCGCCTGGCTTGCCGCCTCGGCCTTTTCCTTTATCGTCTCCGTCCCGTTTGCCGGCACGGATCACTTTCGGTGCATCTCGGCTTGTACGGCGCTTGCTTTGCGGCATGCCGACAATTTCGAAATCGATCGAAGATTCCTCAGGTTTCACTCCGATTACTTTGATCTGGATTTCATCGCCGATGCGGAATTGGCGGTTTGTGCGTTCACCGATCATCATCATTTGGCGGTCGTCGAAACGGTAGAAATCATCCGTCATATTAGAAACGTGGACCAAGCCTTCAATCGTATTCGGCAATTCGATAAACAAGCCGAAATTCGTCACAGACGAAATGATGCCTTCGAATTCTTCGCCGATTTTATCAGCCATATACTGAGATTTCTTCAAAGCATCCGTATCGCGTTCAGCATCAACAGCACGGCGTTCGCGCAACGATGTGTGTTCAGCGATGTCAGCCATATTCGCATCCCAATGCATGATTGTCGATTTCGACAAGTCTTTATTGATTAAATACGTACGGATCAAGCGGTGGATGATCAAATCCGGATAACGGCGAATTGGTGAGGTGAAATGCGTATAAAACTCACTCGCAAGACCGAAATGCCCTACGCTGTCTGCTGAATACTTCGCTTGCTGCATTGAGCGCAGCATCATTGTCGAAACAACCGCTTCTTCTGGAGAATCTTTTATCGAATTGATGATTTCCTGAAGCGCACTCGGTTCGACTTGCGTCCCGCTGCCTTTAACAACGATACCGAAGTTTGTAATGAATTCAAAGAAACGCTGAAGTTTTTCCGGCTTCGGATCTTCGTGGATCCGGTAAAGAGATGGCACTTCCATGCGATGGAAATGTTCAGCGATTGTTTCATTGGCAGCCAACATGAACTCTTCGATCAAACGCTCAGAAACCGTCCGTTCACGGACAACGACGTCAATTGGATAGCCTTCTTCATCGACAAGTACTTTCGCTTCCTTGAAATCGAAATCGATTGCCCCACGGCGCATGCGGCGTCCACGAAGAACCTCCGCCAAATCTTTCATCAATTCGAACATCGGCACAAGCTCGGAGTACTTCTCTTTTAATTCCGGGTTATCAGTTTCCAATATTTCATAGACGTCCGTGTACGTCATGCGCGCTGAAGTGTTGATGACACTTTGGAAAATGTCATGCGACAAAACTTCGCCCATATCGTTGAAAATCATCTCACACGATAGCGTCAAGCGGTCCACTTGCGGATTAAGCGAACAGATGCCGTTCGATAGGCGGTGCGGAATCATCGGAATAACACGGTCTGTCAGATAAATGCTCGTCGCCCGGTCGTAAGCTTCGCGGTCAATCGGCGAACCTTCCGTCACGTAATGGCTGACATCGGCAATATGGACCCCTAATTTATACGTTCCGTCTTCCAATTTCACCACTTGTACAGCATCATCAAGATCTTTCGCGTCGGCGCCATCGATCGTCACGATCTGCTCCTCGCGCAAGTCGCGGCGATTGTTCAAGTCAGCTGGATCGATTTCTTCCGGCACGTCATTCGCTTGGTCTAGAACATCCTGCGGGAATTCAGTTTCAATGCCGTGCTTATGGATAATCGACAAAATGTCGACGCCTGGATCATTTTTATGGCCAAGGATCTGAGACACCATGCCTGTTGCGGACTTGCGTCCTTCCGGCCATCCCGTGATTTCAACCACGACTTTATGGCCGTCCACTGCACCAAGCGTATCGTCTTTGGCAATAAAGACATCCATGTTCATCTTTTTATCATCCGGTACGACAAAACCGAAACCGCGGTTATCCTGGAACGTGCCGACCACTTTCGTCGTGCCGCGCTCCAAAATGCGAATAATCGCGCCTTCACGGCGGTCGCCTGACGAGCCTTCTGACACGCGGATCATGACTTTATCGCCATTCACTGCCCCGTTCACTTCTGTTGGCGGAATAAAGACATCGTCCATACCCGGCTCTTCCGATGCTACAAAGCCGAAGCCTTTTGCGTGGCCGATAAATTTCCCGCGCATCAAATTCATACGCTCAGGTACGCCATAACGGTCAGCGCGCGAGCGCACCAGCATCCCTTTTTCTTCAAGTTTAACCAGTGTTTTCACAAGTTCCTTAAACTCGTCTGCATCTTCAAAACCGAATTGTTCTTCAATTTCTTGTACGGTTAACGGCTTGTATGCATCTTCACGCATAAACGCCAATAATCGCTGTTCAAGCGACATTTCATTGTTACTCATTCCCAATTCCTCCTATTCGAAATCTCACTCGCTCCAATCGAGCGATTCAAGAAATTCTAAAATATCTTTGTGCAATTGTTCTTTCTCTTTATCGAGTGTGATGACGTGTCCCGATTTTTCGTACCATTTGATGTGTTTCTGGATCGATTCTGCCTGGTCATAGATGACATTTGCAGAATCGGTATCGATGACATCATCCAATGAGCCTTGGACTACAAGGAGCGGTGCGTAAATATGATCCACCTGTCCACGAACTTCTTGAATCAGTTCCCGGAGATATTGCAGAGATTCCATCGGGCGCTCCTGGAACTTCTTCATTTCCTCTTCGATAAGTGCATCGTCTTTTCCTTCATATTTCTTGTATTCACGCGCATATTTCAACACGCCCTCGTACATCAAATCAGTCGTTTTCATGTACATGGGGGCGCACATTGTTACAAGGCCCTTTATTGGAAATGTATACCCTATCTTTAGGGCGAATACGCCACCAAGCGACAATCCGGCTACTGCGATTTCTTCATAGCCTTCTTCTTTCAATTGCTTTAATGCCGATTCGACATCTTGCCACCAGTCTTCTGGACCTGTTGGAATCAGTTTTTCAGGTTCGACACCATGCCCTGCGTAATGAGGTGCGATAGACGTATAGCCATTTTTCTCCAGGAAGCGGCCAAGCATTCTGACATCCGCTGAATTCCCTGTAAAGCCGTGCAATAACAGGACCGCTCTGGGGCCTGCTTTAAAGAAAAATGGTTTTGGCTGCGAAACTCGCATAAAGATCCTCCATTCATTTTTTCAGTTTTCATTGAACACTTCAAGTATAGGCTACTGTACAGTTGTTATATAAGTTGAACTAATCAATGATCATAGTCGATATTCCGCAAAACAGCTACGCTTGCCGCGGGCAAGACTTACCCGAAGCCTGCGAGGGCAAGTCTTTGCGACGAAGTGCGCAGCACTGCAACGCACTTTAATGTCTCGAAGCTAGCGCAGCGATGCAGAGACAGGAGCAGTACGGTTTTCTCCGTTGTTTTGCTCCATATCGAGAGATATCTTAGCGCGGCGCGTCTAGCCCAAAGCGTCCGAAGCGTTTTTCAACATATACTTCTTTACTTCAACTTGTTTAGGTAAGTATTATTATATCGTTATAAAAAGAAAACGCCTAACCAGTGAAATGGTCAGGCGATTTAAACGTCTACATTAAGCTTTAGTTACGGCAATAGCCAAAATAAAGAATAAGGCAGCAAGTACAATCGTTACCCGATGAAGGACCAAGTCTACTCCACGAGCTTTTTGCTTGCCGAAAAGTTGCTCTGCTCCACCGGAGATGGCTCCTGAAAGACCTGCACTTTTTCCTGATTGCAATAATACAACAACAATTAAAGCGAGCGATACGATGACCAATAATGTCATTAACAACGTATGCATAAATTCCACCTCCTGAAAAGAACTTTCACAACAAGACCTAGTTTACCAAAAACTTAGAAATATGACAATAGCAATAGAAGAAAGCTGCAGCTAAAGCCTTATTTCTTTAAGTTGTAGAAAGTTTTCAACCCAAGGTATTGTGCTGAATCGTTAAGCTGGTCTTCGATGCGCAGCAATTGGTTGTATTTCGCTACACGGTCAGTACGTGAAGGAGCACCTGTTTTGATTTGGCCGGCATTTGTTGCAACTGCGATATCCGCAATCGTCACATCTTCCGATTCGCCTGAACGATGGCTGATTACAGCCGTATAGCCCGCGCGTTTAGCCATTTCAATTGCATCAAACGTTTCTGTCAATGTACCGATTTGGTTCACTTTGATCAAGATCGAGTTTGATACGCCTTCTTCGATTCCTTGAGCCAGTTTTTTCGTATTCGTTACGAACAAATCATCGCCGACCAATTGGACTTTGCCGCCGATGCGCTCAGTCAATAATTTGTGGCCAGCCCAGTCGTTTTCATCCAAGCCGTCTTCGATTGAAATGATCGGGTATTTTTCGCAAAGTTCCGCGTACCAGTCGACCATTTCAGCAGAAGTTTTAACCGTGTTATCGCCTGGCAGGTTATAAACGCCTTTTTCTTTATCATACAATTCAGATGAAGCGACATCCATTGCCAGCAATACGTCTTCGCCTGGCTTGTAGCCCGCTTTTTCAATTGCTTCCATGATAGTCGACAAAGCTTCTTCGTTTGAACCAAGGTTCGGCGCAAATCCGCCTTCGTCGCCGACTGAAGTGTTATAGCCTTTTTCTTTCAAAACAATTTTCAGGTTATGGAAAATTTCTGCGCCCATTTGCACGGCATCGCGGAAAGTTTTAGCACCGACTGGCATTACCATGAATTCCTGGATATCGACATTGTTGTCCGCGTGTTCGCCGCCGTTCAAAATGTTCATCATCGGCACCGGTAATTGCTTCGCGTTAAAGCCGCCTAAGTATTGGTATAAAGGAATATCCAAGTAATCTGAAGCCGCGTGTGCGACAGCCATGGAAACGCCAAGGATTGCATTTGCGCCTAAACGCCCTTTGTTTTCTGTGCCGTCAAGTTCAATCATCGCCTGATCGATTGCAATTTGTTCAAGCACTGTGAATTTCCCTTCGATTTCAGCAGCGATTTCATTATTTACGTGGTCAACAGCTTTTAATACACCTTTTCCAAGGTAACGGCTTTTATCGCCATCGCGAAGTTCTACAGCTTCATGCTCTCCAGTTGACGCGCCAGAAGGTACGATTGCTCGACCGAATGCACCGCTTTCTGTGAAGACTTCTACTTCAACAGTAGGATTTCCTCGTGAATCTAGTACTTCGCGTGCAAGAATGTCAGTGATAATCGGCATTAAAAACAGCTCCCTTAGTTTAGAATAATGGTTTTCCGGTCATTTCTACCGGTTGGTCAACGTTCAATAATTTCAAGACAGTCGGTGCCAAATCGGCAAGAATACCGTCATTTCTTAGTACAACGCCTGGTTTTGTAACGATTAATGGTACTTTGTTCGTCGTATGCGCCGTCATTGGCTTGCCTTCTAACGTCAATACTTCATCCGCATTGCCGTGGTCGGCTGTGATAACTGCGGCGCCGCCTTTTGCATGCAGCGCTTCGACGATTCTGCCGAGGCATTCATCGACAACTTCGATAGCTCGGATTGTCGGCACCAGCATTCCGCTGTGGCCCACCATATCCGGATTTGCAAAGTTCAAGATAATCGCATCAAACGCATCATCATGGATCTCCTGCAACAATTGGTCCGTCACTTCATAAGCGCTCATTTCCGGTTTGAGGTCATAAGTCGCTACTTTCGGTGAATCAACCAAAATCCGTTTTTCACCTGGAAATACATCTTCGCGCCCGCCGCTCATAAAGAACGTAACGTGCGGGTACTTTTCGGTTTCGGCAATGCGCAATTGGCGCAAGCCGTTTTCCGACAACACTTCCCCGATTGTCTGTTCCAGATTCAACGTGTCGAATGCAACACGCGTAGGCAGCTCATCGGTGTAGCTGGTAAATGTAACAAATGTCAGGTTTTGCGGTTTATTCGGCCCTTGTGGAAAGTTATTGAAATCTTCTTTTACAAATGCCGAAGTCAATTGAGTGGCACGGTCGGGACGGAAATTGAAGAACAGGACAGAATCGCCCGTTTTAATCGTGCCCACCGGTACGCCGTTCTCGGTCACCGCGAAAGGCAAGACGAATTCGTCATTAGCGCCTGTATCATACGATTTGGCAATTCCTTCGCTCGCGCTTTCCGCTGCTCCGCCGACGCCATCGACAAGCACGCGGTAAGCAAGTTCAACCCGCTCCCAGCGGTTGTCGCGGTCCATAGCGTAATAGCGTCCACTGATGGAAGCGAACTTGCCAATGCCGATTTCAGCCATTTTGTGCTCAGTTTCTTGCACATATTGCAATGCTGTCTGAGGGCCGACATCGCGTCCATCCAGGAATCCGTGTACGTAAACTTCAGTCAACCCGTGCTGTTTCGCTAGTTTCAATAACGCAAATAAGTGTTCAAAATGGCTGTGGACGCCGCCATCAGACAACAACCCCATCAAATGCAGTGCAGTGCCATTTTGCTTGGCATTCGCAACAGCTTCCAAAAATGCTGGATTGCCGAAGAAATCACCGTCTTTGATCGATTTATGGATACGCGTCAAGTTCTGATAGACAATCCGTCCGGCGCCGATATTCAAGTGGCCGACTTCAGAATTGCCCATTTGCCCTTCCGGCAAGCCAACCGCTTCACCAGATGCCGTCAGCAAGCCGTGCGGATACTTATTCCACAAATGGTCAAAATTCGGTTTTTTCGCCTGAGCTACTGCGTTGCCGAAGTTTTCTGCCCGGAAGCCGAAACCATCTAAGATAATCAACGCTACTGGATATTCTGTATTACGCATGCAATCCCGCCTCTAGCAATTTCACATAAGACTCCGCTTCCAGGCTCGCTCCGCCGACTAATGCGCCATCGATATGCTCCATGCCCATCAATTCCTCGATGTTCGCTGGTTTCACACTGCCGCCGTATTGGATGCGTACTTGCTGTGCTGTATTTTCATCGTATAACGATGCCACTTTTTTGCGGATAATGCCGCATACTTCATTGGCATCTTCTGCTGTGGCGGTTTTGCCGGTGCCAATTGCCCAGATCGGTTCGTAAGCGATGACCGTTTGAGCTGCTTGGTCCGCTGACAAGCCTTTCAGTCCTTCAGCCACTTGCTGTTCGACGACGTCGCCTGTAGAACCGCTTTCCCGCTGCTCCAAGCTTTCACCGACGCACATGATCGGGGTGATGCCGTATGCAAACGCGGCATGCACTTTTTTGTTTACTGAAGCGTCAGTTTCGTTGAAATACTGGCGGCGCTCCGAATGGCCGATAATGGCGTATTGGATGCCAAGATCCGCTAATTGCACAGGGCTGATTTCGCCGGTGAACGCTCCTTCTTTTTCTTCGTGCATCGTCTGCGCCCCTAGTTGAAGCGGGCTGCCTTCCGCTGCTGTTGCCAGCTGCTGAAGAAACAGCGCCGGCGCACAAATAACTGAATCGACTTTGTCCGCGTCCGGCGCGAGGCCTTTCACTTCTTCGACAAATTGTTTTGCTTCAGAAAAAGTTTTATACATTTTCCAGTTTCCCGCTATAATCGGCTTTCTCAACAAAACCACTCCTTCTATTTATCGGTTAATGCAGTAACGCCAGGCAAATCTTTGCCTTCCATAAACTCAAGGGAAGCACCGCCGCCCGTAGAGATATGGTCCATTTTGTCGGCTACGTTGAATTTCTCGACAGCCGCTGCAGAGTCTCCTCCGCCGATAATCGTATAGGCTTCTGTTTCCGCCATCGCCTGAGCGACGGATTTGGTGCCATTTTCGAATGAGCTCATTTCAAACACGCCCATAGGCCCGTTCCAGATGACCAGCTTCGAATTTTTGATGACATCCGCATAGGTTTTAGCGGTTTCAGGTCCGATATCGAGGCCCATCCAGTCAGAAGGAATTTCTGAAATCCCTACAACTTTTGTTTCGCCGTCATTTGAAAATTCTTTTGCCACTACGACATCGACTGGCATGTATAAGTTGACGCCTTTTTCCTTCGCTTTTTCAATGAAGGATTTGGCGAGGTCGATCTTGTCTTCCTCAAGAAGTGAGTTTCCGACTTCATTGCCTTGCGCTTTGCTGAACGTATAAGACAAGCCGCCGCCGATAATCAGATTATCGACTTTATCCAAAAGATGGTCGATGACACCAATTTTATCTTTGACTTTGGCTCCTCCGATGATTGCCGTAAACGGACGTTCCGGTTCAGACAACGCTTTGCCGAGGACATCCAATTCCTTTTCCAGCAACAGGCCGGATATAGCGGTCAGATGCTCTGCGATGCCAGCTGTCGACGCGTGCGCACGATGTGCTGCGCCAAACGCATCATTGACGAAAAGGTCTGCCAGCGATGCGAATGCTTTTGCGAGTTCAGGATCATTTTTTTCTTCACCTTCATGGAAGCGAACATTTTCAAGCAGAATAATATCTCCTTCGGCCATTGCCGAAATTTCCTGCTCCACTCCTCCCCCGATCGATTCATCGAGGCTCTTAACTTGTTTATGTAATAATTCGGTTAACCTGACTCCTGCTGCTGCCAGTCTCATGTCTTCGTTGACTGCGCCTTTCGGGCGGCCTAAATGACTTGCCAAAATAACTTTTGCCCCGTTCTCGACCAAATATTCAATCGTTGGGACAGCTGCGCGAATCCGTGTGTCGTCTGTCACTTTTCCTTCAGACATCGGCACATTAAAATCCACTCGGCAAAATACGCGTTTCCCTTTTAAGTCCACGTCTTTCATGGTCATTTTCTTCAACATGAAAATCCTCCCGTTCATATAAAAAAATAAGGGGCGGGGTAAATCCCCACCCCTTTTACCCTCTTTCATTATAGAGGTTCATCGGAAATTAAGCTATGATTTTGGGATTACAAACCCGTTTTGTACATGTGTAGAGCCAAATCGATGCAGCGAGCTGAGTAGCCAGACTCGTTATCGTACCAAGCCAAGACTTTAACCATGTTGTCGCCGATTGCCATAGTAGACAAGCCGTCTACAGTTGCTGAAGCTTCTACGCCATTGTAGTCTCTTGATACAAGCGGAAGATCGCTGTATTCCAAGAAGCCTTTTAATTCGTTTTGGGATGCTTCTTTAAGCGCTTTGTTTACATCTTCGATAGATGCTGAAGTTTCAAGTTCAGCGACCAAGTCGATCAATGAAACGTTTGGTGTAGGAACGCGGATTGCCATACCATCCAATTTGCCGACCAATTCCGGCAATACTTTTGTTACTGCAACTGCTGCGCCTGTAGTTGTAGGAATCATCGATTCCGCAGCTGCACGGGCACGGCGGAAATCTTTATGCGGTGAGTCAAGCAAGATCTGGTCATTTGTGTATGAGTGGATCGTTGTCATCATCGCATGTTTGATGCCGAATTTTTCGTTCAATACTTTTGAGATTCCGGCTAAGCCGTTTGTAGTACATGATGCGTTTGAAACCACTTTGTCTTGTTCTGGATCGTAGCTCTCATGGTTAACGCCCATAACGAGAGTTTTCATGTTTTTGCCTGGTGCAGAAACGATGACTTTCTTCGCGCCAGCTGTGATATGTTTTTCAGCTGCTTCAGCGTCAGTGAAGAATCCAGTAGATTCAACAACGATATCGATGTTCAATTCGCCCCATGGAAGGTTAGAAGGATCTTTTTCTGAGAAGACTTTGATTTTCTTGCCGTTGACGATCAAGTAGTCGCCTTCAGAAGAAATTTCAGCGTCCAGAGTGCCGTGGATAGAATCGTATTTCAGCAAGTGCGCAAGCATTTTAGCGTCTGTCAAATCGTTCACTGCTACTACTTCCACTTCTTCGTGAATCAATGCTTGGCGGAAAACTATGCGTCCTATGCGTCCGAATCCGTTAATAGCTAATTTTAAAGTCATTTATAATTCCTCCAGTTTTTGTGTAAGTTCTATTATTTGCCGGGCCGCCCCTTCATCAGTGACGAGCACCGTTCCCTTGGCTGCAATTTTGCAATACGAGAGAATTGCCTGTGCTTTTGAATGCCCTCCGGCTACTGCCAGGATGAATGCGGCATTTTTGACCTGCTCCAATTGAATTCCCGCTGTACGGATGCGATAAACCACTTCTCCTTGATCGTTGAAGTAGTAGCCGAATGCTTCGCTTACTGCACCGCCGGAACGGATATGCTCCACTTCCTCGCTGGAAGATTTGCGCTGCAATGCAATTTCCTCGGCATTGCCGATTCCGTGCACCACGATATCCGTCCGGTCGTAACTGTCCATCATGTCTTTGATGACCGGTTCGCGCAGCATCATTTCGAACGCTTCCGCGCTGAGATGATCCGGCAGATAGAGTGTCTTGACCGAGCCAGCAGTTTTTGCGGCAAATGCCGATGCAATCGTATTGGCCTGGTGGAGGACATCCTCGCCCAGTCCGCCGCGTGCAGCAACAAATTGGAGCGCGTTGTCTTTCCTGTCAGCGGATAATTCTTTCGAGATGGCCGCCATCGTGCTGCCGCCGGTCACCGCAACAATTTTGTGTTGAGCAAACCTGGATTCAAGCAGCCGGGCAGCTTCTTTGCCGATATCGCCTTTAACAGCCGGCATTTCATCACTGTCCTGCGGCACGATGTGCACGCGCGCTATTCCCAAAATGGATTTCAATTGCTGCTCCATGTGTGAAAGTCCGGAAACTTCACGCATGAATTCTTTTAATGCTTCCAGAACAGCTGCACCTTGAAGAGTGACAGCCATTCCAGCGGTTTTTGCTTTTATCAGCTGCTGACTACGCAACAAATCAGTTTCATTGCGGATATCGCGTTCTTTCATACCGGCAAGTTCGCTAAGTGCGCGCCTGCCAATCGGCTCTTCTCTCTGGATAGCCTGCAAAATTTGATAACGTTTTTTCAGGAGGTCGGTCATTTCCGGCACGAGCTTGTTCTGCGCTTCCGTTAATGGATCCATTAATTCACTCCTTACGCATGGGACATTTTTCGTCCCGATACTTTTTTTCTGTCCCACTTATTTCATTTTAGCTGAGCTTTTCAATAAATGCAAATAAAAAGAAGCGTTAAAGTTCTAACGCTTCCAATAATTCAATATATCCGACATTGCCATAGATGATCGTTTCGCCATTGCGCTCAATCACCGGAATCATCAGCATGTATTTTTCATGCAAGGCGTCGTCGCTTTCGATGTCCACTTCCGTCCAGTCGATATTAAAATCCTCCTGGACCAGTTTTAGCATTAGCTTAGCCTCATCGCATAACGGACAATTTGCCCGCGTGAATAACGTAATCATGTTCACCCTTCTTTCGTTGCCATCTTTGTCCAGCTCCGCCGCAGGAAGAAGCAGGGCCAAAAAAACCTGTTCCGGCATCTTCGTTTTCTGGTAAAGAAGCAGCCTGTGTTTCGGCCGGTTCACTCCTCCAATTATATTCGGCAGCCGCTTTCTGGTAAAGTGTCGGGCAGATATTTTGGTTAGCTTGGCGGGATATTCTACATGCAATTACAGCAGCAAAAGAAAAAGCAGCACACCTTTTCCAATTTACTGGAGTAGGCGTGCTGCTTTCATTTTATGCCCTCGGAAGGAATCGAACCTCCATCTCAAGAACCGGAATCTTACGTGTGATCCATTACACTACGAGGGCAAATCGTTATTAGCGACTTTTCTATTATATACAGAGATACAAAACATTTCAAGCTTGTTTTTTCAATTCGTTAGATTTGACCTTCATTGACCATCATGTGTATGATATTATTACAGCTGAAGAAGATTTCAGTATAGTTAGCCAATACCTTATTATGAGGAGGAAATTACCTATGAATTTAATTCCAACAGTAATTGAACAAACGAGCCGCGGCGAACGTGCCTATGATATTTACTCACGTTTGCTGAAAGACCGCGTTATCATGCTGGGCAGCGGAATTGACGATAATGTTGCAAACTCTATCGTCGCGCAGCTGCTGTTCCTCGAAGCTGAGGATCCAGATAAAGATATTTCGATCTACATCAACAGCCCTGGCGGCAGCATCACAGCCGGTATGGCGATTTATGACACAATGCAGTTCATCCGTCCGGATGTCCAAACTATCTGCATCGGCATGGCCGCTTCTATGGGTGCTTTCCTATTGGCAGCAGGCACGAAAGGCAAACGCTATGCTTTGCCGAATGCTGAAGTCATGATTCACCAACCACTTGGTGGAGCACAAGGCCAAGCGACAGAAATTGAGATTGCCGCAAAACGCATCTTATTCCTTCGTGAAAAATTGAACACGATCTTGTCAGAACGCACTGGCCAATCTTTGGATGTCATTTCCAAAGATACAGACCGCGATAATTTCATGACTGCAGAGCGCGCGCTTGAGTATGGTTTGATCGACCAAATCATCACTCGTAGCAAATTGCCTCAGCACACTAAAGAAGATATCTAAACAAAAATCCCGCAGCTTTTCGATGCTGCGGGATTTTTTTGTGTGGTAGAGAAACTCTTGTTAATCTTTTCATTTCGCTCTAGGCGGACGCGTTCCGCGGGCCTGGCTTCAGTCTCCGCCTTCCGCTTCATTCAAAGGTCCTTCTTAATAGCAAATCATTTCACTTTTTAAAATCATGAAAGATAAAATTTCTGCAATTTCTTCATGCTATCCAGATATGTAGCAAAACAGCTTCGACTCCCGCGGGGCAGCGTAGCGACGAAGCAGCGCAGCGCTGCAGGAGCATATGTTTTATCGGGGCTGTTTTGCGGAATATCTGCACCTATACCCCCTTTACCATTTAAAGAGTAAGCAGCTTTCTCAACACGTTGAAAAAACCCCGCAAGCCTCGAAGGCTGCGGGATTTCTTATGCTTCTTTTTCGATTAGGGATGACAATGCATTTACTGCTTTCTCTTCATCCGATCCGTCTGCTGAAATGGTTACATTCGTGCCTTTGCTGATGGCCAGGCTCATTATGCCCATGATGCTTTTCGCGTTAACCTTCTTTTCGTCTTTTTCCAAATAGACATCCGCGTTGTAGCGGTTGGCTTCTTGGACGAACAAAGCTGCTTGCCTTGCTTGCAATCCGGATTTCAATTGGACTTCCACTTGTTTCTCTACCATGCTGTCCCTCCTCTAAAACGTAACTGGACTTAATCATATATGAAAGATTGGCGCGGTGCTACCGGCCAATCGTTTCTCCTTTTCTCAATTGCTCCGCGATTTCATCGATTTTGCGCAACCGGTGATTGACACCCGATTTACTCACATTGCCGCTTGAAACCATCTCTCCAAGTTCCTTCAGTGTAACATCTTGATACTCAACGCGCAGTCTGGCAATTTCCCGAAGGCGTTCAGGCAACTGGTCAATGCCAATTACTGAGTCGATAAAGCGGATATTCTCGACTTGCCGCAGCGCCGCGTCAATCGTCTTGTTTAGGTTTGCGGTTTCGCAATTCACCAGTCGATTGACGCTATTGCGCATATCCCGGATAATGCGGACGTCCTCGAATTTCAATAATGCCACATGTGCTCCGGCGATACTAAGGAAATCTGAAATCTTTTCTGCTTCTTTTAAATAAGTTACAAAGCCTTTTTTCCGTTCAATGGTCTTGCTGTTCAAATGAAAGTGATTCATCAGCTCGACCAGTGAATCCGCATGGTCTTTGTAAAGCGAGTAGATTTCAAGGTGATAGGAAGAAGTTTCCGGATTATTGACAGATCCCCCCGCCAGGAAAGCACCTCGCAAATAAGCGCGCTTGCAACAAGTCTTTTCGATCAGGCTTTTATCAATTTCATGCTGAAATTGGAAGCCTTCCGAAATAATAGCCAAGTCCTCCAGGACATGCTTCGACCCTTCCCTGATTCTGCAGATATAAATATTGTTCTTTTTCAGGCGCATTTTTTTCCGGACCAGCAATTCGACCGGATATGTTGGATAAAAACGTTTCAAGAAGGTATAGATGCGCCGCGCAATCGCTGCGTTTTCTGTTTGTATATCAAGGCTCAACTGCCGATTCGAAAACGACAAAGTCCCATTCATGCGGATTAAAGCAGATAGCTCGGCTTTGCCGCAGCAATCGTCCACTTCAATTTGGGTCATTTCTTTTTTTGTTTCGGAAGCAAATGACATGCCGTCCCCCCTCTCCTCACATCAAAAATACAGATGCTTCGGTGTTTCTTTTTCGAGGCCTCCGGCGTATTCAAACAGCCACTGCGCCACTTTCATCGGTTCGTGCCGAACGGCTTTTCCGAATATACTGGTAATGTTTTGTTTGTAAACCTCAAGGCCCATTTTCTCCAGTTCTTCCTCGTCGCACTCAACTGGCGATGCCAGTTCTCTCTTATAGCGCTCCGCAACCGTCAACGGCACTTGGATCTTATCGAGCAAAATTGCATCCAAAAATGGTTTTTCTACATGTGCATATAGGGCTTTAACATGATCTGAGGCGGTATAGTTATATGTTTCCCCAGCCTGGGTCATTAAATTGCAGATATAAATCTTCTTCGCTGTCGAAGCCATCAAAGCTTGTTCAATGTCCTTGACCAAAAGATTTGGCAATATGCTTGTATACAAAGATCCCGGGCCAATGATAACAACATCCGCTTTGCTGATGGCAGTGATTGTGTCTGGCAGCGTTTTGACGTCATGCGGTTCTAAGAACACGCGCTTGATTGGCTGCAGGTACATCGGAATCTTTGATTCCCCACTGACAATTGTGCCGTCTTCGAACTCAGCGTGCAGCGTCACCAATTGATTGGCCGCTGGCAGCACTGTGCCGTTGACATTCAATACCCGGCTCATCTCACGAACAGCATGCGAGAAGTCCCCAGTAATTTCAGTGAGCGCGGCAAGCATCAAGTTGCCGAGTGAATGCCCATCCAAATCCAGGGACTGTTTAAAACGGTATTGGAACATTTCCGCGACGAGCGGTTCAGCATCAGATAATGCCGCCATCACATTGCGAATATCTCCTGGCGGCGGAATATCCAAATCATTGCGCAGCCGGCCAGAGCTTCCGCCGTCGTCAGCAACGGTCACGACCGCTGTTAAATCGAGCGGAAACATTTTCAAACCTCTTAATAACGTGGAGAGGCCAGTGCCTCCTCCAATGATAACTACACGCTTCCGGCGCAAAGAATCTTCCATGCACTCAGCCCTTTCTTGTTTTAACATCACGGTGCGTAACAATCGTCTTATAATTTTCAGCTAATAATTTTCCATAGTATTCAGCCAATGTTACCGAGCGGTGTTGGCCGCCTGTGCAACCGAACGCGATGACAAGCTGTGCCTTGCCCTCGCTTTTGTAGTGGGGAATCATGAACTCAAACAGGTCGGTCAATTTATCGATCAAGGTTTGGGTTTCGCTCCATTGCAGCACGTAATCCGATACAGGCTTATCGAGCCCGGACAACGGATTCAGTTCTTCAATATAATATGGGTTCGGCAAAAAGCGAACATCGAATACTAAATCTGCATCGATTGGCATTCCATGCTTAAAGCCGAACGACATGACGTTGACCGTGAATACGTTACTGGTCTTGGTCGCGAAATCCTTCATGATCCGTTCTTTCAGCTCACGCGGTTTCATCGTTGACGTGTTGTACATGTATTTCGCACGGCCCTGCAGATCCGTCAGCATGTCCCGCTCTTTTTTGATGCCTCCGAGCACTAAGCCTCCGGGCGACAGTGGATGCGAACGCCGTGATTCTTTATAGCGGCTCACGAGCGTCTGATTGTCAGCGTCTAGGAACAAGATGGTCACGGAAACTTTCGGTTCTTTCAAAAGGTTATCGATGGCGTCCACCAGGCTGTCGAAGAAATCTCCGCCTCGCAGATCCATGACCGCAGCCACACGCTTCATCGACTTTCCTGAATCTCTCATCAATTTGATGAACGTCAGCAATAAAGCAGGCGGCAGGTTATCAATCGTGAAAAAGCCGAGATCCTCAAAGCTTTGGATTGCCACGGTTTTGCCCGCTCCTGACATGCCGGTTATGATGATCAATTCAGTTTCGTCGTTATTATGATTTTCCATTCAGGCGTGTCACCTCTTCTGTTGAAATTTGTATGTGCTCAGCCAGCAGCTGAAATTCTGGGGTGTAGTGGAACGTGCCGTATTGCATGCCCGCCTGGTGCACCGCAAACTGAAGGTTGGTGCGGTCCCCTTCGGCCATTGGCAGAAACGCTAAGCTTTCAACCGGATGCCATTCAAGCAGCCCTTCGCGCGTTTCTTCGAAAGTTTTTCCTTCTAAGCCGTGTGCAACGAACGTAAACAACATCCATTCATCCACAATCCGGCCTTCGTCATGGATCATCATCGTGTAAATTCCTTTTAAATGCGTATTCAATGGCGTTGCGCCCGTTTCTTCAATAAACTCACGGATTGCCGCTTCGTAAATCGATTCACCGGTTTCCATTTTCCCGCCCGGTGCAACGTACCAATCGCGCCGAGGTTTTTTTAATAATAAGACTTGTCCGTTGCGGACAACTAGTAAATTCGCTATTCGCTGCACTATCGACACTCCGTATCTTTTGTAAACTCTCTCCATTATACATCTATCCTGGTGTGTCATGCAAAAAAAGAAAAGCGGAAAGAGCCCGTTAGCTTCGACAGGCATAAGACAGGCTGGCGAAGCGGCGCTTTTTGCCGCACAGCCGGCATGGCTTATGACCCGAGAAGCTGGCTCTTGCAGCTAGACAAAAAGAAAAGCGGAAAGAGCCCGTTAGCTTCGACAGGCAAGTTCTGGCCAAATCCATTTGGCCAGAACTTTGCGACGAAGCACGAAGTGCTGCAACGCATTTTAATGTCTCGAAGCTAGCGAAGCGATGCAACGGTTTTTCATGTCCCGAAGCTAGCGCAGCGTTGCAGGGACAGAGACAGGAGCAATGGGTTTTTGATGAACTTTCGAAGCGGCTCTATTACAGTGGCGTTTGGAGCCAGCTACCTCTAAGTTTCCGGTGATTGCTTTCTTAACACGCACCAATTCGGCGTTGACATGCCCTACAAAGAAATTAACAAGCACTAACAAGCTGTCAACATGAACTGTTTATAATTTAACCGCCACTAGCCCAATAACGCTATTTCACGCCTATGTTCAAAAGGATAATTCTGCACAAAAAAAAGCCGCTCCCCGGAATCTCCGGAAAGCGGTCTATCAAAGTATTCTATAAAAAGGGGGTCAATTTACTCTTCCTATATTAGCACCACTTCATGACAACGGTGTGACAATGCCATTAAGAAGTGATTAAAATCACGCTTTTTGGCCGATTTTTTCAACCAATTCTTCAATATAATGCTGGGAAGCCTGTGCTGCGATACTTCCGTCACCTGTAGCGGTCACTACTTGGCGCAGCATTTTGTCGCGGACGTCTCCCGCTGCGTAGATTCCTGGAATACTTGTTTCCATTTTTTCATTGGTTACGATATAGCCTTGGTCATTCAAAATGCCAAGCGAAGCAAAAGGTTTTGTCAATGGCAGCATGCCGATGTAGATGAACACGCCATCCGCGTCGAATTCCTGTTCACTGTCATCTTTCGTCGAAACAAGTGTGACGCTTCCGACTTTGCCTTTTTCATCATTGATCTCTTTTACTGTGTGGCTCCAAATAAAATCGATTTTTTCATTGGCGAATGCGCGGTCTTGAATGATCTTTTGTGCGCGCAATTCGTCGCGGCGATGGACAATTGTCACTTTATCCGCAAAACGTGTCAAGTAGACGCCTTCCTCTACTGCTGAATCTCCTCCGCCGACAACAACAAGGTTTTTGTTCTTGAAGAATGCACCATCGCAGACTGCACAATAGCTGACTCCGCGGCCTCCAAGTTCGTTTTCGCCTGGAACGCCCATTTTCTTGTACTCTGCCCCAGTCGTAATGATGATTGCGCGGGCTTTAAATTCTTTCGAACCGGTAATTATGGTTTTGTATTCTTCACCGTCAATAATTTCTTTGACGTCTCCGTAAGCATATTCCGCTCCGAATTTTTTCGCGTGCTCGAACATTTTTGTTGAAAGGTCCGGCCCCAGGATGTGGTCGAAACCTGGATAGTTTTCAATTTCTTCCGTGTTCGCCATTTGGCCGCCCGGAATTCCACGCTCTAGCATCAACGTCGTCAGATTTGCGCGTGATGTGTAAACTGCGGCAGTCATGCCTGCAGGTCCTGCTCCAATAATGATAACATCATAAACATTCGTAGTTTCGGTCATTTTATGGCCTCCTAAATCTCAGTAAGTAAATCGTATAAGAATCCGCGCTTATCAGCAACTTATTTGCTTATGATTCAAACAGCGGCAAAAAACGGATCAGTTCTGTGACGTATTTGGTCAATGTGGCAGTCGTAATGCCATAATGGGCGGCAACGGATTTTTTCGTCGCTGCCGTGTCTCTTGATGACTTCACCATATAGGTGACCGCTGCTGCCAAGGCTTTCGGATTTTTAAAGTTGTAATTCTGTTCAAATGCCTTTTCAACCAGCATGAACCACATTTGGAAAGTATAAGACCCTTGTTCCGTCACCATGCCGTTTTCGGCATAAAGCAGTTCCGCTACTTCCATTGCGCGCTTGAATGCGCGCTCTTCCGCCACTTCCACTTTAAACGGATGCCCAAGTGCGTATCCGAGCATATATGTTTCGATAACGGACGGTTGCTCGGATTTGAGCCAATTCGGATGCGAGATGATTTCCTGTTTATGGGCGGACTTGCCCAGCAGGAACATGCCAAATAGCCGCTCACTTTTATGGCTATGGTCAAGCTTTTTCACGAGGTAATCGCGGTTATGCTCCAATGCGTCTTCATGCGGCATCACGCCATTATCGGCCCACGGTTCGTAGCCGCCTTTGGTCGGATCCATTTGCGTCAATTGTTTCCATGCCTGTTTGGCGACATCTTCATGCCCCGAATGGAAGGCGGCGTGCGACAGCCAGAAATAAAAGGCCGGGTCGCCGTCAAATCCGCGCTTTTGCAGGCTTCTCAGCCAGCGGTACGCTTCTTTGTATTTGCCGACCAACGCAAATGTTGCTCCTAGTTTATAGCGGTGCTCGAAGACATACGGCTGAATCTTTTTCAAGAGTTCCAGAACATCTTCTAGCTCTTCATTTTTCTCGTAATAATGAAAGACAGCTAAATTGCATAATGCATGAAGATTGCCGGTATTACGTCTCAACACATCATGCAGCAACGCTTTCGCCATTTCAGCTTCGCCGACATAGAAATAGGCGAGCGCCAGATTATTATGCGCTCCCCAGAAATCAGGCTTTTCTTCCACCAGCTTCTCAAGCAATTCAATCGCTTCTGGGAAATTCCCTTTCTCCATCATGCGGCGCGCCTTTTCTTGCTGATAAAAGTATTCGCTATCCTGTGCTTCACCCTCATCATCAAAAAGCTGCCAGTCTTCCTGTTCCGCAAAATCGATGATTTCCAAAGCCTCTTCGTTATATTCGCCCTGCGGCTCTTTTTCGCTATACTTTTTCGCGTAATTGCGGGCATCCAAAAACATGCCGAGATGCGCGTGGACCTCTGCCAGGAAAAATAAGGTTTCGGATTTGTCCACATCAAGCCCGTGAGCCGTGCGCAGCGCGTCCATTGCCTGCTCGAATTCGCCCGTCTCCATGAGCACGATTCCGAATTGAACCCAGATATCCGCATCCTGTGGACTTAATTCTGTCGCACGCTGCAGGTATTTATGGGCTTTCGGATACCGTTCCCGCTGCAGCTCGCGCATTGCCTTTTTGTAATAGTATTCTCCTGTCGGTATGAATGAAAGAAGGTTGTCATTGTGTTTTTTCTTTTTATTCTCCAAAATATGCCTCCGAAAAAGTAAAAGGAACGATGAAATCGCTCCTTTACTCAAATGTGCTGTTATTATAGCATATTTCCCTGTTATTTACTTGTTGTTTTTGATTCATGGCGCTCTTTCAGCACATCAATAACGGCATCCAGGCTGACTTTCTGTTCTTGCAGCAAGACCAAAACGTGGTAAAAGAGGTCCGCTGTCTCCATCGACAATTCTTTTGAATCGCGGTTTTTTGCAGCGATGATGACTTCCGCCGCTTCTTCACCGACTTTTTTGCAGATTTTGTCGACGCCTTCTTGGAATAAATAAGTCGTATACGCGCCTTCCGGCATTTCGATTTCGCGTTTTTCAATCATCGACGCCAGTGCACCGAACATATCCGACTTCGACTCGTTCGGCGTGCCGGACAAGGTTTCGTAGAAACAGCTTTCTGCTCCAGTATGGCAAGCCGGGCCGTTTGGAATCACTTCATAGATCAATGAATCGCCGTCGCAGTCAAGGCGCACAGCCGTCACTTCTTGCGTGTTGCCGCTTGTCGCGCCTTTATTCCATAGCTCACTGCGGCTTCTGGAATAAAGCCACGTTTCATTCGTTTCGATCGTTTTCGCCAGCGCTTCTTCGTTCGCGTATGCGAGCGTCAGCACTTCTTTCGTTTCGGCATTCTGTATGATGACGGGAACGAGTCCCTGGCTATCAAATTTCACATTATTCATCGGACATTCACTCCCTCTTTCCGCAGATAGTCTTTCACTTCTGCGACGCTTGTTTCTTTGTAATGGAAAATCGATGCCGCCAGTGCTGCATCGGCATCAGCTTGTTTAAACACTTCTGCAAAATGCTCCCGGTTCCCTGCACCGCCGCTCGCAATGACCGGCACTTCCACTGCATCGCGAACCGCTTTTGTCAGCTCGATGTCAAAGCCGTCTTTTGAACCGTCTTTGTCCATGCTTGTCAGCAAGATTTCACCGGCGCCCATTTCGACGCTCTTCTTCGCCCATTCCACGGCGTCCCAATGCGTCTTGTTGCGGCCGCCATGCGTATAGACATCCCAATGGTCGCCGCTTCGTTTCGCATCGATTGCGATAACGATGCACTGAGAGCCGAAATAATCGGCGCCTTCCTTGATCAGTTCCGGACGGTCGAGCGCCGCGGTGTTCAGTGACACTTTATCCGCCCCAGCACGAAGCATGCGCTTCATGTCTTCAAGCGTACGGATGCCGCCGCCAACTGTAAACGGAATCGATAATTCCGTCGCAACAGTCTTCACGACTTCGACCATCGTTTCCTTGCCTTCGTGGGAAGCGGAAATATCGAGGAACACCAATTCATCCGCGCCTTGCTTGTCGTAGAAACGCGCAAGCTCCACCGGATCCCCGGCATCGCGGAGAGATACAAAGCTGACGCCTTTGACGACGCGCCCTTCTTTGACGTCCAGGCACGGGATAATGCGTTTCGTCAGCATGACAGCGCCTCCTCGAGCGTAAAGCGGTTCTCGTAAAGCGCCTTGCCGATAATGACGCCTGAAATCGGGCTGTCTTCTGCGGCTGCTTTGACGTTCTTGATGTCGTTCAATGTTCCGATGCCGCCGGAAACGATGACGCCGGCATCGTTTGAAGCAACCAGTGCTTTATTGGCATCGATGTTCGGCCCCTGCAAGGTGCCGTCAGTCGCAATATCGGTATAGATGAAATGCTTTGCGCCGTGTTCTGTAAAAAACTTAGCGACGCCTTGTGCAGACTGGCCGGATGTTTCGATCCAGCCCTCGGTTGCAGCCATGCCGTCCTTGGCATCAATGCCTATGACAATGCGGTCTGCTCCGAATTCTTCGATAAACGACACGACAAGGTCCGGGTTACGGATTGCCAAACTGCCGATGATGACACGGCTGACGCCGTTCGAGAGATAATATTGAATGTCTTCGCGGGACCGGATGCCGCCGCCGATTTGTATTTGGACCGGCAGTTTCGCTGCTTCGATCACCACTTGATCATTGATACGCACGCCGTCTTTGGCACCGTCCAAATCGACCATATGGATCCACTCGGCTCCAGCTTCGACGAATTTTTTCGCCATATCTACCGGCGAATCGCCGTAGACCGTTTCCTGTGCATAATCTCCTTGAAACAGGCGCACGCATTTGCCCCCGCGCAAATCAATCGCGGGATAAATCTGAAACTTGCTCATCTGGGTTCCTCCTGACATTCGCAATCCATTGCTCTAATAAATGATGGCCAAAATCGCCGGATTTTTCGGGATGGAACTGCATGCCCGTGATCAATCCTGTGCCAACCACTCCCGGTACATCTACATTGCCATAACTTGCCGTAGCAAATAATTCTTTAGGGTCCGTGTTGATAGCGAGAAATGAATGCACAAAATAAACATGCGTATCCACTTGCAGCTCATCCAACCAATACGGCAGCCGCGAAAACTCCAGGCGGTTCCAGCCCATATGTGGAATCCGCTGCGTGCCTTTTTCAAAATCGAAACGGCGAATATCGCCTTTTAAAAGTCCTAAGCCTTTCGTTTGGCGCACTTCTGAACTGTCTTCATACAAGAGCTGCATGCCCAAGCAGATGCCCAGAAGCGGAATTCCTCTGTCTGGCAAGGATCGGATAAAGCCAGCTATCCCTTTTTGCTCCAGCAAGTCCATAGCGTCCGGGAATGCCCCGACGCCCGGCAGGATGATTGCCTCCGCTTCCAGCAGAATTGCCGGGTCATCCGACAATATGACTGTGCAATCGAGTTTTTTCAATGCTTGCTCGACACTAAAAAGATTGCCCATGCCGTAATCGATGATTCCGATAATCATGTCAACAGCCCCTTTGTCGATGGCACGCCTTTCACCCGCGGATCGATGCTCGTCGCTTCGTCGAGTGCACGCGCCAATGCCTTGAATACTGCCTCGATGATGTGATGCGTATTTTGCCCATAATGGATGATGACATGGACGTTCATACGCGATTCAAGTGCGAATTTCCATAGGAATTCACGTACCAACTCTGTATCGAACGTACCCACTTTGGCATTCGGGATATCCCCTCTCATTTCGAGATGAGGTCGGTTGGAGCAATCGATGACAACTTGAGCCAATGCGTCGTCCATCGGGATAAAGGCATTGCCGTAGCGGCGGATGCCTTTTTTATCGCCAAGCGCTTCCTTGACCGCCTGCCCCAGCACAATGCCGATATCTTCAGTTGTGTGGTGGTCGTCGATGTGCGTATCGCCGTCAGCTTTGATGCTGCCGTCAAATTGGCCATGCTTGATAAAAAGGTCCAGCATATGGTCCATGAACGGAACGCCTGTGGCGATGTCTGCCTGGCCTTCGCCGTCCAATGAAAACGTGACAGCTATTTTCGTTTCATTTGTATTGCGGTTGATTTCTGCTTTTCTCATCATCGATTCTCCTTTTTCCATGAACGCGATTCAACTGCCCGAGCGTGCCCTTCCAATCCTTCGAGACGGGCCAGCCGGGCAATTTTCGCTTCGTTCTTTTGCCAAGCCTGTTCGCTATAATAAATGATGCTTGTGCGTTTCATAAAATCGTAGACTGACAGCGCGCTCGAAAAACGGGCTGTGCTATTGGTCGGCAAGACATGGTTGGCGCCGGCAAAATAATCGCCGATCGGTTCGGATGAAAAACGTCCGATGAAAATCGCACCTGCATTATCAATGCGCTCTGCGATCTCCTCCGCATCATCCGCCATGATTTCAAGATGCTCTGGTGCCAGTTCATTGGCGGCTTCGATCAGGCGTTCCATCGTTTCGCCGATGTAGATGATGCCATGGTCTGCAATCGCCTTCGCCGCAATCGCTTGCCGCGGCAAAGTTCGGAGCTGCTTCTCAACTTCTGCGGAAACGGCATCAGCCAACCTTTCGCTGGTGGTCAAAAGCACCGCCGTCGCCATTGGATCATGCTCCGCTTGTGACAGAAGATCCGCCGCGATTTCATCGGCAAAAGCTGTATCATCCGCTATGACGGTGATTTCGCTAGGTCCTGCAATCATGTCGATAGCAACCTCGCCGAACACTTCCCGCTTCGCCAAAGCGACGAATACGTTCCCGGGTCCGGTAATCTTATCGACCGGCCGGATCGACTCGGTACCGTAAGCCAGCGCGGCAACCGCTTGGGCACCTCCAACTTTGTAGATTTCATCGATCCCCAAAATATGCGCCGCGGCGAGCACGCCGTCCGACAGCTTGCCGTCTTTGCCAGGCGGTGACACCAGAACGATGCGCTTAACACCTGCAACTTGTGCCGGAATGACATTCATCAGCACCGAAGATGGATAAGCGGCAGTGCCGCCCGGAACGTAGAGCCCCGCGGATGGAATGGCCGTTACACGCTGCGCTACATAAGATCCGTCGCCGTTGGTATGCGTATAGCCTTGCTGGCGCTGGTATTCATGATAGACACGGATATTGTTCGCCGCCTCCGTCAAATCTTCCAGCAGCTGCGGTTCAAAACGGCTGACCGCTTCTTCAATTTCTTCCGCGCTGACGCGCAGATTTTCGACTTTGACGCCGTCCCATTTTTCTGTGAAGCGGTATAAAGCTGTGTCACCTTCCTGCTGTACGGACGAGATGATGCTTTTTACCGCAGTAAGCTGCTCCGCACTGGCTTCAGCAAGCGTCCGCCTGATGGAAATGCCGGATTTCAGCTGTTCTTTCTTCATTTGCGCACCTGCTCCCTCAACTTGCCGACAAGTTCGCGGATGCGGTCTTGCTTCAACCGATAGCTAACAGGATTAGCGATTAAACGCGATGTGATGTCAACGATTTCTTCATATTCCACCAAGCCGTTTTCCTTTAAGGTTTTTCCTGTTGAAACGATATCGACAATGCGGTCTGCAAGGCCGATCATCGGAGCCAGTTCAATCGAACCGTTCAATTCGATAATTTCCACTTGTTCGCCTTTGCCCCGGTAAAAACGGGACGCGATTTTCGGATATTTCGTTGCGATTCGCGGCGTCACTGCATTCATTTCCGTATTCGGCAGCCCTGCAGTCGCAATATAGCAGCGGCTGATGCCGAGGTCGAGCAGTTCATGCACCGAGCGGTCGAGTTCAAGCAAGACGTCTTTTCCAGCAATGCCGACATCGGCTACGCCGTGTTCGACATAGACGGGCACGTCCATCGGCTTCGCCAGGATAAAACGGATTCGTTCGTTCGGCGCTTCTACGATAAGCTTGCGCGAATCATCAATCTCTTTCGGCAAATCGTACCCTGCTTTGAGCAGCAATTCATATGCTTCTTCGAATATGCGGCCTTTTGGCATGGCAATCGTCAATTCATCCATTAAAAGCGCCTCCTAAATTTCTGACTTCACTGAACAGCGCATTGAAACTTTCAGTATCCCGCACAGCCGGAGCATATTGCAGCGTTGCCCGAGCCCCGTTTGCGCGAAGCTCCTGGGCTTCCTGATGCGCCTGTTCTTCTGATTGTTCGTCGAATAAAATCAGCGTATGCCGCTCTTCTTCAGTGCTTCCTGCTGCTGCTTCCAATAGCCGGTCAATCCGAAGACCGAATCCTGTTGCGCCGACCTGCATGCCGAATTGTTGCATCAACCCGTCGTAGCGGCCGCCATTGCCAAGCGGAAACCCGCTTCCGGCTCCGTAGAATTCAAAGACAAGTCCTGTGTAATACGTCATATGGCTGATAAATGCCAAATCGTATGTGATGGCTTCTGATAAGCCGTTGCGTGCGATAATTTGTTCCAGCTTGAGCATGTCTTCGTATAAAGCCCTTTGCTGGGTGTTTGCATAATCGATATACGGCTTCCAATCTTCCAAAGAGGATGTTGCCATCAATTTTTTGAATGCCCCGGTTTTCGCTGGATCCATATCCATGTAATCCGCCAGTTCATCAAAACCGACGTTGTTTTTGGATACAAGCGCTTCCCGGACAGCTTCGATCTGGCCGCTGTCGAGCCCAAAGTCCTGTAAAATCAAATGCAATAATTGCGTGTTGCCGATGACGACCCGGCCAGATTCGACATTCAATTCCTTCAGAATCGTAGAGGCCAGAATGATGACCTCCGCATCCGCGTAAAGGGAATCGTCACCGATCAGCTCGACGCCCATCTGTTCAAACTCCGCTGGCCGGCCGCCTTCGCGTTTCTGAGCGCGGAATACATTTGAATAATAGCCGAGCCGGACCGGCATTTTTTCTTTCAATAATTTCGAAGCCGCCACCCGTGCAATCGGTGAAGTCATGTCCGGACGCAGCACCAAGGTTTCACCTTGGCTGTCGAGCAGCTTGAAAAGCGCATTGTCGGGAATGGCCGAAATTTTGCCGATGGTTTCGTAGTATTCCAAGGTCGGTGTCTGGAGCATATCGTAGCCTGCTTGTTCCATGATAGCCGTGCCTTTGGATCGCAATACCGATTTCTTTTTTGCAATAAACGGGAAGTCGTCCCGCATGCCTAACGGTTTTTCGAACATCTGGATTGCCATTTAATCACTTCCTATTTTTGGATATAACGCTTTAGTTCGCTAATGAGGTAGAGAGGTGAAGTAGTGTTATTTTATCTTATTTCGCTTTCAGCCGTCAAGGATTTAGAAAAAAATCCTGAAAGCACACTGGCTATCAGGATTCTGCTTGTTGGCGCATGGCCATCTGTTCAGCTGTAAAAATGATTTTCATGGGGTTGCCGCCAGCAAAAGCTCCGGCAGGCACATCTTTATGGACCAATGTTGCAGCGGAAACAATAGCGCCGTCGCCGATTTCTACACCCGGCAAAATCGTACTATTGGCTCCGATGAGCACTTCGTCTCCTATTATTACTTCCCCCAAACGATATTCTTTAATCAAGTATTCATGCGCTAAGATCGTGGTATTGTAGCCGATCACTGAATTTCTTCCGATTTTGATTTTTTCCGGAAACATCACATCCGGCATTACCATCAACGCAAAAGAAGTATGTTCACCGATCTCCATGCCGAGAAAATTTTTATAAAGCCAGTTTTTCATCGGCAAAAACGGCGTGTAGCGTGCCGTTTGGATTACAAGGAAATTCTTCGCGACTTTCCAGAACGGCACGGTCTTGTAGATATGCCAAAGCGAATTGGGTCCGTCAACAAAATGGCGCTCCGTCTTTCTCATCGGATTGCCTTTTTCGGGAGCCCACAGGAATCGTCAACTAAATTGGTCATGTCGATACCGCCCCTTTTTGGTTTTGTTCCGCCCTTTTCCATAAATAAGAGATGAATATGGTCAAAATCAGCGCAGTCGCCACACGAATTGCCAATAACGGCCAAATTGGAATGCCTAGCGGAATGAAAATCAGCGTATCTTCCACAACGGCGTGGCAAGCAATGAGGAAGATGAACACAAGTGTCGCGTCTTTGCGGCTGACGCCATCTTCCTGTACAGCTTGGATCATGACGCCTGCACCCATCGCTAGCCCGAAAATGAGGCCTGATGCCAAAGTGACTGAAGCGTTCTTCTGGACACCCAATAGCCGTGTCAACGGCCCCATGCCTTCCGAAATACGCTGCAAATAATGCTTGTCTTTTAATACCTGGATCATGATCATTAACGGAATGACGATCAGCGCTAGCTGCAGTACACCAAATGATGCTTTTTCAAGGCCTAAGAGGAAAATGCCTCCCCAGCCTTCCGGCGTTGCCGCTGCTGGAGGCGCAAAGCCGTATTGCGCGGTTTCCCCGCCGCCCTTCCAGAAAAGGTTGATGACGATCCCCGACAAAGCAGCTAAGCCGAAGCGCACTGTCAGCACCACCCATAATTTAACGCCGACTTTCAGCGCTACACCGGTTTCGATAAAAATATTATGTGAAAATGACAGCATAACCGCCAGGATGAAAACTTCTTTGACAGTCAGCTCTAATGACAAAATACCGGCAATCCCCGCGTACAGATTCAACGCATTCCCAAGCACAAGCGGAATCGCCGCATCGCCGCTGAGCCCGAAAATGCCCATCAGCGGTGCAACCAAATCAATGATGAACGGCAGCACCGGCGTGAATTGCAGCATCGTCACTAAGAGTGTGATTGGGAAAATGATCTTCCCTAAAGACCAAGTGGTTTTCAGGCCGGCAAGAAAGCCTTTTTTCATTGTCTGCATTCCATCTCTTCTTTCTATTTATCCAAATAATGTGGAGGATTTTTTAATTTCACTCTGCGGTAAACGATAAAAGCGACGCCAATAACAATCGCGGCGACTGACACCAATTGGGCAGCGCGCAGCTCGCCGATGACGTATAAACTGTCTGTCCGCATGCCTTCGATAAAGAAGCGGCCAACGGAATACCATATCATATAGAAGAAAAACATTTCGCCGCGCACCAGATTGACCCGGCGCAGCAATAACAGGATGATGATTCCTACTAAGCTCCATAATGATTCATATAAGAAAGTCGGATGGTAGTAAACCCCATCTATGTACATTTGATTGATAATCCAATCAGGTAGGGCTAAATTCTCCAAGAAACTGCGGGGCACTTCGCCGCCATGCGCTTCCTGGTTGATGAAATTTCCCCAACGCCCTACTGCCTGGCCGATCAAAATGCTCGGAGCCAAAATATCCGCTACCTTTAAAAAAGGTGTATTGCGGCGCTTCGTGAAAATATAAGCAACGATTACCGAAGCGATAAGCGCTCCGTGGATAGCGATTCCGCCATTCCAAATGGCGAAGACTTCAGCGGGATTATCTTTGTAATTTTCCCATTCGAACATGACATAGTAAATGCGGGCGCCTACGATCGCGAGCGGCACTGCCCATATCAATAAATCCGTCAGAAAATCCGGGTGAAGCCCCCGCTTGACCATTTCACGCTGGCCGACCAAAAATGCGATGACAATGCCCGCCGCGATGATGACGCCGTACCAGCGGACTTCGATCGGACCCAGCGCGAATGCGATCGGATCTATTGAAGCTAAAATTGAAAACATCCCTTGCACCTACCCATTCCGTTAATTTTTATCTGCTGCAAGCACGTCATCCAAGCGCTTCGAAAACTCTTCCGCCGCATTGACGCCCATGCGTTTCAGGCGATGGTTCATCGTCGCCACTTCAATAATGACCGACAAGTTGCGTCCAGGGCGGACAGGAATCGTCAGCTTGGTCAAATCGGTATCAATGATGCGCATCTTTTCTTCTTCCAACCCTAGCCGGTCGTAAGTTTTTTCGGCATCCCATATTTCGAGGTCGATGACCAGCGAGATGCGCTTGAATGTGCGCACAGCGCTCGCGCCGAACAGCGTCATGATATCGATGATGCCGACTCCGCGGATTTCAAGCAGGTGTTCAATCAGCTTCGGCGGATGGCCGATCAACGTGTTCTCGCCTTCTTGGTGAATCTCCACGCAATCGTCCGCGACGAGGCGATGGCCTTTTTTAACGAGCTCCAGCGCAGTTTCACTTTTCCCGACGCCGCTTTTTCCGGTAATCAATACCCCGACGCCGTAGATATCAACCAGCACACCGTGCATCGCTGTTGTTGGAGCAAGTTGGCTCTCCAGGTAATTCGTCAAAATGCTCGAAAAGCGCGTCGTTGACATTTTCGCCGAGAAAACCGGCACATGCCGTTTGCTTGAAGCGTCAACTAGCTCCTCTGGTACTTCCATATCATGCGCGACGATAATCGCCGGCGTGTCGTCCGTGCACAATTTCATCATACGTTCGATGCGTTCATGCGCTTCTAAAAGCGCGAAGAACGACAGCTCCGTTTTCCCTAAAAGCTGGACCCGGTTAGCCGGATAATGCGTGAAATAGCCCGCCATCTCCAGTCCTGGCCGTGAGATGTCGCTGATTGGAATATGGCGCCCCAGCCCTTCCTGGCCGCTGATCAGCTTTAACTCGAACGTGTCCATCACTTGTTTCGCTGTAACTTGTCCCATGTTCTCCCTCATTCCTTTGCGCCAGTAAATCCAAAAGCCTTTTGAAAATTCTTTCATCATTCTGGCGGTTTGCTCCTATTTTAACACGTAACTTTCCAATTTGACTGTTTTCCTGTCCCCTTTCTGTCCTCGCCTTACTATATAGCGGGTAAAAGGAGGTTTTAGTTTGAAAATTATCATTGATGCTGGGCATGGACCCAATACTGTAGGCAAGCGTTCCCCCGATGGCCGCCTTCGCGAATTCTATTTTAACTCGGCGGTCGCTGATGAAGTGAAAAAGAGGCTCTTGCTCGATGGCCATACGGTCATTTTCAGCCACCATCCTGAAGTAGACGTGCCTCTCCATGAACGGACCCAGTTGGCGAACCGGCTGAAAGCCGATCTGTTCATTTCTATCCACGCCAATGCTGCCGGTTCCAGTTTCAATAGCGTGAGCGGCATCGAAACGTTTATCTACAGCCATCCACAAACCGCTTCTAAAGGGCTTGCGGAAAGGGTCCAGCTGGCATTGTGCTTGTCTGTTAAACGACCCGACCGCGGCGTGAAAAAAGCTGATTTTGCTGTGCTGCGCGACACGCATATGCCAGCTATCCTTGTAGAATGCGGTTTTATGACAAACCGCGAAGAACTGGCGTTATTGCAATCGGCCGTATACCGAAGGCGCAGTGCTTGCGCCATCGCCTTCGCCGTCAATTGCTATGAATCCAATTAAGCACGCTGCCAGCCTTCCGGGAAATTTGCCGGAAGTTTTTTTTGTGTGGCTATTTTATCTGCACCCTTCGGTACGCCAGCATTTCCCGATTCTGCTACACTTGTGTAAACGAGCCAACTTTAAAGAGGTGCATTATGAAAAAAACCATCGGAATCCTGGCACATGTCGACGCCGGAAAAACCACTTTCTCTGAACAATTGCTGTTCAATACAAAAAGCATCCGCCAGCGTGGGCGCGTCGACCACCAAGACGCTTTTCTCGACAGCCACGAAATCGAAAAACGCCGGGGCATCACAATCTTTGCGGACCAAGCGGAGATTCTCTTCAACGGCTCCACCTATTATTTGATCGACACCCCCGGACACGTCGATTTCTCTCCTGAAATGGAACGCGCCATCCAAGTGATGGATTACGCGATCCTTATCGTCAGCGCAATCGATGGCGTCGAAGGGCATACTGAAACCGTGTGGCAGCTGTTGCAGAAGCACAAAGTGCCAACGTTCTTTTTCATCAATAAAACAGATCGCGATAATGCCGACCCCCTGCGGGTGCTGGAGGAAATCCAAAAGTCGCTGAGCTCTGACGCAATCGATCTTACCGAAGCTTTCCCAAGCGATGTGATGTCTGAAGAATTGATTGAATTTATTGCTGAGCGCGACGAGGAATTGCTCGAACGCTATATGGACAGCGGATACGAACCGGCCGTATGGATGGAAGCTTTGAAAATTTTGATCAGCGCCCGGCAAGTGATGCCTGGTTGCCACGGATCCGCATTAAAAGATCAAGGGGTCATGGAGTTTTTCGAGCTGCTTGACGGATTGACCGCTACGGCATATGAAGAAAAACAAGCTTTTTCTGCACTAGTTTATAAAATCCGCCACGAGCCTACTGGCCAGCGCGTCACGTTTTTGAAGATTCTCAGCGGCCGCCTGCAAGTCCGCGATGAAATCGCTTATGGTGCGGATGGCCGCAAAAAGAGTGAAAAAGTGACACAGCTTCGGCGTTATACCGGCGAAAAGTTTACAGCGGCAGAGTCGGCGAGCGCCGGCGAGCTGATTGCTGTGACCGGCCTGTCAGAAGCTGCAATTGGCGACGGCCTTGGCACGCTAAGCTCACATCCTTCTTATCTTACTGCTCCTGCATTGAAATCAAAAGTGGAATTTTCTTCTTCGGTTCACCCTAAAGAGATGCTCAAAGCTTTCCAGCTTCTCGACGCCGAAGATCCTTCACTGCACGTCGAGTGGGATGAACATTTCCAGGAAATCCACATCCTGGTCATGGGCGTCATCCAACTTGAAGTGTTGGTCCAAATTGTACAAGAGCGCTTTGGCTATACGGTTTCATTTGCACAGCCGAAAATCCTCTATAAAGAGACGATTGCGAAGCCAGTCATGGGCTACGGCCATTTCGAGCCGCTGCGCCATTACGCGGAAGTGCATCTGAAAATCGAACCAGCGCCGCGCGGCTCTGGTATCACCTTGGCTAACGAATGCCACGCGGACAATTTGTCCACCGGGCACCAGAACCTGATTCTCCATCATTTGCGGGAGCGCGGCCATCATGGCCTTTTAACAGGTTCGACGCTGACCGATATCCACATCACCTTAATGACTGGGCGCGGCCACAACGAGCACACATCGGGCGGAGATTTCCGCGAAGCGGCTTACCGCGCCTTGCGCCAAGGACTCGAAAAAGCGGAAAACCGTCTTCTGGAGCCTATTTACCGGTTCAAAATCAAAGTCGACACCGACCATATGGGTAAAGTCCTTTCGGATATCCAGCAAGCGCACGGTTCCTTCGATGCGCCGTCAATGGCTGATGGGAAAACGGTCATCGAAGGTTCGGCACCCGTCGATTCGTTCATGAATTACGCCACTGAATTCGCTTCTTTCACCCATGGCAAAGGAATGCTCAGCCTCCTGTCCGGCGGCTATGATTTCTGCCATAATGAAGAAGAAATCATCGAAAGAATCGGCTATAACAAAGACGCCGATCCGGAATACACTTCCACTTCCATTTTTTGCACCAAAGGGCAAGGCTATAAAGTGCCTTGGGACCGAGCGGAAGCCGCAATGCATTGCTTGTAAAAATCGGATGGAATGAGGGATGGCAAATGTACGAGCAGAAAACGAAGGAAACGGACGCCGACGTCATTGAATTCATCGAAAGCGTCGAGAATCCAAAGAAACGCGAAGACGCTTATAAACTCCTGGAGATTTTCGAGGAGACCAGCGGCTTTAAAGCAAAAATGTGGGGGCCAAGCATTATCGGTTTCGGTTCCTATCATTATGTCTACTCGACTGGCCATTCAGGGGATGCCCCGCTAGTCGGCTTTTCGCCACGCAAGGCAAAAATCAGCTTGTACATCACTACAGACGACCCGGACCGGACCGCTTTGCTTGAGCGCTTCGGCAAGCATACCAGCGGCAAATCGTGTGTCTACATCAACAAGACAGAAGATGTCGATTTGGACGTCTTAAAAGAATTGATTGTCCAGTCCATCGTTTTTTTGCAGCATTTGTATCCGCCCAATAAATAAAACAACCCAGCAAGAGCTTAATCGCTTTTGCTGGGTTGTTTTCATTTTTTCAACAACGGTCCGATTACTTCGGGAACGCCTGCCATTCCAAGGATTGCCAAAAAGCTCTTTTGAATCGCCAAATGGCCGTTTTCTGGATCATGCCATTCTTCAAGCGTATGTGCGCCGCCGAATTTTCCGCCGAGCCCCATCGTGACAGATGGGATGTTCAGGCTCATCGGGTGATTCGAATCAGTGCTGCTTGGCACGCCGAGATCCGGCTCTTTGCCGATCGCTCTGACCGCCGCTGCTGCAATCTGCACAATCGGAACATCAGCCGCTTGGCTTGCCGGTGACCGGTGCCCGAAACGATGAATGTCCACCGTCAGCCGGCCGTCTTTCCAACGCGCATTTTCATCCGCTGCCGCTTTTTTAACAACAGCCAAAAATTGCTGTTCCAGTTTTTCCAGTTCGCCTTTGTCATTAGAGCGCAAATCGACGGACATGCTCGCTTCCTGGGCAATCGCGTTGACGGACGTTCCGCCGGTTACCTCGCCGACAGAAAATGTGGTTTTGGGTTCCGACGGCGTTTCAAGATCTGCAATGGCTGCAATGGCACGGCCTAAAGCATGGGTTGCGCTTGGTGTGCCAAACGCCGCAAAGCTATGGCCGCCCGGGCCCTTATATGTAATCGTATAGCGGAAACTGCCTGTCGCCTTGTAGATGATATGATTGTCGCCTTCGCCATCGAGCGAAACAAAACCGTCGATATCGTCGTGCTCGGCAAAAAACGCTTTGACCCCCCGCAGATCGCCAGCTCCTTCTTCTCCCACAGTGCCGCCAAATATGATATCGCCGCTTGTGCGGATGTCCACTTCATTCATTGCCCGGACCACTGCCAGTAATTCTGCAAGCCCTCGGGTATCGTCGCCGATTCCCGGTGCGTGGAGAACGCCGTCCTTTTGGTGCACGGTTGTGTCAGTGCCTTCTGGAAATACGGTATCCAAATGCGCTGAAACGAAAATCTTCGGCCCTTTTTCCAATCCGCGGCGCACACCGAATACGTTCCCTTCTTCGTCCATCCCTACATCTTCCAGCTGCAGACCTTGCAAGCGTCGCATAAATTCTTCCGCCCGCTGTTGCTCTTTGAACGGCGGAGCCGGGATTTCGGTCAGTTCAATCTGTTCTTTCACTGTACGCCCATGATCTCGCTCGATGAACGCCAAGCCTTTTTCCACTGCCTCTAATTTTGTGAGTTGCTCGAATGCTTTTGTCACTTCCGGTGTGATCATTAGTTTTTCCATTGCGCTTCCCCTCCATCATATATTGGTCCGACAGCTACTCTCTGCAAGCCGCAGCCCGATTTCCGTGGTATTCCTCCATAGGAAAAACCGGCATGCTTGCACATGCCGGCCCATTCTTGTTAATCAATTGTGAAATAGCGAACGAGGACGGATCCTGTTTTCGTTTCGCCGTAAACCAAAAGTGGTGCTGCTACCGGCTCTCCGCTTTCTTTGCTGAAACGGATCGTTTTTTGCATAAATTGCCCTTGTTCATGTGTGTATTCAACATCCGGCAGCAAAAGATCCATTTTGCCGAGGTTCGACGAAACTTCACCGCTCAATGGCAAGTGGGAAGGAATGTAGATTTCCACATTGCCTGCCAACGTCTTCGCTTCCACTTTGCGTGCGTCTTTGCAGCGGGAAGTGACCACAATATTGCCGTTAAGCGATTTCGCTTCGGCTTTTTGGATATCGCCGTCGACGTAAATGCGGCCATTCAACGTTTCTGTTTCCAGATCCTTGCCTGTCACTTCTTGCACTTGGATTGCGCCATTTGCCGTTTCCAATTCAGCGGAGTCGAATACGACATTTTTCATGTCGATTTTTCCATTTGCCGTTTTGACCTTCAAAATGGCCGTATCGATGCGCTTGATGGCGAAACCGCCGTTGAACAAGCGTGCAGTGATGTGTTCGTAGGATTTCTCCGGAACATACAATACTACGTTCACTTGAGTCGTTTTCATATCGCTGATGATGCGCAATTTCTGGCCATCGCCGATAAAGACGAATTTATCAAGAAAATCCTCTTTCGCCTGCGTTTCCGATTCTGCACGGTACGCTTTCACACTGCATTCCGCGCGGATGGAATCGTCCTGTGAAGGGAAAATTTCCAATTGGCCATTCGCAATATCAGCAATGATGTTCGTGATGTCCATGTTTTCCAAGCGGAATGTATGGTGGAATTGCAGCGCTTCGCCGAATGGCGAATCGAATTCCATCGTTTTCAATTTGCCGACTGAACTTTGCATGAATTCCATCATACGGTCGCTCAATTGGTTCAAGTCTTTTGAAACGTTTTTCGAAAAATCTTTCGTGAAATCACGAGAGAAATCTTTCGAGATTTTTTTGACCATATCTTCTGGTCTGAAGAAGCCACGTCTGCCGCGTTTTTCCCGGTAATCATCACGGCCGTAAGAGTCATTGCGTGAAGACTGGCTTCCGCCGCCATCAATCGCTTTTAATAGCTCAACTGCTTCCCTCGCCGAAATTGTGCCATTTTCCACCATGTCCAAAATGCGTTCTTTTTCGCTTTGCATGTGTTGCGGCCTCCTCATGATCGGTTTCGTGAAAAGCGCGAGCTAAACCCAAACCGAAATTAGTATTCTTTTAATTGATACGTCCAGCACTCTAAAAAGTTTCATTTCGCTGCTTTTTTCTTGCGCGTGGCTTTTGACACCAGTGTTTCCATCCGTGCGCGATCGCGTTCAAGGATCGGTTTCAAATACTTGCCGGTATAGGAATTTTTCACCTCGGCTATTTGTTCCGGCGTTCCTGCTGCCAGAATGGTTCCGCCTTTGTCTCCACCTTCAGGACCCAAGTCGATGATATGGTCGGCCGTCTTGATGACATCCAAATTATGCTCGATCGTCAACACAGTATCGCCGTTGTCGACAAGGCGCTGAAGAACTTTCAGCAAGCGTGAAATGTCGTCCGCGTGAAGGCCGGTCGTCGGTTCATCCAGGATATAGAATGATTTTCCGTTTGAACGTTTGTGCAGCTCTGAAGCCAGCTTCACTCGTTGTGCCTCGCCGCCGGACAAGGTCGTCGCCGGTTGGCCCAGCGTGATATAGCCCAAGCCTACATCGACGATGGTCTTCAGTTTGCGGTTGATTTTCGGGACGTTCTCAAAGAATGCGTACGCGTCTTCCACGGTCATTGCCAAAACATCCGCAATGTTCGTGTCTTTGTATTTCACTTCCAGCGTTTCCCGGTTGTACCGTTTGCCATGGCAGACTTCGCATGGCACGTAGACATCCGGCAGGAAATGCATTTCTATTTTAATGATACCATCTCCCCGGCACGCTTCACAGCGTCCGCCCTTGACATTGAAGCTGAAACGGCCTTTTTTATAGCCACGCACTTTCGCTTCGTTCGTCATTGCGAAAACGTCACGGATATCATCGAACACACCGGTGTAAGTCGCCGGATTCGATCTAGGGGTCCGTCCGATCGGTGACTGGTCAATGTCGATGACTTTTTCGAGCTCGTCGATGCCCTCCACCGATACATGATGCCCAGGCTTCGCTTTTGCCCGGTTCAATTTATGGGCCAATGATTTATACAGAATTTCGTTGATCAACGTACTTTTACCCGAACCTGAAACGCCCGTCACCGCAGTAAACAGCCCAAGCGGTATGTCGATATCGACATTCTTCAAATTGTTCTGGCTCGCTCCGCGGATTGAAATCTTGCGCCCATCAGGGATGCGGCGCTCAGATGGCAACGGGATGAATTTCTTGCCGCTCAAGTACTGGCCAGTCAATGACTTCCGGTTCTTCATGACTTTTTGCGGCGTACCCGCTGCAATGATTTCGCCGCCGTGGACGCCTGCGCCCGGTCCGACATCGATCAAATAATCCGCTGCAAGCATCGTATCTTCATCGTGTTCGACAACAATCAGCGTATTTCCGATATCGCGCATATTTTTCAATGTACTGATGAGTCGGTCATTGTCACGCTGGTGCAGGCCGATTGAAGGCTCATCCAAAATGTAAAGTACGCCGGTGAGCCGTGAGCCGATTTGCGTTGCTAGGCGAATCCGCTGCGCTTCACCGCCGGACAATGTGCCGGAAGCGCGGTTCAACGTCAAATAATCCAAGCCGACATTGATCAAAAAGCCGACCCGTTCGCGAATTTCCCGCAAAATAAGCTTGGCGATCGCCATATCTTTTTCGGATAGTTTCAGATTCTTAAAGAACTCGTCCGCTTCAATGATGGAGAATTCGGATACGGTTCCGATATGCAAGCCATTCACTTTTACGGATAACGATTCGGGTTTCAAGCGGTAGCCTTCGCAAGTCGGGCATGGCTGTTGCCCCATGAATTTCTCCATTTGTTCCCGGATATAATCCGACGATGTTTCACGGTAGCGGCGGTCAACGTTCGACAGCACGCCTTCAAAATTGATGTGGTTATCGCGGATTTGCCCGTAATCGTTCTCGTAGCGGAAACGGATTTTGTCTGAGCCAGAACCCCGCATCAAAATATTGATGTGTTCTTCCGGCAGATCGCTTACTGCGATATCCATGTCGATTTTATAATGTTTGCAAACTGCCTGCAGGAGCTGCGGATAATATTGGGAGCTTGTCGGCTGCCAAGGAACGATGGCCCCTTGCTTTAAAGACAAGTTCCAGTCCGGTATCACGAGTTCAGGGTCCACTTCCAGTTTATGGCCTAAACCGTCGCATTCCGGACATGCGCCAAACGGTGAGTTGAACGAAAACATGCGCGGCTCCAATTCGCCGATTGAAAATCCACAAATCGGGCAAGCATGGTGTTCACTGAACAGCAATTCTTCTTTTTCCATGACATCAACCAATACGCGTCCTTCAGCCAGCCGCAATGCGGATTCAAGTGAATCACTGAGGCGCGGAGCGATATTGTCTTTCATGACGATCCGGTCGATGACCACTTCAATATTGTGCTTTTTGTTCTTATCCAAGTTGATGTCGTCATCCAGGTCAATCAATTCGCCGTTGATGCGTACTCTGACATAACCCTGTTTTTTAATGTCTTCCAAAAGTTTCACGTGTGTTCCTTTACGCCCGGAGACGATTGGAGCAAGAATCTGCATTTTTGTGCGTTCCGGATAATCCACGATCCGGTCAACCATCTGTTCGATGGTCTGTGATGAAATTTCAATGCCGTGGTTCGGGCAGATCGGTTTCCCGACCCGCGCATACATCAAACGCATATAATCGTAGATTTCTGTCACTGTCGCGACTGTGGAACGCGGATTCTTGCTCGTTGTTTTTTGGTCGATCGAAATAGCCGGGGACAGCCCTTCAATCAAATCCACATCAGGCTTATCCATTTGCCCTAGAAATTGGCGCGCATAAGAAGACAGCGATTCAACGTACCTGCGCTGCCCTTCCGCATAAATCGTGTCGAACGCCAATGAAGATTTTCCGGAACCTGATAATCCCGTCATGACAACGAGTTGGTCCCGCGGGATAACAACATCTATATTCTTTAAATTATGTGCGCGTGCGCCTTGTATGCGTATCTCTTGGTTTTTCAAGTCTAATCATCCTTCCGCTTTCAATTCAAGCACTGTATCGCGCAATTCAGCTGCGCGTTCAAAATCAAGCGCTTTGGCCGCTTCTTTCATCTCTTTTTCGAGCAGGGAAATGAGTTTTACGCGCTCTTCTTTCTTGAGCTTTTTGCCCGAAACCGCTTTTGACACATATTCTTCGCCTTCTTCTGCAGCCTCTGTGGCGCGGATGACGTCGCGGATTTTCTTTTGTATTGTAATCGGCGTGATGCCGTGTTCTTCATTATAATCAGCCTGGATTGTGCGCCGGCGCGCCGTTTCATCAATCGCTTTCGTCATCGAATCCGTCATTCTATCGGCATACATGATGACATGGCCATTCGAATTACGTGCGGCGCGGCCCATCGTCTGAATCAATGAACGCTCAGAGCGCAGGAAGCCTTCTTTGTCCGCATCCAGAATCGTCACGAGCGACACTTCCGGAATATCCAGCCCTTCACGCAGCAAGTTGATGCCGACAAGAACGTCGTAGACGCCCATGCGCAGTTCACGGATGATTTCGATGCGTTCAAGTGTTTTGATCTCGGAATGGAGGTAATTGACTTTGATCCCCGCTTCTTTCAGATAAGCGGTGAGGTCTTCCGACATTTTCTTGGTCAACGTCGTCACCAAGACCCGCTCGTTGCGGTCTGTACGCTGTCGGATTTCATCCATTAAATCATCAATCTGTCCTTCGATTGGGCGCACTTCGATGGTCGGATCCAGGAGCCCTGTCGGCCGGATGATCTGCTCGACCATTTCCGGCGTGTGATCAAGTTCATATTGCCCCGGCGTCGCTGACACGAACACCGCCTGATGGATATGCTCCTCGAATTCCGTGAAGGTCAACGGGCGGTTGTCCATCGCCGAAGGCAGGCGGAAACCATGGTCGACGAGCACTTTTTTGCGTGCTTGGTCGCCATTGAACATGCCGCGCACCTGCGGCAGCGTGACGTGGCTTTCATCGACCACCAACAGGAAATCTTCCGGGAAATAATCGATGAGCGTATAAGGCTGCGCGCCAGCCGGGCGCAGCGTCAGATGCCTTGAATAGTTTTCGATGCCTGAGCAGAAGCCCATTTCGCGCATCATTTCCAAATCGTAGCGCGTTCGCTGTTCCAGCCGCTGTGCTTCAAGCAGCTTGTCTTCAGCGCGCATTTCTTTCAAGCGCTCTTCCAGCTCTTCTTCAATGTTGGCGATCGCTTTGACCATTTTGTCTTCGCGGGTAACAAAGTGGGACGCTGGAAAAATCGCGACGTGTTCACGTTCGCCGATGATTTCACCGGTCAGCGCATCGACTTCGCGGATGCGGTCGATTTCGTCGCCGAAAAACTCCACGCGCAGGCAGCGTTCATCGCGCGATGCCGGGAAGATTTCTACTACATCGCCCCGTACACGGAATGTGCCGCGGATAAAGTTGATGTCATTGCGCTCGTATTGCACATCGACCAGTTTTCGCAGCAGCTGGTTACGCTCGATTTCCATCCCTTTGCGCAGTGAAACCACGAGCTCCCGGTATTCTTTCGGAGAACCCAGGCCATAAATGCAAGATACTGAAGCAATGACGATGACGTCATCGCGTTCGAACAATGAACTCGTCGCCGAGTGCCGAAGTTTATCGATTTCATCGTTGATACTGGCATCTTTCTCGATAAACGTATCGGATTGCGGCACATAAGCTTCCGGTTGGTAATAATCATAATAACTGACAAAATACTCAACTGCATTGTCCGGAAAGAATTCCTTGAATTCACTGTACAGCTGACCAGCCAAAGTCTTGTTGTGCGCCATCACGAGCGTCGGCTTTTTCACTTGCTGGATGACGTTTGACATTGTATACGTCTTCCCTGTCCCTGTCGCTCCGAGCAGCGTCTGGCATTTCTTGCCGTTGATGATTCCTTGTGTCAGTTCGGTAATTGCAGCCGGCTGATCGCCCGCAGGCTCATAGGGTGCCTGAAGATTGAATTCCTGTTTCATGGTTAATGCCCTCCGTTCGTTCATTGTCTCTATTTTATCATATGCCCTAAAAATACCCTAACAAAAAGCGAACGTATGTTTTTTCACTATTTCTTTTGGATCTGCAGGTTGGCAGGGAAGAACCAATCCTGCTTCAAGGGGCGCCTGCACTGCGTAAACGTGCAAAAAAATGCATCGGACTAGGTCCGATGCATTTTTGATAACATTCTATAAAAAGCTGCTTACTCATTCTTCTTCGTGTTTTAGGGTCTTCAATTGCTCGCTATACGTGTTGAATGCTTTACGGTCGTTATTGTCCAGGGCTTCGTCGATGAGGCTCATCAGCTGCTCTTCTTGCTGAGAGCGGTGAACATGCTTCAGGAACAGATCCAAATAGATATCGTTCAGAAGTTTTTCCGCTTCGGTCGCTTTCTTTGTTTGAGCCATCGCTTTCATGAAATCAGCATAAGAATAATAGTTTTCCATTCTTCATCACCCCGAATGCTTTTCATTAGTATACAATATAAATTCTGAAAGAACAATCGTTTTTTGAAAATTCTAATGAAATAGAAAATATTTTATTTTCCGTAGTAAAGCCTTTGCTAATTTGCATTTTTTCCTTATAATGTTATATGTATAGTAAATTTGAGGGGTGTATAATTCATGAGAAAAAAGAATCATCAGCTCTTATCATATACGGTGTGCAGCAATACCTACGCACTTCTGCCGTATATTGACGGCCACAGAAACTGGACGCGGGTCATTGAAGACCGCAGCGAATTCATCGTAGAGGAATCCGTCTATAAAATCATCAGCTCTTCGTGCAGATTTTACAGGGGATCCCTCGAAAGCGCCACCCTCTATTCCCAGAAAGCGATCCGGGTCAAACATAAACCTCCTGTCATCATTGGGGAATATTACGGCAGCCCACTCATTTTCTTTCCTACCCATTCACCGAAGAACCGTGATTCGGTCTGGTTCAATTTTGATGCAGTCGAGTTGATCGACAGCGAAGACACCATTAAAGGAAGCCTTGTACACTTGAGCAACGGCATAAGCGTACCACTCGACGTGTCGCCCATCGCCCTCAGAAATCAGCATTCGTTTGCCGGTTCGCTGCGCCGCTTTTTCAGGAATTCCCAACAAATCCACAAGCAGCAGATGGTCTATTTGACGAAACGGCGGTATCCGCCCCGCGCTCAGCATCCGATGGATTGACCGCCGAAACTTCAGCCGCTGTTCATATTGAGGCTGGTGGACCTGGTCAAATCTCCCGGTGTGCCATCGCCAAATAAATTCGCAGCAGCTCCTCCACTTGATTGCGTAGGCGCAAATTCAAATAGCGCCTGTGATCTTCATAGCCCCCATGGTAAAAGACATATTCAGTAAAGGTATCATCGCCTGTCCCCTTCAGCATTTTCATATGCTGCTTGCGCATATGGATGTTCGTTTCCTTCAGCTCCCTCTGAACTTTCCGAATCGCTCCATCCACCAATTCAACATACGGCCTCTTCAACTTAAAAGGACCCTGTTCGAATAATGCACGGTCGCGCTCCAGAATGATCAGCACCATCGGCAAATACATCGCTTTTTCAAAATAGACGATTTCCTCTTGTGAGATTAACGGCATTTTTAGCACCTCCTCAAAAAGGGAACGTTTGTTCTTATTTTTAATTTTAGCGCCATTTCCTAAAATTGCAATAGCCTCCGTCAAATAATCCTTTCTGGAGTTTTATTTAATAAGTTGAATTAAAGAAGTAACTCATTTAAAACTGCTTCGGACGCTTTGGGTAAGGCTAGGATGATTGCTCCTGCGCAAGCTTGTCGCAAAAAGCCAGGCAAAGAACGCCTGGCTTTCTGCCAGAATCTTCTGCTTCTGTCTCTGCATCGCTTCGCTAGCTTCGAGACATGAAAGTGTGTTGCATCGCTGCGCTAGCTTCGAAGCAAAGGAAATGGTCCAAATTCCATTTGGCTATTCCCTTGCCTAGCCCTTGGCCGCGCCTTCGCTGGTAAGCTCTTTGAAAAATAAAGAGCTTAGTAGGTTCTGCTATTTTTGTAGACACGGAATAAAATTGCGGAAACTTCAGTAAGACTCTGTCCCTGTCTCTGCATCGCTTCGCTAGCTTCGAGACAAAGACATTGGTCTCGCAGGCTGCGGCCAATGTCTTGCCCGCGGCAAGCGAGGCAGTTTTGCGCAGTACTAATAAGAAGAATCATAATTCAACTCGCATGAATACACCCTTGCCATGAAAAAAAGAGCTGTCCGGAAGTCTGTAAAACAGAATTCCGGACAGCTCTTTTCATTTAATTGAACGGTAAACCCATAATGATCCGACGAAAAATCCGGAAGACACCCACATGAACGGCTCATGCCAGAACCACACCGAAACCGAGATGCCAGCGAACGACAGGATGGTGAACATGCCGGCAAACATCCGGCTCTGCAGATCGCGCTCATGCTGGCGATTGCGTCCGTCGCGATTTTCGATGTAATGGCGCATCCGCTCCGGCTCTTCCAAATAGCTGATGACTTTCTGCGGCAACACCCGGAATGGGCCCGAGGCGTTCAGCACCCAGCGCAGCACATCGCTTTTACCGAAGACAGGCTTGCCTTCTTTTTGAGTCGACGCCCATTCAAGAACGCGCGGCCGCGCCAATGCCAAGAGGTCAATGCCTGGATCCAGGACGTTCAGCACGCCAACAAAGATTGAAGCCGCACGACCGAAGAATGCGAACTCAGCTGGCAGCTGTACCGGTTGTGTCCGGACGATGTTTTGCATGTCCTTGAACAGCCGCTCCACGACAAAGCTGTCCATCTGCATCAGCTCGTCTGATTCGTATGCAGCGACCAATCGGGAAATCGTATCGGCCAAAAGCTCACGGTTAGCTTGCGGCAATAAGAACCGGAGCTCTTCAAGCGCATCAAGAACCAATTCGTAATTTTTGAAGATAATGCCTTCCGCAATGCGCAGGACAGCCTGTGAATCCGCGGTCGTGATTGTGCCCGTCATGCCGAAATCGATCAGCACAATCGTGCCATCAGGCTTCAGTAGAATGTTCCCGCCGTGCGGGTCAGCGTGGAATTGTCCGCCGTATAAAATCTGTTCGAGGAACAGGATGAACAGCCGCTCCGCGATTTCGTGGCGGTCGATTCCATTTTTTTCAATAAAGGCCAAGTCGGTGATGCGTGCCCCCTCGATCCATTCCATGACAAGGACGCGGCGCGTCGACAAATCATCAAAATAGACAGGAAAACGAATGCCGTCCATTTCGGAAAAACGGTCCGCGAACGCGCGTCCACTTTGCAGCTCCTGAAGGAAGTTCAATTCCGCACCGATCGTTTCGGTCATTTCCCCGAACAGCTGAGTGAAATTGATTTGTTTGGAGAGCGGCGTAAAGGTCTTCATAAACCAGATGACAATGCGCATCGCCTGAAAATCTGCCCGCAGCAATTTCTCAGTTCCCGGGCGCTGGATTTTCACGGCGACAACAGTGCCGTCTTTCAGCGTCCCTTTATAGACTTCTCCTATAGATGCGGAAGCAACCGCTCCTTCAGACAGTCCCGCCAAATAGCTGGAATAAGGGGAATTCCATTCTGTCTCCAACACAGATATGATTTTTTCACGTTCTACTGAAGGCACACGGTCCGTCAGCCCCTCGAGCTCTTCGAGAAAGGACTTTGGCATGATATCTGCCCGTGTTGACAGGAACTGCCCCATCTTGATCATCAGGCCGCCGAGTTTCAGCGCCAATGTCTTGTATTGTTTCGCTTGTTTCGTTACCAGGGTGTTCCATTTCTCCTCGACGAGAGGATTCCAGGCGCCACGGTGGCGCCGTTGGAACAACGTGGCTTGCGTATAAAATTTAACGGCCATGAAGACAATGCGATAAATGCGAATGAATGAAAACTGATTCATGAATGCGTGTCCCCCTCTCTGCGCTTAATTATAGAGCGGGATAGCACAATAGTCCAAAAAATGGTATGTTTTTAGAAGAAGGAAACACTTTAAGGGGGAGAAAAATGGACACAATTCATTACGAACAACAAGGGAACCTGGCGTTCATCACGTTAAACCGCCCTGATTCCATGAACGCCTTCAATTACGATATGCTTGCGGAGCTCGGCCAAGTGGTTGAAGCGATCCGCATCAATCCGGACATCCGCCTTGTTGTATTCACAGGCGCTGGAGAGAAAGCATTCAGTGTAGGCGCTGATTTAAAAGAACGGAAGACGCTGACTGAACAGCATGTAAAACGCAACATTTATAAAATCGGTGAAGTCTTTTCGACAATCGAGAATCTGCCTCAGCCGACGATTGCCATGATCAACGGCTTCGCGTTCGGCGGCGGCATGGAACTTGCGCTGGCGTGCGATTTCCGCATTGTGGCGGATGATACATTGCTCGGCCTAACAGAAACGAGCCTGGCCATTATCCCCGGAGCCGGCGGCACACAACGCCTGCCTCGTTTAATCGGCGAAGCGAAAGCACTGGAATTGATTTTGACGGCACGCCGCCTAAAAGCTGATGAAGCCCTTGCTTACGGAATTGCGACGAAAGTGGCTCCGCGCAGCGAGTTGATCCAAGTAACCGGCCAATTCGCTGACATGATGCTGGCGAACGGCCCAATTGCCATTCAGCAAGCGAAATTCGCCATCAAGAACGGCATGAACGCTGACTTGCAGACCGGACTTCACATTGAACGCAAAGCGTATGAAATGACAATTCCAACCGAAGACCGCATAGAAGCACTGATTGCATTCGGCGAAAAACGCAAACCCGTTTTCAAAGGAAAATAATGTAAAGCCGGCTGTTGAATTGCGCGACAGAATCGGATGCACGATGTACGAAATCATAGAGCGGAGAAAACGCAAAGCTTTTCCATTTTCATTGATTTTCTGGTGAAACGTGATTCGCGGCTCGCCCCTTTCGATTTCGATGTTAAAGACTACGGGCCGGTCATTTTGCTTACCCCGGTCTGGGCGGGAAAGATTGCTGCGCCAATGCGGACTTTCCTTAAAAGGGAAAAGGCGAACTTAACGGATTATTCCTTTATCACAATATGCAGCGGGGCAAAGGGACAGCGCGAAAAACTGGCCGCTGTAGCCGAGCAGTGGATCAACAACCTGCTGCTCGAAGAAAAGCGCAATAAAATCAAGTATGCAACAGGCTTCAAAGCCGACCGGCTGCACATACAAGAATTCGATGAAAAACAAACTTTTTCATCGAGATGGCACTGCACACAAAAAAACCAAACGCTCCACTCTTAGGCGTGTCCAGACTGCAGGCAAATTCGATTTTCTCGAATTTGCCTGCAGTCTTTTTTTATTGCCGTCTTCTACTTTTTGCTAGTGCCGGTTAACGTTCAAGCAACGCATGTTGATTCTTGCTAGTACCTGTTAATTCTTCCACACTTCATGTCAACGCCGATTTAAGGCCAGTTAATGGATAAGCATTCTCCCCCTATCATTTAAAGAGCTCTTAGCCATAAGCCGAGATTGCCAAAATAGAGAAAAAAGAACTACTTTTAATATATTTTTTAAAAAATATTAAATAATAATAGTTCAAATGTATGTGTAAATGATAGAAAAAAGGGTATTTCTTATTAATAAAAGAACACTCAGACACCATGATGCATGCAGAAAATGGAGGTGAATATGATTGTGGCTAAACGCGGCACGCCTTTAAAAAATCAGGTCTGGGCACTCGCCATTTTGAATGCAGCAGATGGATTACTGACGTTCTTTGGAATCACATCCGGTTTTATCACCGAAGCCAATCCATTATTGAGCTCATTCTCTCCAGGTGTTATTTTGGCAATCAAAGTTCTGCTTTCGCTATGCCTTTCCGGGCTTCTTTTCACGCCATTCGTTGACATCCAATCCCGCCTCTGGCTTTACTTCTTCATTTCTGCAAATACACTCTACTCGCTGATTTTGCTTCTTCATATTTTTTGGCTCACCCTTCTTGCCTTATAAAACTTAGGCTCATTGGAAAACGCAAAAAGCCGGAAAACCCCGATGAAGTTCGGGTGTTTTCCGGCTTTCGTTTTTCTCCTGTTGAGATTGATCAAGCCAAATGCTTTTCCATCCAGCCGGCAATCTGCTCGAGGCGCACAAAGCGCAGATTCGGTTTTCCGGTACGCGACAAATTATGGTCGGCTTCCGGGAAACGGATGAATTCGGTTTCTTTACCCAGGCTCTTAAGCGTCACATACAGTTGTTCTGATTGTTCAATCGGGCAGCGATAATCATTTTCCGAATGCAAAATCAATAATGGCGTCTCTACATCCGCCACGTATTTCAACGGTGAATGATGCCATAATTTATCAACATCGCCCATGTCCGCACCGATTTGCCAGGGGCTGAAATAATAACCGATATCTGAAACGCCGAAAAACGATACCCAGTTGGAAATCGAACGCTGCGTAACAGCCGCTTTAAAACGGTTTGTTCGGCTGACGATCCAATTCGTCATAAATCCGCCGTAGCTTCCGCCTGTCACGCCCAAACGCTCGGTGTCGATCCAAGGGTTTTCGGAAATCACGGCTTCCAGCGATTTCATGATATCTTCGTAGTCGTTGCCTCCGTAGTCGCCGCGCACGGCGTCGACAAATTCCTGGCTATAGCCATGGCTGCCGCGCGGATTGACGTACAACACGCCGAACCCGCGGGCAGCGAGCAGCTGCATTTCGTGGACAAACGTATTGGCGTACATCGCATGCGGACCGCCGTGAATATTGACGACAAGCGGATATTTTTCACCTTCTGCAAAGCTCTGCGGTTTCATCAGCCAGCCATGAACAGGCCATCCATCGGCCCCTTCGGCAACGATTGCCTCGGGCATGACCAATTCCGTGTTTTCCAAATAAGAGTTATTGAAAACGGTCAAAGCTTCCCGTTCACCGGTAGCGATGGTGAGTTTGTATAATTCCCCCGGATTGACCGGATCGCTGATTGCCGCGACCGCGAACTCGCCATTGCGGGCAATATCAAATCCGTAGATATGCTCCATTTCGGGTGAGGCTGGATACACCGCCCCGTCAAGGGAAGCGAAATACAGCCGGACGTCGCCCATCGTCGAAACCTGGAAGTATAAATGATCATCTTTTGTCCAAACAACTGCGGGTGCTGCGGCTCCTTGTTGATGGTCAGCCACTACATAATCGCCGACCGGTGCGTCGATGCCTTCAGTCAGGCACATGCTAGTCTTTGAGGCGATGTCGTAGACGGACACCTCGGTGTGTGTCGCGTTTTCGAATTGGCGCGTGCTGCTGATATACGCAAGCTTCGCATCGTCGAATGAGAAAGCGGCTCCATCGAAGGATCCCTCTCCATCCGCCACTGCCGTTTCCGTTTTCGATTCGATGTCATACAAATAAAGGGGCTGGCGGAAAACGAAATCGAGATTTTCTTCCCGCACCACTCCATACGCCAATTTCGATCCGTCATGCGAAACGGCTTCCAAATTATAATGGAAATTGCCTGACGTCAATTGTTCAATCTCTTTCGATTCAATATCGGCCGAACCGATTTGGCGGTGCTCGTCCTGCGGCACCAAACCCATGCCATCCATCTTGTATTTCATTTGGCTGACAAATATCGGTTGAGGATGCTTCTTGTCTTTGCGGTCTTCTTTGTCTTCTTTGTCCTCTTTATCGGTAAATGTTTTGCCGTCTTTCACCATTGCATCAAACCAGATCCTTTTATTGCAGGGCGACCAGCGGAACGAATTGACGCCTTTTTCGAAATCGGTGAGCGCACGCGCCTCTCCGCCTGTCGCTGGCATTACATACAGCTGGTTCTTGTCGTCTCTTGTCGATAAAAACGCCGCCATTTCGCCGTCTTCTGACCAAGCGGGCGACGAAACGCGGTCTTTGCCGTGCGTCCACTGCGTGATTTTCCCGCTTTGTAGATCGCCATGGAAAAGATGCGCAACGTATGTGTTGTTTTCCTCATCCATCTGCGTACGGACAAATAACAGCTGCGTGCCGTCCGGCGAAATATGCGGGTCGGTCACTGATGCCAATCGGGTTAAGTCTTTTATTTCGACTGCCTTTTTCATATGTAAAATCCCCCTGTCGATTTATTTCGAAAAACGTAATAGTTGCTCTTCTACTATAAGTAAAAATGTCTGTCTTTTCAATCAAATAGATGCCGCTGCCTTCTGGACAGTGAAAAAAGCGGCCCAGGCTGGAATAGCCTGGGCCGCTTGAATGGTTATTTGCTCATTGCCTGATCTTTCAATGAACGGCGAAGAATTTTACCGGTCGTGTTTTTTGGCAATTCCTCAAGGATTTCAAAATGGCGCGGCACTTTGTATTTCGCCAAATGCTCGGCGCAATAAGTTTCAAGCTCCGCCGTCGTCACCGAATTGTCTTTCAATACGACATACGCGTTGACTCTTTCGCCGAAATTCGGATCCGGCAATCCGACAACTGCGGCTTCCACAATGCCAGGATGCGCGAACAACACTTCTTCGACCTCGCGCGGGTAGACATTGAAGCCCCCAACAATGATCATGTCTTTTTTGCGGTCAACGATATAGAAATAGCCTTCTTCGTCCACTCTTGCCAAATCGCCCGTGTAAAGCCAGCCATCGCGTAAGGCAGCTGCTGTTTCTTCCGGCAGCTTGTAATAGCCTTTCATGACGTTTGGACCGCGAACGATTAATTCGCCCACTTCACCAACCGCGACTTCTTCACCAAGTTCATTGACAACTTTGTTCTCGACGTTGACGATAGACGTTCCAATCGAACCCGCTTTGCGTTCGCGGTCGATCGGGTTGAAGCAAGTTACAGGTGAAGCTTCCGACAAGCCGTAGCCTTCGGACACGCGTACTTGGAATTTGTCTTCGAAATTATGCAGCAGCGCTACCGGCAAGGCAGACCCGCCGGAAATCGCCAAACGCACCGTCGCGAAGTCTTCGGTTTTCGCATGCGGGAACTGGTACATGAAATTATACATTGTCGGCACTCCGGCGAAAACAGTCGCGCGCTGCGACTTGATCGTCTCGAACACTTCTACCGGGTTGAAGCGCGGCACCAAGATAATTGTAGCGCCGATCATTAGCGGTGCGTTGACTACGACAGTCAATGCGAAAACATGGAATACCGGCAATGTCGCAACAATGCGGTCTTCAGCATTCATTTGCAGGTAAACACCGACATCGCGCGCATTTGAGTAAAGATTTTCGTGCGTCAACATTGCACCTTTCGGTTTGCCCGTAGTGCCGGATGTATAAAGGATGACGGCTACATCATCGCCTTGCAACTCGGCGGAACCCTCGAATGCCGGGGAGGCCATCAATAGCTGGGTGAACGAATGCACTTTCGGTTTGACCGCCTCTGGCAGTTGAGCCATTTTCTCGGCCGCCGAAGGGTCGGTTTCGCAGATGATATACGCTTCAACCGACGGCAGTGCCCCATGTGCTTTTTCAACCAGCGGGAGCAGCGCATCAAGTGCAATGACCACCTTGGCATCGCTATCTTTCACGATGTAAGCGATTTCATCTGGTGTGTAGATAGGGTTGATCGGCACAGCTGTAGCGCCAACCCGCATCGTTGCGTATAAGGCAATCATGAAATGCGGTGTGTTGCTCAGCAAGAATCCTACATGGTCCCCTTTTTTGATCCCAAGCGATTGCAGAGCACCGGCGAATTTTGCGACTGATCCGTCAAATTCTTGGTACGATGTATCTTTCCCCATAAAGTTGTACGCGGTTTTACCCGGATTTTGCAGTGAAATTTCATGGACGCTCTTAACTAAATTCATTTCCCATCCCTCTTTCATATTGAATGAATACTCATTCATTATTGACGCTGTTTTCATTATAAAAGAAATCTTCAGACAATACAACAAGCATCGTAAAATTTACGATGCTCGAAGATGTTCTATATAACGCCAACGGATCAAGAAGAAATAGAGGATTTGCGCAATCGTGAAGCCGCTCAGCACAAACACCATTTCACCGACAATCGACAATTCCGCAAATTCATCCCATACTACTTGCAGCGAAATGAATGCAAATGTACTGTGGAGCAGCGCAACGCCCCAAGGCAGGAAAAATTGCGGCATGAGCTGCCGGTTGACGATTTTGCCAAGTTCTTTTTCCGTCATGCCGAGCCTCACTAGCAAAGAGTATTGCCTGCGATCCCGCTCCAGCCCTGTATACAATTTAAAATAGATGAAACTGCCCGCAGCCAATAAGAAGACGGCCGCCACCATCACGCCGATGAACAGCAGAATAGCGAAAGACGATTTAAACAGGCGGTAATCTTCCCCTGGATTGACGAAGAAAAAGCTCAAATCGCGGAAATCCTCTTGCACGACAGCCTGCTGCATGATGCCGGTCAATTCTTTGCCAACACTGACCGTTTCTTCCCAGTCCGGAATATCAAATGCATAATACGTGAACGTCGATTCCCCGTCGCCGAATCCGGCCAGCGGTTCATCAATCGCGGCATAATCGGAATCGTTGACGACAATGCTGTTAAAGTTCACGGTGTTGACCGGAAACATGACATGGGGATAAACTTCGCCAAGCGATAAATCGATGTCACTTTCCATCAGCCTTGTTTCCACGCTGACTTCGCCCAATTCCTCCAGCGATTCTTGCGAGTAAGGGATGAAAATCCCTTCCCCCCGCTCCGGGTCAACCGGATCAAAACCGAGCGTCAATGCTAAGCGGTTAAAATCAGATGTCCGCACGATATCGACATCGTTGCCTGACATCGTCGAGGTTTGGCGCTTCACAATCAGCGGTACCATATCGTACTCCAGCTCTTTGCCTTCCAATTGGGAAATGAGCCGTTCTACGTGCTCCTGCTCCTCGCTATTGCCATTAAATGAAATATAGATAAGTCCGAGCGGATTTGATTCGCGAAAATCGCCCGTGTAGGACATGAACGAAGCAAGCGTTCCGACGGTCAAGAAAGCGACTGTCGAAACGATTGTTACGATAAAGAACATCTGAGCGCTGTCCTTCAGCTTAACGGAAGCTTCGGCAATCGCCACCAGCCGGGTCTTGTGCCAATAAACGCCTCGGCTGCGTTTATAGAATTGGAGCAGCGAATGGATGGAATGCGTGAAGAAAAGATAGGTTCCAAGCGTTGCAATCGGTGGGATGATGAATGCCATCGTGTAAACTGTGCTGTCCGATACCATCGCAGCAAGGGCATAGGCGATTGCCAGCAAAACAAAGCCAAGCGCTGAGAGCCATTTGGAGCTTTGCGTGAATTCATCCGTTTTCCAATAACCTTGCAGCAGATCCAATATTCCTTTTGTCCGCACAAAAGCGACACTGACGAAAGAAATGATGATGAACAGGCTGGCGAATGCACCGATCGTCAAAGCGAACGGCTTCCACGACACATAAAGAGGCAGCGCTTCAAGCTCCATGATTTCACGGCCGATCATAAAGAAGAACTTGGAAAATGCGAAGCCTAATGCGATTCCGGCAACGGTCGACACCGTCCCAAGAATCATTGTTTCGAAAAAGACCAATTTATTGAGCTGCTTTTTCGTCATTCCCAAATGCATGAGAATGCCGAACTCTTTTGAACGCGCCTGCAAAAAAGCGCTCATCGAATAAAACAGGAAAAACAGCGTAAAGATGTAAAGCACCACTTCCGCGATGAACATGCCGCGCACCGCGAGCTGCTGCAAGCCATCTTCCGCAAACAGCGGATGGAAGATGAACATGGAATAGACGAAAAACACCATGACCGAAAAGACGCTCGCTAAAAAGAATGCCGCGTAGCTTCGGCGGTTCCTGAACACATTACGGTAAGCGAGCTGCCGAAAGGTCATTCACGTTCCCTCCCAGCAAGGATAAGACGTTAAGGATTTTTTGATAGAATGTTTGGCGGCGCTCGTCGCTGTAAATTTCATTGAAAAACTCGCCGTCTTTGATGAATAACACGCGGTCGCAATAGCTCGCTGCAATCGGATCGTGGGTAACCATCACGATTGTCGTACCGCTTTCTTCACTGACGCTTTTCAATAATTCAAGCACGTCGCGCGAAGCTTTGGAATCGAGGTTGCCCGTCGGTTCATCGGCTAGAATGAGCGAAGGGTTGTGGATTAACGCCCTGCCGATGGCTGTCCGCTGCGCTTCACCGCCAGAAATTTCGTTGGGGCGTTTATGGAGAATCGATTCAAGGCCGAGTTTCTGCGCCAGCTCAAATACACGCCGAGCCATTTCATCAGTCGGCACATAGTCCAGCGTCAGCGGCAGCACCATGTTCTCTTCGACGGTCAACATCTGCAGCAAATTGAAATCCTGGAAGATAAAGCCCAGTTTATGGCGTCTGAAAAGCGCCAACTCGTTTTTGTCCAAACCGTGCGGATCGACCCCGTCGATAAGGATCTCCCCCGCGGTCAGCGTATCAATTGTCGAAATCAGGTTCAACAGCGTCGTCTTGCCGCTGCCGGAAGGTCCCATGACGGCCAGAAACTCGCCTTTTTCCACTTCAAAGCTCAGCTGATTGAGCGCGCGGTGCGTCACTTTCCCTTCGTACACTTTCGTCACTTCTTCGATTTTCAATAACGGCATTGTCATTTCCCCCTGTTGCAGAATCCTGGTTGCGGAATAACACGGACACCGCCGTTCCTTCACCGATTGATGAATCGATCATCAGCTGATGTCCGAGTTTTTTGCATACTTCGTTTGCCAAATATAAGCCCATGCCCGTCGATTCACCGGTCTTGCGGCCATTTTCGCCTGTGAAAAAGGCTCTCGTGACGCGCGGCAAATCAGACGCCGGAATTCCGATCCCTTCATCGCGTATCGTCAACAACGTGGTTTCGGCAACGCAATCCGCTTTTATATACACTTTCTTGTCCGGTTCAAACGTGTATTTCAAGGCGTTCGTCAACAGCTGGCCCAAGATGAACTTCATCCATTTTCGATCGGTCGCTACGATATATTTGTCGTCGACATCAATTTCCGGGTAGACCCGTTTCGAAATGAACAGCCGCTTATTTTCATTGACGATTTCTGAGACGATGCTGCGCAGTTGCACTTGGTCAATGTGCATATCTTCCTCAAATGTATCGAGGCGTGCATTCATCAGTACAGTATCGAGCCCGGCCTTCAGCCGGTCCACTTCTTCGCGGACGCTGTTTTTATCCAATTTCTCCGGCTCTTGCAGCAATAATTGCATCACCGACAAAGGCGTCTTCATCTGATGCACCCATTGATTCATAAATTGCAGATGGCGTTTCTGCGAGGCATAAAGCGCCTGCGCCTCGTTTTGGTAAAGGCGGTAGATTTCCTGCATGTATTTCTCACTCTGCAGCTGCTCCGGCGATTTCCCATCGCGCTGCAACGCGTGTTCCATCCGGTCCGGCACCGCTAAAATCTTTTGGTAAAAGCGGTAGCGTTTCGAAAAACGGGTCGCCAGGAAAACGGCCACGAGCAGCGTGCTAATAACAAACGAGTAAATCGCCGTGTCGACGTTGCGGAATCCGTCGAGCCAATAAAGCGCCATGATGAACGCGACCAAAGCGGCCTGGAATACGATAAACGCCGCATGCTCTTTAAAAAACAGCCGCAGCATTATAATTCCTCCTCGTCGATCAGCAAGCGGTAGCCCGACCCGCGCACCGTTTCAATCATCGACTTGACGCCGTAATCCGCCAGTTTTTTTCGCACGCGTGTCATATTGACGTTCAAAGTATTTTCATCGACAAACGCCTGGTCGTCCCATAACTCTTCCAGCAGCTGTTCACGCGTCACCACTTTCGGGTACTGCGCGAGTAATAGCTCCATAATTGTGCATTCTTTTTTCTGCAGCGGAATAGCATCGTTTTTAACGTGGAGCTCCATACGCTCAAGAAACAAAATGATGCGACCGGCTTTCACCGAACGCTCTTCCTGTTTTGGAGCGTATTCGCCATATGCTCTCCGCAAATGGCTCTTTATTTTTGCAAGGACGATTTCGTAATGGAAAGGTTTCGTGATGAAATCATCGCCGCCATTTTCAAGCGCAAAAACCTGGTCCATTTCCCCCGATCTCGCTGAAATGAAAAGGATTGGGCAAGTCGAACGCTGGCGCATCTGCCTGCACCAATAATAGCCGTCATATGAAGGCAAGTTGATATCCAGCAACACCATATGGGGATCAAAAGTTTCGAATTCTTCGAGGATCTGATCGAAATCCTGTGCGGTTGCCACCTCATAATGGTATTTGCGGAGCGTTTCCGCCAGCAATGCAGCGATTTTCAAATCGTCTTCCACAATAAAAATCCGTTGTGCTGCCATAATGATTCCCCCTTTCGTTTTCTTTCAATTTTAACAAAAGAGCCTGCTCAATAGCAGGCTCTTCATCAATTCTTAATAAATTAATTTCAGGAATTCTTCTTTCGTGATGCCGCCAAGGTACTTCGGAATATCAAAACCAGTAATGGCTTCGTCAAGCGAAGCGCGCTCGTATTTGACGCCCGTAATGGCGTTTTCGATCTCAGACACATCGCCGACACCGAAAAAGTCGCCGAAAATGCTGGCGTCCTGGACGACTCCGTTCTCGACCTGCAGTCGAACGTCAATGCCGCCGACCGGAAAGCGATGGGAATGCTTGATGTTAAACTTCGGCGATTTGCCGTAATTCCAATCCCAGTTGCCATAGCGTTCTTTCGAAATTTCATGGATGCCGACCCAGTCTTGCTCCGTCAATTCGTAGTAGCGGACATTTTCTTCGCCGTCGAAAATCGAATGCAGAATCGCTGAGCGGAATTCCGTTACCGACATCGGCGCTTCTAGAAACTCGGAAATATTCGCTACACGGCTTCGGATCGATTTGATGCCTTTCGATTCGATTTTTTCTTTGCTGACTTTCAATGCGGAAACAACTGCTTCCACCTCTGTATTGAAAAGGAGCGTGCCGTGGCTGTACATTCTTCCTTTTGTGGAAAACTGTGCATTGCCCGAAATCTTGCGGCCTTCCGCCATCAAATCGTTGCGCCCGGATAATTCCGCATTGACGCCCAATCCTTGCAGCGCCTGTACTACCGGTTCAGTGAATTTGCGGAAATTGCGGAAACTTTCGCCGTCATCGACTGTGATGAAACTATAATTCAAATTGCCATGGTCATGGTACACTGCCCCGCCGCCTGAAAGCCGGCGCACGACATGGATGCCATTGGAATCGACATAATCGGTATTGATTTCTTCTGCTGTGTTCTGGTTTTTGCCGATGATGATCGATGGCTCGTTAATATAGAACAGCAAGAACGGATCTTGTTCAACATCCATTGTCTTCAATAAATATTCTTCAATCGCTAAGTTGATGCGGGGATCTGTAATACCTTTATTGTCTACGAAATACATGGTTTCTCTCCTTTAAATTACTAATCTATTTCTATTTTAACGGATTTTTTAAAATATTTCACTGTTTAGGGTTGACGGAAGTAAACTGTTATAATACAATTCATTTAAAGATAACAGTACTATAACAAAGGAGTTGGAGATAATGATTGAAAACGTAGTCGAATTTTTCAAGAATCTGCCCCCTAAACAATGTACAACTTGTGGAGAAAAAGTTGATGAGCAGCATGAATGCTACGGCAGCAAATGCGATTCCTGCAATAATTTATAAATCTATTTGAAAAGAGCAATCGAGAAATTCTCGATTGCTCTTTTTTCTTTGTGCTCGATTCACGTGTGTTAAGACGGCGTTAACCGGCATGGCGGATAAATTAACCTGTACCAGCCAGCTATTAGCATGTGTTGCTTGAAATTTAACCGGCACTAGCTAAATACTGTATTTTCAACCCTAGTCCACATCTCAACCCTTATCAAAATAAAAACCGCCGGCACATTGTCGGCGGCTGTTGAAAGGGTCAATGCCCTGAATGTTTTTCCATATTTTCCATACTGTCCGATTCACTGCTGTCATCCGGAACGATTGATGCAGGGTCCGGATTGCCTGCTGTGATTTGGTGCTTCGGCATAGCATGAAGCTGACGTGCCGTGGTGTGGGCATACGTGAAATACAAACCTTCTTGGAACATGGTTTCGGCTTCATAAATGCCATCGCCAATGTGCTTGGCTTCGAGCATCTCGCTATCGTCGCGGCTGCCGGATTGCCACACTTCGAAAATCACTTCATCTGCATCTTCCACGGCTTCATCGCCTTGAGTCACTTTCGCAAGCAAAGGAATTTTTTGTCCAGCTTCCACTTGTTCAGGCGTCTGAATTTCAACCACCAGCTCTTCCACAACAAAATCATTGTCGCCAGAATTGGCATCACCCGCTCCGCACGCTGCAAGCAGCGCCGAGAGCAAAATAATCATAATCAGTTTTTTCATATTGCTTCCTCCGCTTTAAAATGCTTTGACGGGCAGCGGGCGATTACTTGCTGCGCCGCCAGTTTGCCTTGTTCAATGCAGCCGGGAAGCCTGAAGCCTTCAAACGAACTGCCGATCATCTGAATAGACGGAAAAGCGGTGTTCAGTTCTTGCTTCGCTTGTTCAATGCGTTCATGATGCCCAACAAGAAATTGGGGAAGCGCTTCTTTCCAGCGCGATACCACAGTAAATTCAGGGTCGCCTTTCAGATTCAGCGATTTCCGCAAATCGGCCAATACCGTTTTCTCGATTTCACTGTCTGAAAGATCGACGACTGTTTCATCGCCGACTTTACCGATGAAGGCCTTGAACAGCATTTTCCCTTCCGGCGCATGGCCGGGCCATTTCAAGTGCGACGCAGCGCAGGATGTGATCGCTATATCGCTGTTTCGCGCGACCACAAAGCCCGCGGCATTTTCAGTAAGGCAGTTTAGAGGCTCGGCAGAAAACGCCATTGACACCGTGGCAACTGAAGCCGCCGGCATTTCTTTCAGCGGCTTCAACAAGCCATATTGCTCGAACAGCGGAAAAATGCGCGTGTGCGGCAACGCCAGAATCACTTCGTCCACCCCAATGGCTGAATCGTTATTCAAGGACAAGAGTGTCTGCCCGTTCTGCTTTTCAAGTTTCTCCACTTTAACACCTTTCAAAACGGTGCAATCTTCCAAACGGCTTTCAAGCGCGTCCACGATCGTGCCCATGCCTTGCTTGAAGTTCTGCGACGAGCCAAGCCCATTGGCGCTGAACTCGTCCGCATTGAAATCTCCGCTTTTTTTCATGCCGCGGATGACGCTGCCGTATCGCTGATCGATATCACTGAGAGCCGGAAAAGTTGCGTGCAGGCTCAGCTTATCGATATCACCTCCATAAATGGCAGTGAACAGCGGTTCGATCAAGTTGTCCACCACTTCGTTGCCGAAGCGCCTGCGGACAAACCGGCCAAGCGGCTGGTCTTTTGATGTGTCCGATTTGGGCAACAGCAAATCACCTGCCGCGCGGATTTTGCCGCTCCAGGAATAAAGGTCAGACACAAGGAAAGGACCGATTTCGGTCGGCACCCCCATCACTGAGCCATCTGGAATCGGATGCAGGCGGTCTTCCACCATAACGCATCCACGCCCGGATGAACTTTCCATCAATTGTCCGCTGATGCCCAATTCTTCAGCCAACTCCATCATGTTCTCTTTTCGGGAGAGGAACGAGTCCGGTCCGCGCTCAATCACAAAACCATCTTTGCGAAGCGTCTGGATTTTGCCGCCCAATCGGTGCGCAGCTTCTATTAAAGTAATATCCAGTAAAACCCCTTCAGCTCTTGCTTGTTTTTGCAAATAGTACGCTGCCGACAGACCTGCAATCCCTCCGCCTACAACTGCTACTTTACGCGCTCCTTCGGCCACATTCTCCCCCCTTCCCATCATTTCTATCAGTGCTGATTACTCAGCCAATTTTTTCATAACCGTGTCGGCCATTGCATCGATGAACAATGGTTGTACGTTTGGCATTTCCGGGCGTCTGTATGCCGCTCCGAGTTCGTCGCACACGACTTTACATTCGTAATCGTTATCGAATAACACTTCCAAGTGATCGGCAACAAAACCTACCGGCGTGTAAACGAACGAGCGATATCCTTTGACATCATATAATTCGCGTGTCAAATCCTGGACGTCTGGCCCAATCCATGGCTCCGGAGTCTGTCCGGCACTTTGCCAGCCGATTTCGTAACGTTCAACGCCAGCAGCTTGGGCGATCAAATCGGCCGTTTCTTTCAACTGGTCCGGGTAAGGGTCGCCATTCGCAATGATTTTCTCCGGCAATGAATGCGCAGAAACGATCAGGCATGATTTAGCGCGTTCTTCTTCGGACATCTCTGCAAACGCCGCGCTCACTTTTTCGCTCCAGTATTGGATGAATTTCGATTCTTTATACCAACTTTCAACAGACGTCAATTGGATGCCGGCTTTTTCAGCGGCTTCTGCCGCGCGGCCATTGTATGACTTCACGGAGAATGTCGAGAAATGCGGAGCCAAAACAATTGAAATTGCTTCTTTGATGCCATCACGGTGCATCGCTTCGACGCCGTCTTCGACAAACGGTTCGATATGCTTCAAGCCGAGGTACATCTTAAATTCGATGTCATCTTGAGTTTCATTCAACCGTGCGCAAAGCGCATCCGCCTGGTCCTGCGTGATTTTCGCCAAAGGCGAGAGGCCGCCAATCGCTTTATAGCGGTCTTTTAAATCTTCCAAACTTTCTTCGCTCGGCTTGCGGCCGCGGCGGATATGCGTGTAATAGCGTTCAATATCGCTTTCTTCGTATGGCGTTCCATATGCCATCACCAATAATCCCATTGTCTTTTTCATCGTTATCACCCCATAAGAAATTTGTGATCCTTTACTTTCCTGCTTTGTGGGCAGCACTGTATTCGTGTACCAGTGAAGTCAATCTTTTTAATGTATCAGGCTGCACTTCCGGAAACACGCCATGGCCTAAATTGAAAATATAGCCGTCTTGCTGCATGCCCATATCCAAAATCGCTTTTACGCGTTTTTCGATAACTGACCAATCCGCCAGCAAATAAGATGGATCAAAGTTGCCTTGTAAGGTTTTTGTCAGACCCATTTCCCGAGCTTCTGTAATTGGCAGGCGCCAGTCCAATCCAACAACATCGACCGGCAGATCATGCCATTCTTTCGCGAGATGGCTCGCGCCGACGCCGAAGATGATCAACGGGACCCCTTCTGTACGAAGCTCCGCAAAAAGACGGTCCATGACCGGTTTGATGAAAATCCGGTAATCTTCCACATTCAATGCGCCAACCCATGAATCGAAAATCTGGATCGCTTTCGCGCCTGCTTTGATTTGCGCTTTCACATAAGGGATGATTGTATCCGCCAGTTTGTCCATCAGCGCGAACCACATTTGCGGCTGGGACACCATCATCGCTTTCGTCTTATTGTAGCTGCGGGACGGGCCGCCTTCGATCATATAGCTCGCAAGCGTGAAAGGCGCGCCTGAAAATCCAATCAACGGCACATTCAATTGCTCTTGCGTCAGAATGCGGATCGTTTCAAGAACATATGGCACATCTTGCTCCGGATTGATTTCGCCCAAGCGTTCGATGTCCGCCATCGTGCGAATCGGGTTGTCGACCACCGGGCCGATGCCCGATTTGATTTCAACGTCTACGCCGATTGCCGGCAGCGGCGTCACGATATCTTTGTACAAAACAGCCGCGTCCACATTGTATTGATCAACCGGAAGTTTGGTGACATATGCGCATAATTCCGGTTGTTGCGTGATCTGCTCCAACGAGTATTTTTCTTTGATTTTCCGGTATTCCGGCTGCGAACGCCCTGCTTGGCGCATGTACCAGACTGGCACATGATCGGTTTTTTCGCCGCGCGCCGCCTTCAAAAACGTATCGTTAAATTGTGTCATGTAATTTTCATCCCTTCGGTTCTTTTCGTCCTTTGTATCCTATATCCGTTTATACTATAGACGCTCCGTATACTATTGTATAGATTACTTATGCAAATGTCATAAATTAGACGCTTATGCTTTCACCGGATTGCCATTTTGGTTTCACAGCATTTTGTTGAGGGAACGCTGTATAATATAGAGATAAGTTAAAGGAGGAATTCAGATGAATTTATTCATGACGACAGGCACTTATGACTTTATGAAAAAGATGCGTGAAAAGCATGCCGATGAAACAATGGTGTTGATGCAAGGGGAAAACACGACATTGCTTCTGCATGAGACGGAAGGCAAGTCGATTTTCCAAACACCGCGCCGCTATGAAGTGGTTGATGGCACGGGAACATTCCAGGAAAAAGGCTTTTTTGTTTTCAATAACATTCCGGTGACTGATGAAGGACGGCCGATTTTTGAACACCGTTTCAAAAACCGCGCCGGTGCAATTGAAAACGAACCAGGCTATGTTGCTTTCCGCGTACTGCGCCCGCTCGATTCAGATACGTACGTCGTATTGACCGAATGGGAATCCCCAGCCTTCTTTGAAAAGTGGAAAGAATCACAGGCTTTCTCGAAAGCACATGCGAAACCGGAAGGCGCACCGGCTGAAAAACGTCCGAATATTTTCTCCGGCGCTTCTTATGTCACTACCTATAAAGCTAAACCAGAAGAAGAATAACTAGATGTTAAACGCTTAGCCTTTTATATAGAGGCTAAGCGTTTCGATTGGAGGAGCATTACAGTGGTTTTTATTTACTTTATTTTGGCCGCTGCAGTGACTGTGTTTGCGGCGATTAAATTATCGCAATACGCGGACGTCATCAGCGACAAGACCGCAATGGGCGGCATGATGGTCGGCACGCTGCTGCTTGCCGGGGCGACATCGCTGCCTGAAGTTTCCACGAGTTTTTCAGCAGCCGCCATCGGCAATGCTGACATCGCAGTCGGCAATATGATCGGTTCGAATTTGTTCAATTTGTTCATCTTGGCAGTTTTCGATTTTCTGCTGCGCCGCAGACGCATGCTAGCGATAGCGGAACGCGAGCATTTTTATACCGCCATTTTAGGACTCTTCCTGACGACACTTGTCATAGCAGCGCTTTGGCTGCGGATTGACGCTTCCGTTTTCGGAATCGGCATTGACGCCTTGATTATCGGCATCAGCTACATCGCGGGCATGGTCATCATTAACAAGTTGCCAAAAGCTGAACCATCAGCCATTATTGAGCTTCCGGGTACCCAGCCAGCGAATCCTACTGCTGATCTTTCTGCAAAAGCGGCCATCTTCAGGTTTATCGTCGCTGCGCTCATCATTTTGGGCGCCGGTACGGCATTGTCCATTCTCGGAGATCAAATTGCTATCATCACGGGCATTGGTTCAAGTTTTATCGGCAGTTTCCTGATTGCCGCCACTACGTCCCTTCCTGAAGCCATTGCTGTTTTCGTGGCATTGCGGCTCGGCAACGTCAATATGGCGGTCGGTGCAATTTTGGGAAGCAATATCTTCAACATGATCATTCTAGCATTGTCAGATCCGGTTTATGCCGCCGGCCCAATCATATCAGCTGTTTCAGGCTCGCATATGATCATTGCTGTCGGAGTCTTTTTCATGAGCATCCTTGTGTTAATTTCACTGCTCCAAAAGAAGACGATATCGTCACTGGTTTATGCCCTGCCTTCATTGGCAATCATCATCATTTACTTCATCGCGTCTTACCTGAACTTCACTTATTGACAAAAGAGCCATTCGGCTCTTTTTTTATGCTATCATTTAATTATCATTATTTTGACAAATGAAGGGAGCTAATTGAATGTTAGAAAAGATTTATGCAGAATTGGACACAGCCTACGAGGAAATGGTGGACATCCGCAGGCATCTTCACATGCATCCGGAACCTTCTTTCAAAGAAACGAAAACAGCCCATTATATCCGCCATTATTACGAACAGCTTGGTGTTGATGTAAAACACGGCGTCGGCGGAAACGGCGTTGTAGCAACGATTCACGGTGAACGCCCTGGAAAAGTAGTGGCTTTGCGTGCAGATTTTGACGCATTGCCAATCGACGACCAGAAAAATGTTTCCTATAAATCGACAGTATCTGGCGTCATGCACGCTTGCGGCCATGATGGCCATACCGCCACCCTGCTTGTTTTGGGAAAAATCCTCCATATGATGCGCCGTGAACTGAGCGGTACTTATGTACTGATTCATCAGCACGCAGAGGAATTGGCCCCGGGCGGAGCCCAGGCGATGATTGAAGCCGGCGTATTGGACGGCGTCGACGTCATTTTTGGTATACATTTATGGTCGACTTCACCGTTCGGCAGAATCGATTACCGTGTCGGGCCATTCATGGCAGCAGCGGACGCTTTCAAGATCAAAATCCAAGGAAGCGGCGGACACGGCGCAAATCCCCATGAAACGAAAGACGCCGTCGTCATCGGCTCGCAGCTGGTCACGAACTTGCAGCAACTGGTTGCGCGGCGCGTTGATCCGCTCGAATCCGCTGTTCTGTCTGTTACTTCATTCGTTGCGCAAAACCCGTATAACATCATTGCCGACCATGCGGAATTGTCAGGTACGGTGCGGACTTTCACTGAAGAAAACCGCCTGCTGATGGAGCGTGAAATGCAGCGCGTGGTTGAAGGCACCAGCATCGCAACAGACAGCACCGCTGAATTCAATTTCATGCGAGGCTATCCGGCTGTCGTCAACCACCTTGAAGAAACGATGTACTTGAAAGATGTGGCGGCCACTGTGCCTGGTGTCACCGAAGTTTATGACGCCCCAGCGCAAATGGGCGGCGAAGATTTCGCCTATTACCTGCAAAAAGTGCCTGGCACGTTTTTCTTCACTGGTGCAATGCCTGATGGCGAAGCGTTTCCTCACCACCACCCGAAATTCGATTTTAAAGAAGAAGCGATGCTCATTGCGGCGAAAACATTGGCCGCAGCAGCAATCAACTATCAGCCATAATAAAATCCCCGCATCTAGCTGATGCGGGGATTCTTTTATCTTTTTTTATTTTTCATCGACAGCAAAGTCACGGCAGAAACTCCGGCGACAATTGCCAGCATGATAGCAGCGAAGAGCGTTTGACCGGACGCCGCTGTTGTGGCAGCGACCAAAATCGCCTGCAGCGCCTGCACTCTAAATACAAGTTTCCGGACCGCCTGTCCGCGGCTGAACTTGCTTAGCGGGAACAGGTTATCCATCCGGAAATAATGGGTTTGGTTTAAGCCTTGCCAAATCTGGATGGCTGAAGCGAATGCTAGCGCGGCTGAAAAAATACCAGCGGCAACCGGAAATGGAATCAGCCAAGCCCCCGCCATTGAAATGGCGGTCAGCCGGACCCACAGGTAAAACAATTCATCTGAGCGGATGAACGTCCGCCACACCAAATAATAATGGGCATTTTCCGGTCCCGGTTTGATGAAGCTGTAAAGCCAGTCCAGCCAGCGCCGCTCTTTGATCTTGCCTTTCAAATGCGGCACATCAGTGAAAAGGTTGGCAAACTGATAAAAGCGCAGCATCCGGTTTTCTTCAAGCGCGATAAAATGCTCGTAAGGAAACGGCTTGCCACTTGCCTGTTGCTTTGCCCAGCGACCGTATATAATGATGCCGAACAACAAAAAGATGGCAATGAGCATTTGACCGATAACGTAGAAATAGACGAAAAACAGGACCAGGACGAAACGGACCAGCCTGTCCAGCCAGGCGTTACGGCCTGCATTTGCTTTGCGCAGCAAAAACTCCGTATTGATGCTCCACCATTTCAATAGAAGAAGCATGATCGGCAAGCCGATGAGCAGCGCCGACGGCAAACCGTAAAGCGCATTGACCATCGGCAGCGAAACGATAAAGGCTATGATGGGCAGATAAATCTGCGACAGGAATGACCATTTCAAAGCCGGTTTCAAATAACTGTCCAATTTGCTTTCAAGTGGCAGAAAATACACCATATCCGCTTCTTTCAGCAACGTCGACGGCGGGCTGTAAGCCAGCAGCACGGCGAATACGAAAGCCATCAGCCATGCCCCCGGAAATCCTTCCGGAATGGCACGCACCCATTCGCTATAAGCATAGCCGGCGGCACCGATTGCGAACAGCATCACCACCGCGATATGCCCTGTAACAATGTATTTCATGTAATTCTGGACTTCTATTGTATATTTCTGGAGGCGCTTCGACCACACTTCATGCAAGTTCTTCATTTGCAGCATCCTCAGTCATCGCGATGTATAAATCATCCAGTGAAGCATCCGGCATACCGAACGTTCGGCGCAAGTCATCCATCGTGCCCATCGCCCGGACGCGGCCGTTATGCAGCAGGATGATGCGGTCGCAATAGCGTTCCGCTGTCGATAGGATATGGGTCGACATCAGTACCGATGCCCCTTTTTTCTTTTGCGACTCCATCTGCTCCAGCAGTGATTTGATGCCGAGCGGATCAAGCCCGACGAACGGTTCATCGATGATGTAAAGCGATGGCTTCACCAAAAATGCGCTCATGATCATGACTTTTTGGCGCATCCCTTTGGAGAATTGCGAAGGGAACCACTTCAGACGTTTCTCCATCCGAAATTCCTTCAATAATTCCGCCGAGCGTTTTTCAAATGCGGATGGTTCAATATTATAAGCCATTGCTGTCAATTCCAGATGTTCGCGCAGCGTCAATTCTTCATATAATATAGGCGTTTCCGGAATATAAGAAAATGCCGAGCGGTACGCATCCATATCTTCTTCGAACGTCTTGCCATTCAACCGGATTTCACCGGATTGCGGCTGCATGAGCCCGATAATGTGCTTGATCGTTGTACTCTTGCCGGCGCCATTCAGCCCGATTAAGCCGATCAGCTCCCCTTTTTCAATTGAAAATGTCACGTCTTGCAAAACAGGTTTTCGCGTATATCCCCCTGTCAGTGACTGTACTTCTAAAATGGCCACTTTCAACACCTCTTTCTCTCCATCCATTGTATCAAAACCGCGGCGGGATTTCTTTTCCCGGGTCGAGCCGCAGCAGCGTATTTTTTTGGTGTGCTTCAAGAAATCCACTTTTGATTCTTATCCTAGCTTTTCCAAAAATCAAAATATGATAAACTGGAAAAAATGGAAAGGAAGATGACGATGACAAATTGTATTTTCTGCAAGATCATTGCTGGCGATATTCCCAGCATCAAGATTTACGAAGATGAGCATTGCTATGCCTTCATGGATGTAATGCCGCTGTCGAAAGGCCATACTCTGCTGGTGCCGAAAACACACAGGGAATTCGTTTATGACTTGTCAGCCGATGAAGCGGCGAATCTCTTCAGCGCTGCTCCAAAAATCGCAGCTGCGCTCAATGAAGCATTTGAGCCTGAAGGCATGAATCTATTGAACAATAACGGCGCAAAAGCCGGCCAGAGCGTTGGACATTTCCATTTGCATTTCATCCCCAGATACGGCAACAGTGATGGTTTCGGAGCGAAATGGATGACCAAGGAAAAAGAGTTTACAACAGAACGCCTGCAGGAGCTAGCTGGACAAGTAACGGTAAAATAAATGCCGCATGCTTGATTTAATGATTTGGACAGGATAGAATCAGTATATGTTTTTTCGCCGGCAGCCATGAGGGCATGTCCGGGAAAAGCAAAAATAGCTTTGAGCTGAGGAGAGATGAGAATTGAATACGAAGAATTTAGTGTTAATGGCCTTATTGGTCAGTGTAGGTGCAGCATTGTATCTAATAATCCCAGGGTTTAACGGCGGTATGAAGCCTGATTTTATGCTGACGATGATGTTTATCGGAATCCTATTGTTCCCACAGTCTAAAAATGTATTTTTATTGGCCGTGACTACGGGCGTTATATCTGGCCTGTTTTCCACTTTTCCGGGAGGCTTCTTCCCGAATATCATTGATAAGTTCATAACGGCATTTGTGTTTCTTGCAGCCGTTCTGATTTTAAAGAAATTTATGGTGAAACTTCCTGCTGCTGTTGCCCTATCGGCGATGGGCACAATATTATCGGGTGCAATCTTCCTATCCGCCGCGATTTTTATCATCGGCGTGGAAATTCCATTCGGCCCGTTGTTCCTGACTGTTGTTTTGCCTGCTGCGTTGATGAACGGTATAGCTTTCGCTTTCATCTACCCGATCATCATCACGCTTGTGAAACGTTCCAAGTTTGAAACAGCGGTGACGCAATCAGCATGATTTTAAAGCTTTTCGATGGCAAAACCATCGAAAAGCTTTTTTTCGTTGAATAGCTATTCATTATTATGTTTTAATTAAGTGAAATAAAGGAAAAGAACTTTATAGGATGAAAGGGGCGCTTTATCTATGAAAGCATCGACATTTTTTTTAGGGCTGGCAACCGGCCTTGCTGCTGGAGCAGCAGCGACATTATTTTCAACACCACAATCGGGGCAAGAACTTAGAAGTTCCATGAAGACAAGCTCTTCCGATTGGAAAGAAAAATTGACTGATGTAAAAGAAAAAGTGAATAACTTAAAAGAATCGGTCAATCATTTGAAAGAACAAAGCAAAACCGCTGTACCGGAGGCGACTGATGGCCTGAAGGCTTCACTGGAAACGTGGAAAGAAAGCACAGGCCCGGCCAAAGAGCATTTGCAGCTTGAAATATTGGCAATCCAAAACGCTATAGAGGCATTGCAAAATTCCATCAGCAAAGATAAGAAGGATAGTCATGCAGATTCGGATGACGATTCGGACAATAAATAAAAGGACTGCCAATAGGCAGTCCTTTTTTCTTATTTATTTTACGTTTTCCTGAATTTTTTTATTATTCACACTTCATTCCTGTTTGTTTTATTGCTATAATAAGAGAAAACATTTTCACAGGAAAGGTTGGTGCTTAAATGAGTGAAAGAGATTACACTTTGAAAGAAGCCATGATGTTCAGCCAGCGGATTGGCCAATTGTCAAAAGCTTTGTGGAAGGCTGTCGAAAAAGACTGGCAGCTGTGGATCAAACCTTATGATTTGAATATTAACGAAAACCATATTCTTTGGATTTCGTACCACTTAAAAGGCGCATCTATTTCCGATGTCGCCAAATTTGGCGTTATGCATGTCTCCACCGCTTTCAATTTTTCAAAAAAGCTGGAAGAACGCGGATTGCTGTCTTTTTCAAAGCGAGATACGGATAAGCGCAATACATATGTGGAATTAACCGACAAAGGCTCAGATTTGATGCAAGAAATGATCGAGAAATACCATGACACTCCACATACCGTAATTGACGGCTCCCTGCCGCTTAGAGAATTATACGGCAAATTCCCTGAATTCATGGACGTCATGGCCATTATCCGCAATATCTACGGAAACGACTTTATGGAAATCTTCGAAGCGTCTTTCAAGAACATCGAAAGCAAATTCAGTGAAGAAAATCACGTTATCGAGTCGAAAGAAAAAACTGAAAACGCTCTCTAAAATTTAATGTCCGATACTATTGCATTTCCTCCAGAATCGTTGTATTGTATGTATCGACTCACAAGACAAAACACATTTTAGGAGATGCATCCATGCATTGCTGGAAATCCATTAACGTTAAAAAACAATACGGCCTGGATCGGCTTTATCTGATGTCAGCACTTATCGCTCTTGGTGTCTTTATGACTTTCTATATTGTGCTGAATATCCTGTATACCAATCCTTTGTCCGATAAAAACTTTTTGTTATTTATAGGCGCAATACTTGCAATCTATCCGCTCCATAAGCTGTTCCATTTTCTGCCGCTTATCGGCTGCCGGAGAAGCATCCGTGTCATCATCAAAAAACAGCTTAAGGTTGTTCCGATGATTTCACTCCATATCATCGAGCCGGTTGCAAAGATCCGATTCATCTTGACCTTGCTTGCACCATTCCTTGCCATCAATACAGCGATTATCGCATTAAGTATTATGATGCCAGCTTACAGCCATTATTTTGCGATGCTTTTGGCTTATCATTGTGGCTTATGCCTCACTGATTTGATATACATCCGCAACTTAGCGCACTCACCAAAAGATGCGCTGATAGAAGAAACTGATAACGGTTTTGAGATTCTTGTACCCGAAGCGGTAGCCTAATCATGTATTTTTCGCCCGTCTTTGATATACTAGAAGCTAAGTCGAGGGGAGGAAATTCATGATTATCGCTTTTGTAGTTATGTTCTCTGTGCTTTATTTGTTCCAGATCAACCGAATGACATTGGCACTCGTCACTTCAAGAGAAATTCCGGAAGAAAATCACCAGAAGATTTTCCGGACCATTAATATATTGGTTACAATTTTGCTTGTATCTTTGTATGTAGGCGTAGAATTTACTCCATGAGTCTATTTGCCCTCGGGCATATAGACTTTTTTTTCAGGAAACTTTTTGATTTTTTAAACGTTTATGTTATAGTAACTACTGCATCTAGATAGAAAGTTGGGAGCGAATCTATTATGAAAAAATCCTTTTTAACCTTGTCCCTAGCGGCATCAGTGCTTGCTTTGACAGCTTGCAGCGACGGTTCTGACAGTGAAACAATCGTTGAATCTGAAGTTGGTGACATTTCAAAAGAAGAATTGTATGAAGAGATGAAAACTTCTGTCGGCGAACAGGCAATCCAGATCTTGATGATCGAAAAAGTCCTCTCCGAAAAATACGAAGTGACCGACGAAGAAGTTGACGCAGAATTCGAATCGTCTAAAGAAGAGATGGGCGAAAACTTCGAGCAATTCCTGACACAAAACAATCAGACAGAAGAAAGCTATAAAAAAGTTTTACGCTTGAACCTGCTTCAGGAAAAAGCGTTGACTGACGGCGTTGAAGTTACTGATGAAGAAATTCAACAGCAATACGACCGCCAAGCAACAGAATTGAATGCACGCCACATCCTGGTTGCTGATGAAGAAACAGCAAGTAAAGTCAAAGCTGAATTGGACGGCGGCGGAGATTTCGCTGCACTTGCTGAAGAATATTCAACGGACACTGGCTCTGCAGCAAATGGCGGATCATTGGATTGGTTCGGCACAGGCGCGATGGTGCCAGAATTCGAAGAAGCTGCCTATGCATTGGAAGTAGATGAAATCAGCGAACCGGTTCAATCACAGCACGGCTTCCACATCATCCAAGTGACAGAAAAACGTGAAGTCAAAGACCAGCCAGCACTGGAAGACCAAAAAGAGCAAATCCGCACTGAGTTGGCAACTGCAAAAGCCGACCAAGCCGCTTTAGTGCCAAAAATTGGCAAAATGCTTGAAGACGCAAAAGTTGAGATTAAAGATGAAGACCTGAAATCCGCTTTGGACGAAATCATCAATGCGGAAGCTCAACCAGCTCAACCAGCTCAATAATTGAAACAGCTATTAAAAAAGGCGGCGCTTAAATTCATTTTGAATTTAAGCGCCGTCTTTTTTGTATGCGATTATTTAAATGAATTGCTCTCTCCTAGTCGATGGTCGGCTTGTAGAAAGAACGATTATCCAGTGGAAACAGCCGCTCGGTGAATTCACCCTGCTTCGTTTTTTCAAGGGCGCGGTCAAGCATCATCATCTTCGCATCAATGTTATCGATATAATGGAGCATTTCCGCTTCTTTGATCATCGGTTTTTTGGGGCTTCCCCATTCTTCTTTGCCGTGATGCGACAATACCATATGCTGCAGCAGCAAAACTTCTTCACTGTCAATATCAAGCTCTTCAGCAGCTTTCTCGATTTCCGTCACCATGATCGAAATGTGGCCAAGCAGATTGCCTTTTAGGGTATACGTTGTTGCAATCGGTCCTGACAATTCGAAGACTTTTCCGATGTCGTGGAGGATGATGCCAGAATACAGCAAATCCTTATTTAAGCTTGGATAGATTCCCACAAGGGACTCCCCCAGCTTCAGCATTGAAACGACATGATCCGCCAGCCCTGACACGTAATCGTGGTGATTCCGAGTTGCAGCCGGGAATGTCAGGAATTGCTGCTGGTATTTCTTCAAGATATGGCGGGTGATCCGCTGAATATGCGGATTCTCCATTTTGAAAAGATACTGCATCACTTCCTCTAATAGCTCTTCCGTTGTTTTTGACGATGACGGCATAAGATCCGCAATCGACTGGTTCTCTTCAGGCTTTGCAGGCCGGATGCTTTTGATGCGCAATTGATTTTTGCCGCGGTAATTATGGATTTCTCCACCTACACGGACAATCGTCTCCGCAGCGAACACCTTCTCATGTTCGTCTTTTGTGTCCCAAAGCTTTGCTTCTATATCACCGCTCTTATCCTGCAGGACGAGCGACATAAACGGATTGCCGGTAGTGGTGACTCCTTTCACCGATTGTTTGATCAGTAAAAATTCATCGATTGTCTCTCCGACAGCACGTTGTGTAATTCCTTTTGTCATGAATGGACACTCCTTTCAATATCAGCCACCTCAATGATCGACGCATTCGGCCAACTTTCTTTCATCGTCTCGTGGCAAGTAAAATAAATGAATTGATGGTTTAGCTGCAACTCCGTTATTAAGTTTATCATGTGCTGAAGCCGCCGGCGATCAAAATGAACAAACGGATCGTCCATGATCACAGGAAAGGCATGGCTTTCGCGCATAGAAACGGCCAACGACAAGCGCAAAGAGACATATGCCTGCTCTTTTGTCGCCTGGCTTAGCTCAGCCACATGAAAACGCATACCGTCTTCCCTGACCGCTTCAAAAAAACCATCTGGATTCATTTCCAGGCTGCTGTAGGCATTGCCAGTCAGTTTTCTGAAATAGGCTTGTGCTGCTCCGATGACCGCAGGCAGTTTTTTATCCTTCAATTCGTCCATTGTCCGCCGGATTGCGGCGGTTATCGCTTTGTCTACTGACCAGCGTTTCGCAAGCTCGGCCAGCTCCACTTTCTTTTCTTCGAATTGCTGAAGTTTGTCCTCATACTCACCGTCTGACAACAGCGTTTTGGCCGACTGCAGCTTATCTGCTTTTTCGGCCAGCAATGCATGGCGCTCTTTTTTCAGTGCTGCAAGCCTAACTTCTAAGCTTTCAATGCGGCCATCTGCTGTGCTGTTGCCATTCATCTCACTGAAATCACCAAGGCTTGCCAATTGTGCTGCCAGAAAAGCCTGCTGCTTGCCAATTTCCTGAAGGCGTTCCCAATCGTCGCACAGGCCGTAGAATTGCTCCAAGTTTAAAGCGCCGGCCTCTCTCAGCAGGAGACTTTGCTCCTGCTCAATTTGTAAAGCGAGAGATTTGGCTTGTTTCAGCTCTATCTGCAGCCCTCTATTTTGCGCCAGCGATTTCGCCACGCTGTCATTATGGTCTTTGCGTGTGGAAAATTCCGTGCGAACTGCTTCATACAGGCCATCCGGCGCTAAGACTCTGCCGCAGGCAGCAGATGCTTCAGCAAGCCAATCTTCAGCTTCGGCCGTATGTTTTCTAATGTCGCTGCTAAGCCGTTCCGAAGCTGTTTGCAGCGCTTGTATTTCACGCAACGCGCCAAACAATTCTAAGACTGTTTTTCTTCCAGTCTCAGGATTGATGCCCATCTCCTGCAGAAACTCCTGATACCCCTCTTTTGCTGATTGTCCTTGAGGTGATTGGGCCAAAGTAGCAATTTTGCGCTTCGCTGCCTCCAAATTATCCAGTAAGCTGTCCAATTTCCTGTCGTATTGCGCTAATTTATCGATTAACGAATTAAACTCAGCCTCCCTGCCGCCATAAGCCGCTAGAACCTGTTGATAATCCGCTGGAAGTGTTTCGGTCCTCCTGCCTTTAAAGGCCATCCAAGCCCCTGCAACAGCCGCCAGTATGGAAATAGCGGATAATGGATAATTCTCTTGAAAAATTCCGATCAATGCACCTAAAAGCCCAAGTCCAATTATTACATACATGAGATTCTGTGGATTGCTGGATCCTTTAAGCTGCCGGGCCGCTTTTGCTTCTGCCAATTTCGGCCCAGCCGCCAACCACTCTTCCGCTTTCTTGCGCTCTTCTTCAGAAGGTTCGCTGGACAGAAAGAATTTTAATTCTTTCGCCGCTTCTTCCAGCTTCATTTTCTCTTCCGCTACTTTCCGGCTGTTGAACCGCTGTTCTTCTTCTTCCCGATCAGCTTGTTCAACAAAGGACAAGAGCCGCTCTTCATTGTTAAGCGAAACATCCGCTTGCAAAGCCTGCTCCAAATCCACGCCCGCCAGTAAAAGCAAGCGGCTTTGTTCATCTGCAATTTTGGCTATTTCCTGCTGTTTGTTGGCAAGTTCCGAACTCAGACGATGCCATCCGGATTCCTTTGCCAAAAGCCCTTCCAATTCTTCGATTCGTTTCTGCGTTTCGGGCTGATCCAAACCACGGGTGTACTGTTGTTCCAATGAGCCGATTTTAACTGCTGCTTCCGACAGCCTGTCTGACAGCCTGTCCATTCGACGGCGGCCATCCGGCGGAAAAACCGATGCCGACAATGTGCTTGCCTCCAGCTCCAGCGCTTGGCGCTTTTCCAGAAGCGGCATAGCCTGCAGCCAGCGTTCAGTGGATTTCAAAGCTCCATCAAGTTGGGCTTCTTCATCACTCATCTCATCTAGCTGTCGATCGATTTCCCGAACCCGTGCAACATAAGGTTCATATAATTCGATCCGCCGGCGATACTCTTTCAGTTCATTATCAAGCGCTTTGAGTTCATCGACCTTCAAGTTGATTTCAGGGTTGCGACCGCTTTTTTTGAAGACAACCGCCATTTCTTTTTCCAGGCGGCTCTCCATCCGAGCGATGGCGTCCATGCCAGTCGTTCCGGATGCCAGCAAAGTCCGGCTCAATTCTTCTTCGTTCATATTTTCAAGCCCTTGCAACTCATGTATGGAAAACGAGAATACCGACTCGAACGAAGTTCTGTCGTAATCCCGCAAAATCATTTTCAGTTCAGTTTCCGAACCGCGGCTGCCATCTTCGAAATAGAGCGTTACGTCCCCCGCTGCTTTCCCTTTCACGCGTTCAATAATCACCCGCCCGAAATCTGGATCCGCTATATGCAATTGTCCGCCATATTTCCCGCCATTTTTCGGTTCATAGCGCCGCAGGTTCTGATTTTTAGATGGATAGCCGAATAAGGTCTGGATAATGAATTGTTGGATGGTGGTTTTACCCGCTTCGTTCGTGCCGTATATGATTGACAGTTCGGGGTCCAAGATGATTTCGCGGTCCTGGTGTTTGCCGAAGCCGTAGATGATCAATTTTTCGATTTTCATCCCTTCACCCTCCGATTCCGATGCCGCGGCGAATTTTTTCGGCGGCGGCTGCCTTGATATCAAGGGCTGCTGTTTCTCCAAGCGGCTCCAAATAACGGCTGCCTTTTGGATGGCGGTATAAATCCTTCAGTACTTCCTTCCAGTCCTGCAATTGCCAGGAATCCATCATGGAAATTATTTCTTCCGCAAGCGGCGACAGTTCTGCATCCCCACTTTCTTTTTCAGCCCATACCCCTTGCACCAGCATAAATGCATCCATTGTTTCCAGCGATTCCCGCACGGCTTCGAGCAGCTCTTCTTCCGGAATGCCAAGAACCAGCTCCCGCGCTTCCGCATCCAAGTTGATGAATTTCAATTTCACCGCACTCGGCCCGAAGCGTTCCGCGAAATCCTGGGCACCGCTAGCACAGACATCCAACAGCTCGTTCATGTGCATCACACCGCTGCAGTCCACTGTGAGTTCGTCAAATTGCAGAACCGACGATTGGACAAATGTCAGCTGTGCGGAAGTTTTCGACAGCTCGACATCGTAAAAGCCTTTTGCTCCAGCTTCTCCTCGGTGCCGTCCCTGAATGTTTCCTGGATAGACGATCGGGGGTTCGTCATGGAGCTGCTGGCGCAGATGGATATGGCCGAGCGCCCAGTAATCGTAATTTTTCTCAAGGAGCTGCTGTTTCGTAAACGGGGCATAGACGGCATGTGCTTTCTCGCCTTCCAAGCTGCCATGAAGCATGCCGATATGAAACCCATCCTCTCCACTTGCAGCAGGATACGCCTTTACCATTGACTCTCTAATGTGGCGTTCACCATAGCTGAATCCTGTAACAGCGACTTCAATGCCGCGGATATCCAATTTGATTTGCGACACTTCCGCACCGAACGAATGGACATTATCCGGCAGTTCGAAACGCGTCCAGCTGCCGCTCAAATGATCGTGGTTGCCATGGCACAGGATGACAGGAATTCCGGCTTTGCCAAGCCCTTCCATGCCTTGCTGGAAACGGTGCTGCGCCCGCAGGCTCCGGTCTTCCCCGTCATAGATATCACCCGCAATCAGGACGAAATCCGGCTGCTGCTCGAGTGCATAAGAAATCAGCCGATCAAACGCCTCTAGCGTACTGTCTTTGAGCTTTTGCCATTGTTCTTTCTGCAGCCCTTTTAACCCGGTGAACGGGCTGCCAAGATGCAGATCTGCCGCGTGGATGAAACGAATCCCTTTCATAAATCAAGCTCCTTCGAAAACCGAATATTTGTTCTTATTTTACCATGTTGGCGAATAAAAAAAAACCACCAGCCGAAAAGATCGGCTGGTGGTCGGCGCACGGACTGCGCAAAGTTATTTATTGTCCCCTAAACGAATCGCTTTGCGGATGTCTTTCAACGATTGCGACGGGCCGTACATGAGAACGCCGCCTCTGTAGACACGCGCGCCGATTGTGCCCAATATGCCAATTGTCACAAGCATTATGGCGATTGACAACAGTGGCTCCCATAACGGGATATCAAGCATGCCGACCCGCAGGAACATGACAAGCGGTGCAAAAAATGGGATATAAGACGCCACCGTGACATATGTCGCTTCAGGCATCGCGATGCCTGAAAAGGCGATGAAAGAAGCGATAATGACCAAAAACATCATCGGCAGCATCAATTGCTGCACATCTTCCGTCCGGCTGACCATCGATCCGAGCAATGCCGCAAGCACTGCGTACAGAAAGTATCCAAGCAGGAAAAACAGGAATGCGAACAAGAATGTGCTGACTTTAAGGTCCGAAAAGCCGAATACTCCGGAAATACCGCCTGCTAGATCGGTGCCGGCGGATTTGATGGCAAAAAAGCCGGCTGTCCCGAAAATGAGCATCTGCAATATTCCGAGCATGCCAATCCCCGCGATTTTCGCAAACATATGCTTTACCGGTGAGACGCTCGAAATCAGGATTTCCATGACACGCGACGATTTTTCATTCGCCACTTCCATTGCTATCATGTTCGGGTAATAGATGACGGCAACATAAATGAGCAGAATCAGAACATACACGAGCCCCCGTGCTTGGTTTAACTCTTCTTCAGACTTTGAAGAGACGGCCACTGCTTCACGCTCAAACGGTGCCGGCGAAAATAATTGACCGACTTCACTCTGGCTAAGGCCGATTTTGTCAGCAGCCAATACCATCTGCATCGATTGCACAGCTTGTTCCACATCCGCACTGCTGCCCATGCCGTTAGCCGATTCGGTCACATAGCGAGCGGTCAACCCTTGCGCTTGCGAGAGTTCGATATACGCTTCAATTGTTCCTTCCAAGATGCCTTCCCTCAATTCCGGCTCCGACATCTCGGTCGGCATTGCCTGGACGGGACTGTTGACAGCGGCCAATTGCTCCTGCAGCAGAGGCGTTAACTGCCCCGATTCATCTAAAACATAGAGCACATCTGCTTCTTCGCTGCTGCCATCCAAAAGGCCGATGATGTTCGATAAATTCGCCAACAGGAAAAACGAAGCGGCGACAATTACTGTCGTGGCAATGAACGATTTCGTTCTCGCCTTTGTCAGAAAAGCCTGCTTGAAGATAATCCAGAAACTATGCATTTGCTTTCCCTACTTTCGCAACGAAAATTTCTTCCAAGGTCGGTTCCTCGATGGCAAAATGGCGCAGGTTTCCCAGCTTCATTGAAGCGGCAAGCAGCGTTTGCGCTATCGCTTCGTCGCCGATTCTGAATACTGCCCCGTCGTGCGTCTTGGTGAATGCCTCTACCCCAGCAATTTCCTTCAAGCCGGTTAAATCCTGATCCATTTTGATGCGGACGTTATGCTTGCCGAATGAACGTTTAGCATCGCGGATCGATCCGCTAAGAATAACTTTTCCGCGGTCGAGTATGCTCATGTCATCGCATAATTCCTCAACATGGTCCATGCGGTGGCTGGAAAATACGATTGTCGCCCCTTGCTGTTGGAAATCCAGAATCGCCGACTTCAACATGCCGACATTGACCGGATCCAAGCCGGAAAAAGGTTCATCCAGTATCAGCAGCGATGGCCTATGTATCAACGAAGCTATCAATTGAATTTTTTGCTGATTGCCTTTTGACAGCTCTTCCACTTTTTTTGATGCGTAATGCGGCACTTCAAAGCGCTCAAGCCATTTATGTACTTCGCGTTTTGCGTCCGCAGCGGGCATCTTGCGCAGCTGGGCTAAATAGACAAGCTGTTCTTCCACCCGCATTTTCGGATACAGCCCCCGTTCTTCAGGCAAATAGCCGATTTCAGGACTATTCGCGTATGTAATCGGCTTGCCGTTCCAAGTCACCGTTCCGTGTGTCTGGTTAAGTAGCCCTAAAATCATTCGGAAAGTGGTCGTCTTCCCTGCGCCGTTCGCGCCCAGAAATCCGTACATCTGGCCTCTTTCAACTTGCAGCGATAAATTGTCCACTGCTGTAAAATCCCCGAATTTCTTTGTGGCATTTTCCACTTTTAACGCCATCGCCCATTCCCCCTTTTCTTTTCTATACGAAGCTATCGTTGAAATGTTTCAAAATCAGGGACATTTTCCGGCAAAACCGATATACTGAAAAATGAACAACCATTCAGAAGGAGTTGTCCATGCATGCGAACTTATAAATTGACTGCCTACGAAAAAAACGGGGAATTGATCACTGAAGAAACTTTCACTGCTGAAAATGACAGCCAGGCAAAAGAAAAAGGCCAAGCGCTTCTGGAAGAAAAATCACTTCTAGAAAAAACGCATCGCCTTGCTTCTCCAGCCGGCAAATTATTATTGTTCCATTCTTAAGTCCAAAAGGTGCAACGGGGATTCCCAGTTGCACCTTTTGTCGTTTGTTGAGAAGTTTTCTATATTCTTTTCATTTCGCTTATTTCCCTTGGAACTCAGGTTTCCGTTTTTCAACAAATGCTTGGATGCCTTCGAGATGGTCGGTGCTCTTGCGCATCGCCGACTGGGCAGCTGCTTCTAGCTGGAGTACTTTTTCTAATTCCCCGACTTTCAATTGGTGCAGGATATGCTTTGTTGCCAGTTTCGCTTTAACGGGCGAAGCCAGCGTTTGCTCAACATAAGCTTTTGCGTATTCCATTGAGCGGCCTTCAGCGGTCACTTCATCGATGATACCTTTTGCCAGCGCATCATGCGCTTTCAGGATTTGGCCAGCCCAGATCATTTGCTGAGCTTTTGGTGAACCGACACGCTCTTTCATGAAGAAATGCCCGCCGCCGTCCGGTACCAGCCCAATGCCGATAAAGTTCATTGCCAATTTGCTGTTTTCTTCAGCGATGATGTGATCGCATGCTAAGGCGATGCTAAAGGCAAGGCCGGCTGAAGCGCCATGGATAGCGGCAACGGTAATTTGCGGCAGTGTATAAAGCGCTTTCGCCAATCGGCTAACGTCCACCATGACGCTGTCGATGTCCATCGGATTTTCCGGATCCATCATTTCCTTGATATCTCCGCCGGCTGAAAATGCCTTGCCCTCGCCATGGATCACCAACACTTGGAGCGTAGAGTCGTGATGAAGGGATTCAAAGCATTCTGCAAGTTCGTTCATCATCGTTCCGTTCATCGCGTTCATTGCTTGTGGACGGTTCAGCTTTAAATAGCCGGTACGGCCTTGTTTCGTTATTTCTATTGTTTCAAACATACAAAAAGACACCCTTTCGCAAAAATGAATTGTGATTCATCTTTACGTATTCGGTGTCTTCTTGTGAAATCCCTTTTTTGGGGGCGAAGTTAATGGAAATTGCCGCCACTTGGAAGGAATTACATGGATTCGTATAGAGATTGAACTGGTTTGATCAAAACGCGGTTAACTTCGTCGATGATCTGGCTAAGGCCCATTTCTGCTTCAAGCATTGCCAAGATTTTCGGGTTTTCCTGTGCCGCAACTGCTGTAGCTTGTGCATCCATCATTTCCTGCTCTGTAATTTCTTCACCTTGAGCCTGCTTTTGCTGAAGCGTGATCTGCAAGTCGCGGAAGCTCTTGAACAATTCGTTGGAGTCGCTGTCTGAAGATACGGCTTCAACCGCTTGTTTCAATTTTTCGTATTCCTCTGTGCTGCGGAAAGTGCTTTCCAATTTGTTGATATCGTCATAGATGTTGACTGTCATCATCATTCTCCTCTGTTTAAATATTCAGCCCTATGGCCACAAGCCCTTGGACCAAACCGATCAGTCCACCAAGGAATGCACCCAGAACCGTTATCATTTTCAACTCGCGCCGGGAAATGCCGAGTACAAGCTCTTCCAGCCGAATGAGTTCAAATGAATCGACTTGCTCTTTCACCATGCTTTCGATGTTGATTTTGCGCAAGGCTTCTTCCAATCTCACTTCCCCTTGCTGAAAAATAAATTCAGCAACAAGCGGTGTGAGGTGTTTCCCTGTCCATTCTAACCCGGTTGGCCAAGTCTGTGCAAGCGTCGCATCTAGACGCCCATTGATATTGGCTGTTTCGCGTACATATTGCTTTACCGAATCGAGTGTCGGGTTGAAATCGAATTCTTTCAGCAGGTCATCGGCTTTTTTATCCTGCAGCTTCTCCCATTCCCCGTGAGCCAGCGAAGTCACCAGTTCAAAGGTTTTTGGAGAGTTAAGGAATTTGACGATCTCGGGCTGGATGCGATCGACAATCGGCCTCGATTCACCGAGCAGCGATTGCAGCATATTGCCAAAGCGCCCACGGGATGCCAGAAATTCTTCAAAGAACGTTTTGATGGTCTGACGGCCTTGGAACGACACAAAATAATCGGTTGCCCGGTCGATGCCGTATTTGACGCCGTGGATAATTTTCACATCGGCTTCCGCTTTCCAATTTTCAGGCATCAGCTCTCGAATCGTTTTTCCTTCGATATACGTGCGGACCGATTCCGCCTGGCGGTCCACCAATTCATCCAGTTTCGACTCGATCTTTATATCGATGTCTTGCTGATTTGCGACTTCCAGCCAATCTTTAAATGAACGCGAAGATTGGAAAACGTGGGTTTTAAGCTGCCGTTGGATCCATCCCTCTGTTCGAATCTGCATTTCTTCATTTAAAAACCGTTTTTTGAAAGTTTCCGGCGTCAACAGGTGATCGACGATCGTACGCCCTAATTGAGTGGATAATTCATCACGCCGTTTCGGGATTAATCCCGGCGTCAGCGGCACACGCCATGTGCCGATGTAAATCGCTTTATACGGGCGGAAAAGCATTTTGATGGCGATAAAGTTGGTGACACCGCCAATCAAAGCCCCGATGATTGCCATGAAGACCAGCGTAAGTATTATGTTCAATCTCTTCACTCTTTTCTTTTTCTTCTTTGTCAATCCGATTCCATCCCTTTATACTATAGAAGAGACGCAAAGGGGGATATCTATGCTTCAGCATTTTAAATTCAAACCAATGTTCGAAAATGCCCAGCTTCCTGGCTGGAACATTTCCTTCTTCTATAAAAGTGAACGCATCGCGGGCGAATACCATCCTGATGGAAAAATCGCTTGGCTGACGGATCCGCCGCAGGACGAGGAGTCCGTGAAGACGATGATCCATGAACTGATGCTCTTCCATGTATACGATTGAAACGCCGGAAAAGTTCCGGCGTTTTTTTCTTCCCGCTTTTTCATTATAGGTAACACCACCGTTTTTTAACAGCAATAGCAATTCAACAAAAAAAGGGAAATGCCCCTTCTACCCGACTTGCTGGGCAGGAGACATTCCCGATTGAATTTTATACATCTGGTGGTACTGACCGCCAAGTTTCATCAATTCCTCATGGGAACCCATTTCGGCGATTTCACCGTGGTCGAGGACCAGGATGCGGTCGGCGTTTTTAATCGTCGACAGCCGATGGGCGATGATGAACGTCGTACGGCCTTTTTTCAATACATTCATCGCGTGTTGGATGATTTCTTCTGTTTCCGTATCAATGTTTGAAGTCGCTTCATCCAAAATCAGGATCGCCGGATCGAATGCTAAGGCCCGGGCGAACGACACCAATTGGCGCTGTCCAGATGACAAGGTGCTGCCTTTTTCGACAACCCGCTCGTCAATACCATTTGGCAAATGCTTCAGCACGCGTTCGCCTCCAACCGCGTCGAGTGCGTCTTCCACCATTTTGCGCGTGATCCGTTCGTCACCAAGCGACACGTTCGTCTCGATCGTCCCTGTGAACAAGTACGGATCCTGAAGCACGATGCCCATATGTTGGCGGACCGACTGGCGCGTCATATCGTTGATATTGATGCCGTCGATCGTAATCCTTCCTTTGGACACATCGTAGAACCGCAGCAGCAAGTTCATGATAGAGCTTTTGCCGGAACCCGTATGGCCGACAAGTGCAACAGTCTCCCCTTGTTTCGCTTCAAAATCAATGTTTTTCAGCACATATTCTTCAGCGTCATAAGCGAACCAGACATCCTCAAAGCGTACGTTGCCTCTGTATCGTGCAACCTTTGCATCGCTGACGGGCTCGCCTTCCAAGTCAAGCAGGCGGAAAACCCGCTCAGCCGCAACAAGTGCTTGTTCCAAGCGCGAAAACTGGTTGACGATGCCGCTGATCGGATTGAATAAGCGGATGATATAATCGATGAACGCGTAAAGGACACCGACTGTCACGACGCCTTCCCCAGTAATTGAACCGCTTCCGAAATAAGCGATGAACAAAATGAATATCAATGCGCGCAAGACGCCCACCATATTATGCGAAGCGGCTGCCTCAAGCACCAGCAGTTTTTGCTGGAACTGATAATGCTTATTATTCATTTCTTCGAATTCCGCTTCCATATTTTTTTCATTTCGGAAAGCCTGGATGATCGTCATCCCTTGAATCGACTCATTGATCATGGCATTCATATCACTCAATTTTTCACGGACGACATGATTGTAACGAGCCGCGTATTTGCGGTAAATGAGCATCCAGCCGTAAAGCATCGGAATGAGCACGAGCATGATAGCTGCAAGCTTCCAATCGAGGTAGAACAATGCCGCGTAGATTCCCATCATATACATAAAACTCGTCGCAAATTGCGAGAATACGGTAAAGAATAATTCCCGGATCGCTTCTGTATCATTCGTGATGCGCGACACAACTTTGCCGGCTGGCAAATTGTCGAAATAACGGATCGGCAATGTCTGGACATGGCCATAAACGTCATTGCGCATTTTTTTGATGATGCTGTTCGCTCCTTTTTGCAGAAAGATGAATTGGAGGTAGCGGAATATTGCCGCCACAATTCCGAATGCAAGGAAAATCACCAATAAATATGCAATCGGTTCGAAATTCACAGCACCTCCTTGCATAGGCGCGATATGTTCATCGATTATTTCTTTGGCGATAAGCGGAGCAGCAAGGTCCGCCGCAACCGCAATCGCCAGGAGCACAAGCCCCCAAATCAACATCCCTTTAAAATCTAGGGCGTAATGGACTAATCTTTTTCCTGTCCCCATGATTACACCTCCTCAATCTGCTGGCGAAGGTGTTGTTCGTGGAACCAACCGCCTGCTTTCAGCAGATCCTCATGAGTTCCTTCTTCAATGATTTTTCCTTCATCAAGCACCACAATCCAATCGGCATGCTGCACAGCAGAAAGCCTGTGCGTCGTGATGATTGTGGTTTTGCCGGAACGTTCGTTCTGAATATTTTCTATGATTTTCGCTTCCGTCTTCGCATCGACTGCAGAAAGGGAATCGTCTAGAATGAGAATTTCCGGCTTTTTGATCAATGCCCGCGCAATCGAAATCCGCTGTTTCTGGCCGCCAGACAACGCGACGCCTTTTTCACCAACCATCGTTTCCAAACCGTTTGGCAGTTTCGCCAGATCCGACTCGAAATGTGCGACGCGAATCGCTTCTTGGATGTCTTCATCTGTGGCATCTCTCTTGCCGAACAGGATATTGTCGCGCACCGAACGGGAAAATAGCACATGGTCCTGTGGGACATAGCCAATCCAGCTGCGCAGCTGGTCTTTCGGCAGCTCCGCCAGGTCGATGCCGTCCATAAGGACTGCCCCTTCGCCCGCAGGGTATTCACGCAGCAATTGTTTGACGAACGTCGTTTTCCCGCTGCCCGTCTTGCCGACGATGCCCAGCGTTTGCCCGCTGTTCAACGACAAATTGATGCCTTGCAAGTTGATGGAGCTCGACTGCGGATACGTAAAGCTGAATTCCCGGAAACTTATTCGGCTTGGCGACTCCAGCGTTTTCGGATGCAGCGCTTCGGCGACATCCTCTTTATGGCTGAGTGTTTCATCAACCCGGTCAAGCGAAGCATTGCCGCGCTGCAGAATGTTGATCATTTCACCGATAGCGAACATTGGCCAGACGATCATACCCAAATATACATTGAACGCGACCAGGTCGCCTAATGTCATCGTTCCTTCCGCAACAAGGAATGCCCCATAGCCCAGACCGATCATAAAGCTGATCGTCGTCAGTACCTTCGTAACCGGAGCGAATAATGCATCAATCCGTTCAACGGCCATGTATTTTTCGTAGACATCATTTGTCATGTCGGAAAACCCTTTTTCGGATTTCCGTTCTTGCACATATGCTCGGATGACCCGCACTCCGCCGATTGACTCAAGTACGCTGTCATTCATATCGCCGAACGCATCTTGTGCAGCCGTGTAGCGGGCATGGATTTTCTTGCCCAGCACTTGCACGATGATGGCCAGGATCGGCAGCGGGATCAACGCCATGAACGTCAATTCCCACGATACGAGCATTCCCATCGCGACAATGATGGTGGCCATATAAAGCGTTGAGTCGACAAGCGTCAAAATGCCGAAGCCGGCGGTTTCCGAGATTGCGCGCAAATCATTCGTTGCCCGCGCCATTAAGTCGCCCGTCCGATTTTTTTCATAGAACGTCGGGGTCATCTTCATGAAATGGCCCATCAGGCTCGAGCGGAGTTGACGCTCAATGACATAAGCCCCTCCAAACAACTGGTATTGCCAGACAAAATTCGTTATATAAGCAAGCACCATCGATGCCGCCAATACCCCTACATACTGCCACAGCAAAAGCGAAGTCATTTCTTCTTGCGCGATGGCGTCGATAGCCAGCCCGATAAGCCATGGCGGAATGATTTCCAGCACGTTTGCGACCATCAGCAGCCCTACGGCAATGCTGTAGCGAATCCAATTCTCTTTAAAAAACCATCTTAATTTCCATAAAACACTGAACATCTTTTATTCCCACTTTCGTTTTCTGTCTTTCGCTAGTCGCCTTCAAGCGATTCCTTGATCATGATTTTCCGTTTTTGAAGCTTTCTCATCTTCATTCTCCCCTTCTCGTTTTGTTTGATTTACCAGTGTCCCGATAACGGATTTTCACTATCCGCCTGGAATGGCAAAACTGCGTTATTTATTTGAACAGCCAAAGGCTGACCAAACCACTCGTGAAAAATTCAAAAATTTCCCAGTACTTGTGCATAAAAAAACGCGCACCCATTTTCAAGGTGCGCGTGCACGAAAAAAAGGCAAGTCCGCAGACCCGCCTTAACTAATTCTAGTCACGAAATAAATTCAAAGACTGATTACAAGGAGGCCTGGCAACAATATGAAATTGGCTGGAAACACGCGAATTGACTTTTTCATTGCCGTAACCTCCTTTTCCTTTGATTTGGTAATTCAAGAGTACCACTGCCATTTTTGAATTGTCAACGTTTTTCGAATAAATACTATATTTTGTCAAAGTGGAATGTTTCATCGAGCGCTTGGAGGGTAATTTAGTACTAATAAATTATATTTGAACGGAGATGGTATTGATGTTTCACAATATTGCTGTAGCTTACGATGGTTCAGAAGGAAGCAAAATGGCACTCGAACAAGCGCTTAAACTTCTGGAAGCGATGCCCGATGCCAAGTTAAATGTCATTTACGTCAACGAAGAATACCATGACAATTTCAGGGCGACTCGGATCGGCGATGTTTCCCCAAGAGTCGTTTCGGCCAACGTGGATAGCACATATGCTCAATACATGCCGCCCGAAATCGGCGAAAATGATTATCGTGCGCCGAGCGATTTGAAACGCCCTGATGATTTCGAAGACTCGGCTACGGAATATTCTAAGTATATGCACAGTTCTATCCAGCAGCAACTTGATGCAAAAGGTGTGAAAGCGAATGTTTTGGCACTTGAAGGCAGTGCCAGCAAAATGATTCCCGCCTATATCGATGAACAAAATGTCGATCTATTGGTTGTTGGAAACAGTGGGAAATCTGGGCTGCAAAAATTTTTCGTCGGATCAGTCAGCAAACGTTTGTTGAAAGATTCGCCGTGCTCTGTTTTAGTTATCAAATAATTATTACTCCGTGAATCCAGAGGTAGGCACTTCCTCTTACTTCGCGGTTTTTTTATGGGAATAATAATATTTCATCCACGAAATCGTCATAAATTTATCAGTTTAACGCCATTTCAGTTGGGTAAACATTACTAAGAATTAAAATACTGTAATGCAAAGGAAGAAGGGAAGCAGCTATGTCAAAACATACCGTATATTTTCTGGACTCGCACCAGCACCTCGGTCTCATGGCTGAAATTTGGGCGAATCGCCTGGAACTTCCTGACTGGGACATCCGGAGCGCTGCGTGGGGCCAGCCACAATTCAATGAAACGCCGTTTCAAGTGATGAAAGAAGTTATGTTGGACATACCAGAAGTCCGACCGCGTTCTTACAATCCGAAAGAAGTAAGCGAAGCTGATTTGATCATCGCCTTGCACGATGGTGATATGGAAAGTGCCGATATTCCGTCGGATCTTCCTGCTCAAAAGCTGCTTATATGGGACATCCGCAATCCCGAACTGCGCACTTCCGATGAACATGAACAATGGGCTCTCTACCAGGAAATCTGCGATGAAATCGCCATTAATATAAAAAATTTAGAACCTTATTTCCGTTCTAATTATATGTAAAACCCGCCTCTTTTAAAAAGAGACGGGTTTTTTTATGTGTATAAAACTGCGCGGACCGGGCTTCCATCCGCTCCTGTAATTTTTAGCGGTAAAGCTGCCAACTGATAAACACCTGCAGGAACGCCGTCCAATACGATGCCCTCCAGAATAAAGCGCTCATTGCGGTTCATAGCCTGGTGCATCGGCAAATCTTTGCTGGTCTGCGGGTCCACCGAAGGAACATCGACGCCAAGGAGGCGAATCCCTTTGCCGGCCATCCATTCCGCAATTGATGTGTCGAACTTCGGCCAAGAACTTGGGAATGTTGTCCGGTCCTGCCATGCCGCTGTATGCAGCAGCACAGCTTCCACCCCTTCTTCTATTTCCGGAAGATTTTCCGCCGATACATTCTGAAATTCCGCTACATTCACCACCTGGGCTTTCGTCAAATAGATATCCAGCGGCAATTCATTCACTTTCAATCCATTCTCATCATAGTGGAAAGGGGCATCAATGTGCGTGCCCATATGCGTGCTCGTTGACAATTCACCGATATTCACCGAGCCGCTTTGTTCTTGTGTTACTGATAGGCGGAAATTGAATGGCACGTCTCCTGGCCATTCCGGCGTCTGCGCATTCAATGCCATGGAAATATCAAAAATCTTTTTTGCCATTTACGCCACCACGTTTCTGTCGTTGCTGAAGTTTTTATAGACTTCATTGTCCATGATGGCCTTCAAACGCCCCACCACTTTTTCAACATCGCTGTAAGACGTGTAAAGTGCTACCGGCGCCAGTCGGATAATGTTCGGCGCACGGAAATCAGGAACAACGCCAGCTTCTTTCAAAGCCTTGCAGATGCGTGCCGCCTCTTCATGCGCCAATGCTATATGGCCGCCGCGTCCAGCGTCTTCAACAGGCGTCACATCTTTCAGCGACGGAATTTCTTGGGCAATCAAATCACGAAGCAACCCAGTCAAAGCAAGCGATTTTTCCCGCACCGCTCCAATGCCGGCTTCTTCGAAAATTTCGATGCTGCCAAGCAAAGGCGCCATGCTGAAAATATTCGGCGTCCCGATCTGATAGGCACCGGCCCCTTCCGCTTTCGAAAATGAATGGTCCATATCGAATTGCTTTGCCTTATCCGAACCGAACCAGCCGGCGTTGCCTGGAAGCAACTGGTGGTGGCGTTCATGGATGTACAATCCGCCTGTGCCGCCCGGACCTGAATTCATATATTTATAATGGCACCATACTGCAAAATCGACACCGCAGTCATGCAGTTCATGAGGCAAAGCCCCGATGGAGTGGGCCAAATCAAATCCCACTAAAATTCCTTTTTCATGCGCGGCTTCCGTAATTTCCCGGATCGGCAGCAATTGCCCGCTGCGGTAAAGGACCGATGGCAGCATAATAATCGCCACTTCATCAGTCAATTCATCAATAATGTCCTGCAACTCCAATGTGTAACCGTCGCGGCTCCGCACTTTTTTCATGCATGTTTCCGGATCTAGCCCGCGCAGGCGCAGATGGCTTTCCACCGCGTAAATATCCGACGGAAAATTCAATTCGTCCACTACAATCGCGAAGCGGTTTCTGCTCGGCTGAAAAATGGTGGACAGCATCTGGTGGATATTCGATGTAATCGATCCCGTCACCATCACTTCATGCGGCTTTGCGCCAACCAAAGAAGCGATGCGGGCACTCAGGTTTTCCGCCATCGTAAACCATGGGTCATTTCCTTCCGTCCAGCCATCGATGCCGTGAATTTTCCAGCTTTCCGCGACCTCCAGCAATTTAGCTTCTGCACGTTTCGACATCAATCCGAGTGAATTGCCGTCCATGTATATTTGGTTTTCTGTCTGGTAAAATTCTTTTTTGAAACGCGCCAGCGAATCCATTTCATCCCACTGTTTTGCAGCCGACATGATTTTTCCCCCTTATAAAAATGCATAAGACATAGCGCCAAGAATCGCCGTGACTAACACAACAATCCACGGTGCCAGTTTAAAATAGACTAACATTGCAAACGCTGTAATCGCAATGGCAAAATCGACCGGTCCACGAATTCCCGATGTGAAGACCGGATCATACAAGGCGGCAAGCAGAATGCCTACAACACCCGCGTTCACTCCTTTTAAAGCGGCCTGAACACCTGACTTCGTGCGGATGATACTCCAAAATGGCAGCGTTCCGATAACAAGCAGGAACGACGGTAAAAACATAGCAATGACGGCAATAACCGCTCCCCATCCACCGGACATGATCTGACCGAGGTAGCCTGCCAATGTGAACAGCGGGCCAGGAACAGCCTGTGCCGCCCCGTATCCCGAGATAAAGACACCCGGCCCCATCCAGTCAGGGACCACTTCCCGCTCAAGCATTGGCAGAACGACATGGCCGCCTCCGAAAACAATAGATCCAACACGGTAATAAATATCAAAAATCGCGTACAGTGCAGATTCAATGAACGGCCGCAGCAGCGGAAGTCCCACCAGCAAAGCGACGAATATCGTCCAAGCGGCTATCCCCGTTTTTTTCCCGAAAGTGAGTGCGAGCTTCACTGGTTCCGGCGCTTTTTCTTTGCGGTACATCCAAAAGCCGAAAATGCCTGCCAAAACGATGACCGCTATTTGGGCCCATGCAGTGGGCACGAGCAGGATGGCCGAAGCCGAAGCGACTGCAAGCGCGATTCTCGGCAAGTCGGGGGCCAATGATTTCCCCATTCCCATCAATGCATGTGCAACGACTGCGACTGCGACAATTTTCAAGCCGTGGATCCACCCGCTGTCGAATGACGCGTTGGACACGAGCATCGCGAACAGCACCAACAAGAGGACAGATGGCATCGTGAAGCCGAACCACGACAAGAACCCACCGAACATTCCACCTCTCAGCATCCCTACTGAAATGCCGACTTGTGAACTCGCAGGTCCGGGAAGGAATTGGCATAACGCCACAAGATCAGCATACGCCTTGTCATCGAGCCATTTCCGTTTAACGACATATTCTTCCCGAAAATACCCAAGATGGGCAGTAGGACCGCCGAATGCCGTAAGCCCTAATTTTGTTGATGCTTTCAAAATTTCCATATAATGCTTTTTAGCCATAACCGTCTCCTTTGATGCGCCGGCCATACTCAAAAGAATGAATTCCAGTGTGGCCTGTATTTTTATTGCTGCAATTAAAGCATAACTGATTGCTTATATGTTGTCATGCACTCTTTGGTTAAATGAATTTCAATACTATTTATCGATTGGCGCTAAGGCCAATTTCCTGCTATACTAATGGAGCTAAAAATATAATTTCACAGCACTTATAAAAGTTCTCCCGGCTTTTCGCCCTGGATGGACTGTATATCATATGTTCTATTGAAACGGCTCTCATTCGAGGGTCGTTTCACTTTGTTCAGGAGACTTGGAGGCAGGAAACTTTATGGAACTCTATACAAATTTACGCAAAGGGGAAAAAGGCGCCTGGATCAGCATCGGGGCTTACGTTTTCCTCAGCACCATCAAACTTGGCTTCGGCTACGCTGGTTCGTCTGAAGCTTTGAAGGCGGACGGCCTGAACAACTTGACGGATATTATCGCTTCAGTTGCTGTGCTGATCGGGCTGCGCATTTCCCAAAAGCCGCCCGACGAAAACCATCATTACGGACATCTCCGGGCGGAGACGATTGCTTCTTTACTGGCATCGTTCATCATGGCGGTCATCGGCCTGCAAGTGCTGATGGGCGCAGTTCAAAACTTTTTCGTTCCCGTTGAAGCCACTCCCTCCCTCTTTACCGCGGGTGTCGCTTTCTTCAGTGCCATTGTCATGTATTTTGTCTACCGCTATAACATCAAATTGAGCAAGGAAATCAAAAGCTCCGCGGTCCAGGCAGCCGCATACGATAACCGGTCAGATGCCCTCGTCAGCATCGGGGCCGGCATCGGAATTATCGGCGCGGTTTTCGGCGCCCCGATACTCGACGTCATCACCGCTTTTATCGTCGGCTTGATTATCATCAAGACGGCTGTGGATATTTTCAAAGAAGCTGTATGGACGTTGACGGACGGCTTTAACGAAGATGAAGTGGAAACAATGTCCGTGCTTGTAAGAAAAGTGCCGGGCGTCCGTGAACTTCGCGATTTCAAAGGGCGCAACCACGGCAATGTCATGTTCATTGATTTAACAATTGCGGTAAACCCATCGCTGAACGTCGTTCAAAGCCATTGGATTACAGAAGAAATCGAAAGAAAAATCCATAAAGTAAAGCCCCATTGCGTAATCCTTGTTCACATCGAGCCGGTTTACGAAGAAGATGAAGATGAATAAAAAAAGGACAGCGAAAAGAAATTTTTTCGCTGTCCTTTTTGGGTTTCAAAATACAAGCTTTGTGTAATTATTCTCCTGTCAAAGCATCAATCCGGACCGAACGCTGGTTGGTGGCCACTGCCAATTCATCGATTTTTTTTTGAAGAAAGTCCCTATCCATCGACTTTAATGGCTGCCCTTCGAGCGATTCCAGAATATATGCCTGAATGCCCCAAATCGCTTGGTGATGCTCGGACGGGGCTAGCTCAGCGATAATTTTCAAAGAGTCGGACATGGAATGCAAAACGGAGATATCTTCTTTTCCATAAAAGGACATTTGATAATAAACTTTGTATAACACTCCGGAGAATTCCGGAAGCGTGCATTTCACGATATTCTGTCCTTCTTTATTTGCCAAAACCACGTCCCCTTGAGGGAGATGGGCGATTTTTCCAAGCAGCCTGCCGATGCGGACGATAATGTCATTCGCGGTATTCGGATCATTGATGCCGGGAGAGATTGCGCGCAATGCAATTTCCACCAGCTTCTGTAGTGCGTAAGGCAAATCCTGTTCAGCCGACCGTTCTCCGCCGATGGAATAATATCCGCTGACATCATAGTCTTGCCCTTCTTTTCGATAGATGTTCATGAGCGGTTTTCCTTCATAAATGTAATCGCCGATGCACACAAGTACGTCGACTGTAAACCCGTTCTTGTCCGCATGCCCAAGCAATTTTTCAAAAGACAGGAATTGCAGATAGCCGCTCGTTTCAGCGTTTAGGGTTTCAATGACCCCTACTGGATTCCATGCCGGGGAAATTTCAGAAACAACGCATTTCTCTTCGAAATCCTCGTAATAGGAAATCACATCTTCCGCATCTTCGATAAGCTCCCCAATCAATTTGCTGACCTGTACCGTAGTGGCAATATAATGAATGAAGTATGCGAACGTACTAAGGCAGAAAAAGGCGATGACAATTCCGACAAACGTCGATAATACATCATGTGTATACAAGTCATCTCTCATAAACAATAAGGACAAGGTGTTGTAGATAAAGCCGCCTAGGAAAATGCCCAGCACCCGCCACGTCACCGAATCGTGAACGAAGTTTTTCAATGCCCTTGGTGAAAACTGTGCGGAATACATCGTCAAAACGACTAGGATTGTTGAAAATGTAAAAGTGCTCATCGTCAACAGCGCGCCTGCCAAGGTTCCCATAATGGTTTTTGCCAAATCGACTTTGGTCAGCAAGATGGAAGGGATAAATTCTTTGAACCGTTCGACAAGCAGTAAGTCCACGTAAAAGAAGCCTACAGATAAAGCGACAGCAAACAGACTGAAGATCGCGGGCGTCAGCCAAAACTTTTCCTTGAATAAATACGTAGTAGACTTCATCATTTCTCCTCGCTTTCATATCATGGTCTAGTCCTGCTTTTCCCCTACATATTATGAGCGCAAACAAAGCTTGATGCACCAAAGCCGGCTGCATTGCACAACGTGGTCGCAGCAGCTTTCTCTAATAATCTGATTTAATAAAACTTTCTTATAAAAAGTCCTTGACCTGATTTTAAGGATACAGTATCTTTAGAGTAACTTGAAGAAAGAGGTGAGGTATTATGGCGATGATCATTGTAAATACGCAAATCCAGTCTATAGTACCCCACTCTGTGTATCGCTGACGATACGCTTCTTCCATTATGCCCGGGGACCATGGACTGCGATTTGCGCGCATCCATGGTTTTTTATTTTGCATAATAGGAGGAAATTACATTGAATTTAATCGAACAATACGGTTGGAATACAGCATGGCAAGAAAAAATAGGGCCTTCCGGAATTCCGGGGCGCATCACTCTAGAACACAAGAATATCTATCGCGTGGTGACAGACCGCGGAGAATGGCTCAGCACATTATCCGGCAAATACCGGCATGAACACAACCGCGTCGAATTCCCGGCAGTCGGCGATTGGGTCATGGTCGAACAAATGCCTGGCGAGGAAAAAGGGATCATCCATAATGTCCTCCCGCGTTCATCCCAGTTCTCCAGAAAAGCGGCAGGCGAGACATCGGATATCCAATTGATCGCGGTCAATGTCGATTACGTATTTCTCGTCATGTCATTGAACCATGATTTTAACGTCCGGCGCTTGGAACGCTATTTGATCGCCGCGTGGGATTCCGGTGCGAACCCGGTCGTCGTACTGACTAAAAAAGACCAATGCAAAGACTTGGAGCCGTATATGCGCGAATTGGAATCAGTTGCGTTCGGCATTCCTACGATTGCAGTATCGAGCGTCACCGGCGAAGGCATCAGCAAATTGCAGGAATTGCTGTCGCCAAACCATACTGGTGCATTGCTCGGTTCTTCCGGCGTAGGGAAATCATCGCTCATCAACGCCCTATCCGGCAGTGAATTGATGGCTGTCCAGGATATCCGTGAAGATGACAGTAAAGGGCGCCACACGACTACCCACCGCGAGCTGGTGCGGCTGCCGCTTGGCGGCTTGCTGATCGACACGCCCGGAATGAGGGAATTTCAACTGGGCGATTACGAAGAAGGCGTTGAAAGCGGCTTTGCCGATGTTGAGCAGCTCGCTGGCGAATGCCGGTTCCGCGATTGCCAGCATGGCAATGAACCCGGATGCCGTGTGCAGGAAGCATTACGGACCGGCGAATTGCAGCATGACCGCTACCGCAGCTACATCAAGCTGAAACGCGAACTTGCGCATATCGAACGCAAAAGCGACGCGGCCGCCCAGAAAGCGGAGCGCGGCAAATGGAAACAGATCACGAAAGACAGCCGCAAACGCCCCGTCAAAAAACGCTAAAAAGAAGCAAGCCGTCATTTCGGCTTGCTTCTTTTTTCTATTCAATTCCCGGGTCCGGTGAGCCCGTGCTTGACTGCGTAGAGCGCAGCCTGCGTCCGGTCCTGTACCTCCAGCTTATTGAAAATATTGGAGATATGCGTTTTCACTGTCTTTTCCGTCACAAATAACGCCGATGCGATTTCCCGGTTGCTCTTGCCCTTCGTCAACTCCGCCAGTACTTCATTTTCCCGCGGCGTCAGGAGGTTCAGCGTATGCGGCGCCGGTTCTGTCGGCCCTTTCAACAACTCTGTAGTCGCTTTCGGGTGCAGCGTGTTTTCGCCGCGCATCAAGCTCCGGATCGATTCGACCAATTCATCCGGTTCGATATCTTTCAATTGGTATCCGGCAGCCCCTGCTTCCATGGCTGGAACAACATGGTCACGGTCTGAAAAGCTCGTCAGCATCAGGACGATCATCTCCGGATGCTGTTCTTTTATTTTTTGGGTTGCCTGGATGCCGTCCATCTCCGGCATGACGAGATCCATCAACACGATGTCCGGGCGCAACCTGTCTGCCATATCTACTGCTTCCCGGCCATTGACCGCTTCCCCGACCACTTCAATATCTTTTTGCGTTTTCAAGAAAAATAATAATCCGCGCCTCACCACATGATGATCATCGGCGATCAAAACTTTCACCACTTCAACCACTCCCCGATTAATACGGAATCCTTATGAGAATTTCCGTGCCTCTTCCAATTTCACTTGACCATTCGATGCTGCCGCCTTCCGCTTTTGCGCGGTCACGCATGCTCTGGATGCCGATCGATGGCAAGTTGAGATGCTCATCAATGACAAATCCGTGGCCTTCATCTTTAATCACCAGCAGCACATCCGATGGAGTCACCGATATATAAAGCTGCACTTTATGGACGCCCGCATGTTTGCGGATGTTGTTGAGCGCCTCCTGGGCGATGCGGAACAGCGTTTCTTCTGTGCGCGACGGCAGCTGGATGACGCCTGTCACTTTCAGTTCAGTCAACAGCCCGAGCATTTCGGCATAGCCTTTTACCGCTTCGAGCAATCCGCTCTCCAAGCCTTTTGGCCGCAATTGCCAAATCAGCGCGCGCATTTCATTCAACGCTTCTTGTGTCAGGTGCTGGATATCGCGGAACGTTTCTTGCACTTCCGGATCTTCTGACATGACACTGCCGCCCCTGGCCGTCAACGTCACCGAAAACAGCAGCTGATTGACCGAATCATGCAAGTCGCGCGCCAACCGATTGCGTTCCTGCACCAATGCCAATTCCTGTTCCTGTTTTGTCAGCAAGATCCGTTTGATGGCGGAGCCGATCTGGAACGCCACGGATTCCAGCAGCGCCAATTCATCATTGGAAAACCGCACCGTATCCGGAGCGGCGATATTCAAAAGCCCAAATTTTTCATTACCCGATCGCAGCGCAACCGTAGCATGGTGCGTAATTCCTTCGGCGTCTCCGGCAAGGGATGAAATAGCGTTGTCGATCCGCTGGCAAGCGATGATATTCGATGCTTTTTCCAAATTGCCGTCGTGGTAGCGTTTAACGCACCAGCAGCCACCTTTTTTCAAGTGGCGGCAATCGTTCCCTTTCAGCGCCGGCGGCAGATTGGCCTGCGCTGCGAGCTGATGCTTGCCGTTTTTATCAATGAAGAAAATCCATGCCGCCTCGAATACCGAGCCGTCCAACAGCTTCCAAATCGCCCCTTCGAGCATTCGTCCCATATCCGTTTCTTCATTCAACAATTCCGCAATTTCTTTCAATAGCGCCACATTTGAATGCTGGCCAGCTTCCATCCGCTTCACCTCATCACTGTTCTCTCTCTACCATACACTTTTCCATTCCCAGCGCGCCTCGTACTTTCGAATGAAAAAGCCCCCTGCGAGAGGGAGCTTTCGATTATCTATTGTCCAATTCGTCTAGGAAAGACTGTTTGATCAGTTCCAGTTTTTCATCACTGTCACGTTCGCTTGCTGCAGCAACGCCGAAATAATATTTCACTTTCGGCTCCGTCCCGCTTGGGCGGACACAAACCCATGAGCCGTCCTGCAAGAAATACTTAAGGACATTCGATTGGGGCAATACAATTTTTTCATTCGTATTCAAATCGACGAAAATCCGGTTCTGGGTTTCATAATCCTCAATGGACACCACTGGTATGCCCGCGATTTGGTTTAAATGCTTTTTACGCAGCCCTTCGAGAAGCGCAGATATTTCCCGCGCGCCATCGAGTCCTTTTTTGGTGACGGACACAAGCGCTTCACGGTACCAGCCATGGCGATTATAAAGTTCAACCAACACATCATGTAAAGTTTTGCCCAACGTCTTGTAATAGGCGGCAGCTTCCACCAGCAATAAGGTTGTTTGGACTGCGTCTTTGTCGCGCGCAAAGTCACGGATTAAATAGCCATAGCTTTCCTCATAGCCGAATAGGAATTCGAATTGCGGATGTTCGTCGTTATGCTTCAGCTTTTCGCCAATAAATTTAAAGCCGGTCAGCACATCTTCACATTCGACGCCATACGACTCCGCGATCACGCGGCCGAATTCAGATGTCACAATCGTCTTAAAGATTTTGCCGTTTTCAGGCAGGGTGCCTTTTGCTTGTTTCTGGCTCAATAGGTAATCAATGAGGATTGCGCCCGTCTGGTTGCCGTTCAGCAATTCGTAATGTCCGCTCGCAAGGACTGCGATTCCGACGCGGTCGCCATCCGGATCGATGGCAATCAGTAATTCGCCGCCGGTCTTCTCGCCGTATTGCATCGCCAGTTCAAAGGCGGAGGCTTCTTCGGGATTTGGTGACTTGACCGTCGGGAATTCCCCGTCCGGCTGCATTTGTTCCGCAACATAGGCGATATCCGTGTAGCCTGCCGTTTCCAACAACTTCTTCACTGTTGATCCGGATGCGCCGTGGAGCGGTGTAAATACTGCAGCAATCGGATTAGCCGACCCTTCCTGCACCGTCAACGCTTGTTCGATATACGCCGCGTCCAAACGCTCCCCTAAATGGACGAGCGATGTTTCATCGTACACTGAATTGTCGATGGTCAATTCGTCTTCGACCTTGCTGACAAAATCAATGACATGGTCCGCGTCTTCAAGGTTAAGTTGCGCCCCATCGTCGCCGTAAACTTTATAGCCATTGTATTCAGGCGGATTGTGGCTGGCGGTGATGACCACTCCCATAAATGCATTCAAGTACCGGACGCTGAATGACAATTGTGGCGTAGTGCGCGGTTCGCTGTATAGATAGGTGTGGATGCCATTTGCTGCAAAAGTTTTTGCTGCTTCGAGCGCGAACTCCGGCGACATGCGGCGGCTGTCGTACGCGATCACGATTCCGCACGCCATTGCTTGTTCACCGCTGTCTTTGATATAATCCGCGATTCCTTGCGATGCTTTGCGGACCGTGTAGACATTCATGCGGTTGGTTCCCGGGCCGATTTCGCCGCGCATCCCTCCTGTGCCGAATGCCAGATCCTGGTAAAATGCATCTTCTGCCATTTTTTCATCATCTTTCAGTAAAGATAAAGCTTGTATTGTCCCTTCATCATGCTGGTCGTGATCCAACCAGCGCTTTAGCCGTTCCTGCCAAGTCATAAGACATCCCTCCAATAAACTTAGTTTACCAAAAAATCAAAAAAAAAGCCGCTTCCTTTTGGGAAGCGGCACATGCTTTAATCTTTTTTGTATTCTACGCGGTAAACGTCGTGGCGGCGGTCCTTCAATTGCTTGACTGTACCGTTCTGGCGTTGGCGGCGCAAAATTTCCAAATCGACATCGCCGATCAGCACCATTTCCAAGTTCGCGTTGGTTTCGCCGACAATGCCGTCGCGTGCGAATTCGAAATCGGACGGTGCGAAAATGCCCGATTGCGCGTACTGGATGTCCATGTTCTCCGTTTGCGGCAAGTTTCCGACTGTGCCGGAAATAACTGTATAGATTTGGTTCTCGACTGCGCGGGCTTGTGCACAATAACGGACGCGCAAATAGCCTTGGCGGTCTTCTGTACAGAATGGGGAAAAGATGATATTCGCTCCCATGTCTGTCGCGATGCGCGCCAATTCCGGGAACTCAATATCGTAGCAGATCTGGATCGCGATTTTGCCGCAATCCGTATCGAATACGCGAACCGAGTCGCCGGCCGAAATGCCCCACCATTTGCGTTCGTTCGGTGTGATATGGATTTTGTATTGTTTGTCAATCGATCCATCACGGCGGAACAGGTAAGCGATGTTGTAAATCTCGTCGTTTTCTTCTTTAACGAAATGCGATCCGCCGATGATATTGATGTTGTAGCGGACGGCAAGATCCGTGAACAATTCAATGTATTGAGGCGTGTATTCCGTCAATTTGCGAACTGCCTGGCTTGGCGACGGTTCGTTGAGGAAAGACATCAATTGCGTTGTGAAAATTTCCGGGAAGACGACGAAATCAGAATGTGCATCCGATGCGACATCGACAAAGTATTCCACTTGGTTTGCCAAATCATCGAACGATTCGATGGCACGCATCAGATATTGCACAACACAAATACGGACCGGAAGACTTGTTTTAAAATGACGCTTCGATACCGGTTTGTAATCGACATTATTCCATTCCATGAGCGTCGCGTATTTTCCGGATGCAAGATCGTCTTCCAAATAATTCGGATTGATCCGCATCAGCTGGAAACCGTTCATCAACTGGAACGTCAAAACAGGATCATAGATTTTATGGCGCGAAACCGCATCGACATATTCACGCGGCGACATTTCATCTGCGTGCTTATGGAAATTCGGGATGCGGCCGCCCAGAATGATCGATTTCAAATTCAATTCCCGCGCCAGTTCTTTGCGCGCTTCATATAAACGTTGGCCGACTTGCATGCGGCGGTATTCCGGGTGCACCATCACTTCAATGCCGTACATATTGTAGCCGTCCGGATTATGGTTCGTGATGTATCCGCCGTCTGTGACGTCGTCCCACGTGTGGCGGTCGTCGTATTCGTCAAAATTTATCAATAAACTCGAGCAAGAACCGATGACTACGCCGTCAAGTTCTGCGACAAGCTGTCCTTGCGGAAAAACGCCGAGATGGCTGCGAAGCTGCTCTTCTTTCCATGGATCCATTCCAGGAAAACTGAGGCGCTGCATTTCCATAATGGCATCTATATCTGCATACGTCATTTCACGTATGATCATGCTCTTCTCAAAATGGGACAAATCGAATTCTTCGGGCACTACAGCCACTCCTTCACAAAAGTATCACAGTTTATTATATAGGATAGCGGCACAGGTTGATATTATTTTACTTGCTTGCGTTTAAGAATTATACTTTTATAGAAGTAATTTTGAAAAGAGGTACTGTTCTATGTCCAAGCGCCAAGAAAATATCATGCTCGCCATGTGGGTCATAGCGCTGATTGCCACTGCCGGATCGCTGTATTTTTCCCAAATACGCGGCTATGCACCTTGTACTTTATGCTGGGTGCAGCGGATTTTCATGTATCCGCTCATTATCGTCGTCGGCGTCGCCTATGCGCAAAAGAACGTTCGGATTGCAGCGACCACGCTGGCGTTTTCCGTCATTGGCGGTTTTATTTCACTTTACCATTACGGCTTGCAGAAATTGGATTTCCTTTCTGATGCCGCACCGTCTTGTGGCCAAGTGCCGTGTACCGGCCAGTACATCAATTATCTCGGATTTATCACCATCCCATTTTTAGCGCTCACTGCGTTCATTTTAATCGCAGCCCTGAGCATGTACTTGCTGAAGTCATTGAAGGAGGAACAAGGAAAATGAAAAAAATGTTAATCATCGCCGGGGTCGTTGCGGCAATATTCGCCTTGATCATCGTGCTGACGAATATTTCGAACAACGATAAACTAGCAGACAACCCATACGACACGGACGATCTGGAGCAGCCGACCATCGACTTATTATCTGATGAAAACTACCAGAACATCGCGATTCCAGACGAAGTCGACGAAAAAATCAAGAGCGGCGAGCCGACTACGGTTTATTTCTTCAGCCCGACATGCGAGCATTGCCAGGTTACTACGCCTGTTTTGATGCCTGTTGCTGAAGATATGGACGTGGACGTCCTCCAGTACAATCTGTTAGAGTATGAACAGGGTTGGCAGGATTATGCCGTCGAAGCGACACCAACATTAGTGCATTACGAAAACGGTGAAGAAGTTGCACGTTGGGTCGGATCCCAGCCGAAAGAAATCATCGAAGATTTTTTCAATCAAGTCGTATTGAAATAACACACAGGAGCCATGTGCAGCGCGCATGGCCCTTTTATATGGAGGTTAAGACATGGAATGGACTTACGAAATACAGGAAGACGGCATGACTGTCGAAGAATTACTGCGCACGGAATGGGGACTCGGCAAGAAAGTGGTCCACGAGATGCGCATGGCCAAAAGCGTAACGAACACCAAGCATCAGGAAGTGGTTTGGAAAGAGCCACTGGAAAAAGGCACTGTCCTGCATTTTGAATTGCCGCCTGCTTCTTCGCCTTATGAACCGAAACACGATATCGAGTTGCCGATTTTGTTTGAAGATGACCATTTCATCATTGCCAGAAAACCAAAAGGAATGGCCACCCACCCGAATGAAGTCGGTCAGACCGATACATTCATCAACGCCATGCTCGGCCATATCATCCGCAATGGCGGGTCCTATGGCGAGCACGTCCATCGCTTGGATCAAGGAACGTCCGGCCTATTGATGGTCGCGAAGCATCCGGTCGCCAAAAACGTAATGGACCGCATGCTCGAACAAAAACAGCTCGTGCGCGATTACGAAGCAGTCGTCAAAGGCAAAGTCGTGAACCGGACCGGCACGATCGATTTTCCGCTTGGCCGCGACCGCCATCATCCGACGCGCCGGCGCGTATCCCCTTCCGGACAAAGTGCTGTGACGCATTACCGCGTATTAAAACCTTTGGAAGGCAAAACCTTACTTCACCTGACGCTCGAAACTGGCCGTACCCATCAGATCCGGGCGCACCTGTCGCATATTAACCACCCGATTATCGGCGACGAGTTATACGACGGACCGCCCACGCAAGATGGCGCTTACCATCTCCATGCGTTCCGCATGTCGTTCATCCATCCGTTCACCGGCGAAAAAATCGTCGTTGAAGACAACAGCAGATAAAAAAAAGAAGTTCCCCAGCGGGAACTTCTTTTTTTATCGCAAATGGATTTCATCGGGATGGGTGCCTGTGCGCCAATCCTTGTTCAAACCGTCAATCATCTCCATCTGCCCCGGAGACAACTCGAAATTGAAGACGTCTGCATTCTCCAGAATGCGTTCGGGCTTAACCGATTTCGGAATGACGATCAAGTCGTGCTGCAAATGCCAACGGATAATGACTTGTGCGATTGACTTGCCGTGGGTCTCCCCAATTTTCCCGAGCAGCGGTTCTCCGAGCAGGCGGCCGCGAGCCAGCGGCGACCATGAAGTCACAGCAATTTCATTGTCTGTACAGAACTGGCGAAGCGGTTCTTGTGTTAATTGTGGGTGAAGCTCGATCTGGTTTACCATCGGCTTCGTGTTCGCTGTTGCCAATAGTTTTTCCAAATGGTGCTGCTGGTGATTTGAAACGCCGATCGAGCGCACCAATTTCTCGTCATACAGCCGCTGAATGGCGCGGTATGTTTCTTCATACGTATCGGGCATGGCCCAATGCGTCAAATACAGGTCCAAATAATCGAAGTCCAAGCGCTTAAGCGATGCTTCGAAAGCACGCAATGTATTGTCGTAGCCTTGGTCCGTATTCCAGACTTTCGAGGTGACGAAGATGTCTTCGCGCTTGATGTCCGATGAGCGGATGGCCTCCCCCACTTCTTGTTCGTTGTCATAGATGCTTGCTGTATCAATTGCAGGATACCCTGCTTTGAGGGCCGCAAGTATGGCCTCCACTGCTGCTTCTTTATCTGTCATTTTGAAAACGCCAAGTCCGAAACGCGGCATTTCTACTCCATTATGTAAGGTTTTCGTTGAATTGATCGCCAATACCATTTTCATCATCCTCTCTTTATCCATTGTACAAATAATCGGCTAAAAACTCGACTTTAAAGAATTTGGCTAAACCACTTGCATTTCTCAATAAAAGCGAATAATATATGAAATGTTGTTTAAATTGTTCGGATTTTGAAAGGAGTATTTAAATGTTTCATTTGAAAGAGTTTGGCACAGACGTTAAAACAGAAGTTCTTGCCGGTATGACAACGTTCTTAACAATGGCTTATATCGTCATTGTCAATCCTGTTATTTTGGGTGCAGCGGGCGTTCCGTTTGATCAAGTATTCTTGGCAACCATTATTGCAGCAGCGATTGGAACCCTATGGATGGCACTTTTCGCCAATTACCCAATTGCCATAGCACCCGGCATGGGATTAAATGCATATTTCACTTCGATGGTGCTCGGTTCAGGCGGCACAATCGATTATGTGACAGCATTTTCGGCCGTATTCGTTGCAGGCATCATATTCGTCCTGTTGTCGATGACCAAAATGCGCAAAATTCTGATCCAAGCCATTCCCGAAAACCTGAAACACGCCATTACTGCCGGCATTGGGCTTTTCATCGCTTTTATCGGCATGCGCCTAAGCGGAATCATCGTGGGAAATGAAGCAAATTTAGTCGGTCTCGGTGATTTGACTTCAGCTCCAGTCCTGTTGACCTTGGTTGGCCTTATGATTACTCTCATCTTCATGTCGTTGAACATTCACGGCGGCATTTTCTTCGGTATGATCGTAACAGCTATCATTGCTTTCTTTACGGGCCAATTGAAATTCGAAAGCCGTTTGATGCAGCTTCCGTCACTTCCAGAAGGAATCATCGTCTGGAATCCAATTGAAGCGGTCCAATTGGTCATCGAATTCGGATTATACGGCGTCGTCTTTTCCTTTCTGCTAGTAACGTTATTCGATACTACGGGCACCATGATTGGAGTGGCGAAACAGGCTGGCCTCATGAAAAACAATGACATGCCGCGCATGCGCCAAGCACTGCTTGCAGATTCAGTGGCTGCCACTGCCGGTGCTATGTTCGGCACAAGCCCGACTTCCGCTTATGTGGAATCTTCTGCCGGCGTTGCTGCTGGCGGACGAACAGGACTGACGACGCTGACTGTCGGCATCCTGTTTATCATTGCTGCCTTCTTTGGTCCGCTTGTTTCTTCTTTATCAAGCGTTGCTGCCATCACTGCACCCGCGCTGATTATCGTCGGCAGTTTAATGATTGGTGCTGTTAAACATATTGAGTGGGAAGAATTTGATGAAGCGTTCCCGGCATTCTTGATCATACTGGCAATGCCGCTCACATCAAGTATTGCAACCGGTATTGCACTCGGTTTTATCTCTTACCCTTTAATGAAAATCTTTAAAGGGAAATGGAAATCCGTACACCCAATTTTGTACATCTTTGCGGTTCTGTTCGCTATCCAGATCCTGATTGCACCTCATTGAAAAAAAGAAGCAGCCAATGGTTGCTTCTTTTTTGGTATCCTGATTAGAATAGGGTGAAGGAGAAAGCGGCCAAATTCTGATGATCCGGGGGAGACGTAATATGAGAGATAAACGGTTTGTGGCAGTCCACCGAAGCGGAACGCTTACGCCCGAAAATCATCATCGGCTGATCCGCTGGGCCAGAATGTGCTCGGAACACATTTTGCCTCTTCTTGGCGAAAAAATCGAGCCCCGCCTTGCCCATGCCTTGGACACTGCGAAAGATTGGGAAAATACTAAAGTCCCGACGGGTGCTGCTATGAAAGCTTCAGTGGCTGCGCATGCAGCGGCTAGAGAAGCAGACAATCCCGTGATGACAGCTGTAGCCCGTTCAATTGGCCATGCAGTTGCTACTGCTCATATGGCCGACCATGCATTAGGGGCTCCGCTATATGCACTTAAAGCCCTTAAACTCGCGGGGAAACCATTGACCGAAGAAAGAGAATGGCAAATCAGCCAGCTGAAGCAAGTGGTGCCTGAACTTGCCGATCTCGTATTGCATACAATGAGCCAGAAAGAAAAAGGATTCAAATTATAAAGAAATGCCCAGAGCTCAAACCAGCTCTGGGCATTTCTTTATAATCTTTTGTACTCCATTATCTGAAAACCGGGTTATCCTTTGTACTCAGAAGTTGGTCTCACTCTAGCGCTTGTTATGCCCGCTGCTACCAGCAACACTGCAGCAGTCAGCAAATGCATTGCCCATCCGATTAATGGAATCCAAGCAACAATGCTTGTGATGATTCCTAAAATCGAACCCGATTTCGACGAGTATTCACGGAAGCAGAAAAATAACGTCACTGCGTGAAGCAGGAACATTACGCCAAGCGCCGCATAGCCGGTGCTGATGACAAAAGTGCCCCCGATAAACGGAATTGCCAATAGCAATTCAGCCAAGCCGGTAATCCATAATAACGCAACGGAAATTTTCATTTTCATTTTTATTTCATCCTTTCCTGAACTGTTCTTTCCTATTCTACGGTTGGCCAAGCCAAAGGTTTCATTTTTTAATAAAAAGCTAAAAATCCAGCATGGAAAAGACAAAACTTCTCCACATTTCAATTCAGCCCTATATTTCATTTTCCTGCCACATACGCTATACTAAACAAAGATGCATATTACAAGGAGGTCGTTATTTATGAACTTAATCCTTATTCTAGGTGTTACTGTAGCATTTTTGGCCGCTATCTTAACTGCAGGCTATGATGACAAACCAGGAACTGCTGAAAAAGAATAATATAAAAAGCCGGTGCATATGCGCCGGCTTTTTTTGTACTTTTAATTATTCCAGTCCTGGGAAATTCTGCTGGCGCAATGCCTCGTACATCAAAATCGCCGCTGTGTTGGACAAATTCAGCGAACGGATATGGTCATTCATCGGGATGCGCAGGCACGTTTCCGGATTCTGCTCAATCAGTTCTTTCGGCAAGCCTTTTGTTTCCTGGCCAAATACGAAGAAATGGTCTTTTTCCGTATCCGAATAATCGAAAGACGAATAAGTCTTCGTGCCGAACTTTGTAATGTAGTAAAACGCAGCGCCGGAATAACGGTCAAACAATTCCTGTAGCGAATCATAATACGCCAAATCGACATGTTCCCAATAATCGAGCCCTGCCCGCTTCAGCATCTTATCATCCGTGGAAAATCCGAGTGGACGGATCAAATGTAATTTCACCCCGGTTCCCGCACAAGAACGGGCAATGTTTCCTGTATTTGCTGGAATCAGCGGCTGGTATAAAACGATGTGTATAGCCAAAACTTTCACTTATCCTTTCATCTCTTCGGCAAAAAATGCCAGTCCTTTTTGAATTTCATCTTTTACTTCTTCATCTTGCTCAGTCTCCAGCACCGCTTGCAGCGCTTCGAAACCTTCTTGCGCTCCGATTTTACCGAGTGCCCAAGCCGCTGTGCCGCGGATGACCGGACGTTCGTCTTCCATCAGCAGCTTGATCAATACCGGTGCAGCGCTTTTTTCCTTGAAATGGGCCAAAGCGAGAATCGCGTTGCGTTGAATCGGCTTTTTGCCTCTCCATGAACCGGATACATAGCCGAAACGCTCTTTGAATTCGCGATTTGAAATCGTTAGCAGCGGTTCGAGCAGCGGTTTGGCGATTTCAGGATCCGGCGTAAATTCCGCGTGGATGAGATTCGCTTTCCGCTTGTTTTTCGGGCACACGGTTTGGCACGTATCGCAGCCGTATAGCCGATTGCCGATGACGCCTCTGAATTCATCCGGCAAAAAGCCTTTTGTCTGCGTCAAAAAAGAAATGCATCGTTGGGCGTTCAATTGGCCGCCCTCAACTATTGCCCCGGTCGGACAGACGTCGATGCACAGGCGGCAATCACCGCATTGGTCTTCCATCGGTTCATTTGAGCGGAACGGAATATTGGTAATCATTTCGCCCAAATACACATAGGAACCGAACTCCGGCGTGATGATGGCTGTATTTTTTGCGCTCCAACCGATACCTGCGCGTTCAGCAACCGCGCGGTCGGACAATTCGCCTGTATCCACCATTGACCGCATGCGGGCTTCAGGGAAACGTGCGGCGATGAACGCTTCCAACAATGTCAAACGCTCTCTGAGCGCGGCATGGTAATCCTTGCCCCACGACGAACGGGAAAAAATTCCGCGCCTTGCACCCCGAGTCCCTTGCGGCGCATCCTGCATTTTCGAAGGATAGGCGATCGCGATGGAAATGATGCTCACCGCTTCGTTCAATAAAAGCTCCGGACGTGTCCGTTTATCAAGGTCAGGCTCTTCAAAGCCAGATTGGTAATTCAATTGCTGCTGGCGAGCCAATTGATGGCGCAAATTATAAAAAGGCTCTGCCGAAGCAAACCCGATTTTATCGATTCCAATCTCCGAGGCATAGGCAACAAGCTCTTGTTGAAATCCTTCGAGATTCATGCTGTAACCTCTCATTCTATATCTATGATACGATATCCCTAATACATCCCCTGAAAGGAAGATTGCTGTGGAAATCACCATCCAGCGTCACATTAAGGAAATCCTTCCCGACTTTAAAATAGGAACTATTCATTATAACAATATCACCGTTTCGGAGTCACCTCAAATGTTAAAAGGCCGCCTGCAGCTTTTCCAGGAGCAATTATATTTCGATTTGGAAGACAAAGACATCACCCATTTTCCCGGACTGCTCGAATGGCAGCTGGTTTGGAAAGCGTTAGGCAGCAGCCCAAGCCGCTACCGCCCTTCCGCCGAAGCTCTTTTCCGCCGCATTAAAAAGCAGAATTACCTGTCTTCCATCCATTCAGCAGTCGACATGAACAGCTTTTTATCGCTGCAATATGAAATTCCGCTCGGCCTCTACGATGCGGATAAAATCAATGGCGACGTTGAAATCGCACTCGGCACTGAAGAGGATCAGTTCGAGGGCCTGAACAACCGTACCAACACATTAGACAATATCCTGGTGTCCAAAGACGCCTCAGGTGCTTTCGGCAGCCCCTACGTCGATTCCACACGGACAGCCGTCACAGAAAACACCAAAAATGCACTCCACATCTTTTACCTGCGTCCCTCGATGGAACGTGGACAAGCGCTTGAACTGTTGAACGCCGCTGCGAATATGTTCACTGGCATCAACGGTGGCGAGGCTCAAGTTTCCGTTTTATAGGTCCGAGGCAGATTCCTTTGAATTCGAACTATTGTGCAGTAAAATCGGGTTACTTCATAATAAAAGAGGGATCATCAAGTGAAACAAATTCACAGCGATATTATCCAATTCCGGGGCAGCCATTACGATTATGGACGGCATCAAGGCGAGCTATTAAAAGATTCACTCCTATTGCCCAACCGCCGCAAGCAATGGCCCCCATCCAATAAAAACTTCATGATCAATGAACAGGAAGCAACTGGCATCCTCCGTTCGTTCGCCCCCCGCATTTGGGAAGAAATCAACGGCTTAGCGGACGCACTCGAATGGAATGCCCACGACGCCATCCGTGAATTCGGCGGATATTACCTGGAATATACGCGCAGCGGATGCTCTATCTTCACCCGGGAAGATTTCATGGTGCGCAATTATGATAGCTCGCCGCAAGGCTACGAGGGCCGTTTTGCGCTATATCAGCCATCCGACGGCGGCTACGCGACAATCGGGCCGACGATGCAAATTACCGGCCGCACTGACGGCATCAATGAGAAAGGCTTGGCGATGGGCTATAACTTCATCAACCGGCGCAATTCCGGTGACGGCTTTATCTGCAACATGATCGGCCGCTTAATCCTCGAAAATTGTACGGATGCTGATGAAGCAGTCGGTTTATTGGAGGAACTTCCCCATCGTCGCTCGTTCAGCTATGTGCTGCTGGACCGCAAAGGAAAATCCATTGTGGTCGAAGCGTCCCCACGCTCGGTCGTTTCACGGGAGTCAGCTGTATCTACCAACCATTTTGACTTGCTTACAGAAGAGAACCGCTATCAGATCGAAGATTCGCGCCGCCGGGAACAAATCATCCTTTCGCAGCAGGAAACGATGGCCGAACCATACAGTGCATTCCGCATGCTCAACGATTCGGACAAAGGCGTTTTTTCAAAAAAATACACGACAGCGTCCGGTACGTTGCACACCGCATCGTATTTTCCCGCCAGCTTGAAAGTCGGCTTTGCCCTCGGCCAGGACCGTTTGCCGCTAATGCTCGATTTTAAGCAATGGCTCGCAGGAGAACGCTTGAATGCTAAACGCGTTAAAGGCCGTGTCGACACCCATCTGCCTTTTGCACACATGACTGAGATGTAATCTGCTCCATCCCTTTAAAAATAGAAAAGGCTGTCCTGAAAGTCATTATTCCTGACTTTCGGGACAGCCTTTTTCATTCCGCAAATTGTTTTTCCAAATGCGCAAAGCCGATTTTTGTATCGATGGTGCCATGAATCTTATCCCTCTCCAGTGATGTCCCTTTCAACCATTCTCTAAAATCAAACACAGCTGGCTGCTGGTCGCCGCCGAGCGAGAACCAGGCTTCCATTTTTTGCGGCAAATATGCCGAAGTATGGATGGTTCCAGCCCAGCTTTTGTATAGCTCCGAGAATACGCCATTGCCGGTTCCATTGAAAAGGCGGAATGCATTGTCCACTTGAGCAGTCTCATGCGGCTGGGTCTGGATCGCTTCCAGACGTCCATAGGAATCCTTCAAATAATTGCGGTTTTCATGCGCCTGGATTTCAAAATGGTTGGTGCAGGCGTTTTCGCTTCTGACATCGACTCCCCGTGGGCTTGCTTCGATAATTGATGTCTTGCCACTGACGTCCGTCACCACGTAGCTGAAAGAACCCCGGTGCGGGATTTCCTTCACCAAAGTAACAGCTTCTTCGATGGTTGCGCACGTCTCCAGGATGATGCGGCCAATCATATAACAGACAAAGCCGTCTCCCGGCTTTTTACGGTGTGTGAAGTTATAGCCCATCGCCAAGCCTTTCTCGTTCATGCCGTCCATGCGCCCCGTTATGCGAGACGTTGGCCCGATAAATGCATAGCCATGATCCGTAGGCTGGAACAAGCTGTAACGCCCTTCGTAGGTTTGTGGATGGAAATCATAATTGCGGACCATGAAGTCATGGCCTGTGACAATCGAACAGCCAGACGGCAGCGCATCGATCCGATAGCCGCCGAAATTGCGCAGCACTTGTTCCATCGGCAACTCCAAACTGTCCCGCAGGCCAACGAGCTCGTCCCAGATGGCAGGCGCAAAGCGGCTGAGCGCTTGCTCTGCTTCCGCAACATCGATTTCAAAACGCGGACGTTTCGCTTTCCACTGCTTCTGCCGGTTGTCGAGAACGATCGATTCTTTCAAACGCTCGCCTTGATATAGCCCGAAATCGTAGTGGCTTCCCCTGAATTGAATGATTTCGCTGTGGATTTCTTGCATGACGCTCTCCTTCCAATAAGCTGTCCCTTATCGCTTATTGCGTTTATTATACCAACCCCTGTCCCCCTATCCTACCGGGAGGTGCTTAGTTTACGCCATACCCATTTCTCCGTTTCCACAATAGCGAAAACGCTGATGCCGATGCCAATTGGCCACATCCAATGATGCGCAGCAATTGGCACGGTGCCCAGAAGGATGTTCATTACCGGCAAGTAAGTCACCCCCAATTGCACCGCAATCAGGATTCCGGAAACGATAAAAGCGGCTTTATTCGAAAAAAAGCCTTTCTGGAAAACAAAACCTTTCTCACTGCGGCAATTGAATAAATAAAATAACTGGGAAATGACCAACGCTTGGAAGGTCATCGTATTCACTATTGCCGGATCGAAGCCTGCTTCCGCCAATGCCCTATTCATATACAAAAGGCCGCCGCAGATGATGAAGGCTACAAAAGCGATGCGAAAAACATAATAGCCGCTCAATAGCTTTGCCTTTGGATTTCTCGGCGGCCGTTCCATGGCACCCGGTTCAAGTTTCTCAAATGCAATCGCTAAGGAAATCGTCACAGCCGTTATCATATTGATCCATAAGATTTGGACAGGTGTTAAAGGCATCGCAGTTCCAAGAAGGATGCTCACGAAAATAACTGAGCCTTCCGCTACATTTGTTGGCAGGATGAACAAAATGGTCTTCTTCAAATTATCATAAACGCGCCGCCCTTCTTTGACAGCTGTGACAATGGTATTAAAATTGTCATCAACCAAGATCATTTCAGAAGCTTCTTTAGATACCTCAGTGCCTTTAATGCCCATTGCCACACCGATGTCCGCCCGTTTCAAAGCAGGTGCATCATTAACGCCATCTCCAGTCATTGCACAAATATGCCCAAGGGATTGCAGCGCCTGCACCAGCTGCAATTTATTGTTCGGGCTCGTCCGCGCAAACACGTCATATTTAACAGCTGCCTCCAGCAGTTCATCGTCGTTCAGCCGGTCCAATTCAATCCCTTCAATGACAAGTCCTTCCGTGCCGATGCCCATCTGTGAACTGATTGCAAGCGCCGTTTCTTTGTGGTCTCCCGTAATCATCTTCACTTGAATGCCCGCATTTTTGCATTGCTGAATCGATTCGATTACTTCTTCCCGCGGTGGATCAATTATGCCAGCAAATCCTAAAATCTCGAACCCTTCTTCCAAATCACTATGGTTAATGCTGGATGTGTTAGTTGGCACTTTTTTCGCAGCAGCGCCGATCATTCTTTCTCCTTGGCGTGCATGGAGCAATATTTTTTCTTGCCAACGGGCCAGCTCGACCGCACTGGCATTATCGGACATTCTAAAAATCTGTTCTGGAGCTCCTTTCACCAAAATTGTTCTTGTACCGTCTAGTTCTACTAACCCGGCCATATACTTGTATGAAGAATCGAACGGAATTTTTGACATGCAATCGAGTTTCGCAATGGAATCTTCCGCTTTCTCGGCAACTGTTACAAGGCAACCTTCCGTAGCATCCCCGCTGATCTCCCAGTGTCCATGCTCGTTGCAGAACAAATGGGACTCGTTAATTGTTTTGGCGCATGTCAAAAATTGCTTGAGCCCAGGAGAATCCGCCAATATCACTTTTTGGCTTCCGCTCAAGATTTCGCCTTCGGGAGAATAGCCAGTGCCTGTCACTTCAAACTCTCCATCCGGCACTAAAATCGACGTGACGGTCATTTCATTTTTAGTCAAAGTCCCGGTTTTGTCGGAACATATCACAGATACCGCTCCCAAGGTTTCAACTGAAGGCAAGGTCCGAACGATTGCTTTTTTCGCCGCCATTTCCTGAACACCAAGCGCCAGAATAATCGACAAAACGGCAGGCAGCCCTTCAGGAATCGCTGCGACCGTCAGGCCGATGACCGCAAGCAGCAATTCGCCGGCCGGATAATCATGCCAAAAATAACCGATGCCAAACATAGCCGCCGCGCTCCCGACAATGATGGCCGATATCAATTTGCCGAATTGTGCCGTCTGCTTCAACAAAGGCGTCTGCAGCTTCTGGACATTGGAAATCGAGGAACTGATTTTCCCCAGCTCCGTGTTGCTGCCTGTTTCTACTACAACACCAACGCCTGAACCAGCTGACACCGATGTTCCGGCAAACACCATATTCATCCGGTCTCCAAGAGCGATCTCGAGCGGCAAAGCGTCCACCGTTTTTTCAACAGCCTCAGATTCACCCGTCAAAGAAGATTCTTCGACCTTCAGGTTAGCCGCTTCAAGCAGCCGGATATCCGCCGGCACCTTATCACCCGCTTTTAAAACGGCAATGTCTCCTGGCACCAGATTGGCTGACGGGATGACTTTCCTTTTTGATGCACGGATTGCGGTCGCCTTCAACGATAACATCTTGCGAATGCTGTCGAGTGCCTTTTCCGCTTTGCTCTGCTGGATATAGCCAATCGCTGCGTTGATTACGATGACCATGAGGATGACCAATGTATCAATCGTGTGTCCCAGCGCGGTCGTGATCGCCGCCGCCACGAGCAGCACATAAATCAGCACATCATGAAATTGCTTTAAAAACCGCATCACCCTTGATTCCCTTTTCGGTTCAGGCAGTTCGTTCGCGCCTGCAACTTTCCTTCGTTCTTCCGCTGCCGCATCTGTTAGCCCTTCTTCAGTGTTCGTTTCCAGCTCTGCCAAAACATCCACAGCCTCTAGATGATGCCACGCCAGCTTTTTCACCAGACTTCCTCCTATCCCACGCACAGCTTATGTTGCCTTAATAATAAATTGATTATTCAGATACCACAACTTTTAACGTTGCAAAATTACAGTTATTTTGCTATCAAATGGAATGCTTTGTGGGCATAAAAAAAGACCACGAAGATCATGGACTTTTGCTCGTATAGTCCGCTGTCCACTAATCGGAACGGCACAGTAACTTAGCTATAATTCGACAACTCGATCAAATTGCCATCGGGATCTCTGATATAAAGCGACTGAATAGGCCCCGATGCACCGGTTCTCGCTACAGGGCCCTCTTCGACAACTACGCCACATAGCTTCAAATGCTTAGACAGCTTTTCGAGTGGCTCATCCCAAATAAAGCACAAGTCGGCACTTCCTGGAAGAGGTGAATGCGCCTTGGGCTCGAATTCACTGCCTGCTTTATGCAAATTGATTTTCTGACTGCCAAAATGCAGCGCCTTGCGCCCATCTCCAAACTCCCTAACGTCCATTCCCAAAACGCGTCCATAGAAATCACAGGTTTCTTCAATGTTCTTTACAGTCAATACAAGATGGTCGAGACGATTGATCATGATCGCTGTCAGCTCCTTATGCAAAATTAATTGGTTTCTTTATCTATACGCCGCTTACCTCATCCATACCTGCTCAAAAAAAGCTGGCATAGAAAAAAATCCCTTTCATCATCAGGGATTGATGACAAAAGGGATTTTTAGTATACCAGTGGCCGGGGTCGAACCGGCACTCCAGAAGGAACACGATTTTGAGTCGTGCGCGTCTGCCAATTCCGCCACACTGGCATGACCTTGAATCGGACAATTATTATTGTACCATCTTCAAATTAATTCTGCACTACTTTTTTAAAATAATTTCTTCCTTTTATTATCGTCAAATCCCTCTACCCTTTAACAAGCACCGCGATCGATTTTACTTTAAGGCCAGGCAGCTACCAAAGCGAAAATTTACAAAAAGAAAAAAGCTCCAGCTTTGAAAACAAAGCTGGAGCTTTTTTAAAGGGCAGGCAGGCCCTTTACATGATACCGGCGGTCGGGGTCGAACCGACACTCCCGTGAAGGAACGGGATTTTGAGTCCCGCGCGTCTGCCAATTCCGCCACGCCGGCAAAATAATTATGGAGGCGGCAACCGGACTCGAACCGGTGATAAGGGTGTTGCAGACCCATGCCTTACCACTTGGCTATGCCGCCAAAAATTGGAGCGGAAGACGAGGTTCGAACTCGCGACCTCCACCTTGGCAAGGTGGCGTTCTACCACTGAACTACTTCCGCAAAAGCTGGGGTACCTGGATTCGAACCAGGGCATGACGGGATCAAAACCCGTTGCCTTACCGCTTGGCTATACCCCAATAACTAAATGGGGCGGACGAGGGGAATTGAACCCCCGAGTGCCGGAATCACAATCCGGTGCGTTAACCACTTCGCCACGACCGCCACGCTTTTATTTATTAAATTTGAATTTTGCTAGAAAATCATGGGGCGGACGAGGGGAATTGAACCCCCGAGTGCCGGAATCACAATCCGGTGCGTTAACCACTTCGCCACGACCGCCATCATATAATTTTAAAAAAAATGGCAGGGGCAGTAGGAATCGAACCCACATCGGAGGTTTTGGAGACCTCTGTTCTACCGTTAAACTATGCCCCTAAAAACTGGTGGTGGGGGGCAGATTCGAACTGCCGAACCCGAAGGAGCGGATTTACAGTCCGCCGCGTTTAGCCACTTCGCTACCCCACCTAGTGGTGCCGGAGAAAGGAGTCGAACCCTCGACCTACTGATTACAAGTCAGTTGCTCTACCAACTGAGCTACTCCGGCATGGAGATTTTAAAAATATGGTGGGTCAGGACGGAATCGAACCGCCGACACTTAGAGCTTCAATCTAATGCTCTACCGACTGAGCTACTGACCCACATGTATTAAGATAAAAATGGCGGTCCCGACCGGGATCGAACCGGCGATCTCCTGCGTGACAGGCAGGCATGTTAACCGCTACACCACGGGACCATTTGGTTGCGGGGGCAGGATTTGAACCTGCGACCTTTGGGTTATGAGCCCAACGAGCTACCGAACTGCTCCACCCCGCGACAATAATATAGTAGTACTTTTTGGAAATTCATAATGAAAGAAAAACGAGTTTCTTCTATTATATAAGAACATAGCTTACTTTACGATTATCTTATGTATTTCCGAAAAATGGTGGAGGATGACGGGATCGAACCGCCGACCCTCTGCTTGTAAGGCAGATGCTCTCCCAGCTGAGCTAATCCTCCAGGGAAAATGTAATGGTGACCCCTACGGGATTCGAACCCGTGTTACCGCCGTGAAAGGGCGGTGTCTTAACCGCTTGACCAAGGGGCCATTGTTTATTTGGAGATTTATATCTGGCGGAGAGCAAGGGATTCGAACCCTTGAGACGGTTGCCCGCCTACATGATTTCCAATCATGCTCCTTCGGCCACTCGGACAGCTCTCCAAAAGAATGGCTCCGAAGGTAGGACTCGAACCTACGACCATCGCATTAACAGTGCGGTGCTCTACCACTGAGCTACTTCGGAATAATATGAATCAGCCTGGCAACGTCCTACTCTCACAGGGGGAAACCCCCAACTACCATTGGCGCAAAAGAGCTTAACTGCCGTGTTCGGGATGGGAACGGGTGTGGCCTCTTTGCCATCATTACCAGACTAATTTATTTTGAAAGACAAGATTTATTATACCAATACTGCACGGTATTACAAGCTTTTTAAAAAACTTTTATCTTATTCTTTCAAAACTGGATACACGACATTGAAACGAAACGGGCAATCCGTGCCCACGGTTTTGGTTAAGTCCTCGATCGATTAGTATTCGTCAGCTGCACGTGTCGCCACGCTTCCACTCCGAACCTATCTACCTCATCGT
>NZ_JBZDOH010000003.1:0-346952 GCF_058268475.1 Planococcus sp. TJ-301 | reverse complement strand
ACGATGAGGTAGATAGGTTCGGAGTGGAAGCGTGGCGACACGTGCAGCTGACGAATACTAATCGATCGAGGACTTAACCAAAACCGTGGGCACGGATTGCCCGTTTCGTTTCAATGTCGAATATCCAGTTTTGAGGGCGCAAGCACTCAAGAAAATAGTCCAGTGATGATGGCAAAGAGGCCACACCCGTTCCCATCCCGAACACGGCAGTTAAGCTCTTTTGCGCCGATGGTAGTTGGGGGTTTCCCCCTGTGAGAGTAGGACGTCGCTGGTCTATTTATATTTTTTGCCTTAATTATTCTAATGCCATGCTTCCATAGCTCAGCAGGTAGAGTGCTTCCATGGTAAGGAAGAGGTCACCGGTTCGAATCCGGTTGGGAGCTTATTTTTACAAAGAGGTTTCTGTAAAAAGATTAAACAAAAAATGATCAAGGCCCCTTGGTCAAGCGGTTAAGACACCGCCCTTTCACGGCGGTAACACGGGTTCGAATCCCGTAGGGGTCACCATTATGGAGGATTAGCTCAGCTGGGAGAGCATCTGCCTTACAAGCAGAGGGTCGGCGGTTCGATCCCGTCATCCTCCACCATGTTTTTTAAAAATTTAAATAGCGGTGGGGTAGCGAAGTGGCTAAACGCGGCGGACTGTAAATCCGCTCCTTCGGGTTCGGCAGTTCGAATCTGCCCCCCACCACCAGTTTTATATCAGGCATTGGGGTATAGCCAAGCGGTAAGGCAACGGGTTTTGATCCCGTCATGCCCTGGTTCGAATCCAGGTACCCCAGCCATTTTTTTATGAGCCATTAGCTCAGCTGGTAGAGCATCTGACTTTTAATCAGAGGGTCGAAGGTTCGAATCCTTCATGGCTCATCTTTATTTCTTGCGCCTGTTCAGCGCGGGGCCTTAGCTCAGCTGGGAGAGCGCGTCGCTGGCAGTGACGAGGTCAGGGGTTCGAGCCCCCTAGGCTCCATTGTTCCATGTGTATTTGTACTATCCATGTGTAAAAAGGCCGCATCCATTCAATTGGATGCGGCCTTTTTTTAGTTTCCGACGTATTCCGATTGCGGCCGGAATATAACGTTGTCGCTTTGCTGCTCCAAGACATGGGCGGTCCATCCGACGATGCGGGCAATGCTGAAGGACGGCGTGAACAATTCCGGCGGCATGTCGATCGAGCGCATGATGGCGGCTGCGTAGAATTCAACATTCGTGTGCAGCGCGCGTCCCGGTTTATGGAGGTTTAACAACCGGATGATTTCTGTTTCGGCGGCCGTCGCCAGATCGAGCCAATTGTCCTCGCCTTGCAAAACGAGGCATTTCTTTCGGAGGATGACTGAGCGCGGATCTTCGGTGCGGTAAATGCGATGGCCAAAGCCCATGATTTTTTCGCCGCTCTCCAATTTGGTTCGGATGACGCTTTCGATGCGGGCGGGCGTTTGGATTTCCTCCAGCAAGTCGATGACGCCGGAAGGAGCTCCGCCGTGCAAAGGGCCTTTTATCGTTCCAAGAGCGGACGTGATGGCTGCTACCATATCTGATTCAGTGGATACGGTGACGCGTGCGGCAAAAGTAGAAGCGTTCATGCCGTGTTCCATGGTCAATTTCAAGTATGTGTCCAAAGCTTCAATATGCACGTTTGCGGGCTCCTGGCTGTACAGCATCCACAGGAAATTTGCAGTGTGGCCAAGGTCTTGGCGCGGTTCTACGGGCTTCAAGCCCTGTTTTAAACGATAAAGCATGGCTGCCATCACCGGAAGTGCTGCGGTCAGCGCAAATGCCTGGTTTTTCGGGCTGCGCTGACTGAATTCGGTACTGCTGAAAGCCGAAACGAGCGTCCGCAGGTTGTCCATGATCGAAACATCGGTCGGCAGCAGTTCTGCAATCGCTGCTACGTGTGCGGGCAAGATGCGTTCTTTTTTCAGCCCTTCCACGAGTGCATGCAATTCATTTTCCTCCGGCCAAGCGCCGTTCCACAAGAAAAACGCGGTTTCTTCAAATGTTTTCCCCTCCACTGCCTTGTCTACCGGCAGTCCGCGGTACTTCAGCTCGCCTTTATCCCCGTCAACCGAGGCGATTTTAGTTTGTACAGCTACTACGCCTTTTAAGCCTTTCTGGAACATGTGAATTCCTCCTTTTTTATCAGCATACTCCGCATCTATGATAATGAAAATTAAAGATATATAATTGAATCAATCAAAATATTTAATTAAAGGAGAGGGCAATATGGAATTGGCGTGGCTGAAAACGTTCGTTGATGCTGCTGAAACAGGAAACTTCCGCAAGACGTCGGAACGCCTGCTAATGTCACAGCCGAATGTTACGGTGCATATTAAGTTATTGGAGGAATTTCTGGGCATTGCGCTTTTTAAACGGGAAAATAACAGAGTGGCGTTGACGGAAGCGGGCCGGCGATTCAAACCACAGGCAGAAGGTGTGCTCAATCAGCTTGAGCGGAGCATCGAAGGACTTCATGCGTTTGAACAAGGCTACCGGAAGAAATGGACATTGGCCATCTCGCCGCTGATGGCGGAAACAGTTCTGCCTTATATATTGAAGTCGTTCATGCGGGACCATCCGGACATTGAACTTGTTATCCGCGTAGAAGAGTCGGAAGGGATTGAGGAGCTTGTGGACACCGGGGAGGTATCTGCGGGCCTCTCTGCGCTGCCTTCGGTGCGGCGCAGTGTGATCCACGAAACTGCCTACCGCGACCGGCTCTTGTTCATCTTGCCAAGGGATGCTTACGATGATGAGGGCGGACCCGCCATTTCCATTGAAACGGTGCTGCAATCGGCATTTTTGTTTACTCATCACCATCCGGTCTTTTGGGACGAGTTGCTGCTGAAACTGCGGCGGGACATGCCGGGCTTGCGGACGATGAAAGTGACGCAAACCCACATCGCCAAACGCTTTATCCAGGAAGGGCTTGGCATGTCGTTTCTGCCGGCTTCTATGGTGCGGCGCGAGTTGATCGAAGGCAGGCTGATGGATGCCCATTTCGATTTGTTTCCGCTGCCTGAAGTTTTGACTTATTATTTAGTGAAAGAGATGGGTGCGTTGGAACGTGAATTTTTAGAGCGCATCCAAGCGGTCCATTTCAGTTAGAAAGGGTGATTTGTAATGATGGAACATTCTGGGGTACGGCTAAGGACGTTAGAACACAGTGACATACAGGCTTTGTGGGAACTACACACACCGGCTATTTTTGAGCATATGCTGACGAAAGTGAAGAATTTCGACGAGATGAAAGCATGGATCGAGGCGGGAATCGGCCGCAGCAATGTGCTGGGATTTGTGGTGGAGGAGATGGAAACTGGAAGAATCATTGGCACGACGCGGATTGCTATGATCGACCGCAAAAACAGGAGCTGCGAAATCGGATCCACTTTCTATGCCGAATCCGCACAGCGCAGCCACGTCAATACGGCTGTAAAAACGATGCTGCTAGCGCATTGCTTCGAAGAAATGGGCATGATCCGTGTCCAGTTTAAAACCGATGCAGAAAATCAACGTTCTCAACAAGCGCTGGAAAGGCTTGGCGCTGTCAAAGAAGGAGTGATCCGCAACGAACGGATCCGATCGACCGGCAAGCCAAGGGATGCTGTGCTTTACGCAATCATCGACAGTGAATGGCCGAATGTCAAAGAACGTTTGATTAATAAAATGAATAAATATACTTAAATTTGTCAGGTTGAGCCATTGCAACAAGAGAAGTTACAATGGACTTAGACTTCAAAGGGGGTATAAAATAATGAATAAAAAGAACATCTCGATTATTGGTGTACCAATGGACCATGGACAGAACCGCCGCGGCGTAGACATGGGGCCAAGCGCAATCCGCTATGCGGGCGTTGTAGACCGCATTGAAAGCCTGGGCTACTCGGTGACAGATGAAGGGGACATCCAAATCGGACAGGCAGACGGCAAACTTGATGCTGACACGAATTTGCGCAATTTGAAGATTGTCACGGAAGCGACTGAAGCTTTGGGCGCGAAAGTGTTTGAAGTGGCAGAAGCAGGCAATTTCCCGCTCGTACTTGGCGGAGACCACAGCATCGCAATCGGCACATTGGCCGGCATTTCTGAACGCCATGAAAACTTGGGCGTCATCTGGTACGACGCGCATGCAGACATGAACACGAGCGACACTTCACCATCCGGCAATATCCACGGCATGCCGCTTGCGGCAAGCTTCGGCCTAGGCCATGAGCAATTGACGCATATCCGCGGCTATTCACCAAAAGTGAAGCCGGAGAACATCGTTATCATCGGCGCACGTTCGGTTGACCCAGGAGAACGTGAATTGATCAAAGAACTCGGCATCCGCGTATACAGCATGCACGAAATCGACAGCATGGGAATGCATGCCGTCATCGATGACGCGATCCAGTACTTGAAAGAAGAACGCCGTACGGACGCTGTGCATTTGTCGCTTGACCTCGACGGCATTGACCCGATGTACACGCCAGGTGTCGGCACACCAGTTCCAGGCGGCATCACGTACCGTGAAAGCCATTTGGCAATGGAATTATTATTCGATGCCGGGATCATCACTTCTGCGGAATTTGTGGAAGTCAATCCGATTCTTGACGAGAAAAACCGCACAGCGGATGTTGCTGTAGCGCTAATCGGCTCCTTACTAGGGGAAAAACTACTATAAAACAGGCGAAAGCCTGTTTTTTTTATGGGCTTTTTTATTCATTGAAATTTAAATAAGATGGGATTTTCTGGGCAAGATTTGTTAGGATAGAAGTTGAGAAATAAAATGAAACTTTATGAAAAGTAATCCGTATATAAAAGACAGCCGCATAGGCGGAGGGAAATGAGAGCATGGATGCTTTAGTGAATAAACGAATAAAACAAGTGTTAAAAGGGGATCAACAGGCATTTGCAGAGATTGTTGAATTGTACCAGCACCAGCTGTTCCAAATTTGCTATCGCATGCTCGGCAATCGGCACGAAGCGGAAGACATCGCCCAGGAGGCTTTCACACGCGCCTATGTGAATTTGCATACCTTTGACCAGCAGCGGAAGTTTTCGACGTGGCTTTACCGCATCGCGACGAATTTATGCATTGACCGGATCCGCAAGAAAAAGCCGGATTATCACCTTGATGCGGAAGTACGCGGCACAGAAGGGCTGAATATGTACTCGTCGATTGCGAATGACGACCAACTACCGGAAGAAGAATTGATGAAGATGGAAGTACAGGAACGGGTACAATATGAAATTAGCCGCTTGCCAGATAAGTACCGTGCCGCTATTGTATTAAAGTACATTGAAGAATTGCCGCTGGCGGAAATCAGCGAAATTTTGGATTTGCCGCTTGGTACCGTGAAGACGCGTATACACCGGGGGCGAGAAGCTCTTCGGAAGCAATTGAGCAATTTGTAGGAGGCGAGCACGATGACGACGTGTCCGGAAAAAATCATCCGATTCATGGATGATTATTTAGACGGGGATTTAGAGCCCGAAGATGAAGCGGTGCTGAAAGGCTATTTGGAAAGCTGCAGCGATTGCCGCAAGATGTATCATGAATTGACCAAGACGATTGCCTTAGTGCAAAGTGCTTCGCATATACAGGCGCCTGCCAGTTTTGTCCAGAAGACGATGGAGCGGCTGCCAAAAGAAAAGAAACGCGGCAGTGCCCAGCGCTGGTTCAGGCAGCACCCGTTCGTTACAGCCGCAGCGTTGTTCATCTTGATGATGAGCGCTGCGCTGTTTACGAGTTTCAATGAAGACCAGCAATTTGCATTCACCAAACAGCCGAATCTGCAGGTAGAGGACGAAACGGTCATTGTACCGAAAGGAATGGTCGTCGACGGCGATTTGACCATCCGCAATGGCGATCTTAGGGTAGAAGGCGAACTAAACGGCGACGTGACGATCGTCAACGGCCAGTTTATGGCTTCGAGCGGTGTGATTACCGGTGAAATTGAAGAAATCGACCAGATTTTCGAATGGTTGTGGTACGGCATCAAGGAAGTTTCAAAAGATGCTGCCGCTATTTTCAGCAGCAACAATAGTGAAGACAAGTAGAGCCTATCCTTCCAGGGATAGGTTTTTTCTTTCGGGGCAAGTAAAATCGGGTTATGATATACTAAAGTATATGCAGATGTTGAAAAGCGAGGGTTGCAGATGCCGTTTTTGGATAATTTAACAAATCAAACACCACTCGAACTTTTAGTGAATGTCATTGATATTTTATTAGTATGGTTCGTTGTCTATAAATTGATCACCCTCATTAAAGGGACTAAGGCTGTCCAATTATTGAAGGGGATATTCTTCATCGTCATTGCGTATCTGATTACCCAAGCGCTCAATTTGGAGACGCTCGGCTGGATCATGCAACAAGTTCTGAATTGGGGCTTTTTGGCTATCATCATCATCTTTCAGCCGGAAATGCGCCGCGCATTGGAGCAGCTGGGGCGAGGAAAGCTATTTTCCAGCAGCACGCTGAACGAAGAATCTGAGCGCAACCGATTGATCGAAGCCATGGTCAAGTCAGTCAGCTATATGGCGAAACGCCGAATCGGTGCGTTAATCTCGATTGAACGCGAAACCGGATTGAGTGAATACATCGAAACGGGAATTCCGATGAACTCCGACATTACGTCAGAGTTATTGATCAATTTATTCATTCCCAATACGCCTTTGCACGATGGTGCAGTTATCATCCAGCGAAACCGGATTGCAGCGGCGGCTTGCTATTTGCCGCTGTCAGAAAGCCCTTTTATCTCAAAAGAGCTGGGAACGCGCCACCGGGCAGCGCTTGGCATCAGTGAAGTGACAGACGCTATTACAGTCATTGTCTCAGAAGAGACAGGTGCAATCAGCCTGACAGCCAATGGCGATCTGCATCGCAACTTGTCGCTCGAGGATTTTGAAGCGAAATTGCGCAGAATCTGGTTCGGAGCCGAACAGCAACAGCAAGCGGATTCTTCCTGGTGGAACTGGAGGGGGAAAAAGAATGGATAATTTGATGGACAGCCCTTGGTTTTTACGGATCATGGCATTGTTGCTCGCATTCCTGTTATTCTTTTCCGTCAAAGCGGCTGATGATACGAATAGCGCAGTCGACAGCGGAACAATTACTGAAAAAATTGAAGATGTGGCATTGGAAGTTTATTATGATGACACCAATTTAATGGTTAGCGGCCTGCCTGAGACGGTGGACTTGACGATTTCAGGTCCGACGAGCGTCGTGCAGACTACGCGCCAATTAAAGGATTTTACGTTATTCGTCGATTTGCGGGACTTGGAAATGGGAGAGCACCGCATTTCAATTCAGACAGAGAATTTGTCTGAGCAATTGCGGGTGCAGATGGACCCGGCATTTGTTGAAATCAACATTGAGGAACGAGTAAGCCAGGAATTCCGCATCGATCCGGAATTGAACGAACGCCTTCTTGCAGAGGGCTTCGTGCTCGAGAGCATGGTGGCCGATCCGAATTCCGTTATGGTGACAGGGCCGAAAAGCGTCATTGACTCTATCAGCTTTGTTAAAGCAACCATTACGGGTGAGCCCGGCATCAACAAGTCGTTTGAAACAGAGGCGCGCGTGCGCGTCCTTGCCAATGATTTGACGAAGCTTGAAAATGTCACGATTGAGCCTGAAGCGGTCCAAGTGGCGGTCGGTATCGAAGAATACAGCAAGGAAGTGCCTGTGAGCTTGAGCCAAAGCGGCGAGCCGCCAGCGGGCATCACCATCAATTCACTGGAATCCTCTGTAGAGAATGTCCGGATTTATGGGCCGAAAAACATCGTCGACGAGATCGCGGAATTGCCGGTGGAGGTCGATGTAGCGGATATCACAGCTGCTAATTCAGAGCTCGATATCGATTTGCTGCTGCCGAACGGAATCACTTCACTGGATCCGGAAAAGATCACGGTTGAAGCGGATATAACGGTCGAGAATGAGCTTGAGATGCCTGCAGGCACTTGAAAATTGCCGAATTTCGGCAAAAGCCCTTCTTGAATTTTGCTGTTTTGCGCAAAATGCATTAAAGTATAAAAATGGATTATTCTGTAATGAAGATAGAGTCAAAAGGAGAGAACATAATGGGTAAATATTTTGGAACTGATGGTGTGCGAGGTGTAGCTAATAGCGAACTGACACCTGAATTAGCTTTTAAATTAGGTCGCTTCGGCGGTTATATATTAACAAAGAGTTCGAAAGAAAAGCCGAAGGTATTGATCGGCCGCGATACGCGGATTTCAGGGGAAATGCTTGAAGGCGCATTGGCTGCAGGCTTGCTGTCAGTAGGGGCGGAAGTAATGCGCCTCGGCATCATCAGCACACCGGGAGTTTCTTATTTGACGCGTGTCATGAGCGCTGAAGCAGGCGTCATGATTTCAGCTTCTCATAACCCGGTAGAAGACAACGGCATCAAGTTTTTCGGTTCGGACGGCTTTAAACTGTCCGACGACCAGGAAGCGGAAATCGAAGCGCTGCTTGATAGCGAAGTAGATTTATTGCCGCGTCCGACAGGCGGAGACCTTGGCAGCATTACGGATTATTTCGAAGGCGGTCAAAAATACATTCAGTACTTGAAGCAGACAGTAGATGAAGAGTTCACAAATATCCATGTAGCGTTGGATTGCGCACATGGTGCGACTTCAACATTGGCGACGCATGTTTTCGCAGATCTGGATGCTGACATCTCATCAATGGGTGCTTCACCGAACGGCTTGAATATCAACGATAAAGTGGGCTCGACGCATCCGGAGAAGTTAGCAGAATTGGTATTGGCTAAAAATGCCGACATCGGTCTTGCATTTGATGGCGACGGCGACCGTTTGATCGCGGTGGACGAAAAAGGCAAGATTGTCGATGGCGACCAAATCATGTACGTCATCGCGAAATACCTGCATGGTGAAGGCCGTTTGAAAAAGAACACAGTCGTTTCGACTGTTATGAGCAATATGGGCTTTTACAAAGCATTGGAAGAGCACGGAATGGAAAGCAGACAGACCGCTGTCGGTGACCGCTACGTGGTTGAAGAAATGAAAAAGAACGAATACAATCTGGGCGGCGAGCAATCGGGCCACATCATTTTCCTGGATTACAATACAACCGGCGACGGCTTGTTGACAGGCCTTCAATTGGTGAACATCATGAAAGTGACCGGCAAGAAATTGTCGGAGCTGGCTGGAGAAATGACGATCTTCCCACAGAAACTGGTGAATATCCGCGTCACCGATAAGCATGCTGTAACTGACAATGCGAAAGTTGCTGCAAAAATTGCGGAAGTCGAAGCGGAAATGGGAGGCAACGGCCGTGTGCTGGTGCGCCCATCCGGAACAGAGCCATTGGTTCGCGTCATGGTTGAGGCATCATCCGCTGCTGCTTGTGAAGAGTATGTAGAACGCATTGCCGAAGTCGTGCGCGCAGAAATGGGCATGAAATAAAATAGCTGAAGGAAGCTCTTGAATGCCATGAAAATGGCCAGCAAGAGCTTTTTTTAATAGCCAATAAAGAAAGCGCTTCCAAAAAGAATGGGGTCATTTAAAGGCGCAACAGGGTCCTGAAGCCCTATTTCAATGGGGTTTCATTGACTTTCCAAGTGTTGGGAGGTATGATGAAATTGCCTATTTCGGGCCGCAGGAAAAGGGGGATAGCAAAGCGTACAAGGAAAATAGTTGAAGCGCCTGTACTGGAAAAATCGGATGGACAAATCTGTTTCCAGTAGACGAGGAGGAGGAGTATCGATGTTTCGGCGGATACCTCCCGGCCGCGAAGCCCGGTCGTAATATCTTGCATCCAAAACAGCTGAGTGATCGGTTGGACAACGGTGTGGATGGGCTCATCGGAAGCGTTTGCGAACGTAGGCAAACGCTCATTTTGACTTATAGGAAAATGGAGGAATTTAAAATGTGTGGAATTGTAGGATATATCGGGGAAAATGATTCAAAGGAAATTTTGTTAAAAGGGTTGGAACGATTGGAATACCGTGGATACGATTCAGCGGGTATTGCAGTGCGCGGCGGTGAAGGCGTCACAGTATTCAAAGAAAAAGGCCGCATTGCTGATTTGCGCGCAATCGTAGCAGATGAAGTAATGGGAACGACGGGAATTGGGCATACGCGCTGGGCGACTCATGGCAAACCGAATAAAGTCAATGCCCATCCACACCAAAATACTTCGGACCGCTTCACGATCGTCCATAATGGCGTTATCGAAAACTATCATCATTTGCAGCGCGATTATTTGGCTGGCGTTGAAATGGATTCAGACACGGACACAGAAGTAATCGTCCAGTTGATCGGCAAGCTAGTTGCAGAAGGCATGACGACAAAAGAAGCGTTCAGCAAAACTTTGACATTGTTGAAGGGTTCATACGCAATCGCGTTATTGGACGCTGAAGAAGCGCAGACGATCTTTGTTGCGAAAAACAAGAGCCCGTTGCTTGTTGGACTTGGTGAAGGCTTTAATGTTGTCGCAAGTGATGCAATGGCAATGCTTCAGGTCACGAACCAATTTGTGGAATTGATGGACAAAGAAATCGTCATCGTCCGCAAAGACAGCGTTGAAATTTCAACATTGGACGGTGAAGTGGTAAGCCGCCAACCGTTCACAGCGGAAATCGACATGAGCGATATCGAAAAAGGGACATACCCTCATTATATGTTGAAAGAAATTGACGAGCAGCCTGCAGTTATGCGCAAAATCGTTCAAGCTTACCAGGACGGCGCAGACCAATTGACAATCCAGCCGGAAATCCTGGATGCGATGAAAAATGCAGACCGCATTCACATTATCGCAGCAGGTACAAGCTATCACGCTGGTTTGATCGGCAAAGAATACATCGAGAAAATGGCGCACATTCCAGTAGAAGTGCATGTAGCGAGCGAATTCGGCTACAACATGCCGCTTCTGTCTGAAAAACCATTATTCATCTTTATCTCGCAATCAGGCGAAACGGCTGATAGCCGCCAAGTTCTTGTGAAGATCAAAGAGATGGGCCACCCATCATTGACGATCACAAACGTTGCCGGTTCTACGCTTTCACGTGAATCGGATTACACGTTATTGTTGTACGCAGGCCCTGAAATTGCCGTCGCGTCGACAAAAGCATACACAGCACAAATTGCTGTCTTGTCGATCTTGTCAGCAGTAACAGCACAGTCCAAAGGCCTTGAAATCGGCTTTGACCTCGTGCAGGAACTTGGAATCGTTGCAAACGCGATCCAAGCCCAAGTGGACATGAAAGAAGAAATGGAGCAAATTGCCCGTGACTTCCTTTCAACTACACGCAATTGCTTCTTTATCGGCCGCGTAATGGATTATTTCGTTGGTCTTGAAGGCGCATTGAAACTGAAAGAAATTTCGTATATCCAAGCGGAAGGTTTTGCCGGCGGCGAATTGAAGCACGGAACGATCGCTTTGATCGAAGAAGGCACTCCGGTTATCGCGCTTGCAACGCAAGAAGCGGTTAACCTAAGCATCCGCGGAAACGTCAAAGAAGTAGCAGCACGCGGCGCTCACCCATGCATCATTTCAATGGAAGGCTTGCAGGAAGAAGGCGACAGCCTTGTGCTTCCGAAGGTCAATGAATTGTTGTCACCGCTTGTCTCTGTTATCCCAATGCAGTTGATCAGCTATTACGCAGCGCTTCACCGCGATTGCGACGTAGACAAGCCACGCAACTTGGCTAAGTCTGTAACAGTGGAATAAATCCGTTTGTAAATAAATATAGAAAAAAATGACGTTCGAAAAGTGGCCAGCCACTTTTGCGAACGTCTTTTTTTAGGTTCAGGAATAGAAAAAGCCTGCCCTCTGCTGAGAGAGGGCAGGCACATATTTCATAGTCTACAAATCCGCTTGAACAAAGAACTGAGATTGTACATAGTTATACGTTACTTTGGAAAAGTCGAATGGCTGGCCATTGGTTAAGTGGAAAATGGATTCCACGTATAGTTTGGGATCGCCTTCTTTCAGCTCTAAATACTGAGCTTCTTCAGCGGTCAATTTGTTGACATGAAGAAACGTATCGGCAAATCCAATACTCAAGCCCAACCCTTCCGTAATGTAATTAAAAATCGATTCAGTGATGATTTCGTTGTTCAAATATGTGACGATTGATTTGGTGAAATACGATTCCTCCAGGCACAGCGTCTGTCCGTGGATAAACCGGATTCTTTTGACGTAGTAGACATCGTCGCCGACGCCGATATTCAAATTAAGCGCAGCTTCTTTTGTCGGTTTTCGTACGTCGAGTTCGATCACTTTTGACGTGAGTTGAAATTCTTCCAACATTTTTTTGAAGCCTTGATTCGACAGCAAGCTGATATAGCCATTTCTCTTATGCCTTCTGACAAAAATCCCGCTGCCTCGAACTTGAAATACGACACCTTTTTTCTCTAACAATTCCAATGCTTTCGTCACTGTACTTTTGCTGACATGGAACTGGAGCATCAAATCTTGCAGGACTGGCAGCTTAGCGCCTTGCTGCAGCTTATGTTCTTCTATGTAATTTTCCAGTTCGTCTGCGATGTGCTGATATTTTAACATGGGCATACCTCTTTGCTTTATGGTCTAAATGATACCCGAATTATAACATACAGCCTTTAAAAGCTCATCCAATCAAATATTATCATACTAATTAAATTGTGTACTACTTGATTAATTGTACCGGTACAATTAATATAAAGGGGCATTCAACAAAATTAATGACGATTCTTAAAGAGGGAGTGAGATAGAATGGGTAAATTACCAAATGATTTTTTATGGGGCGGCGCTTTAGCGGCCCACCAATTTGAAGGTGGATGGGACCAAGGCGGAAAAGGGCCGAGCGTTGTGGATGTCATGACGGCTGGCGCGCACGGTGTAGCCAGAGAAATAACCGAAACAATCGAGGCCAACAAATTTTATCCGAACCACGAAGCCATTGATTTCTACAGCAAATACAAAGAGGATATCGCTTTGTTTGGTGAAATGGGATTAAAATGCTTGCGGACATCCATCGCCTGGAGCCGGATTTTTCCGAAAGGCGACGAAGCGGAGCCGAACGAAGAAGGCTTGAAATTCTATGACAATGTGTTTGATGAATTGCTGAAGCACGGAATCGAACCGGTCATCACGCTTTCCCATTTTGAAATGCCGCTGCATTTGGCAAGAGAATACGGGGGATTCAGAAACCGTAAAGTAGTAGACCATTTCGTCAAGTTTGCCGAAGTTTGCTTTAACCGATATCAGGACAAGGTGAAATATTGGATGACCTTCAACGAAATCAATAACAAAATGGACGTAGACAATCCGCTATTCCTATGGACAAACTCAGGTGTAGTTGTCCAGGAAGGTGAAAATGCGAAAGAAGTGATGTACCAAGCAGGCCATCATGAACTGCTTGCAAGCGCACTCGCTGTATCCGCCGGAAAAGATATCAATCCCGAATTCAAGATTGGAGCCATGGTTTCCCATGTGCCGATTTATCCGTATTCTTCAAATCCGGCAGATGTGATGCTGGCAGAAGAAGAAATGAGACAGCGCTATTTCTTCCCGGATGTTCATGTACGCGGCCATTACCCAAGCTACGTGTTAAAAGAGTTTGAACGTGAAGGTTATACCATCCAAATGGAACCGGGCGATGACGAAATTCTAAGAAACGGCAAAGTGGATTATGTGGGCTTTAGTTATTACATGTCCACGACGGTGAACAGCAATGTTCAAAATGGTGATTACGGTAATATCGTGACCGGCGGATTGCCGAATGTCGTAGAAAATCCATACATCAAATCGAGCGACTGGGGCTGGGCGATTGACCCCACGGGCTTGAGATATGTATTGAATCGCCTTTACGACCGTTACCAGATTCCTCTTTTCATTGTTGAAAACGGTTTTGGCGCAATTGATACAGTCGAAGAAGATGGCTCAATCCATGACGCGCAAAGAATCGACTATTTGAAATCCCATATCGAGGCATTGGAAAAAGCCGTCACATACGATGGCGTCGATCTGATGGGCTATACACCATGGGGAATCATCGATATTGTGTCGTTCACAACCGGCGAAATGAAAAAACGCTACGGCATGATTCACGTTGACCGCGATAACGAAGGAAATGGATCGATGAAGCGTTCTAAAAAGGATTCGTTTGAATGGTATAAAAAAGTGATTCAGACGAATGGTGAGGAATTGTAAAAGAAAGCTATTTCAGAAAGCGTCCGCAAAGTGATAAGTCACTTTACGAACGCTTTTTTTGTCGTATTATGGAAGAAGAGTTTACTTGGAACAGGGGGAATAGGTCAATGAAAATCCAGATTATTGGCGGGTCGGGTACCGGAAAGACCACTTTGGGGAAGTTTATCGGCGAAAAAGAAAGAGTGAAATGGATTGATACAGACAGTTACATCTGGAAAGATGATATTTTTACAGAAAGCTATTCTGTTGAAGAGCGATTGGCGATGTACCGGAGGGATATGGAATCTTCCAAAAGCTACGTGGCTTCGGGTTCTGTCTATGCCTGGTGCAAAGATGGCTTTAGCGACCGGAATTTGCTGGTTTTTCTTTTTCTTGATGAAGATCTCCGGCTGGAGAGGCTGCGCGCAAGGGAATTCGAGCGGAACAGCCTATTTTCGCTTAATGAACATGAAGAAATGACGAATGAGTTTTTGGAATGGTGCCAGACGTATTTAAAGGCTGAAGACAAGGACATGGTCGGAACGTATGCTGAGCATGCTCACCAAATGGAAGAATCCAAGAGTCCGGTGCTGAAGCTCGATAGTTCATTGCCGCTTGAAGAGCTCCACGCTAGAATCATGGAAGCCTATAAACTTTCTTCAAAAGAGCTGCGCTGACGCCGCGTTCTGGATTATACATAGAAAAGCGACAAAAAATAACTGCGGGACTGGTAATGCATCCTATTAGGGGCCAGGGTGTTTTTTTTCGGCCATCCCCAGTGCGGCCAATTCCAGCATATGGCCGAACGCACCGCCGTTAAAATACAGCACGGACATAGGAAAGTCTAAAAATTCCTCGAAGTTAAAAAGAATATAGTTCGCTTTCCAAACCAAAAAGTATAAAGTGAACGCGTTCCAATCCCATTTGCCGATTTTTTTACTGCTGATGACACGCCAGATGACAGCGGGGATGACAAGGGCGATAAGGTGGCGATCCACACAGCAGGAATTGTGGCGTTGCCGATTTGGTACAAATTCATTTCGGGACACTCCTTTCTCAACCTAATTATATGCGGTATGAGGTATGCGGCGAGAGAGATGCAAGAACTTAAGATTGGTTGTGCCGCTTTAAAGGATTCCGGTTCGGCGGAATCGAAAGTAAACAAGATGGCATCGCATACAATGTGCATATAAGATTAAAAAAATCAGCAAAGAAGGTTGATGGCATGAAAGCGTCTGATGAAATTTTGGAAGTCTGGAAACGGTTTGATGGATTCCCGATGGAAACCTTGACGAAGGCGTGGTTTTTCAGAAGAGCTGGTGGCCAAAAGCAGCGCTCTGTTGAATTGATGAAGCAGCAACGGCAGCAATATAACATTACTGGGAATTGCTTTGATCTGGCGTTGTGGCTGTTGGACGAATTCCGAAAAGAAGGGATTAAAGCTTATCCGGTCGGCAGCGAATTGGGGACCGAGGAAGCTCATGCGGCAGTAGTAGCAGAAGACAAGAGAGGCCGGCGCTATTTATGCGACCTTGGCGACCAATGGCTGCAGCCGGTGCTTTTAGATGCGGACGATCCGGCATTCAGCAGGGAAAGGATCGCAGGTTTTTTCCCGGGAGCGGAAGTCCAGATATCCGCAGCTAATGGCAACGCGGAAATTGTCTATTACCGGCCAGGAGGTAAAATGTCGCGGCAAACGTATGAGCTGGACCCGGTAGATGACAACGTGTTCTGGCAAGCAGCGGAATTTTCGCAAAACCACGTCTATCCGAAACCGCTTTTAGAAGTGCGTGTGCCTTATAAAGAGGAAACGGCGCATTGGGAGTTTGATGATTGGAAAAGCTTCCTCAGCACGTCAGAGGGGCTTTTCCGTGACCGACCGGCAGCGGATCTTGCAGAGTGGGTGGAGCGGATCCACGGCAGGACGGGGTATGACAAGGAATTCCTATTAGAAACACTGGAGATTTACAAAGCGATGGAAGAGAGGTGAATGGAGCGTGTTCAAAGCGGCAATATTTGATTTAGACGGCACGTTATTGGACCGCGATCGGTCGATTGCTTCCTTTATAGGGGTTCAATACGACCGGTTCCCTGGAGAGCTCGGGCATATCCCGAAAAGACAGTATGTGCAGCGGTTCATTGAACTGGATGCGAGAGGCTATCGCTGGAAAGACCTAGTCTATCAGCAGCTGATCGAGGAATTCGGCATAACGGGTATTTCCTGGGAAATAATGCTGGCAGATTACGTCAGCCGATTCAAAGAACATTGCATGGGTTTTCCAGGGCTCGAGGAAATGCTTCAAAATCTGGAAAAGAGCGGCATCCAATTGGCGATTATTACGAATGGGCCGGGGCAGCTGCAGATGGATAGCATCCGAACGCTCGGCATTGAAGGATATTTTAGCGTAATTTTGGTGTCGGGGATAGAAAACATGTCTAAGCCCGATCCGCGCATATTTGAAAAGGCGCTGAAGGCAATGGGTGTCAAAGCCCATGAAGCAGTGTATATCGGCGACCATCCGGAAAACGATGTAGTGGCAGCCAAGGCGGTAGGCATGTCGGCGATCTGGATGGAAAACCCGTATGGGCAGGCGCCAAGCGCCGACTTTTCCATCACCCATTTGCAGCAATTGCCTGCGCTGATCGCACATGATGCAATTGAGATCAGGGAATTTGAACCGTTGCATGCTGAAGAAATCGTTGCGCTGTTTTACGGCACAGTCCATTCGGTCAATGCGGCGGATTATTTGCCGGAACAGCTCGCTGCATGGGCGCCTGAAGTGCTGCGGCAAGAGAAGGTGAAACAATGGCGCATTTCTCTTGCTGAGAACAAAACATTTGTCGCTTGGAAAGACGGAAACCTTGCCGGATTCGCTGACTTGGCGGCTGGCGGCAAATTGGAACGTTTGTATGTCCACAAAGATTATCAACGTCAAGGGATTGCAGGCCGGCTGCTTTGGGAAATCGAGCAAGCAGCACTGGTGCAAGGGCTGGCAAAGCTTATTGTGGACGCCAGCATCACCGCGAAGCCCTTTTTTGAACATTACGGGTTTGCCGTTACCCAACCGCGAACTGTAATGCGCCTTGGAGTGCAGCTGCAAAACTACCGTATGGTTAAAGCATTAGCCGGCACATCTGGAAATAATGATTGAACTATGACGTTAAGTGAAGGATTGAAAGGAGACAATATGGAAATTCAGACAAAGCGATTGGACTTGGTGCCATGCACGCCTGAAAACTACAGCGATTTCGCGGCCCAATACGATATGGGACCGCACATTAATATGCATTTGGCGGAATTGGAAGACAGACCTGAGTTGCTGGGCTGGGGCGTGTGGATGGTCGTATGCCGGCGGGATGGCAAAGTTATTGGCGACGCCGGCTTTAAAGGGATTCCAGACAGCGGCGGAGTGGTTGAAATCGGCTATGGCATCGCGGTGGAAGCGCAAAATCAGGGCTTTGCCACAGAAGCAGTTAACGGGCTGATTGAATGGGCTTTCCAAACAGGCCGAGTGATGCAGGTAATCGCTGAATGCGCGCATGGCAATGCCGCCTCGATAAAAGTGCTCGAAAAGCTGGGCATGCACCAGACAGGGGCGGATGATGAATTGGTTTTTTGGGCACTAAAAAAATAGAGTTCAGAAAAACTTTACATCCATAAAAAAAACAGGCGGGGAAACTCATTGAGTTTTTCCCGCCTGTTTCTGTCAGAACGCATCAAAAATAATAAAAAGCAGTGGATAAGAGCAATGAACCGGCACTTAACAGCATGCCGATGATAAAGAAGTTTTTCCGCGCCGGAAAAACTTTCTCGAAGCTGGGATTTTCAAACGAGCGTTTTTCGCTTTCCCGGATCAATTGTTCTTTTTTATTTACTTTTGCAAAAAAGTTTTTTGTGCTATGGATGAACGCTTCGAAAAACTTTCCTTCGATGAGGGACATCACCGCCGCCGCCATGAGAAGAAAGAGGCTGACCAAGAATACAGCGTCTAGCCATTTGATAAAGCTCCACGGAGTATACAGCATAAATGACAGAATAATTGAAGAAAAGATGGAGACGCTGAACAGTAGTAGTTTTGAAGTCATATAATTGGTCCTTTCCTTGAATAATTATAGATTACCATGCATTTCTAATTTTAGAAAATTTAAATATTTTGTTGCCTAAATTGTAAATTACTATTATGATTAAAAAGAATTATTAGAAAACACAGGGGGTAGAAAAATGGGGAAAAAGATGAAAGCCCAAGCTTTATTGGTTTTAATGTCATTCGTCTTAATATTATCCGGATGTAACTTTAACTCTTCCGAAAGCTCTTCAGAAGGGTCGGGATCAGAAGGCGGCGAAGAAACAGCGGGCCAAGTATTGAATGTTTCAGCTGTTGCTGATATTCCTACAATGGATTCTACAAAAGCACACGATGGCGTAGCATTCACAGTGCTAAATAATGTCAACGAAGGCTTGTACCGCCAAGATGAAAATCATGAGCCGATTGACGCTTTAGTAGCAGAACATACAGAAAACGAAGATCAGACTGTACATACGTTCACATTGCGCGATTCAAAATGGAGCAATGGCGAGCCGGTTACAGCACAGGATTTTGAATATGCTTGGAAGCGCGTCATGAAAGATGCGAGCCCATACAACTTCATGTTCGTTACAGCAAGCATCAAAAATGCTGAAGCAATCATGAACGAAGAAGTGGATGCTGAGGAATTGGGTGTTAAAGCGATTGATGAAAAAACATTGGAAGTTACGCTGGAAAGCGCAAACCCATTACTTCAGTCATTGTTGACTTTCCCAACATTCTTGCCGCAAAACCAGAAATTCGTTGAAGAGCAAGGCGATCAATATGCACTTGAAGCAGAAAACCTATTGTTTAACGGACCTTTCAAATTGGTTGAATGGACGCACGAGCAAGGCTGGAAATACGAAAAAAATGCAGACTACTGGGACGCAGAAGCGGTTAAATTGGATACGATCAACGCTTACGTTGTAAAAGATTCAACTACTGGTGTCAACTTGTATGAAACAAACAAAGTGGATCGTGTTGACCTGAGCTCTGAGTCTGTAGAGCAATTCAAAGACGATGCGAACTTCAATACGATTTTGGAGCCGAGCATGATTTTCTTGCGCTTCAACCATAACCATCCAGTGCTGGGCAACAAGAAAGTCCGCCAAGCAGTGAATATGGCAATTGATAAAAAGAGTTTGACAGATGTTATCTTGAAAGACGGCTCTACACCTCTTAACGGAGTGGTGCCAGCAGGATTCTTCACAAATCCGGATGGTACGGACTTCCGTGAATTGAACGGCGATTTCAACACAGGTACGGTTGAAGAAGCGCAAAAATTATTCGCTGAAGGCCTTAAAGAAGCTGGCGTTGCGGATGTAACGGCATCAATCAACATTTCAGATTCTGACGACCACAAAAAAGTGGCGGAATACCTTCAGGCACAGCTTGAAGAAAATCTTCCAGGCTTTAAACTCGAGATCAAAGCAGTGCCATTCGCACAGCGCTTGGAAATTGAAAAAGCGATTGAATACGACTTGTCATTGTCTTCATGGGGCCCGGATTACAGCGACCCGATGACATACTTGGATATGTGGCTAAAAGACGGTTCTGCTAACCGCATGGACTACCACAACCCAGAACTTGACGCATTAGTATCACAAGCACGCGTTGAAACTGACGCAGCGAAACGCTACGAAATGCTGTTGAACATTGAAAAAATCCTCTTGGAAGAAGATGCTGCAATTGCACCGCTTTACCAAGACGGATCAGCTATCTTGATGAGAGATAAAATCAAAGGTTTAATTGTCCACCCTACTGGTGCTACATTCTCTTATAAGTGGACATCTATCGAAGAATAATTTGCAGATTATGCAGCTATAGATACGAGGGTGTAGCCGAGTAATGGGCGCCCCTCGTATTTTTTTCATCCAGAACAGACTTACCATACAGAAATAGGGGTGTTCCTATGAAACGGTATCTAATCCAGCGGATTGGTTACATGATTATTACGCTTTTTATCATTGTCACTGCAACGTTTTTCCTTATGCAGCTGCTTCCTGGAACTCCATTCACCAATCCGGAAAAATTGACGGCTGGGCAAATGGCAGTGTTGAACGCGAAGTATGGGCTGGATCAGCCAGTTGGCATCCAGTATCTCCGATATATCGGCAACTTGGTGCAAGGCGACTTAGGCTATTCTTTCCAACATGAAGGACGGACTGTGGAAAGCATGATCAGCAGCCGGATCGGCCCTTCGGCATTTATCGGCTTGCAGGCGCTGATCATTGGAGCGATTGTCGGAATGGTGCTCGGCATCATTTCCGCATTAAAGCATAATTCACTTTTCGATTACGGTTCTGTAGCTCTTGCTGTTTTGGGGATGTCGATTCCGTCATTCGTCTTTGCAGCTTTGCTGCAGTATTATGTAGGCGTTAAGCTCGGCTGGCTTCCGGTCGCGCTATGGGAAGGCTATTCGAGCACCCTGTTGCCGTCGATTGCACTGTCGGTAACTGTAACGGCGACAGTCGCGCGGTTTATCCGCAGTGAAATGCTTGAAGTCATCGGCCAGGATTATGTCATTACCGCACGCGCAAAAGGGATGACCGAAAAGCAGGTTGTGGTGAAGCACGTTATCCGCAACGCGCTGATTCCGGTTGTCACGATGCTTGGACCACTGGCGGTTTCCATTATGACCGGTACGCTGGTCATTGAAAAAATCTTTTCGGTGCCGGGGCTGGGGGAGCAATTCACATTGTCTATTCTGGTGCTCGATTACAGCGTTATCATGGGAATCACTATTTTCTATAGCGCGCTGTTCATCTTTGTCGTCTTTGTCGTCGACATCATATACGGTTTCCTGGATCCTCGCATCAATTATAGGGGGGAATCAGCATGACAGAATTAGACGCGAAATTGCCGGGCAAGCGAGGGATTGAAACGCATGGCGAATACACGCCGGACGGCATCCCGGCCGACCTTTTTGTGAAATCGCCGCTTGACCAAAGCAAAAGCGAAGAAATCGGTACGCCTTCCCAGTCGTTCTGGAAAGAAGCGTTCCATCGCCTTGCTAAAAACAAAGGTGCCATGATTTCGTTGGTGTTGTTGGTGTTCTTAATCGTCTTGGCGCTGATCGGGCCGGGCATGAATGAATTCACGTACCGCGAACAAAACTTGGCTCATTCCAATTTGCCGCCGAAAGTGGAAGGCATGGAATGGCTCGGCTTTAATGGCTTGAACGCACAAGGCACGGATGTTTACGCCGAGCGGCAAGTGGAAACCAATTATTGGTTCGGTACGGATGAATTTGGCCGCGACTTGTGGACGCGTGTTTGGACAGGGACGCAAATTTCCTTGTTCATCGCAGTTGTGGCTGCGGCACTCGATTTAATTATCGGCGTGATTTATGGCGGGATTTCCTCGTTCTACGGCGGGCGGGTGGATAACGTCATGCAACGGATTATTGAGGTGCTGATGGGGATACCGAACTTGATCGTCATCATCCTCTTTATCCTGGTGCTTGAACCGGGCGTCCGTTCCATCATTTTGGCAATGGTCATCACCGGCTGGGTTGGCATGGCACGAGTTGTGCGGGGGCAGATCCTGCAATTGAAAGGCCAGGAATTCGTCTTGGCTTCCCGCACACTCGGTGCTTCGAACGGCCGCTTGATCACGAAGCATCTGCTGCCGAACGTTATGGGGCCGATTATCGTCACGGTCATGTTCACTATTCCGACAGCGATATTTTTTGAAGCCTTCTTGAGTTTTATCGGCCTTGGCTTGCAGGCGCCGCTTGCATCGCTCGGCGTATTGATCGAAGACGGCTATAAATCAATGAGGTACTTCCCGTATAAATTGATTTTCCCTGCGCTTGTTATCAGCACGATCATGATTTGCTTCAACTTGCTGGGTGACGGTTTGCGCGATGCATTAGATCCAAAAATGAGAAAATAGGGGAGGGTCCTATCCGATGAAAGAAAATATTTTGACAGTTGATAATCTGCATGTTTCATTCAAGACCCAAACCGGTAAAGTCACTGCTGTCCGCGGTGTCAGCTTTGAGCTGAAAAAAGGCGAAACACTGGCGATTGTCGGTGAATCGGGCTCGGGGAAATCCGTGACGGCGAAATCGATCATGCGTTTATTGCCAAAACACAATACCGAAATCAGCAAAGGCGATATTCTTTATGGCGAAAAAAGCCTTCTGAGCCTCTCTGCCAAAGAAATCACCGATATCCGCGGCTCCGAAATTTCGATGGTGTTCCAGGACCCGATGACGTCGCTGAATCCGACGATGAAAGTCGGCAAGCAAATCATGGAGGGCCTCCAGCGCCATCAGAACATGACGAAAGCACAGGCACGCGACCGTGCGCTCGAGATGCTGAAATTAGTAGGGATTCCGAAAGCGGAGCAGCGGCTGGACAATTACCCGCATCAATTTTCCGGAGGAATGCGCCAGCGCGTCGTCATTGCTTTGGCACTTGCCTGCAATCCGAAAGTACTGATTGCAGATGAGCCGACAACAGCGCTTGACGTCACCATCCAAGCGCAAATTCTGGACTTGATGAAAGATCTGCAGCAAAAAACAGACACGGCTATTATCCTAATCACTCATGATCTCGGTGTCGTCGCCAATATGGCGGACCGAGTTGCTGTCATGTACGGCGGCAAGATTATCGAACAAGGAACGCTGGATCAGATTTTCTATAATCCACAGCATCCTTATACACTCGGTCTCCTTAAATCGATGCCGAAGCTCAATGAAGACAAAGGACAGCCGCTATTGCCGATTGCCGGCTCTCCGCCAACGCTCGCAACGCTTGGCGAAGGATGCGCTTTTGCGGCAAGATGCCCGCATACAATGAAAGTATGCCATTCGTATACGCCGCACGATACCGAAGTGGAACAAGGCCATACAGCGGCATGCTGGCTGCAGGATGCACGGACACCGAAAGCGGAGCCGGCTTCTGAGCCGGAGGCAATGCTAGGTGTCAATTAACAAAAGTTACAGTGGGAAAAGCTTGCCTTAGGGTGAGCTTTTTTCTTTTTGCATAAGCGGGCATCTACTAGTTTCTTTGTTTCAGGTGTTTCTTCAAACAATCTTTTTTATCTGAAAAATCTGAAAGTTTGATTGACTTTTGGATTTTAGTAGAGAATAATGAATGGAATACCTTCTAAAAAAAGGAAGAGAAAAATGACGTTAGAACTCCTCGCTTGTATGATTTCATCGGTTTGATTTTCCCTCTCAGAAAAGCCATCCATCCATGTTCTCCGATTCACCGTTAACGGGTTTGTTTTGTGTGCAAATCGGTAGAACGTTATTTTTCCGCATCAGAAGAAAAAAGCAGTTCTAAAAAAGAAGGGGGAAAATAGGATGAAGAAAAATGCTGTGTGGTCGTTCGTTATTGTACTAATCATTAGTATGTTGGCAGCTTGCGGTTCAGGAGATGCTAAAGAAACGGCACAAGGGGAGAAAAAAAGCGGCGCAGATACTGTCCTCAGCCGGATTGAAGAATCCAAAGAGTTGAATGTTGCATTTGAAGGGACGTACCCGCCATTTAATTTCATTGACGATAATGATGAGTACCAAGGATTCGATGTGGATATTTCGAATGAACTCGCCAAACGTCTTGGAGTTGAAGCGAATTTTATTGCCACCAAATGGGATGGGCTGATCGGCGGTTTAAAAGCTGATAAATTTGATATCATTATCGGCCAAATGACCGTGACAGAAGAGCGCAAAAAAAGTGTCGATTTTACGGATCCATATGTAATCACGGGCTCAGTGCTAGTAACGCGTGAAGATACAAATGATATTACGAAACTTGAAGATATTAAAGGAAAGAAAGTCGGCGTTGGCGGAGGGACTACTTTTGAAGAAGTGGCGAATAGCGTTGAAGGTGCCGACGTGAAGTTATACAAAGCCGTCAGTGATTATATCCAGGATTTGACAAACAAGCGTTTGGATGCCATCATCAACGACCAATTGCTGATCAGCTACAACATTAAAGAAGAGGGTCTGCCGATTAAAATAGCGAGTGATATTTTAAATAAAGATGAAATTGGCATGGCGGTCAATAAAGGCAATGAAGATTTTATCGAAAAAGTAAACGTGGCGCTGGGAGAAATGAAAGAAGATGGAACTTACAATGAAATCTACAAAAAATGGTTCGGAACAGAGCCGTTAGAAAATTGATGGATGCTCGAAGTGGCCAAAGGAACATCTTTGTTCCTTTAGTGTTTTCAAGTTAATTGAAGCAAAGCATGGAGAAGGAGGATGAGAAGCTTGCATATCTTTGTCTTGGGCACCGGAATGATTGGCACAACGGTAGTGACGGAAATGAGTAAATTTCCGGAAATCGACGTTATTACGGCTGTGGATTTTAGTCAAGCCAGCATCGATAAATGCTTGGCCATTGCCGATAGCGCGAAAGTGATCGGCAAAGTAGCTGCGTTAAAAACAGAAGAAGATATTGCGCGTGTTTTAACAGGTGCTGACTTGGCTGTAGCCTGCCTTCCTCATTCGCTGAGCTTGGCCGCCATTAAGGCGGCTATCGCCTCCAACTGCCATTTAGTGGATCTCGTGGGCTCTCTGTTCATGGAGAAAATGGATTTGCATGAACAAGCACAGCAGGCAGGCGTCATCATTGTACCGGGATGCGGTGTCGCCCCGGGAATTACAAACTTCTTAGCGGCACAAGGCATAGACCTCTTGGACGAAGCGGCCGAAGCAGTCATGACATGCGGCGGAATTCCGATGCACCCTATTCCACCGTTATGGTATCAAGTGGTTTATCGCCTCGAAAGTTTATTAGGGCTGTATACAAAACCGGCAACGGCTATTGAGGATGGGAAAATCGTCGAATTGGCGCCGCTTTCGAATCTGCAAGAGATTACTTTCCCCGAACCGGTCGGGCTATGTGAAACCGTAATCACCGATGCCCATAGTACAGCTTTCATGTTAAAAGGAAAAGTGAAAAATTTATATGAAAAAACAGTGCGCTACCCAGGACACTGGGAAAAAATGAAAGTGATTGGCGAGCTGGGATTTCTAGATGACAACCCCATTGAAATAGAAGGAACCATGACTACACCCCGGGCTTTTGCCGAGAAAGTACTTGTTTCGAAAATGAAAGGGGATTCGCATGAAGACATTACAGTCTTGCGAGTGGAAGTAACGGGCACAAAAGACGGAAAACGGACCAAGCATTTATGGGAAATGATTGATTTATATGATCATGAACGGAATATTACCTCAATGGCTAAGACAACTGCGCTTCCGGCGCTGATTATAGCGAAACTGATTGCGACAAAGAAAATAACTGAGACAGGGGTTATTCCGATCGAAAGCTTGATTATTCGGGATCGATTCCAGCCATTTCTAAATGAATTGAAACGTTTAGGAATCGACATTGACTACAAAGAAGAAGTTTTCGTTTGAGCGGGATAACATTCATAGCGCTTGTCTGACGGGAGGAACTATGGACTTTACTATTATTATTGATTCATTGCCATCATTATTAAAAGCGACATTAATGACAATTTTCTTAGCAGCGATTTCTATCGTTATCGCATTAGTGATTGGATTTTTTACAGCCATCATCCGGATCCTGAAAGTGAAAGTGTTAAACGAAGTGGCGAATACGTATGTTTCCCTTATGCGGGGAACGCCGTTGCTGGTTCAAATATTCGTCATCTATTACGGCTTGCCGCAAATAGGAATTGCCTTGGATCCGATTTCTTCCGGTGTATTGGCGTTAAGCTTAAATGCGGGTGCTTACCTTTCAGAATCTTTCCGCGCATCCATTTTGGCGGTGGACAGCGGGCAAATGGAAGCCTCGATGTCGATGGGAATGACCTATCCTCAGGCGTTAAAGCGAATCATTTTGCCGCAGAGCTTGCGGATCGCGATTCCAACACTGTCCAATTCGTTTATTGTGTTGATAAAGGATACATCGCTTGTTTCGGTGATTACCGTTACGGAATTATTGCAAATGTCGAGCTTGATCATCGCTAAAACGTTCGAACCGCTGACAATTTATTTAGTGGCCGCAGCAATTTACTGGATTTTGATTTCGTTTTTCACCAAACTATTGGACAGACTGGAAGTGCAGAGTTCCAAATACTTAGTCCGTTGACAAGTTAGGAGATTGCCATGACTATGATCCAAATAGATAATTTAAAAAAGGCCTTTGGCGACAATGAGGTATTAAAAGGCATTGATCTTACCATTGATAGGAGCGAAGTGGTGGTTATTATGGGTCCCAGCGGCTCCGGGAAATCCACTTTGCTGCGCTGCTTGAATTTCTTGGAAGAGCCGACGGAAGGCATCATTCAAATTGGCGAATACCAAGTCCATGCTGGCGGGAAAATTGACAGGCAGCGTAAGAAGGTCATTAGGGAGCTGAGGAAAAAAACGGGATTCGTATTTCAATCGTTCAATTTATTTCCTCATAAGACTGCCATTGAAAATATCATGGAAGGACCTATTGCCATTCACGGAATGAAGCCAGAAGAAGCGAAAAAAATCGCCGAAGCTTTGTTGGCCAAAGTGGGGTTAGGTGACCGCAGCGACCATTTTCCTGCGCAGTTGTCAGGAGGGCAGCAGCAGCGGGTGGCGATTGCCAGATCGCTCGCGTTGAATCCGCTGGTCATGCTGTTTGATGAACCCACTTCAGCGCTTGATCCTGAGCTTGTCCGTGAAGTGCTGCTGGTTATTAAAAGCTTGGCTGAAGAAGGAATGACCATGGTGATTGTCACACATGAAATGAATTTTGCGAAAGAAGTTGCAGACCGCGTCGTTTTTATGGACGAAGGGGTCATTGTAGAGCAGGGAACATCCAAAGAAATTTTTCTCCATCCGAAAGAGGAACGGACGAAACAATTTCTTTATCAGGTTGAGGCAGTGGTCACGGATTAACTTTAGAAACCAGCCAGTAAGCGAATGGCTGGTTTCTTTTCGGTTAAATCAATTGTTCTAAAGAATTAGCGTTTAAACACCGCATTGATCCGCTATGAGCTGGACTGCTACCGGTTCCTCATGCTGTATAAAAAACGCCATCCCCTGTTAAAAGGAGATGGCGTTTTGAAGTTTATTTAGCGAAAAATGCCCCGTAATATCGGCTGAAAGCTACCGCGAAATCACCGCGTTTCACTTCCTGGGCTGGCGCAAATGAAGCGCTGATTGTCGGTTTTAAGTCATATTTCCCTTGGGTGGCGGTAAACTGCGCATTCAAGATATTCAAGTCCAATGCTAATTGGACATAGCCTTTTAGATGAGCCGGAATAGTGGCTTGGTCACTGATTAATATCCGCTTGTCGTTATACTGGACTGTTATGTCACCTGTAAACGCTTCGGCTTGTTTCTGCAATCCTAAACTCTGTACCAGTGAGTATGCAAGTTCCGCTTTTGTAACTGTGCCTTTCGGATCGAATGCTCCAGTTGCGCGAAGTTCTACAACACCTTTTGAAGTCTGGCTGTAATCTCGGAAAGCGGCGCCTTTGGAAATGACGGCTGCTGCATATGGGGCAAGTTCCCCTAAGTCAGCGAAGTTTGCTGCTGAAGTCATATTCTGGCGGATTTCCGCTCCCATTACTAAAGAAGTGGCTAAGTCTGCACGATTTAGTTTGGCATCTGGTTTAAAGAGGCCGTTTGAGTATGAGTCGATCAGCCGGTTCTGGATACCCATGGCGATTGCCGCTTCAGCAGGATGTCCTGCAATATCAGAAGCACCAGTAATGCCGCTTACTTTCGTAAAGGCAATCGCTCCTTTTACCGTCTCCGGCACTGCCAATCCTACAGGATTCAAATCGTTTCCGCGAAGCCCACGAACTTCCAGTTTCCATTCGCCGGCAGCCGGGCTGTTGACGATGACTGTCCGTTCATAAGTGGTCGGGAACAGCAAGCTGATCCCTGAACTGTATTCAGTGCCATCAGGGGAGATGAGCACCAAATTTACAGGGTTTCCTGTTTGTTCAAGAACGCCTGCTGCATTGGCTTTCGCAAACAGAGTTGATAATCCTTCCTTAACGGTGAAGCTGTGCTGGGTGCTAGTTGATAAAGTATAATCTACTGCAAATTCTTCAGTTGTTCTTTCTGAGATGACATTGGCATTGAATTCTTTGGTGCTGTTCAATGTCGCACCGTAAGAAGCGCCGTTTATCACACTGTCGACAGCGGCATAAGCGTTCACATATCCTGCTCCGACTTCCCAAGTTTCATAGCCGGGCATATTCGTCGCTGTTTGCTGCAATACGGTTTTCACTTCATCCGGAGATAAAGTCGGATCTGCTTCCAATAGCAATGCTGTTATGCCAGCTGCGTGCGGGGTGGCCATAGATGTTCCGCTCATGACGGTGTAGTATGGCAAATGTGCGGGATCCAACGTTTCAAGATCCTTTTGGGCTGCTAAAGTTGTGACCGGGGAAACGGTCCGTGTGGAAACGATATCGACGCCTGGCGCTACAAATGTTGGAGCGTCTGTCCAACTCCATGTTTGTCCATCCATTTCAAATGTTCCACCGACACCTTGAGTTCCGCGTGAAGAAAAATCAGCGAGGGTGCCGTCTTTTTCACCTGCGCCAACAGAGATGACCCATGGAGCTTTTGCATAAGGGTTATGTGTATTTTCGGCAGGACCAGCATTGCCAGCTGCGAATAACACAACGATTCCGCGGTCATGCGCTTTTTTGCTGGCGATATTAATTGGGGCGTTTGGATCAAAATCACCTGAAGAGCCCCATGAATTGGTGATAACACGAATATTGTATTCTCTTTGGTGGGTAATGGCGTAATCGAATCCGCCGATGCCATCAAGAACGAACAAAGCACCGCCTGACCCATAGCCGATCAAGTCTGCTCCGGGAGCAGCCCCTTCATATTTGCCGCCGGACAATGCGCCCGTGCCGCCGACCGTGCCGGCAACATGCGTTCCGTGTCCTGAATTCGTGTCAGTGTTAGGAACATTTTCTGTATAAGAGATTGGGATGATTCCAGTACCTTGCAGATTGGTAGTACCTAAAACGTTCTGTACAAGGTTTCTGCCCAATTCGTGGTCTTTATGTGTGCCGTCGACCCCGCTGTCGTTGATGACTACGCCAACGCCGTCACCTGATAAAGGAAATCCACTGTTTTGCTGCTGGAACCCTGAATCAGATTGGACTTTATCCACGCCGGTGATGGCAGAGGCATCTGCGTTAAAATAGGTCAATTTCTCATTCAAGTAAACCGATTGCACTTCGTCGTTCTGAGCAAGTTGTTCTACTTGCTGTCTTGTGGCAATTGCCCCGATTATTGGCAAGCTTTGCATCGTAACGGCAGAGTCAATGCCAAGTTTTTGAACAAGTGCTCGCTGATTATCTGTCGGTTTGCCATCGCCTTTAAATGTAATGATGACTTGGGCAGTGTTACTTTCATCGAATGCCGACCAGATTTTCTCATCGACGGCCGTCTTGGTAGAGGAAGTGAGTTCTGTTGCTCCAGCAGGTGAGAATGCTGGGAAAATTAAAAATAATAAAATTGCGAATATCAATGCTTTTTTCATTTTCCAACCTCTTTTCAATTGTTTTGATGATGCCACCTTATTTATTTTCTTCTGCTATTTAGCCATTCCGCTTAAGTTGTATTTTTTAAGCAAAGGCATGAGCTGTTAGGCAAAACAAAGTGGTAATGGTAAACCGCCTCTCCATTTTCAGAAAGGCGGGTATTCTTTTAATTTGCTGGAACGGGTTCTGTTGTGTTGTTCAACAATTGGACAGCAGCGTAGGCATTAACGTAGCCAGAGCCGGTCTCCCAAGACTCATAGCCGCCCATCGGCGTTGCACTTTGCTGCAATGCATTTTTGATTTCGGTTGGAGAAAGGGTTGGATCTGCTTCAAGCAGCAAAGCGATAATGCCGGCAACATGAGGTGCAGCCATTGATGTGCCACTGAACGTCGTGTAATACGGCAAGTGAGCAGGCGAGATTGTTGCCGAATCCTTCTGTACGCTTAGCGCTGACAACGGAGACAGCACACGAGTTGAAATAATATCAACCCCTGGAGCTGTAATTGTCGGCTGATCCGCCCATTGGAAGGTTTCACCGTCAATTGTCACTGTTCCGCCTTTGCCTTTTACTCCTCTTGAAGAAAAGCCAGCCAGTTGCCTATTTTGATCTCCTGCTGCTACTGTGACTACCCACGGCGCTTTTTTGTAATTGCCGGAAATGGTCGATTCAGCAGGGCCGGAATTTCCGGCAGAAAAAACGGTGGTGATGCCGCGATCGTATAATTTTTTAGTAGCCACGTTGATCGGATGGTTCGGATCGAAATCAGTATTCGAATCACTTGTGTCTCCCCATGAATTGGTAATGACACGGATGTTGTACTCGCGTTGGTGTGTCAAAGCATAATCGAAACCACCGATGGTATCGAGGATGGCAATTGCTGCACCGGAACCATAACCGATCAAATTCGCGCCAGGCGCCACCCCTTCATATTTGCCTCCGGACATTGCACCTGTTCCGCCGACAATGCCTGCCACATGCGTGCCGTGGCCTGAAGTGGAATCGGTGTTAGGGACATTTTCCACATACGTGATTGGAGCCAGGCCGATGGTGCTGTTCAAGTTCGTGCTGGCCAAGACATTCTGTACCAGGTTGCGGCCTAGCTGATGGTCTTTGTGGGTTCCGTCAACTCCGCTGTCGTTAACAACGACACCGATATTCTGGCCAGTCAGCGGAAAGCCACCATTCGCTTCTTGAATAGCAGCGTCTTCTCTAAGCTGGTCGACGCCGGTCAGGGAAGTGGACGTTTCGTTGTCGTACTCTAACGGTGCGTTATAGTAAATGGACTGGACACTTTGTTCTAAAGAGAGGGCCTTAATCTGTTGGGGAGTCAAAAGAGCTCCTGCGATTGGCAGGCTGTTGAAAGAGACGCCTGTCTTAATGCCTAACTTCTTCAGCAGCTGGAAATGTTCCGGCATCACTTTCTCAGTGTCCCGGAAAGTGATGATCACCTCAATCGGAGCGGAATGGTCTTTTTCCAGGAGCAGCGTTTCTAATATGGGGTCGATTGCTGTTCCGGCAGAAGCGGAAGCAGCTTGCCGGTTTGTTCCAGCAGGCTGGAAGACCAATAGCAAAGCCATTAACAAAACTGTTGCGATGTGTAAGCTTTTTGTCATAAATTTCTCTCCTTTAAAAGTCGGAATATTTTGCTTTATCAAGCATGTCATAACCCGCATTTTTCAGCCATTCTACATCGGGTGTATTTTAAATAGTTAAAAAGGCGACCCTGGCTACTACCTAAGTAGTAGCCAGGGTCGCCTTGCGCTTTTACAGCAATGGCACCAATTTATGTTGGACTGCATAGATTAATGCTTGCGAACGGCTTTTGACATTCAATTTCTTAAAGATATTGCTCATATGGATTTTGACCGTTTTATCACTGATAAATAGCCGATCTGCGATTTCTTTGTTCGACAAGCCTTCGACCAGACCGAGAAGCACTTCAGTCTCCCTTGGCGTCAGTGAATTGCCATCGGCTTTGTTGTCAGCGTGATGAAACGACAAAAGCTTTTTGGTCATTGCCGGCGGAATGACCGATTCCCCTTGGCTTACCAGCCGGAGAGCTGAGATAACCTCTTCAGAAGGAGAGTCTTTCAGCAAATAGCCATTGGCCCCTTCGCGGATAGCGGCCATGAAATATTCATCATCTTTATACATCGTCAGCACGATCACCTTAATTTCTGGATAGTGGCCCTTTACCCACTTGGTCAGTTCAATCCCATTAATCTCCGGCATATTGATATCCATTATGATAACCGCCGGTTTGATGGTCGACAGCATCGCTTTCAATTGCGCTGCGCCGGTTGCCTCGCCGATGACCTTCATATCGTCTTCCTGTCCGATCATGGTTTTTAGGCCGTCTCTCAGTATTGCGTGGTCATCTACTAAAACTACTTCTATCACCTGGTTATCCTCCTTCAAATCCAGCTTTAGGAATTCTGACAAAGATTTCAGTGCCGATGTTGTGGCTGCTTTCTATCTGGAATGTGGCACCGACTTTTTCCGCATCTTCGTTCATTTGCAGAATTCCGTAATGCGGCTCTTTCATGGCCGTCGTCATGGCTTCATATAACGAAAAACCAATGCCGTCGTCCTTGACTGTCAACAAAATCTGGTCTCTTTGGTAGTTCAGCATAACGCCGACTTTTTCAGCTCGTGCATGTTTAATGCAATTATGCAGGCTTTCTTGAATGATAGAAAAAATAGCTTTTTCCGCCACCAAATTCAATTTTGGCTGAATGCCCCGGCTTTCAAAAGTGATGTCGAGATCCAAGGTTTTGTCTTGATTCAGTTCTTCGATTTTATTTTTGATAGCCATATAGAGGCCATGCTGTTCGGTTGGATAAGGGCGCAAAGCGTATATGGAATCCCTTATTTCCTGCAGTGCGCCGCGCAAGATGTTATTGCTGTCATTGACGAGCCACCGTGCATCTTTCGGATGGGAATGGATCTTCTTAGCAGCAGCATCGAACTTCATCACGGCTCCTGCCAGGATTTGGGCGATGCCATCATGTATGTCATGTGCGATGCGATTGCGCTCTTCCAATAAAATCCGCTGCTCTTTTTCGGAGAAAAGCATCTGCGTTTTCAGGAAAATAGCTAATTGATTTGCAATGGTTGAAATCGAATGGACATCTTCTACGATAAAGCTATTTGTACGTGTTTTCGCCATGATTAGGCAGCCGACCAGCTCATTCTCAAAAATCAACGGCGCAAACACAGCAGATTGGATGGCCGTATTGAATCGCTGGCCTAGCGGCGATAAATGAATATCGGTTTTGTTATAGACAGTAGTGGAATGCACTTGGTTCAATGCTGTGAAAGCAGCAGCTTCCTCCGTAAGCGCCAAGTCTCCTTCAGCAATCGCTAGATTCCAATTTCCCTTTTCATCGCGGGTGAACAAATAACTTTCTTCATAAGAAACTACTTCTTTAATCAGCTGTTTGATGTCATTTTCCCAGCCGGAAATCGGAATGGCTTTATTCAATTCCGAAGAAAAGTGGAACAGTGCTTTCAACCTTTGCTTATCGGCACTCAACCGGATAATGACCGAGCTGATGATCGCCAAGAAAATCAAAGGGGATAAGAAGAAGAAATAGCTCAAGATGTCCCCGTCGCCCCGGTTTTGACTGCCCAAATAATGGAGGAGCAGCCCATAAACCATGGAGATGGAAAAACTGAAAAGTTCTGCCCGGCTTTTCTGGACCCAGGTGGATAAAGTGTACCTTTCCGGCCTCAGAAGCAATACGATGTCAACAATCACGTTATTGATGAAATAAAAAGAACCGATAAACAACAATAAGAAAAAAATGCTCAATGAAGGTTCCGTGAGCTCCAGCTGAGGAGCGGCCCAATTTGTGATCCTGTCAGCCAAGACAAGGCTCAGCACCAGTTGGGCCGGATTGAAAAAGATGATCCGGAGCGGGCGCTGATTGATTAATGTAGTCAACAGAACAGCAGTAAAATATAACACCGCCGTTATTTCAATTCCATATAGCAAATATGCCAAATAGATAATTGGGAAGGTTAATGAAGAATTTCCTTTTTGAAAAGGCATCGGAAAATATTCAGCTATAAAAATAAAGGCGAATAAAAAAAGCAATTCAAAAGGATCTTTAAGTGTTTGTACGCCGAGTGCGGAAAAGATGATCACTGCCCAGCCGATTGCTGAAACAAGCGTCATGAACAGCTGAGCAGTATAATGCCTGGAAGATTTTTGATTCAAATGGTATCCATCCTATCGTATGCAAAATCGGTTGGCCAGACAAAATCACTCAACCGTTTTTCTATAATATGTTATAGCTATTCAAATAACTGAGGAATGCCGTTCGACAAAGTGTAAATCCCCATCCACGCCATTGCGATGACGATGACGACGCCAAAAATGGTCATCCAGAGCGGATGCTTGTAATCGCCGACAATTTTCGCCTTATGCGCAGCAATGAGCATGACGCCGAGGGCAATCGGTAGAATCAAACCATTCAGCGAGCCCACCAACAGCAGGATCAGCACAGGCTGGCCGATGATGACGAAGACGGAAGTCGAAATGACGATAAAGCTGATAACCAACAGGCGGTTGTATTTTTCAAGCGCCGGGCTGAATGTGCGGATGAACGATACGGACGTATAGGCCGCTCCGACAACCGATGTCACAGCCGCCGCCCACATGACCACGCCGAAAATCTTGTAACCGATATTGCCGGCAGCCAATTGGAACACAGAAGCCGGCGGGTTTTCCGGGTTCAGCTGCAGACCTTGCGAAACGACGCCAAGAACCGCCAGGAAAAGAATGACGCGCATGAAAGACGCAATCAGGATGGCGGTAATCGAGCTGCGCGTGACATCGCGCACATGTTCTTTGCCGATAAGGCCGGCATCGATCAAACGGTGGCCACCGGCAAAGGTGATATAGCCGCCGACCGTTCCGCCGACAAGCGTTACGATGGCAAAGATGTCAATGGTATCCGGTACAAAGGTTTTGACAACGGCTTCACCAATCGGCGGCTGGGCTGAAATCATGACGTAAATCGTCAAGGCGATCATAACGAACCCAAGGATTTGGGCGAAACGATCCATCGCTTTGCCTGCCTCTTTGACCACAAAGATGCCGATAGCCAGCAAGCCGCTTAAAATGGCGCCGGTTTTAGCATCGATGCCGAACAAGACATTCATCCCAAGGCCGGCGCCGCCGACGTTACCGATATTGAAGGCCAGGCCACCCATGACGACGAGCAAGGCCAGGAAATAGCCGAGCCCTGGCAGCACATCATTGGCAATGTCCTGCGCACGCTTGCCGGATACGGCGATGATGCGCCAAATATTGGTCTGGGCTCCGATATCAATGATGATGGAAATGAGAATGACAAAGCCCATCGATGCCATCAATTGATCGGTAAAAACGGTCGTCTGGGTGAGGAAACCCGGACCGATGGCGGAAGTCGCCATCAGGAACGCAGCGCCGAGCAGGACGCTGCGGTTTGCTTTTTTAATGATCTTCGCATCTTTGTTCATCGTAATGCCTCCTTTGGAATGGAATTACATAAACTCTTCTACCTTGATGATGTCGATTCCTGCATCGGCCAATGAGCTTGAAATGGCAGCCGCGAAATCGAGCGCAGTAGCGCCGTCGCCGTGGATGCAAATGGTGTCGGCTTTGATTTGGATTTCCTGCTGCTGGGTACTGATGACCTTATGTTCTTTAACCATGTGGATGACTTGTTCAAGTGCCGTAGCGGTATCGGTGATGAGCGCATTCGGCTGGCTGCGCGGCGTCAGGCTGCCGTCCGCCTGGTAAGTGCGGTCTGAGAAAACTTCATTGGCAGTGCGCAAACCGATCTTTTCCCCGGCTTTCACCAATTCGCTGCCGGACAAGCCGAATAAAATAAGTTCCGGGTCGATTTTATACACTGCCTCCGCGATCGCCTCCGACAAGCCGACATTTTGCGCGGCCATATTATAGAGTGCGCCGTGGGCTTTAACGTGCTGCATCTTGCCGCCTTCCGCCTGGACAAAGCCCGATAAGGCACCGATCTGGTAGACGACCAGGTCATAAGCTTCCTGGGGAGACAAACTGAGGTTGCGCCGGCCGAAGCCGACCAAATCCTGCAGCCCGGGATGGGCGCCGATGCCGACATTTTTTTCCAATGCGAGCTGAACGGTTTTGCGCATCGTAGCAGGGTCGCCGGCATGAAAGCCGCAGGCGATATTGGCCGATGTGATGTAATCCAGAATGGCTTCGTCATTGCCCATGCGGTAGACTCCGAAGCTTTCTCCCATATCGCAGTTCAAATCCACTTTAAACGTCATTTCCATTCCTCCATTTTCAAGTCGATTCCAATTTTCATTTGGCGAATTTGCTGTTCTTGTGCAATCATGCGCTTTTGCGCTTCCTCGAGCGAAATTTCTTTGAAGCGAATTTTATCTCCCGGATTCAGCTGGCTGATGAGCGGCAAATCGATGCTTGCCACTTGGCCGATTTTTGGATAGCCCCCGGTCGTCTGGCGATCCGCCATCAAGACGATGGGGTTGCCGTCCGGCGGCACTTGAATCGAGCCGAACGCGACAGGCTCCGATATCAGTTCCGCTGCCTCACTCAGTGCAAGCGGCGTGCCTTCAAGGCGATAGCCCATGCGGTCGGAATGTGTGCCGACAGTGAAAAGGCCGTCGAAGAGCCGCGTTTGGCTTTCGGCATCGAACAAGCCGAATTGCCGGCCCTTCATGATGCGGACAACGGGTTCATTAAAGTAGCGAATGGCGGGAATTTGCCATTCCTGTCCGGAATTCGCCGCTTTTACCAGCGCTGCTGCGCGTTTCGGGTCCACCGGATTTAATGGGACGCGGTCGCCCGCTTTCAGCGCCCGGCCTTGGAAGCCGCCGATCGCTGCACGCAAATACGTCGATTTGCTGTGCATTACTTCCGGCACATCGATGCCGCCTGCTGCGGCTAGATAAGTCCGACAGCCTTTCTTGGGCGCGCCGAACGATAAGACGCTGCCTTTTTTGACAGCCAGAATGCGCCACATTCTGCACTCTTTGCCGTCAATTTGAGGCGACAGATCTGCGCCGCATAAAGCGATAGCTGCATCGGTTTCAAACTCGATTGTAGGGCCGGTGAGCGAAATTTCCAGCGCCGCGGCGTTTTCATAGTTTCCAACGAGCAAATTGGCGATGCGGTGCGCAAAAGGATCCATCGCGCCGCTTGCGATGACGCCGTATTTTTGGAAGCCGTAGCGGCCAAGGTCTTGCACCGATGTCAGCATACCGCCTTTAAGAATCTTCAGCATCGCGATGTTCCTCCCATTCGTGATATTCCTGTTCCGAAATCCGGCGGAATTTGATGATGTCCCCGGCTTTCAGCAAGCTCGGCGTTTCCTGCTCTGGCCGGAACAAGCGCATTGGGGTGCGGCCGATCAATTGCCAGCCGCCCGGTGTTTCGATCGGGTAGACGCCGGTCTGGATACCGGCGATGCCGACAGTGCGTTCTGGAATGCGCAGCCGTGGGCTTTCCCGGCGGGGCGCGGCGATTTTCTCGGACATGCCGCTGATAAACGGAAAGCCTGGAGCGAAACCGATCATTGACACAGCGTAAACGCCGCTGCTATGGATGGCGATGACTTCTTCTGCAGATAATCCGTTATGCGCTGCCACGAATTCGAGGTCGGGACCAAAATCGCCGCCATAGCAGACCGGAATTTCGACTGTGCGCGGAGCCGGCACAGGGATTTCACCAGCGTGCTGCAAGAGCTCTTCCAAAGCCGATATTGCTTCATCGTATAAGACGGCAAGCGGGTTGTAGAAAACCGCAATTGTCGTAAACGCCGGAATAGATTCGACCATCCAGGCAGGTGGGCGGTCTTCGAGCAGCGCCGCCGCTTTCCGGATTCGCTGCTGCACGCCTTCGCTGATTTCTTTGCCGGCTTCAATGGTAATCGCCTGGTCCCCGAGCGGGGTGAAAGTAAAGTCCATGCCGCCACCTCATCCTCTGATTATTCTAACTATTTTTTCAATTATACGGCTTTGCGCGGATGAACGGAAGAGAATACGGAGATTCGTTGGAAGGCAGCACCGCTAAATACAAAAAAAGCTATCCGCAAACGCGGACAGCTTCCCTTCTTTTATTCTTCGATGTCGATTTTTTGTGTTGCGTCAGCGCCGTTGAAAAACTCTTTTGAAATCTCGGCGATTGTACCGTCTTCCAGCATTTCTTCGATAGCGCCGTTGACGTTTTCAACCAATTCTTTATTGTCTTTGTTCATGACCATGCTCACTTCCGACGGGCTGTACTTGATGTCGGGGTGAATAGTGATGTTCAATTCCGGGAAAGCCGCTAAAGCTAAGGTCTGCAAATAATAATCGTTCAAGATAACATCCGTGCGTCCGATTGCAACATCGCGCAAATACACTTCGTTCGTTGCGTTGTCGTAAACCACTTCTTCAGCACCGTAAGAACGTGCCGTTTCCATGTAGACAGACGTGGAAGCCCCAGCCGCTTTTTTGCCTTTTAAGTCTTCCAATGTCTTGATGCCCGACAAATCATCTTTGCGGACAATCGCTGTGCCATAAGAAAATTTAAATGGTGTCGAGAAAGCGAATTTCTCTTTGCGGTCTTCAGTTGCTTCAATGTCATTCGCCGCTAAGTCGACTTGGCCAGTTTGGACAGACGTCAGCATTTCATCAAAGCCGAGCTCAGTGAATTCGACTTCAAGCTCCAGGCGTTCAGCAATTTCGCGCACGACTTCAACTTCGAAGCCGGTCAATTCATCTGTGCCTTCTTCGCGGAAAGAAGTCGGGAACAATGTGCCGGAAGTGGCAACAGTCAATGTGCCTTCTTCTTTGATTTCGTCCCAAGCCGTTTTGGCTTCTTCAGAGCCGCTGTCGCTCTCAGAAGATCCGCAGCCTGCTAAAAGTGAAAGGGATAAAGTGCCTGCGAGCAAAGCCCAACCCTGTTTTTTCAATAAATTCTTCATCTTTTGGTCCCTCCTTGAAATGTAATCTATTAAAAACATAGCATTATAAACTAAAGGGAGCAAAGTATTCTTGCAACTTTGCTATAAGTTTAACTATTCTTTCAATTCGTTTGCAGGGGATGGCTGGCGGTGCATCGAATTAATTCTATAAGAGCAAAGGGGCCAGAACGGGGTGATGCACATGGCTGTACTGAAGACCAGTGGATTAACGAAGAAGTTCGGTGAGTTCAAGGCGCTTGATGGTGTCGATATTGAAGTGGAAGCGGGAGAGGTTTTCGGCTTTATCGGCCCGAACGGATCAGGGAAATCGACGACGCTGCGCGTGTTGCTTGGCATCCTCCAAGCAACCGAAGGAAAGGCGAAAATCTTTGGCCTGGATGCGTGGAAAGACGCGGTGGAAATCCATAAACGGGTCGCCTATGTGCCGGGGGACGTCAATTTATGGCCGAATCTTACTGGTGGGGAAGTTATCGATTTATTCATCAAATTGCGGGGCGGCAAACCGGACGGCAAACGGGAAGAGCTGATCCGCCGGTTCGATTTGGACCCGCGCAAGAAATGCCGGGCCTATTCCAAGGGCAATCGACAGAAAGTGGCGCTGGTCGCTGCCCTATGCATGGATGCCGACCTTTACATCCTCGATGAACCTACTTCCGGCCTGGATCCGCTGATGGAGCGGGTGTTCCAGGAATATGTCATGGAAGTGAAAGCGAAAGGCAAAAGCGTCCTCTTGTCGAGCCATATCTTGTCCGAAGTGGAAAAGATCTGCGACAAGGTGGCGATTATCCAACAAGGGAAGATCATTGAAACGGGAACGTTGAAAGAGCTTCGGCACTTGACCGGCACAATCGTCCAAGTCGAGACGAAACTGCCGATTGCCGGTTTGCGGGAAATGAAAGGCGTCAGCGGCGTCACGACCGAAGACGGAGCGGTGTCGTTTCAGGCGGATACGGAAGAGCTGGATGCCATCATGCGCCATATCAGCGCTTTCGGCATTACGCGAATGGACAGTTCCCCGCCAACATTGGAGGAGTTGTTCATCCGCCATTATGAAACAGCCGCTCGTCCGGGAGGCGGGGGCTAATGGGCAGTCATTTACTGCAAGGTACAAGTGCTCTGATGCGTTTTATCGTTCAGCGCGACCGCCTTCGGCTGCCTTTATGGCTGGTGTCATTCGTCGCCATGTCGTGCATCATCGCTTTTGCGTTCACTGGCTTGTACCAGAACGACGCGGAACGGCAGGCGATGGCGGAAACAATGCGCAATCCGGCGATGACAGCGATGGTCGGCCCGGGCTATGGTTTGGACAATTATACAATCGGAGCGATGCTGAGCCATGAAATGCTGCTGATGACGGCTGTGGTGGTCGGCCTCATGAATATCCTCCTGCTGTCCCGCCATACGCGCGCGGACGAAGAAGATGGCCGGCTGGAGATGATCCGGTCGCTGCCGGTCGGCCGGTTGTCGAACTTGCTGTCGGTGCTGCTCGTATTATTTGGAGTGAATGTCCTGCTTGCTGTTTTGACCGCGGTCTCATTGATGGCGCTGAACATCGACAGCATCGATGCCGAAGGGTCTTTCGTCTATGGCTTTGCGCTGGGTGCTGCAGGCATGGTATTCGCTGCAATAGCGGCTGTTTTCGCTCAGCTTTCCCAGAGTTCAAGGGGCACTGTCGGCTTGTCGATTACGGCCTTGCTGCTGGCGTATATGATCCGCGCAATCGGGGATCTGTCAGGCGGAACGCTATCGCTTTTTTCTCCGCTCGGCTGGATTCTCCGTACAGAGGCCTATGTCAATAATTACTGGTGGCCCATCTTCTTGACGGCTGGCGCGGCGTTTGTGCTTGTGCTTCTTGCACTGTATCTGAATTCGGTGCGCGACCTCGGCTCCGGCTTTCTTCCGGTGCGTGCGGGGAGGCCGCATGCTTCCAAAGGGCTGGCAAACCCGTTTGGCCTGGCATTCCGGCTTCAACGGACGGGACTCATCGCATGGGCAGCGGGGCTTTTATTGATCGGTGCATCCTACGGCTCGGTGCTCGGCGACATGGAATCTTTTTTTGAAGATATCGATTTGATGCAGCAGCTGATTGTCCAGCAATCCGGGTTTTCCATAACTGAACAATTCATCCCTGTGCTGATGTCTGTTATGGCAATCCTTGGGACGATTCCGGTACTGATGGCGGTGCTGAAAGTGAAAGGGGAAGAAACCAACGGCCGGTTGGAGCATATCCTGAGCAAGGCCGTATCGAAAAATCGGCTGCTCGGAAGCTATGTGCTGCTCGCTATACTGGCAAGCTTTGTTATGTTGGGCCTGGCTGGCTTCGGTCTTGGCGGCGTCGGGACTTCTGTCATTGAGGAAGATCTGAAGCTCGGCATGTTCTTAAAGGCGGCGATGGCGTATGTGCCGGCGGCATGGGTGATGGTCGGCATAGCTGTGTTATTGCTCGGCTGGGCGCCGAGGTTCACCGGCATTATGTGGCTTTACATCGCTTTTTCTTTTATTGCCATTTATTTTGGTCGACTGTTTCAATTCCCGGATTGGGTGCAAAAGCTGACGCCTTATGGCTATGTTGCGAAAGTGCCGATCGAAACTGTGGATTATGGCGTTCTAAGCGCATTAGCTGCTGCCGCTGCCGTACTTTTAGTCATTGGATTTATAGGCTTCAATAGAAGAGACATCAGCCAATCATAAAGGAGAGGATTGCAATGGAACGGCAACTCCCGAAAGTTACCACTTTCCTAATGTTTACTGGGCAAGCGGAAGAAGCGATGAAATATTATACGGCTGTTTTTAAAGATTCTGCTATCGACAATGTCACTTACAACGAAAACGGGTCGGTGATGTTGGCCCAATTTCGGTTGGCGGATCAAGTTTTGCTGTGCATCGACAGCACAATCAAGCATGATTTCACTTTTACGCCGGCCATTTCGTTATATGTGACATGCGAAAACGAGTCGGAAATTGACCGCGCCTTCAGCCAGCTGTCTGAAGGCGGCGAAGAGCTGATGCCGCTCGGGGATTATCCGTTCAGCCGGAAATTCGGCTGGCTGATCGACCGTTTCGGTGTTTCCTGGCAATTGAATCTGCCATGACAGAACCCCCATGCGCCAATTGCGCATGGGGGTTCTGTTGTTTACATAAATAACAGCCAGACGATTGCGGGACCAAGGAACGAACCGGCTACGGCGCTCAACGTCATCGCTACTGAACTCATCGAGGCGTCTTCGATGCCATATTCAAAAGCTTTTGCGGTGCCAAGCCCATGGGCGGATGTGCCAAGGCCGATGCCGCGCCCGATGGCTGAATCGATGCGGAGCGTTTTTAGGAGCCAGGGACCGGTGAGGATGCCTGTAAACCCCGCGACCATGACGAATACAGCCGCCAAGGCTGGGATTCCGCCAAGCGAATCGGCAAGCTGCATCGCGACAGGTGTAGTAATCGATTTTGGCAAAATCGTTAAAATCATTTCGGTGGAAAAGCCCATCAATTTTGCCAGCAGCGCACCGCTGAGCATGCCCACCAATGCGCCTGCTGATACGCCGAGCGTGATGGGCACCAAGTTTTGCGCCAATAATTTCCGCTGCTTGTAAAGAGGGACTGCAAGTGCAACAACAGCTGGTCCGAGCAGTGCGCCAATCCACTGTCCGCCGAGCATATAGCGCTCGTAGGGGATTTCGAATAGCAACAGAATCACTATTAGCGCCGCGGTCGTCGTCAACACGGGCGTCAGAAGCGTCCAGCGGTATTTTAAGTAAAGAGCGTTCAAAAACAAGTAAGCGGCGATGGTTAATGCGGCAAACAGCAATGACAACAGAATCAGATCCATAAGCGTCATAAGCTCCTTTCGTCAGTGCGCCGGGAAGCCCATTGGCTGAGTACTGCGGATACGCCCATTGTCACCAATGTACTGATCATCGCAATGGCGATCAGCCACAGGCCCTTGCCCGTGAACAAATCGCCGTACTGTATGACACCGACCGTGGCCGGGATAAAATACAATGATAAAAAAGCGAGAAGGAATTGCGCGCCGGATTCAATCCACCGCAGCGGATAAATTTTCAGGAGCAATGCCATAAAAAGCAGCAAGAAGCCAATGATGCTGCCAGGAAGCGGTAAATTGAATAAATCCCGAAGCCACTCGCCAGCAACGTAAAATCCGTATAATACGATCAGCTGCGTAAAGGTGATTAAAAATTTCATTGGACATCGCGCCTTCCGGTGGGATTAGCAAAGCAAGCGGAGCTTACTTCCATAATTAGTTATTCTACAACACTTTCCTCTTGAAGCGGGGCATAAGATTCGTGAAATCCGAGAAACACCGCGGACAGATTAATGAAACCTTCAAGATGCGGCATCCGTAAATAGATACAATAGAAGGAAAGGGGAATTGAAACATGACGAATTACACGATTGCCGAATTTATCCGGCAGACCAAGCAGGACGAACGGGAAAACGATTATTTCGAGCTGGAAACACCGCGCATCCTGGAAGTGAATTTAGAGGATATGGTGTGGGCAAAAGCAGGTTCGATGATTTCTTATACCGGACAGATCAAGTTCGAGCGTGAAGGCGTTCTTGAACACGGCGTTGGCACAATGTTCAAAAAAGCATTGACCGGTGAAGGGACTTCGTTGATGAAAGCGGTCGGCCGCGGCCGGCTGTATCTGGCAGACAAAGGGAAAAAAATCACGATTTTTGAATTGAACGATGAAGCCATTACCGTCAACGGCAATGATTTGCTGGCCTTCGAACCGGGCATCCAGTGGGAAATCAAGATGATGAGGAAAATGGCCGGGGTCATGGCCGGTGGCTTGTTCAATGTGACGTTGAAAGGCAAAGGGCGGGTGGCAATCACTTCCCATTACGAGCCATTAACGCTGCTCGTGCGTCCGGGCGAGCCGGTGCTGACCGATCCGAACGCCACTGTTGCCTGGTCAGGCAACTTGAAACCCGAGTTCCGTACCGATGTTTCGCTGCGGACATTTCTCGGGCGCGGAAGCGGCGAATCGATCCAGATGGAATTTACAGGAGAAGGCTTTGTCATCGTTCAGCCGTTCGAAGAAGTGTACCTTAGCAGCAACGTTACATGATTAACTAACGGTTTTACAGTATACGAAATCCCGGTCTTCACAGGCCGGAATTTTTTATATGAAATTTCTATAAATCAGCAAGATTTCCTTTTTTTGAGAAAAATTATTTCGAAAAAGTGTGTTCTTTCATCAGATTTACAAAATTGACTGTTTTTTTGAAAATTTAAAGTAAATTATGTTGCATTTTTCTATGAATATTGTATTATGACTTTATGCGATATATTGCATACGGAAATTAGAGTGGCGAAATATTATTTTAACATTTCTTTTGTCATAGAAAATACAAAGCTTATTGCTTAGGAGGAAAAAGTGAAATGGATAAGAAGTTATCGTTTAGCGCGTATGTTGTCATAGGAATGATGTTGTTCGCATTGTTTTTTGGTGCAGGGAACTTGATTTTTCCGGCCCAACTCGGACAAGCTGCCGGCTCTGAAGTTGCATGGGCCATCCTGGGCTTTCTGATTACAGGCGTCGGCTTGCCGCTCCTTGGAATTTTAGCTATCGGCTACTCAAAGAGCAGTGATTTGCAAGACCTTTCGAGCCGTGTGCACCCCGTGTTCGGCATTATTTTTACATCACTTTTGTATTTAACAATCGGACCGTTCTTTGCACTTCCAAGAACGGGCGCTGTATCATATGAAATCGGCATTGCTCCTTTTGTTGGCGGAGACTTCGCATCAATCGGGCTGCCAGTGTTTACAGTGATTTTCTTCCTGATCTCATTATGGCTGTCGCTCAATCCTTCGAAACTGATCGATAATATCGGCAAATTCCTGTCGCCGGCAATTCTTGTTACGCTGGCTGCGCTATTGATTATGGCCGTGATAAATCCGATGGGCAAAGCGGCGGCTCCCCAAGAAGCTTACGCAAGCGGCGCTTTTTTAAAAGGATTCACAGAAGGTTATAACACGATGGATGCCTTGGCCTCTTTGGTATTCGGCATTATTGTCATTGCTACTGTCCGCAAATTGGGCGTCACTTCACCAAAAGGGATTTTATCCGCAACGCTGAAAAGCGGAGTTGTCGCTGCAGGGCTTCTGGCAATCGTTTATGCTGGCATCGCTTACCTGGGCTCAACCAGCACAAGCACTTTAGGGCTTTTTGAAACAGGCGGCCCTGTATTAAGCGGAGCATCGTCCCATTACTTCGGAACATTCGGTACGCTTTTGCTTGCGGTCATTATTACGCTTGCCTGTCTGACGACAGCTATCGGCCTGACCGTCGCCAATGCGGAATACTTCCACAAATTGATGCCGAGAATCAGCTATAAAGCATACGTGGTCATTTTCTCGGTCTTCTCTTTAGTGGTGGCAAACGCGGGTCTTTCAAACATCATCGCTTATTCGGTTCCTGTCTTGATGTTCTTGTATCCACTGGCCATCGTCTTGATCATCTTGGCGTTCCTTTCACCGGTATTCAAACACGATCGAATCGTTTACGCAGCTGCTATGGCAGCGACATTCTTTATCGCAATCATCGATGGATTGAAGACGCTGACTGCGTCGCTCGGCATTGCCAATCCCGATTGGTTGCAGTCGATCATCGATTTCTATGCCGCATCATTGCCGCTTTACAATGAAGGGCTTGGCTGGATTGTCCCAGCACTGGCTACTATTGCCGTATTTACCGTCATTGCGCGAAGCCGGAAAGGCGTCAATGTCCAAACGGCGCGCAACGAAGCATAAGTTTTTAAATGGAAGCCGATTCGAAAATCGAGCCGGCTTCCATATCAAAAAAAGCTGTCTCTAGAGCTTAACGCTCAGGAGACAGCTTTTTTCTATGGCATTCGGAAGCTATAGCGATAACTCGTCCACTGTGCGGTTCCAATTCGCTTTCATCAGCATGCAGACTTTATCAGGGTCTTGTTCTTTTAGCGCGCCAATGATTTGGCTGTGTTCTTCAACAGACTGCTGGGTCAAAATCAAAGAATGGTGGAAAAACTGTCTGCGGACATGCGCTTGTAGACGGCCAAGGATGGTGTCGACATACGGATTGCCGGCAGCATCTACGATATGTTGATGGAATTCTTGATCGATTTTCAATGCCGAGAAATTATCCCGGGCTTTTATAGCATCAGCAAAACGCTGATTTGTTTCGGTGAGTAAATTTATCAATTCGCTGTCTAAGCGGGGTATGGCCAATTCGGCAGCCAGTGCCTGTAGAGCAGAAAGCGGCGGCAACAAGGTTTTGAGATCTTCCTTTTCTACCCGTGTCACACGGGTCGCCTTGCCGGGGAACATTTCCACGAATCCCTGTACCTCCAATAATTGCAGCGCTTCCCGAATGGGGGTCCTGCTTAAATTCAACGCTTGCGCAAGTTCCGTATCAGCCAATTTTTCATCTGGCTTTAAGGTGCCATCAATAATCCATTGCTGTAATTGGTTATACGCGCTTTCTTTCGCGGACATGCGAATCGGTTTTGCGTGATTTACTGGAATCGGCATTGCAAGTGCACCCTTTCTCTTGCTGTTAATAATAAAAGTATACACCAATTTGTGGGAATGTTAAATATTCTTTATGCAATATATCGCTTTACTGCTTCGGATCTTGCGGCAAGGCATTCCAGGCGGCGGTATGATTAGCCACGTGATTGTAATACACTGAAGAGAAGACAATCGATTTTAAAGAATAGGATGAGTGATGATGAGACAAGAACTTACGATCAAAGTGAACGATAAAGCGAAAGCGGAGTTCCAAAGGGGCTATCCCTTAATTGCTAAAGAAGCGCTTGAAAATGTGGATGTGCTTGAAACAGAAGGCACCATCGTCAACTTGACGGATAAACAGGATAAGTTCCTGGCAAAAGGCTATTACGGCAAACAAAACAAGGGCTACGGCTGGGTATTGACGCGCAATAAAGACGAAGCAATCAGCCAAGGGTTTATTGAGCGGACGCTGGCAGCAGCAATTGCGGAACGCAAAAGTTTTTACGATGACCCCAACACAACGGCATTCCGTGTGTTCAACGGAGAAGGCGACGGCTTCGGCGGTTTGTCGATCGACTATTACGGCGGATTTTACCTTGTCAGCTGGTACAGTGAAGGTGTTTATTCGTTTAAGGACGAAGTGGTAGCAGCGCTGCAGAACGTTGCAGACTGCAAAGGGATTTACCAGAAAAAACGCTTTGATGCGAAAGGGCAATACATCGAAGAAGACGACTTCGTAGCAGGCGAACGCGGCGAATTCCCGTTGATCGTCAAAGAAAACGGCATTAACTTCGCCATTTATTTGAATGATGGTGCGATGACTGGCATTTTCCTCGACCAGCGCGATGTCCGCAATGCCATCAAAGAACGCTATGCAAAAGGCAAGACAGTGCTGAACACGTTTTCTTATACAGGGGCATTCTCGGTAGCTGCTGCACTAGGAGGGGCCATGAAGACGACGAGCGTCGATTTAGCGAAGCGCAGCAATAGCAAAACCATTGAGCAATTCAGTGTCAACGGCATCGATTACGAAAGCCAGGACATCCTTGTGATGGACGTCTTCAATTATTTTAAATACGCAAAGCGCAAAGAATTGAAATTCGACTTGGTCGTCCTCGACCCGCCAAGTTTTGCGCGTTCGAAAAAATACACGTTCAGCACATCGAAAGACTATACGCATCTGATGCGGGAAGCCATCGCCATCACTGAAGATAAGGGCGTCATCGTGGCTTCGACGAATAGCGCATCGTTCAGCATGCAGAAATTCAAAGGCTTTATCGAAAAAGCTTTCACAGAAGAAGACATGTCGTATAAGATCGTCGAAGAATACACTTTGCCGAAAGATTTCCGGGTGCGCAAAGAATTTAAAGAAGGCGATTACTTGAAAGTCTTATTCGTAAAACTGGGCAAACGGAAAAATGTGGCGGAATCTTGAAGGGTTAATGGCTAAAAAGCGCCATTTGCTGTTCTCCTGCTTGTTTCCAACCCTCTATCCCTTCTATAATAAAAAAATAGATAGCGAGGGGAAAAGATGATTAAAAATGCATTAAGCAAGTTCCGGTTCATGGGATTGCTTGAAGGAAGTTCGTTGTTGATCTTATTGTTTCTGGCCATGCCGTTAAAATATTTCTTTGGGTTTCCAGAGGCTGTCAGTGTTGTCGGCGCGGTCCACGGAGGGTTGTTCACGGTTTACTGCGTGATGATCGCTTATATGACGTTCATCTTCAAATGGCCGTTCCGTTTTTCAGTGGCTGCAGTGGCAGTCGCTTTCATCCCGTTCGGAAATTTCCTGCTGGACAGACGCCTTGAAAACTGGCAACAAGCAAAAGCTGTTTAAAACACCTGCAGACACAAGTCTGCGGGTGTTTTTTCGATTGAGGGCAATTTTTTCATTGCGCTCTAGGCGGACGCGTTCCGCGGGCACGGCCTCAGCATCGCTTCGAAAACCGTTGCTCCTGTCCCTGTCCCTGCAACGCTTCGCTAGCTTCGGGACATGAAAAACCGTTGCAACGCTTCGCTAGCTTCGGGACAAAAAGTGCGTTGCAGCGCTTTGCGCTTCGTCGCAAACAAGTCGGACAAAATTCTTTTGTCCAACTTGTTCGCCGCCTTTCACTCTACTCAAAGGGGAGTCTAAATAGAAAATCATTTCTTGTATCTAAGTACTGGAAAGATATGATTTCTAAAGTTGGTTCTAGACTCCGGATATGGAGCAAAACAGTTCTGACTCCCGCAGGAAAGCGGGACTGTTTTGCGAAATATCGGCTCACTTAGCAGCTTGATAACTAATCTGAAAATGAAGTTTTTCAAACGAGAAAAAAGCTCAATGCTGTAAATGTCTTCGTGTGGAGAAATATTCTATAATGGAAGTGATTAGGATTTTGGATGGGAGGCAGGCTGATGGCTAAAATAGCGACATCCCCAGTGGTGGGGAATCCAGTATACCCTGTCATGTTCGCGATGGGGGCATGCCATCTTTTAAATGATTCGCTTCAGGCGGTCATCCCGGCGATGTTTCCAATTCTGGAGGCAGATCTGGGCCTGACCTTCACGCAACTCGGGATGATTGCGTTTGCGCTCAATATTGTCGCGTCCGTGCTGCAGCCGGTCGTCGGGTTTATCAGCGATAAAAAACCGATGCCTTTCGCGCTGCCGTTCGGTATGGCAAGTTCGTTTCTAGGCATGGCAGGACTGGCATTCGCACCGGAATATTGGATGATTGTGGTGTCAGTGATGTTCCTGGGCTTGGGATCCGCGGTTTTCCATCCGGAAGGATCCCGCGTTTCGTTTATGGCGGCGGGGCATCGCCGCGGTTTGTCGCAATCGATTTACCAGGTGGGCGGCAACTCGGGGCAGGCATTGGCGCCGTTGATCAGTGCATTTATCTTGGTGCCGCTCGGCCAGCAAGGAGCGGCGTTATTTCTTTTTGTTGCGGCGCTTGGGATTTTCATCCTTTCGCGCATTTCAATGTGGTACAAAGCTGAGCTGGCGCGTGAACGGGCAGGCAATGGCAGGAAAGTGCTGTTGTCGTCATTGCCGGAGCTGTCGAAAAAGCAGGTTGGCATCGCATTGGCACTGCTGCTGGTCATCATTTTTGCGCGTTCGTTCTATGTCACGAATATAACAAGCTTTTATATTTTCCATTTGATAGAAGAATATGGGCTGACGATTCAGAAGGGCCAACTTTACATATTCCTGTTCCTGGCATTGGGAGCGGCAGGGACCTTTTTTGGAGGGCCATTGGCGGACCGCATTGGGCGTAAGAATGTCATCGTCTTATCACTATTGGTGCCGATTCCGCTTGCACTTGCATTGCCATACGTTACGTTGGGGTTTGTGGTTATGCTGCTGGCGTTTATCGGATTTTTCATTATGCTTAGCTTCTCGGTAACGGTCGTTTATGCACAAGAACTGGTGCCCAGCAAGATCGGAACGATGTCAGGGCTGACGGTCGGGCTGGCTTTCGGCATGGGTGCGATTGGCGGTGTAGCTATCGGGATGTTGATGGATGCCATCGGAATTTATGAGACGATGGTCGTTGTGTCATTTTTGCCGATTATTGGGCTGGTCGGAATGGCGTTGCCGAAAGACCGGAAAGTCTCCGCTGCTTAACAGGGGGAGAATCGTTAAGGATTAAAAGGATGGAATGGAGTTTTAATGGATGAAAGAAAAAGAGGAAGCAATTGGCTTAAAACCGTTTTTGGCATTGTTGATGTCGTTGAAAATTCCAAAAGCTGCTCTGTCCTTCGGGCTTGCCGCAAGTTTGGTGACGACGCTTGTCGGATTAGCCGTGCCGTTATTGACGAAAGACTTGGTGGATGGCTTCTCGCTCGATTCGTTGAGTATGCCGCTGATGGTAGGTATCGGTGCAGCGTTTATCCTGCAGGCCATCATTAACGGCGTCTCAATTTATCTGTTGAGCAAAGTGGGCCAGCGCATCGTCGCAGGATTGCGGGAGCGCATGTGGGTCCATTTGATTCGTTTGCGCGTCAGCTATTTCGATCAGCAATCGAGTGGCGAGACGGTGAGCCGGGTGGTCAATGATACCGGCATTGTGCGGAATCTGATTACCGATCATTTCCCGCAATTTGTTACGGGGATCATTTCCATTATTGGTGCTGTAATTATCTTAGCGGTTCTGGACTGGAAAATGACTCTTTTGATGATGGTATCAGTGCCGCTGACAGTAGCGATCATGATTCCGCTTGGCCGGCGCATGGCGAAGATTTCGCGCAGCCTGCAGGATGAAACGGCGCAGTTCACCGGGCATGTCCAGCAAACTTTAAGTGAAATCCGTTTAATGAAATCATCGACAGCTGAACAAGTCGAAGAAAAGAAAGGCCTTCGTGGAATTACAGGCTTATACGATATTGGCATGAAAGAAGCGAAAATTTATGCATTGATTGCGCCGCTCATGTATTTGGCTGTCATGCTGGTCATTGTCATGATTTTGGGCTACGGAGGTATCCGTGTAGCAGAAGGTTCAATGTCGACAGGGTCGCTTGTCGCGTTCCTTCTGTATTTGTTCCAAATCATTGTGCCGCTCGCTACGTTTGCCCGTTTCTTTACGGAATTGCAAAAAGCGAAAGGCGCAACGGAACGTATCATCGGAATTTTGGCGGTGCCGCTTGAAGAAGCGCAAGCCGGCACCCAAATGGACATTGCCGGAAAAACTTTGCGCGCCGACAACGTCAGTTTTGCTTATGAAACTGGAGAACCGGTGCTGGCGGATATTTCTTTTGAAGCACAGCCGGGAGAAATGATCGCTTTTGCGGGGCCGAGCGGCGGCGGCAAAACAACGGTGTTCAGTTTGCTGGAACGCTATTACGAACCGGCATCCGGTGAAATCACCATCGGCGGCGTCGGAATCAGCAGTATATCCCTGGATGCCTGGCGCAGCCAGATTGGTTACGTATCGCAGGAAAGCGCCATGATGGGCGGCACCATACGCGCGAATCTGACGTATGGCCTGTCCGAGGCTGAAGAGATTCCAGACGAAGAGTTATGGCGTGTTTCGCGCATGGCTTATGCGGAAGGCTTTATCAATGAATTCCCGGACGGGCTCGATACCCAAGTCGGTGAAAGGGGCGTCAAATTATCAGGCGGCCAGCGCCAACGGATCGCCATTGCGCGCGCCTTTTTGCGGGATCCTAAAATCCTCATGATGGATGAAGCGACAGCGAGCCTCGACAGCCAGTCAGAAGGCATTGTCCAGCAGGCGCTTAGCCGTTTGATGGAAGGGCGCACGACATTCGTCATTGCCCATCGCTTGTCGACGATCGTTGACGCGGACAAGATTGTCTTTATTGAAAAAGGGCGCGTCACTGGAACCGGCACACACGAGGAATTGGCCGCATCGCATGCGCTCTACAGGGAATTCGCAGAGCAACAATTGACCTGAAATTCCCGCTTGACCTTGACGCAACGGCAAGGTGTAAAGTAGATGCATCAGGAGGTGGGCGTATGGAGTACACGATTCAAAAGCTCGCGCATATAGCGGGTGTCAGTACGAGGACATTGCGCTATTACGATGAAATCGGATTGCTCGAGCCGGCACGGAAAAATTCCGCCGGCTACCGAATCTATGGCCGCAACGAAGTGGATAAGCTTCAGCAAATTCTTTTTTACCGGGCGCTTGGACTGGATCTCGGAAGCATCAAAGAAATCGTCAACAATGCGGCATTCGACGGGACCTCAGCTTTGCAAGCGCATCGCCGCCAGCTCCTTGAGCAGCGCACGCAGCTCGACCGCCTGATTAATAATGTGGAAAAGACAATTTCCGCAAAGGAGGGGACGATTAGCATGAGCGACAGCGAAAAATTCGAAGGCTTCAAGAAAGAGCTGATTGAAGACAATGAGCAACGCTATGGCAAGGAAGTGCGAGAGACATACGGCGATGATATCGTTGACCAATCAAATGCCAAAATGTTCAATATGAGCGAAGCGCAGTACAGTGACTTTATGCATATTGAAAAGAGGTTGCTGGCAAAACTTGCGGAAGCAATGGAGACGGGCGATGCCTCAAGCGCAGCTGCGCAGGAAGCGGCAGCACTGCATAAAGAATGGCTGGACTTCACTTGGCCATCCTACAGCAAAAGAGCGCATGCAGGGCTTGCGCAGATGTATACCGACGATCCGCGTTTTTCGGCCTATTATGAGAAGGTCCGTCCGGGAGCAGCCGAATTCCTGCGGGATGCCATTCATGTGTATGTCGGATTTCAGCAATAAACAAACGCAAAAGGCAGTTCCGGTTTTCCCGGAGCTGCCTTTTTACATATTCTTTACAATCCTTAACATGTGCGATATTAACACGCAACAATAGCCTGCTACAATAACTTTAACTCGGGTGCTTGCCAGTGAATTGCTTGATTCTAAAGGAGATGTTTGTATGCACGCAGGAAGAATGGAAGCGAATATTTCGGTTAAAGTCATGTCATTCAATATTGCTCATGGCTTGGGTATGGACGGCATTGTGGATTTGGAAAAAACAGCATCGGTCATAGAAGATTCATGTGCCCACGTTATTGGATTGCAGGAAGTGGACCGGTTCTTCTCGGACCGCAGCTCGTTTATGGACCAAGTGGATTGGCTCAGCGAAAGGCTTGGGATGCATGCCGCATTCGGAGCGAACTTAGACATCGAATCAGCTTTAGCCGACCAGCCGCGCCGCCAATACGGCAATGCCATTCTTAGCAAATACCCGATCAAATACTCGGAAAATCATTCCCTGACACCTGTCAAAAGTGATTTCGGCACAAATGAGCAGCGCGGAATCCTCGAAGCGGTTGTGGAAGTGAAAGGCAAGCATATCCATGTCTTCAATACGCACCTTGCATTGAAAGAGGAAGAGCTTAAAGTAAACATCGGAGAACTGCTGAATATTTCAGGCAAGCGCCATTTGCCGCGCATTGTGCTAGGTGATTTCAATGCGCCGCCGCAGCATCCCCATATCCAAAAACTCAACGGTCCTTATTCGGACGCTTTTTTGAAGATGAAAAGAGGGAATGCCTACACGTATCCTGCCCCTTATAAAAATGTAGAAACCGGGGAAATCTTTAACCCAGCGACGCGGATTGATTATATTTTCTCATGCTCACAACTAGAAGTAATCCAAAGTGCAGTCATGCATACCGATGTGTCGGACCATTTGCCGATCGTAGCCGATTTTCTCTTGGTGCCCGCAAAAGTCGGTACCAAACAACCGGCAAAATTGGCTCCACAAAAAATTTGGTGAAAAGCGAATAAGCCCCTACCGGAAATTTATACGAAAAATCGCCAGCATGAGCACCATGCTGGCGATTTTTTTATTATCGGTTAGTGATTGTTTCAGGATTCATGTCGTGGTTCATCATGCGGTATGAAGCCATTTCTTCGTATTTGGTGCCTGGTTTTCCGTAATTCGTATAAGGGTCAATCGATAAGCCGCCGCGTGGCGTGAATTTGCCCCATACTTCGATATAGCGGGGATCGAGCAGTTTGATCAAGTCATTCATGATGATGTTGACGACATCTTCATGGAAGTCGCCGTGGTTGCGGAAGCTGAATAAATACAGTTTCAGCGATTTGCTTTCCACCAATTTTTTATCAGGGATAAAGCTCAAGTAAATTGTCGCAAAATCAGGCTGTCCTGTCTGCGGGCATAGCGATGTGAATTCCGGGCAATTGAATTTTACGAAATAATCGCGGGTATGCAGATTATCGATCGCTTCAAGGATATCCGGGTCATACTCGAATTTGTATTTCGTGTTTTGATTGCCGAGAAGTTCTAGGTGGTCCAATGTTTCTTCGTTGCGTCCTGCCATATAAAAGGCCTCCTTCAAGTGTGTGGGCTTGAGAGAGGCCTATAAAATAAGGAAGAGGAAAAAGCCGGTTGCGTCTGAAGGCGGCTGAATTCGTCGATCCATAGTTTTTTATAGAGGGTGAAATGCTATGAACCTCTCCCGTTGCCGGCTTATGAATTTTCAATAGCTTCACTCATAGTAAAAGACTTTCAGAACGCTGTCAAATTCATTTTTCAGCACAGAGCTTGAAATCGCGAATCGCCAGCGCTGAAAACCCCGCCAGGTTTGATTTTGCTGAAAAAGGCAATATACAGAACAAGCAGTTTTTTGAGGAGGAATAACCATGACAGACAAACAACTTAAACAAATGCAGGCAATATTGATCGAACAGAAAGAACGGCTTGAAGGGCGCATCGAACATAAAGAGGAATTCGAGCGTACAGAGCTTTCCAATTACGATAACCATCCGGCAGACAATGCAACGGACCTTTTCGACCAGGAACGCGGAATGGCAATCAATCAGTTTAAACAAGAAGAACTGGATGAAACATATGACGCGCTTGCCGCAATACAAACCGGGACTTACGGAAAGTGTTCAGTATGCGGAAAAGACATTCCGTTCGAACGGCTAGAAGCTTTGCCGACAGCATTGACGTGCATTGAGCATGCTCATCAGAATCCGGATTTGACGACACGGCCGCCTGAAGAAGATGCCCTAGGCAGTTCGACTTCCCGGCCAGCCAAAAAAGACGACAGCCGGCTGCGCGATTACGAAGACAGTTTCGAGGATGTCGAAGATTTCGGCTCTTCTGACGGCCCACAAGACCAGCCGGGCAAACACATGGACGAATTCTACGATGACGAGAAAAAACAATAAGTCATATCCCCGCTTACAGAAGCGGGGATATTTTTTTATCGCCTTATTGACTGGGGGCAGGCAGTTGCCTAAAGTTAAAGAAATACCGTTAAAGGAAGTGTCCGAATGGAAGAGTTAAAACAACAGATTTACCGTCTTGAATGCAGCCACCTCAAGCCTGAAGTGCGGAGTTCCAAAGAGAAAATCGGCGCGGTGCTGGATGATGAATTTTTTGAAATCGGCAGTTCCGGATACATGATCTACCGTGCCGATATCGAACGTGACCATGCTTTGTCAACGGACCCATTAACAATCTCCGATTTCCAGCTGCACGAACTTGGACCGGAAGCGGTGTTGACGACTTATAAGATTGTCAATGAACAGAGTGGGCGCGAAACACTGCGCAGTTCGGTCTGGAAAAAGAGGGCGTTAGGCTGGAGACTATTCTTCAATCAAGGGACTGTGGCAGGCCATTAGTGTTTGAGCAGGGGCAAAAGAGGTTATTTAATAGCTATGTAGGTTGAAATCGGACAAACCGTTTCAGCCATGTATATGGCTTTTTTAATGAAGGAGGAAATAATAATGGAACATGCGATTATTTTATTCGATGGAGATTGCAATTTTTGCGACTCCAGCGTCCAGTTCATCATAAATCATGACCCTGCAGGATATTATCAATTTGCTTCACTGCAAAGCGATATCGGCAAAGAGCTCAGCAGAAAGCACGATGTGCCAGCTGACGTAGATAGCTTGGTGCTGATCAAAAACGGGCAAGCTTTTGTAAAATCGGAAGGTGCATTAATGATTTCCAATCATTTGACGGGCCTTTGGAAACTCGCTTATTACTTGAAGCCGTTCCCGCGTTTCATTGGAGACGCAGCGTATGATGTGATTGCAAAAAACCGTTATAAAGTATTCGGCAAGCTTGACAGCTGCATGCTGCCGCCGCCTCATATCCGCAAACGATTCTTGGACAAATGACAAAGAGCCGAGGCGCATTGCGCTTCCGGCTCTTTTTTTGCCTTTTACAATTATTTTCAATGAAAATTGAATATGCGCCAGTACTGGCTGGCAATTGCGTCGGACATCCATGCAAGGCCTTTGCTTTCCGCTTGGTGAATTTCCTTCCAGCTGCTTTCGGCACCAGTACGCAAATAAACTTCGTGGTTCGGCGCCTGATCGTGCATGCCGGCAATATCGTAATGGCTGTCCCTGTAAAACCTTGCCGCAACGTCATAGTCGATATTTGGGGAAGGGGTCAGCGGGTTGCCGACACTATGATGCAATTGCACTGTAACGTTCCGTTCATCTTCTTCCACTGTTTCCAAGTAGACATCATCAGCAGAAGCCACATCGGCTTTCCGGAATTTCTTGCGCCAATCATAAGCGATACTGATGCCGACGTCTTTAGTGAATTTGATGGCAGCGTCGCTTTCCTTCAAGTCGATATTGAAGTTCACTTGCGTCCGGTAATGGGAAGAATCGGCGTCAAACCCTCGATCGTCACCTGAAAAATAGCGGTTGAATGACAATAGATTGGGATTGAGCAAAAAGTCATCAGGCAAGAATGTGCTATAGCGGAAATCCCATTTAAGGTTCTGGTCTTCGACATCCGTTGTCGGTGAACCCGATAAGAGATAATCGGCAGAGGCTAATTCAAAGGTAATACCGAACTTTTCCATGGCCGCTTCATCTTGTGAAGACTTTATATTGAGCAAGCCGAAAACATGGGCAGCCAGGGATTTTTCTTTACTGAAAGTGGATTCGGATTTTTCAAGAGGCCGTTTGGCTCTTACCTGATACGTATGCCCGATTTCTTTCGAAGCACTGTAATCGGAGAATTGGTTTTTTTCGGCAGTGCCGATCAATTGTCCATCCCGATAAATTTCGAATTCCTCAAGCCCTTCAATGGCACTCCAGGCCAATGAAATTTTCGAGCTGGAAACAATGGCAGTGACGGCGGCCCGCTCGAGGAGGTTGTTGCAGTCCTCAGACCGGTTTTCGGTAGAGGTCCGCATTTTGATCCGTTCTTTGGCGGTCCCAGACGCATCGAGCCGTTCGATTGTGTACGTGTAAAGTTCACCCGACTCCAAGCCAGTGTCCTGAAAAGAATTGCCTGTGCCGCTGTATATCGTTTCAGCATCTCTTTTCACTTTGCAGGTGTCGCCGGTATGGGTCCATTTAAACTCGATGATTGAATCTGTCTGATGCAGCAATTCGATTTCCAAGCTATCTTCTTTCGCATTCATCCGCTTCAGCTCCTTTAAAAGGGTATGTTAGGCTATACCCGCTTGTGGAAACTCCTGAACCTTTTCTTTGGATGTCTGAAGCGCCCTGCATGAATTTGCAAAGCACAGAAACAAATAGTATGTTTAAAAAAAGAATCTAAGACGGTAGACGGGTGCCGGCCTCATGAAGGAGGAAGAGAAAATGTCTTTGAAAGATATGAAAAAGCTGAGGAGCTTCCAGAATTTTGACGAGGCTGCTGAACACATCTTGCATATGCTCAGCAAGCAAATGAACATCAATACCTTATTTATTGCGAAAAACGACGGCATCACCAATAAAATCATCAAAGCGGTCAACACCAGAGAAGAGTTGGTGCAAGAAGGCAGCTCCACGCCTTTTGAACAGACTTTTTGCAGCCTGAGCGTCAATTATGGCGATGAGCCATTGAAGATTGACGATATCTCAAAAAGCGGAGATGCTGGAAAGCTCAAGATCGCTTCGCAATTCAATAACGGCTCTTTCATGGGAATTCCGGTTTATTATGAAAATGGCGACATCTATGGCACGATTTGCGGACTGGATAACCAGCCCTTCGACTTTACAGAAGAACATCAGCAAGCGTTTGAAATGATGTCAGCGCTTTTGACGTATGTATTGGAGCTCGAGAAAGCAAACGAACAAATCCAGTCGCTTTCCTCTCCGCTTGTGCCTGTTACGAAAGGCGTCTCCATCCTGCCAGTAATCGGGCATATCACGCCACGGCGTGCACAGGCGATTATTGAGGATGTGCTGGAGAAATGCGGCGTAGAAATGGATTATTTGATCATAGATGTTTCTGGCGTCACACAACTCAACTCGGAAGTGGGCAAGTATTTACTGATGCTTGTCAGTGCGTTGAAAATCATAGGTGTCACACCGGTCATTACCGGCATACAGCCATTCATGGCATTAAAAGTGCCACATTTCGCAGAGGCTTTAAAAGGTGAGATCATTGAAGCGAATCTTGAAACCGCGTTAAGCAAGCTCGGCTTCGTGCTGAAAAGAAAAGAACAATAAAAAAGTGGATCGGGCATCGCCCAATCCACTTTTTTTATTGTTCTTTGTCAAAAAATACATGGCGGAGTTGCCAGGAGTCGCTGATTTCCAGCAGACCGAACGAGTACTGGGGCTGGCGCCGCTTGTCCGTAGGGGAACCGGGATTGAAAAGCGTCACGCCGCCTGCATCGCGCATAACGGGGATATGGGAATGGCCGAATACGATGATGTCGACATTGTCGTCAGCGAATGCTTCAAACGCCCGCTGTTCCGTCGTATTGCGAATGCCGTCGCCGTGGATAACGCCAATTTTTAAGCCTTCAATCTCGAAAATCTTCTTCTTGCCGAACCTGTCGAGAATGTCCCAAGGGTCGACATTGCCAGTGACTCCGTCCGTTTCCGCGTAGGCCGATAATTCGTAAAAGACATCCATCGTCTGCCAGTCTCCGGCATGAATGATGAAGTCAGCCTTTTGGCATTCAGCAACCAACACCTGCGGCAGCTTTTTAGCGCGGATGGGAATGTGCGTATCCGATACAATGACAATCTTTTTCATGTGAGAGCCTCCCTCAGAGTGGATTTCTTACACTTTACCAAAAGAGCAAAGCGGAAGCCATTGATTATAAAAAAGGAAAACGGCAAAATAGAAGCAGGTGATTGAAATTGAACAAAAATAAGGAGGCAACGAGATGACAAGTAAGCGGAAAGTCAGCTGTTACATTGCGGCAAGCCTGGACGGTTTTATTGCGACAAAAAGTGATTCATTGGACTGGCTGTTCAAAGTGGAAATGGACGGGGACGCAGGGTATGCCGACTATATGGAAACGATTGATACTGTCGTTATGGGGCGCCGCACGTATGATTGGGTGATGGAACATGAGAACGGCAAGTATCCGTATCCCGATAAAAAATCATATGTATTTTCCAAATCGGCATCTGGCGCTGATGAGCATGTCACTTTTACCGATGAAGCGATTCCCGATTTTGTGGAGCGGCTCCGGAAAGAACCCGGAAAAGGCATCTGGGTCATTGGCGGCAGCCAATTGCTGCACGCTTTTCTGAAAGAGCGGCTTATCGATGAACTGATCATCTCGTATGCCCCGGTGCTAATCGGAGACGGCATTCCGCTGTTTCAGCCGATGGACATGGAGACGGAGTTTACGTTATTGAGCGCAAAACAAACTGGCCAATTCGCCCAGCTGCACCTTATAAGGAAATAATGCATTACTGAAAATCCGAAAGCATCGCGCTTTCGGATCTTTTTATTGATTAAACAAAATCGCTTTCGCTTTTGCGATGACGTGGTCGTGGTCATCGTGGATAATGCAGTCTGCGTGTGTGAGGTTCGCACCTTCTTTTACGGCAAATGCGCGCGCGATCAGGGTCCCGGATTTTGATTTCTTTAAAAACGTTACATTCAAATCGATGGCGACGACTTTCGGCCGGCCGTTTTCATCGGGCGAAACGGCGTTGCGGAGCGCTGCGTCAGCGAGCGTAGAAATGATGCCGCCGTGTATGAATCCGGAACTGGCAGTAAAAACCGGCTTTATGGGCAACGTCAATTTAACGCTCGTGTCGGTGATCCGTTCGTATTTCACTTCAAGGAATTCATCAAAAGGCTGTGGAATGAACATGGCATTACCTCCTTGGGACATTCGTGTGTGATAAGGTATTCGCTTTAAAGCTAAGGGATTCCTTTTTAATAAAGCCTCACTTAAGGCTTTTCTCATATAAATATTGCAAAAATGATGGAAAATTGTCCCTTTCCAAGAAAGCATACGACTTTAGAACGTTCCATATGTTTGAAATCAAGTAGGTCTGTCGGGTTTCTTCCTTTACTGTCAATCTTTATACTGAATGGAAGGGATTGTCTAACTATTCCCTAAATAGAAGGGAGCAAAAACATGAAGATTTTCAAGAAGATTGCATTTTTATCAATGACTTTATTCTTTTTAAGCTTTTCTCAAACGGACGCGCAAGCCCATGCACCCGATTTGCATACGGGGGTCAGCGGCCATGAAGTGTCTGCCTTGCAAAGCCAGTTGAAGAAACTTGGTTATTTCGATACTAATCCGACCGGGTACTACGGTTCCATTACTAAAAACGCGGTCATTCGTTTTCAACGTGATTTTGGCGTTCCGGCGACCGGCTTTACCGGCCCGATGACACGCAGTGAAATGAAAGAAGTGGAGATGTTGGCGCGTACTGTCTACGGAGAAGCGCGTGGGGAAAGCTATACCGGCCAAGTGGCTGTGGCAGCTGTTGTTTTGAACCGCGTGTCTTCAAGTAAGTTCCCGAACTCTACATACAATGTCATTTTTCAGCCTAATGCGTTTACCGCAGTGAGCGATGGCCAATATCGAATGAACCCGAACTCAACAGCTTATAAAGCGGCGCGGGCTGCGATGTTGGGATCAGATCCGTCAGGCGGCGCGACGTATTATTACAACCCTGCCGGTGTTACAGATTCATGGATTTATTCACGTTCGGTCATTAAGAAAATCGGCAAGCATTACTTTGCAAATTAATAAAAAGTAGAAGGGCTGGAAGTTCCAGCTGGCAAGCTGCCGGGAAAACCGGTGGCTTTTTTATGCTTTTTCATTCTGACACAAGGGATGTTCTGTGTGGGAATGACTTTTGCATGGTTGGAACGTATATAATGGAGACAGAACGAATGGAAGGTGGAATAAAAGATGGCTGATCATACAAAAGGCGGGCTGCCGCCAAAAACCTGCACCATTGAACGTTTAGTAACAAATGAAAAAGATGTGCAAAAAGTGCTGGCTGGCTTGAAAACAGCTACGCGGCGCAATGGCCGCTACGCAGACATCGGAGAAGTGATGGTGCTGGAAGGGCGCGAATTCACCGTAGAGCGGGTATATGCGGAAACACTTGGAGATTTGAACGAGGAGAAAGCGCGCCAAGAAGGCTTTGATAGCGTTGAGGGTTACAAGCAATCGATTTTGAAATTCCACCCGGGGATGCCGTGGCTTCCTGAAATGGGCGTCTGGGTCCATGAATTTAAAGAGATACAGAAATAGATAATATGTATACCGTGATTTTATATCTCCACATATTCAGTGCGATTTTATCGATTGGTCCGTTTTTTGTGTTGCTTCCGCTGGTGAAGCGGATGGAGGGCGTGGAAGAGGTTGTCCTAAAATCGCAGATTGCCACTTTTAGATCAGCGGTACGGCTCGTCAAACATGCCGGGCATGTGCTGGTGGCCACCGGCGCCTTGCTCATCTGGCAAAGCGGCTGGGCATGGGCGGATTCCTGGATCGCCTTGACGCTCGCTGTAATGGTCGGTTCCATTTTCTTTCTGGCGCGGGCATTTAAGCCGGTGCTGCGGAAATTCGAGGAGCCGAACGCAGATCGCAAGGCATTGCTGCGTAAGCTGAACCGATCAATTTGGCTTTACGTTCTCTTGCTGGGATTGATGCTGTGGCTGATGGTGGCGAAACCCGCTTTCTGGTAAGAAGCGAAAAAAGACAATGCCTGGTGCGAATTTGCACCAGGCATTGTCTTTTTCTATTGTCGTCTTTGATTAGCCTTTTACTGCTCCAGCTGTCATGCCGGCAACAAAGAAACGCTGCAGGAAGACGTAAGCGATGACCATCGGTGCAGAAGCGATGATGACGCCGGTGAACAGCATCGGGTAGTTTGTCGAATACTGGCCTTGGAACTCGAGCAATGCGAGAGGCAGGGTTTTGTACGCATTGTCCGTGATGAACAGCAAGGGGTAAAGCAGGTCGTTCCAATGCATCACAAACAGGAAGATGGCAGTGGCCGACAAAGACGGCAGCGACAGCGGAATGGCGACTTTCGTGTACATTTGCCAATTGCCCGCACCATCAATGGTGGCAGCCTCAAATAATTCCTTTGGCAAAGTTTTCATAAAGCCGGTGAGGATGAATACCGCTATCGGCAGCGTGGATGAGATGTTGACCAAGATCAATCCCACCAGGCTGTTCGTCAGCCCGAAATCGAGCATCAGCGAATACAGCGGCACCATGATGACCTGCGCAGGCACCATCATGCCAAGCGTGAACAAGATGAACATGACGTTGCCCATCCAGCTATTGAGCCGTGTGATGCCAAAAGCGATCATTGACGCGAAAAGCAAAGTCAGTGTGACAGAAAAAAGTGTCACAATCGTACTGTTCATAAAATAACCGGCCATCGTTTGTTCTTGGAAAATCGCAATATAATTATCAAACTTGATACCGCCCGCAGGAAAGCCAAGCGGGTTGGCGAATGTCTCCTGAAGAGTTTTGACTGACGTCAGTATTACGACCAACAACGGGATCAAAATTAACAAAGCATAGACGATGAGGGAAAACCTTCGGAAAAGCACACTGTTTTCCTCCTTTCATTAATAAGAGACCCGATCCGATCGCAATGCTTTGAATTGCAGAAACGTGATAAAGGCGATGATGATCATGAAAATGACCGAAATGGCGCTGGCGTAGCCGAATTGATAGCCTTCGAACGCAACGCCGTAGATATAGGTGGCGATGATTTCTGTCGAATAATTGGGGCCGCCACCGGTCATTGCAAACACCAAATCGAACGCTTTGAATGACTGGATGGTCGTATAAGCCACAACAATGGTTGCAGAAGGTGCAAGCAACGGCCAAGTGACTTGGCGGAACGTTTGCCATTTGTTGGCCCCTTCAATTTTCGCCACTTCATACATTTCCTGCGGAATCGCCTGCAAGCCGGCAACGAAAATGATGAGCATTTGGCCCGCATGGAACCAGACCTGTGTAATTGCCAGCGAGTAGATGGCGATGTTGGCATTTCCGAGCCAGTTTTGCGCCAGGAAATCCAGGCCAATGGTCGACAGGCCGCGATTAAGGATTCCAAGGGAAGGGTCGTAGATGAACGCCCAGATGAACGCTACAGACACCGAAGACAGGATCGTCGGAAAAAAATACAACGCACGCAGAAAAATAGTGGTTTTTGTATTTTTTAACATGATTAAGGCAAACGCCAATGCGACAAGCGTCTGGAAAATGACAACGACAAACATAAATTTCAAGTTATTGCCGATGGTTTTCCGGAAAATCGAATCCGCTGTGAAAGCGCGCTGGTAATTGTCGATGCCGACAAATTGAAACGCATCGCTGAAGCCGTCCCAATTTGTGAAAGAATAGAATAATGCACTGACCGTCGGATACAGAAAAAAGACGCTGTATAAGAGGAGGCCAGGCAAGAAAAATAGATAGATGGATTTAGGTGTTCTCATAATCTCATTCCTTGTTTTCGTCTACGATTTTTTGGGCAGCTTCAGCTGCAGCTGCAGGTTCTTCTCCGCCCAGGACATTTTCAATCGAGCTAAGTACGGCTGCTTCGATTTGCGCGTTGGTGATCAAAAAGCGCGGCTGGAATCGTGTTTTCTTTTCGTCAATCCAATAAGCGGTATTTTTCAATGCGTCTGATTCGTAGGTGACGTCAGTAACCGTCAAATGCTGGCCAGTTTCGTTTGCGTATTTAGATGCAACTTCAGGCTGGCTCAAAAACTCGATAAATTTCTTCGCTTGCTCTTTCTTCTCTGACTTGCTGTTGACTGCGAGCATGAAAGTCGCAGTGTTGATGCCTTCGTAGACCGCTTCACTTTCTTCTACTGTAATCGGTGCCAGCAAATCCAATTGCAAGTCGGGATTCAGTTTCAAAAGGGAAGCCATATGGTAAGAACCAGTCGCAATCATGGCAGCTTCTTCATTGGCTACCATCGACATTGCAGCATCTGCATTGGTGCCTAAGGCATTCTCCTGAATATAGCCTTTGTCAGCCAATAATTTGAAGTCTTCCAGAGTTTTAACCCACCATTCGTTTGTCAAAGACTCTTCGCCACTTTGTAGTTTGGCGAAAATTTCCTCATCAGGGGCATTGTTCATCATCATGCTGTTCATAAATTGGTTCGGTCCGATGTCCGCGCCAGGGAAGGCAATCGGCGTGATGCCATTTTCAAGCAAGGTATCAGCCATCTCCTGGAACTCTGTCCAGCTTTTCGGAGGTTCCAATCCTAGCTCATCGAACATGCCTTTGTTGTAGACGGGCATATTGAAAACGAGCTGATAAGGGACTGCGTATTGCTTGCCGTCTTTTTGTCCGACTGCAATAAGGTTTTCATCAAAGTTAGCGATGAACTCCTCGCCGCTCAAATCTTCAAACAGGCCGGCGCTTTGAATCGATTCGAACTGTGCGCCAGGGAATGAGGTAAAGACATCTCCTGTCGCACCGTCTGCAAGCATCCGCTGGGCAGTGCCTTGGTATTGGTCGGATGGATAGATGTTCATTTCCACCGTGATGTCAGGGTTAGCGCTTTCAAATTCAGTGATGATTTCATCAAGGACCGCTTTATCTTCGCCGCGCCAATGAATGAAGCTGATTTTCGTCTTGTCGCCAGAGTCTCCGCCGCTTTCGGCGCCATCCCCGCCGCTTTCTCCGGCACATCCGGATAAGATCAGCAGTAAAGTTAAAAATGCGGTTGCTAAAAACCAATGTTTTTTCATCTTTTTGTTGCCCCCTCATTTAGTTAATGGACTCGCTTAGTATTAGATTACCTTAAAATGGCTTGCAGAAACAGAATTATCATATTATTTTGCTTTCAGTTGACAAAATCGGCTGGATTTCATAAGATGAGGTCAACCTTTTTGTACGGATTAAGGCAGAAGGTGCCGGATGGGCACCGCCGATGTACAGCAGAGTTGAGCATAGTTGAGCAAATCGCCGAATAAGAAGAGTAGCATGTGAAAGCCTCTCAAAGAGAGCCAGTGTCAGGTGGAAACTGGCGGGGCGCACATGTGAATGGACTTATGAGTGGCCCCTTGAAGTTGGAGTAGGGAGGCCCGTTTCCCCCGCGTTACTGGGGTCAGAGGAAAAGCTGGTTCAGCTTTGACATGAGGTGGCACCGCGGTTAAATCCGCCCTCAGCAAGGGATATCCTTTGCTGGGGGCTTTTTTGTTTTAGCCAAGAAGATCGACAAGCAGAGGAGATGAGCAGAGATGAAAATGAAAAAGATCGAAGGAGATTCATTGACGCCGATTGCGGTGTTCAACCGTTTAGCAGGACCTCGCAAATGCCTGCTGGAAAGTTCGCTGAAAACAACGGCTACAGGCCGCTATTCTTTCATTGGGGCAGACCCTTCCAAGGCTTATATCGGAGAAGGGGAAACATTGAGGGAAATGGATTTCAGGTCTGGCAAGGAAACTTTGCATACTGGAAAACCACTTGAACTTTTAAAAAGGCTGATGCCGGTGCGGGAAGCAGTTGTCGAAGGGCTGCCGTTTACGGGAGGCGCGCTCGGCTATATCGGCTACGACGCAATTGGCGTCTACGAACCGGTCGAGGCAGCCGTAGAGAATAGCTTGCAGATGCCCGATATCCATCTCCAGCTCTACGAAACAATCATCGTTTTCGACCATGTAAAGCATGATGCTACGATTATTTCATTTGAAGGTAAAGTCGAAGAGATTGAAGCGCAGTTGCGCGAGCCGGAAACGGAGAGAGCGGAAATGCATCAGCCGCCGTTGGCTTTCAGTTCGAAAATTGACGCCGAAGCATTCCGCAAGCAGGTGGAGCAGGCGAAAATGCATATCCGGAAAGGCGATATCTTTCAAGTGGTGCTGTCGCAGCGCTTGTCTGCGGCCTACGCGGGAGATGCCTTCCAGCTATACCGCAAGCTGCGCAAACAGAATCCGTCGCCTTACCAATTCTTTATTGATTTCGACGGCTATGCGGTCGTCGGTGCTTCACCGGAAAGCTTGCTGACAGTCCGAGGCGGCCATATGATTACGAACCCGATTGCAGGGACGCGCAAACGCGGCCGTACGGAAGCGGAAGACGCTGCGCTTGCTGAAGAGCTGGCCAATGATGAAAAAGAGCAGGCGGAGCATAGGATGCTCGTAGACCTCAGCCGCAATGACGTCGGCAAGGTAGCGGCGATCGGATCAGTGAAAATTCCGAAATACATGGCTATTGAACGCTATCAGCACGTTATGCATCTTGTTTCAGAAGTCACTGGAGAACTCAGTAAAGCGATGCATCCGCTTGACGCACTCGTCTCCTGTCTGCCTGCAGGCACGGTATCCGGAGCTCCGAAAGTCCGGGCGATGCAATTGATCCAGCAATTTGAAACGGAGCGCAGAGGCGTTTACGGCGGAGCGGTCGGTTATATCGGTTTCAACGGGAATTTGGATGTGGCGCTCGCAATCCGCACATTCGTCGTCAAAGACGAACAGGTCCATGTACAAGCGGGTGCCGGCATCGTCCATGATTCGGATCCGCAATCGGAATACGAAGAAACGCTTCATAAAGCGCGTTCCTTGACGGAGGTGTTCGGATGATTTTGTTGATTGATCATTTTGATTCGTTTACTTATAACATTTATCAGGCAGTGGCTGAAGCAGGCCACGAGGTCGAAGTGGTGCGCTATGGCGTGCTCAGTGCAGAAGAGATCATCGCCAAACAGCCATCCGCGATTATCTTGTCGCCCGGGCCTGGCCACCCGGACGCTTTGCCGGAATCGATCCGGCTTATCCATGCGGCCTGCGATTCCATACCGATTCTAGGCGTGTGCCTGGGCCATCAGCTGATCGGAGCCGCTTTTGGCGGAGAAGTCGCTGAGGCGCCGGCAATCAGGCACGGAAAAGTGTCCGACATTGAACATAACGGAAGGGGCCTCTTCAGCGGTCTTCCAGAGCCGCTTCCTGTGATGCGCTATCATTCGCTGGCATTGAGCGCAGAAACGGTGCCGGACTGCCTGGAGGTGCAAGCGACCGCTCTTGACGACGGCTCTATCATGGCGGTCAAGCATAAAAACCATCCGGTTTACGGATTTCAATTTCATCCAGAGTCAATCGGCACACCAGCCGGTGCGGACTTAGTAAAAGCGTTTTTGGCACTGATTGCAGAAAAAACAGCTAGTCAATAAAGCAAAAAGGCGGCCCGGGAGATTTCACGGGCCGCCTTTTATTTATTTTCGGATGACAGGCATGGTGCAGCAGCGGAACGCACCGCCGGATTTGATGATTTCGGAAAAATCGTTTTCGATAACGTGAAAGCCGTGCTGCCGCAATTGGGCGTTTACTTCGCTGTTCTGCGGCTGGCTGAAAACACGGCGGCCGCCAATCGACAAAACATTCGTGCCAAGCGCAAACTGTTCTTCGCGGTTGACGGGGATTAAGGTGTAGCGTTCGGCGAGCATGGAGACGGTCTCGCTGCTCAACGCTTCTGGAAAAATCAGCGCCTCAGTCGGCGACAAGATATTGAAGACACAATCCAAATGTAAATAACGTTCGTCAAAATGGACAGGAATGACCTGGAACGAAGGAAGCTTTTGTTCAAGCTCCTGAATCGCCTTTTCTGAGGTTCGGCTGCTGATGCCGACAAAAATCGTATCTTGGTCGATGAGGACATCGCCGCCTTCAACGCGGTGGCTGCCAAGAGATTGGAAACGGATCTGGCGCTTGGCCAGCCATTTCTGCAATTCTTCTTCTTCACCTTGGCGGATAGATGCGGCCATATCACCGATGAATACTGTATCTTCTATCGTAAACCCGATGTCGCGTGTAAAAACTTGTTCAGGAAAATGGTCAGAAGGCTCGAGCATTGCAGTTTCCACTCCGTTTTCCTGCAGCGCCGCAACAAACTGGCGGTGCTGGAACATCGCCGTTGCGACGTCTATGTTCTCCTGCTGATAACGCTTTTGCACATCGTTGATGATTTCCTTGATTTCCATGTATTTAGGCGGACAAAGCAGTACGAGGCGCAGCGGATCATATTCGCTTCTGCACCAGGCAGAAGGGGTTTCTTTTGGATGAGATGACATAACGGGTTCCTCCCAAAAAGCTCTTTGATAAGGTACCATTCCCTAATGAAATAAAGCTTAAAACATTAATCAGCGATATAATGGAAGGGAATCTATAAAGGGCAATCAGGGGGAATTGAAAATGGAAATCATTCAGTCGAATGGGCAAGAGGAACGGGACTTTATCCGCTCGAAAGTAATTGAGCATAATATGCAAAAGCTGGGCGAAAATGCGCGTGCACTTGGCGGGCCAATCGGGTTTGTTGTCCGCGGCAGCGGGGGTGAAATCCTCGGCGGCATAACCGGAACAGCGTATTGGGGACATATGCACATCGATTTCTTATGGGTGGACCCGCAATGCCGCGGCCAGCGGATTGCCGAACAATTGATGCAGGCCATCGAGCAATATTCCCGTGAGCGCCAGTACCGGCTGCTGGTAGTCGATACTTTCAGTTTTCAGGCGCCGGAGTTCTACAAGAAACAAGGATTCCGGGAGTTCGGCGTGCTCAATGACCATCCAGAAGGGCACAGCCAGCATTATTTCGAGAAGCGGCTGGCGGACTAGGAAGAGTTTTTCTACAGAAAAAAACAACCCCCAGCATCGATTCGATGCTGGGGGTTGAAACATGCTATTGCTCTTGGTAAAACACTTTGTCGACGTTGTATTTCGCTTTTTGGGTGTTGATCAAATATGTTTCGTAAATGTCGCGCTCCATCGGGTCTTCAACGATAGATACCGTGATGCGGTAAACTTCATCGCGGTGGTTTTTCAATGGTGATACGCTGTCTTCAAAATGCTTTTTAACGCGCTGGCGAAGTTTGCGGGCCTTCCCAACAAACAATAAATCGCCGCTATGGTTGAAGAACTGGATGATGCCGCCCTTGTCGCGCGGAATCTCATGCAGGTCGATAAACCCGTAAAGCGGTTTGACGACAGCCTCGTCGCCGATGATTTCCTGTTTGCGTTGTGTGATTGTCACATCCGCTTTTGGTGGTTGAATATTAATCATACTTATCACGTCCTCTATTATCGTAATGCTTATAGTACCACAAAAAGGCGCAGAAATCCATGGGCTCTTTTCTGCGCCTGTACTGGCATATGTTTAGAGGGAATCGAGTTCTGCGCCTGCTTCATTGCTGCCTTGCAGTACTTCGAATGTTTTCCGGTATGTGTTGGGACGATCCAGCACTTCCACGAGAATGTGCGCAACGTCGGCACGCGGAATCGAGCGGTCGCCGATTGACGTGAATCCGCCAGCGGAGACTTCAATATGTGCTGTTTTTTCTTCATTGGAAAGGGCACCTGGGCGGACGATTGTGTAGTCCAGGCCGGTTGCCTGGAGAAGATCGTCTGCGGTGCGTTTAGCCACCAGATAGGGCTTCATTTCTTCGCCGCCGGAATCCGGATCTGCCGAACCCATCGAGCCGAGCTGAACAAAGCGCTTCACGCCCTTATCCTCTGCGTATTTTGCTGCTTTCGCGGCACCCCATAAATCGATTGTAAGTGTTTTGTCCGCTCCTGTGGAAGGGCCGGACCCTGCAGCAAAGATGACGGCGTCCGCGTTGTCGAATGCCGAACTGAAATCTTTTTCCAAATCGCCGATGACCACGTCAGCTGCTCCCAATTCCTTCAGGTGCGCAGCTTGCTCTTCTTTTCGAACAAGCGCAATGGCTTCATGCGAAGAATCGGATAGTTCTTTTACAATGTGCCGGCCTACTTGGCCGTTTGCTCCAATTACCAATACTTTCATGTATTTTCCACTCCTTCTGTAATCTGTGTCTTCTAGAAGTATTCCCTCGACGACTTAAGGTAAACGGACGTTTTGTGAAGGGATAGTGAAATGCGCCTTCCCATTTTTTTCGGCTTACGCTATCCAAAAAACTGCAGACAGGCTAAAATAAGGGAATGGAGGTGTTACAATGGATTTTGCAAATTTTAGTTTTCACGCAATACAAGACCCGACCGGCATCATGGTAGGGAGCCGTTATGAATTTTTGGTGGATGTTGAAGTTGATGAAGATGACGAGCTTTACACGGCTGGCGGCCTTGAGCTGCGTGTGATCTTAGCAGTTGACGACAATGGCGCTCGAATCGCGCATTATAATTTTGTGGATAAACTTTCCAAAGAAATTTTGGAATTCGGACTTGAAGAAGACGAAGAGCAAGAAGTCCTCGCGTTCTGCCAGGAAAAACTATAAAAAAACACAATAAAAAGCCCCCCGGCCAATTTGGCCGGGGGGCTTGATCATTAGATTTTCACGTCAATTTTTGCATCTTTTTTCAATTCATCAATGCGTTTCGCAACAGCTTCCTGAGATTTTTCCTGTTCAAGCGACTGGCGGATCATTGGCTCCATTTCTTCGAAAGGCGGAGCTTCCTCTTCTGATGTCGATTTGAATTGGTCGTAAGCCGCTGTCAATTCCTCATCCGTGATTTCTTCGGTTTTCAATTCTTTGGCAACATATGCTTCATACGTAATCTGTTCGCTGAGCTGCTTTTCAATGTCTTCGAGCGTATAACCGCTTTCTTTAAGTGCCTTATTCATGGCATCTTCGCTTTCAAACTGTCCCTTAAGCTCTTCAAGGCGTTCTTTTACTACAGCATCATCTGCTTTATGCCCTTTATCGGCGGCATCCTGCAAAATCAGTTTATTGCCAACAATGACATCGATCGCTTGGTCTTTCACCATTGTGGCATTTTCTTCTTCTTTCATGTCTGTGCCTTGCGTGGCCATTGAAGTTTCTAATTGGCGCGCCACGCTATTATAGACATTGCCCAATACTTCTTCGTCGTTAACTACAACCACTACATCTTCTTCGGCCGGCAGTTCAAGCTCTGTCTTCTGCTCAGCAGCAGCCTGTTCTTCTGTGGCTTTTGCTGTATCTTCTTTCGGTGCAGTTTCTTCATTATCTGAACATGCGCCAAGCACGGCTGCTAGCAGCAGGGGCGCAAATACGAATTTCATTTTCTTGATCATATTAGGAAAAACTCCTCTTCACTTTGTCTCGTTACAGTTAACCATATTTAACAGCAGGTTACAAATAGTTCGGTACTGCCGCCAAGAGGAACGGCCAATTCTGTATAATGGAAGCAGCGCTAGAAAACAGTTGATTGGGGATAGTGAATTGAGTAGATACTTCACCCGTGCCACCGCTTTATTGGTTTTTCTGGTGCTCATTTGGGGCTTCAGCTGGTCGATTTACAAAATGGCGCTCGACTACACCCCGCCGATTTTATTTGCTGGAGCACGCTCGTTTTTAGGCGGGCTGCTTTTGGCTATTGTCTTGCTGCCTGCATGGAAACGCATAAGGTGGCGGGAAAATTGGCCGGCATATTGCATTTCAGCATTGTTCAATGCGGTGCTCTTCTACGGATTGCAAACCGCAGGGCTGGAATACTTGCCAGGTGGACTATTTTCGGTCGTGGTCTACTGCCAGCCAGTCCTGATTGGTGTTTTTGCTTGGCTGTGGCTGGGCGAAAACATGACCATTTTGAAATTCTCGGGACTTCTGGTCGGCTTTTTCGGCATATTGGCAATTAGCGCGGACAGCTTAACAGGCGCCATTTCAGTGGTCGGCATAATCATGGCGCTGTCGGCGGCGCTCAGTTGGGCGCTGGGCGTCATATATGTGAAAAAGGTGGGCAAACGGGTTGATTCGATGTGGATGGTGTCAATGCAATTTCTGATTGGCGGTGCAGTGCTGCTCGCTGTAGGAAGCTTTTTTGAGGAGGGTTCTGATATCATCTGGAACCTGCCTTATTTCATCGGCCTTGGGTTCGGTGCGACATTGGGAGTGCCGATTGCCTTTGTCATCTATTTTCACTTGATGAATAATGGCGAGGCCAGCAAAGTAGCGGCCTTCACATTTTTGGTGCCGCTTATTGCCGTGCTGGCTGGTGCTGTGTTTATGGATGAAGAAGTTACCAATACACTGGCATTGGGGCTTTGTTTAATCATTCTCAGCATCTACTTGGTCAATAAGCGCCCCCGCAGGCAAGGGCTGCCGTAGCCTGCTGAATGGAATGCAGGTAATTTCAGGTGCCGCAAATGCCCAATGACTGGTATAGTTATAATTGTATTTAAATAAACATTCAAACAATGGAAACCATCATCGGGAGGCGCTCATATGGAAATCAGAAAAAACATCTTACCGCGTAAAACTTTGGATACAATCCAGCCTTATTCACCGGGTAAACCAATTTGGGAAGTACAGAAAGAATTGGGCTTGGACCGCGTCATCAAATTGGCATCAAATGAAAATCCGCTAGGCCCATCTCCGAAGGCAGTAGAAGCCATCAAAAAGAGTTTGGCGGAATTGAACCGCTACCCCGATGCTGATGCAACGGCTTTAAAAACAGCCATCGCCGAGCAATACGGTGTAACAACGTCGCAAATCATCCCGACAAACGGTGCGGACGAATTGATCACGCTCGTTTCGGAAGCATTCTTGGAACAAGGGGACGAAATCATCGTGCCGTCGCCTTCATTCAGTGAATACGATTTCGGCGCGCACATCATGGGGGCAAAAGTGGTGCCGGTGCCATTCGCGGAGAACTTTGAGTTTGACGTTGATGCCATTTTGGCTGCCGTTACGAATAAAACCAAAATCATTTATATCTGTACGCCGAACAATCCGACTGGCACAATCATGGCCAAAGCGGATATTGAAAAAGTGCTCGACGCAGTGAATGATATCTTAGTTGTTATTGATGGGGCTTACAGCCACTTTGCTGATGTGCCGGAATACACAGAAGGCGTTGAATTCGCCAAAGCCGGCTACCCAGTCATCGTACTGCAGACTTTCTCGAAAATTTACGGCATTGCGGGACTGCGCGTGGGCTTCGGCATCGCGCCGGAAGAAATCATCCAATCGGTCCTGAAAGTGAAAGAGCCGTTTAACGTCAATGCTTTAGCGCAAACAGCCGCTACAGCTGCAATTACGGATACGGAACACGTGAACGCGTCCCGTGAAGCTAATAAAGCAGGGCGCGAGCTCTTTTATAAAACGTTTAAAGAACTGGGTCTGAAGTATACGGAAAGCGAAGCGAACTTCGTTTTGGTGGAAGTCGGCCCGAACGGCGAGGAAATATATAAAGCCCTCATGGCGCAAGGTGTCATTGTCCGCTACGGCAAAACGTGGGGCTTGCCTGAATTTATCCGTGTTTCGGTCGGTACACCGGAAGAAAACAGATTCTTCATTGAAGTATTGAATGGCTTATTGGCCAAACAGGCATAAAATAGCGGCGCTGAATCCCTTTTGGATTCAGCGCTTTTTTTATGCCTGGCGTCGGTCCATTTTGTTTATCAGCAGCCGAAACCGGGAAAATTTATAGGATAAAGCAAGTTATGGAGGATGGCTGACATGCGATACGATTGTGTAATAATTGGAGGCGGGCCCGCAGGCTTAAACGCCGCTTTGGTGCTTGGAAGATCGAGGAGGAAGACATTGATTTTCGATGACAATCACGGCCGCAACCTGGTGACCCGGGCGTCCCATGGATTTATCACCCGGGACGGCATCCAGCCATCGGAATTTAAACAGCTGGCATATGAAGAAATAGCCAAATATGATTGTGTCGAGCTAAAGAAAGACCGGATTGCCGATATCGAACATGTGACAGACACCCATTATGTATTGACGTCAGCAAAAGGGGAAGTCTATCACAGCATCAAAGTTCTGCTCGCAACGGGGCTGAAAGAAGAGCTGCCCAATATACCCGATATTGAAAATTATTATGGCACCAGCTTGTTCAGTTGCCCTTATTGCGACGGCTGGGAGCTTCGGGACGGGCCTCTTGCGGTCATAGCGGATAGGAATGTATTTGAATTGGCGAAGAAAGTCTTTACGTGGAGCAAGGATTTGGTGGTTTTCACGGATGGGGTAGGGCGGCTGGAATTGGAAGACCGCGATAAGCTGGAAGCAAAAGGGATCCTTGTATACGAAGAAGCCATCAACGGCCTTGAAGGGGAAGATGGACAGTTGCGCAGCGTCCGCCTTGAAGACGGCACCTTAATTGACCGAAGCGGCGGATTTGTCACGCCGCACTGGAGCCATGCAACTCCTTTTGCCAAAAAGCTCGGCTGCAGATTGAATGCCCACGGCGGCATTCTGACGGACGGTTATGGCCGTACCAACGTTTGGAACGTCTATTCCGCGGGTGATGCGTCATTGATTGTCCCGTCACAGCTCATCATTGCGGCAGGGGAAGGAAGCGCCGCAGCAATCGGTATAAATGGAGATCTGACAAATGAATACTTCGACACCGATTTCCCTGAAGAAGACGATGAGTAATCCAGTTTGCCGGCCCGACTTGATTGCGCATTGCGTAAAGGGTGCGATAAACTTTATAAAAAGAGCAACCGGGGAGGCGGCTTAGCATGTCTCAAGCAGGGGTATTGTCATCGATCGTTTACATCGATACGGAACGATTCATCGAAGCTGGCGAAATGCGAATTGTCCAGAATGAATACAGTCTTCAATTATTTGAAGATGAAGTGGTCGCTTCAGCATCCGTTTTCAAGTTGCTGAACGTCTGGGATGTTTCTTATAAATCGTTTTCGCAAGATGCCAATTTGCTGTATCTGCATACGCATAGAGGGGTCATTACTTATAGGGTTCATGAAGATCCGGATCATTTCATAAAAACCTTTAAAAAATTGAAGAACAGTTATTATTGAAGCCTGAAGAAATTTTGGGCTTTTTGTTTTGGCTCAATATTTTACTGCTAAAAACACAAATTTGTGTTAAAATTCAGAAAATAGTATCGGAAAATGAGATGGAGGAGACAAGGCATGGAGAACATCATTGAAACGGCTGACCAATGGATTGAACGGGTGAATGCCAAAGATGTCGCCGGCGTATTGGCGGTTTCCGACCACAATATAGAAATGATCGGCCCAGCAGGCAGCGTAGTCGGGCATGATACGCTTAAGCAATGGGTGGAAAACTCTCACATCCACTTGGCGACCCAAAACCGTTACGCAAAAAAGGACAAAGTAATTTATGAGCAGGTAGGCACGTGGGATGACAAACGGGGAGAAGTGGTCATCTATACCTATATGGAGGTAAAAAACAATAAAGTATGCGAAATAGCGCGCTACGATACACTTGATGATGCTTTTGGCAGCAGTGGCTTAAGCGAGGAAGATAAAATTTGAAAATCCCTCGCCTGAAAGAAATCAGGCGAGGGATTTTTTTCTTCAGTTTCGGCTTTCGGCAAGGATGGACTCCAACTTATCCCAATGTTTGATGCGCGGCAACTCCACATGGCAGGTAAAAGATTAGTCCCACATGACTACGGTGAGTGATCAGCTAATTCACTAAGAAGAAAAAAGTTTTGTAGCTTTTTCATTGCGCTGAACCCAGGTGCAAGCTGTGGGAAAAGGGGTTGTTTATAAACTTTAAATTTTCTGAATAAGGGGGTTGATTTTGGAAGGGCTTTCATTTATACTTTCACTAAACCGATTTACTAAACCGGTTTAGTAGCGAGGTGAACTGGTGAAAAAAATAACGATGCAAGATGTGGCTGAAAAAGCCGGAGTCTCAAAGAGCACTGTGTCCCAGTATATAAATAACCGATTTGAGTTTATGGCAGCACCAACAAAATTGCGGGTCGAACAAGCTATTAAAGAGCTGGATTACATTCCGAATTATGCAGCAAAAAGTTTGAAACAGAAAAAGTCCGGCACAATCGGTGTTATTGTAGCAAATATTCTTCACACATTTTCTACTGAAATCATTCGAGCCATTGAAGATTTTTGCGAAAAAAGCGGCTTTCATTTATTTGTATGCAATGCAGATGATCAGCCAAAAAAAGAAAGAGCCTATATCGATATGCTAATAGCTAAGCAAGTCGATGGACTAATTATTTTTCCGACAAACGGCAACGACGATTTATACGAGCAGCTGAAAAAAGCGGGTTTTCCAATCGTTTTTGTGGACAGAAAGATCAACCAGCCAATTTTCCCGATGCTTCTCCTAGACAATGAAAGCGCTTCACAGATAGCGGTTTCGCAAATTGTAAAGAAAGGCTATAAAAAAATCGGCCTCGTTTCTACTTCGATTGCTAGTAAAGTGACGCCACGAGTGGAACGCATCAGTGGGTTTAAGAAAACGGTTAAAGAACTCGGCCTTATTCTTAGAGAGGATTGGATTATCGCTGAAGAGCGCAATCAAATTGGTGAAAAATTGCAAGAAGTATGGAATTCGAAAGACCGGCCGGAAGCCTTTTTTGCAACAAATGATTTGGCATTGATTGAACTGCTGAAATTTGTGAAAAAGAATCAGTTGTCGATTCCAGAAGATGTGGGCATTGTGACAATAGATGATTCACCGTTCTTGGAGATTGTTGCCACTCCGATAACTGTCATCAAACAGCCGACATTTGAAATCGGCAAGGATGCGGCAGAGACGCTTTTAAAGCTTATTGAGAGCAAAGTGTTTGAAAAGGAATATGAAGAACGGCGGTATTCTCCGATTTTAGTTGAAAGAGAATCCATTTAAAGCAAGTAAGGAGTGTAGCAAAGTGTCTAGTGAATTTGGAGTATTAACAATAGGAGATGCCATGATTACGATGAACCCCACATCAACCGGGCCATTGAGGTATGTCACTCATTTTGAACGGAAAGTCGGAGGGGCGGAACTGAATTTTGCAATCGGCTGTGCCCGGTTAGGCCTTAAGAGCAGATGGATCAGCCGCTTAGGCAAAGATGATTTCGGAAAAGTGATCTTCAATTTTGCACGCGGCGAGGGAGTGGATGTGACAGCGGTGGAATTTGTCGAAGGCATACCGACTTCGTTGAACTTTAAAGAAATCCATGAAGGCGGAGCCGGAAAGACGTATTACTACCGGGAGCCATCGCCAGTTACTGCCATTACACCTGAAGACATCACAGAAGAACTTTTTGAAGGCATACAGGCAGTCCACCTGACAGGCGTCTACTTGGCCATCAACAAGCAGCATCTTTCAGTAGCTAAAAAAGTGATTGAGATCGCTAAACGAAAAGGCATTCTGATAGCGTTCGACCCGAACATCCGTCTGAAACTCTGGAGCATTGAAGAAGCCCGTACCGCTTATGAAGTGATATTCCCGGATATCGATATCCTCCTGACAGGCCTTGATGAAATACAGATGATCTCCGGAAAAGAGTCGCTCGAAGACTTGGCACACTATAGCGAAATTTTTAACATAAAAGATTTAGTCATTAAAAATGGCGAGAATGGTTCCTTGCTTTACCGGGACGGCAATTGGATTACCGCTTCAGGATTTTCAGTCAATCCGGTGGACACAGTTGGAGCGGGAGACGGTTTTGATGCGGGCTACATTTATGGGGTTTTAAAAGGGTTGGATACAACAGCGCTGCTGCAATTCGCCAATGGGGTCGGAGCACTTGTGACGACGGTTTCCGGAGACAACGAAGGATTGCCTTATTTAGAGGATGTACAAAATTTTGTAGCCAATAAAAAAGCCGTCGAACGGTAAGGGAGGGCTTGGGCGATGAAAACACCTTTTACGGTTCTGGATGAAATGGAGCAAGTTCTGAAAGGGATCGATGCAACGCAATATGCTTCTTTGGTTCAATTGCTCTCGAGGGATTCCCGTTTTTTCATTTTCGGTGAAGGGCGTTCGGGATTGATCGGGAAAGCGATTGCGATGAGACTGATGCATTGCGGCAAAACCGTCTACGTTGTGGGTGAAACCATTACGCCATCGATTCAAAAAGAGGACGTGCTTCTGCTCATTTCAGGATCTGGCAGTTCCGCTCACCTGAACGGCCTTTGCCAAAGCGCATTGAAACAAGGCGCCCATATCGCACTGGTTACGGCAACTAAAATGAAAATGCAAGAGGATTGGTGCAGCAGTGGACTCTTAATACCTGCTGCCACCAAACAGCGGAGAGCAGAAGAACCTTCTACCATCCAACCCTTAGGCAATCAATTCGACCAAGCGGTCCATTTGGTACTCGATGCTGCAATCATCGACGGCCCTTATGCGGGCCTTGCAAATGACAATGTCATCAAGAACCACACAAACCTAGAGTAGGAGGGACAGAATGGCGACTGTAACGGTTCCCCATCAAGAAGTTGAAGAACTTATCCAAAGCAAATTAGTTTCTGCGGGCGTACAGCAAGCACACGCTGCTAAAATAGCTGAAGTTCTGATCCATGCCGATCTAAGAGGGGTCAATTCCCACGGAGCGCTCCGAACTGAGCATTACGTGAGCCGCCTACAAGCCGGGGGCATCAAGCCGGATCCGGCAATTTCGTTTAAAGCGACGGGCCCTGTCACTGGCGTAGTAGATGGGGATGACGGATTCGGCCACTTGGTAGGCGATGTCGCCATGGGGCATGCAATCGAAATGGCCAAGGAGAACGGAGTTGGCATGGTCACTGCGATGAACAGCAGCCATTGCGGAGCGCTCAGTTATTTTGTCCAGGAAGCGGCGCAGCATGGCCTGATCGGTATTGCCATGACACATACCGACAAAATCATGGTTCCTTTCGGCGGAAAAGAGGCGTTTCTCGGCACCAACCCGATCGCTTACGGCGTCCCGGCAAAAACCGAAAAGCCGTTCATCCTGGATATGGCAACATCGACTGTCGCTTTAGGCAAAATCTTGCAGCATAAAGAAGAAGGTAAAAGCATCCCCGAAGGATGGGGCGTCGATGAGACGGGGAAAGTGTGGCGGATCCTTCCAAAGTGATTTCCCTTTCGCCATTCGGCGGGCCCAAAGGCTATGGATTAGCCATGATTGTTGATATCTTCTCCGGCTTGCTGGCCGGTATGGCTTTCGGCCCTCACATCAACCAAATGTATGGGGATCTGGATAAAAAAAGAAAGCTGGGGCATTATTTCTGTGCCATCAACCCGTCCTTTTTCACTGACCCAGACCATTTTTTGGAGCAAATGGATCGAATGATGAAAGAAGTCCGGGAAGTTCCGGCGGCAGAAGGGTTTTCTGGAGTTCTGGTGCCTGGAGAAATCGAACAGAAGAACGAAGAACGGAATTTGGCCGAAGGCATCAGTATTGCTGCGACAACGTATGATTACTTGAAGGCTCCGGCTTCCAAGAAATGATAAAACAAAATATTACATTCAAAGGGGAGAATAACATGAAGAAAAAATGGTTAACAGGAATTTGCGCATCGGTTTTAGTTTTGGGTGCATGCAGTTCAGATAATGCAAGCGAAGGCGGAGGCGAATCAGCTTCAGGCGAAACAATTGAATGGAGATTTGGTCACTTGGCAGATGAAAACCACATCTGGCACAAAACTGCACAGAAATTCGAAGAACTAGTAGAAGAAAATTCCGATGGGCAGATGGAAATCACGATTTATCCGAACAACTCATTGGGCGGAGAAACAGATACGATCAACTCGATTCAAGCAGGAACTGCCGATATGGTAATTTCAGGTGAAACCTTGCAAAATTGGGCACCGAATGCGGCTTTGATGGCTGTGCCTTATGCATTCCGGGATCTTGAACACGTCCAAACTGTTGTAGAAGGTGAAATCGGAGAGCAGATCAAACAAGAAATCAGCGATGAAGCAGGCTTGACGGCGCTTTACTACCACACACGTGCGCCGCGGAACTTAACTTCAAGTGAACCGATCAAAACTCCAGAAGACTTAAAAGGATTCAGCATGCGGGTACCAAACGTTCCATTGTTCTTGGATGTTTGGCAAGCAGCAGGCGCGTCTCCGCAGGTAATGGACTTTAATGAAGTATTCACTGGCTTGCAGCAAGGGGTAATCGACGGACAGGAAAACCCAGTTGACTTGATCCAAAGCGGTGGATTGGCGGAAGTTCAGGATTACGTGAATCGCACAGAGCATGTATATTCATGGATTTACATTCTGGTGGGCAACGAGCAATACAATGCACTTTCTGATGACTTGAAACAAGTCGTACAAGATGCCGCTACAGAAGCGCAGGCTTTGGGCGAGGAATTGTATGAATCTGAAATTTCCACAATTGAGCAGGAATTGGTGGATGCAGGTATGGAGTTCGTAGATGTTGACCAAGATGCGTTCCGTGAAGCGATGACACCTGCGGTTGAATCTTCTTTAACACCTGAACAATTGGAGTTGTACGAACAGATCCTAGCTGCAGAATAACATGGGCATAAGGCACTTTTGGCCATCTGGCTAAATGTGCCTTTCCATTAGGGAAGGATGAATCGGATGTCGATGTTTCGAAAATTAATCGATGGAACGCTCGCTTTTTTAACAATAGCCAGCTTCGCGGGGGTCATCATAATTGTTACTGTTCAAATCATTTCGCGTTTCGCTCCATTTTCATTTATTTGGACAGAAGAGTTGACGCGTTATTTATTCCTATACGGCATTGCTTTTGGTGCACCGTTGGCTTTAATGCGAAACGAATTCATCAATGTGGATATGATTCTTAATAAAATGTCGGATAACTTTCGAAGGTATTATGAAGTGGCGATTTATTTAACGATTATCCTATTAAGCTTAATCATGGTGAAAGAGGGATACAGTTTCACGATGCTTGGGCAAAACCAGCGGTCGGCAACTATGCCATTCCAAATGTCGGTAATCCATGCATCGTTGCTAATTATGTCTGTATTTTTAGTGTTCTATGCAGTGTTAAAAATTATCGATCTGGTGAAAAACAAGCAAGATTACAGCCAGAACTACGGAGGCGATGATTACTAATGGCTACTCTGTTATTTGTATCGTTTATAGTACTTATCTTTTTAGGGGTTCCAGTTGCGTTTAGCTTGGGGCTTGCATCGTTGCTTTACCTTTTCCTTGCCGAAATTCCGCTCAATATCATACCACAACGAATGTTCGGCGGTTTGAATTCATTTGTTCTTCTTTGTATCCCAGGTTTCATCCTGGCGGGGAACTTGATGAATGCAGGCGGTATCACCGAACGCATCATTAAATTTGCCAACGATTTGTTTGGCCATATCCGCGGAGGATTAGGGCTCGCAAACGTCGGAGCTTCCATGGGTTTTGCAGGGATTTCAGGAACGGCTTTAGCTGATACAGCAAGCATCGGATCGATATTAATCCCAGCGATGAAAAAAGAAGGGTACGGCGCTGGGTTTTCCGCAGCGGTTACTGCTTCTTCATCTACTGTAGGACCGATTATCCCGCCTTCTTTGCCGATGATTATTGTCGGAACACTTGCTTCGTTATCAATTGGAGATTTGTTTTTGGCAGGAGCGGTCCCGGGAATTCTTCTAGGTCTTGGGCTAATGATTCCAACGTATATCATTTCCGTTAAACGGAACTATCCAAAAGGTGAACGCCAATCAGCAAAAGCGATTGGGAAAAGTTTCGTTGGCGCTTTTTGGGCACTTCTGATGACAGTCATCATCCTATACGGAATTTTAGGCGGCTTCTTTACGCCGACAGAAGCTTCCATTATTGCAGTGCTTTACGCTTTTGTCATCGGCATTTTCGTGTATAAAGAGCTGCCGATCAAAAAAATTCCGGAAATCATGCTGTCCTCGATGACAGCAACAGCTTCGATCATGCTTCTTGTTGGATTCGCGAATTTATTCGGCTGGATTATGGTGCGTGAACAAATTCCACAATTGGTGGCAGAATCCATCCTTGGCATTTCAACAAATGCTATTATCGTCATCTTGTTGATCAATTTGCTGTTATTGTTTGTCGGAACGTTCATGGAGACGATTGCAGCGCTTGTCATCTTGTTCCCGGTATTGCTTCCGGTGGCTTTGACAGTTGGCATGGATCCAATCCAATTCGGGGTTATGATGGTGTTGAACTTGGTCATCGGGCTTGTAACTCCGCCAGTCGGCGTTTGTCTCTTTGTCGCTTCGCAGATCGGAAAAGTTTCTATCGGGAAGACGGCGCGCGAGCTTGTTCCATTCATTGGTGTAAGTCTTATAGTCTTGATGCTGGTTGCCTTCGTACCACAAATTACATTGTTCTTACCAAGTCTATTTGAATAGGTGGTTATATGATGAAAGCAGTACAAGTACCAAAAGCGCATGAATTACGGATCATAGAACAGGAACGTCCCACGGTCCAGAAAGCTGACGACGTCTTAATAAAAATCAAACGTGTCGGAATTTGCGGCTCGGATATGCATATTTACCACGGCACCAATCCTTTGGCAACATACCCGCGCATCGTCGGCCATGAAGTGGCGGGCGAAGTAGCGGAAGTGGGCAGTGCAGTGAAAGGGCTTCAGCCGGGCGATCATGTAGTGGTCGAACCGATCAATTATTGCGGCGAGTGCTATGCTTGCCGTAAAGGCCGCCCGAATGTCTGTGAGAAACTGTCTGTCTTCGGGGTTCACGAAGACGGCGGTATGCGCGAATATGTAGTTTTACCGGAAAAACAGCTCCATGCGGTAAATAAAGACTTAAGTTGGGATGAAATCGTTTTAGCTGAACCCTATACAATCGGCGCGCAGGCTGTCTGGCGCGGAAATGTCGAAGCGGAGGATACTGTACTCATTCAAGGCTGTGGACCCATCGGCATTTGTATTTTAAAGCTGGCAAAAATTGCCGGAGCTAAAGTCTATATGACTGATTTGAGTGAAGAGCGTATGGCTTTCGCTAAAAAAAGCGGAGCGGACGAAGTAATCAACGCCGGTAAAGTGTCTGTAAAAGACCGCATATTGGAGCTGACGAATGGAGAAGGCCCGAATGTGGTCATTGATGCAGTAGGCATGCCGGCAACAGTGGAGTTAAGCATTGACTTGGTTTCCCCTGCAGGGTATGTAGTCGTTCTCGGTTTTGATGAACGGCCATCTTCTATTCCGCAATTGCCCATTACGAAAAAGGAAATCACGATTGTCGGTTCAAGGCTCCAAACAAACCAGTTTGGCAAAATAGTGGATTTGCTGAATAGTGGAGCGCTTCAATCCGATGGCCTCATTACTCACAAATTTGCGTTGGATGATGTGCAGGAAGCTTTCAGTTTCGTTGAAAACAATCCGGACAAAGTGCGTAAAGCATTAATTGTCTTTGAATGAGGAGCAGTGACATGATTCCGAAAATGGAGATTTATCAGCAATTGCTCGATTCGAAAGTAGTGGCAGTGATCCGCGGGAAAGATGCAGAAGAAGCGATTGCAGTTGCAACAGCTGCAGTTGCAGGAGGGTTGCGGGCGGTTGAATTGACCTACACCACGCCGAATGTCGCCAAAGTGTTCGAACAATTAAGCAATTCACAAGCGCTTGTCGGCGCCGGAACTGTTTTAGACGCCGAAACAGCACGCCATGCTTTATTGCACGGTGCGAAATTCGTCGTCAGCCCACACTTCGATGCGGATATTGCCGCCACATGCAACCGCTATAATGTACCGTACCTTCCGGGGTGCATGACCATCAAAGAGATGGTACAAGCTTCAGAAGCAGGTTGCGATATTTTGAAACTGTTCCCGGCCAACGGGTTTGAACCTTCGTTCATCGGCTCTGTCAACGGGCCATTGCCGAATGTGCGGATTATGCCGACTGGCGGCATCAATATCAACAATATGAATGCCTGGCTTGATGCTGGGGCGGTGGCTGTCGGAATCGGCAGCGATTTGACAAAAGCCTACCGTTCTTCCGGCAAAGAAGCAGTGGTTCAGTTGGTTAAAGACTATCTCGGAAAATTAGCATAAAAGGAGGATTTCTATGAATATGACGTTCCGCTGGTATGGACGCGGCAATGACAGTGTCCAATTAGAGCAGATCAAGCAAATTCCAGGAACCAAAGGGATTGTATGGGCACTCCACCATAAACCCGCTGGAGAAGTATGGAGCAAAGAAGAAATTCAATCCGAAATCGAGTACATCAAATCATTCGGCTTCCACGCAGATGTCGTCGAAAGCGTCAATGTGCATGAATCCATCAAACTCGGCGACGCTGAGAGAGACCGCTTTATCGAAAACTACAAAGAAACGATCCGCAATCTGGGAGAAGCGGGAGTGAAAGTCATCTGCTACAATTTCATGCCGATTTTCGACTGGACGCGTACATCTCTCTACCATCCGCTGCCTGACGGTTCGACAGCGTTGTTCTTGGAAAAGCAGAAGATCGAATCTTTAGATCCAGCCGAATTGATCGAAACGGTGGCTTCTGCCTCGGATCTGACATTGCCAGGCTGGGAACCGGAAAAAATGGCACGGATCCAGGAATTGTTTACTGCCTATGAAGGCGTGGATGAAGAAAAATTATGGGAAAATCTCGAGTATTTCCTAAAAGCGATACTGCCTACAGCAGAAGCAAGCGGGATTCAAATGGCGATCCATCCGGATGATCCACCATGGTCGATCTTCGGGCTGCCACGCATCATGACCGGCGAGAGGAGCTGGGAACGGCTGATTTCGATTTCGGATTCTCCGTCAAATGGGATTACGTTCTGCACGGGTTCTATGGGTGCAAACCCCGAGAACGACATGGTGGATTTGGCTTCGAAATTTGCGAAGCATTCGCCTTTTGCCCATCTGCGCAATGTGAAAATATTCGAAAACGGGGATTTCATCGAAACTTCCCACTATACACAAGACGGCTCGATCGACTTGAATGGCGTTGTCAAACAGCTGTCGGACCAGAACTACACTGGCTATGCACGACCTGACCATGGACGCCATATTTGGAACGAAGAATGCCGGCCGGGCTACGGGCTTTATGACCGTGCCCTAGGCATCATGTATTTGTTAGGGTTATGGGATGCACATCAATCAAAATAAAGGAGGACGCTATGTTTTCTTCTCATGAAAATCTCAACGGGCGAACAGCCGTCATTACAGGAGGCAGCGGAGTCTTGTGTTCTGAAATGGCGCGCCAGTTGGCAGCCCAAGGCGTAAAAGTCGCCGTCTTGAACCGGACGGCTGAAAAAGGGCAAGTTGTCGCTGAGGAAATCCGTGCCAGTGGCGGCGAAGCGATTGCTGTTGCTGCGGATGTGCTCGACCGCGCTTCTTTGGAGAAGGCGAAAGAACAGATTCTAGAAGCCTTCGGCCGCATAGACATCCTGATCAACGGCGCTGGTGGAAACCACCCAGATGCCATCACGGATATAGAAATACACGAGGAAGATGCACAAGGAAAGACGTTCTTCGATTTGCAGGAAGACGGTTTCTCCGGTGTATTTGCCAGCAACTTCACAGGCACTTTCCTCGCGAGCCAAGTATTCGGCAAGGAACTGCTGAAGCAGGAAGCTCCAGTGATTTTGAATATCTCTTCGATGAGTGCGTATTCACCGATGACAAAAGTTCCAGCTTACAGTGCAGCGAAATCAGCCATTAATAATTTCACGATGTGGATGGCTGTCCACTTTGCTGAGCAGAATCTCCGGGTCAATGCAATCGCGCCAGGATTTTTTCTGACATCGCAAAATAAGGATTTGCTGACGAATGCGGATGGCTCGCTGACTCCGCGTTCGGGGAAAATCATGAACAGTACACCAATGAAACGCTTCGGTAAACCAGTCGAGTTGGTGGGCACCATGCTCTGGCTCCTTGATGAAAATTACTCGGGATTCGTTACGGGCATTACGGTACCTGTAGATGGTGGATTTCTGGCGTATTCAGGAGTATAACAAAAAACCACATTCTTATGGATGTGGTTTTTTCTATAAGGAGGATAAAGATGAAAATCCAGCTTGCCCTGGACCGTTTGCCGAAAGAAGAATGTTTTCGGCTGGTCGGGGAAACTTATGAATTTGTTAATCTGATTGAAATTGGAACAGGGGTCATTAAAGAATATGGGCTGGACATTGTTCGGCAAATGAAGCACTTATATCCGGAGAAAGTGCTGCTTGCCGATATGAAAACCTGCGATGCAGGAAAAAGTGAAGCTATACAAGCATTCAGCGCCGGAGCGGATATTGTAACCGTCATGGGGTTTTCCGGTGACGCAACGGTCCGCGGCGCTTTGGAAGCGGCCAAACAGTACCGGAAAGCTGTCATGATCGATTTATTGGAAATTCAAGACCCTGCAAGAGTGAAGAAGCTAAGGGATTTGGGTGCCGACTTGTTTTGCGTCCACATCGGGAAAGACAGCCAGAAACAAGGGCGGGCTGCCGGAGCAGCGTCTTTGGGTCTGGTGTCCGACGTGCCTTTAGCCAGAATCGCTGTAGCCGGTGGATTGGACAAAAATGCTGTAAAGGAGCTACTCAGCAGTTCCGTTGAAATAGCGATCGTCGGCAGGGCCATCACTGGCAGCGAGAATCCGAGAGAAGCGGCTCGACTGATCCGGGAGATCGTTGATTCTGCAACATGACGTTGAGCCATTCAAAAAATAAGACCAGCCGGAAAATCTTCCGGCTGGTCTTATTGATTCTTGAACGCTTTACGATTTCGTTTTGCTTTCAATCAATTGTTCAAATTCATTCCACTCTTTAATGCGCGGATGTTCCAAGTGGCGATTATAAGACTGGTCCTTCATCACTACCGTCAGCGATTCGCGCGTTAAATGTTCAACAACCGCAGGCTTGTCGTCAAAATAATAATCGAGTTCAAGCTCTTCAATGATGTGCACTTTTTCAGCATCTTTCATTCCGCAGTAAAAACGGGCGTCTGCCACTGGAAAGCCCTGCTGTTTCATCCAAGCTTTTGTGCGTTCTGCATGTTTTCCAGGGCGGGCAGTCAAGTAAAAGATTTCATGCCCTTGGCGTTCCAGTTTTTGAAGCAGTTCAATCGCTCCCGGGTAAATCGGACATTCCGTATAATACAATTCCTCCAACACGCTATTCCACATATGATGCCCTTCTTCATCGGTCATACCGAAGAGGCTGTGGATTTCCACCCGATCCAGCTGATGGAAATGTGATGCCTGGACTTTCTGGCCAAGTTTTTCCTGGTAAATTCCGAAAGCGTACCCCCGTAAATTGATCAATGTATCATCTATGTCAAATCCGAATTTCATGATGTCTGCCCCTTTTTGACAGGATAGCCTGTAAACTTAAAGTCTTTCCCGATTTTAACAAATTCGCCGCGTTCTAATTCAACGGCGTCTTTCATCAAATCATGGCCCATGCCTTCGATGAAAGTAGGCGCCTGTTTGCCGCCGATTAGCTTCGGTGCAAAGTAGAAGACCGTCTTGTCCACTAAGCCCGCTTCAAGAAATGCCGCGTTGATTGTACCGCCGCCTTCAATAAACAATGAAGAAATGGATTTTTCGCCCAGAATGCGGACGACATCGCGGACGTCGACTTGTTTCACGCCGCTGGTTTCAAAGACGGAAATTCCAAGCTGTTCCAATGCTGCTTTTTTCTCAGAATCGACTTTTTGGGCACTGAAAATCCATGTCTCAGCAAGTCCGTCCGTAATGATTTTCGAGTCGAGGGAAATCCTCAGCGACGAATCCAGGACAATCCGGAGCGGGTTGCGGCCATCCGGTATGCGCGCCGTCAGTTCAGGATCATCTTCGACGACAGTTCCGACACCGACAAGGATCGCTTGGTTTTCGCTCCGAAGCTGATGGACATCCAGCCGAGCTTCTTCTGATGTGATCCATTTTGAATCGAGCGAGCGGGTAGCGATTTTGCCGTCTAAGGTCGAAGCAGCCTTTAATGTGACAAATGGCCTTTTTTCGGTGATGAAGAGATTGAAAACTTCATTCATCTGGCGCGCTTCTTCTTCGCATACACCGACGACTACTTTGATTCCTGCTTTTTCGAGTATCTCCACGCCGTTGCCTGAAACCAAAGGATTCGGGTCCAGCGTAGCAATCACGACTTTTTTCAAGCCGGCGTTTACGATTGCTTCCGCGCAAGGCCCGGTGCGGCCGTGATGTGAACAAGGTTCCAAGGTGACGTAGATGGTGCCGCCGTATGCGGCATCCCCGGCCATGCGAAGCGCATGAATTTCGGCATGCGGTTCACCCGCTTTCAGATGAGCGCCGATTCCGACAACCCGGCCGCCGTTGACGATGACCGATCCGACGAGCGGATTCGGTTCTGTCTGGCCTTTCATTGTCTTGGCATTGTTGATGGCAAGCGCCATGTAAAAATCATCTTGCGGCATGTGCCTCGTCCTCCAGTTCTTCCAAATGCCCGGAGCGGTTGATTTTTGTCTGCAGGTATTTCTCGTTGTATTCCGATTTGTCACCCCAAAGAGCCACTCTTCCAGCAATCGCCAGATCGGAATTTTCAAGCGCAGATACTTTTTTCGGGTTATTAGTCATCAAGGTAACAGCTTTCGTGCGCAATTGCTTTAATACGGCAATGGCGTCTTCGTAATTCCGGGAATCATCGACAAAGCCCAAGCTTTCATTCGCTTCGACTGTATCGTAGCCGTTCTCCTGCAGGACATACGCCATCGCCTTGCTGAACAGGCCGATGCCGCGCCCTTCGTGGTTAGCAAGGTAGAACAAGGCACCCGAACCGTGGTCGATGATTTGCTGCATCGATTGCTTCAGCTGGAAGCCGCAGTCACAGCGCTTACTGCCGAAAATATCGCCGGTGTGGCAAATCGAATGCATGCGTATTAGCGCCTCTTCGCTGTTTTTAAAATCGCCGTGGACAAGCACACTCGACTGTTGATATTCAGCCAAGTTCGAAGAAGATAATTTTTCAATGATACTGCCATAATCCTCTGTCACTTCATCGTGCTTTAGCCAGCTATACCACTGGAATTCCACGGTCGCTCCATTAAGGCTCACAGGCAGGCGGATCGGGCCTACCAAGTAAATCGCTTCGCCGTCCATTTTGATCAATTGGATTTTATCTTTTAATACCGAAAATACTGCCGGTTCAAGTTTCATCGCCGTCATCGGATTTCCCCCTTTACATACGTTTCTTTTCATCTAACGGTTATTATACTCTAACTACTTACTAAAAGTAAGTTATAAGTGTTGTTTTTATTCTATTTTTCTTCAAATGATAATTATTATCGTTAGTATTAAGAAGAAAGACAATTTAAATGATTAAAATTCTCATTTAACTTAATAAATTCTCATTAGCTTGGCAGAGAGGATTGGGGTGTGTTATATTATCTATATTAGAATGATTATAAATAAGGAAGAGGAGGAATTAATCATGTTACCAGCAAAATTGACTTTGGCTTTAAATGACCAATTCAATAACGAATTACAGGCGGCGCATGCATATACGGCCATGGCGGCTTATTTTTCGAAAAAAGGGTACCACGGATTCGCCAATTTCTATTTAGTTCAATCACAGGAAGAACATCAACATGCGATGAAATTTTACCATTATTTAACGGCGATGGATGAAAAGCCAGTCCTTCAAGCCTTGCATGAACCTAAAAACCATTTCGAAGACGCACTGGACGTATTGGAAAGTTCTCTTGCACAGGAAAAAGACGTTACCAGCAATATTTACGCGCTCGTCACCCTTGCTAATGAACTTCAAGAACACGCGTCTCTATCGTTTTTGGATTGGTTCATCGAAGAACAGATGGAGGAAGAAAAAACCTTCCGGGACATCATCATCCGCATGAAGCATATTGAAGAAGGCGGAGAGTATTTCCTGAAAATGGACGACGAATTTGCTGAACGGGAATTGTAAGCGCAGCGCGGCGGTACACATCAATTTGTGTGCCGCTTCATTTTGAAAAGGAAGTGATTTGCATGACAATCGACTACCAGCCGGCTGTCCATTTTAATCATGTCGGATTCAGCATTGGGGATTTCCACATTTTAAAAGAGATAACCGGATCATTTCCTGAAGGAAAAATAACGACGCTGGTTGGGCCTTCTGGCGCCGGAAAGACGACTTTGCTGAAACTATGCAATGGCCTGTTATCACCGGACGAAGGCGAACTGTACATTAAAGGTGAAGCGGTCAACCAGTACAATCCAGTAGATTTGCGGCGATTGGTAGGTATCGCGCTGCAAAGTGCGCCGATGGTCAGCGGCACTGTCTACGATAATTTGAGTTTGCCATTGGATTTGCAGAACCAGAAATTGCCCGTCGAGGAGGCGGAAGCGTTGCTGGAAGACGTCGGGCTGGCAAAAGATTTGCTGAACCGCAATGTGAAAGACTTATCGGGCGGACAACGCCAGAAAGTGTCGATTGCCAGAACACTTGTCAACAAACCCAAGGTGCTGCTGCTGGATGAAATCACTTCATCGCTGGACCGCACTTCATTGAAGGAAATAGAGGAATTGATCGTGAAAATAAATGATAAATACGGCACCACCATCATATGGATCACGCATAACCTGCAACAGGCACTCGAAATCGGAGATTACACATGGGTGATGATGGACGGCGAAGTCATTGAAACCGGAGAAAGCGAATTATTGAACGACCCGCATAATGAAAAAGTCAGACGTTTTGTGAAGGGGGAAGCGAGATGAGTTATTTCACGTTATCTTTAACGCTGATTTTTGTGCTGATCCCGCTGATCTTATCAAAAACCTTTAAATTGGGTTTGGAAAAAGATACGATGGTTGCCACAGTGCGTTCAATCATTCAATTGCTGGCCGTCGGCTATGTCTTGAAATTTGTCTTCGATTCTAGCAGCTTGATCTATGTTTTTCTGATGGTCACGCTAATGATCGTTGCAGCCACCCATAATGCACAGAAAAAAGGGGCTTCGATCCAAGGCATTACGCTGAAGGTTGCCGCTACGCTAGTGTTTGTGGAAGTGTTGACGCAAGGAATCCTTATCGGTTTTAATATTACCCCGCCTACGGCCCAGTACATTATCCCAATCAGCGGCATGGTCATCGGGAACTCGATGGTGCTGTCGATTCTCTTCCTTAACCGCTTTACGGCAGAAGTGGAATCGCATCAAGACCAGACAGAATTAATCCTGTCACTTGGCGGAACGCCGAAACAGGCGATCCACAGGCAGTTGATCCGATCGATCAAAGCCAGCATGATCCCGACGATTGAAAGCCAAAAGACTGTCGGGCTCGTCCAGCTGCCCGGAATGATGAGCGGGCAAATCATTGCAGGGGCAGATCCGATTCAAGCCGTCCAATTCCAGCTATTGATTATGTTCTTATTGTTGACGACCGCATCCGTGACAAGCATCATGCTTGGTTTCCTGTCTTATCCGACATTATTCAATAAACGAATGCAGATTTTAAAAAGCTGATCATACAAAGCCGAACAGACCATAGGCGTGCCCTTAAACTTGGGCATCGCCTATGGTCTGTTTTTTGTGCACATCAGTTTTTATTTGTTGGGGAAGGGTAGAACGTATCAATCTCAAATTTCCCAGAACCGGGAAGAGCTTCTATGAGCTGCGAGCCGAATAAGCGGGCTGGAGTCGAGCTGCCGGCAGGGAAGTTGCCGTTCAATAGGCGTACCGCCGTTTCCAAAGCGCCATAGACGGTCAGGTCATAAACATTCGCTACTTGGATGCGCACGGATTTCCGGATGCCTGCCGCATTGGATGCTTCGCCCCATATAAAAGCGGGCGAATTTTTGCGCAGCGTTTCGTCAGGGCCGCTGACGTTTTGTTCAACCCAAGCGCTGAGTTTTTGCTGCACCGGACCTGATGCGAGTACAGGGCGCAAGACGTTTGACAGGCGTGCGCCGAAAACGGCTGCCCGCGGCATCGGAATCCATGTCGAAATATCTGGGATTCCGGTTGTATAAAAGGCTGTGGCGACATCGCCCCAAGGAATCCCAATGGCAGACTTGGTGCCCCTTCCAAAGTCGATCCGGCGATGCTGGCTGCCAAGAGGCACAGCGGTAAGACGTCCGTTCCGGCGCACAGCGCTGCCAGAACCAAGGCCCCGGACGGCGGTTTTATAGGTGCCTGGAGATATGCCGGAATCCGAGTCGAAGCCCAGTGCCAGCTGCGTGGCGTCCGGCAGGATTTCTTTCAGTTTCAAAGCGGTGCAGTCTGTCGGGATGACATCGAAGCCAACCCCGGAACAAAGGATGACGCCAGCAGCAATGGCCCGTTCGTGTTGGGCATGTGTATGTTCAAAGACGGGGATTTCCCCGGTAATATCCAAGTAATGAGCGCCTGACGCCAGACAAGCTTCGATCATCGGTTTGCTCGTTTCGCTGAAAGGCCCTGCACAATGCAGCACGAGATCGATGTTCTGCAAATGTTCATGGGCACTGCCGTCCAAAGGGAAGGTTCGTGTTTCCAACTGGAATTGTGCAGCCAATGCTACCAGTTTTTCAGCATTGCGCCCAGCAATCACGGGATGCAGCCCCCGGCGCACCGCTTCCTGCACAATCAGCTCGCCTGTGTAGCCATATGCACCATAAATCAGCCATTTTCCATTCATTTTAAAACCCCCTCTTTCTTTAACTATTCTTTCCGAGGGGCTAAAAAACCTTTTTTGCAGCCTGTCTATGCAGCCTGCAAAAATACTGCAGAAATGTTTCCCGGGAAATAAAAAGGGGATTTCAAGGAAAAATAGAACAGAACTAAGAGCAAGAGAAAGTAGATTTAGAAGCAGCGGACAGGCGGACAGGTAGCAGCATTAGAATGAATGAAAAAGGAGGCGCTTTTATGCATGATATTCATTTGATCCCTTTTCGGGTGGAAGCAATCGTTTCAGCAGCCCCGCAAATTCCAGAAGGTGTGCGGATGATCCAAGCACCTGCGGTTTGGGAACAGGCCAAGCACGGCAAAGGTACGGTTGTAGCGATATTGGACACGGGATGCCAACCGGACCATCCCGATCTTCAGGGAAGGATCATCAGCGGCCGGAACTTCACTGCTGACTTTAATAGCGATGTTAATGACTTTTCTGATAATAATGGCCACGGAACCCACGTAGCAGGTACAGTTGCCGCATCCTTGAGCCCTAATGGAAAAATCGTGGGAGTTGCCCCGGAAACACAGCTGCTGATTCTTAAAGTGCTGAATGGTGAAGGGTCAGGGGATTACGCAGGCATCATCAGCGGCATCCATTATGCTATTGACTGGCGCGGACCGAATGGCGAAAAAACAACGGTCATTTCGATGTCGCTTGGTGGACCAGATAACGTCCCAGAACTTCACGATGCTGTGAAAAGAGCGGTCGACAATGGCATTCCAATTGTCTGTGCCGCTGGCAACGAAGGAGACGATAGCCACTCGACCGATGAATTCGCTTATCCCGGTGCCTATGGCGAAGTCATTCAAGTCGGGGCAGTCGACTTCAGCCGAAAAATAGCTCCTTTCAGCAATACGAACAACGAAATCGATATTGTTGCACCGGGCATCAACATCTACTCTGCTTATCCTGGCAGCCAATATGCGACATTATCAGGGACTTCGATGGCGACGCCCCATATTTCTGGCGCATTGGTCTTGATCAAGAACATTGCAGAAATGGAATTTGCGCGTGAGCTGACGGAAGCGGAATTATACGCTCAGCTCGTACGCCGCACAGTGCCGCTCGGCTATCCGAAGACAGCGGAAGGAAACGGCTTGCTGGCATTGGACATCCTGAGCAAATTTGAACAATTGTTCAAACTGTTCAATTCCTCGTTCGGCCAAGAAAACCAGCGCGAAAATTAAGGCGCAGCAAAAGCGTAAATTAGAGCCCGGTTGCTGACAATGGCAACGGGGCTTTTTGGCGTGTCGTATTCCATTCATCGAAATGGTATTAAATGCCATCTATACCATTTAACACATTGACTTGGTAAATGTTAAATGTTTTAATAGTTTGTATGTTCTGAAAGTATAAGTAAAAAAGGGGTGTTGATTATGGCGAAAACGGCAACGGGGAATAACGCTTCAGTTCCTGCAAAGGGCCAGGACAAGGCGAAGATGGCAGGGAATAGAAGAGAGGCGGGGCATGTCCCGGATTTCGAAGCAATCGAGGCATCTGCCAGTTTCCGGGAATTAATGAAGAAGAAAAAGGCATTTTTGATTTCGACGACGATCTTATTTTTAGGCTTGTATCTATTATTCAACCTCATCATTTCCTATACCGATTGGCTAAGTGCGCCTTTCATCGGCGATATTTCATGGGTGTGGATATTTGCTTTCGGCCTTTTCGCCATGACGTGGATTCTTGTCACCGTATACATGAAACGCGCAGCGAAATTTGATGAAATGGCGCACGATACATTAAAAGAATTCAATTATGACGAGGAGGAAAACCGATGAACGCAACTGTCATTATCATTTTTTTAGTCATCGTTGCGATGACTCTCGTCATAACGTATTTTGCAGCGAAACGCACCAATTCAGCGAGTGATTTCTACACAGCAGGAGGCGGATTGACCGGCTGGCAAAACGGTCTGGCGATTGCCGGGGATTATCTGTCTGCGGCATCATTCTTAGGAATCGCCGGGTCGATTGCGTTATTTGGCTTTGATGGCTTCCTGTTTTCAATCGGTTACTTAGTGGCCTATCTGGTAGTCTTATTCGTCGTAGCGGAACCCCTGCGCAATTTGGGGAAATACACGCTGGCGGATATGATCAATGCGCGTTTTAACGCGAAGAAAGTGCGCGGCGCTGCGGCGCTCAGCTCTATCACAATTGTCATCTTCTATATGATTGCCCAGCTCGTCGGTGCCGGCGCGTTGATCCAATTATTATTCGGTATCGACTATTTATGGGCTGTCTTGCTGGTCGGGATTATGATGACGATCTATGTCCTGTTTGGCGGTATGACCGCGACGAGCTGGGTGCAGATTATCAAAGCAGTGCTGCTAATGATCGGTACAGTCATCTTGTCGTTCCTGGTCTTGCAGCGTTTCGACTTCAGCATCCTGGAGATGTTCGCACAAGTAAAAACGGCGACACCGCACGGAGAAGCGTTCCTCAATCCTGGTGTAAAATACAAAATACCTTTGGATACCATTTCGCTAATGCTGGCACTCGTCCTCGGTACAGCTGGTCTGCCGCACATCCTTATGCGCTTCTTCACGGTGCGTGACGCAAAAACGGCGCGGAGTTCTGTTATGTGGGCAACGTGGATAGTAGGCATTTTCTACGTTATGACCATTTTCCTTGGTTTTGGTGCTGCGGCATTCGTGGGCTCTGAAACCATCATCAATACCAACCCTGCCGGCAATATGGCGGCACCACTCCTTGCGCAAGCTTTGGGCGGAGATATCCTGATGTCGTTCATTTCCGCAGTAGCCTTTGCTACGATCCTTGCCGTTGTGGCCGGCCTGGTGCTGACCGGGGCATCCGCGTTTGCCCATGATATTTACGGCCAGATCATCAAAAAAGGACAAGCAACAGAACGGCAGCAAATGCTTGCGGCCCGCTACGCGTCTGTCGGGGTATCCGTGTTCTCGATTATCCTGGCCATTTTTGCCCAGAGCCTGAACGTGGCGTTCCTGGTGTCGCTGGCGTTCTGTATCGCAGCTAGCGCCAATTTACCGGTTATCGTTTACACGATTTTCTGGAAGAAATTCAATACGACCGGAGCAGTTTCGGCCATCATTACTGGACTGGTGTCCGCGCTTGTTCTGGTGTCAATTGGCCCGAGCGTCATGAACCCGGAAGCCGGGGCAGCCATTATTACAGGCACTCCTCTCTTCCCGCTGACCAATCCCGCCATCGTTTCCATTCCGCTTGGATTCCTCGGTGGAGTCGTCGGGACCTTGTTATCGAAAGAAGCCAACGAGAAGAAATTCTCCGAAGTCAATGTCCGCGCAAACACAGGCGGCTTCAGACAGTTATAGGATCAAAACAAGCCGCCTTCCTGTAATTTAGGAAGGCGGCTTGTTTTAGCTAAAGTAAGAAATTCACGAAAGTTTACAGACAAGCACTATATTCAATTTTTTGGCTGACCACGTCTTTTATTTAGTCGGGATGGTTTCTCTGTGGTGATTGCCATGCACAACTGCTCCTCCTTTATAAACCGTCTCGACTGCACGGAAAGCAGAAAGGGTTTCTTCTGGATCTTCGGACAAGATGATGAAATCAGCTATTTTTCCTTTTTCCAGTGAACCGAATTCGTTTTGGACATTCAGGACTGAGGCCGCATCATAAGTAGCGGAAGCGATGATGTCACGGATATTCATCCCGCCTTCATGCATCAATTCAAGCTCTTTGGCAAAGTCGCCGTGCAAGTTGAAAGGAGTGCCAGCGTCTGTGCCGGCAGCAATTTTCACTCCGGCTTGGACTGCTTTTCGGAAACTTTCTTTATGGGCCTCATAGCAATAAATAGCCTTTTTGACGGCATGCGGAGGTATCGCTCCGGAATCGGCATTTTTCACAATATAATAAGGTGCGGCAAGGGTAGGAACAAGCACAGTTCCATATTTGATCATCAATTCAATGGTTTCGTCGTCTAGGAAGATGCCATGCTCAATGGTTGTAATTCCGGCACGTACGGCATTCTGAATACCTACAGTACCTTGGGCATGTGAAGCGGTGGTCTTTCCAGCGTGGAGTGCTTCTTCAACAGCTGCCCGCATTTCTTTTTCAGACAACTGCGGCGAACCCGGGTCAACTCCAGGCGTCATAACCCCGCCAGTCGCCATCAGTTTCAGCACGTCAGCGCCTTGCTTCAATGTTTGGCGAGCCGCTTTGCGGACTTCGTCTTCGCCATCAGCTTCAGAAGCGAGAGGGTAGCCGTGGCCTCCAGTCATGACGATTGGCTGGCCAGAACCGTAAACAGTCGGGCCCGATATAAGACCTGCATTGACTGCATCGCGGTACGCCAGATCAATATGCCACTTAGAACCCAGGTTACGGACACTGGTGACTCCTGATTTCAGCTGTTTTTGCGCATTGGCTTGGTGGCGATAGGCAGAAGTAGCCTGGCTGTCAGTAGCAATTTGAGCGAATGGATCAGCTATGCCATCCATGCCAAGGTGAATGTGCATATCGAAAAAGCCCGGTAAAATGGTTTTTCCCTGTGCGTCGATAACGGTTTCTGCGCTTCTTTTGGCCGCCTCTTCACCGACAGCAACAATCTTGTTTTCTTCAATGACGATGGCTGACTGTAACAGCTTCTCGCCTCTTCCTGTATAAATCGTGGCATTTTCAATTTTCAAAGACAATGGAATTCCTCCTTCATTTTATGGTCAAGAGATGTTTCCTGCGGAGCCAAGCAGCAATATGTCTTTCTTTGTAATTTGAATTATTGAAATATTTTCATTTTTACTTCTCCTACTATATAGAAGAGGGCACAAAAAGACACGGAATAAGTTAGGGGTGGCCTCAAAAGAAGTTTTGAGTTATAAAAATGATTATTTTATAGTTTTATATTCCCTCTGAAGCGAGATGAATTAAGCTGTTAAGAGGTTTCTCCTCACCTTATTGTAAAAGAAGCCAGCGAAAAGAATTTCTCCGAAGCCAATGTCCACGTGAACACGGCCGATTCAGACAGCCAAAAGATGAAAAGAACATAAAACAAGCCGTCTCCTTTTTATTAAAGGACAGACGGCTTGTTTAGATTTTGCAGGAATCGATGGACGATTTCATTGAATTCCGGAAATTTCTTTGGTGGTGTTTCGTGAGAGACACCTTTTATATAGACTACTTCTACGTGTTGCACTGATCGCAGAAAAGCGTCTTGATGATGGTGCATCGGTTTTTCCTGAGAACCATAGATCATCAGCACCGGCATGGTCAACCGGTAAAGCGAATGGGTGGAATCATACTTCAATCCCTCTTTGCAAAATTCGTATACGCTTTTGGCATTGGCCTTTTTGGCATAATCGAAAAACTTCTTTTCGTCGCTTTGGTAATACTTATGCGTCTTGGCCTGCATTTTGGCGAGCAGCGGAATCTGGTGAAGTTTGGACATGGCCATTCCGAAAACAATCAAGCTTTTCAAGCCTAAATGGTCCACTTTTGGATAAGCGCTGGTAAGAATCAAAGCGGCTGTCCGTTCCGGATAAAGCAAAGCGAATTCCTGCGCTATGGTACCTCCATTGGAAAATCCACAAATAACCGCCTTTTCAATTCCAATAGAATCCAACAGTTTTTTCAAATCGTTGGCCAGCAAGAGAATCGATAGCGGATCTTTGCCGATGGAACTACGGCCGTGGCCCCGGAGATCGTAAAAGATGGTCTGGTAATGATGGGACAATATTTCCTGATGCATGAACACCTGGTGGCCCATGACAGGCGGATGGACAAAGACAATTGGTTGGCCTTGCCCTTTTATCTCGTAATACAAAGAGACGGAATCATCGATAACAGCATATGGCATTGGCAAGCTCCTTTTTTAATGAGGTGATAAATTGAGTGATTGAGGCAAACGGGATACAAGATTGAAAAAGCCGCGGCTTTCTTTGCAGTTTCACCTCTATACCCTGACTGCCAGTGATGTAAAACAAAAACCTCGTGTAAAAGCTGGTATGAGGATTTTCTGCAAGTTACTGGCCCAATCGTTATCCGGCAAAAAAATTTCGCGAATACCATTATTGTGGTAAAATTTCTTGAGATATAATTCACATTAGCTGGAGTTTCCAGAAGGAGCAGGTGCAAAAATGATAGTTGGAATTGATGCAGGCGGGACGCTGATCAAAGTGGCTTACGCGGAAGCGGGGGGAATTCACTTTGCGAAATATCCGATTGCGGAAATGGAACAGGTGGCTGATTGGATAAATGGGCTGGGCCAAGCGGATATTTGTGTAACTGGGGGAAAATCAGGCGTTTTGCGTTCTTTTTTAACGAAAGAAACAAATGAAATGGTCGAATTCGAAGCGACGCATTTAGGCGTCCAATTTCTTCTTGAAAAGATGGGGCGCAACGATGACGCGTATTTGGTGACAAATGTAGGCACCGGGACTTCTATCCATTGCATTCAGAACAATACCCATGAACGGCTAGGTGGGACGGGAGTCGGCGGCGGCACGTTGATTGGCCTGAGCCATTTGCTGACAGGCTTGACCGATTTCGATGAAATTGTGCGGCTGGCAAGCAAAGGATCCAGAGAGCGGATTGATTTAAAAGTAAAGCATATCTATGAAGGCAAAGAACCGCCGATATCCGGCGAATTGACAGCCAGCAATTTTGGCCAAGATCTTTTTTCGATATCCAGCGAATTGTCGGTCGAGGAATTGCTGGCAACGGTCATCGGACTTGTCGGGGAAACGGTCAGCACTGTCAGCGTCCAAGCGGCGCGCCAATGCAGCAGCTCAACTATTATTTATATTGGGTCGTCGTTTATTGAAAATGCGCTGCTCAAACAAGTGGTGGAAAGCTATACGATTTTAAGGGGCTCTATACCGCTGTTCCTGGAGAACGGTGAATTTTCCGGAGCGGTCGGAGCGATGAAGAGTTTAATCTGAAAAATGGCTGTCGAGTGTCTCTCGACAGCTCTTTTCATTTCGCTGCCACAATGCTTTTTCTCCAATAAAGACCATGAAACTTTGCTTTAATCCGTTCAGTTGAGAGGCGCAAAATCAAAACTAAAGCAGCTATTAGACCGTTAATTCGCAACTGAATTAGCGGTCTTTTCTTTGCTGTCATCTAAGCGTTCAATATTAAATCGCACCCTTTTAAACAATTGAATTAACCGTACTTTCAATTGACATACAATATTTATTGTAAGGTGTTAAAACCTTGCTGAAACGACTGCCAATTCAGTTGTTAACCCTAATTTGAAAAAGAGAAAGTTTATTTTTTTCATAGAAATCTATAAATGGAATTTAATTGTAAGGAAAGAGAAACTGTTTAAAGTTTCATCCGTATTACTACTATGAACACATTTGTTTGAAGAAATAGTGTAGTTATTTTACTAAATTTATGAGGAGGTCATTTTATGGATTTTTTAAGAAACAACGAACACTCATCTATGAAAAAAGCTCTCGGCATTCTTTTTTTGATTTTCATCAGTTTATTGATTATGGGTTGTTCAGCCAAAGGGCCAGCAAAGGGAAATGGAGCAGAAGCGGAAGAGACGGCCGATAAAAATGAACAAGCGATTCGGGCTGTTATCGAAGAGGAATTCGATGGGCCAGATGAGAAATATAAAGAATTATTGGATGCCGCGATGGAAGCGCAAATTTCAGAAGAATATATGGATGATTATGAAGCCTATCTGGAATCAGCCGAATATCAAGCATTAATGAGCTATATGGAAGAAACCTATGCATCCTACTTTACAGAGAACGGGTATGATAACTTCATAAATGCAGTTCCTGCTTTTATGTATTCTGGTTTTGATCAAGATTATGAGTTGAACGCTTCTAATATTGAAATAGCTCAAAGCGAACACGGACCAACGCTATACGCCTTCACTTTCCAAGTAGAATATACAGATGAGAATGGAGAATCTAGTCAATTCAATTTCGAGGGGGATGCAATTGCCCCTGAAAAAGGAAAAATCGGGAAGATCGAATATTTGGATGGGTATGAGGATGGACTGCATCAAGTGCTAACAAACAATGAACAAAAAAAGACTAACTGAACGCCACCTTTAGACGGCGTTTGTTTCATTTAAGATGAACGATATGAAGTTACTGCATAAGAAAAAATGGCGTGTAGTTTCGCAGATTTCAGGTTTTGAAAACCTTACGAATTAGAATACTTTTTTGAGTTATTATAAGGTGTTTATTTGTAGTGGGAATTGTTGCGATTTTAAATGCTAATAGAAGGTTTTGCTTCTCTCATCTGAACGGGTTACCTTTGCTTTGAAAGTTTTTTTATGATAAGTACGGCCGTGTCAATATCCAGGAAAAAGCTAAAGACTATTTAAATGTTCTGAAACATAGACTAAGATAAACTAAATACGAGTCCATGACACTTAAAGGAGCTGAAGAAATGATCAGTAAAGTTGGCCAGGTTATGTTGTACGTCAACAATCAAGACGAAGCAGTGGATTTTTGGTCAAAAAAATTGGGGTTTGCTGTAGTCGCTGATGAGAACAGCCAAGGAATGAGATGGATTGAAATAGCTCCGTCAGAGGGTGCTGAAACGAGCATCGTTCTGCATAACAAAGAAACAGTCGCAAAAATGTCGCCTGGATTAAATTTAGGCACTCCTTCTTTGATGTTTTTCACGGAAGATGCCGAAAAGCTTTTCAAGGAGTTTACCGGTAAGAACATTACAGTCGGAGAAATTGTAGAAATGCCTTCAGGCAAAGTGTTCAACTTTGCGGACAATGAAGATAATTATTTTGCGGTAATGGAAAGATAGATTCAACGCAAAAAGGACTCGTGGAACTCTTTCAGGCTGTAGACAAACTCGATCGATGCGAGGCGTTTATGGTCTTTTTTATATGGAAAAAAGAGGCTTTGGGAAAATTCATCCTAAAACCTCTTTAGTCTACAGTCAGAGATGGCGTCTGAACGCCATCTTTTATTTGTCTATAATCGTCAGCTTGTTGCGGATGTCGGTGCGTTGGCCTTGTTCCGGCACGTGCTGCGGATAGCCGATCATCATCGTGGCCACTATTTTTTCAGCTGGCGCAATCCCGATTGCATTACGGAATACCGGATTGTAGACCCAGTCGTTCGAGCGCCAGATCATGCCGATGCCACGTTCCCAGGCTGCAAGCTGGAAATTCTGCAGCAGCGAAGAAATTGCGCCGTAATCTTCATCCCAACGGCGCTGCCGCGGATCGACTGGCATAATGGCCACAACGTGCACCGGTATAGAGCGGAAATACTGCGCTTTGTTCAGCGCTGTCTGCGGAATGGTGCCATCTTTTTGGGTCATAGCATCCAGGAAAGCCTGGACGAATTTCTCTTTGCCCGCTCCGGTATATAATTGAAAACGCCAAGGTTCATTGAGCATATGGTTCGGTGCCCATCTGGCGACATTCAGCAAGTCGATGATTTCTTCAGGATCAATCGGGTCCGGCTTGAATTTCTTTATTGATCGGCGTCCGATAATGTTTTGGTCTATAGCGTTTATCATGAGTGCGTCCTCCTCTGTCCACTTAAATGTTTCTATCTTAATCAAACCAGTCTGCAGAAGGAAACGCAATAAAAGCGTGTTAAAAAAGACAAAATATCTCCTGCGGCAAAAGGGAATTGTTGATAGAATAGAAACCATAGTAAGGAGTGGATTGGATATGGCGACAGTGGCAATCATCGGCGGCGGCATTACCGGATTATCAGCCGCGCATTATTTGGAAAAGCTGAAGCAGGACCAGAACCTTGAATTGGATCTTGTGCTGATTGAAGGAGAGGCCCAGCTGGGCGGCAAAATACGCACTGTGGACAATGGCGAGTTCATCATGGAAACGGGAGCGGATTCGATCGTCGCCCGCCATGCAAGTGTTCTGCAGCTTGTAGGAGAATTGGGGCTGCAGGAAAGAGTCGTCTACAACGGCACGGGGATTTCTTATCTATATGCCAATAACAAATTGCATGCAATTCCAGCAGACAGTGTCTTCGGGATTCCCATGGACAAAGAAGCGTTGTTCAGTTCTACGCTTGTGTCAGAACAGGGCAAGCTGGAAGCGCTGAAAGATTTTGAAAGCACAAACGAGACGTTCACACGCAATAGTTCGCTCGGGGAGTTCCTGAAGGCGTTTCTAGGCGAGGAACTGGTAGAGAAGCAGATCGCCCCTGTATTGTCTGGCGTGTATTCCGGCAGCTTGGACGATTTGACGCTGGCCACGACCTTGCCTTATCTGGTGGATTACAAAAATGACTACGGCAGCATCATCAAAGGATTTGAAGCCAATAAAGCCCATTTCCAGGGAGCAGCAAACAAGAAATTCATTTCTTTTGATGGAGGAATGGCGGTATTGATTGATCGGCTTGAAGAAACGCTTCATGATACGAAAATCGTGAAAGAGGACCCGGTCTCCGCTATTGTCAAACAAGGTGACGGGTATGTAATTGAGCTCGCAGGAGGAAACGTCATCGGAGCTGACTTTGTTGTCTTGGCAACACCGCACCAAGTGGCCCAGCAAGTGTTGGGGCTTGAGGAGCTGGACGAGGAATTCCAGAAATTGACGAATTCTTCGCTGATCAGCGTCTACCTGGGATTTGATATTGCGGATGAAAACCTGCCTAAAGACGGCACCGGTTTTATCGTATCGGAAGGCAGTGACATCTTATGCAACGCCTGTACGTGGACCAGCCGGAAATGGAGCCATACTTCACGCGGCCACCACCTGCTTGTCAGGCTCTTTTATAAGAGTTCGAATCCGGCATACGAAGGATTGACAGCATTGTCCGATGCAGAACTAGTGAAAGTGGCATTGTCCGATATCCAAAAAAGCCTGGATATCGAAGCGCAGCCGACAACGGTCGAAGTAACCGATTGGAAAGGGCTTATGCCCAATTACCATATGGCCCATAAAGCCGCGGTCGATGCATTGGAAATGAAGATGGCAGCCGTGGTACCGAATGTCCATTTGGCAGGTTCTTCGTATTACGGAGTCGGCATCGGGGCGTGCATCCAAAACGGCAAAGACTTGGCGCAAGCTATCGCAAATAGTTTGCAGCAGCAAAATTAAAAAAGGAAACGGCCTTTAAAAAGCCGCTTCCTTTTTTGTATAGAAAAACTGCCGCATCCATGAGGAGCGGCAGTTAATTGAGAATGGTTGGGCTAATTGATTATAACGTTTCAGAGAAGGCAGGCACTTTAAGGCCTAATCCTTCAGCAACACGAGCGCCGAATTCAGCGTCAGCTTTGTAAAGATGACTGATTTGGCGGATTTTGATTTCTTCTAACGTTACAGCGCTTAAACCGCCGACGAACGTAGCGACCAACCGGTCTTGTTCTTCAGGGCTTTGCAGGCGGTACAGGTCGCCAGGCTGTGTATAGAAATCGTCTTGCAAATAAGTGACAGAATCAGTGAATCCTTCAACAGCAAGCGGAGCAGGTTTAACAGCAGCTGTTTCTTGGGGGCCGCTGAAGCTGTTCGGCTCGTAATAGACAGAAGCTCCGCCATTCTTGCCAAAGTTCATCTGGCCGTCGCGCTGATAATTATTGACTTGGTTTTTCGGCGCATTGATCGGCAGCATCTGGTGGTTGGCGCCTACACGGTAGCGATGTGCATCGTGGTAGGCGAACAAACGGCCTTGCAGCATTTTGTCAGGTGATACATCGATCCCCGGTACCAATGTGCCAGGTGAGAATGTCGCCTGTTCAACTTCCGCAAAATAGTTTTCTGGATTGCGGTCCAAGACCATACGGCCGACTTCGATTAACGGGTAATCTTTATGCGACCACGTTTTCGTCACATCGAATGGATCGAAGCGGTACGTGTCGGCTTCTTCCAAAGGCATGATTTGTACGTACATCTTCCAAGCAGGGAAATCTCCTTGATCGATTGAATTGAACAAGTCTTCCGTATGGTAGTCGGGGTTTTCGCCCGCAATTTTATCTGCCACGTCTTGTGTGATGTTTTTGATGCCTTGTTCCGTCAGCATATGGTATTTCACCCATACCGATTCACCTTCAGCGTTCGTCCATTTGAACGTATGGCTGCCGAATCCATGCATATGGCGAAGCGTCGCAGGAATTCCGCGGTCACCCATCAAATAAGTGACTTGGTGCAGTGATTCCGGTGATAGCGACCAGAAGTCCCACACTGCGTCAGGGTTTTTTAGATGGGTTTGTGGATGGCGTTTTTGAGTATGGATGAAATCCGGGAATTTGATTGCATCGCGGATGAAGAAAATCGGCGTGTTGTTTCCAACTAAATCGTAGTTTCCTTCTTCCGTGTAGAATTTCAAAGAGAATCCGCGCGGATCGCGCACGGTGTCCGCAGAACCGTTTTCACCGGCTACTGTGGAAAAGCGTGCGAACATTTCCGTCTTTTTGCCGACTTCCGACAAGAAAGAAGCTTTCGTATATTTGGTGATGTCATTCGTCACTTCGAAATAACCATGTGCGCCTGCACCTTTGGCGTGGACGACGCGCTCAGGAACACGTTCACGGTTAAAATGGGCTAATTTTTCAAGAAGGTGAACATCTTGCAATAGGACAGGTCCGCGTTGTCCGGCTGTCTGTGAGTTTTGGTTATCTCCGACTGGGGCGCCCCAGTTAGTTGTAAGACCTTGTTTGTCTTGACTCATGAATCGAACACCTCGTTCTCTGGATTTGTATTAAACACTACCTTATCAATGATAACAGTTTCTACATTAAAATCAATCCTTAATGATAATCATTATAAATAATGTGTGACTAGAAATGGAATGAAATAAATTTTTAAACGAAGATTTGAATTTTAAACTGCAGGGTAAGCATCTCGTTGCAATCCAAAATAAAAGCCGATAAGATAAGGATAGAAAGAGTTTTCAGAAAACTATATTTTGTAAGCACTTACAATTGGTCCGCCGCCGCAAAACGCAGAGGAAGCGGCTATTCGATTCCAAAGGGGATGAAGCGCATGTTCATTACAGAAAGCATTGCTGAATACGCAAAAACGCAGCCGGACAAAGTTTATACCTCTTTCCAAGGCAGAGAAATGAGGTATCGTGAATTTTACCGGAAAGCCGAAGGCGTGGCGGCTTATTTCCAGCAAAAAGGCTATGAAAAAGAAGACATCATCGCTTTGTATGCGTTGAATTCGGATTTCTTTCTCGTGTGCTATTTCGGCATCCAATTGGGCGGTTTTACCGCCATGCCGATCAATACAAAACTGGCCGTTCCAGAAGTGGAGTATATCTTTTCGAACTCGCAGGCGAAAGCGCTGATTTACGAAGAGAAAATCGAAGAAGTGATCAAAAAGAGCGAACACAAATTCCAAGATGTGCTGAAAATCGGCGCAGGCGGTCCGTTCGATCGCTTGATGGCGGGTGAGCAGCCAGAATTCAAACCTGTCAAACTGGCTGGAGATGATACAGCGGTGGTCATGTACACGTCAGGCACTACCGGGAAACCGAAAGGGGTCATGCTGACCAATGCCAATCTCGGCGCTACCGCAGACATTTGGGCGGAGGCGCTGTCCGTCACCGCCGATGACCGCATGCTAATTTCAACGCCTTTGTTCCACTGCGCGGCTAGCCACGTATTCGTAGCACCGGTTACGGCAAAAGGCGGTTCGCTCGTCATCGAAGAAGCGTTTTCGCCGGACCAAACTTTGCAAACGCTGGAATCAGAGCAGCCGACAATGTTCTTCGGAGTACCGGCGATGTACAGCATTCTTTTGAACCGCCCGGATATTAAAAGCCGGGAATTGTCTTCGCTGCGCTTGTTCTGCTACGGTGCTGCACCGATGCCCTATGAACTTGTGAAACAGCTGAAAGAGGCGTTTCCGGAAGTGGCTGTCCAGAATTGCTACGGGCAAACAGAAAATGCGCCCGCCGCTTCATCGCTGAAAGACCATTTGGCATTGGAAAAAATCGGTTCGGTGGGAGAAGCACTGCCGCTGACAGAAATCAGGGTGGTCGACGAGTTTGGAGAATCGCTCCCTGCAGGGCAAGTGGGTGAAATAACGGTTAAAGGCCCTCAAGTGATGAAAGGCTATTTGCGCAACGAAGAAGCGACTCGCCAAGCCATTAAAAACGGCTGGCTTTACAGCGGGGATTTAGGGAAATTCGATGAGGAGGGTTTATTGTATATAGTGGACCGCAAGAAAGACATGATCATCCGCGGCGGTGAGAACGTTTACCCGGTGGAAGTGGAAGAAGTGCTTTATCAGATTCCACAGCTGCTGGAGGCGGCGGTTGTCGGAGTACCGCATGAAGTTTACGGCGAAGTGCCGAAAGCCTATGCCGTTGTAAAAGCAGGACAGGCAATCAGCGAAGAAGAAGTCAAAGCGTATTGCGGCGCCCAGTTGGCAAAATACAAAGTGCCGCTGGAAGTGGAGTTTATGGATGAATTGCCAAGAAACGCTTCAGGAAAAGTACTGAAACATACGTTGCGCAAACCGGCGGAACAAACAAAATGAGTGGATTGGGAAGGGGAAATGAAATGATGGAAAATATATATTTGGTAAACGGAGCACGAACCGCATTCGGAGGGTTTGGAGGATCGTTCGCCAATGTCAGCGCCACGGAGCTGGGTACGGCAACAGCAATAGAAGCGCTGAAACGCTCCAATGTAAAAGTAGAAGACATCGACCACGTCGTATACGGCAACGTCATCCATTCAAGCGTCAACGCTGCTTACTTGGCGCGCCATATCGGCCTAAAAGCGGGCATTCCGAAAGAAGTTCCGGCATTGACACTAAACCGCCTATGCGGTTCGGGTGCACAAGCTGTCGTAACAGCGGCTCAAAATATTCTGCTCGGCGAGGCCGATATGGTCCTTGCCGGAGGCGCCGAAAATATGTCGATGTCGCCTTATGCCAATTTCAACCAGCGCTTTAATGGCCCGAAAATGGGCAATATGCAATTCGAGGATATGCTGACGGCTACGCTGACAGACCAATACACCGGCGCCGGAATGGGGATGACGGCCGAAAAATTGGCGGAGCAATACTCGATTTCACGCAAAGAACAAGATGCTTTTGCAGTCGAATCACACCAGCGGGCTGCGCTCGCCACAAAGAATGGCGTATTTGCAGAAGAAATCGTCGGAGTCGAAGTAAAGACCCGCAAAGGAACCGTTGTGGTTGATAAAGATGAACACATCAAACCCGAGGCAAGCACAGAAACGCTTGCGAAGCTGCGTCCGGCATTTAAAAAAGATGGCACCGTCACAGCGGGCAATGCCTCAGGCATCAACGACGGAGCAGCTTCAGTCGTTGTTGCCGGGCAAACAGCTGTCGACCGCCACGGCCTGGAGCCGATTGCGCGCATCGTTTCTTGGGGAGTGGCAGGAGTCGATCCGACCATTATGGGAATCGGTCCGGTCCCTGCCATCAAACAAGCACTCGAACGTGCCGGCTTGTCTCTTGAGGACATCGATTTGTTCGAAATCAATGAAGCATTCGCCGCCCAATATTTGGCGGTCGAAAAAGAGCTTGGGCTTTCCCGTGATAAAGTCAATGTCAACGGCGGCGCGGTGGCACTTGGCCATCCGGTGGGCACGAGCGGCACTCGCATCCTGTTATCGGCTGCTTACGAACTTAAGCGCCGCGGAGCGAAATACGCGGTAGCGAGCTTGTGCATAGGCGGCGGACAAGGCATTGCTGTCGTGATTGAAAGTACTTGATCTGCCATTCGATAAACTAAAAAATCCGATGCCGCTTTTAGGAAGCGGCATCGGATTTTTTTATGGTTTTATTTAATAGAAGCGTTTAAAGCTGTCGAATTTTTTGCCCCAATAGGAATCGCTCAGGCTGGTGATTTGGACGCGGTCCCCACCGGCATGGATAAAGTTGTTATTGCCAATATAAATGCCCATATGGGAAATTCCTGGTTTGTATGTATTGGCGAAGAACACCAAATCGCCCACTTGCGGATTGCTGATATCATATGAACGCGCATCGTAGCCTGTTGTATTGGTGCGTGGAATTTTGATGCCTGCTTTGTTGAATACGTAATAGATGTAGCCGCTGCAATCAAAGCCGCCTACGGATGCTCCACCCCAAACATATGGTGTGCCTAATTGGGAAGTGGCGATTGAAATCAGATTCCCGGCAGTGCCAGAAGGCGCCGGTGCAGGATTGGAAACAGGTTTTGGCGTCGGTTGTGTAGCGACTACTGTATTTTGGACATTCAGTTTTTGGCCGACTCGGATTGTGCTCGACGTCAAGCTGTTCCAGTTCATGATCTGTGTCACTGAAATGCCATGGCGGATGGCGATGCCCGTCAACGTATCTCCTTTAGCGACCGTGTATGTTCCGGCTGAAGCCACTGGAGCCGGAGCTGGGGCAGCAACTGCTGGCGCAGGTTTGACTGCCGCAGCAGCCGTTTGGAGCTTAAGAACTTGGCCGATCCGGATCGTGCTTGAAGAAAGGCTGTTCCAGCTCATCAACTGAGAAACGGAAACTTTGTGGCGGCTCGCTATGCCTGACAACGTATCGCCTTTAACAACTTTGTAAGAAGCCGAAGAAGCAACTGGAGCTTGCGCAATTGCTGGAGTCGGAGCCGGAGTTGCAGGTTTAGCAGAGGTTGCAGCTGCCCCGGCTATTTTCAGCTTTTGTCCTGGAAAAATTAAATGTGTAGTAAGGCCATTTAATTTCTGGATGTCGCTGACTTTCGTTTTATGTAGAGTTGCGATTCGGGAAAGTGTATCCCCGGATTTTACTATGTATTCGGAACTCGATGCTGTTTGGGGCTTCTGGGCTGTGGCCGGGCTGTTTGAAAAAGCAGCCGTTGCTGCAGGTGCTAATTTCAACACTTGATTAGCGTATATTGCATCAGAACTTAAGCCGTTCCATTTTTTCAAATCTGCTACAGTTACCTTGTTGGAAGAAGCGATTTTCCAAAGGCTGTCTCCAGGTTTAATCGTGTAAGAGCTGGCATCTGCATCTGTAACACCTAAAAATAAGGCTAAAGAACCTGTAGCAAGCACTGAAAAAGCAATTTTCTTCATTAATTCTCCCCATTCCATCATCTTAGTTTCAGAAAATAGTAAAATATACGAGCATCTAATAGTCTAGTTCATTGTATATTTATAAGAAGAAATAGGCAATATGATTTAATATTACAATTGTGTTACAAATAGATAATAGGGGTTTAAAGTAAAAAAAATACAAATTTAAAGGTCTTTAAATGTAATTCGTTATTTATAGTAGAAAATAAATCACAGATATTCTAATTGGATATCAAACGGATCGAAAAAAAGACGTGAGAAAAACAAAAATGAACAAAAAGTCCTCTTTTTTATCATATTATTAAATATTTGTTTTTTTATTATATAAAATTCACTCCTGGGAAAATGAGCATCGGTATGGTATTTTGAGAATAACCATAAAAAGGAAGGGTGTTAGGCATGGAATTGAAACCTTATGAACAAACAATCATTGGCACGCTGGGAATAGAATTCACTGAGACTTCCGCAGAACGTGTAATTGCAACAATGCCGGTAAATGCATCAACGCATCAACCGTTCGGGTTGCTTCACGGCGGGGCATCTGTCGTACTGGCAGAATCAGTGGCGAGTGTCGGAACGTGGAATTTAATCGATCAGGAAAGTGAAATTGCTGTAGGGCTGGAAATCAACGCCAACCACATCCGGGGGAAAGCTTCTGGAGTCGTAACAGCAATAGGCACACCGCTCCATAAAGGGCGGAGTACGATGGTGTGGGATATTAAAATCGTGGATGAAGAAGAAAAATTGATCTGCGTTTCCCGTTGCACAGTCGCTATTATGCTAAAAAACCGGTAAGGGATTTTTCTTTCGCCGAATTCTCTGAAATTTTTTGGAACTTTTCTGGAAGTCGCACGTATAGTTAAAGTAAGAGAGTGTGCGACAGGGGGTACGGGAAATGCGATGGGCAAAAGGGATAGCAATACTTGCGGCATTCATGCTGTCAGCGTGTTCAGCGGAAGCGGGAACCGAAATCACCACAATTGAAACTGTGAAAGAAAATGACCTGGCGGAGTTGAGCGCAACTTATGTAGGGGATAACTCACGGGTCTTGGGCATTGTCCAGGAATTACCCGGTGCCGAAACGCTGAAGGAATTGAATTTGCAAGGTGAAAAGGTCCGAATTACATACGGCACTAAAAAAGGTTCGCTGCCGCAAGGCGATATCTTGGCTTATTGGTTCGATGACAATAAAGGCATGGAGAAAAACTTCCTATACAATACAGTCTACCTAACGCTTCTTGTGCCAAATTCCAGTTCATACTCATTCCGCATCGACGATTTTTCTTTCGCCATTGAGAGAGAAGAAATGGTGGAAATCCTGTCCGAAGAGTTCTTGGATTTCCCAGCAGGCGACGAGGCCTGGGACCAGGAAGTGGTGGAAGTTTTCATTGAAGACAATCGCAGAGAGATTGAGGGATGGGTCGAATCCGGCGCAGTGCGCAAAAAAATTTTCTCTGAGCATCCGGTCATTTATATTTCAAACTGAAACCGCCTGTCTGTCAGGCGGTTTTTTTGTTGCCTAAGAGGGTACTCCGATAGGTAATGGGATAAAATATGCAGCGGGATTCAGAGAAAGGCAGTGTGGTGTTATGAAAGCGGAACTAATCCAGGCAAGCATCAGCCTCTTTGTGGAAAAAGGGTTTAGTGCGACGTCTATCCAGGACATTGTGGACAGGGTCGGAGTGACAAAGGGGTCATTCTATTATCATTTTAAAAGCAAAGAAGGACTGTTGATGCATATCCAGTCTTCTTATATCGCCGACTTGCTCAGAAGGCAGAATCAGATTCTGGAAAGCGGGCAAAATGCGAAAGGCAAACTGGTGAAGGTTGTGGAACTGCTTATCCGGGATATCGAGGAGCAAGGTGAAATAGGCAAAGTCTATTACCGTGAAATTCGCCATTTGTCTCCAGAGAATGCAGCTATTATCAGGCACCAACGCGCTGAGTTCCGGAACAAGATCGAGGCGGTTGTCAAAGAAGGGATTAAGAGCGGTGAATTCCGCATCGGGCTGGAGCCGAAAATGGCGACTTTCGCAATACTTGGCGTCACCAACTGGAGCTATCAATGGTTTAATCCTTCAGGTACGCTGTCTGTGACTGAGCTTGCATTTATGCATACAGACTTTATCTTGAATGGCATGCTCGCTGAGAAGAAATGACTGTGTCCAGCGCTAATGAAAACCCCTCAAATCAAAGGATTTGAGGGGTTTTTTCCGGCTTCAAGTTCAAGCAAAAATCGTTTCAGCTCCAAACCTCCACGGTATCCTGAAATGGCACCGTTCTTGCCGATGACCCGGTGGCATGGCACGGCAATGAGCACAGGATTCGCGCCGATTGCTGTACCGACAGCCCGTATGGCAGTTGGTCTGCCAACGAGCCCGGCGATTTCGGAATATGGAACGGTCCGTCCGAAAGGGATCTGCTGCAATACCTTCCAGACGTCGCGCTGAAAGGGTGTGCCTTTGGCATCAATCGGCAAGGTGAAAGAAGATTCGGCACCGCTGATGCAGTCAAGCAATTGCTTGCGGTAGGGTTCCAATGCTTGCCCGCTCTCTTCTAAGTGGCAGCCGGGGAAGCGTTTTTTTAAATACTCGCTGAAATGTTCAAAAGATTCTCCTGGCGACCCAACATAGCAAAGCCCGTCGCGGGTTTTGGCGATATAAAGTGACCAGTGGCGGCTTTCAAGCATTGACCATTCAATCAGAGTGTCCATTGGGCATGTCCCTTTCTGTTATATGAAATGATTTCCGATACCGGGCTGGCGTAAGCCCGGTCTTTTTCTTGAAAAAGGTAATAAAGTAAGCGGTGCTGCCGAATCCAGCGGTGCTCGCGATTTCTGCGATCGGCAAATCGCTGGCCTGCAAGAGCTGAAGTGCTTTTTCAAGACGTTTCTGCTGGGTGTAAGCCAAAGGCGATTGGCCCTTAAAATGCGTGAACAGGCGCTGCAAATGATACGGGCTGCCGTGGAAAGTTTCCGCTAATGTTTCCAAAGCCACAGTCTCGGTGAAATGGGAGTCAATCCACTCGGCCACTTGATCAATCCATTCTTCAGCGGGAAGATTCAAGCCGTCCGGCCGGCAGCGTTTGCATGGACGGAAATTTTCGTCGAGCGCAACAAAAGCGTTTTTAAAAATGCGGACATTTTCTCTTTTAGGGAGGCGTGATTTGCATGAAGGGCGGCAAAAGATGCCTGTTGTTTTGACGCCGTAGAAAAATTGGTCGTCAAAAGAATCATCATTGTCCACAATCGCTTTCCAGAAAGTATCCGGGACCAGAATCGGTTTCAGTTTGGCCATGATGTCTTCACCTCTTCTACAGTATATACCTTTTCGTTGGTGCAATGAGGTTTGTTGGATGAGAAAGCAAGATTACGAAACTCAGAAAAATTTAAAAAGATTTTCCAGTTTTATCAGGTCTGATTAGGGAATAAAAGGACTAACACCAAAGAGGAGGGATTACATGGCTAGAGACAAAAACAAAGACGAATTGAAAGACAATGTGCTCGAACATGAATTCAGAGAACAAGCCCAGGAGTCGATGGAAGAAGTTCGTTTCTCACATGGTAAAAAGGAAGAAACCGAAACAGACGAAAAAGATCAAAAATGATTCCTTAAACAATGCAATCCCGCTTGCCGATCTCTGGCGTGCGGGATTTTTGCTTGCGAGAATAGTGCGAAAGCAGGATTTATGGGCAGAACTGCAGGTGGCGTTCACTTTTGCTCGGCAGTTGATTTTATTTTTCAGGTTGTCAGGTTATACTAAAAAGAAAAATTGAAAGTTGGGACATGGATGCCATTTACGGATTTGTCGATAGCTGCTGGCGCTAAAATGCTGCCAATACAGGAAATTGCAGAACGTGCGGGAATTTCAAAAGATGCTCTGGAACTTTACGGAAACTTTAAAGCGAAGATTAATGTCAATTCATTGCCTCCGGCGGGAGCTCTTGGGAAAGTCGTCCTTGTGACGGCAATCAGCCCAACCCCTGCAGGTGAAGGGAAATCGACAGTGACGGTCGGTTTGGCGGATGCTTTCAACCAACTGGAAGAATCAGTTGTAGTGGCACTCCGAGAGCCTTCACTTGGGCCGGTCATGGGTGTCAAAGGAGGGGCCACTGGCGGAGGTTTTGCACAGGTGCTGCCGATGGAAGACATCAATCTTCACTTTACAGGAGATATCCACGCCATCACGTCAGCCAATAATGCATTGGCGGCATTTATCGACAACCACTTGCACCAAGGAAATGAATTGTCCATCGATCCGAGGCGAATTACGTGGAAACGTGCGCTTGATATGAACGACCGGGCGCTGCGCCATGTGACAATCGGGCTTGGAGGCCCTGCTCAAGGCGTGCCGCGTGAAGATGGCTTTGATATCACGGTGGCTTCTGAGATTATGGCTGTGCTGTGTCTTGCAACATCAATGGACGACTTGAAAGAGCGCCTTGCACAGATGGTCATCGGCTATACGTACGGACGGGAGCCGGTAACCGTGCGCGAACTTGCAGTGGAGGGCGCATTGGCGCTATTGCTGAAAGATGCCTTCAAGCCGAACTTGGTGCAGACGATCGAAGGGACGCCGGCATTGATCCACGGGGGACCGTTCGCGAACATTGCCCATGGCTGCAATTCCTTGGTGGCGACGAACACGGCCCGCCAATTAGCGGACATTGTAGTTACGGAAGCTGGTTTCGGAGCAGATTTGGGTGCTGAGAAGTTCATGCACATCAAATCGAGAAAAGGCGGCTTCCATCCCGATGCAGTGGTCATCGTGGCCACTGTGCGTGCGTTGAAAATGCATGGCGGCGTTGCAAAAGGCGACTTGGCGAATACAGATCCGGATGCGGTTCGCCGCGGAATGGTCAATTTGGCAAAACACATTGATACCATCCGCCAGTTCGGCATCGAACCGGTGGTTGCTCTGAACCGCTTCGTCGGAGATTCAGAAGGCGAACTTGCAGAGATTATGGGATGGGCAGAAGCGCAGAACGTCGCGATTGCCATGACCAATGTCTGGGCTGAAGGCGGAAAAGGCGGGATTGAGCTGGCGAAATTGGTAAAACAAGAGCTGGAACGCCCAACTAATTTCAAATTCCTCTACAACGAAAGCGATGAAGTAGAAGAAAAGCTGCGTGCCATTGTACAGAAAGTTTACGGCGGCACAGATGTCCAGTTATCGGATAAAGCACAAAAGCAATTGCTGGAGCTGAAGAAATACGGGTGGGATGAATTGCCGATTTGCATGGCGAAAACACAATATTCGTTATCTGACCAGCCGAAACTTTTAGGCCGCCCGGAAGGGTTCACCATCACGATCCGTGAAATCATCCCGAAACTGGGCGCTGGATTCCTTGTTTGCCTGACGGGAGATATCATGACGATGCCGGGCTTGCCAAAACTGCCGGCCGCTCTGAATATGGATGTCGACTCAGAAGGCAAAGCAGTCGGGCTGTTTTAATAGAAGCATGGCCAACGAACATAGGGTTTCATTGATTGACTTTGTCGAACGCGGATCCTCGCTTTATATTCAACTGGCGGTATACGACGCAGAAACCGAGCGTCAATTTCAGGAAGAAGTGCGGTTTTTGGGCGATTTGCTGTATGGCGAATTCGTCCATCCACAGCATTCGCCATTATCAGACGGCTGCCGGCAATACGTCATCGCCTATTTAAAAGACCGCTTCAATCGCTGAAGCGGTCTTTTTGCGCGCCGTTCAATCGCTATGCGGTGAAATTGTAGACAATATTCAGATGAATGTGATAGAAAAGCCGGATTTATGCTACTATATGGAAAATAGGATGTGCGGTTTTGATGGGCTTAAATTGCTGAGAGGATGTGTTTTCATGAAAATACAATCAACGCAAGAAGAACGGAAATCACTTCGGCTAACGGTTTACAATGGCGGTTTCGGGTTGGTGAAAGAAGTGCGGTTGCTTGAGTCATCCGAACCGGCATCAGAAATCCAGTTCATGGATATCGCGGAGCATATCGAGGCGGATTCGGTCATGGTCCGGGGCCTTCAAGTGCTTGAGCAGAATTATGATTATGACTTGGCTGATGGGCAAAAGCTGCTCGCAAAATACATCGGGCAGGTCGTGACGGTTCGCAATCAGGAAGCTGGCGAAGAAATGGCGATGCGCCTGTTGAGTACGTCGGACGGCATCGTTGGTGAACGCACTTATAATGGTGAGATTCTCATCAATCCGCCAGGGGGCTTAGTCTTGCCAGCATTGCCGGATGGGATTTTCCTGAAACCTTCATTGATTTTCCAAATTGATCCGATGCCCTTGCGGCAAGAAATCCAAGTCTCTTATATGACGAAAGGGATTGAATGGGAGGCATCTTATGTTGCTGAAATCGCCAGCGAAACGGTCAGCCTCTCGGGGTGGGTCAAGCTGCGCAATGATACCGGAACCAACTTTCCGGATGCGGCGTTCAAATTCATTTCCGGTGAAGTGAACCGTTATGAAACGCCACATCTGTTCCGTGAGTCGAGTTTCATGCAGCAAAAAAACATGGACGCCGACCTGCCGTTCGAAGAACATGGCTTCGCTGACTACCACGCCTTTACACTGGAACGGCCGGTCACGCTAATGAATGGCCAATTAAAGCAAATCAATTTCATGCGGATGGAAGGCGCGAGTTTCAAGAAAGCTTATGTGGTTGAACGGAACAGCAGACAGGCGGCCGTGAAGCTGCAGTTTAAGAACAGCAGCGCCAACGGTTTGGGCATTCCGCTGCCGAAGGGGCTCGTGAAAGTTTTTGAGCAGGACACGGACGGAGAACTGGAATTTGCCGGAGAAGATTTTTTGGAGCATACGGCAAATGGGGAAACCGTGTCGCTGAAAATCGGGCAAGCAGTGGACATTTTGTCGGAAAGCCGAGAAGCGCTGCGCGAACGGCGCGGCAATTTGGAAGTTGTGACGTGCATCTACGAAGTGAAGAACAAAAAACAAGAAGGTGTGAAGATCGATATCGACCATGAGATTTTCGAAACCTTGTGGAAGATGGAGTCATCATCGCACGATTACGAGGTGAAAAGTTCGCGGATTGTTGAATTCCGCGTGTGGGTGGGCGCAGGGAAATCGGTAGCAGTGGAGTTCACATATGTAGTGGACAAAGGCAGCGAAGAAAATCCGCGGCCCCTGTAAAGAGCCTGATGGAAACTAAAGGAGGAAAAAGCATGGAATTCCTGAAAGTGGATGGCAAGATTGAACCCGGAAAACTGGCATTGAGCATAATGGTGCCGGTTGTCGGAGGTTCATTAGCCGGCGCGTTCGCAAACTGCAATACTCAAGAAAAGTATGCTGAATTGAAAAAGCCTTCTTTTTCCCCTCTGCCTTGGATTTTTCCGTTGGCCTGGACTGCTTTATACACTTCCATGGGAGTTGCAAAATACCGGGCGGCGGAAAAATCCGCATCGAAAAACGAAGCGAAGAAAGTGCTGCTTCCCTACAATCTGCAATTGGGCCTGAATTTTCTGTGGTCATTCCTTTTCTTCAAATGGGGGCTGCGCGGCACAGCGTTTGCGGAAATGGCATTGATGCTCGCGGCAATAACTTGGACGACGTATGAATTTTATCAATACGATCAAACGGCCGGGGCAATCTCATGGTCCCTTACATCGCCTGGGTGGCATTCGCAATGGGCTTGAAAGCTTCGATTTGGAAGCTGAATAAATGAAGGATAAGGAAAGGGGGCGCTGGGAAACTTCCAACGGCTTTTTGTTGTTCAGCGGCTTGCTAGCATTTGATAAAATGGAGAAAATTGTATACAGTTTCTTACATAAGGATTATTATTTTTCATGAAAAGGGGAATGGAAACATGTTCAAGAAAATGGCTGCAGACGCTTTAGGATTATCGGATGTCGGGAAAATCATCGACCCACAGGACTATGACAAGACAGACGCTGACGATTATGTCATGCATGAAGACCAGGAAAAAATCTTTTTCCTGATTAAAACCAAAGCGGATGAATACTGCTTTACGAACCTCGCCTTGATTCACGTTGACGGCGAAAGCGCAATGTCTTCAAAGCGCACCTTGAGGCGCTACCCATATTCCCAGCATTTCATTTCGGATGTCTTTATGGAAACAGCAGGGAAAATTGATCTGGACGTTGAAATCGGCTTTAAACTTGGCCAAATTCCGTTCAAGATCGATGTTCAAAAAAATCAGATTGAGAAATTGACGGACCTTTACAAATCGCTGCTGCGTATTGCGGAAATCACTTATGAAAACAAAATCTTGATTTCCATGGCCAATGAAAGCTTGGACAAAGCTGTCGTCGTGCTGCAGAATTCGCGTCCAAACGATGTCGCTTTGGATGTGCAGTATTCCAAGCTGACCGACTTCGGCTTTACGTGGATGTCATCGGTACGCAACCAATACCACGTCAAAGACTTTGGCGATGTGTTCGAAAAGTATATCAATAATTGATCTGCAAAGAGTCTTCCGTCCAACAATTGGCGGCAAGGCTTTTTTTTAGCTTAAGCTATGATTAGGCGAGGCTGCCGGCCGCATGATACACTGTGCGATATCGGGAAGCGTTTCCGAAATTTGATGAAATTATGGCGATGCCATAGCTCTTTTCGAGATTGACTGAAGTTTTTTGATGCAGGTTCCGAGAAAAAAGATTACAATTAAATTTGCTTATACCGAACAGTGAATAAAGTGGGAAACATTCCAGATGCCATTGGGCAGAATCAGCTTTTGGGTGAATTGGATCAGGAGGAGAAATTATGTTAAAAGACGTATTTATCGGTTTATCAAAAAACCAATTTCTAACCAGTGCGGCCAAAAAATATGGCCTTAAATTAGGGGCGCAAACTGTTGTAGCGGGAGTGGATATCGAAGAGACGATCAAAAGCATCCGTGAATTGAATGCGAAAGGCATCAGCTGCACAGTTGATAACCTAGGAGAATTTGTTTTTGAAAAAGAAGAAGCCCTCAAAGCGAAAAATAGCATTTTGGAAGTTATTGAAAGCATTCATTCAAATGGAGTAGATGCGCATATTTCCTTAAAACCTACCCAAATCGGCTTAGACATCGATTATGATTTCTGCTATGAAAATTTACGTGAAATCGTCGATGCGGCAAGCAAGTATGATATGCACATCAATTTGGACATGGAAGATTATGGACATTTACAACCTTCATATGATTTGATGGATACTCTTCTGAAAGATTACAACAATGTCGGAACGGTGATCCAAGCTTATTTCTACCGGGCAATGGACGATATTGAAAAGCATAAGGATCTTCGGCTGCGCATCGTCAAAGGCGCTTACAAAGAGCCCGTTGAATACGCTTACCAAACTGCAGAAGAAATCGATGCGAATTTCATTAAGCTGATTGAATATCATTTGCTTCATGGGAAATTCACGTCCATCGCGACGCACGATCACAACATCATCAACCACGTTATCGACTTCGTGGAAAAGAACAGCATTTCGCGCGACAAATTCGAATTCCAGATGCTTTACGGATTCCGTAAAGACATGCAATTGGACTTAGCGAATAAAGGCTATCATTTCTGTGTCTATGTGCCATTCGGCGACGACTGGTACGGCTATTTCATGCGCCGCTTGGCAGAGCGCCCGCAAAACTTGAATCTTGTTGTTAAACAAGTGTTCACCAAACGCACCAACAAGGCGATTGGCCTGGTTGCGGGAGCATTCCTGCTCGGCCGCATGACGAAAAAAAGCAAAAAAAGAAGATAAGGAAAAGGATGGCCCATAAACCGGGCCATCCTTTTTTTGTTATTCTTGGAGTTTTCGTTTGCCAAAAACGAAATAAAAATAGCTTGCGGAAATCAGGTAGAGGCCGGAAGTGATGGTGAAAGCGTAGGCATATCCCCAGTAGGATCCAAATGCAATCACCAGGCCAGCCGCGATTGGCCCCATTGTAGCCCAGCCGATATTGAACACTACTTGGTTGGCGGAGTTGGCGAGCCCTTTGTATTTATCATGGACGACTTCCATCGCAATGGCGCTTTGGATAGGATTCCCGGCATTCATCAATGCTTGGCGCAGCAGAAAGCCGAGGGACGCCAGCAACAGCGAAGTTGTATAAGCCGTTAAAATGAGAAACGGAATCGACAGCAACTGAAATAGGAGCATCGCTTTCACTTTTCCCACTTTCGCAACCAGCAGCGGCCCGATCAGCATCGCCACGACGGTCATCGCGGAGCCGAAAGCCAGTATAAGGCCAATATATGAATTCGAAGCATCAAAGCGATTGGCGAAATAGAGATTCAAATAAGGCACGACCAAACCTGAGCCCAGCCCGATCAGCAGGCTGGCAAAAGAGAAGTGGAAAATAGCCACCAGGTTTTTCTTTAAGCCGGCATCGTCGATGTCAATGTCGATGCGCGTATTCACTTTTTCTTTCAAAGGTGGTGGCTTGTTGTCCAACCGCAGCAAAGGAATAAGCCCGGCCGTGTAAAGAAGGGCGCCGACAAACAACGACCAGCGGATGGCATCTACCGCATTCATTGCCAAAAGCCACTGGAAAATATCTGACACTGCGCCGCCCAACAGGCTTCCTGCTACATTTGCCAACGTCATCAAGGCAAAATAGACGCTGAACAGATGGACGCGCTCTGAGGATTTGGAATGCTCGGCGAGGAACGGGATCCCGGATACCTGTACGAATGCCATGAATAATCCTGTGAAGAAAGCAGCAGCCACCAATTGTGTTTCGCCAACTGCAAAGCTGCGGTAGAACAATGTTGCAGCACCGGCCGCGCCCCCGCCGAGAAGCATCCATTTGCGGCCGAATTTATCGCTTAGGAATCCGGCTGGAATCAGCATGATCGCTGCGGCTGCGGCAGTCATGGAAATGACGTTGCCGTTCACCGTTTCGGGCATGCCCAGCTCTTTTATGTAGAGATTATACATGACCATGAAGACACCCAAACCGCTTTGTAGCAGGACATTCGCCAGCATAAACAATTTAATATTGCGGTTGAAGGACAAGATTTTCATTTTCCATTCGTTTGCCCAAAGAATCATTAAGGTTCACCCATTTCGGTACGTAAATATTTCGCTTATCTAAATATATGACTTTCCATCCTGTAAATCAATGCCTGATTTTCAGCGTGGTAGCCTAAAGCGAAAAATGCAGATTTGAAAATTGAAGAGAGCACGCATCCATCCCTTATGAAATGAGAAGAAACCTAATTGGCGTCTGCAAATGGTAGACTAGAAGCATAATCAGTTATAAGGAGGATGTTCATGTATCGTACAATTTTGACGCCAAGGGTATCAGAAACAGATGCAGTGGGCCATATCAACAACACCGCTCTCCCGGTCTGGTTCGAGGCTGCGAGAAATCCGCTGTTCCGTCTGTTCACTCCAGACCATGATTTTGCCAAATGGAAACTGGTCATTGTTAAAACGACTTTGGAATTTGTTGGGCAAATATATTTCGGGGAAGATGTGGAAATCCGAACCTGGGTCAAAAACATCGGCAATAGCAGTCTAGAGCTTTACGAAGAGCTGTATCAAAAGAATGAGTTATGCGCAAAAAATACAGTGGTCTATGTAAATTATGATTTGGAAAGGCAAAAATCTGAAAGCATTCCTGACAGCCTCCGCAAGGAATTGGAAAGCCATCGATACGAAGAGCAGCATTAATGCAGTCTCGAAGCATCTCTAAAAAAGGAATCCCTGAAAGCTTGTTTATGCGCTTTCAGGGATTCCTTTGCTATTTACTGAGGCGTAGAATGCGAGGCTAGGAATGACAATGTCTTATCGAAAGTCGCCTGTGCTTCTTCGGTATGGAGTGTGAATTGATATTGGTGGCCTAGTCCTTTGCCGCTGCCCTCGAAAAACACATCGTCAACGGCAATGCCTGTTGCTTTCAAAGTCTCGGCAAGCTCAACCGACTGGGAAGCCAGGCGGTCAGCATCGCCAGCACTGATAAATGTAGGCGGGTAAGCCTCAGTCACATGATCGACCGTCGATAACTCATTGATGCGGCTGAAGGCTTCAAAGCGCTCGGTACCCGTATAAGTGTTCAAAAACAGGTCAATGCGCGGGTAAGCGGTGGCTCTGACTGTTTCCATATTGTATAAACCACAGAAAAGAATCGTGCCGCGCAGTGTCTCAGGATCAATGGCCGGGTTTATGCCAACTGCAGCGGCCAAGGCTGGATTGGTTATGGTTGCCGCCATCTGGCTGGAAATCTGCGCACCAGCGGAATCACCGCCGATAAAAATGCGGGACATGTCGCCGCCATACTTGGCTGCATGCACTTGCAGGTATTCAAGGGCTGCGTTCGCTTGGATGATTGGTCCGGGATACAATTGCTTGGGTGCAAGGGCATAATCGATGTTGGCCACTACATAGCCAGCGTCAGCTAATGCCATGCCGTAATGCTTGCGCATGTTTTTCGTGCCGCCAATATATCCGCCTCCGTGGATCCACAGGACGACAGGAAGCGCTTCATCAATTGTTTCCGGATAATAAATGTCCATGACACTGTCTTCAAGGGGGCTGTAAACCAGGTTTTCTGCTGCTAAGACCTTATCTTCAATAGCTGCAAGATTTGGCGGAGCGGTGTAGACAGAAGAGCTGGCTGTTTTTTGGGAAGCGGATGCGTCAAAAGAAGTTATGAATAATTCCGAAATGACCATTACCAGCATCACAGCGATAAAAGAGAAAGAGATTATCCGTTTATGGAGGCTTAAGTTTTTATGCAGGCTGGCCATAGTCCACTTCCTTTACTAGGTAAAATTACTTTTAAATATTTATCCTATCTTATCTAGGAGTATAGGAGGGAAGATAGGGTCTATTGAACTAATTTAAGTGATACAAATAATTTATTTGATAATTTTGATAAGATTCAATTCTGCAGATGCCGGGTATTGTGAGTTGAACGCAAAAAGAGGAAGTGGGAAAAATGTTCGGATTAACAGATTTGGTGGCTTTGGTCATATCAGCATTCATTATTTTACCGGTAGTTGTTTTCATAAGAGAATTGGGATATTTGGTCATCAGCCCAATTGTCGGTGTACAGAATCCGCGCCTCACAATCGGCTCAGGGCCGCGAATTATGAGGTTTTGGATATTCGATATTAGAAAGTACTATCATTTATATAGCTGGTACTCATACGATTCGCTGAAAAGAACAAGCCGTTTTGCATATGTAGCATTATACGCCAGTCCAATACTGATTAATGTCATAGTAGCTGTCATTATTAACGCCATGCTCGCAAACGACATGTTGCAAGATTATGCAACATTCTGGAGCCGGTTCATCTTCTACGCCTTTTATTTTGTGCTATTTGATATAGTGCCGATGAAAACCGCCAATGGTAAGCCCAATAACGGCATGATCATTTACGAAATGCTGCGTTACGGAAGACGTACCGATTACAACGATGAACCGTTTTTGCCATCGACATCAGAGGTGGAAGAAGAATACCAGCAAGAAATGGAGAAAGTAGAAGAGATTAAAGAACGTGAAATGGAAGAACAGGAAGAGAAGGAAGAAGAAATTAAAGAGCTGAAAGAAGCATTAAAGAAAGAAGGAAAGAATGTGTAAGAAGGTTACCGGTCTTGCCCAAAAATTCGGGGTACTGGGTGGTTGTTCACTATCTTGAATTCGAGATATCATGATGATAAAATAAATCTATAGCAAAAGTAAGGGAGCTGATTGTTTATGGCAAAACAAATAGAAGGCATTCACCATATCACCGCCATTGTAGGAGATGCGCAGGAAAATGCTGATTTCTATGCAGGTGTGTTGGGGTTGCGTTTAGTTAAGAAGACCATTAATTTTGACGATCCCGGAACGTATCATCTTTATTTCGGGAATTCTTTAGGCGAGCCGGGGACCATCATCACATTTTTCCCTTGGGGAAATGCCTACAAAGGGAAAATCGGCGACGGGCAAGTCGGCGTGACATCCTATGCTGTTCCATCAGGTGCCTTGGAATTTTGGGAAAAGAGATTGGCTAAGTTCGAAGTAGCGGTTGAAAAAGTTGAGCGCTTTGGCGAACATTATTTGGCTTTCAATGATCCGCACGGTCTGCAACTGGAGCTGGTTGAACGCGCAGAAGGGAAGGCGAACGACTGGAAGTTCGGTGAAGTGACGCCGGAAACAGCAATCAAAGGCTTTGCCGGCGCTGTTTTGTACACGTCCAACGCTGAAAAGACTGCTGAGCTTCTCCAAACGGCAATGGGCCTCCAAAAAATTGGCGAAGACGGCGGCGTGCTGCGTTTCCGCTCTCCGGCTGAACTCGGGAATACAGTCGATGTAAAATTGGCATCTGTCGGAATCGGGCAGATTGGTGTCGGAACAGTCCATCATATTGCTTGGCGGGCAAAAGATGATAAAGACCAGCTGGACTGGAAGCATCATATTGAAGCTTATGGTCTCGGTGTAACACCTGTACAAGACCGGAATTATTTTAATGCCATCTATTTCCGTGAATACGGCGATTTGTTATTTGAAATCGCGACAGATCCGCCAGGTTTCGCAGTGGATGAAACACAGGAGGCAATGGGGCAAGACCTGATGCTGCCGCCTCAATACGAACAATACCGCAATCGGCTGAAGCAGGATCTTGCTCCGCTCGTGATCAGAGAAGTGGAATAAAAGAAAAAGCGCATTTCGGAAGCTTGGCTTCCGAAATGCGCTTTTTTATTTTGAGACGAGGCTTTTCAACGCAAGGTTGATGTTTTGTGGACGCTCTGCCAGGCGACGCATGTAGTAGCCATACCAGTCTTCTCCGAACGGTACATAAACGGTGAATGTGTATCCTTCCTGTGCCAATTGCTTTTGAAGTTCAGTACGGAAACCGTAAAGCATCTGGAACTCGAAACGGTCAAGCGGGATATTGTGTTCTTTGACGTAGCGTTTTACTTCATCGATGATCACGTGGTCGTGGGTTGCGATCGACGTAAAGCCCGGCTGCTGCAAGCGGATTTTGATCAGCTTCAAATAATTGCTGTCAATGTCCTGCGCGCTTTGGAAAGACACTTCTGAGATTTCCTTATAGGCGCCTTTAACCAAGCGCAAACGGACATTTTTCAGAAGCTCTAAATCTTTTTCAGAACGATACAGATAAGCTTGGATGACAGTGCCGACGTTATCGAATTCCTTTACCAGTGCGTGGAGGATATCGAGTGTCGGTTGAAGATGGCTGTAATCTTCCATGTCAATATTGATGAAAATTGCGTAACGCGCTGCCGCTTCGGCAATTTCACGCATATTTTCCAAGCAAAACTTGTGATCGACATCTAACCCGATCTGAGTTAGCTTAACAGACATATGCGCGGAAACACCATGTTGCTGGATGGCTTCCAAGGTGGCCAGGATATTGGTCTTCGCTTCCAGCGCTTCTTCTCTGCTATAGACGAATTCGCCCAAATTATCTATTGTGGCGCTGATTCCGTCCGCATTCAATTCTTTGACCGATTTCAGCATGCTGTCGATATCCGTGCCTGCTACCACTTTGCTGGCGCCCAATTTGAGCCCCCATTTTTTTGCCCCGCTATTCAAAACCTGGTTCTTTGACAAAGCAATAAAAAAGTCTTTAGTTAACCCCACTTTTTTTCCTCCTATACTTTTCGGATGCCTGAAGCCTCCCGAAATAAAAGACGCAGCTGCCGCCATGATTTCTTATTTAATACATGAGTTTGGTAATCTGCTGTTTTGCTCTTCGTCCATTAGGCGAAACGCCGGCGAAGAATCGTTTTACAGCGTTGTCGGAAAGGGAAAACGTTTACAGAATCCCACTTCTTATTATAGTCGATGGGTGCTCTTCCTCCTAACTTTAAATCGCCCCGGATGAAATTGAAAGATATGGACGGTTCCCGTATACTGGGAGAAGACGGAATATTCTAAATGAAATACAGCTTGAGGGGGCGGATGGATGCAATATTTTTTGACGGGGTCATATTCCAGAGCTGATGAGCCAGGAGTCAAGCTATGGCAGTTCGATCCGGCGGACGGGAGTTTGACAGAAAAGACAGGGGCAGGGGGAGTGGAGCGGCCCTCATACTTGGCGTTCCACCCAGCTGGTGAAATATTCATTACCTGCAGCGAAACGGATAGCGGGGAACTTGTGTCGTGGCGTTTCGGATTAGTAGCCGAAACGTTAACGGAAATCAGCCGACAGCCGTCTAATGGTGCCCATCCGGCACATGCCGCTGTTGATGAATCAGGCAAATGGCTGCTGTCTGTTAATTATTCCGGAGGCAATGTAAATGTCTTTCCGCTGGATGAGGATGGAGTGATCGGCGCTTTGGCAGATTCAGCCAAACATGAAGGAGCGGGGCCGAATGAACTGCGGCAGGATGCAGCCCACCCACATTCCGTTTCCCAAATTCCGGGGACACAGCTGTTTCTAGTACCGGATCTAGGCATGGACAAAATTCACATTTATAAAATGGACCGCCAAAACGGCAAGCTGGAACATCAGCGTATTATTGAAACGGCGCCCGGTGCAGGGCCCCGCCATGTGGCTTTCCATCCATCTCTGAAGGTTTTTTACGCGTTGGAAGAACTGAGCTCGACGCTTGCGGTTTATGGAATCAGGGAAGGGGCGGGCATCGACAAGCTGCAGGCCCTATCGCTCGTGCCCAAACGCTGGCAAGGGCAGAATACTAGCGCAGAACTGGTGGTCTCGGAAAACGGCAGATTCCTGTATGCTTCAAACCGCGGGCATGACAGCATTGCCGCTTTCTCGATCGAAGAAGATGGAACATTGAATGCATTGGGATTCGCAGAAACCGGGGGTAAAGGGCCGCGCCATTTCGCCTTGGCCCCTGGCAATGAATGGCTTATCGCCGCCAATGAAAAATCCGGGTCTCTGACGGTGCTGAAGATTGACGATGCGGGAATGCCGCAGCTTCATGGCAAACCGGTCCATACGAAAGCGCCGGTTTGTATAAGGTATGCGGGAACACGCTGAAAAAAGTGGTGAAGGGCTGGACTGAATATTGGGATTGGATGCTTGCCGACAGCGGAAAAAAGCGGACAGCCGTTTCGCTGTCCGCTTTTGTTCTTACCAATCAGGCGTGCCATCTTTCAGAATTTCCAGCTCTTTCAGGAAATCGATGAAGAAGCTGTCATGATTGCCTTGAAATGCCTTTTCTGTACAAGCGGTGTCAGGCGGGTAGCCGAGTTCACGCGCTTGTTGGAGTGTACTGTCTTCGATGAAATTAGTGGGATCTGATTCTTCAAAGCATGAAGGAGCGATGTATGTGCGGTATGTGTGTTCCAATACCACACGCTCATTAGGTGACGGATTATTTTCCCGCGGCAAGAAAAGCAAAGCAATCAAGGCTGCGGACACCAGGATAATAGCGGCACCCCATACAGTTTTCTTGTTCAAGGCCTATTCCTCCGCCAGCAGGATTTTTGCGTCAGAGATAATATCTTCGACAACAGGATTGACGCCGTTATAGCTTTTCATGACGACTCCGTTTTTATCCACGAGATAGAATTCCGTGCCGTGGAGCACTTGGTCGGAATCTTCCGGTTTTCTAGCGATAGTGCGGAAATTTTCCATAGCGAATTTGTCGATGGACTGTGGGGTGTAGCCAGTCAGTAAATTCCACGATGCTAAGTCGGCACCGTAATTTTCAGCGTAGGATTTCAATTCTTCCGGTTTGTCGACAAGCGGATCTACACTGAAAGATACGATGTTAATGTCGAGGCCCTCTTCTTTGAATTGCTTTTGCAGCTCGACCATATTCGAAGTCATGGGCAAACACACAGTCGTGCAATTCGTGAAGATGAAATCAGCCAACCAGACTTCGCCTTCTAAATCTGCGAGGCCGAATTCTTCGTTTTCCTGATTCGTATAAGTGAAATCTTCTATTTCCCAATTAAGGGGGTCTTCAATGCCATTGCCGCATCCGGCGAGCACAAGGGGCAGCAGCAAGAACGCAATAATCCAGAATTTTTTGCTCAATTGATCCAGATCCTTTCTATTATTAAACACGCATGCCTTAAGGGTAGAACAATATCCGCCATCGGACAAGACCTTGAAATGCTTTTTATGTGTAAATATTAAGAACGCAAAGTGAAGAAGAATCTGCTCCTTGCTTCCTATAATTTCAATACTTTTTTAAATTCCGATTTTTTACAAGGATTTATTGCCTATTGTGCAGAATACTATTATCTATATATTTGCTGTATTCTGGGGTGCATTTAAGGTGCAATCAGGGTATAGACATGTATACCCGCAGCAGTCAGATTAGGGGGCGCAGCGGCGCTTAAAAATGGAATCGAAAGCGAATGAACAGAGTCCGGAATATGGGATGACGATGCGGATAATATGCGCCAGTTTTGGGAGGTGTTTTTTTGGGCAATGGCAAAACAGAGCTAACGGATGAAAAATTAGCAGATTTCCACAATGGGCACATGATGGACGCTTATTTATATTTTGGGTCTCATGCTTATCAAGATGAAACAGTTTTCGTCGTTTGGGTACCGGGCGTAAAGCGTGTCTCGGTTCTTTGTAGCTCTGTTGCAGGGGAACTGGACGATCGATACCCGATGGAACATCATCCGAAAGATGTCAGCATTTGGCAGGTCCGGATACCCCGGAGAATGGCAGATGCCGTTTACGTATATGAAATCGAAACCCTTCAGGGGGAAATCTTGACGAAATCCGATCCTTTTGCCCGCGCCGGGGAAATCAGGCCGGCTAATCGTTCCGTAGTTGCTGGAAGTTCCAAGCACGAATGGTCCAAATCGGCGTTGAATTACAAGACGATCCAGTCCAAAGGGCATTTTGAAAAACCTATGGCGATTTACGAACTGCACATCGGCACATGGAAAAAAGCAAAAGACGGAAAATTCCTGACTTACCGTGAATTGGCAGGTGAATTGATTCCTTATATTAAAAGGCAGGGATTCACCCACATTGAAATCTTGCCGATCACCGAGCATCCGCTCGATGAATCGTGGGGCTATCAGACAACCGGCTATTTTGCGCCGACAAGCCGATACGGATCAAGGGATGACTTGAAATTTTTCGTTTCTAAATGTGCGGAAAATGGAGTCGGTCTTTTTCTGGACTGGGTGCCAGGGCATTTTTGTCAAGATATTCACGGACTCGCATTGTTCAACGGCACTGCTCTCTACGAGGATTCTCGCGAGGGGCGGCGGTTCAACCCGGAATGGGGCACATTGAACTTCGATGTTCGGCGTGGGGAAGTTGTAAGCTTCCTGTTATCAAGCGCAAATTATTGGCTGGAAGAATTCAAGTTTGACGGGTTCAGGATGGATGCGCTAATGAAGCTGCTGTATGTGCCGAATGACGAGGGCCGGGTTCCCAACGAAGAAGGGGTATCTTTTTTGAAGAGATTGACGACCCGCTTGCGCCAGCAGCATCCCGCAGCGCTTCTCATTGCCGAAGATGCCTGGCATTATCCGAAGGTAACCGGCGAAGTCGAAGATGGCGGGATCGGCTTCCACTATAAATGGAACTTCGGCTGGATGCACGACACGCTAGGCTATATGCAGACCCCATCCACTGAACGGAGAGATATCCACCATATGTTGAGTTTCGCATTGACCTATTATTACGAGGAACGCTATATCTCAATCTTTTCGCACGACCAAGTGGTGGATGGCCAAAAATCTTTGCTCCATAAGTTTCCAGGAGATTTGGAAGAGAAGTTTCAGCAATTGCGTTTACTGCTTGGTTTTTGGGCAGTTCATCCCGGAAAGAAATTGCTTTTCATGGGACAGGAATTCGGGCATGACGAAGAATGGACATTCCAGCCTGAGTTGAATTGGTTTTTATTCGACTATAAAGCCCACCGCCAGATAGCGCTGTTCACCAAAGAGTTGCTGATTTTCTACCGGACGGAAAAAGCGATGCATGAGCTTGATGATGTCCGGGATGGATTCTTGTGGTTGGATCCGCATAATCATGAGCAAAGCGTTCTTGCGTTTATCCGCAGGGGGCGGGCTCCGGCAGATGAATGTATCATCGTCTGTAATTTCTCGGACCGCAGCTATAGCAAATTTGAAGTGGGGGTCCCTGCTGATTTCCCGTACGAACAAATTTTTACGACGAATGACACCGCTTATGGCGGCAAGGAACCGCGGCTCGGAACTGTCCATAATGCCCGCGAAAAGCCTTGGGATGGACAGGATTATTCCATAGCCATCGACTTGCCCGCTTATACAATGAGTGTTTGGAAAACAAAAAAAGATAGGAGTGGATGAACTTGAAAAACAAAGTAGTTGCCATGCTGCTGGCTGGCGGCCAGGGAAGCCGTTTGAAATCATTGACTTATAATATCGCGAAGCCGGCGATTCCATTTGGCGGAAAATACCGGATTATCGATTTTCCTTTATCGAATTGCGTCAACTCGGAGATCCACACGGTCGGTGTGCTTACCCAGTACCAGCCCCATGTACTGCACCGCTACATAGGGCTTGGAACACCTTGGGATTTGGACAGAAGAAGCGGCGGCGTAACCATGCTGACTCCATATGCGGAAATGGACGGCATCAAATGGTATAACGGCACCGCCAATGCCATTTACCAGAACTTTACTTATTTAATGGAACAAGACCCTGAATACGTCCTCATCCTGTCCGGTGATCATATTTACAAAATGGATTACCAAAAAATGCTGGATTTCCATAAATCACATAAAGCGGATGCCACTATTTCGGTCATTGAAGTACCATGGAATGAAGCAAGCCGGTTTGGCATCATGAATACAGATGCTGACTTGAATGTCACGGAATTTGTTGAAAAACCAAAAGAGCCAGAAAGCAATTTGGCTTCGATGGGCGTGTATATTTTTAATTGGCAAAAGTTGAAAAAATATTTGACTATAGATGATGCCAATGAAAACTCTTCCCATGACTTCGGAAAAAACATCATTCCGTTGATGCTCGAAGCAGGCGAAAAATTAGTCGCGTATCCATTTAAGGGCTATTGGAAAGATGTCGGGACTGTTGAAAGCCTGTGGGAGGCGAATATGGATTTGCTGGACGCCCATTCAGGTTTAAATTTGCATGATCCGGGCTGGCGAATCTTTTCCTCCAATCGGCAATTGCCGCCTCAAGTTGTGACGGAAACAGGAGAATTGCAGGAAGTCTTTGTCAACGAAGGCTGCGTCATTGAAGGCAAAGCCGAAAAATCGATCATTTTCCAGGAAGTCCACATTGAACAAGGCGCATCCCTTTACGAGTGCGTTGTCATGAACCGTGTAGTCATCGGTTCTGGTGCGAAATTAGCAAGAACGATTATCCCGCCTGGCCTGATGATCCCGGAAAACTTTGAAATTGGCGATCCAGAAGGAGAAATCATCCTTTTGACGCAAGAGATAATCGATGAATGGAAGGAGAGTGCGGAAGTATGAAATTAGTTGCAATCATTGATGCCACTGTAAAATTGCCGGGTCTGGAAGATTTGACCTTATACCGGTCAGCTGCGTCCATCCCGTTCGCTGGGCGATACCGGCTCATCGATTTCACTTTATCCAACATCGTCAATTCGGGCATCACATCCGTAGGCGTTTTCCCTTCTTATCCGTTTGTTTCGTTGATGGACCATATCGGAAGAGGGAAAAGCTGGGACCTTGATCGCCGGAAAGACGGTCTATTCTTCTTGCCTGTGTCCACTAAAGACAGTGGCCAAATGAGCGTAGGGGGATTTGCAGCGCTGGAAGAGCATATGGTCTTTTTCGAAAGAAGCCGCCAGGAATACGCAGTGATCACAAACTGTTTTACGGTTTCCCAAATAGATTATGAAGACATGTTGGAATCGCATATCGAGTCCGGTGCGGATGTGACGGAAGCGGTGAGCAATGGCCAGCCGCTTAGAAGCTATATCCTGAAGAGAAGCCTGCTCATTGAGTTTTTGAAGAACTACCGCCAAAACCAGGTGTTCAGTGTGGAAGATTGTGTCAGAAGGAAGAAAAGCAGCTATAGATTCGGTGTCTATGAATACAAGGGCTATTGCGCTGTCATTGATTCTATCGACAGTTATTTCAAAGCATCCATGGATTTATTGGAGCCGGAAAAACGCAATGCACTGTTTCTGCCGGAACGTCCGATTTACACAAAAGTGAAAGACGAACCACCTACGCGTTATATGAAAGGTTCTTCAGTGAAGCGCGCGTTAATGGCAAATGGGTCGACGATCAGAGGGACTGTCGTCGACAGCATCATCAGCCGGGCTGTCGTTATCAAGGAAAATACGAAGGCTGACCATTGTATCATCATGCAGAAATGCACGATTGAAGAAAATTGCGATTTGGCCTATGTCATCGCTGATAAAAATGTCTTTATTGAAGCGGGGACAGTACTTAAAGGCACAGCGGAAGAGCCGATTGTGCTGCGCAAAGGGGAACGGATTTTGAAGGAGGAAGTCAGATGAAAATTGTAATGGCGGCCGCAGAATGTGTGCCTTTTGTAAAAGCGGGGGGCTTGGCAGATGTATTGGGTGCCTTGCCGAAAGCGCTGGTGGAAATTGGCTGTGAAGTGACGGTCGTCTTGCCGAAATACAGTTTGATCCCACAAGAATACCAAAAGGAATTCACGTTGGGAGAAGAAGTGGAAGTGCCTTTCAAAGGGCAGAATCACCGTTGCCGGACCTTCAGCTATGAGCTGAAAGGAGTCGACTACATCTTCGTTGAAAACGACGCCTATTTTGATAGGGATCTGATTTACCGCCAACCGGACGACCATACGCGTTTCGCGTTCTTCAGCCGCGCAGTACTGGCAATCGTAGAAAACCAGAGAGAGCAAACGGACATTTTGCACTTGCACGATTGGCACACGGCCCTTATCCCATTCCTGATGGAGAAAGATTCGTGCTACAAGGCGATGAACAAAAAAATAAAAACCATATTGACCATCCACAACTTGCAATTCCAAGGAAATTCGCCGAAAAGCGTATTGACCGAGGAATATGAAATGGATGGCGCGTATTACGAGGACGGGACCGCCGAGTGGAAAGGATATTTTAATATCCTGAAGACGGGAATTTTGTTTGCTGATCAAGTGACGACTGTCAGTCCGACTTATCGAGATGAAATTTTGACTGCCCGCTACGGCGAAGGGCTTGAAACTTTGCTGCAGGAGAAGGGCGAAAGCCTCGTTGGCATTTTGAACGGGCTGGACACCGAGTTCTACAATCCGGCTACCGATTTGGTGATTGAAATGGAATACGACGAAACTTCGATGGAAGGAAAAGCGATCAATAAGCGCGCCGTCCAAAAAAGATTCAAGCTTCCGGTACGGGGGGATATTCCGTTATTGGCTATCGTTTCCCGGCTCACAAAACAAAAAGGGATGGACGTGTTGCAGGAGCTGCTGCCGAAGCTGTTGAAGGAAAGGGATGTGCAATTCATCTTGCTGGGATCTGGTGATGAAGAAGTTGCTCAGCTTTTCAAAAGCCTAGCCACAGAGTTTCCTGAAAAAGTGGCTATATACATCGGCTTTGATGAGGACCTCGCCCATCTCCTCTACGCGGGAGCCGATATATTCCTGATGCCATCTCATTTTGAACCGTGCGGGCTGAGCCAGCTCATTTCGATGCGTTACGGCACTGTCCCCGTCGCCAATAAAACCGGTGGATTAAAAGACACGGTAGTCGAATACGACGTCGCAGCACAAACTGGCAATGGATTTTTAAGTGATTTTTCTGCGAATGAAAGCTTTGAAGAAGCTTTGGAGCGGGCGTTGGAGTTGTATCAGAACCCGGAACATTGGGAAGTCATCAAAAAAAATGGCATGCAGCGCGATTCTTCATGGAAGCGTTCTGCGGAAATCTATGCTGAGGCCTATAATGTGATTGCCGAAAGGTGAGGATGGGGATGTTCAGTTCAAAAGAGCGGTTCAAAGAGAGTTTTGTGGCGCGCCTCGAACAACGGGAAGACAAAGAGTCCCTGCAAACTGTTTATTCGGTTCTAACGGCTATGGTGAAAGAGTGGACGTATGATGACTGGGAGAAGACGAATCAACAATACAAAGATCAGAAGCGCAAGCAATTATATTATTTTTCCATTGAATTTTTAGTGGGGCGGATTTTAGGACAGAACCTGATGAATTTGGATGTGCATGGATTCGTAGGGGAAGGTCTGAAAGAACTTGGCTTCGACTTGCATGCCATCGAAGAGCTGGAGCCTGAACCCGGTTTGGGTAATGGGGGTCTTGGCCGCCTGGCTGCTTGCTTTATGGATTCATTGGCTTCTCTCCAACTGCCGGGGCATGGCTGCGGCCTGCGCTATAAGGGCGGTTTGTTCACGCAGATTTTCCACGACGGGTTTCAAACAGAACAGCCGACTGTCTGGATTGAGGAAAAAGAGGGTTGGGGCATCAGAAGAGAAGAATTGTCGTTGGACATCCCTTTTTTCGGTTTCATTGAACCCGGCCTTGAAAGCAATCTGTTACAACCTGTTTTGAAGGACGCGGAATGGATCAAAGCGGTGCCGTATGATTATCCGGTTGTCGGAGCTGCGGGAAAGACTGTAAACACATTGCGTCTGTGGCAAGCGGAAGTGTCTAGCCGCCCTTTGCCTAAAGGCAAACAGCGATCGCTGTATGAGCAGGAAATCGCTGCGGTGACCGACCGGCTATATCCTGATGCTTCCTTAGATGCGGGAAAAATACTGCGCCTCAAGCAGCAATATTTTCTATGCAGCGCCTCGCTCCAGACAATCGTCAAAAATCGCGATTGCCCACTAAGTGATTTAGCGCGACATGTCGCCATTCAAATCAATGACACGCATCCAGCACTGGCGATTCCGGAGTTGATGCGCATCTTAATGGATGAAGAAGGCTTGCAATGGGAAGAAGCATGGGGGATTGTGACCCATACGTTTTCCTATACGAACCATACAATCCTTGAAGAGGCTTTGGAGAAATGGAGCAGCTCTTTGCTGGAACGGCTATTGCCGAGAGTGTATATGATTATCCAGGAAATAGACCGCCGCTTCAAAGAAAAAACCCAGCAGGAGCCGTTAGATGAGTGGCGGCGCAAAAAGCTTGCCATCATTGAAAATGGCGTCGTTCATATGGCGACGCTCGCTGTGGTAGGCAGTTATAAAGTAAATGGCGTCGCTAAACTGCACACCGAAATTCTGAAAATGCGTGAAATGAAAGAACTGAACGATCATTTTCCCCACAAATTCCATAACATCACGAATGGCATTGCCCATCGACGCTGGCTCTTGAAAGCGAATCCGGAGTTGTCCGGATTAATCACGTCGGCTATCGGGGATGAGTGGATCCGTGAGCCGATCAAATTGCATAAACTCAATCGTTTCAGCCAGGATCCGGCATTCCTCCAGGATCTTCAAGCGGTAAAGCTTGCCAAAAAGCGGCAGCTGGCAGATTACATTAAAACGCATCAGGATATTATTGTGGATCCTGAATCAGTATTTGATGCTCAGATCAAGCGAATCCATGGCTATAAACGCCAATTGATGAACATCCTCCATATTCAGATGCTTTATAACCGCATCTTAAGGGATCAGTCATTCCGTCCTTACCCTCGGACATTCATTTTTGGGGGCAAAGCAGCCCCTAGCTATCATTACGCCAAACAAGTGGTAAAACTCATCAACACCATTGCAAAACAAGTCAATAACGATCCGTTGGCGAAAAAGCACCTCCACATCGTATTTATTGAAGACTATAGCGTCAGCAAGGCGGAAAAAATCTTTCCGGCATCGGATGTCAGTGAACAGATATCGACTGCTTCGAAAGAGGCGTCAGGCACCGGCAATATGAAATTTATGATGAACGGCGCCATAACTTTAGGAACCTTTGATGGCGCAAATTTAGAGATTGTGGAACAAGTCGGGGAAGATAATGCATTCATTTTCGGATTGACTGCCCGGCAAGTGATGCAATTTGAAAAAGAACAAAGCTATTATCCGCCGGATATCATCCAGCACGAGCAGGACTTGCAGCTAGTAATGGCACAATTATTGGACGGCGGCCTCTCGGACGGTGCGGAAAATATATCCGCAATCCGAAACCAGCTGGTCGACTGTAATGATCCGTTCTTCGTACTGAAAGATATCCTGCAGTACGAAAAAGCCCATGAGCGATTGCTCAGTACCTTTGAAAACAGCCAGGCTTGGCAGGAGATGTCTGTAGTCAATATTGCGCAATCCGGAATTTTTTCAAGCGACCGCACTATACAGGAATACTCGGATGAAGTATGGCAACTCAGCAGGGTGTCAAGCAACCTTTTATAGCGGGAAGGAGGTTAAGTATGGCGGATTTAGAATTTGATAACACCGATTTGAGAGATTATAAGGCTGGCGGTATTCTTGAGGGGAAAGTAGCGATTGTTACCGGAGGCAGCAGCGGCATCGGCCAGGCGGCTGCTATTGCCTTCGCCAAAGAAGGCGCAAAAGTAGTCATCGGCTTTTTGGGCGATGAGGAAGGTGCGCTGAAAACTATCCAACTCATAGAAAGTTACGGGGGCAAAGCGGTGGCGCAAAGCGGCGACTTGCGGGAAGCGGCAAACAGCAGCCGGCTGGTCCAGTTTGCGTTGGACTCGTTTGGCCAAATTGATATTCTGGTCAATAATGCTGGATACCAATACCCGGAAACGTCACCGCTTGACTTGAAAGACGAAAATATACTGAAAACCTTTGAAATTAAAGCGTTCGCCATGCTCTATCTCACAAGGGCCGTGCTGCCCCATATGAAAAAAGGGTCGCGCATCATCAATACCGCCTCCATCAATGCGTACCGTGGACATTCGGATTTGATCGACTACTCGGGCGCAAACGGCGCGATTGTGTCGATGACCCGTGCTCTTGCGCGACGGCTCGTGCGCGAGGAAATTGCGGTGAATGGCATTGCGCCGGGACCTATTTGGACACCGTTGATCCCGGAAACCTTCGGAGCTTTATACGACGATATCGGGGAGGGATTCGGACAGGATGTTCCTGCCGGACGGCCAGGACAGCCGTATGAACTTGCGAAAGCATTCGTGTTCTTGGCGGATCCGCAAAATTCCTATATGACCGGACAATTTCTGCATATCAACGGTGGAGATTATATGTCATCTTAAAAGAAGGGAGGACGGTTTTGGAGAAATTCAGAACCATCCTCCCTTTTGCTGTGTCCACTTTTCTTTCTGCCATAAAAGTGTTTGTGCGAGAATGCAAAAGGGCTGATATGGTAAAATTTCCATAAGGAAAGAGGAGAGCGATTGTGAAGAAAAAATGGCTATTTTTATTCGGTATACTTGTCATGGCGCTGTTATTGGCGGGATGCCTTGAACGTGTAAAGGCACCGGCCGATAGCGGTACGGAAAAGCCGTCGTTCCAGGAAAAGAGCGCCGGCGAATTGACCGTGCATTTCATTGATGTCGGCCAAGGGGATGCTACCTTGTTCGAAACTGAAGATTACGCGATATTGATCGATACAGGAAACTGGAATGATACCGATGCCGTCGATTACCTGGAAAAGCTGGGTGTGTCCAAAATCGATATCGTTGTCGGCACGCATCCCGATTCGGATCATATCGGGCAGCTGGATAAGATAATTGAACAATTCGAAGTCAGCGAAGTGTGGCTGTCGGGCAATGTCGGAACGTCAGATACCTTTATCCGTGCACTGGAAGCCATCGAAGCGAATGGCATCGATTATTATGAACCGCGCACCGGGGAAACGTTTGATGTCGGCGGCATGGAAATCGAAGTGCTGCACCCTGCTGAAGTGACAGGCAAAGGCAATGAGGAATCCATTTCCTTGAAACTCACTTATAAAGACGTAAGCTTTATCATGACAGGCGATGCTGGCGTCAAAGAAGAGGAGGAAATGATCGATAGCGGTGCTGAGCTGAACGCGGAAATTTTGCATTTGGGCCATCACGGTTCGAATACATCGAGCGGAACTGCGTTTTTGAAAGCTGTCAGTCCTGAAGTAGCTATTTACAGTGCAGGCATCGACAATTCATACGGCCATCCACACGCAGAAGTGATTGCTGCCGCTGAAAATGCTGGAGCCAAAGTGTATGGCACTGATGTCAACGGAACTGTTCGCATTGAAACGGATGGCGTTTCCTATGAAGTATTGACCGAAAAAGACGGCATCACTGTGGAAGGGAAAAACCGCTGCATTGATATCAATATCGCTTCGTCCGCTGAGCTACAGGAAATCGAAGGGATTGGCACTGCGCTGGCAGAAGCCATTATAGAAGCACGGCCGTTTGACACGATTGAAGAGTTGGATAGCATCAAAGGCATTGGGCAAGGGAAGATTGACGCGATAGAAGAACAAGGATTGGCATGCATAGGGGGATGATGGGATGAAAGGGATGCTCGATCGGATTGAAGACGGCTGCTTGGCAGTCATTTTGATAGAAGAGCTGCAGAGGGAAATCGTCCTGCCCGCAGCCTGGCTGCCTGAGGGGAGCCAGGTCCATTCCTGGTTCGACATTGAATTGGAAGGCCAAGAAATCAGATCGATTGCGCTGGATGCGGAGACTGCAGCGGCAAAAGAGGACAAGGCGGAAGCGTTGATGAGAAGGCTGAAAGCGAAACGCGGTAAAAGCCGCTTTAAGAGAAGTGAATGAAAAAAGACAGGTAAGCGGCATGTGAAATCTGCCCGCTTCCTGTTTTTTTTTCTGTCGTTTTCTAAAGACTGACTGCTATGGCTTTTCAATCAATTCCAGATGATAGTCAGCCACTTGGCCATCCAAGTAAAGGTTCGTGACCGATGTTGAATAATTTGAGATGGTTGCTTGGAAATCCAAGTCTTTTTCCGGTATGCACACATGAAACTCCATTTCATAGAGCAGCACGGCAACATCATGGTAACTTTCGCTTGTAACCTTGAAATCAAAAATGATTTTACGGCGAAATTTTTGGCTGGTGGGATCAATGGTCGACTCCTCTGAAAAATTCAGCGCATCGAAAATATGATCATTCAAATGGATCTGTATTCCCATAATTGTTCACTCCTTATCAGTGTGATGAAAAATGGTTAGCGCTTTTTGTGCCAGCTGCGCTTTGACCATATCTTCCATCGGGGGATTGTAAAGGCCTGCGCGAACGTTCAAATAATATCGGTGCATGGGGTTGGATTCGGAAAGGGCGCGGGAACCGACAATCTTCATGGCTTTGTCGACCACGCCGATGGCTGCTTGTGTAACCGCTATTTTGGTTGCATCAAGTGCGCACTGCATGGCACCCTTGTCCTTTGCATGTTCATAGCGCTCAACTGTGCCATATAAAAGGTGCCTGGCTGTTGCGAGCTCCAGTTCCATTTCTCCGATAAGGCCTTGGATGCTTGGCGTTTCTGAAATCGGCTTGCCGAGTGAAGCCGGTATATAAGATGCAGCAAATTGGAGCGCGTAATTCCGTGCGGCAGCGGCGATCCCGATGTAACAGGCCGGAATATGCAGAAGCCAGCCTTTGGCAGGAGCTTTCGCGGCTGCAGTTTTTAAAACGTAGGAAGCAGGAATCCGGACGTTTTCGAGCACCAAAGTCTGGCTTGCTGTTCCCCGCATGGCCAGCATATCCCAAGTTTCTTCAATCGAGACGCCGGGAGTATCTTTGGGTATAGCCACCGTCAGCACCATGTCCCTTTCAGCTTTGGCCGTGACGAATATATAATCGAGCGCCGGGGCCATCGAAGTGTTGATTTTTTCGCCATTGACGATAAAGTAATCGCCGTCGCGAACCGCTGTGGTTTTCGGCAATGCACCGCGGGTGGGGCTTCCTGCATTACTTTCTGTAGCTGCCGTATTAACGAGAGCGCCTCCTTTTACTGCTTCAAGCAGCCATTTGGCTGGTTCGGCATGCCAATGGCGGTTCTCGGCAAATTCGAGAACAATGCCATTATGCCAGCCGATTGCCAGACCGGTGGGGCCAGAAGCTTCGGAGATCGCTTCCTGGGCCAATATGTATTCGTATATGCCGAAGCCCTGGCCGCCGTATTCCGCAGGCAGCGTTAGCGTATGGTAATCGATTTTTTTCAAATCCTGTATATTTTGGTGAGGAAATGAACCGATGGCATCCAGCTGGGGTTCCCGCATTTCGAACGCTCCTTGCAAGGAATGGATTTCCTCAATTATTTTTTGCTGCTGAGGTGTTTTTATAAACGAGTCCATAAAAAGCTCCTTCCGGCAAGTGTTTCTAAAACCATAACATGAAAAGCCGCCAAAGCATGTATAGCATGCTTTGGCGGCTTGGTTTGGTTTATTCGGCTGCTAATTCGGGTTTGCCCGTTTTTTTGATGTCTGACCAGATTAAAGCGGCGACCAGGAAAAATCCGAGATAGCCCACAACCGGGTAGAACATATTGACGAGTTCGGTAAAGCCGACAAAGCTTAGGCCGAACGCTGCTACGCAAATGACGATGACGAAAATCTTGAATTTCGATGTGCCCGATTGAAAGAATCGTGCAGCAAATGCATACAGCATGCTGACACCGGTATTGAAGATCATGCCGAACAAAATGATAGACATGAATATCCCTAATGCAGGGGAGATGTCATTGGCAATTTGCAGCATCGGCATTTCGGAATTGCCGACAACATCGATTTTCGAGAATATGGCCAAATGGCTGAGGAGAATTAAAACACCCAGTCCAAGTCCGCCAAGCAAACCGCCTCGCGCTGCTACTTTTTCATCTTTTTCCGTGCTGCCCATGACTATGGACATCGAAGCTCCCACGGCGATATTGAACGACGCGTAATTGATGGCAGACAGGAACCAGTTTGGAATAGCCGATAGCTGTTCTTTAGCAATCGGATCCAATGCCGTGAACGACTGATCCATTGTCAAAAGGCTATATATCGTCAAGCCTACTACCATCAGTATAAGAAATGGGGTAATGCTGCCAATGATGGCGATAACTTTATCCACGTTCAGCATGATTGTCATGAGAATAAGAGTTGTCATGATGGTGCTTCCGAGTACCGGCGACCAGCCGAATTGCTGGGAGAAGATTGAACCCGCTCCGGCAATCATAACTACACCTACACCGAACAAAGTTAAAATAATTATGTAATCGACAAGGCGGCCTACGATGTTGCCGCTGATGCCATAGACCACTTCTTTATGGGATGCTTTCTGCATCCGGCTTCCTAAACGTGTTAAATTCATGCCTAAGTAAGCAAACAGCGCAGTCGAGATAAGTGCTGCTACAATTCCGAGGATGCCAAAACTTGTGAAGTACTGCATAATTTCCTGTCCTGATGCAAAGCCCGCTCCTACAATGATGCCAATGAAAGCGCTTGCCATTTTTAAACTCTTCTTCATCGAATGTCCCCTTATAAAATAATTTGGAAAATTAACCTTATTCAAATATAGCAAAAATGTGTACGAGGCACAATGATGAGGATGGCATAAATCGTTGGTGTGTCAATCTTACTAGTGGGTTTTTCTTATGTTATTCAAAAGTAAAGTGTTGCAATAGTTAGAATTGAATAGCATTTAATAATCGCTTTAAACTATTTCATAAAAAAAGCCATCTCCCAAAGGAGTGGCTGGTATTGCTGTTATTCTTTTTTAGCGACAATGAGAAGTTTGCCTTTGTCCAATTCTTCTTCATACTGGTCGGCTTCCTGTTTAGTCAATCCGACAGATTGCATTTCAGAACGCAATTGATCGCCGCGTGAAGTGGTGAGGTTTTTCAGTTTGTTCATAAAGCCGGAATCCGGATCTTCCGCGTCCAATGCGTCAGCGATATCGTGTTGGCGCTTAGGGTCGTGAGCAAAAAGATAGATATTGTCATCATCGTATCCTTGGCTCTCCAACTTTTCAATTTCCTTTTTTGCTTGCAATGCGTTTTCAACCGTCAGTTTTACTATCATAGTAATCCCTCCAATGGGTTTTAAATACATACTTTATATACCCATTGCCCTTAGCTGTAAACAGGTGGGAATCGGTGGAATCCGTTATAATGGAAAAAATGCGTTGGCAGAAAGGAATGATTTTTTGAAAATCACCACAATCGGCATATGGGGAGGCTACCCCAATAAAAATGAAGCGACCTCGTCGTTTCTACTTGAACAGGATGGTTTTCGCTGTTTGGTCGACTGCGGCAGCGGTGTGCTCGCGGCTGTCCAAAATTATACGGAACTGAAAGATCTTGATGCGGCGGTCATCAGCCACTATCATCCGGATCACGTAGCGGACATTGGTGTGCTTCAACACGCGGCAATGGTCGGCATGCAATTGAAAGAATGGCGGACGCCTTTCCCAATTTATGCGCACGACCGGGATAAAGCCCTGTTCGATAGCCTGTCCTATAAAGGAGTGACGCAAGGGGTGGCTCTTCAGGCCGAACAAACAATCGAAATCGGACCCTGGCAAGTATCGTTCTGTGAAACGATTCATCCGGTGTATTGCCTGGCGTTGAAATTCACTGCTGAAGGGAAATCGGTCGTTTTTACAGCGGATACAGAGTGGAAAGAAGAATTGGTGGCGTTTTCGGAAGGCGTGGATCTCCTGGTCTCTGAAGCGAACCTGTATGAAAAATACGTCGGCATCATCAAAGGCCATCTGAGCGGGAAACAGGCCGGAGAGCTTGCTGAACGTGCAGGAGCCCGCGAATTGTGGCTCACGCATCTGCCGCAATACGGCGACTGCAACGAAATTTTGGAAGCGGCCCGCTCTTTTTACAGTGGCACTGCGCAATTTGCCGCAATTGGCGAAAGCAAAAATCTGTAAAAGCTTTCGCAAGAAGCAAGGCAAGCAGATAGTTTGTCTTCGAGATATATTAGTCTTATTGTTAAACTAGATTTCGTTGAAAGGAAGTTTAACAATGGACCAAAATATAAAAACATTGCCAGTATCCGTCTTGGATCTGGTTGCCATTTCACAAGGACAAACAGCAAAAGAGGCAATTGACAGCATGGTGGACTTGGCACAGCATGTCGAACAACTTGGATACCGCCGATTTTGGCTGTCCGAGCACCACAATACACCAACGCTTGCAAGTTCAGCTACATCGATTTTGATTTCCAAAGTATTGGGCAGCACGAACTCGATTGAAGCCGGCTCAGGCGGCATCATGCTGCCGAACCATACGCCGCTCGTCGTAGCCGAACAATTCGGCACATTGGAAACGATGCATCCGGGCCGCGTCAATTTAGGGCTGGGCCGCGCACCTGGAACCGATATGCAGACTGCCCGCGCGCTGCGCCGCACTTCACAGGAAACTGCGTACGCTTTTCCGCAAGACGTAGTGGAGTTGCAGAATTACTTGAAGCCGCTTGAACACCAAGGAATGGTCCATGCCTATCCGGGAGTGGGGACAGAAGTGCCGATTTTCATTTTGGGCTCAAGCACTTCAAGCGCAGAGCTTGCCGCACGCCTCGGCTTGCCGTATGTGTTTGCAGCGCATTTTGCGCCACAGCAGCTGAAGCAGGCGCTGCAGATTTACCGCAGCCAATTCCAACCTTCTGAATATCTGGCAAACCCTTACGTAATGGTTTGCGTCAACGCAGTGGCCGCTGAAACGGATGAAGAAGCGGAAATGCTCGGGACTTCCAGCAAAATGTTTTACTTGAATGTCATCCGCGGCACTAAGAATCCCTTGCAGCCGCCAGTCCAAACAATGGACGGCCGATGGACCTTCCCTGAAGAAAATATGGTGCAAGGCATGGCCCAGTATACATTCAGCGGAAGCAAAGAAACGATTGCGCGCCAGTTAGCACCGTTTATTGAAGAATTGCAGATTGATGAATTGATGGCAGTATCGTATATTTATGATCAAGACAAGAGAAAGCGTTCGTTTGAAATCTTGAAAGAAGCTGTAGATCAACTCTAATTAATGGAGGCGGTAGACATGAAAATCGGGATTATCGGAGCAACAGGAAAAGCGGGCGGGTTTATTATGAAAGAAGCGCTCCTGCGGGGGCATGACGTCACAGCGATAGTGCGTGACGCCTCGAAGCTGGTTGAAAAAAGAGCAGCAGTTTTAGAAAAAGACATTGATGAGCTGACTACTGAAGATTTACGGGAGTTTGATGTGGTCGTCAATGCGTTCGGCGTTCCCCCGGAAAAAGCCCGGCTACATGTTGTAGCAGGGAAAAGTTTGATTGATTCGATGAAAGGGGCTCCCGGTACCCGTTTGATCGTCGTTGGCGGCGCCGGCAGTTTGTTTGTCGATGAGGCACGGACGACGCGGCTGATCGATACGCCCGAGTTCCCGGAAGCCTTTAAAGCTATTGCCGCGGGGCAGTCGCAGAACCTCTCTGATTTGGAGGCTTCTGAAGGCGTCAAATGGACATTTCTGAGTCCGGCGGCTTTCTTCGACCCAACAGGAGGCCGGACAGGACGCTATGAGATCGGCGAAGACAGCATCACGTTCAATTCCAAAGGCAAAAGCTATGTCAGTTACCCGGATTACGCGGTGGCGCTAGTAGATGAAATCGAGCATCCGCGCCACTTGAACAAGCGGTTCACGGTCGTGTCGGAAGGGCATTGAGGCAGCTTGCCACTAAATGTTCACGTTCAACGCCCAGCAGGAAAAGCCAATCCTGTATAATGAAAAGAAATTCACTCATTAAAGGCGGGAAACGAAAACATGGAATTTCTATATTTTCCTGAAGATAAGTCAGAGTACATCCCGGGGATCATTTCAATTTTGGTGATTTTCCTATTATCTATACTCATTGTCCGGCTGCTGATCCGAGCGTCGAGAAAAGAAGTGAAGAAATTGGAACAACAGGGCTATCCTGCGTTTTATAACGAAGCTGAGGAACCTGCCAAGAAGCAGCAAGTCGAAGATACAACAACCGAACAGCATAAAGCGGATGCCGGCGTTGCCGAAAACCGCCTAGACAAAAAGCCCTGATTGCTCAGGGCTTTTTTGCTTGTTCAAAAAATTTGCCGAAAAGCTCGTCAATCAGCTTTCCGGCAGCGTTTAATGTGTCATGCTTTTTCTATTTCTTCTGTCAGTGAAGCGAGTTCATCGATCAGTCCACCGATGTAAGCGATCGTGTCGCGCAACGGCTGTTCGGTGGTGATGTCCACTCCGGCCATTTGGGCGAGTTCAGTTGGGGTTTTCGTGCCACCGGCTTTCAAGACGTCCAGCCATTCGTCGACCGCCGGTTGGCCTTCGCTGAGAATGCGTTTGGAAACCTGGGTTGAAATCGTCAGCCCTGCGCTGTAAGTATACGGGTACAAGCCCATGTAATAATGGGGCTGGCGCATCCATGTCAGTTCAGCGCCGCTTGTGATTTCAATCGCGTCACCCCAGAACTCTTCAAGAACGCCGCGTTTGATTGTATTGAGAATCCCCGCATTGACGCTTTCGCCAGCATCTATTCGTTCGTATACTTTCCGTTGGTAGGCTGCTTCAAGCAAATGGGTGACGAAGTTATGGTAATAGGTCCGGGCGACAATTGAAGAAATGACCCAGCGTTTGAATTTCGGGTCGTCCGAGTTGGCGAGCAGGTGGTTTGCGACCAGCATTTCGTTCATTGTGGAAGGCGCTTCGATAAAGTAAAGCGAAGGGCGGGCGTTGAAGATGTTCTGTTCACGGTTGGCGTTATGGAAATGGCCGGCATGGCCAAGCTCATGTGCAAGCACGAAAACTTCGTTCATGCGTCCGGTCCAGGAAATTAGGATGTAAGGATGGCTTCCATACGGGCTCGAGCAGAAGGCGCCTGTCGATTTTCCTGTGTTCTGAGCAAAATCGATCCAGCGTTCCGAGTAGGAGCGCTCCACCATTTCCAAGTAATCCGGACCCATGACAGCCAAGGCTTCGTTAATGTATTTTTTTGATTCTTCGACAGTGATTTCAGGTTCATATGAAGCGTCGAGCGAAATCTTCAAATCGGCGAAAGTCATCTTGTCGAGGCCGTGCACTTGCTGTAGCAATTTGGCGTATTTGCGCATATGCGGCGCCAATTCCTTCATGATCAAATCGATTTGGCGATTGTAAAGCGAGCGGTCGACTTCCTGGTCGAACAGCAAATAGTCGAAGATGGAGTCGTAGCCGCGCAAATCGGACGTTGTCTTCTCGGTTTGAAGCTCCATATCGTAAGTCTTGGCTGCCGTGTGCTGATATTCCTCAAGTTTGTCCGAAAAGGCGGTGAATGCCGCACGGCGAAGATCGGTACGGGTTTCGGCCTCCCAATCCCCTTCGAAAGACACGTAGCTAAGCGGATATTTCTGCCCTCCTGCTTCGAAATCATCAAACGACACGTCGAGCATCTTTGTTGTGTTGTAAAGCCCATAAGGAGCATTAAAAGTGGCCGAATAAGCTGCTAAGGCTTTTTCAGCTTCAGGATGCAATTGATGCGGTTTCCGCCGCAGCAATTTTTTCAAGTAGTTTTCAAAAGGCGGTGCTTGTGCGATAGCCGCTTCCAATGTGGCTTCTGGAAGTTCCAATAGCTCGCTTGCGACGAATGACAGCTGACTGCCGATTTTCGCGGCTGCCGAACCGAACCGGCTCGCGCGCATCTGGGCTTCATCGTTCGATTGGTCAGTGCTAAGCGATAGGCTTGCATAAGCGCCTGCCTGCGTAATCTTTTCATATAAAACAGCATAGGCTTCCAGCATTTCAACGATGAGAGCTGGCTCTGCCAACGTTCCTTTGAATTGTGCGCTGAAAGCTTCAGCTTCTTTTTCAAGCGCTTCTGGCACAGGCTCGAATTCCTCGCTGGATGCAAACAAACTAGCTAAATCCCATTTTTCTTCTGTTGGTACCTCTGAGCGCAGGGGCAAACTTTTAACCATATTATCTCTCCTCTACATATTACGGATATCGAACTATCTATCAGTATATAGAGCGTCAAGGCGATTGTAAAAATATTTTTAGAATCTATTAAAAAATTCTAAAAAATAGGTTTAACAAAATGTTTACGTGGAATACATCAAGTACAAGGCGGAATAACGTAGGGAAACGCGTATAAACGAAGTAAGTTTATGAACGCATCCAGACGATGACTTGCACAGCCTTGGCGGAAAATTTTGCTTTACTGGCGATATGCAACTCTTGTCAGGGACCAACTGCAACACAAGGTTTCTATCCAGACAGTGTCAAATCAGTAAACAGTAAGTTTTTTGTGGAAGTGCATCTAGTACGTCTAACTGCAGAAACACCAATTTCGCTGAGAGGTACATGCGAAGCAAAAGCCTTAATGGCAAATGACAGTTAGCGCAACACAATGCATTGGCGAGGGTTACCAAATTTCGTCAGGCATCAACATTGTAGAAGAATTGAATAGAAATTTTCCGCGTGCGATCCCCTCCAGGGAACAATTCGAGGGGCGGTAAAAGGAAGGGCATGGCCTGATGAAAAGGGTCATGCTTTTTCCTTTGCCTTAAATTAATGGATGCTAGTCAGAGTAATCAGATGATTTCGGGTTGCTGTGGTAAAATGTTGAAATAAGCGGAACAACATGCATACATAAACGGATTCCGCAGAAATGAGGGAGACCGATGATAGAAGAAATCGTACATGCTATTCAAGACGACTATCCAGAAGATTTTGCCTGGTGTTACGGCTGCGGCCGGCTGAATACGGAAGGGCATCATTTCCGCACGGGATGGGACGGCAACGAGACAGTGACCTACTATAAACCCGGTCCGCAACATAAGGCGATTCCCGGATTCGTGTACGGCGGCCTGATTGCGTCATTGATCGATTGCCACGGCACGGGTTCCGCGTCACTTGCGCTGCACCGCAAAAATGGCTTTGAACCCGGAAGCGGTAAAGAGCCTCCACGCTTTGTGACTGCTTCGCTGCATGTAGATTTCTTGAAGCCGACACCTGATGGGCAAGTGCTGAAAGCGGTTGGGATAGTGGAAGAAATCCATCCGAAGAAATTCAAAGTGGCTGTCGAAGTGTTTGTGGGAGAAGTGCTCTGTGCGAAAGGGGAAGTAGTAGCAGTAGTTATGCCGGCTTCTTTTGCGAATCAGTGAATCTTATTGAACCGATTTTAACAGCGCAAAAAGTCCATCTTGATAGGATGGGCTTTTTTTGCATTAATAACCTAGTTTACTAGTAAGAATAGTAGGTTTGCTATATAATCAATTTATTCTGTTAAATAAAGTGAATGTTTTCACGATTTTGATAGTAAGATGCGGAAGGATGCGATCATAGATGAAGTATGGTTTTTGGTTACCGATTTTTGGCGGATGGCTGCGCAATGTGGAAGATGAAAACATGCCAGCAACTTTTGAGTATGCGAAACAAGTAGTGCAGAGGGCTGAACAATGGGGCTATGACACAACATTAATTGCTGAATTGAATTTGAATGATATAAAAGGAATGGAAGCCGATTCCCTTGAAGCTTGGTCGACTGCAGCAGCCTTGGCGGCGGTAACGGAAAAAATCGAAATCATGACTGCGATTCGGCCGGCTTTCCATAACCCGGCCATTGCAGCGAAAATGGCTGCCAATATTGATCGTATTTCCAATGGCCGTTTTACATTGAATGTGGTTTCAGCTTGGTGGGCAGAAGAAGCGCGCCAATACGGCGGCGACTTTACTGAACATGACGAACGCTACGACCGAACCGATGAATTCCTGCAAGTTGTCAAAGGCATGTGGAGCGAAAAAGAGTTTTCGTTCAAAGGGAAATACTACGACATCCAGAATGCACGTCTTGAGCCGAAACCTGTTCAGCGTCCGAATCCGATTTTGTATGCAGGAGGCGAAAGCCCGCGCGGCAAAAAATCGATTGTCGAGTCTTGCGACGCCTATGTTATGCATGGCGGTACCGTGGAAGAAATCGATATGAAAATCCAAGATATGAAAAGCCTGCGCCAAGCGGCAGGGAAAGAGCCGCTGCAATCGTTCGGCATGGCAGCTTACGTGGTATGCCGCGATACGGAAGAAGAAGTGCAAGAAGAATATGCCCGTATCGTAGACATGAAAGATGCCAGCGGTTATGTCGGGTATAATGATTTTGTCAGCAAATCACAATTGGAGCAGCAAGTGAAACTGGAAGACTATTCCGTTTCAAACCGAGGGCTGCGGCCGAACTTGATCGGTACGCCGGAGCAAATTGCCGATCGCATCCTTGCTTATGAAGAAGCGGGGCTTGGTTTATTGCTGCTGCAATTCTCTCCGCAATTGGAAGAGATGGAGCGCTTTTCCCAAAAAGTGATGCCGCTGGTGGAAGAAAAACGCAAAGCGCTACAAGCGCTTTCGAATTAGGAGGAAGACGATGACTGAAAAAATATACGTCATTCATGAAAACGAAGAATGGACCACGCATTTATTCAAGCGGCTTGATGAACTGGAATTGCCTTACGAGAACTGGTTTATCGATGAAGGCTTGGTGGATTTGAACGAAACGCCGCCAGAAGGTGTATTTTACAGCCGTATGAGTGCTTCATCGCATACGCGGGGCCACCGCTATGCGCCGGAATTGACGGAATCCGTGCTTGTCTGGCTCGAGCACCACGGGCGCAAAGTGTTCAACGGCAGCCGCGCGCTGCGTCTGGAAGTCAGCAAAGTGAATCAATACATGGCACTTAACGCTGCCGGCATCCATACGCCGAAAACAATTGCGGCAAACGGCAAGGAGCAAATCGTGAAAGCGGCGGAAAAGTTGGGCGAAGCGTCATTCATTATTAAACACAACCGTGCCGGAAAAGGACTCGGCGTGCAATTATTCCATTCAATGGAAGCTTTGCATGAATACTTGGACGGCGGCGGATTCGAACCGTCGATTGATGGCATCACACTAGTCCAGCAATACATTCAGGCGCCTGAACCGTTTATCACCCGCTGTGAATTTGTCGGCGGCAAGTTTGTCTATGCGGTGCAAGTGGATACATCAGAAGGCTTCGAACTCTGTCCGGCAGATGCATGCCGAATTGATGACTTGTTCTGCCCGGTTGGCGAAGAAGTAGGAGAAAAACCGAAATTCCAAGTGGTTGAAGGATTCAATGACCCGATCATCGCTAAATATGAAGAGTTTCTGCGCCAAAATAATATTGCGGTAGCAGGAATCGAATTTATTCGTAATAGCGCGGGGGATATTTTCACCTATGATGTGAACACCAATACAAATTACAATGCAGATGCTGAAGCAGCATACGGCAAGTACGGCATGCTGGAATTGGCGAATTTTCTTGGCAAAGAACTGAAAGGCGCAAAGGCTGTTGTTTAATGGAGGAGGTACCGTTTCTTTGAGATGGTGCCTTCTCATTTTTGTTTAAGGCCTGCTTTATCCGGGAAAAACCCAGTAATAAAGTGAATAACAAGAAAGGGCGTTGAAAATGGACAAGAAGCGAGAGGAAGAAGAATTGGTTGAACCGGAGGGAACAGAAGAAGTGGAAGAAGTAGAAGAGGTAGAAGAAGAAACAGAGGAAGAAACCAAAAATGATGATTCTTATCTCGATAAAATTTATAGCAATATAGCGTCGAATCGCTATGAGAATTTGCGGACAAGCTCCATTGAAAACAAAGCGAAGGCATTGCGGAAAAAACATAAATAAAGATCCAATGCGAAACGCATTGGATCTTTATTTTTTGCGCGGCGTTTTACTGATTTCCTCGGAAACAGCGAAGGCCAGATCGTCGTTGCCGAACATCTGAAGGATTTCCAGCATCGTGTCATCACCGACCTCGATTTCTTCCATTTCGGCAGCGGATTCTTCTACAGCGAGAAGCAAAGCCGGGTTCTTTTCCTGATGGGGGTAGGCTTTTTGATAAAGTGCAATAGGGTCCAATTGGCGGGCTGCGCACCAGTGGACAAACAGCTGGATCATGGTGTTTTCATCTTGCTGGTATTTTTTGATAATGTATTCTTCACGATTTTCGAATTCCATTTTCATCACATCCTTTGCAATTTGTTTCCTTGTCCTACTATAACAAAACAGCCAATTCGAGTACATGCATGGACTTCTATGTTCATTTACTCTAGAATAAACGCGAGAGCAAAGCTGAGATCGGAGGGCATAACATGAAATTATTGCAAGTCAGGAAGGGACAATTCGTCTACTTCAACAACGAGCTGCATAAAGTGTATTCGGTAAAGCCATTGGCTAAAAAGTCGGTGCTGATGTACCGGATCAAAGACATGGAGCAGTTTGAAAGCAAAGCGGAAGATGTGACCTTCTATAAGCCGAAACACATGGATTCGTTCATGCTGATGGGGACGCGCTATACATTGCGTGAAGACCTTGAAGCAGAGCAGGGCGGCTATATTTTCATCTCGAAGCCGGATCCGGATTATACCGATCATTATGCGCTAAATGAATTCGAGAGAGTTGAATTGGTGGAAGGCAGAGACGTTATCACGACTCGCCAGAATACGGTTAAAGCGAAAGAATTTTTCGTCATGGCGCCAGGCCAAGTGTCTGGAAGCAACGATATCGCTTATTATGACAAATCCAAAGTGCCAGCAGAGCAACTTGAAAAAGATGCAGGGCTGGAAGAGGAATTGAAAGAAAAGAATGCCATCAAACCTTCTATAGGGGATGTCTACCTGAATCTTGAAAATGGCGCAACCACTATGGTCGTGGCGATTGAACAAGATGTAGCCACAATGGGTACAGGCGATAAGATGACATTCAGCCAATTATACAAAGCGGATAATTGGAGTTTCCTTTATTCCCTCAATTCAGGAGCGGATGAGTTAGTATAATGAAAAAATGCGGACCAAAGCGGTCCGCATTTTTTTTGCCCTAACCCGGAAATGGAAGGGGTCCCTCATAAGCTATTCCGCCATTATTCAGTTGCAACTACCATGAATTCCTTGGCGATCGAGTAGAATCGGGCACCGTGGCCTTCAGCGGCTTCCAGGAAATACTTTTCCGTCAGGGTAAAGCTGCCTTGCTGCCCGTCACTGACAACGTAAGCGTGGATGACTGGATCATCCCATTCCTGGCCGCCATCTGCGATGCCATGAAGGAGAAAGCCTTGGACAGGTTCCTCGACTCTTTCAGCCTCTTTCAAGTCTGGAAAAGAAGCTTTTAATTGTTCGGCAAGCTCCGCGGTTTGTTCAGCCGGGGCAGTGTCAGGGGTATGCAGGATTGCCATCGACACTTCAGGATAGCCTTCCGGGAGCGCTTCTTTGGGAATGATCATGTCGGGATCCGCTTCTTGCCCGGCCACCATTTTATAGCGTTCTTCATCAATGTATATGATATAAGATTCATTCTTTCCGATATTCAGGCGACCGGTGATTTTTTCTTCGGTACCTTCCACTTGGACCACCATTTCCTTTTCAGCAGGGAAGCGCTCTTCAATTGGAAGGGTGGGTTCCTCTACAGGTTCGGAAACTTCCCCTGTAGCAGGCGGCTCTGATTCTTTCTCTGGTGCACTGGAGCCTTGGGGCTTATCAAGAAACCCAGTTCCCGTAATAAGCAGCAAAGCCAGACCAATCAGCAGGACGGTGGCAGTAATCAGCATAAGACCTCGTCTTTTGTCCATCGTATTCTCCTCCCAAAGAGATACTTGTCATAAATTCGGTTCTTCAATCGGAATCGGAGTCAACGCTGTTGTTTCATTGATGAAAATAAAGGCATCGTAGCGCTGGGATATTTTCGATGGTACGTAATTGCCATGCGCTTCATATTCCGGATGGTAAACGACGCCGATGGCACGGTGTCCGACCCAGCGGTCGAATAGGGCGTGATTGTCATCGCCGAAAAGCAGCAGCTTGTCGTGGGCGCCAGTGCGGTTAAGCAATTCCTCCCACGAATTGAGGCGCGCGGGAGGAACGCGCATCTTCTGGAAAGGCGCACCCCAGGATTTTGCTGCAATAACTGAGCCCATATAAGTGCCGAAGCCGACCGCGAAAACACCCTCGGCATGCTGCTGTTCACGCATCAACTGCCCTACATTGACCATGCCTTCTCTGTGCATATCAGTGGCGCGGGCATCTCCAATATGGGTATTGTGTTCCCAGATGATGATTTTCGCATCCTTGCCATGGGAATCCCTAATTTCGTTTATGGCTGCAGCCATATGCCCATCACGGACATTCCACGACAAGGTGTCGTCCCGCACCATCGCGCTGTAATAATCTTCCGCATTTCTGGCGACGAGTGCATTGATTTTCAAGCTGAGCGCGGTTTCGGGTTCATCTTTATAAAGTGCTTCGTCTTGTCGCAGCGCTGACAATAGCTTGTCGACTTCATCGATGCACCGGTTAAATGGATGGATGGAAGACCTCGCATACTTTTCCGGGTCGCGGCTAAACGGCTCAAAGCAGGCGAAGGCTTTTTTTGCCAGTTCCAGATGGCTTCCGGAAGGGCCGGCTGCGGAGAGGTGCCGGATAATCTCCTCCATCGATTCCCATAAACTATATAGATCGATGCCGTAAAACCCCGTCTTCTGTGCGCTTTGACCATTGTGCAGCCGCAGCCATTCAATGAAATCGGCTACTTCTTCATTGGCCCACATCCAGGTCGGCCAGCGATTAAAAGCCTGGAGCACTTCACGGCCTTCTTGGTCCGCATCGCTATCCGCTTTGGCATGGCGGTTGACTACATAGGAAGGCGGCCAATCGCCTTCAATGGCAATGATGGAAAAACCCCGCTCTTGGATGAGCCTTTTGGATAATTCGGCACGGATTGTATAAAACTCGGAAGTGCCGTGGGTCGCTTCTCCGAGCAAAACGATTTTGGAATTGCCGATGGCATCAACGATCCGGTTCAAGTCTTCGGAAGATCGATAAGGCAGGGCGTGTTTCTTTATGGCTTCTTCAAGCGACATATCCACAACTAAAACCCCTTTCTATTCCGCTATTACTCTTGGTTTTCCCGTATAGCCGCAATTGAAACGACGTCCGGCAAAGGGCATAAAAAAACATCCGCTCTTGGCGGATGTCCGATGATTTATTGCAAGACGTCCTGGAATTCCGGAGTCTTTTCGATAACGCCATTGGCGAACGGGCATTGTGGGTCAATACATTTGCCTTCTTGGCGCGCATAATTTACAACATGCTCGACCAGCTTTTTGCCCATTCCCTGGCCTTCAAGATGAGGCGAGACTTCCGTGTGGTCAACCGTCAGAACGTTGCCGCTTGGAACATATGACAACACGCCGAGTTCTTCGCCGTCTTTTACAATCGTGAACTTGTTTTCGCTATGTTTGATATCCATGTGATTTCCTCCTCTGAAAAATATGCCTTCTTTAGTATTCCCGAAATACTTAAAATTATTCATGAGCGGGTATAGCTTTTAATAAAGAGGTGATAGCATGGAGAAAAAGCAATTGGCTGGAATGGCCATCGACCGCATTGAGAAAGTTTTCGGCAAGCATAATGGCTATCGGCGGGCGCATGCGCGCGGTGTCATTTATGAAGCAGTGTTCACAGCTACAGGAGATGTGGCTCATTTGACAACAGCGGCGCATCTGCAAGCAAGAGAGGAAACGAAGGCGGCCGTACGCTTTTCGCACAGTTCACCGGATCCGGTATGGACCGACGCCATGTCGCCGGTCAAAGGAATGGCGGTGCAGTTTCAGCTGCCCGGTGGAGAGCTGACGAATATTGTCGGCGTCAATGCGCCGGTTTTTTTCGCCAAGACACCGGAAACCTTCACCGAAATGCTCGGCATTGCGAAATCGCTCAAAAAAGGCAGGCTGCGGCTGTTTGCAATAGCAAAATTGCTGATCAAATACCCGGACAGCCGCGCGGCTATTAAAGTATTGCGGAAAATGCATGCACCGGCAAGCTTTGCCAAAGGGCGTTATTATTCTATGCATGCATTTTATTTCATCGACCAGGAAGGGCGCCGCACACCTGTCAAATACGAGTGGGAGCCAGACGCCGGAGTGGCGACATTATCGCCGAAAGATGCAAAAGCAATGGGACGGGGGCATTTTGAACAAGAGCTTGAAAGCCGTCTGAAAAACGGGCCGGCCGGTTTCAGGCTGAACGTCATCATCGGCGAGCCGGAAGATCCGACGGGAGACCCGACAAAAGAATGGCCGAAAGAACGGCGGAAAATCGTCGCGGGGCATTTGGAAATAAGCCGCAATCAGCTGAGGGATGACCACATTCTTTTTGATCCAACAGTGATGGTCCCTGGAATAGCATGTTCGGAAGACCGGATTCTCGCATTCCGTTCACTGGCATATTCTATTTCCCATGGAAGGCGGACGGAAGGAACGTAAAAAAGAGCTGTCGAGAATTTCTCGACAGCTCTTTTTATTTACGGGTCCTGTTTGTTTTCATCTCAGTATTCAAAGCCTTGAACAAGGACACAATTATTAAGATCATGACCAGCGAGAACGGCAGAGCTGCTGCGATGATGGTGTTTTGCACAGCGGCTAATCCGCCGACAGCGAGTAAAATGGCCGCGATCGCGGATTGCGCAATGCCCCAAAGGATCTTAATCTGGTTGCTTGGGTGCAGCGACCCTTTTGTCGACTGCATGCCAAGAACAAATGTTGCGGAGTCAGCTGACGTGATGAAGAACGTGCTGACCAGCAATATAGCGACGATCGACATAGCGAATCCGAGAGGCATTTCATTGAACATCGCAAACAAAGTTTGTTCCGGCGGGAATCCGGCCAGATCAGTTCCGCTTTTTTGCAAGTCGATGGCGGTTGTGCCGAAAGCTGCAAACCAAAATGCTCCGAAAATAGTCGGTGTCAAGACGACGCCGATCAGGAACTCGCGAATCGTACGACCCTTCGAGATACGGGCGATGAACATGCTGACAAACGGCGCCCAGGAAATCCACCAAGCCCAGTAGAAAATTGTCCAGTTGTTGAGCCATTGACGGTTTTCTGCATCAAGCGGCGCTGACTGGAAACTCAGGCTGATTAAATTCTGTGCGTAATTGCCGAAAGTCTCGGTGAACATATTCAAAATCAGCAATGTCGGACCGAGGACAAGCATCAAGATCAGTAGAATAACAGCCAGTATCATATTGATGTTGGACAGGTATTTGATGCCTTTGTTGAGCCCGGACCATGCAGAGCTGATGAACAGCACGGTTACGACAGCGATAATGATGAATTGCACGGTTGAAGACTGCGGTACATCGAATAGGTAGGCAAGCCCACCGTTAATTTGAGCAGCGCCAAAGCCGAGTGAAGTGGCCACGCCGAAGACGGTTGCGAAAACAGCGAGTACGTCTACGAGGGTGCCAAGCGGACCGTCCATTTTTTTGCCGAAAATCGGCTTCAGTGTTGATGAAATTAACGCAGGCTCTCCTTTACGGAATTGGAAGAAGGCGAGTGCCAATGCCACGATGCCGTACATTGCCCAGACGTGGATTCCCCAATGGTAATAGGTGCGCTGCAAGGATTCCTTGAATGCAGCGTCAGTGCCTGGTTCAGCAGTGGCCGGCTGTACGGCGAAATGGCTAAGAGGTTCTGACGCTCCGTAGAAGACGAGGCCGATCCCCATTCCTGCCGAGAACAGCATGGAAATCCAGGAAATGGTCGAGAATTCCGGGCGGTCTGAATCTTTGCCGAGCCGGATTTTGCCGTAAGGGCTGATGATGATGATGAATGTGAAGATTAAAATCAAAGCCATAAGCATTAAATAATACCAGCCGAATCCTGTATCGATGAAAGAACGGATATCGCCTGTAATTTTTTCAAAGGCTTGGGGTGCGATGACGCCGAATGCGACGGTCAAGATGACTAAAGTGAATGCGATGTAAAAGACTTTCGAAGCTTTTTTCATAGTTTCTCCTTCTGTGGATATTTTCTAGATGACTTGTAAACGTAACGATAAACCAACATCAGGTCAAACAATAAGGTCGGGTCGATCAGTCCCATTCGTTCATTTGTTCTTCTTCAGCGGCAATGCGCAAATCATCCGCCGTTATGGTGAACACTTTGTAGTCATGGGTTTCCGCATAAGTTTCGGCATCCCGTTTTGTGAATTTTGGGGAACCGTCCGTTTCCTCATCGTAGACAATGAGCATGGCATCCGAGTTGCGGAGGAAAAACTTACTTTTCTCGATAAATTGCCATGGCGCCTCATATGGGCGGTTGGTGAGGCTGCGATGGAAATCCGCCAGCTCTAAGATCATTTGGTATTTTTCTTGCTTAGATTCATTCCATTTCTTTTCCTGATCGACAAAAGGGGTGAGGATGGCGTATTGCAAGTGAGGAAACTCTTCTTTCAAATCAAGCACGACTTCCGCTGCCCATGTCTCTACGCCGAGCTGGCCGCTTAAAATCACCCATTCAAGGCCTTCGTCCAGAAACACCCGAAGCCGGTCTTCAAGGGTTTTTTTAATGATGCGTATGCCGGGGTTTTTGTCGTCAAAGATGCCGAGCTCATGCTGCTTATAGCCGGTCACCACTAAACGTTTAATCATTGTAACCTTCCTTTCCGCATTCTTCTATCAGTATATACTACCCACTGGGCAACAATAATAAAGCTAAATTGCGAAACAACTTAGATTCAATACACATCGATTACTCTTTTTTTGCGTTGTGTTAAAATGAGGGCATAAAAGGAGGCGTTAACCATGGTGGACCTCGAAAGTGTAAAAAGGGCTCAAGTGAACATTGCGGATATTATCCACCGCACACCGATTTTGACTTCTGAACAATTCGATCTGGCAAGCGGCAACAGGACTTATTTTAAAGCGGAGCATTTGCAGAAAACCGGTTCTTTTAAAATCAGGGGAGCTGCTAACGCTGTCAAAAACGCGGTGCGGGGTGGAGCGGCGTCGATTACTGCTGCTTCTTCAGGCAATCACGGACAAGCGGTAGCCTATGTAGCAAAACAGCTTGGCGTTCCGGCTGTCATCGTCGTACCGGAAAATGCCAGCCGGGTTAAAGTGGAAGCCATTGAATCGTACGGCGCTGAAGTCGTCTATTGCGGCTCGACTTCAGCTCACAGGATCCCGAAAGCGCAGCAATTGGCTGCGCAAAAAGGCGGCATTTATATTCCGCCATACGACCATGAAGACATCATTTCGGGACAAGGAACGATCGGGCTCGAACTGCTCGAGCAAGTGGAGGGACTCGATGTGTTGCTGGTGCCAGTTGGAGGGGGCGGATTGATAAGCGGCATTCTGGCAGCTGTGAAAAACGTGAATCCCGGCATCAAGGTAATCGGCGTAGAACCTAAGGAGGCGAATGATACGTGGCTGTCGCTCCAAAACGGCCGCATCACATCGATTCCGGAAAGCTTTACCATTGCGGACGGGCTGCGGACAACTCAACCCGGAGCCATGACCTTCCCGATTTTGCAGCAATACCTAGACGACCTTCTATTAGTGTCTGAAGCCGACATTAAAAAAACGTTCCAATTTTTAGCGGAAAGAACCAAGCAGCTCGTGGAGCCGTCAAGTGCAGTGGCGGCAGCCCCACTGCTGTTTGGGGAATTGAAAGGCGCGAATCTGAAAGCTGCGGTGGTGCTGTCTGGCGGCAACGTTGACTTGAAAGGGCTGCAAGCATTTTTGCCGGAATAAAGGAAGTGCCCCAAAAGTGATTCGGGGGACCTCCTTTGCGACGAAGCTAGCGCAGCGATGCAACGTTTTTCATGTCTCGAAGCTAGCGCAGCGATGCAACGCACTTTCATGTCTCGAAGCTAGCGCAGCGATGCAGAGACAGAGACAGGAGCAATAGTATTCCCTTACCCTACGGTAGAAAAAAGGGCTGTCCAATAAGTCTGTTATTCGACTTATTGGACAGCCCTTTTTTCTATATGACCGTATAAATTCCGCCGGTCTTGCAATCATCAAATGAAAACGGTACCATTAAATTAAGTATTCTGAACATACCAACTAGTTAGTATGTGGAAAACGGTTAATTTGGATGGGGGAATGGCCAATGAACGTAATGGATCTTTTTAAATTGAATGGCAAGACGGCTATCGTGACAGGGGGCGGGCGAGGGCTCGGTGCGCAAATTGCCGAAGGCTTTGCAGAGGCTGGAGCAAACGTGGTGCTGTGCTCAAGGAAAGTGGAAGCTTGCGAAGAAATGGCAGAAAAACTGAAAGCAAAAGGTGTAAGGGCATTGGCGCTGGAATGCGACGTCACCAAACCGGAAGATGTGGAGAACGTCGTAAGGAAAACGCTGGAAGAGTTTGGAACGATTGATATTCTCGTTAATAATTCAGGCGCGACATGGGGAGCTCCTGTGCTGGAGATGCCGCTTGACGCTTGGCGCAAAGTGCTCGATGTCAATATCACCGGGACATTTCTGATGAGCCAGGCAGCGGGCGAAGCGATGGTCAAGCAAGGCAGCGGGAAAATCATTAATATCGCATCTGTCGCGGGTCTTGGCGGCATTGATCCGCGTTTGATGGACACCATCGGCTACAATACCAGCAAAGGAGCAGTCATCACGTTTACGAAAGACTTGGCTGCTAAATGGGGCCAGCACAATATCAACGTCAATGCGATTGCGCCTGGATTTTTTCCGACAAAGATGTCGAAAGGGCTCATTGAAAAAGGAGGCAGCGGGCTATTGGACCTGACGCCGCTCAATCGTTTCGGGACAGAAGAAGACTTGAAAGGAGCCGCACTGTTCTTGGCATCTAAAGCTTCGGATTACGTGACAGGTGATGTCATCATTGTCGACGGCGGCATGCACGCCATCTAGAATGCGGGGGCTTGGGATGAAAACGAAACTGAAAGAGGGAAGCATCCGGTTGTTTGAAGAAAAGGGATTTAGCGAGACATCAGTGCAAGACATTGTCGAAGCTGCTGGCGTGACGAAAGGAACGTTCTATTATTATTTTCAAAGCAAAGAGCAATTGCTGATGGACATCCACTCGGATTATATCGGCGACTTGCTTATGCGGCAGGAGGCTATCCAGCAGTCGGAGGCAAGTAGCCGCGAAAAGATTACCGGCATCATTGGCTTGCTGATTGGCGATATTGAGCAGCATGGCCCAAGCGGACGGGTGTTTTTCCGGGAAATGCGCCACCTGAAACAGGCCAATGCAGAGGCTGTGAAAAGAAAGCGGGAACAGTTCCGCATGAATATTGAAGAGCTGCTGCGTGAAGGCGTGGCGTCCGGAGAATTCAGGCGCCAAATCCAGCCAGACATGGCGGCATTCGCGATTCTTGGCGCGACCAATTGGAGCTACCAATGGTTCAATCCGGGCGGCAGCATTCCAGCTGGAAAGCTCGCTGAAATTTTCAGCGATATGATTTTGAATGGCATTATGAGCGAGGGGGAAAAAGGGCATGTCAGAATTTCAAATCACTAAAGTATGCGTCGTCGGAGCAGGGCAGATGGGCCAACAGATCGCAATGCTTTGTGCGTTGGGCGGATTCCAAACAGCATTGAACGACGTCAATGCTAAAGCATTGGCCAAAGCGGAAGGCGCGCTCCGTAAGATAATGGATCAATGGGTCGCCAAAAAGAAGTTGACGGAAGAAGAAAAAAACACAGCATTCAGTAATTTGTCGTTTACTGAAAGTCTGGAGACCGCAGCTGGGGACGCAGATTATGTCATCGAAGCAGTTGTTGAGAAATTGGATGTAAAGCGCGGGATTTTCGAACGCTTAGATCAGCTTGCACCGCCTCACGCCATTTTGGCATCCAATAGTTCGACTATCGTCAATTCGCTGATTGCTGAAGCGACAGAGCGGCCGGATAGGGTCTGCAACCTGCATTTCTTTTTCCCGCCGCTTGTCATGGACTGCGTGGAAGTCGTCATGAGCGATGAAACATCGGAAACGACAGCCCAAGCTTCACTGGAGCTTTGCAGACGCATAAACAGGACTGGCGTTTTATTGCGTAAAGAAATTTCAGGCTTTGTAGCGAACCGCTTGCTGGGGGCGCTTCAAAAAGAAGCACTCCATTTATATGAAGGCGGCATAGCGGATTTCAAGGAAATCGATTTAATTGTCAAAAAAGCGTTGCGCCATCCCATCGGTCCGTTTGAATTGATGGATTTATCGGGCATCGATATCGTCTACGACGTCATGCAGCAACAATACGCGGAAACTGGCGACCCTGCGGACAAACCAGCAGGATTCATCAAAGAAAAAGTGGATATTGGAGAGCTGGGCCGGAAAACGGGCAAAGGATTTTACGATTATCAGAAAGTTGAGGTGTAAGCAAAATGGCGGAAATTGTACATATAGAAAAACGGGAAGGCTATGCGGTGGTCAAAATCGCGAATCCGCCGATGAACGTTATCAGCAGCCAAGTGTTCAAAGAGCTGGATGAAGCTTTCCGCGAGTTGGGAGAAGACGCGGGTGTCAATGCGGTTATTCTTACCGGCCAAGGGGAAAACGTATTCGCCGCAGGCGCAGATATAAAAGAGTTCCCGAACCTGATCGGGCAGCCTGCACTGAAGGGCAAGTTCATGGAAACGCATGAGATTTTAAATCGGATTGAACGCTTTGAAAAACCGGTGATTGCCATGCTGAACGGACTGACATTCGGCGGGGGATGCGAAGTGGCGCTTTGCTGCGATATTCGGATTGCCGAGGAACATGCCCAAATTGGACTCCCTGAAATAACGCTTGGGCTGTTTCCGGGCGGAGGGGGAACCCAGCGTCTGCCGCGCCTTGTCGGAGAATCGAAAGCCAAGGAATTGATGTTTACAGGGCAAGCTGTTTCTGCAGTAGAAGCGGAAAAAATCGGCCTGGTCAACAAAGTAGCCCCTAAAGGCCAAGGCATGGAAGCTGCCAGAAAAATGGCGGCACGCATCGGCGGCTTTTCTCTTCCCGCTTTGTCCCGCATCAAAAAAGCGGTTGGCGAAGGGATGGAATTGACAGTCGGACAAGGGGTGGAACTCGAAGCCGGATTATTCGAAGAGGTGTTTCAGACTGCCGATGTCCGGGAAGGCGTACAGGCTTTTATCGAAAAAAGAACACCGCAATTCAAAAACAGGTAAAGGGGTGCAGCAGAGATGGCAGCACATGAAATCACGGTAAAGGTCCGCTTCAGCGAAACAGATGCCCTCGGGCATGTCAGCAATATCAGTTATTTCATTTATTTGGAAGAAGCCCGGATTGAATTGTTCAGAGCACTGGGGTTCGAGATGGAGCTTGAAAAGTGGAATGTCATCTTGCTGTCTGCGGCCTGTACGTTCAACAATCAGGCATTTTTTGACCAGAAGTTGAAAGTCAGTTCATTTATCACCAAAATCGGTAATTCGAGTTTCATGATCGGCCACCGGATTGAGGATGCTGAAACGGGCCAATTGATTGCGGAAGGCGAGGCAGGGGCTGTTTGCTTTGATTTTAAAAAGCAGAAAAGTGAACGCCTTCCAAGAGCAATCCGCAGCCAACTTGAAAAGTTTGTGGAAGAGGTGTAAGAAATGGCAGGAACTTCGAACGGTACGATTGCGGTGCGGACAGGTGAGGAATTGGACAACGCCAAACTGCATCAATTTCTGAAAAAATCGATTAAAGGGTTGCCAGAAGGTGAATTGGAAATCCGGCAATTCGGCGCAGGGCACTCGAATTTGACTTATGCATTAGCTATTGGCAACTGGGAAGCGGTATTGAGGCGGCCGCCGCTTGGACCTGTAGCGCCAAGAGCCCATGATATGGAACGCGAATTCACCATTCTTTCGGCGCTGCATCCTTTGTTTCCGGCTGCACCTCGGCCTTATGTTTTTTCGCATGATCCGGAAATCATCGGAAGCCCTTTCTTTGTCATGGAGAGGCGGTACGGCTTCGTGCTCGATACGGATTTTCCGGAAGGCGTTGAGCCGTCCGCTGACTTGGGGCGCCGGATTTCAGAGTTGATGGTGGAGCAGCTAGTGAAGCTGCATGCCATAGATTACACAGAAACGCCACTCGCTGAGATGGCCAAACCCGAGGGCTTTATGGAACGGCAAGTGGAAGGCTGGATCAGCCGCTATGAACGCGCAAAAACGGACGACATACCGGAAGCGGAAGAGTTGGCCAGTTGGCTGCTTGCGCATATTCCGGAATCGCCGGAACCCGCTATCATCCATTACGACTTCAAATTGAACAATACCATGTTTTCCGAAGACTTCAGCGAAATTACCGGCTTGTTCGACTGGGAAATGACGACTGTCGGCGATCCGCTAGCCGATCTTGGCGCGGCAATGAGTTATTGGATGGAAGCGGATGATCCGGAAGCATTGAAGAAAGGCTTTGGGAAAGCGCCAGTGACAGTTACGGAAGGGTTTTATACGAGACAGGAATTTATCGAGCGTTATGCGGAAAAAAGCGGACGTGACGTATCGAATATCGATTTCTATGTGACGTTCGCAACTTTCAAATTGGCAGCTATCTGCCAGCAAATTTATTACCGGTATAAAAAAGGGCAAACCGCTGACAAACGGTTTGCGCAGCTTGCCCCGTTCGTAAAAATCCTCATTCACCACGCCCTTAAGACGGCGAAGAAAAAGGAGGCAGACGGAAATGTTCAGTGATAAAACTTTGGCATACCGGGGCGGCAGCTTCTTATATGAAGCGTCGGCTGCTAAGCAGGTGTTCACTCCCGAAGATTTTACAGAAGAACACCTAATGATTTACAAGACGGCGAAACGTTTTTTGGAAAGCGAAGTGCGGCCGCATAACGAGAGAATCGAGCTGCAGGATTTTACGTTGGTCAAGTCTTTATTAGATAAAGCAGGGGTACTTGGTTTGCTGGGGCATAGTGTGCCAGAACAGTACGGCGGACTCGGTTTGGATAAAATCAGCAAAGGCATCGTCGGAGAGGCGTTGGGCCCAGCCGGCAGCTATGGCGTCGCGCATTCGAATCATACATGTATCGCAACATTGCCGATCACTTATTTCGGTACTGCTGATCAGAAGGCACGGTATTTGCCGAAGCTTGCCTCCGGTGAATTTATCGGAGCGTATTGCCTGACAGAGCCAAATGCGGGATCGGATGCCTTGGCAGCCCATACGACGGCAACGCTGAATAGCGAGGGGACCCATTATGTGCTGAACGGCACAAAAATATTCATCACGAATGCGGCATTTTCCGATACGTTCATCGTCTACGCAAAAGTGGACAATAGCGCCTTTACGGCTTTTATCGTAGAAAAGGATTTTCCAGGATTGGCGCTTGGGGCCGAAGAACAGAAAATGGGTATTAAGGGGTCTTCCACCCGTGCTGTGATTTTCGAAGATTGCGAAGTGCCGGTTGAAAATTTGCTGGGCGAAGTCGGAAAAGGCCATGTCATCGCTTTGAATGTCTTGAATCTGGGGCGTTATAACCTAGGTTCGGCTACGATGGGGGCAGCCAAATACGCTTTGGAGCTAGCTGTGAAATACACGAAAGAACGCCGTCAATTCGGCAAAGCGATTGCGGATTTCACTGCAACGCAAGAAAAAATCGCGGACATGGCGATGCGGATTTATGCGGCGGAATCGGTGCAATACCGAACAGGAGGGCATCTCGAAGATGCATTGGAAGGGCTGTATGATTCAGGGGACCATGGACTTACCGCCAGACGGATGATGGAATACGCAACAGAATGCGCCATCTGCAAGGTGTACGGTTCAGAAACTTTGGATTTTGTGGCCGACGAAGCGCTTCAATTGCACGGGGGCTACGGTTTTATAAAAGAATATAAAATTGAGCAGATTTATCGCGATTCGCGCATCAACCGTATATTTGAAGGCACCAATGAAGTGAATAGGCTGCTCATTCCAGGGAATCTTTTTAAAGCGGCTGCAAAAGGGCAAGTGCCGCTTGAAGCCGCTGCAGCCAAGGCTATTGAAGAAATTCAGTCGCCTAAAGTCGGATCAATCAGTGTTATTTCCCGGGAAATAGAAGCGGTACAAGCGATTCGCCGCGTCTTTCTGCTATGTGCAGGCATCGCATCTCGGACGTATGGCCCCCAATTAGCGGATGAACAGGAAACACTGATGAAATTGGCGGATATTGCCATTACCTTGTTCGCTGTTGAATCGGCTGTCTTGAGAACAGTAAAAGCGATGGAGGCTAATGGCGAACAGCAGGAGGCTTTGAAGGTTAAGCTGGCAAACGCGCTGGTAGATGAAGCATTGCTCGAAACTGAAATCAACGCCCGCAAGCTTCTTCAAGGCACGGCTTCTGAAAGAGAACTGCATGATTATGTTCCTGTCATAACGAAAGAGTTGAGCAGGCTTCAGCGTGCAGGAGCCAAAGCAGCGAAACGCAGCATTGCACAGAAAATACTATCGGCGGAACAATACACGTCATAAGGAGGAACGGAATGAAAGTCATCAAATTTGAAGAATTCGGCGGACCGGATGTCCTTAAATGGAGCGACGCGGAAAAACCGCAGCCAAAGAGCGGCGAAGTCTTGATTGAAGTGAAATCGAGCGGCATCAATTATGCAGATACGGCGAGGCGCGAAGGGCAGTATGTCGTTCCGACGACGCTTCCTTATGTGCCGGGTTCGGAAGTGGCAGGCGTTATTGTGGAAACGGGAAGCGAAGTCCGGAATTTCAGCAAAGGCCAGCGCGTGGTGGCGCTCATCGAATCCGGCGGCTATTCGCAATATGCTGCGGTCGACGAACGAGTGTTGACGCCGATACCGGATAATGTCGGCTTTGATCAAGCGGTTGCCCTGCCGCTGCAAGGGCTGAGTGCCTATCATATCCTGAAAACAATGGGCCGCCTGGAGCCGGGCGAAAGCGTGTTGATCCACGCGGCGGCTGGCGGAGTGGGCGCAATTGCTGTACAATTGGCAAAAATCTTCGGAGCAGGCAAAATCATCGCTACGGCAAGCACCGATGAAAAGTTGGCGCACGCGAAAAAGATGGGCGCTACGCATGTGGTGAATTATTCGGAAGACGGCTGGGTGGAGAAAGTAAAAGAGATTACCGAAGGAAAAGGTGTTGATGTCGCCTTGGAAATGGTCGGCGGCGATGTCTTCAACCAAACGGTGAAATGCCTCGCCCCGTTCGGCCGTCTGGTGATTTTTGGAGCGGCGAGCGGCCAGCAAGCCACGTTCAATCCAGGCCAATTGATGCGCAAGAACCAATCCGTCATCGGATTTTTCCTGCCGCAGATCATGCGCAACCAGAAGTTGTTCCACCAGAGCTTCAAAGAGCTGCTCGGCTATATGGCGAGCGGGCAACTGACATTGACAATAGGTGGGAGTTATCCGCTTGAAGAAGCGGCGCACGCCCATCAAATGCTCCAGGGCCGGAAGACGATCGGCAAACTCATACTCAAGCCTTAAAAGGGGCAGAAGGAGCGGCCGGTTTTTGCAAAGATAGAAACTGTTGAGGCGAAATCAATTGGAACGGATTAGAAAATTGACACACGGAAAGGGCAGGCGCATAGGCGTTCTGTCTTTTTTGAATGGGCCTGTTGAAAAAACCTTTTGGGTATTTGCAAGAATAATGAGACAATATAGCGAAGGGAGAGGATAAAGATGAAAATTTTAATAGTGGGCGCCGGAGGAATCGGCGGTTATTTTGGAGCGAGGCTGATGGAGGCTGGACAGGATGTCACCTTCTTGGTTCGCAGCCGCAGGAAAGAGCAGCTCGAAAAGACAGGCTTGAATATCAATAGTGTGAACGGCGATGTGAAGCTGGTTCCGAAACTGATTACTGCACAGCAGCAAGGCGAGCCCTTTGATCTGGTCATCTTGACGACGAAAGCCTACCAGCTGGAAGCGGCAATCGAAGATATTCGCCCGTTTGTAGGAGAAACAGGAATGATTCTTCCATTATTGAACGGGATTTCACATGTCGATGACTTAGTGGAAGCGTTCGGGGAAGAGCGGGTGCTCGGGGGACTTTGCTTTATCGAAACTACGCTCGACGAAAACGGTACAATCGTCCAGACGAGCCCGATGAATCAGTTAGTCTTCGGAGAGCGATCAGGAAAAGAGACAGCCCGCATCCTCGAAGTGCAAGGAGCGTTCGAGGGCACAAAAGCAGATTTTGCTTTGAGCGCGAATATCGAACAGGACATGTGGCATAAATATTTATTCATCACAGCGATGTCCGGCATCACTGCGGCAATGGAATCGCCGATTGGCCCCATCCGCGATTTGGAATCCGGCCAGCGCACCATTTCCGCCCTCTTGCATGAGCTTGTATCGGTGATGAAAGCGATCGGTGCACCTGTAAAAGAGACGATTGCAGAAGACCAGCTGGCTAAGATCAATTCGTTGCAGCCTGGCATGAAATCATCGATGCAGCGGGACATAGAAAAGGGACAGGCAATTGAAGCCGACCACCTCCAAGGATACCTTTTGGAAAAAGCATTGGCCCAAAAAATCGCCATGCCAGTTCTTGATGCGATTTATACGAAATTAAAAATTTACGAAATGAATTTACGGAATAATTGATTAATTACTCTGAAAACGTTTACATTTTTCTGAAAGTTATTTATGCTTGAAGAACAAGCGTGCACTTTGCTTGAAAAAAATGACGAGGAGTTGAGGTGCTTGAATGCAATCGCGTTAGCGGCAATCGGAATTTTTGTATTCATTTTAGGTTACCGTTTTTATTCGAAATTCGTAGCGGAGAAGATTTTTAAATTGGATCCCAATTACGTGACACCGGCACATAAGTACAAAGATGGCGTGGATTTCGTCCCGACGAATAAATTTGTCTTGTGGGGACATCATTTTACATCTGTGGCAGGAGCGGCGCCGATTCTTGGACCGGCAATCGCTGTCTATTGGGGCTGGCTGCCTGCCGTTTTGTGGGTGGTGCTGGGAACAGTTTTTGCAGCGGGAGTCCACGATTTTGGAACTTTGGTGTTGTCAGTCCGCAATAAAGGGCAATCGGTCGGAACATTGGCACATCGCCTAATCGGCCAGCGCGGAAAAATATTGTTCCTTTTTATCATCCTCATCCTTGTGCTTATGGTCAATGCCGTATTCGCTTGGGTAATCGCGAACTTATTCATTTCATTCCCGGCAAGCGTATTGCCGGTATTCATCCAAATTCCATTAGCAGTTTGGATCGGCCATGCGGTTTATAAGAAAAACAAGAAAATGCTGGTCCCTTCGCTTATCGCGTTAGCGGTCATGTACTTCACTGCTGTTATTTCGAGCCAGATAGATTTCTTGCAAATCGACTTGGTCCGCTATATGGGCGGGGAAGAAGGCGCAGGATTATTCGGCCTTGGCGCAATTTCGACAGCGTTCTTTATTTGGATCATCATCTTGATGATTTATGTTTATATCGCTTCTACGTTGCCGGTCTGGCAATTGCTCCAGCCGCGAGATTTTATCAACTCGCATCAATTGATCGTCGGATTGGCCATTCTATATCTTGGCCTATTGTTCACGAATCCGGAAATCACAGCGCCAATGTCAAACCCTGACGCAGATGTCTCTTGGTTCCCGCTGTTATTCATCACAATTGCCTGCGGCGCCATTTCCGGCTTTCACGGACTTGTGTCATCCGGGACTTCATCAAAACAGCTGGATAAAGAAACCGATGCCCGTTTTGTCGGCTATCTAGGGGCCATAGGCGAAGGGGTTCTGGCACTGATCTCGATCATTGCTGTTATTACTTTCTTCCCGGACCGCGAAACATTCTTTGCGACTTACAGCAGCTTCCAGGCATCAAGTGGAGCTGGCCTTGGGGCATTCATTCAAGGGGCTTCGAAATTGGCTGAAGGGCTGCTGATCCCTGGTGATGTCGCGGCGACTATCGTATCCATCATTGTCGTGTCATTCGCTGCAACGACGCTCGATACTTCTGTCCGCTTGATGCGCTATATCATCTCGGAACTGGGCGTCGAGTACAATGTTCCTTCATTGGAGAAAAAACACGTAGCGACAACAATCGCTGTTGTGGCAAGTGCAGCACTTGTGTTGATTCCGGAAGGGCCGAACGGTTTCGGCTCAGGCGGATACTTGCTGTGGCCGCTGTTCGGTACAGCCAATCAGCTGCTTGCCGGCATCAGTTTGCTGCTGATCTCGATCTGGCTGAGAAAACTCGGGCGAAATTATATGATCACTATCATACCGATGATTTTCCTTATGTTCATGACCCTTTGGGCGATGTTCCAGCAGGTATTCCTGCAGTGGGCTTGGTATGCAGATTCACCTAATACATTGCTCTTTGTTTTCGGAGCTATCATTTTCGTCTTTACACTGTGGATCATCTTGACAGCGGCACAAGCGCTGCTCAGCAAAAAAGATCCGGGATTTGAAGAGATTGAATAAACTGGTTTGACTGCCGGAAGGGATCATGCACGCTGTGGTCCCTTCTCTTTATACATAAGAAGGAGGTGTGCAGACATGCTTGATAAGCTGAAAAAACTGATCGCTTATTACGAAGAAGTCTTGGAATTGCCGCACCGTACCGAAATCGCGCGCGAATTGCGTGCTGAAGATGACATGTTCCTGTTGATGCTGTATTCGGAAATGCTCGGAATCCCGAATCCTGTCTATTATTACACGCTTGAATTGTATCCGTATATGATCGAAGAATTTCACGATTGGCACTTGCGGATGGGAATGGAAAAGTCTCCTTTAAGCGGCATCCGCTGCTGTTGAACATTGAGGAAGTGAGGGGAAATAATGGATGTCTTAACAAAAAGCATCATCTTTGTCGGCGGCAAGGGCGGGGTCGGAAAATCAACTTCGGCAGCCGCAATCGCCTGGAAATCGGCTAAGGAAGGCAATAAAACCTTATTGATTTCGACCGATCCGGCACATAATGTCGGCGACATCTTTAACCGTGAAATCGGCGGCAAGACCATTGAAATCGCTGACAACCTCTTTGCTCTTGAAATCGATCCGGAAATCGAAACGGATAATTACATCAAAGGGGTTAAAGCCAATATCAAAGGCACGGTCCATACGAGCATGATGGAGGAAGTGAACCGCCAGCTCGATACGGCGAAAGCATCACCGGGAGCTGATGAAGCGGCGCTGTTCGACAAACTGATCCATATCATTTTGGAGGAGCGCCAAAATTTTGATAAGCTGGTTTTTGATACGGCGCCGACCGGGCATACTATCCGTTTGCTGACGCTGCCTGAATTGATGGGCGTGTGGATAGAAGGGCTGCTCGAAAAACGGCGTAAAACCAATGAAAATTACACCGCGTTATTGAATGACGGCCAGCCGCGGGAAGACCCGATTTACGATGTGCTGCGCGAACGCCAGGAACGCTTTTCAAAAGCACGCGACATTCTGTTGAATGAAAAGGAGACCGGCTTCATCTTTGTGCTGAATCCCGAGCGTCTGCCAATCCTGGAAACGAAAAAAGCCTTGGAGCTTTTGCATAAATACCATCTGCACGTAAAGACGCTGATCATCAACAAGGTGCTGCCTGAAGAGGCAGACGGCGAGTTTTTGATGGAGCGTAAAAAGCACGAACAAAAATATCTGGAGCTGATCAACGAAACATTTCCGAAGCAGGAATTGATTTTTATTCCGTTGTTCTCGCAGGATATCATCAGCATGGAGCAATTGGAGCTGTTCAGTCGACAATTCACGGAAGGGTGACGCAATTGAAAGCATTCGTTATGGAAGCAGGGCAATTTAAATTGAAAGACATGCAAGAGCCGGAAGCGAAAAGCGGCGAAGTGGTTGTCCGTTTGAAAACAGCGGGCATCAACCGCCGCGACCTTGGCCTTTTGAAGCGCTACGGTGACAATCCTGAAGCGTTGGTGATCGGTTCTGACGGAGCGGGCATCATTGAAAAGGTGGGGAAAGGGGTAGCGGATTTTTCCGAAGGGGAAGAAGTTATCATCAATCCTGCATTGCGCTGGTTTAAGAATAGTGACGCGCCGCCAGCAGAATTCGATATTCTCGGCATGCCGGATCACGGAACGTTCGCGGAGAAAATCGCAATTTCCGCAGAGCAGATCGAACGCAAACCTGCGCATATGAGCTGGGAAGAAGCAGGGGGCTTAGTGCTGCCCGCGCTGACGGGCTACCGAGCGCTTTTCACAAAAGGACAATTGGAAAAAGGGCAGACTTTGTTCATTCCGGGAGCGGGCAGTGGAGTGGCGACATTCCTTATCCAGTTCGCGAAAAACGCTGGAGCCCGCGTAGTCGTGACGTCGCGCAGCGAAGAAAAGCGCCAACATGCGCTGCGCATCGGAGCGGACCGCGCAATTGCCACAGACAGCGACTGGGTTGAAGAATTAGCGGATGAAACAGTTGACCTGGTCATCGATAGCGTCGGAGGCGCGACATTCAACAGGTCGTTGGGAGCGTTGAAAAAAGGCGGACGCATCGTCATCTTTGGCGCGACGACTTCAGACAATGTCGATTTCAATTTGCGCAGCTTTTTCTACGGGCAATACCAGTTATTCGGTTCGACAATGGGCTGCCGCGAAGAACTCCGCGACTTGATCGCCCATATGGAACAATACGAGACGCTTCCGATAGTCGATAAGACTTTTGCTTTGGACGAAGCTCAGGAAGCTTTTGATTACCTGGCTGCCGGAAAGCAATTCGGCAAAGTCGTTCTGCGCATCAGTGAATAACTTCTTGAAACTTTTCAGCCGCCCATCCGTATAATTAACCAGAAGCAAGAAAATTGACTGGAGGTCAATAGGATGGAAAATACAGGATTGAAAGTGCTCGTCCACGCCAGCGCGTTCTTTGCGCCATTTTTAGTGCCGTTTATCGTTTTCCTGATTACGAGCGACCAAGAAGTGAAGAAATTGTCGATTCAGGCATTGCTGTTCCAACTCGCCATGGGCGTGTTGCTGTTCATTTCAAGTTTGTTGATGTTTGTCATCATCGGCATTCCGATGCTGATCATTTTCGGCTTGATGACAATCATCGTGCCGGTTATGGGCATTATCAAAGCATTGAACAACGAAAAATTCGATTATCCGATTGTCGGAGCATGGTATCAATGAAAAAAGCCCCTCGAGGGCTTTTTTTATTGGAATAAAATCCGGTGAGAAGCGTATTTCGCCAACTATGGGGCTTTTTTCAAGTTCAGTAAAGTATATATTGGCCGTTGCAGAGCGTATTTCTTCAGCAATAGAGGGTATTTTCGAAATCATAGGAAAACCCCGGCCATCACGAGATAGCTGGGGTTTACGGGTTGGAAATATTCGCAATGGCGGCGCTGGCATCCATCAAATGATTAAGCGTTCCTTGCGCGTTACGGGAATCAGCGACAAGACGTTGTCTATTTTGAACGTCCGTTTTTCATTCCGCAGGAAGCAATAAGCTTGAAACGATTCGCTGCTGACTTTGAAAATTTTGATGCGTCGTTTGCTGATGGTTCCGTCGTTGGCCATGTACATGATGTCCACAAGCTGCTGATATTTGAATGCCTTTAAAATCTGCGCGCGCATTGGCTTTCACCCCTTAATAGAACGTTTGTTCTTATTATAGAGTATAAATGCGGAGCAAACAAGCAATTTGATTTCGTGTATAATGGAACGAACATATATTCTTTTCAGAAAAAGAGAGGAGCTTGAATATGAAATTTTTCCATACCGCCGATTGGCATCTCGGCAAGCTGGTCCAAGGGGTTTACATGACAGAAGACCAGCGTTTTATCTTGGACCAGTTTATCGCTGCAGTTGAAGAACAGCGGCCGGATTGCGTCATCATCGCAGGTGATTTATACGACCGGGCAGTGCCGCCGACCGAAGCCGTCAACCTGCTCGACGAAACCCTTGCGAAAATTGTCCTTGAATTGAACACGCCGGTCTTTGCAGTTGCCGGCAACCACGACAGCCCGGGGCGCCTGAATTTCGGGAGCCGAGTGTTCCGCAAAAACGGCATCCACATCGCGGGCCATGTCGCAAAAGACCATGCGCCTGCAGTGATTGCAGACGAGTTCGGGGAAGTCCACATCCATCTGCTGCCTTATGCCGATCCGTCCCAAGTGCGCTACGTGCTGGAAAATCCGGAAATTCGTTCACACAACGATGCGGCGGAAGCGTTGACGCTGAATATCGCACAATCGCTTGATCCGGACGCGCGACATATTGCGGTCGGCCACGCCTTCGTGACACCGCACGGCGAGGAGCGGGAAAATACCAGCGATTCTGAACGCCCGCTGTCGATCGGCGGAGCGGAGCATGTGGAAGCACGCCACTTCGCGGCATTCCATTACACCGCACTCGGCCATCTGCACCAAGCACATCATGTGCTGAATGAAACAATACGCTACGCGGGGTCTCCGCTGAAATATTCGATTTCGGAAGAACGCCATCAAAAAGGTTTTCTCGTGGTCGACATCGATGGCGACGGAAACGTCACCACTGAAAAACAATTGCTGCTGCCGAAGCGCGATATGCGGACTGTCGAAGCCTTTATAGAAGATTTGCTGCGCCATGAGGTCAACGAAGACTATGTTTTCGTCAAGCTGCTGGATGAAACGCCGATTCTTTATCCGATGGAAAAAATCCGGTCGGTTTACCCGAATGCGATGCATGTCGAACGGAAGCTGGCTGGGGGCGCAGGATTCCAAAGCGACAACGGTTCGCGCCGGGAGATGGATCCGTTGAACTTGTTCCATGCTTTTTACGAAGAAGTGAAAGGCGAGCGAGCAGCTGAAGAGACAGAAATGATTTTTAAAGAAGTGTTGGAAGAATTTCTTCACGAAGAAGATGGCGTCAAAGCGGAGGTGAAAAAATGAAACCCTTAAAACTGAAAATGACCGCATTTGGACCTTATAAAGGGAGCGAAACGATTGATTTTGCCGATTTGAAAGGCAATCAGCTATTCGTCATTTCCGGCAGCACCGGCTCCGGCAAGACGACGATTTTTGATGCAATCAGTTTCGCGCTTTACGGTTCCGCGAGCGGTTCCGACCGTGCTGAACCACGTAATTTGCGCAGTGATTTTGCTGACGGCAACACCCACACAAGCGTGGAAATGGAGTTTGAGATACATAGAAAAACGTATCGCATCCTGCGCCAGATGAGCCATGTCAAAGCGGGCAATAAAAGCGCAACAGGCGACCGCTATGAGTTTTTTGAAATTACGGAGAACGGGGAAGTCCCATGCGTGGAGCGCCAAATCGTCTCTGAAATCGACCGCAAAGTGGAAGACCTCCTGGGCTTGACGCAAAACCAATTCAGCCAGATTGTCATGCTGCCGCAAGGGGAATTCAGGAAGCTATTGACTTCCGAGACGGACAATAAAGAAGAGATTTTGCGCAAAATTTTCAAGACCGAGCCGTATAAAATGATCAGCGAGCGATTGAAACAGAAAAAAGACGCAGCGTCAGAAGCCTACGGCGTTGAAGAGCGGATGCTCAAAAGCCATATCAGCAGCATCGCTTCAGCACTGCCGGCTCGGGAAAGCGAGTTGTTCGAGCTGATTCAGCGCGATCACATCAACATCCACCAAGTGCTGGATGGATTGGACAGCGAAACAATTCATTACAGCGAAAAAGAGCTTCGGGATGAGCAGCGCTATGGAGCGGTGTTTAGTAAGCATGGCGAAAAACAGGCCACTTATTACGAAGCGAAAAAGTGGAATGACCGGATTAGCGAGCTGGAAGAGAAAGAACGGCGTCTCGGGCAGCTGGATGGACAGCTTGCTTCTATTGAAGAACAAGAACGCGCTGTACAAAAAGCGGAGCGGGCCAGCCTGATCGAAGGGCTGGAAAATCTGTTCAAGGAGCTGCAGCAAAGCGAAGTTGAAAAAAAACGGCTATTTGCCGATGCGCAAAAAGCGGAAGAGCAGGCAGCGAATGCTTTGGCATCTGCCGAGTCAGTGTTTGCGCATGAGTTGGAGCAGGAAGACGGGCGCCATGAAGTGCGGCGGCAGCTGATGCATCTGGAGAGTTTATTGCCAGCAGTTCAGGAGCTTGCATCTAAGCAAAAAGAACTGGCGGAAATGGAAGCTGCTGCAAAAAAATCAGCAGTAGATGAGAAAAAAGCTGAAGCAGCATGGTTGGCCGAAAGAGAAGCGTGCAAAGAATTGGCAACGGACATCGCTTTGCTCGAAACGAAGCTTGAAACGTTTGATGACAAACAGGCCGTGCTTTCCGCGCTGAATGAGCAATGCCGCGTGCTGATGGAATTAACGGCGCTCGAAAAAGCGCAGCTGCGCCACATCACTGAAAACAGCAGCAAACAGGCTGCTTACAAAGCGGCTTTAGAAGAATATAAGGCTCTTGAAGCGAGCTGGTTCGGTAATCAGGCGCAAGTGTTGGCTGCTGCACTGCATGACGGAGAAGCCTGTCCGGTATGCGGCAGCACCGAGCATCCTGCCAAAGAAAACGGCGGGCACCATGAAGAAGTGCCGAAAGCCCGTTTGGACGGAGCGAAGGCGAATCTGGATTTGGTGGACGGGCAATACCGGGACGCTCTGGCAAAAGCGAATTCCATAGAAGAGCAACTGATCGAAAAACGTCGTACAGTGACGGATCTAGGTTTGGCAGCTGAAAAAGCGCAAGAGCTGCACACAGAGCTGGAGCAAAATCGGCGTGAGTTGGATAGCGAAGTCAAAGGACTGTTTTTGGATAAGCAGCAGCTGCGGACGCTGAAAGAGCGGCTTGCGTTGAAAACCGAAAAAGCGAGTGGATTGGAAACCAGCAAAACAGAGCTTGCCCGTAAGACGCAGCTGCAGGTTTCCGCTTTCGAGACAGCCCAGGCTGTTTTTGAACAGCGCCTGCTGTCCATTCCTGAGGAAGTCCGGACCATGGCGGTATTGAGCGAAAAAATCAGGCGCATAAAAGATAAGAAAGAACAGCTGGAGCGCAGTTGGGAAAATGCGCAAAAAGGCTTGCAGCTTGGGAAAGAACGGGTCGCCGCTGCTGCTGTTGCGGTTGTGCATAGAAGCGAAGCGGCAGCGGAAGCCGTGTCTAAAAAAGAGACGGCGCTGCAGCAATACCGTGAAGCGCTGCAAAAATCCGAGTTTGAGTCTGAAGAAGCATACCAGCAGGCGAGAATGCCGGAAGCGGCACGAGGGGAATTGCAGCGCTCGAACCAGCAATTCAGGCAGGCGTTCCATACCGCAGAACAGCAGGCCAAGGAGCTGCGGGAAGAACTTTCAGGCAAGGCCAAATCGAATCTCAGCCTCTTGGAACTTGAAATTAGCCAATTGAAAGCGGAATACGAAGCGGCGTTTGGCGAATGGAACCATAGCAAGGAATTGAAATCGGTAGCTGCCGGTTTAACGGCGAAAATCATTCAGGCTTCCGGTAAAGCGGCGGAGATGGAACAACAAATGAACCGCATCACCGACCTCCATGACATGGTCCGCGGCCAGAACAGCCTAAAAATCTCGTTTGAACGCTATTTGCAGATTGAGTATTTGGAGCAGATCATCCAATCCGCAAATGAGCGCTTGAAAAATCTGTCAAACGGCCAGTTTTATCTGATGCGCAGCAACCGGCAGGAAGCGCGCGGCAGACAAAGCGGTCTCGGCTTTGATGTCTATGATGCTTATACCGGCCAGACGCGCGACGTAAAAACTTTGTCAGGCGGCGAGAAGTTCAACGCATCGTTATGCTTGGCGCTCGGCATGGCAGACGTCATCCAGAGTTTCCAAGGCAATGTTTCGATTGACACGATGTTCATCGATGAAGGATTCGGGTCGCTTGATGAAGAATCTTTGAATAAAGCGATTGACACATTGATCGACCTCCAAAAATCGGGCCGCATCATAGGTGTCATTTCCCATGTCCAGGAACTGAAAGCGGCCATTCCAGCCATCCTGGAAGTGCATAAATCAAAAGAAGGCTTTAGCCGGACGAAATTTGTCATCAAATAAAGGCATCCATAAAAAGAACAAGAAGGGGCGAGCGATATGAAAAAATGGAGTTTGAAAACGCGGTTGATTTATTTTGGCGTTATTGCGTTGGTCAGCGCCGCTTTTTTTGCTCTGCAATTTTATGGTTATCAAAATGGAGGGCAAAGCACTTGGGAAGGGATGCTTCTCATTGTATGGGGGCTTCTGGCGGCATTCGGCATCGGCGGATTCGTTTACAGCATCGCTAGAAAGGGCCGCTAAAGTTTCATGGGCAAGGGCCGGAAGCTGTGGTAAAGTAAAAAGATATTTGTAAAAGCAGGAGTGAAAATACCATGACGAAAAAATTAAACCCCGAAGAACTGATCCGTTTGATCGAACCTGGCTCAGACATCATCGTGCCGATTGCCAACGGCGAACCGGTCCGCCTGCTCGATATTCTGGAGGACCATGCAGAAAAATTGCAAGGCGTTAAAATTCATCAGATGCTTGCTTTGCGCAGCCGCCGCTATATCAACGGTGAGTTTGAACACTTGAAGCATGTGTCGTATTTCCTGAGTGGCGCTACCCGGAAAGTGTACCAGCAAGCGAAAATGGAACTTGTACCGAATAATTTCCACGAAGTTCCGCGCATGCTGCAAAAAGTGACGAAAATGTCGATGATCATGACAGTGGCATCGCCAATGGATGAACACGGCTACTTCACGTTCGGTACGCAGGCGGATTACGTCGCTGAATTTGTCGGCAAGGTCCCGTTTGTTTTGGAAGTCAACGAACACATGCCGAGAACTTACGGGCGCAACCAAATCCACATTAGTCAAATTGCCGGTTTCATCGAACACAACGAAGCGCTTGCGGAAGAAAATACTCCTGCGGTCGGCGACAAAGATCTGCTGATTGCAGCATCTGTCATTGAAGATATCCAGAATGGCGATACGCTGCAAATTGGTATCGGATCGGTGCCGAATGCGGTCATCAGCATGCTGAAAGACCATCGCCATCTGGGGATCCATACGGAAATGCTGCCGGACGGCATCGTCGATCTCGTTAAATCCGGTGCGGTCGACGGCACGCGGAAATTTACTCATACCGGTAAAATTGTTGCCACTTTCGCTTACGGCTCTAAAAAGTTATACGATTTCATCGATGATAATCCGGTTGTGGAATTCCTGCCGGTCAGCGTTGTTAACGACCCGAGGGAAATCGCGAAAGAGAAGAACATCGTTTCCATCAATGCGACAACCGAAGTGGACCTTTTCGGCCAATGTGCATCGGAAACGGTTGGCGGCAAGTATTATTCGTCAAGCGGCGGCCAAATCGATTTTGCTCGCGGCGTGCGTTTTGCGGAAAATGGCAAAGGCTATATCTGCATGCAATCGACAGCTAAGAACAATACCATCTCCCGCATCAAACTCCAGCTGGCACCAGGCTCCGTCGTCACGACCGGGAAAAATGATGTTGATAATATCGTGACCGAACACGGCATCGCGCGCCTGCACGGTGTATCGATTTCCGAACGGGCGAAACGCCTGATCAGCATCGCGCATCCGGATTTCCGCGATGAACTCACGTTTGACGCCAAAAAGCAGGGCATCCTTATTTAAAGCAGCAAAAAACCCTTTTCCTCGGCGAGGAAAAGGGTTTTTTTATGTTGATCTTCAAACGGCCGTAACGTCCTTTCTTATCAAACAACCTCTAACGCTACTTCACCGAGGCCTTCATAGCTTGCTGTATAAAAGCCTCTTTCCAATTTTTTTGGAGAGATAAAAGTTCCGGAGGACACGTACATCCCTTTTTTCAATGTATTGCCGTGCAGAGCCAACTCGTCAACGAGCCATTTCACTGCCAACGCCGGATGCCCCAGTACAGCAGTTGAGCTATTGGACGCAATTTCTTCGCCATTGAGACGGAGCACGCCTTGGATATCCGCCAACCCCTCATAGGTGACAGAAGAGACCGGCGCACCAGAAACGATTTTGCCGGCGACAGCACTGTCCGCAATCACTTGGCCAAGCGTGATTTTGGGAAACCAGTCATTAAAACGTGAATCTGGCACTTCGATTCCCGGGCAGACAACGGTCTTTTGAAGGGTGTCAGCGACGCTGTCGGTGGGGGACAAATCTTCTTGGGCGATGAAGATCAATTCGATTTCAATCAAAGGTGAAGACATCCCTGCCAGGTCGATAATGCCACCAGACAATGCAGAAGACATCAACGCACCGTATAGAGGAGTGGTCGAATTGAACAGCTTTTGTGTTTCGGGGCTGGTCAAACTCACTTTATAGCCTTTTAACTCTTCACCGGCGGAATGGATTTTCTTCGCCGTCAGCGCATGCTGGATACCGTATGCCTGCTGTTTGTCCAATGCCCCAGGTATTTGCTCTTTATCAATTTGCTGCTTATGTACATAGGCTTGAAATAATTTCTCGGCAGTTTTTTCATCTGCTGCTGATAAGTCTGTCATTGTTATTGCCCCTTCCGAAACGTTTGAATTATCATAACACTTAATTTATTATCGTGTAACCGCCTTCCGCAAATCGGTAAAAAAAGCCCATGTTCCAGTATTCGGAACATGGGAGAGAGTGATTAAAGTACATAAAAATAAACGGCAAGAAAATGGCACAAGCTGCCGGCTAAAATGAATAAGTGGAAGATTTCATGAAAGCCGAGGCGCATATGTGAAAATATTTCCGGTTTCAGCGCATAGATAACGCCGCCGATTGTATAAAGGACGCCGCCGGCTATCAGCAGCAGCAAGCCGACAAGCGACAATTGGCCAGCCAATGGCACGACTGCAAAAACGATGATCCAACCCATGGCGATGTAGAGGACGGTTGAAAGCCAGCGCGGGGAATGGAACCACACCATTTTAAAGAAAATGCCGCTCAAGCCGATAACCGCGACCAATGCGAATAACACGGCACCAAGCGTGCCTTCTAAAGCGATAAGGCAAAATGGCGCATACGATCCTGCGATCAAGGCGTAGATCATCGAATGGTCCAGCTTTCTCAAAAATGCGATGAATCTCGGGCTCGCCTTGACGCTATGGTAAATCGCCGATGCCGAGTAAAGGCATATCAGACTGATGCCGAAAATCAGGACTGCGGCTAAGTGGATAGGAGGAGCTTGGTTGTACGAAGCTTTAATGACCATCATCAAAAGAGCGATGAAAGATAGTACGGCTCCTGCTAAATGGGATAATGCGTTGAATGGTTCACGGATATAAGTACGCATGTAAATATGCACCTCTTCTAAAGTAGTTATTGAAACTACATATAATGATACATTGATTTATTTATAAGGTCAAGTTTGGAGAATTTGAGATGATAGGGTAAAATTACGGTATCAAATAAAGCAACGAAGGTGAATGCGGATGCAGGAAAATGGGGAATGGCTGAACAGCCTGGCTTTAGAAAAACAGGTGTTGGCCGATGATATACCGAAAATCGAATTATACATTGATCAAGTGATCCAGCTTTTTGAAGAAATTTTCGCAGATGCTAAACGGAATAGCGAAGAAAAAATCTTAACAAAAACGATGATCAACAATTATGCCAAAGGAAAATTATTTTATCCGATTCAAAATAAAAAATATTCACGTAACCATATTATGTTAATCAGCTTGATTTATCAGATGAAAAGCGTATTATCCATCAACGATGTTAAGAAAGTGTTGGATGGCGTCAATGAAAAGGCCATGCAGAATGAATGGGATGTGGAAAGCTTTTATGCCAGCTTCCTGGAGCTTCAGCAAAGCAATGTGGAAATCTTCAAAGGCATTTTTCATAAACAGTCGGAAGAAGCGGAACACCAAGCCCGAGACATGGAGGATGCGGATGAGCTTAAAGAGGTATTGCTTATCGCATCACTCGTCCATACCAGCAACCTTTACCGTCGGGCAGCAGAAAAAATGGTCGATGAATTGGCGGAGCGGAGGAAACAGAAATGACAAAAGTGCTGATTGACGCTGACGGGTGCCCAGTCGTGGATTTGACAATAGCGGCAGCAAAGAGATTCGGGCTTCCGGTTTTGTTGATTTGCGACACGGCGCACATCATGCAGCGAGAAGGAGCAGAAACGGTCACTGTTTCAAAAGGCGCAGATGCGGTGGATTTCGTTTTGGTCAATAAAGTCGACAAAGGTGATATCGTCGTGACGCAGGATTACGGCTTAGCGGCCATGGTGCTTGCAAAAAGAGGAGTGCCAATCGACCAGAACGGCCGCATTTATTCCGATGAAAATATAGACCAACTTCTCCATGGGCGCCACATAGCAAAAAAAATCCGGCAGAGCGGCGGTCGCATGAAGGGCCCTAAAAAGCGCCGGCAGGAACATAATGATAATTTTGAACACGCATTGGCCGGGCTGCTCGAAAAAAGAGCGGGAGAATAAGAAAAGCGGACACAGCTTGATGCGCTGTGTCCGCTTTTGAATTTGGCTAAATGGTCCAGCGATTATTGACGATGGCGATTAAATGCCATTCGCCGCTGCAGTCTTTGGCAAAGACCATATTGAGGTTCTGCCAATCCATGAAATCATATTGCTGGGTGCCTGGGTAATAGAACTCGACGATGGTCGCCCCTGGGAAACGTTCATGGATCTGTTCCATCGTCATCGGCTGTTTGGTGATGCCGTAGCGTTCTTTTGCGGTGTAGGCGGCATCCATCAAATACTCATCGTAATATTGGGCCGGTGTCAATTCAATCGGAAAACCGCTTCCATCCTGATAACCCCATAAATACTCTTCCTTATCTTCCATGAAATTCGCGACTTCGGCTTTCGTGAAGGATATACCGCTGTCGTCACCCATGCAGCCGCCGCTATAAGGGCAGAAAACGATTCCTTCATCTGCGCTGACATAATCAGACACGTTTTCAAAGTTCTTGGCTTTTAAATCCGCCAATATGTCATTGGCATCATTCAGCAATTCGCGCTTCTCAGGAACAAAAGACGGTTCGAAGGCGCGCGCCAGGAATGCGGCAAAGTGAACGCGGCTAATGTTTTTGGCAGGCTTGAAAGTATGATTCGGATAGCCTTCCACTACACCAGCGAATTCCAGACGTGAAATCGCGTCAAAATAATTTTTACGCGGTTTGACATCTTTAAACGTGGTGTCCGGGGCATCGGCGAATTCAAAAGCCCGATCTAGCATTACTGCCGCCTGGCCGCGCGTCACAGGCGCATCCGGTTTGAACGTTTTATCAAGAAAGCCTTTGACAATCCCTGCTTCAACACCGGAAACAATAAAGCCGGAAGCTGAATGCGAGGCACTCACGTCTTTGAACGATGTGGCTCGCTGGGTTCCGTCAAGCTTCAATGCTTGGCCGATCATTGTGATGGCTTCAGCGCGTGTGACAGGATTATTGGGCCGGAACGTTCCATCCGGATAGCCGGTGACAATCCCCATTTCGTGTAAATAGATGACTTCGAACGCAAATGGATCGGTGGCGAAAAAGTCATCGAATGTTACAACCGCTTTGGCAGGAACCGAAAAAACACTGAATGCAAGGACGACAGCCGCTGCAATAGACAGGATGTTTTTCATGAAAATCCCTCCCTTATTTAAGTGAATTATATCATTAAAACTGAAAATTTATAACGTTAAAATGTATTTATTGATAATTATTTGACATTTAATAAATGCTCAATAAAAGATAGGGAAAAGCTGGAATCAGCTTTTGCCGGTCAATCGATGCTGCGCGTACGCGAGCGCTTTTTCAGGGTAATCGGTCTGGATCATATTAATGCCGCGGTCTAAAAGCCATCCCCACCCACGCTCGGGATCTATCAATGACAAGGCGTCGTTATGGCCAGCATTCTCGCCATCGTCCAATGAGTTGACCCATAGATTAGCGCGGTTTCTCATTTTTGACAGGACAGGTTCAGAAAGCACCACATCCGAATCGTGTTGAAAAAGGATTTCGATGGCCACGGGCGGAAAGCGTTCAAATAGCTCATCCAGCTGATCAAGGTTTTCGTTAGTGATGATGTGCATATAATGCACCGCTTTCTCACAAGAATGGAAAAACTCAAGGACTTCATCGACCGGCTGCCTGCTTTTAAGGAGCACATGATCGAATGCATCCGTCTGTTCAAGCGCCTCGTAAAGTTCAAAACGGTCATCCCAAGACTTGTCTGCGTTAATCATCGCTTTGCCTTTCACGAGTGACAGCACTTCATAAATGGTCGGAATTTGGCATTCCGTGAGCGCGGCATGCTTGCCCCCGGCTCCTTCTTTCAAACGCAATTGGCGGGCTTCGGTTAAAGTGAGGTCCGCAATCTTGCCGGTGCCATTTGTGGTGCGGTCGACTGTGTCGTCATGCATAATCACCACATGTCCGTCTTTTGTCTGCTGCAGATCCATTTCGATCAAATAGACATGGTGCTGGATGCAGTTGGCGAAAGCAATTAACGAATTCTCTGGCGCTTTTCCCCACATGCCGCGGTGGGCAGTCGCAAAGAAAGGGTGCTTTTTATGATAAAGAGCATAAAGAAATTGATTGTAATCGGTAAATCTTAACGACTCGCTCACGCATTTTCCCTCCTTTTTTTTATCTAAAATTAGTATACCCCCTGCTGGCTGCTAAGTACGCTCCATGTGCCCCCAAAATTTTTCTTCCGCAAAAACAGTTAAAAAGTTGTTTTCAGGGTATACAAACAAGAAGAAACGTTATTTAGCATTTTATTTGGAGGGATTTATTATGAGAAAATCAACATTGAATTCAGTTATTGGAAGCGCACTTGCGGCCGGAGCCGGCATTTTCGCTTTTAGAGCACTTCAGGAACGAAATAAATTGAATGTGCCAAAAGATATCGATATGAGAAATAGTTCAGAAGTTGATAAGCGCGAAAGTGTCATAGCCGATACAGACCCGGCTGAAAAAGGGCTTTCGCAATTGGATTCGGCTTACCGTGAAGAATGGCAGGCAAATGCTTTCCCTCAAACTCACCGTGAAATGAAAGAGTTAGAAGAAGACAAATGACAACGCAAAGAGCGAAAGCGGAAACGTAAAGCTTTCGCTCTTTTTTATGTTCTTTTTTAGGCATTCGCCGAAGCCGCAGCAATGCTATTATGGGAAAGAAAGTATATTTACCGATTCGCTGTACTGCGGAAAAGTTGCTAGAGGGAGAGGAACAGAAAGCATGTGGATTAAGAAACCTTTTTTTGAATATGCCACTGGCACATTGCTGGTGGTCGTCATCCTTTTTTTCCTTGGAAAAATCGACTACGCTATTTGGCCATTCCAAGTGGTGCTTACCACTATTTTTGCCCCGATTCTTATCGCTGGGCTGCTGTATTACCTGATCCGCCCTTTTTTACATTTATTGATGCGTTTTATCCCTAAGATTGCAGCCATTATTACGGTATTTTCGCTATTCATTTTAATCACATCTGCAGTCTTGTATTTTTTTGGTCCAACCATCAAAGAACAAGTGGCAAGCTTGGCAGAGCTCGCACCGGAAACAGTTGAAGAAATGACGGAGGAATCCGACAACGCAGTATCCAACTTCGAATTTTTAGGCTTTACAGGGTATGAGCTGAAAAGCAACGTGCTCGGTTACGCTGAAAAGTATTCCGATAATTTAATGAAAAATGCTATGGATGTCTTGACCGTTTTGATGAATGCTGCAATCGTCCTGATTGTGGTGCCATTCATCTTATTCTTTCTATTGAAAGACGATGACAAGCTTGTGCCGCATTTGATGAAATACGTGTCAGAAGACCATAAGCCGGAAGGGCGCAAAGTTTTGCGGGATATGGATGAAACTTTGTCGAATTACATTGTGAGCCAGGCGATTGTCGCGGCGGCAGTCGGTACGCTCATGTTCATCGGTTATTTGATCATCGATCTGGATTATGCGCTGTTGCTGGCGGTTTTTGCAATGCTTCTGACGATCGTTCCGTTTCTTGGTCCGATCATTGGAGTTGTGCCGGCACTGTTTGTCGCATTAATGAGCGGCGATCCATTAATCACAGCATTCAAGGTAATCTTGGTCCTGCTTGCTGTGCAGCAAATTGAAGGAAACTTAATCACGCCTAACATCATGGGCAGCCGGCTGAACATCCATCCGCTGACCATTATTCTCTTGCTGCTTATTGCCGCGGCGCTTTATGGTTTTATCGGCATCCTCATCGCAATTCCGCTGTACGCCGTTTTGAAAACGCTCGTTCATAATTTCCGCCTGTTCAACCGTCTGCGGAGAAAGCGTGCAATCTCGCAGAAAGTAGCAGGGAACGAGTAGGGAAAAAAATAGCATTGTTTAATTTCTTTGGAAGGTTCTGATAAGAAAGACTTTATGATATACTACATCTAGTATTTTAATAAATGAGACAAAGGGGGCACCAACAACATGAAGAAGTTTAGTTTACTGCTTGTTCTTCTGGCAACGATGCTTGTTATAGCAGCTTGCGGCTCAGACGATTCATCTGAAGGCTCAGGCGGCGGGGAAGGCTCAAGTGAAGAAAAGACTTATAAAGTAGGGATCGATACAACATATCCACCTTTTGAATTTGAAGAAGGCGGAGAATACACGGGGATTGATATTGATTTGATTAAGGCCATCTCGGAAAGCCAAGGATTTGCAATCCAGTTCGAACCAATGGATTTCGGCGGCATCATCCCGGCTCTTCAAGCAAACCAATTGGATGTGGCGATTGCCGGCATGAGCATCACGGATGAGCGTAAAAAAGTAGTGGATTTCTCGGATCCATACTTTGACGCAGGATTGTCATTGGTAGTCAGCAAAGACAATAACGACATTACGTCTTTGGAAGATTTAGAAGGCAAAACGGTAGCGGTGAAGAGCGGTACGACAGGCTCTAAATTCGCTATGGACAACGAATCGAAATATGGCTACACTGTAGCTCAATTCGAAGACAGTCCATCGATGTTCCAAGAAGTTTCAAACGGCAATGCCGATGTACTTCTTGAAGATTACCCGGTTATCGCTTATGCGATTTCTGAAAGCGGTTTAGACCTTAAAACTGCCGGAGAACGTTTGACAGGCGATCAATACGGAATTGCTGTATTGAAAGGCGAAAACGCTGATTTGCTTGAAAAAATCAATACGGGTCTTAAAGAACTTCGCGACAGCGGAGAATACGATGAAATTCTTAATAAATACATCGCCGAATAAATGGGTTACATGTGGCGCGCAGCAGCGCGCTGCATTTTTTTATCCGGTTTTATTGGCGAACTGTTGCCAAGATTTGATTGGATTAGCTGGAAATCTGCAGAGGTGAATCTACTTTCTGCCGATTAAAGTTTCTCTGTATATAAAGGAGACGTGGAAATGGATACGATTAGGAATGCCATGCCGTATTTGATGGAAGGATTGCAAGTTACGCTGTATATTTTCATAATTGCAATCATTCTTGGTTTTATTATTGGATTAATCGTGGCTTTGCTTCGCTTGGCCCCGTTCAAAATCCTAAACTGGATTGCGAAGTTCTTCGTTGATGCGATACGTGGAACGCCGTTTATCGTCCAGTTATTCTTCATTTATTTTGGTCTCAATTCACTTGGCTTTTTCTCGATGGACAATACAACGGCCGGGATTGTCACAGTGGCCATCAACGCTGGTGCTTATTTCTCGGAAATTATCCGTGCCGGCATCCAGTCTATTGACAGAGGGCAGACAGAAGCAGCGCGCTCGCTTGGATTGAACGCTACTCAAAATATGCGTTACATCATCTTGCCGCAGGCTTTCCGCCGGATGCTGCCGACCATTACAAACCAGGCAATCATTTCATTGAAGGACACCTCATTGCTGTCGGTTATCGGCATCGCCGATTTGACGCAGGAAGGGCGCATTCAAGCAAGCCAGACTTTTGAAGCCTTTACGATTTACTTGACCCTTGGAGTCATTTACTTCATTGTCATTTACTTGCTCTCAATGTTGGCAAGCTTTGCAGAAAGGAAGTTTGTATTGCGATGACTATGATCAGAGTGGAAAACTTAAAAAAATCCTTCGGAAAAATTGAAGTGCTGAAAGACATGAGCACAGTGATTGAAGAAAAAGAAGTGGTCTGCGTCATCGGTCCTTCCGGCTCCGGAAAAAGTACGTTTCTCCGCTGTCTGAACCGGCTTGAAGAAATTACTGGCGGGCATGTCTATATCGAAGGAACCGATATTACCGATCCGAAAGTGGACATCAATAAAGTCCGGCAGGATGTGGGCATGGTGTTCCAGCAATTCAACTTGTTCCCGCATAAGAGCGTATTGGAAAATATTACACTCGCACCGATGAAACTGAAGAAAAACGACAAAAAAGCCATTACCGAAAAAGCATATGAGCTACTCGATAAAGTCGGTTTACGTGAAAAAGCGAATGCCTACCCGGGCGAATTGTCAGGCGGCCAAAAGCAGCGCGTTGCAATTGCCCGCGCACTTGCGATGGACCCTAAAATAATGCTTTTTGACGAACCAACATCGGCGCTTGACCCGGAAATGGTCGGCGATGTCCTCGACGTTATGAAGCAACTGGCGGTCGAAGGGATGACGATGGTCATTGTCACGCACGAAATGGGTTTTGCCCGTGAAGTGGGCGATCGCGTCATGTTCATTGACGGCGGCTATATCGTGGAAGAGAACGTGCCAGCAGAATTGTTCGGCAACCCGCAACACGAACGCACTAAAGCGTTCCTAAGCAAAGTATTGTAAAAGCATGCCCAAACATGGGCATGCTTTTTTTATTTGGGAAAGCGCAAAAAGCGTATTTTCGCTCTTATAGGGCGTATTTATCCGTAAACAGAGCGTATTTGACTGACAATAAAGCGTATAATGCATCATGCTTCACAAGTATAAATTTCCAGGTAAATTAATCAAAAAAGTGTTAATTATCAGATAAATGTGTTAAATTTAGAAGGTACATAATGGTACGATGAGAGGTGAGAAAAATGAAAAAGATCAGTTTTTTACTGCTTTTTTTTACACTGATTCTTATCGTAGGAGCGTGCGCACAGCAGAACGGAGAATCTGAAGAAGAAGGAGGAGAAGGTGAGGGAGAAAGCGGAAGTGCAGAACAAGGAGTATATACAGTAGGCATTGATACCAGTTATCCGCCTTTCGAATTTCAAGTTGGCGGGGAATACCAAGGGATTGACATCGAATTGATTAAAGCGATTGCGGAAAGCCAGGGGTTTGAAATTCAATTCCGTCCGATGGATTTTGTAGGAATCATTCCGGCAATGGAAGAAGGCACGATTGATTTGGCAATCGCAGGGATGAGCATTACGGACGAACGAAAAGAGATTCTGGATTTCTCGGAGCCTTATTTTGATGCAGGATTAACGTTGGTTACGGCTCAGGACAATAGCGAAATTGAAACATTGGAAGATTTGGATGGGAAAACCATTGCTGTTAAGAGCGGGACGACTGGGTCAAAATTTGTTGGTGAAAACCGTGAGAAGTACGGCTATCGAATTTCTTATTTTGAGGATAGTCCTTCAATGTTCCTGGAATTGGCAAACGGGAATGCAGATGCTTTTGTAGAAGATTACCCTGTGATTGCTTATGCAATTTCCAAACGGGATCTTGAACTGAAAACGGTCGGAGAACGCTTGAACGATGAAAAGTACGGCATTGCAGTCTTAAAAGGGCAAAATGGCGAACTGCTGGAACAAATTAATGAAGGCCTGCAGCAATTGAAAGATGACGGCACGTACGACGATATTGTGAATAAATATATCAAGAACTTAGAAAAGTGAAGAGCGATCAAAAAAACCCGGTTTGGATTTATATCCAAACCGGGTTTCCTGTTTTATTCTTCGTCGAAGACGTGGACTTTCGTCATTTTAGCGCCGTTTTTCATTGCTTTTGCTGTTTCAAGGCCTGAAGTCACTTGGCCAAAAACAGTATGGACTCCGTCCAAATGCGGTTGTGGTGCATGGACGATGAAGAATTGGCTTGAACCTGTATCTTTACCAGCATGTGCCATTGAAAGGCTGCCTGCTTGGTGCTTATGCGAGTTTCCTTCAGTTTCACATTTGATGTTCTTGCCGCTGCCGCCTGCGCCAGTTCCAGTAGGGTCTCCGCCTTGGGAAACGAAACCAGGAATTACGCGGTGGAAAGTTACGTCGTTATAAAAACCAGAGTTTGCAAGATCCTCGAAGTTTTTAACTGTGTTTGGTGCTTCGTTCGGGAAAAGTTCGAATTCGATTACTTCGCCATTTTCCATGTGGATATGTCCTTTTTTCGTCATTTACAACATCTCCTTTTCAATTTGTACATTCCCAAGTATATCGATTTTTCTCCTGTCTGTATAATCATATGGCTATTTCAGGGATTTCAGCATGCTGTCGTCAATAAGGAGAGATTGGCCTGTCAGGCAAGTGTATGCGGAAGAGGCGGGAAAAACTACCGCTTTTGCAAATTCCTCCGGTTCGCCGCGCTTTTCTCCACAATTTCTTCCGGCACGGCATGTTGCTTGTTTGATGCAAGCTAATTGAGTTGTATAACGCGGCCAGAGCCGAGCATATTATTGGCCAGTATAAGGAAAAAACAGCAGGAATGCTGGTGATAAAATCCGCATATCGCCATAATTTCAATCATTAGTCTGATTGCGTGAAATAGGGCATAATATGATAGGATATAATTATTGAGCAGATTAGGAGTGTTATACATGGCAGAACGCGAAATTTTTGATATTACGATTATCGGCGGCGGTCCGACCGGATTGTTTGCTTCCTTTTACGGCGGCATGCGCAAAATGAAAGTGAAGATCATTGATAGTTTACCTCAGCTTGGCGGGCAGCTGACAGAGCTGTATCCTGATAAATTTATCTATGATGTTGGCGGGTTTCCGAAAGTATTGGCCAAGGATCTTGTGGATAGCTTGGTGGTCCAGGCGAATTATGGCGATCCTACAATTTGTCTGGAAGAGACAGTTTCCACTGTCGAACGTCTGGAAGAAGATTATTTTGAAATCTCGACCGATAAAGATGTCCATTTTACAAAAGCAGTATTGCTGACTGCCGGAGTCGGAGCTTTCCAGCCGCGCAAGATTGGCGTGGATGGTTCAGAACCTTTTGAAGGAAAAACCCTTCATTACGGAGTCAAAGATCTGACATTGTTCAGCGGCAAGAAAGTCGTAGTTCTGGGCGGCGGCGATTCTGCGGTCGACTGGGCAATGATGCTGGAAGATGTAGCGTCACATGTTACATTAAGCCACCGACGGGAAAAGATGACTGCCCATGAAGCGAATATCGACACATTGCTCGCTTCCAAAGTGGAAGTCAAAAAACCGTATGGCGTAAAAGAATTGGTTGGCGAAAATGGCCATCTCCGTGAACTTGTCCTTGTCGACAAAGAAGGCAACGAAGAGCGCATCGAAGCTGATCATGTTATCGTCAATTACGGCAATATTACATCCCTCGGCCCAATCAAGGAATGGGGCATGGAGATGGAGAAGAACTCTGTCGTAGTAAATTCGAAAATGGAGACGAGTATTCCAGGAATTTATGCAGCCGGCGATATTGCCACGTATGAAGGTAAAGTGAAATTGATCGCAGTAGGGTTCGGAGAAGCGCCGACAGCTATCAACAACGCGAAAGCCTACCTGGATCCGAAATCGAAAATCCAGCCTCTCCACAGCACAAGCGTATTTAAATAAAAAAAAATCAGCCGCGATGGCTGATTTTTTTATGTCCGTTTGCGTTTTTTGATGAGCGGATCCTTTTGGATGACTTTAAAGAATGAAGCGCCCATCAGTAAGATGACAATCGAGAAGGGCAGGGCCGCAATGATCAAAGCGTTTTGCAATCCTTGCGTACCGCCTGTGTAAAGGACGATTGCGGCAACAGCCGCTTGGATGAGGCCCCATGTGATTTTAACAAGGTTAGGCGGATTCAGCATGCCGCCGGTTGTCTGCATGCCGAGCACGAATGTAGCAGAATCTGCCGAAGTAATGAAGAAGATGGCGATGACGAATAAGGTGATGAACGCCATCAATGTACCAAGCGGATAATGCTGTAGCATGCCGAATGTCGCTGTTTCAAGGCTGTACTCGGAAATTTTGGCAATATTATTTTCTTCAAGGTTCAATGCCGATACGCCGAATACTGCGAAAAAGATAAAGCAGACCAACGACGGCACGAACAGCACGCCGACCATGAATTCTTTGATGGTGCGTCCTCTAGAAATGCGGGCGATGAAAATGCCGACAAATGGCGCCCATGAAATCCACCACGCCCAGTAGAAGACCGTCCAGGCGTTAACCCATCCGCGTCTTTCTTCATTGTTTGGCTCTATGTTGAAACTCATGTCGAAGAAATTGGTCATGTAGCCGCCGAGTGCGGCTGTGAACGAGTTGAGAATATAAAGGGTCGGTCCGGCAAACAGCATCAGCAATAGCAGGATGATGGCCAGCACCATATTAATGTTACTCAAGTATTTGATGCCGCGTCCGATTCCGGACCACGCGGATCCGATGAATAGGATTGTCGAGACTCCCAGGATGAGAAGCTGGAAAGCGAATGTGTTCGGCGTACCGAAAAGGAACGACAGGCCTTCATTCAATTGGGCTGTCCCGAACCCAAGCGTAGAAGCGACGCCAATGACTGTCGCAAAGACCGCCAAGATATCCACTAGTTTGCCAGGGATGCCAGCCATCGCTTTGTGTCCGAACAAAGGTGTCAACGTCGCGCTGATCAACCCCGGAGCGCCATTGTGGAATTTGAAATAGGCGAGTACCAATGCCACGATTCCGTATACTGCCCAGGCGTGGATGCCCCAGTGGAAGAAAGAGAACTGAAGCGCTTCTGAAACGGCTTCTGGCGATCCGACTTCAGAGCGCGGGGCGCTAATGAAAGCGTGGGATATAGGCTCTGCAGTAGTCCAGAACACCAATCCCATTCCCATGCCCGCGCTGAACAGCATGGCGAACCAAGATGGCAAAGAAAACTCAGGCTCCTCATCCGGTTTGCCAAGCTTGATGTTCGCGTAGCGGGAAAAAATCATATAAATGCAGAACGCCAATATTAGGAACACGGTGACCAGGTAATACCAGCCGAACGTTTCGGAAATAGCAGCTGTCAGATTTCCAGTTGTTTCATTAAAGCCCTCAGGCGTGATAAACCCCCAAACTACAAAGCTTAGACAAAGCGCAAGGGAAACCCAGAAAACGATTGTCACTTTTTTCATTTTTCTTCCCCCTTTATTCTTGAAGTATATAAGTTGAACTAAAGATTTTGGTTATGGATGCGGAGTAAAAATAGCAGACACCAATAAGCTTTTTTATTTCTTCAAGTACTTACCCAGCGGAGCCGTGCCCAAATCGATGTTCACTAAGTTCCATCTTTAGTTCAATCCATATAAATATCTTAAACATTAGATTGTTCCCTCTCTTACATCCCCTAAACTATATTTTATCTAAAATGAATTTTCTGCTTCATTACAGACTGTAATATATATCACTTTTACGTAACGCAATTGATATTTTATATCCGACGTTCTGTCATCGTTCTGAAATGCTCAGGTGTTATGATGCTATTTGTTAGTGAAAAGGAGGAATTTCATTTTATGAAGAAGCAAATCGTTACACTAACTGCAATCGCAGTATTAAGTGTAGGCGCAGCAAGCACAGCTAGCGCTCATTCATCGTATACAGTAGAGTCAGGTGATACTCTTTGGGGTATCTCACAGAAAAATAACGTAACAGTTGATCAATTAATGGGTTGGAACGGACTGTCTTCCGATTTAATCTTCCCAGGACAAGATTTCACATTAGAAGCGGGTAATGCAGCGCCTAAACAAGCATCTGCACCAGCAGCAGCACCAGCTAAAGCTCCAGTGCAAGCATCTGCACCGGCAGCAGCACAAGCAGCACCTGCTCCAGCAACTCAGCAAGCCGGCAAAGAAATGACAGTTTCAGCTACGGCTTACACTGCATATTGCGCAGGATGCTCAGGAACAACTGCTACAGGGCAAGACTTGCGTTCTAATCCGAACCAAAAAGTGATTGCCGTAGACCCGACTGTTATCCCACTAGGCTCTAAAGTTTGGGTTGAAGGATACGGAACTGCTATTGCAGGCGACACAGGCGGCGCGATTAAAGGCAATAAGATTGATGTATTCATTCCATCTCAAAGCGCAGCACTTGATTGGGGCCGTAAAAACATCACAATCAAAGTTCTAGACTAATATTTATAGCTATACAGCCGAGGTGAATCTTCCCTTGGCTTTTTATATGCAAAAAATACCCCTTACGAACCGCATCGGAAAGCTAGATGAAAATCTGCTTTCGGAATCGCAGTGCGTGAAGGGGTATTTTTTTAATATAGATATCAAATAATTTATGTTAATTCCGGTTAATGCTTTACATATGGTTAAATAAGCAATATTCTGAATAGTATATCTACAATCGATAAGGGGGTCTGGAAATGGCAAAAGAACAAAAGAACTATTCTAGGCGTGACTTTTTAAAGACTTCTGGCATTGCAGCCGGCGCTTTGATCGGCGGCGGCATAATCGGAGGGCTGATTGGCGCGAACGTCAATGACACCGCCGCCCCGGGACAAGCGCCAGTGACAGGTGAAGGCGGGGCTGCGGGCGGCGTAAGGGGGTTGATGTTCTTCAAGAATGACACGGAATTTCAAATCCTTGCGCAAGCGACAGAACGTATTTTTCCGGAAGATGATTTAGGTCCAGGCGCAATTGGCTTAGGTGTTCCATATTTTATCGATCGCCAGCTTGCCGGGGCGTACGGAGAAAACTCCAAGGAATACATGCAAGGGCCATTTCTGGAAGGCGAAATGACCCAGGGCTATCAAAGCCGGCTGAAACGGAACGAAATGTTCCGCCAAGGCTTGCAAATTATGCAACAAGAGGCGCAATCGCGTTTCAATGCCAACTTCGTGGACATAGAAGCCGGGCAAATGGATGAAATCTTGACGGCATTCCAGGAAGATGAGATTCAAATGAGCGGCGTCTCCGCGCTGTTCTTTTTCCGCCTCTTGCGGATGGCAACGCTCGAAGGAGCTTATGCCGACCCTATCTATGGTGGGAATCAGAATATGGAAGGCTGGAAGATGAAAGGGTTCCCGGGACATCAGGCAGCCTATATCGATGATATTGAAAGCGAAGATTTCGTCGAGATCGAACCCCATTCACTGGGGATGAAAAATTAAGTTAAAGGGGGGACTGCAATGGTCACAACTTTGGATAAAGTCGATGTGGTCACAGTTGGCGTGGGTTGGACAGGCGGCATCATCGCTGCAGAATGCACCAAGGAAGGCTTGAAAGTAGTAGGCCTTGAACGCGGAAAAGAACGTAGCACAGAAGACTTTTCAATTGTTCACGATGAATTTCGCTATGCTGTGCGCTATGAACTGATGCAGGATCTATCAAAAGAAACTGTCACGTTCCGCAACAACCGCAACCAGCGCGCGCTTCCGATGCGGCAGATGGGGTCTTTCCTGCTGGGCGAGGGGCTTGGCGGTGCAGGAACCCATTGGAATGGGCAAAATTGGCGTTTTCTGCCTTATGATTTCCAGATCAAGACGATGACCGAGCAAAAATATGGCAATAAACTATCAGCTGACTACCTTTTGCAGGATTGGGGCATCACTTACGATGAACTAGAACCTTATTTTGATCGCTTTGAAAAAACGGCTGGCATATCGGGTGAGGACAAAAATCCATTTTGGGGCAAGCGTTCCAGCGAATACCCGACGCCGCCGATGAAAAAGACACCAATTCTGAAAAAGTTTGAGACAGCGTCAACGAATCTTGGATACTCGCCATTCATGATTCCGTCAGCCAACCTTTCAGAGGCGTACGAAAATCCGGATGGACAACAGATTAATGCCTGCCAATACTGCGGTTTCTGCGAACGATTCGGCTGTGAATACGGGGCCAAGTCTTCACCTGAAATCACAGTTGTGCCTGCGGCGCGCGAAACGGGAAATTATGAAATCAAGTTCAACGCGAATGTTGTAGAGGTCATGAAAGAAGGCGATAAAGTCACGGGGGTCCGTTATATTGATACCATCACTTTTGAGGAATTCATCCAACCGGCGGAAGTGGTCGTGTTAACCAGCTACATGCTCAACAATGCCAAATTGCTGATGGTCTCGCAAATTGGCGAGCAATACGACCCCGCCACCGGGAGAGGGACGCTCGGAAAAAACTACGCTTATCAGATTCTTCCAGGAGCGAGTGGATTTTTTGATGAACAGATGAACACGTTCATGGGGGCGGGCGCGCTCGGTATGACCGTCGATGATTTTAACGGAGACAACTTCGATCACAGTGATTTGGATTTCATCCACGGCGCCAGTTTATCCATTACTCAGACTGGAAGCCGGCCGATTCTCTTCAACCCGCTTCCGCCAGACACGCCTTCGTGGGGAGCGGAATTCAAAAAAGCTTCCATCGAAAATTTCACGCGGACATTGGGGGTAGGCGGACAAGGTGCTTCGATGCCGCATAAAGAGAATTACTTGGCTCTAGATGGCACTTATAAAGATATCTACGGAGTTCCGTTGCTGCAGATGACTTATAATTTCACCGACCAGGATCGTGCACTGCATTCCTATTTAACGGAAAAAGCGACCGAAATTATGCAGGAAATGGGCGCGAAAACAGTGGCAGGCGGCAATCCGATATCGGATTACGATATTATTCCTTACCAGACAACGCATAATACCGGAGGCACGATTATGGGAGCCGATCCGGCGAACAGCGTCGTCAATAACTATTTGCAGCATTGGGACATGGAGAATTTATTTGTTGTCGGTGCTGGGAATTTTGCGCATAACGGCGGCTATAACCCGACAGGCACTGTCGGAGCATTGGCATACCGTTGTGCAGAAGGAATCATCAATTACAGTAAAAACGGGGGATCTCTCGTTTAAATGAAGGAGGAAAAGCAATATGGGTGGATTATCTTCAATTGGGGTACCAGGATTGATCATTATTCTGGTCATTGTCCTTATTTTATTTGGGCCGAAAAAGCTGCCGGAAATTGGCGGAGCTGTCGGCAAGACTTTTTCGGAATTCAAACGCTCCACTAAAGGGCTGATGGATGATGACGAAGAGCCTGTAGCGAAGAAAGAAGAGCAAAAATCCGAAAACTTATGAAGGTGGTTAAATGGATCCGTATGGAGAACGCAAATTAATCAGTCCGTTGTCGAAAAAGAATGTGGAACTTGAGAAGCCTCATGAACAAGAGATGCCGACCGTCCAACAGCTTTCCAATGAGCCGCCGCAGAAACCGCCGACTTCAGAACCGCCTCCACAAGAAGACCATGTAGAGTCGCTGATTGACCATTTGGGCGATTTGCGAAAACAGCTGATCAAAAGCCTGCTGGTTTTCGGCTTCTTCCTGATCGTCGTTTTCTCGACGTTGAATTTCTGGTTTCCTTATGTGGTAAAAGGGCATGACCTCGTCATTCTGGGTCCGCTTGAAGTCATCAAGTTCTATACATCGATTTCTTTGACGCTGGCACTCGGCTTGTCGCTTCCATTCCTTTGCCATTTCTTATGGCAGTTTGTCAAACCCGGATTGAAAGAAGAAGAATCGAAATTCATCGGCCTGTATTCTCCGGCAATGTTATTGCTTTTTATACTGGGAGTTGGATTCGGTTATTTTATCGTCAACCCGCTGAGCTATCAATTTTTGGTCGGCCTCGGCGCAGCCAATTTTGCGGTGATGATTTCAGCGAGCGAATACATCCATTTCCTGATCATGACAACAATCCCGCTGGGCCTGTTGTTTGAAATGCCGATTGTGGCGTTGTTCCTGTCATCGATCGGGTTGCTGACGTCAGAATCAATGAAAAAAGTAAGGAGATGGTCGTATCTGGTCCTGGCGATCGTTTCAGCATTGATTACGCCGCCGGACTTTATCAGCCAGCTTTTGGTGCTCATTCCAATGGCGGTGCTATACGAAACGAGCATTTACATCGTTCGGAAAATGGAAGGGCGCAAGGCGAACGTGGAATCTTCCGCCGTTTAATCCGTTGTATGAACATGGGCCTGCACAGAAAATTTTGTGCAGGTTTTTTGTATGGGATTTACTTAGTTTGAACAAAAGGTGAAAAACAAGAAAATTCTGATATTATAGTGGCGCCCATCGATTATTTTCTATACACTGAAAGAGGAACGGCAGCAAGCATAGACCAGGATGAGGAGGAGCGGCATGAAACTTGAATTGAAAGAAGTCACAGATTTAAAATCAGTCGATGTCTCAAAATTGGTGGAAGAAAGTGAAGCGGAAGGGTACCGCTTTTTACGGCGGCTTGTCGACCAATACGAAGACGGGACAAATACATTCAATAAAGAAGGCGAAATCTTATACGGGGCATGGGATCAGCATGGCCACTTAGTGGCAATTGGCGGCATAAACCGGGATCCTTATTCAGATAAAAACGGTGTTGGGCGGCTGCGGCGGTTTTACATTTCGCCGGGGGCGCGCAGGCAAGGGATTGGAACGAAGCTCTTGAAAAAAATCGTCGATCACGCGCGCAGCCATTTCAAGGAAATTGTTGTGAGGACAGATTCGGCGAACGCTGACGCTTTTTACCGGGCCAATGGCTTCTCGGGAGACCTTGGACTTCCGGATGCGACCCACGGTCTTACATTGGATAGCCAATATTCGAAAACAATGCAATGATATGAAAAGCGGCTTGCTAGTAGGAGTCGCTTTTTAGTATGTTAAAGGGAAAAGAAGATCTCTCTAGATCGATAAAGAAGCAACGGAGGAATAATGATGGAAATGTCCAATTGGCAAGGCGCAGCCGGAATATGCGTTAATGATAAAAATGAGGTATTGCTTGTACAGCAGAATATGCCTGAAGACGATGACAGGAAATGGGGCGTCCCTGCAGGCGGGGCAGAACCAGAGGAGAGTTTGAGCGCGTGCTGTGAGCGGGAGTTTTTTGAAGAGACGGGTTTGATTGTCGAAGTGAAAGAGGAATTGACTGTAAAAAAAGGGGAATACGAAAATTCGGCTATATCATTCGAAGTGCATTATTTCCGTGTGGAAGTAACGGGCGGAGAAATCAATGTCGAAGATCCGTTCGGGTTGATATTGGACGTCGCCTGGAAACCTGTCGCTGAGCTGGCTGATGTGAACATGGCTTACCCGGATGACCGGGCTTTAATCGAGGCATTGCTGAAAACTGAAAAGGATTAAAAATGAGCGGAAAGGGTATTTTAAGGCTAACCGAAAGTTGAGGAGGGAGCATATGAAAAAAGGCAAGGAAGAGCATGAAGGGGAAGAACTAATTCCAGAAGTCGAACCGCGCCGCGATATGCCTGAAAAGAAAGAAATAGATCCCATGCCTGACCGTGACTTGGAATACAAAGAAAATTCGAATGAAAAATATAAAGATCAGCAGCCTCGAAAAGAATAAAACAAGCCGTTTTCGGCTTGTTTTTTTCGATAAGAATGGAATTTTGGAGCATCAAAGGGGGAGAGAATATGCCGCAATACAAATTTAAAAACGCGGTATGGCAAGAAGAAGGGGCAATTGGCGACGAGGCTTTCCTAAAATTCCTGCCTGACCATTACAAAATGCATTCGTGGATCAAGGATTCCGAAGATTTAGTGGTGAATATCCTCCACAACGATACAGTTGAACAAGGCCGCGAAGGCATTTGGGGATCGCTCATCTACCGGCAAAGCCAGCATGATAAAGGGGAACTGGATGTATTCCACTTCTATTTGTCGAGGGATATCCTGGTGACGAACCAATTGGATTTTGAGAGAGATGCCGACTTGAACAAAGAAGCCCTGCTGAAACAGATGGAAGCGTCCGCCACCACCATCGAACTGATGATGGTATTACTTGGGCATATGGTCAGCTCCATTCTCCATAAGATCGACCAGTTCGAAGAACGATTACGCAATCTATTGTGGGAAATCAGTGAAAAGAATGAAAGCAAAACTTTGGATAAAATATCGGTTCTGCGGCATGAAATCCTGTTGTGGAAACATCTGATCCAAGGTTTTGCGGAGATCAAAATGGCCATTCCGGAAACATTCGGGCGAGATGTCCATAACGGTATCGAGTTTTATCGCACGTCGCAGGGGATTGAACGCTGCGTCATTTTAGTGAATTCCTATCATGACGAAATTAAGAACATGGTGGACATGGAGAATGTGGTCGCCAACTACCGTGGGAACGAAATCATCAAAACGCTGACGGTTTTAACAACCCTTTTTACCCCGGCGATGGCTTGGGGAGCGATATGGGGCATGAATTTCAGGAATATGCCTGAACTTTATTGGACCTTCGGCTACTTGGTGTCGCTCGTCATCATAGTCGTTTCAACAGGAGCACTCTATCTTTTCTTCAAAAGAAGAGGGTGGACCGGCGATATTTTAAAAGCGAAAAATCCGGAATTGAGTAAGCCGAAAAAAAGCGGGGAATAGCTCCCCACTAATAATGCGCTTTATCTTTTTCAAGCTCTTCCAGAAGCTCGGTATAGCGCTGGAGATCCTGATCTCCGTGTTTTTCAATATAATCAACTACTTGGTTCTTTAAGTCTTTCCGCAGGCGTTCCACAGCAACCAGCTTTTCTTTCATTGACTGGCGCTTCCACAATTCAGCTTCTTTCACATCTTCCATTTTTTCCAGCAAATCAATTTCCGCCAGCAAAACGAGAGCTTCCGTTTTCTTGTCTTCGTATTTCTTCAATGCTTTCTCCACTTTTCGTGTGTTGTTGTCAAAAGCAATTCTTGAATACATGGACACGGTATCCGCCGCCTTTCGCCTTTTATTATCGTTATTTCCCTTGTTGCCCTTATTTTAATCCTTTATCCAGCTGTTTTGAACGAGCTCTGTAAGTAAAAGGTCAAAAGGTAAGGTTATTTTCGACAAAAAATAAAAATTCTGAATAATCGTTGACGGAAAAAACCCTTTCCCTTATGATTAAGGAAATGAAACGAGGGGGTGGGTATGATGATTCGAACTGGTAAGCGCATGACTGAATGTCAGGAATATCTTTACATTCTTCATGGCGTTACTTTCACTAAAAAACATGCACAGGATAAGTCTGTCCTTTTTCAGCTAACTGCATGGAGTGAAAATAACCAGTAAGAGACATCTGCCTGCAATCGGATTTAAGCAAAAGGCATGCGTCCCTGCATGCCTTTTTGTATTGCGCGCGTCTCTTCAACCGAAAGGAAGAGAACGATGATAATTAGCCAATTCCAACAAATCATGTGTCATTTTGCAAATCAGAAATTATTTAATCATATAAAAGGGGAAGTCCCTGAAGGGCAGAGAATCGGCCTTGTCGGACGCAACGGTGAAGGCAAAACCACCTTGCTCAACGTGCTTGCAGGAATCCTCCAGCCCACAGAAGGTGCCGTCACTTGGAAGAAAGGCTGCAGCGTCGGTTTGTTAAAGCAATCACCGGATGAAGAACCGGATTGGACGGTCGAGCAGCTCCTTCAAACGGCGTTTGCCGAATTGTTAAAAACACGGGAACGCTTGGCTGAAATGGAAAAGGGGATGGAAACAGCATCGTTGGAAGAGATGGAGCGCATTTTGGGCAAATACGGCGTATTGCAAGAAGAGTTTATGCTGCATGGCGGCTATGACATCGATATGCGGATCGACCAAGTGCTGAACGGCCTAAAAATCAAGCAATTGAAAAACGAATTATTGAGGCATCTGAGCGGTGGCGAACGGACCAAGGTCGCTTTGGCGAAACTTCTGCTGCAGGAGCCGGATCTACTGCTGCTTGATGAACCGACCAATCACCTTGATCTGGAAGCGATCGAATGGCTCGGCTCGTTCATTGCCCATTACAAAGGGACGATCGTCATGGTTTCCCATGACCGCTATTTCCTGGATGAAGCAGTAACGTGCATTTGGGAGCTGGACCAAGGCGACCTGATCCATTACAAAGGCAATTACTCGGCATACGTCAAAGAACGGGATGCCCGCCTGTTGATCGAGTTCCAGCAATATCAGGACCAGCAGAAAAAAATCAAAAAAATGAAAGAAACCATCAAACGTTTGAAAGAATGGGCAAACCGCGCCAATCCACCAAATGCCGGCATGCACCGGCAGGCGAAAAGCATCGAGAAAGCGTTGGCGCGTATTGAAATGCTGGACCGCCCTGTGTTGTCAAAAAAACAGATGGCGCTCGATTTTCAGATGGCAGAACGAAGCGGCAAAGACGTCGTGCGCTTGGAAGGGGTCTGGAAAGAGTTCGGCGACAGGCTGTTGTTTCAAGAAGTGGATTTGCATGTGCGTTTCGGGGAACGTGTGGCGGTAGTCGGCTCAAACGGCACAGGAAAAACAACGCTGCTGAATATGGTTCTGGGAAGTGAAGAGGCGGATTGCGGAAATATTCTGCTGGGAAGCGGGCTGTCGGTCGGCTACCTATCGCAGCATACGCTCGAAATGGATAATGGGCGTACCGTCATTGAAGAATTCCGTGACGCAGTGGCGGTCTCTGAATATGATGCAAGGCCCATACTCGCTAAATTCCTGTTTTTCGGCAATATGGTATTTCAGCCCGTCCGCCAATTGAGCGGCGGAGAGCGCATGCGCCTCCGTCTTGCACAGCTTATGCACTTGGACCACAATCTATTGATTTTGGATGAGCCGACGAACCATTTGGATTTGGAAGCGAAAGAAGTGATGGAAGAGGCGCTCAGCGGATTTCCAGGAACCATCATCGCGGTTTCGCATGACCGTTATTTCCTGGATAAATTATTCCCAATCACGTATTGGCTCAGCCATCAATCGATCGAGCGCTTTGATGGCAATTATTCATTCGCTAAAGAAAAAAAGAAGGCCGCATCGGTGACATGAAAGTGCCGCAAAAAGTGGCGCATACGCCGGAAGGTATGGGATACTGAATAGAGATGGAAAAAGAGGAATAGGTAAGGTGAATATATGACCGCAATCGGGACAATACCAGACAATATATCTTTGCTGAATGCACTGGATCATATTGGGGAAACGATTATAATCGCTGACGACACTTATACAATACGCTGGATGAATACGGAGGCGCATCGGCTGTTGTCGGGCGTCGTCCCTTTATATGGCATTGAGGATTGCCGAGAATTGATTGGCATGAATATGGACGATTTCCATTTGCAGCCTGGCCGCCAGCGGAAGTTGATGGACGGGCTGACGGAAGGGCATCGTGCCCGCATCAACATCCGCAATGCCGTTGTTACGGACATCGTCATCACTCCGATCAAAGCCAGCGACGAAATTGCCGGATACATCGTCATGCTGATGGACGTAACCACGCAAGCTGAAGAACTAAAACGCAGTGAACAGCTGATCAAAGACCTGTCGATTCCGATTTTGAACATATGGGAGAAGACGATTGCATTGCCGCTGATCGGCGAGTTCGACAGGAACCGTTCCGATGAATTACTGGTGACTGTGCTTATGGAATGTTCCAATAAAAATATTGAGTACGTCCTGCTCGATTTGAGTGGCATTACGGAATTCGAAAACGAAATTCGGTACCAGATTCAGATGATGACTGATAGTTTAAAACTGATTGGAACCCAATGCATCTTAGTGGGAATCAGCCCGAAGCTCGCGATGTCCATTGTCGCACTAGAAAGCGGCACCCCGATCTTCAGCACGGCGCACGCCGGCCTAAAGCACATCATGGAGCAGCAAGCTCTCTGATCCAGGATTTCCATTTAAGGACGCTTAAATCAAAGAAAACTGCTCGAACAAATAATGGGCGAGAAAAAACAGCTTATCCTTTTAGCGGATAAGCTGTTTTATTTTGCGTTAACGGGTTCCACCCATTCCTGCGACCAATCCTGAATGGCATCCATGACCGGTTTTAAGGAAAATCCTTTTTCAGTTAGCTCGTATTCAATCCGGACGGGCGTTTCCGGATAAACTTTTCGTGTGACGACACCGGCTGCTTCAAGGCTTTTCAGGCGCTCAGACAATAGGCGTCCGCTTATACCGATTACTTCGGTCAAGTGGCTGAATCTTTGAGGGCCATTTAATAGTTGGTATATGATCAAGCCTGTCCATCGTTGGCTGAGAAGTGAAATCGCAGATTCGAAACGCGGGCAAATAATAGTTGTATCCATCCTTGTCACCCCTTTCGTTTATAATAACACAATTACCTTGTGGATTAAAGGAATTTAGTTACTTGACACATTAAGGTTCCTAAAATATAATTGGTTACATAAAGTAACTAAATTGGAGGCTATAATATTATGCATTTTCATGAAAAACCTATCACTTATGTAGGGGAAGTCGGTCTGAAGGTTCTTGATCTAAAAGCAATGGTCGAATTCTACCGCGATATTATCGGGTTTGAAGTGCTCGAACATTCAGTGGATTCAGCGGTTCTTGGAGCGGGAGGCAAAAGCTTGTTAAGGCTTGAGGGAGTGGATGGGCTAGAGGAGAAAGACCAGCGCTACGCAGGCCTTTATCATTTTGCCATTCTATTGCCAAGCCGTGAAGACTTGGGTAGAATACTGATTCATCTTCACAATAAAGGCGCACGTTTGGGTTCATCGGACCATTTAGTAAGTGAAGCGTTATATTTAAGTGATCCGGAGGGCAACGGAATTGAAATTTACCGCGATCGCGAACCCGAAGAGTGGGATTGGAACGGCAGTGAAGTGGCGATGACGGTTGATCCGATTGATGCGGCTGGCCTTGTCCAGGCTGCAGAGAGCGCAGGAACGGCTTGGCAAGGCATGCCTGCAGAAACCGTCATGGGCCATATTCATCTTCATGTAGCGGATTTGGCAAAAGCGAAAGATTTTTATGTCAATGCTCTGGAATTTGAAGTGGTGTCATCACTGGGGGGGCAGGCGCTGTTCCTGGCTGACCACAAATACCACCATCACATCGGGCTGAACGTCTGGAACGGCACCGGCATTCCGGCGCTTCCGAGGGAAAAAGCGGGACTAGGCTACTACACACTGGTACTGGCAGACGAAGAAAAGCGGCAGCGCATTGCGGAACGGCTGCGTGCACTTGGCGCAACAGTTGACGAACGCGGCGGATATGTTGAAACTGCCGATCCATCGGGCAATATCATCCGATTGACGATATAGGAAAAGGCTGGCTCTATCAATCAGAGCCAGCCTTTTTTTGCGTAAAAGCCGGATTTTCACAGCTCTTGCCGTTGTTCAGGGAGAAATCGAATTTAAGCATTTCCGGACGCTCACTCGATGAAGCTGAGGATGGCAAGCTGAGTGCCGGATCTGCTGCATGGTTTTGCCGCGTTTCCATATATGCGTACATTCTCTCTTGTTTTTTCAGTTCTTCAAGAGGATTGTCTGAGAAAGATAAAAGGATTAAGCCGAATGCCGCGACGATCAAAGTGATGCCCAGAAGTGAAAGGAAGCCCTTCATAAAGATAACCTCCGCCTTTTTAGAGTTGCTGATAGTAAGGACGCACCATCAGCTACGAGGTTCCCTGTAGAAGCTTAAATTCCAGTTTTGGACATAGAGTGGAGAAAACTGCCGGTTAGTTCCATTTTTAGGGTGAGTTTCTCTTCGACTAACGCTATAATCAAGGAAGGAAACTTTATTTGATAAGGAGATTTGAATAATGGAATGGAAAAATATATACCGCGGCATTTTGATGGGCATCAGTGATTTGATCCCTGGTGTCAGCGGAGGTACAATCGCATTTATACTTGGAATCTATGACCGGTTATTGTCTTCCATCAGCGGATTTTTCAGCCGCGAATGGAAACAGCAATTGGGCTTTCTCGTCCCACTGGGCCTCGGAATCGGCATTACGCTCCTGGCTTTCAGCCGGGTCATCGAATATCTGCTTCACCAGCATTACGAAGCGACCCAGTTCTTTTTCATGGGATTGATCTTAGGAGTCATCCCTTACATCATGAAACAGGCGGAAGTTAAAAAGAATTTCACCCGCCGCCATTTGTTCATTTTGATTGCGATCGGCGCAGCGCTTGCCGCTACTGCCTTTATTCAAACGAATGACAATGTCGAACCGATCACCAGCTTGAGCGTCCCGATTTTCTTCCTGCTGTTTTTCTCCGGCTGGCTTGCCAGCATGGCGATGCTGCTTCCAGGAATCAGCGGCTCGTTCATTCTGTTGCTGCTCGGCGTTTATTCGACCGCCATTAACGCGCTGTCGACGCTTAACATTCCGATCGCCATGGCAATCGGCGCCGGTGTTATTGCCGGATTTATCGTCAGCAGCAAAGCGATTCAGTATTTGCTGGAGCATTTTACATATGTCACGTATGCTGCGATCATCGGCTTGATAGTAGGGTCGTTGTTTGTCGTGTTCCCTGGTTTTTCATCAGATCCCGGCACACTTGCGCTAAGCGCCGCCACTTTCACGGCCGGCTTGGTCTTCACGTTGTTGTTCAGCTCACCTAAAAAAACCACTATCACAGATTAATGACTTGCTGCTGCAGCCCTTGGAAAATCCTTTTGCCGATAACGTAAAAGGGTTTTTCTGTATCGAAAAAGCTTAATGCTTTCTGGAAATCGCGTTTCCATTTAAACTGAAGAAAAAGGGGGGATATGCTTGCGGAAATTATTTTGGCTGCTGATTCTGCTAGTGCTTGTTTTTATGGCGCGGCCCATATGGGAAGACAAAGCAAGTGAATATGTAGACCTTGGTTTTTTGGCGCCGATTGACCGGGCGGTGGATCAGGTCAAAGAGGGTCCGGCGATTGAAAACGCGTTAACTCAGGCTAAACAATTCACGCTACAACTAGGCGGCCAGCTGCAGTCATTTGTCGCAAGCAGTTCCGCGGAAATGCCCATAGCGGTTTCTAAACCGGCTCTTGATGAAACACAATCGCTATTTGCTGTCCACAACGTTACGCTTGGCATGACGAAAGAAGAGGCGCAAGTGAAAGTGGGCCTGCCGCTTCGGTTGATGCGCAATGAATATGGCACTGATTGGCATAGCTACCACCAGGATTATCAAAACTATGTATTGCTTTCATATGACCAGGAAGGCAAAGTGAACGGCATGTTCACCAATCAGGCGCTCATTTCCTCTACGAGGGGGATAACGATGCAGTCGAAAAGAGCTGAAGTTCGATCGGCACTTGGCATTCCGCTTAAAAGCCTGCAAAAAGGGAACGTCCAGTACATTCTGGATACACGGGAAGAATACGACGTTTTTAAAATCGACTCCATCTATATCACTGTATTCTACGATATTCATGAAGAGAATACAGTGACGGCTATCCAAGTGATCGACGGCGGACTTGAAGAAAACCGTCCACAGATTTATGCGGAGCCGAACGATGAAGTGCGTGAAGGATATGAATATCTGTTATTTGAGTTGACAAACTCGGCGCGCATCCAGCGAGAGCTGCCGCTCTTGAAATGGGATGAGGCGGCGAAAGAAACTGCACGCAAACATAGCGAAGACATGGCCGACAATAAATACTTCAGCCACACGAATTTGGAAGGCAAGTCGCCATTCGATCGCATGGGCGATGACGGAATCACATTCTTTGTTGCAGGCGAAAATTTAGCATATGGGCAGTATAGCAGTATCTTTGCGCATGAAGGACTGATGAATTCGCTGGGACACCGGGAAAACATCGTCAAACGGGATTTCGGCTATCTTGGAGTCGGAGCAGCATTCAACTCAGACAAGCAGCCGTATTTTACAGCCAACTTCTTTAATCGATAAAAAAGCACGGCCATCATTCCAGATGGCCGTGCTTTTTTCATCAGTTCAATACGAGCCATGCCAAGATGACAAGCGGCCCTACGATAAAGCAATAAAGTGCAAAATACTTCAATTGCCCTTTGGCCATAATATTCATGAACCACTTTAAAGAAAAATAGGAAGCGACAAGCGATCCTAAAAACGCCATTATGTATGGTACAGCCATTTGGCTGAGATTTGGATCGTTGACAATGTCGCTGATGCTTAGGACAGCGCCGCCAAGGCTGATCGGGATGAACAGCAAAAACGAGAAGCGCAATGCGGTTTCCTGGTTGATGCCGCGGGCCATGGCCGCAACGATGGTCGCACCGCTGCGGCTGATGCCGGGGATGAGCGCAACAGCCTGCGCACCCCCAATAATCAAAGCGTCTTTTACAGACAAGCTTCCATCTTTCCGCTTCCCCCGCATATTGCGGATCAGCCAGAGCCCTACTCCGGTGATGACCAAAGTTGTTCCGACCGTCGCGACGGATGACAGCAATTCATCGATGGCATCCTGGAACAGTAATCCGATGATGGCTGCTGGAATGGTCGCAATAATCAGGTAGAGCAGGAACATAAAATCTCTTTTGTTTTCTTCATTCTTGACCGTGAAATACATGAAGCCGTGGGTGACTAACCGACGGATATCAGTGCTGTAAATGATCAACACAGCTATAAGCGAGGCGCTGTTGACAAGCAACGCGAATGTTGACGTGCTTCCTTCGATTTCTACACCTAAAAAATATTGTGCAATGAGTAAATGCCCGCTGGAGGAAATCGGGATAGGTTCCGTCAGCCCTTGGAATAAACCCAGCAGCAGAAATTTGAGTGTCAGCCATAATTGTTCCATCGAATACCTCCTCCGTTATGGCGATTTTGGAGCCAACTATTCTTGACGTTCATGAGCAATAAAAGTTCGCTCGCTAAAAAGGACGCATTTCGTGATATATTGGGTATACTCAAATGTAAGAAAGGGAGTGAGCTTTTTTTGACTAGTAAACTCTGGTTTCAAGTAGGAATTGGAATTATCCTTGCTTTAGTCATTATTCGATTATTCATAGAGGTCCAAGACTTATTTGATCCATTATTCATCATTGCACAAACTATTTTTGTGCCCTTGCTATTGGGAGGGGTGCTGTTTTATCTGAGCCGTCCGCTTCTCCACTTATTGGAGAAGAAGAAATTTCCCCGCTGGTCTGGGGTTCTCGTCATTCTTCTGTTGATCATCCTGGTGTTTTATCTGCTTTACGCCATGGTAGGCCCGATGGTTTCCAAACAGGTGAATTCACTGGTCGACAACGCACCTGGCATTGCTGCAGATGTTGAAGAATACGGCATGTACTGGTTTAACCAGCGCGATCGCCTGCCGGATTCAATCGAAGAACAGATCAATGGCATGCAAGGGAAAATCGGGGAATGGGCAGGCAATATAGGATCTTGGCTGCTGGCATTCCTGGGAAGTTTCATCTCCGGCGTATTCACGCTTGTGCTGGTCCCGTTCTTCTTGATTTACTTATTGCTCGACCACGATAAATTCGCGCCGTTTATGGCCGGATTTTTCAAAGGCGAACGCAAAACATGGATTCGCAAAACCTTGAGCGATATCGATGCAACGCTGCAAGCCTATATCCAAGGCCAGTTGTTTGTCAGTTTCCTGGTCGGCATCATGCTGTTGATCGGCTACTTGATCATCGGTTTGGAATACGCGCTGCTCCTCGCGCTCATCGGCATGGCAACAAACGTCATCCCGTTCCTTGGGCCATACATCGCGGTCATTCCGGCGATTATCATTGCACTGGTGCAAGAACCGATCATGGCAGTTTATGTGATGATCATCATGCTTATCGCGCAGCAGGTCGAAAGCAACCTGATCACGCCGAAAGTGATGGGCAGTGCGCTTGACGTTCACCCGTTGACAGTCATTACAGTAATTTTGGCTGCAGGGAATATTGCTGGCTTGTGGGGGATCATTCTGGCGATTCCGGTTTACGCCGTTCTGAAAACCATTGCCAAGAACATTTACGCACGCCGCAGAGACATTAGGCATACAGCTACGAAAGAAGTGTAACGCGAAGGTCTCAAGATGGACCTATGTCCATAACATAAGAGGGAGAATCGTTTTTCTTCAAGCCGCCGATAAGCTTTCGGCGGCTTTTTTCTATTCATCAGGACGAAAGAAAACTGAAGTTCGTCGGCTGTGAATTTTTTTGTCCCTCTCGATCTTTTGTCTTGACGTAAAATAGTTTACCCCCTAAACTGTTATTTAGTTGAGGGGGTAAACTATTATGGACACTAGAATTAAAGAAGCGGTGGATTTATTCACGGAAGTAATGGTTTATGGCACCGAACGTGTCATAAAGTCGATTGACGATCCGTTATGGAAAGAATATTCACCTGAACAAATGCAAATGCTCAAACTGATCAACAGGGAGCAGCGGATCACGTCAGGCAGGTTGGCGGTCCTCCAGGCAGTACATAAAAGCGCCATTTCAAGCCGCATCAAAAAGCTGTTGGAAAAAGGGCTGATCCAGATTGTTGAAACGCCGAACCGCAGGGAAAAGGTGCTCGAACTTACCCCGAAAGGCGAAGAGGTGCTGTCGGCATCGGATACCGTGCTGACGAATTACATTGAAAAACTATTCGGCCAACAAATCGATGATGAAGAAATCGACCAGTTCCTGGCGACGTTCCGCAAGCTGAAAGATATTATCAAAACGGATGGAGTGTAAAGGATGCATACAATATTGAAATTGAAATGGCCAATCATGATCGGTCTGATCGTCTTAACGGTGGCTTTGTTCCTGTTGGCGCCGAATTTAACGGAACAGGCGGAACAAGCGGGATCGTTCCAGCTTTCAGAACAAGCCTCTTCCCAGCAGGCAGCGACCATTTTAGCGGAAGCAGGGGCTTCAGCTCAGACAATTTCGCTGGTCATGCCGCTTGAAGGCGAATTGGATGACCTGATGCGTGAAACACTATCGGGTATGGTTGTGAATATCGAAGCGCTTGGCGATCCTGTGACAGGTGTGCTGAATCCGGTTGAAAGCCCGGAACTCGAAGGGCAATTGGTATCGGAAGACGGTAAGACAGTTTTGATGCCGGTAACGGTCGACGGCACGGATGAAGAAGTTAATGCAGTTGCTGCAGATATCCGCGAGTTGATTGTTCCGAAAGGCATGACCGCTTATGTTACCGGTGAAGCCATTATTAATAATGACGTGAACATCAGTGCGCAGGAAGGCTTGAAGCGCACGGAAATCATCACGGTTGTGTTGATCTTCGGCTTATTGCTTGCGGTTTTTCGGTCTATCGTCACCCCGTTTATACCGCTCGTGGCAGTCGGCATCTCTTATCTGCTGAGCCAATCGATTGTGGCGTTCTTCATTGACTGGTTCGGGTTTCCGGTGTCGAATTACACACAGATTTTCCTCGTGGCGATTCTTTTCGGAATCGGGACGGATTATTGCATCCTTCTTTTGAGCCGCTATAAAGAAGAATTATCAGCGGGGCATAGCGTGGAAACATCAATTGTCAATACTTACAAAACTGCCGGCCGTACATTGTTGATCAGCGGAGCAGCTGTATTTATCGGGTTCTTTGCCATCGGTTTTGCGGAATTTCCGATTTTCAAATCTGCTGTTGCAGTAGCAGTTGGGATTTTCGTCCTGCTCATTGTACTGTTCACAGTCGTGCCATTCTTCATGGCTTTGCTCAAGCATAAATTATTCTGGCCGGCAAAAAAATCGGCTTCGCATAAAGACAGTAAATTATGGATCTGGATGGGCAAATTGTCAATCAACCGCCCATTGCTGTCGATGCTTGTTGTAGCAGCCATTACGGTACCGTTATTATTCACATACGACAATGCATTGTCTTTCAATACAGTCGATGAAATCGGTTCAGAATACGAATCGGTCAAAGGCTTGCGCGCCATAGAAAATGGCTTCGGAAAAGGGGATTCCCTGCCGGTTGAAGTGATTATCGAGTCGGATGAAATTTTGGCTGAAGAAGCGATTGTGCCATATTTCGAGTCGCTGAGTTCAGAAATAGAAAAAATTGAAGGCGTTGAGGCGGTCCGGGCAATCACGCGCCCGACCGGAGAGGTTATTGAAGACCTATACGCCGATCAGCAAATCGGCTCCTTGGCGGAAGGCCTGGAAGAAGCGCGGGACGGCTTGGGCGAGGTGGAGTCGGGTCTGGCTGATATCGAAACCAATTTGTCCGGCATCAGTGCGCAAGCGGGAGACGCTAGCGGATTAGGTGAAGCTGCAGCAGGGCTTGGGCAAGTGAACGCTCAGCTGGGCCAAGTTTCACAAGGTCTGCAACAGACAAGCAATATTCCACAGACTGTCGGGGCATTGACGCAAATCAGCGCCGGGCTGGTGCAAGTCCAGCAAGGGCTGTCAGATGCAGCAGGCCAAACGGGCGAACTCGGCTCCGGCTTGACGCAGCTGGCAGATGGAGTCGGTGCTTCGAATGCAGGCTTGCTGCAAATCCAGGATGGCTTAACAGAAGCTGTGGCGATGATGGCGGATATGAGTGAAAGTGAATCTGTCCGCGCTACAGGGCTATTTATCCCGGAAGGCACCTTGGATAATGCTGATTTTGAGCAAGTCTTGGAACGCTATACCTTTGCGGATGGCAATGGCGTTAAAATGGAAGTTATCTTAGCGGATGACCCTTATTCACCGGAAGCCATTGAAACAACGGCTGCAATCAAAGCTGCTGTGGAGCGCAGTATTGTCGATACGCCACTGGAACAAGCAGACATCGCATACGGTGGCATCGCTAGCATCAACAGCGACTTGCAGGATGTATCGTCGAGTGACTTCAGCAAGACTGTGCTCATCATGCTGGTCAGCTTGTTCGTCGTATTGGCGTTGATGTTCCGTTCGCTGATCATGCCGCTTTACATGATCGGTTCATTGCTTTTGACGTATTACACGTCAATCGCGATTGCTGAACTGATCTTCGTCAATGCCCTTGGCTATGACGGCATCAGTTGGGCTGTCCCGTTCTTCGGTTTTGTCATGCTGGTAGCTCTTGGCGTCGACTATTCCATCTTCCTGCTGGACCGTTTCCGTGAAGAGTCGGAAAATGGCATCAGCGTCCGGGAGGCCATGCAAATCTCCATGGCGAAGATGGGGACGGTCATCATCACGGCAGCCATTATCCTCGCCGGGACTTTCGGCGCTATGATGCCTTCAGGCGTCCTCAGCCTTGTCCAGATCGCGACAATCGTCATCACCGGGCTGCTTTTATATGGCTTGATCGTATTGCCGCTTCTGATACCGGCAATTTCGGTTTCATTCGACCGCGGCGTTTGGTGGCCATTCAACATGAAAAATCGTACAAAATAAGAGAGATGCTGCCTTCGGGCGGCATTTTTCTGTTTAATGGGGGAATGGGCCATGCCGTGGTATACTAAAAATATATTGACTAAATGAAACGGGGGTTCCAACGTGCTTACATTTGAAGAAAAACTGAAAATCATTGAATCGTTTCCAGACCTGACACGCAAAGACGTGTCGATGAAACGCGTGAACTTCCATTACGAAGATAGCCTGTACGACAAGAAAATCGTCGTCTACCATCTCCATCCAACCGGCAACGGCTTTGTTTATGTCGGCAACTTGCCGCAATACAAAGCGGACAATAAAGGTTTCGTCAACATCCGCGATTTCTCGGAAAAAGAGCTGCACAGCATTGTCGCTGACTCAATCGATTACCTGTCGCTTGAACCGGAGCCGCCTTACGACAAGGCATGGACAAACCGGGAAAATGAAAAATTGGACCTGGTCTACGAAGAGCCGTTCTGGAATCTTTACACGGGCAAGAACCTCGAGGAAACCTTCGGCACGTTTAGCGATGCAGAAGACTACCTGCTCGAACAAGGGTTCAAAGAACCGAAATAATGGACATCCGGCTGCTCGGAAAAGAAGAGCCGCTGCCAATGGAGTTATTGCTTGAAGCGGATCCTTCAGAAAAATTGGTCCGTTCGTATTGCGCTGAAAGCCGGGTCTACGTCTTGGAAAATAGCGAAGGCGTTACCGGAGCGCTCGTCCTCTTCCCGTTGGAAGACACCGTGATCGAGATCAAAAACATTGCGGTGGCTGAAAATGCTCGCGGCAAAGGGCTTGGAAAAAAATTGATCTTCCATGCTTTAGCAGAATCCAAACGCCTGGGGTTTCGCAAAGCTGTGATCGGCACTGGCAATTCAAGCCTTGGCCAGCTGGTGCTATACCAAAAATGCGGATTCCGGATGGTGTCCATAGACCGCGGATTTTTTCTAAGAAATTACCCGGAGCCGATTGTCGAGAACGGCATCCCATGCGTGGACATGGTCCGGCTTGAATACGAATGGCTTTGAAACTCTTCCGTATATGGAAGGGTTTCTTTTTATGCAAAAAAATAAAAAGAGGCAAGGTATTGATGGCAATGCTGCATCATCAGAAAAAGAAGAATTAGCTTTATTAAAATAAAACTTGCGCTTTAAAGTAATTTAAATTACTATTAAAAGTAATAGAAGGAGGGATAATATGGAGGAAATCAGATTGAATTGTGCTTTATTGAGAAAACGGGTCCCCAATTTAACAACGGCTGCAAAAGAGGCCGGGATTCGATCTGCGACTGTATCAAACCTTTGCACCGGTAAAATCGATTTGGGGAAAGCGGAAGTCAAAACGCTGGTAGGCCTTGCAAAATTGGCGAATTGCACAGTTGATGAATTGATCATTCGAGGGGAGAAGATGAAAATGATTGAAACGCAGATTAAAGCATTTGATTTTTTCGCACCGCTAGTCAAAGGCGGTACAACGGGGATTGTGGCAAGACCCGGAATGGGGCAGCTCGTCATCATCGCAGAATTGCTGCATCGCTTCAAAGGATCAGAGCTTAAAACTGTGTATTGGATGCCTGAAAGCCTCCATCCGGAACTTGAAGGCATCGTGGAGCTGGCAGACCATGCAAGCAGCTCGGTCACAGAAACCTTGGATCTTTTAAAGCGATACGGAGACAATGCAGTGCTCGTCACCGATAAAGGGCGCATCGATGCAGGACAATTATTCGAGCTGCAGGACGGCTTGCAAGGGCAAGCCGTAACGACGCTATTGGTAGATCTTTCCGGCGAAGTGGTTGACGATGATTTTCCGTTCGGTCCGCTGGAAACGCTGTGGCAATTAGATGCGGATTTGGCGGCGCGGCATCAATACCCTGCTTTAAGTCCGCTGCAGTCAGCTTCCTCAATTCTCGAAGAAGCAGAGGTGAGTGAACGGCATCTGCAGCTTCGTCAGCGTGTACAAAAAACTTTACGCCGTTACCGTGAATTGCGTTCAATCGCGGCAGCCCATGGAATAGAGCGGATTCCACAAAGCGAAAGGGAAATCTATCACAGAGGCGAGCGGCTTGAAGCGTATTTCACCCAGCCTTTGTTTGTAGCAGAAGAGTTCAGCGGGAAAAAAGCGGCATCGGTTTCGCTGCAAGAAACATTGGCTGGAGCGGAAGCGATTTTGGCTGGGGCGGCTGACGGCCGAGACTTGTCAGAACTGCAATATACTGGAGCATTAAAAGGGGCATGATGCTCCTTTTTTTATTGTCCGAAAGATGGGATTAGCGCGAGTCCGACAACGGGATGGCCAGAATAGTTTAATGTAAAAAGAGGAAAAATGGATAAACATTCGGTATGCTAATAGCAAGAGGTGATTTCATGTTCAAGAAAGTGACCTTATTTACAGACCGATTAGAAGAAATGAAGGGATTTTACGAATACCAGATGGGATTCCGGATTGTCGAAGAAGACAATGGCAGCTTCACATTGGCGATTGGCAGCTCCACCTTGATCTTTAAAGAATCGGAGCGGAAAGCTGTCTACCACTTTGCATTCAATATTCCCGGCAACCAGTTCACGTTAGCCAAAAGCTGGGCTGCTTCGAGGGTTGCGCTGAACCGGCAGGAAGGCATGGACGAAGTTTTCTACGCCAACTTTAATGCCGACGCCTTCTACTTCCAGGATCCCGGGGGCAATGTCGTTGAATTTATCGGCCGTCGGAACGTTGACCGGATGGGCGACTTCACGATAGACTCCTTGCTCAACATCAGTGAAGTGAGCATCACGACGCCGTTCGTTGAAAGGGTCGGGGAGCAGTTGGAGGATATGGACATTCCGGTGCGCGGCAATAAAGGGATTGAAGCGAAAGCATTGAATTTTCTCGGGCAAGGCGATGCTTTCATCCTGCTGGTGGCTCCAAAGCGTGTATGGTATTTTTCAAAGCAAAAAAGCGAGGTTCATCCATTGGCAATTGAGCTGGTGGATGGGCGCCAGATTGAAATTGACGGAGAAGGGCATTTTTTGGAGACGCGCCCGTCCAAGCCTGTTGAAGAAGAGCTTGAGAACATACGGTTTTCGGGTGTTGTTCTGCTGAAAAAAAATCAGCTTTGGACGATTGCTAAAGGCTTTGCAGATCGCGCAAATGAAAGGCCGAATTCGCTGGGCACCCGTTTTGCCATCGCATCTGGCTGCAAAATCTTCACGGCTGTGGCGATATGCCAATTGGTTGAAGAAGGGAAGCTTACTTTTGAAGACCGCCTGTCGTCATTGCTGCCGGAAGCATTTCCTCATTTCGATGTGACACTGCATCAATTGCTGACACATACATCTGGAATTCCGGATTATTTCGATGAAGAGCAAAACGGCAGCTTTGAAGGGCTTTGGGAAACACATCCGATGTATTTGATGAAATCTGCTTCGGATTTCATACCCCTTTTCCATAAAAAAGAGATGCTTTTTCAACCGGGCGAACAATTCCAGTATAATAACGCCGGCTTTATCGCTCTAGGACTGGTAGTTGAGAAAATGACAGGGCAGCCGTTTACAGAGGTTGTAGAACAACGGATTTTTGGGCCGGCGGGCATGGCAGGCTCCGGGTATTTCAGCCTTGACCAACTGCCTGCTGAAACGGCTTATGGCTACATTGGTGAAGCCGACTCCTGGCGGACGAACCATTATGCGGTTCCAGTTAAAGGCGGACCGGATGGCGGCGCTTTCGTAACAGCGGGGGACATGATTTTGTTCTGGGAGCGTTTAATGGACGGGTCGCTGGTGTCCGAGGAGATGCTTGCTACGATGCTTAAGCCGCATGCATCGAGCCGTTACAATGATTATGGCTACGGCGTCTGGATTTCGCGTGACGGCAAGCGAAAATACTTTGTCACTGGAGGGGATCCGGGCGTCAGCTTCCAGTCAGCCTATTATACTGAAACTGGAGCTATCCTTGCTGTGTTATCCAATCACAGCGAAGGAGCAGATGAAGCGAGGAAACTTGTTGAACGGTCATTGATTGAACAAAAATGACACCGGTTATCTAATTTAAAATGGGGTGAAGGCATGGAAGGGAAAAAAATAGCGATTTTTATCGTTGGTGGAACATTGCTTGCGATTATTCTGATTTTTTTAGGGTTCCAATGGTATTTTCAAATGAATCCAACGCAATAAAAAAGCGCAGCCCTTAGGCTGCGCTTTTTTGATGAACCAAAAAACAGGCTCTTCCGAAGAAGGGCCTGAAATAGGTAGCTTAGAATTAAGCTTTTTGTACGTTAGTAGCTTGAAGACCGCGTTGGCCTTGCTCGATGTCGAAAGTTACTTCTTGACCTTCGTCAAGAGATTTAAATCCTTCGCTTTGGATAGCTGAGAAATGTACGAATACATCGTCGCCGCCTTCGCGTTCGATGAAGCCAAATCCTTTTTCTGAGTTAAACCATTTTACTTTACCTTGTTCCATGTGTGTTTCCTCCTCGTATGCGTGAGCATACATTGTATTACTATCCTTGCTCAAATCTTGCAGATGGACATCTGACACTTTATAAAAAGTTATCCGAACAAAAATAATTCTTCCTAAGAATAACATGGGTTTTTACATATTGCAAGCCAAATGATGAAATTGTATAATTTACTCTTTACATTCTGTACGGAAAACCGCACGGAATATGCGGTAAAGCGCGAAAAGGAGGCCTTGAAAGATGAAAAAAATAATTGTTGCTGGTGTATCTGCGGGAGTTGGGAAGTCAACTTTTGCCGCAAAGCTTGGAGAAATACTGGAACTGCCTGTCCACCATCTCGATGCCTATCATTGGAAGCCGGGCTGGGTAGAAGCGGAAAAGGAAGAGTTTCGGTTAGTGCAGCACAATATCGTCAAAAGGGAGCGCTGGATCATTGAAGGCAATTATTCTTCAACTTTCGATATTCGCATGGCTCAGGCTGATACTTTCATTTATTTGGAGTTGCCGCTTCGGGTATGCCTGTACCGTGTCTTAAAGCGCTGGCTGTCGAATATCGGGAAAACCCGGCCTGACATGGGGGAAGGCTGCCCGGAAAAGATGGAATGGGAATTTCTCAAGTTTATCGTGACGACCTATGCAGCGCGAAAAGTGAAAATGCGCAGCAGAATGCGCAATTTCCTGGAAGCTCGCGATGGCAATAAGGTGATCTTGTTATCTGGCAAAAAAGAAATAGCGGGTTTTCTGAAAACAGTAGATTAAGGAGCCAACCGCTTGAAAAAAGGCAAGATGATTTTTCGGGGACGTGCTATTCTTAAGGTATAAATTAGACGATTAGGAGAATGGCCATGACGCATCTATATGAAGGGACTATCATAAACCAGCAATTGCATGAAAAGCAGCCAATGTATATGAAGCGGCTGTATTTGGAGGACTTGCCGATTATCGAACAAGTCCAAAAGAAGGTCATTGACTCGCTGCCGGATAAAGCGGTGCTGCAGCCACTGACGACAGAAGAATTCCTCTTCATATTGAACGAACGCGGGTTGCTGGTCGGTGCATTCGCCGAAGGGCAATTGATCGGCTTCAGGGCGCTGCTCATTCCGGAAATCGATGAGGAGCATCTAGGCTATGACCTCGGGCTGCCGGCGGAAGAATTGCCGCATGTCATCTATCAGGAAATTTCGGTGGTGCTGCCCGAATACCGCGGCAATAGGCTCCAACAGAAATTGGCGGAAGTGATCATGGAAGAACTGCCGAAGATGGAAGAGCAGTTCCGATATGTTTGCTGCACTGTGGCCCCGATGAATATTCCGAGCCTCAAGGATAAGTTTTCCCAGCATATGCACATTGGCGCCTTTAAAGAGAAATATGATGGAATGCAGCGTTACATCCTGGTTAAGGACCTGGAAAACCCTGCTCCTAAATACACGGACCATACGGCTGCCAAAATCGATGACTTGGAGACTCAGAAGTTATTGCTCGAAGAAGGCTATGCAGGAATCGGCTTTCTGGTCACCAAAGGCTATTATGAAATTCAATTTGCAAAACCTGTTCTTTAATGCAAAGCCGGCAATAAGCGATAATGCTTTTTTGCTGGTTTTCTAATGGGTATTTTTGTAAGTTTGTCTGAATGAAATTGATTAAGACTATGGAATCACAAATAATTATAGAAGTAGGGAAGAAACGGTTTGCGGTAGGGAAGGGAAATGATAGAATAATGTCATGACTATATTGGAGGGAATTTCAAAAAACGCATTAATTCTATACTAAGAGGTGTCCAATGAATATACAATTCGACCATATTCCGGAGTTTTCAATCATTGATCAGTTTGGTCCTGAAAAGCAGGAGATCAGTTCGATTGTATATAATTCCGCAGACGCGGCAGAACGCGCGGCGTTCTTTTGCGTAACTGGAGAAAATACAGACGGCCATCTTTACATCCCAGAGGCATTGGAAAAAGGGGCATCGGCGATCATCGGCTCCGATTTGGCGGCGTTGTCAAAATACGTTCCGCTTTATCCAGACGTTTCGTTTGTCGCAGTAGCAGATGTGCGCCATGCGCTTGCACACGCTTCAATCCTTTTTCACGGCAGATCTCAAGACCGGTTGATCAAAGTCGGAGTTACTGGAACTAATGGGAAAACCACAACAGCCACATATGTTTATAACCTATTTAATTTGCTCGGGATAGCTTGCGGGTTCATCGGCACGACAGGCGTCTTTAATTCCGATGGAAAATTCCCGTATAAAAAAAGCACCCCCACAACACCGATTTCTTCGGATATCCATCAGATTTTTTCACAATTGGCTTCTCACGGCGACCAAGCGGTTTCAATGGAAGTTTCGTCGATTGCACTGGACCAAAAGCGTGTGGAAGGCATCAATTTCGATGTAGCCATCCATACCAATATTTCCGAAGAGCACCTGGAATACCACAAAACATTCGAACATTACCTGAAAAGCAAATTGTTGTTGTTCAGCCAGGCGAAAAATGCCGTCATCAATTTGGATGATAAAGGAATGGCGCAGGATATTTTAGCGGTGGTTAATTATCCTGGCCTGACCTACAGCCATTTTGAAGATTCAGGTGCGGATCTGATCTGGACGAGGCTTGAAGGCGCAGGAATGGGAATGCGCTTCGACCTTATTTACAAAGGAAAGGTCTTTGATGTGCAGGTGCCGCTATTCGGTGAATACAATGCGGCCAATTTGACGGCTGCTATCGGAGCAGCTCTATTGTCCGGCGCTCCAATGGAACAAATCATTTCAGTGCTGCCAAGAATGCCGCAAGTGGAAGGCAGATTCCAGATGATTGCAGGCCCGGAAGGCCGAAAAATCATTTTGGATTATGCGCATACACCAGTCGCGCTGGACTTGGTCATGCGCGAAGTGAAGAAGTTGCCGCATAAGCGTTTGATCACGCTTATCGCAGGCATCGGCATCCGTGATTTTGGGAAAATGCCGAAAATGGCAAAAGCGGCCGAAGGAAAGGCGGACGTCATTATCGTCACGGTCGACCATCCCGACTTCAACAACCCGGACGACGTCGTCAATGAAGTGCTTAAAGGATTCACTGTCCCTTACAAACAGCAAGTTGTGCCAGTTCCTACCCGCCGTGAAGCGGTAGTGGCCGCATTGCGCGCGAGCGGCCCAGATGACATTATCCTCTTGTCGAGCGGCTGCATCAATGGGGCTCAGAAGATACGCGGGGAGTTTGTGCCGCATTCAGATGAAGAGATTATCGAAAGTTATTTCCAAGGGCTAAAATAGCTTATTTCACTGCGGAAAATCACTTTTTCCTGCCATCTTGTGTTTATATATAGAAGAGAAGCTTTATAAACGACTTTGAATTGGAGTGAATGGAATGCAATATCGTACAGAGAAGGACACGATTGGTGAAATTCAAGTAGAAGCGGACAAAATGTGGGGAGCTCAGACTCAGCGCAGCGTCCAAAACTTTGCAATCGGCACAGAGCGTATGCCGCATGAAGTCGTTATGGCCTTTGCGGAACTGAAAAAAGCGGCTGCTAAAGCGAACCATAAATTGGGCAAACTTTCTGAAGCGAAGATGCAAGCGGTCAGCGCAGCGGCGGATGAAGTGATTGCAGGCAAATGGGACGACCATTTCCCGCTTGTCGTATGGCAGACAGGAAGCGGTACGCAGTCCAATATGAACATGAACGAAGTATTGGCGCGCCGTGGAAACGAAATCCTGGAGGAACAATCGTCAGAGGAAAAACTCCATCCCAACGATGATGTGAACATGTCACAGAGTTCGAATGATACATACCCGACAGCAATGCACGTGGCGGGTGTCTTAGCGGTAACGGAAAACCTGATCCCGGCAATCCAAAAATTGAAGGCGACGCTTGATGAGAAAGCGCAGAAATTCAATGATGTCATCAAAATCGGCCGTACGCATCTGCAAGATGCTACGCCATTGACATTGGGCCAGGAAATCAGCGGCTGGAGACATATGCTTGAAAAGAGCGAACGTATGGTGCGTGAAAGCGTAGAACATATGCGTGAGCTTGCCATTGGCGGAACGGCTGTAGGAACGGGCATCAACGCGGATCCGACATTCGGTCCATCGGTCGCTGACTTCATCAGCGAATCTGTCGGCACGAAATTCGTTTCAGCAGAAAACAAATTCCATGCATTGACGAGCCACGATGAAATGGTTTATACGCACGGCGCCATTAAAGCGCTTGCGGCTGACTCAATGAAAATCGCAAACGATATCCGTTGGCTTGCCAGCGGACCTCGCAGCGGCATCGGCGAAATCACAATCCCGGCCAACGAGCCAGGAAGCTCGATCATGCCTGGGAAAGTCAACCCGACACAAAGCGAAGCACTGACGATGGTAGCGGCGCAAGTAATGGGCAACGATGCGGCAATCGGATTCTCTGCAAGCCAAGGGAATTTTGAATTGAATGTTTTCAAACCGGTTATCGCTTATAACTTCCTGCAGTCTGTGCGCTTGTTGACAGACAGCTTGATCAGCTTCAACGATCATTGCGCAGTTGGCATCGAGGCGAACCTGGATGTCATCCAGAACCACGTAAGCAACTCGTTGATGCTGGTAACGGCATTGAATCCGCATATCGGCTATGAAAAAGCTGCTGCAATCGCGAAGCAAGCGCATAACGATGGATCGACTTTAAAAGAATCCGCAGTGAAAAGCGGCCATTTGACGGCTGACCAATTCGATGAATGGGTCCGTCCGGAGAACATGGTTGGAAACTGAATATAGGAAAAGGGCTGTCGAGATATTCTCGATAGCCTTTTTCATTTGTTAAGGTGATTTGGATACCGATATTTCGCAAATAGCTCCGCTAAAACACATGCTCCTGTCCATGTCTCTGCATCGCTGCGCTAGCTTTGAGACATGAAAGTGAGTTGAAGCGCAGTGAAAAGGCAATAAGTAGCTTCTTAACAGTCTCAAAACAGAGTTTCCCGCGCAGGGTTTTATTCGGCGGGCGTCGAAGTAGGTAGCGGAAAGAACAATCAGAACAAAAGAGGTGCATTATGCAAAAAACATTTATGATGTCGTGGAGCGGCGGGAAAGATTCAGCTTTAGCGTATTACCGGGCAGTGGTGGCCGGCAATGTGCCGCTGGCGCTGTTTACGATGTTTGAACCGGACGGGGTGCGGTCGCGGTCGCATGGCCTGCCGTTGGAAGTCATGGAAGCACAGGCCGAACGGATGGGATTGCCGCTTGTCATCGGCAAAGCGGATTGGGCGGGATACGAAGAAGAATTTATTCGCCAGCTAAAAAGCTTTAAGGCCCAAGGAATCGATATGGGCGTCTATGGCGATATCGATTTGGAAGATCATTTGCAATGGGTGCTGAAAGTGAGCGCGGAAGCAAATATGGAAGCGAGCCATCCGCTGTGGCAGGAGCCCCGCAAAGATTTGCTGCTGGAATTGGTGAGAGCGGGTTTTAAGGCAGTCATTACCGTAGTGGATACGACGCGGATGGATGGGGCATTTCTTGGCCGGGAATTCACGGAAGAGCTGATCGGTGAACTGGAAGCGATCGGCATTGATCCTTGCGGCGAAGAAGGCGAATTTCACACGGTGGTCATCGACGGACCGATTTTTGTCGAAGCGGTGCCGGTCAGACTCGGCGATAAAGTGATAAATGGAAATTACCATATGCTTGATGTGAAACTTCAAACCAAGGAGTGAGGGCAATGATTCAGTTTATGGGAATGGAAGAAAAACATATTCGCCAAATGGCTGTGCTGCTGGCGAAAAGGCAGGAACGCGAACGCAAGGCTTTCCCTTATCTGCCTGCGCGTTTTGAAGAAATCGATGAAGCGGAAAGCGTGATCCGCAAAATGCTGGAACGTCCTTATGTCGGCGGCATTGTCGCAGTCCGTGGCATCGATGTTATCGGTTATTTGCTTTACGAGTTCAAGGAAAGCGCTGAACGTGGGCGCTACGTGTGGATGGGCTACGAATCGATTGCAGTCAGTGAAAATGAGCATCCCCGGCTGGTAAGGCTTCTTTACGCTGATGCCGGTGCGGAATGGGTGAAAAATGGCTATTTCCATCATGCATTGATGGTGCCGCTTGCGGAACAAAAATTACTGAATGAATGGCTCGATCAGTCGTTTTATTTTGAACAAAAATACGCGCTGCTGCCGCTGGATAAATACGAACCGAAAGAAATTGCGCCCCAACCGCCGCTGAAGATCCGTCGAGGCACCCCGGAGGATGTGCAGTTGTATAAGAAGATGGCTTTGTGGAACAGCATCCACCAAACGGCTGCGCCATCCTGGAACCCCATCACGAAAGAAACGATGGAAGAAGTGAAAAAGGGTTATGAGGAACTGTCGGAAGAAGAGAATTCCTATGTCTGGATTGCTGAACAGGGAGAGCAGGTAGCGGGATTCCATGTTTATTACAAAGACGGCGATCCATACAATCTGGTCATTCCTGAAAAATGCATCGAGCTGCCAGCAGCATCGACCAACCCAAATCTGCGGGGGCGGGGAGTGGGCAGGACGATGGCCGACCATTGCTTTGCGGAATTGCAGAAAGACGGCTTCGAGTATATTTTTGCCGACTGGCGCACGGCCAATCACCTGGCTGCTTATTTCTGGCCGCGTCTTGGGTTCGAGCCGGTCATGGTGCGGATGTCGCGCCAAATTGACCCGCGCATTGCCTGGGCGCATGGCCAGTGAAAGAGTTTGAAGATTTTCCGGAAGGGTATTTTTTAGAAATCCTAAAGGAAAGAAGGAGATTTGATGGAGGTCCAGTCGGAACGAGTAGAGGCGCATAATTCTGGAGAGTTTCGCACGGAATACGCTTCTCGTAATCTATTGTCAGGGCTCCTGTTCGGCATCGGAGGGATGGCGTTCGTGGATGAAGTGATTTTCCACCAATTGCTGCAATGGCATCATTTCTACGATTTATCGACTCCGCGCGTTGGGATATTTGCCGACGGATTGTTGAATTCGTTTGCCTGGTTTGCGGCAATTGGCGGGTTGTTCCTGTTTGCGGATCTCAGAAGGCGCAGCGCTGTATGGATGAAAAGATGGGTGGCTGCGGTTTTCCTAGGATTAGGGGGCTTTCAGCTGTTCGACGGCATCATCGATCACAAAGTCTTACAAACACACCAAATTCGGTATGGTGTTGAGTTGCTGCCGTATGATCTGGCGTGGAATCTTTTTGGAGCGGTTTTAAGTGTTATCGGTATTGCCCTTTTGAAGCAGTCGAAAAAATCCGCGGCGAAAGAAGGGTGATAGAATGGCAGTACATGACCATGCCGAGCCGATTTTCGGAGGGTTTGAAGCGGCGGCATTTGTGATGCTTGCCGCACTTTTCGTTTTGTATCCGTTAGCTGCTTTTATGACAGGCAGAAAATATAAGAAATGGCCGCTTCACCGGTATGTCTTTTGGGATGCTGGGCTAGCGGCGATTGCAGCCGTGCTGTTAGGGCCGCTTGCTGAACTGGCACATTCGAATTTCAGGGCGCATATGGCGGCACATTTATTGCTTGGAATGTTGGCACCGCTGCTGCTGCTTTACGCAAAGCCGATATCATTGTTATTAAGGACACTGAGCATCCCTGCAGCTAGAAGGCTGTCCCGGTTATTGAAAAGCCGGCGGTTACAGCTTGTCAGCCATCCGGTGACCGCGGCCTTCTTGAACATCGGCGGATTATACGTGCTTTACTTGACGGGCCTTTTCGAAGCGATGCATGGGTCGGAATGGCTGTATGCATTCATCCATCTCCACGTTTTTTTAGCAGGTTATCTGTTCACAATGTCCATCATTTATGTCGATGTAGCCCCGCACCGCTCTGGCTTCATCTTGCGTTCGGCAGTCTTGATTCTCGCGTTGGCCGCGCATAAAATCCTGGCAAAACTGATATACGCTACACCGCCGGATGGTGTCGGAAAAGCGGATGGTGAGGCGGGTGCGCTATTGATGTACTATGGCGGAAATGCCATAGACTTGGCTTTAATCATCATCCTTTGCTATCAATGGTACCGATCGGCCGCTCCACGGGAGAATCCACAGCTTGATTTGCTGAAATGAAAAACTGCGTGTCCGTTCTGAAATCCCAGAATGGAAACGCAGTTTTTTTTTTAGAAAAAGTGCTTGACAATAAATGATTACAAATGTAAACTAAAATAAATCGATTACAAATGTAAACGAAGGAGGATTTTCATGATGATAGAAGAGAAAGTGGAAATTACAGACGCTGAATGGGAAATCATGCGCGTCGTCTGGACACTCGAGCAAGCAACCAGCAAAGAAATCATTGAAGTGCTCCAGGAAAAGAAAGACTGGAAACCGGCAACGACGAAAACGTTTATCGGACGCCTTGTAAAAAAAGGAATGCTGCTGGCAGTATCGCAAGGCAATAAATTCATTTATTCAGCCGGCATCAGCGAAGAAGGCAGTGTGAAAAGCGCTACAGACCGGTTATTCGGCCAAATTTGCAGCCGTGCAGCCGGCAAGACAATCGCCGACATGATTTCAAAAGCACTGCTCAGCCATGAAGATATCCGGCTGCTGCAGTCAGCGTTGGACGCGAAAAAAGGCGAAGCCGTAGATACGGTTCCGTGTAATTGTATTCCTGGCCAATGCAAATGCAAAAAAGACTACAATATAAATTGCCATTAAAATGTAAGGAGTTGAGAGCGTGATGGAAAAAACATTGAATGTAGAAGGCATGACCTGTGCGGCGTGCGCAAAAGCCGTTGAAAGAGCGGTTAATAAATTGCCGGGAGTAGACGAATCGAACGTCAATTTAGCAACTGAAAAAGTGAAAGTCGTGTATGACGAAGCCGCTGTTTCTGTGCAGGATATCCGGGATGCTGTCGAAAAAGCCGGGTATAAAGCCAGCACCGACAGCGTAGTGAAAAGTTTTGTGATTGAAGGCATGACCTGTGCTTCCTGTGTGCAAGCCGTTGAAAGAGCGACACGCAAACTGCCGGGAGTGGCCGAATCGAACGTCAATATGGCCACCGAAAAAATGGTGATCCGCTATGATCCATCAGTCCTGGCCATCTCGGATATAAAAGCGGCGGTCAGCGACGCCGGCTACGAAGCGCATGATGATGAAGCGGCAATCGATTCCGCTGATGAAGACCGGGAAAAAAAGCAGCAGCACATAAAAGAGATGTGGAGAAGATTCTGGATGTCCGCGGCTTTGACCGTACCGCTGCTGCTCATCTCAATGGGGCATATGTTCGGAATGCCGTTGCCGGCAATCATCGATCCAGAGATCAACCATACGAACTTTGCGATGATCCAGCTGCTTTTGACCATTCCGGTGATGATACTAGGAGCGAAATTCTTCACAGTCGGATTCCGCACGTTATTTAAAGGACATCCGAATATGGACTCGCTTATCGCGTTGGGAACGAGTGCAGCATTTATTTATAGCCTGGTTGTTACGGCATTCATGTTTGCAAGCGACGAGCACGCTGCCGATAACCTGTACTACGAATCAGCTGCAGTCATTCTGACACTGATTACCTTAGGGAAATATTTTGAAGCCTTGTCAAAAGGCAAAACGTCAGAGGCTATCAAAAAATTGATGGGCATGGCGCCAAAATCCGCTGTCGTCTTCAGAGACGGCGAAGAGCGCGAAATCTCTGTCGATGAAGTGGAAGTGGGAGACATCGTCCTCGTTAAGCCGGGTGAAAGAATGCCGGTGGACGGAATCGTTACAGAAGGCCACACTTCCGTCGACGAATCGATGATTTCCGGTGAAAGCTTGCCAAGCGACAAAGCCCCGGGAGATGCCATCGTCGGAGCGAGTATTAACAAGAATGGTGCAATCCGCTACCGTGCGACGAAAGTCGGGAAAGATACGGTACTCGCACGGATTATTAAATTGGTGGAAGATGCACAGGGATCGAAAGCGCCGATTGCCCGATTGGCGGACATCATCTCGGCTTACTTTGTGCCAGTCGTCATCGTTTTGGCATTGATTTCAGGTCTGGTCTGGTATTTCGGCGGACAGACGGCTGTTTTTGCACTGACTATCACGATTTCCGTATTGGTCATCGCCTGCCCATGCGCACTTGGCCTCGCGACGCCGACAGCCATTATGGTCGGCACCGGGAAAGGTGCAGAGCATGGCGTGTTGATCAAAAGCGGTGAAGCGCTGGAAACCACCCATAAAGTACAAACAATCGTATTTGACAAGACAGGAACCATCACAGAAGGAAAATTGAAAGTAACTGATATCGTGTTGGCTGACAGCACATTAACGGAAGAACAATTGCTGGCGCTTGCGGCGTCCGCTGAAAAAGGTTCTGAACATCCTATTGGGGAAGCAATTGTTGAAGCAGCAGTTGAAAAAGAGCTCGTCCTTGCCAAAGGCGAGTCATTCAAGGCGATTCCAGGCCACGGCCTAGAAGTCGAGATAGATGGGCGTAAAGTATCGATCGGCAACCGGAAATTGATGGGCATGCAAAACATTTCGCTCAGCGCCCTATCAGAGGCAGCCGACAATTTGGCTGGTGAAGGCAAATCGTTGATGTTCATCGCTTCAGAAGGGAAGCTAGCTGGCGTGATTGCAGTAGCGGACACGATTAAGGAATCGAGCACATTGGCAATCCGCAAGCTGCAAAAGATGGGCATCGAAGTCGCTATGCTTACGGGAGATAATAAGCTTACCGCTGAAGCAATTGCTAAACAGGTTGGAGTGGACCGTGTCCTCAGTGAAGTTCTGCCTGAGGATAAAGCGGATGAAGTGAAAAAGCTTCAAGCGGAAGGCAAGATTGTGGCGATGGTCGGAGACGGCATAAACGATGCTCCGGCATTGGCACAGGCGGATGTTGGCATTGCGATCGGCTCCGGTACCGATGTAGCAATGGAATCAGCGGATATCGTGCTGATGAGAAGTGATTTGATGGATGTCTTGACTGCGGTGGATCTGAGCAAATCCACGATCAAAAACGTAAAACAAAATCTGTTTTGGGCTTTCGCTTATAATATTCTTGGCATTCCAGTGGCAATGGGAATCCTCTATCTGTTCGGAGGCCCGCTGCTGAGCCCGATGATTGCCGGCGCTGCAATGAGTTTCAGTTCAGTTTCGGTATTGATCAATGCCTTGAGGCTTAAAGGCTTCAAACCGGCGGTCGCCTAAACAGAATTTGATGGAGGGGATAGAAAATGGGCAAAGCAATGGAAATGGTACTGTATACGCGCCAAACCTGCAGCGACTGCCAGGATGCAAAGTCCTATCTCGCGTCCAATGGCATTTCCTACGAACACAAGGATGTCGGAGCGGAGCCGGAATTGGAGAAGGACATGAAAGAGATTTCGGGCAGCCGCATCGTACCGTTGTTCGCTTTCTATAAAAAAGACCTGTTCGGAAAGCGCAGGCTGGACCGCCATTTTATTGGATTTGAAGAAAATAAGGAAGAGCTCAAGCGCTTGTTAGAGCTCGCATAAGCAAAAGACCGCTGTTCCCTTATGGGCAGCGGTCTTTTTTAGTCTTTGCGGAATACCCAGGCACGCTGGGCGACAAATCCGAAAACGAATAACACGGTGTCAACCATCACTTTCAGAATGATTTCTCCGCGGCCAAGCCATTCAGCATAGAGTAGATGGACAGAAGCGGCAGATACAAGCATGATAAAACCGGCCAGCATGTAATAGCGGTAAAATGACTGGCGGCTGCCTTGTTTGAACACTTTGTTGCGGTTGATGTAATAATTGAACAGCGACGACAGCACACGTGCTGCGATGGTCGCGAAAATGATGAACAGCTCGGGAGCTTCGTCGCGCAGCAGCTGGATGAAAATCCAGTAAAGCCCGATATCCAGCACGAACGAAGCGGCACCGGAAATGCCATAAAGCAGGAACACTTTATAAATATGGAATGAATCCCTGAGTGGATTAAAATGCGACGATTTATTGGCATCAAGGTAGACGGTTTGGATGCTGACTTCTGAAATCGGAATGTAGTTTTTCTTCAATGCGGCCAAGACGTTCATCTCGTATTCAAAGCGCTCGCCGAGAACGCCTAGCAGCCGGGGCAAGTATTTGACCGGTATGCCCCGAAGTCCGGTCTGGGTATCGGCCAGCACGGTTCCGGTGGACAGCCTGAACAGCAGGCGGGTGAAACGATTGCCGAAACGGCTCCGGAAAGGCACTTCCTTATGGTCGAAATCCCTTGCGCCAAGAACGACATGGTTCGGTTCTTCGGCCATTTCCCGGCTCAGTTTAATCATATCCGAAACTAGATGCTGGCCGTCCGCATCAGCAGTGATAATGGCGTCGAACGGCAATTGTTCATTGAGTATGTAATGGAATGCGGTTTTAAGGGCGCGCCCTTTCCCTTGGTTTGCGGCATGCCGCAGTACAGTGGTTTGCGGAATGTAAAGAAGGGAATCGAAAAAACCGGCATATGCGGGACCGCTGCCGTCATCGACGACGATGACGTGCGGAAAACCGGCAGCAAGGATGTCCTGAATCAAGTCGAGGCAATTGCTGCCTGGTTTATATGCTGGAATCACAACAGCAATGTGTTCCATATGCTTGGCCCCCTTTGCGAAATATATGCATATGCTGCGGCGATTCCGCTATATATAAGGTTTTATATGACTAAATACTTAGTACTCCATTACCCTTATTCCGTGGCTCTTACTCTATTCTTAAGGAATTCTTCAGAAAAGGCAGTACTGTTTGTTAAGATTTTCCTCTTATACTAAAGGCAGGAAGTAGAAAGGGGCATAAAAATGATTGAAATTAACATGCTATCCCATTCTTTTGCTATTGGCAAAAAAGGGGATGAACGCAAAATTCCTGTACTGGAAGGGATTACGCTTCACGTCAAAAAAGGGGAGATTGCCGCTATTTTGGGGAAAAGCGGTTCCGGCAAGTCGACGCTGTTGAACATTCTAGCTGGTTTCATGGCGCCTGAATCAGGAGCGGTTGAAGTCGGGGGGCAAGAAATCACTTCGCTGAAAGAAACAGAAATGGCAGATTTCCGGCTGAAGAATTTCGGCTTCGTCTTTCAAAGCTTTCAATTGATGCCGGGGCTGAATGCCTTTGAGAACATTGAACTGCCGTTGAAGATAAAAGGCATGAAAGCGCCGGAGCGGAGAGCGGCGGTGGAAAAATTGGTGGCGGAAGTCGGTTTGTCAGAAGTCGCCGGGCATTACCCGAATGAGCTGTCAGGCGGCCAGCAGCAGCGCGTCAGCATTGCGCGCGCGTTGATCACCAATCCGCCGGTTATTCTGGCGGATGAACCTACCGGAAGCCTCGACTCTGAAACAGAACAGGAAATACTGGACTTGATCCGTACGCTTAACCGCGACCTAGGAGTAACATTCGTGATCATCACCCATGATGATGAAGTGGCAGGAATTGCCCATCGCCAGTATCAGCTGCATGATGGCAAATTGGTGAAAGGGGGACAGCGCCGTGCAATTTAAAGATCAGCTCGGGTTTATCGGGCAGCACATGAAACGCAATAAATTGCGGTTAACAATGACCATACTAGCGGCAACAATGGGCTGTGCTTTTCTGATTGTCCTGGCTTCGGTCGGATTCGGCCTTCACAAAACCTTGTCGGATGATATCTTGCAAAACCGTACAGTGACCAAAATTGAAGTGCCCGGCAAAGAAGAGTCGGACAGCGCGATAACGGCCCAAGAAGCTGAAGCGATGCGCGAAATTCCACACGTCAAAGCAGTAGCTGAACGGAGCCGGCCGCAGGCTGAAGGGGAGGCCCGCTTGGGTGAGCGCAGCGCATATGCTGATTTGGTATTTGTCCAATTTGGAAACGAAGAAAAGGCAGGGCTCGCTTTATCGGAAGGCGCGATGCCTTCAACGGAAGGGGAAGTGCTTGTAGGGTATCATTTTGCAAGCTCACTATTGATCCAGGAAGAACAGGCCAACGCTGCGGAAGGGGAAGAGTTGGCTGGTTTTGCCGGCAGCTTAATCGGCCAGACTTTTGAAATTGAGCTGAAGCCGTATGAAGGAGAAGGAGAGCCTGTTGTCTGGGAATTCACGGTAGCGGGAGTTACGGAAGAGCCGGCAAAAGACTGGATGATGGACAGCTCGATTTATGCAGATGAATCATGGAGCAAAACCATTGCGGAAGGCTTGGGAACCGAAGAGCCCCCGCGTGAAGTGCTCGTTTATGCGGACGAATTGCAGTATGTAGAAGGCATTACTGAAAAGCTGAAAAGAGACGGCTATTATGTCTATTCCGTTACGGAAGAGTTGGGTTCGATGAACATGTTCTTCACGCTATTGAAAGCAGGTTTGATTTTTGTCGGCACAATTGCAATTTTGATCGCTTCGATCGGGATTTTCAATACGATGACGATGGCTGTGACAGAGCGCACGCGTGAAATTGGCGTCATGAAAGCGATTGGCGCACAACCGAAATTGATTCAGCGCCTATTCCTTATGGAAAGTGCCGCAATCGGCATCATTGGCACCGTCCTGGCAATCATCATTGCCTATGGCATTAGCATGCTAGCGAACTGGCTAGTGCCGATGATCGTCATGAGCTCGCTTGGCGAAGAAGAGACGGGGGATTTCAACATCTTAATTTCCGTTATTCCGTGGCAGCTGGTCGCTATTTCAGCCGCCATCAGCATCGGGGTCGCTATGGTTTCAGGCTGGCGTCCGGCGCGCAAAGCGACGCAAATCGATGTGATTCAAGCCTTGCGCCAGGAATTGTAGGTGCTGCAGACGGGAAATGCAGCTGCTGCAAATAAATCAAGTTGTGTTGCATGTTACGAGCCATTTGCTGCAAGTGATTCCGGTTTGTCGCAGGTAAAGTGGCAGATTCTATAAGTAATTAAGAATTTCCCAAAAGCAATGCAGCTGCATCCAAAAAAACCCGACCGATTCCCTTGGAATCGGTCGGGTTTCTCATTCTATTCAACAATTTTGAAACTGATGGCGGCGTGGATATCGTAATCAGTCTTGTCCGCTTCTGGATTCCCGGTAAAAAAATTGGCCGACCCATCCACTTCGTAGAATCCTTCAGGAAACTGGCCGTCCATCACTTTTTTGATAAACTCCCGATACTCCTTCGGGTCTTCTTCCGAGTAGCCGCCACTTCCGCGGTAGTCTTCACGAAGCGGCTCTCCTTTAAAGAGTGTCGTCATGATTAGCGGTTCGTTCATGGGATAAGGGATTTCGAAATTTCGTGTTTTTTCGTGCAGGAGAAAATAGAATGGTGAAGCGGCGTGATAAATGTCGATGCTTTCCTGCTCTCCCGTATACTCCAATTCTGCATACATGCTGATTGGACCGCCCGCTTCGAACGTATCGCTCTCCGCGGTAAGGCGATAGATGAACTCGCCCTCCGTGGTTTCGGCAACAGGCGTTGTCTTAGAGTCCTCGACCTTTGCGCCCGAGTTTCCCTGCGCACCGCATCCTGCCAATAACATAAAGCCGATCATTAAAAGAAACTGTGTTTTTCGCATTCGGCATCGCCCCTTTACTGTATAAGACGAAGCAGCCGGGAGAGCGTTACAAGGGAACTAGTTGGTGACGTCTTCTGGTCGGTAGCCGTCTTGCAGTTCATTGATTGACAAGCCGAACGTCATTTCGAGATGCGGGTAATCTTTGAATCGCCGCCAATCGCCTCCCCATGAAAACCCGAGCTCCTTGCCGATTGCGGCCACTTCGAACCAGTCGCTTCGGCCGTTGCCATTCGCATCGCGCTCAATGTCCCAAACGACGCCGCCGTTGCCGTCCCGCAAAGCAAAATCAATGGCAAGCCCGTAATTATGATACGAACCGCCGCCTTGCACTTGTGTCACAACATTGCCCGGAGCACTCCGCCCCTGGGCATGCAGACGGTCTTGTTCATCGCGCGAGCGGAACCCATCGGTGATGATGATGTCGATGCCGGCTGCTGAAGCCAGGCGAATGAGTTCGTCGCGCTTTTCTTCGATTATGGGATGCAAGCCCGAAGGCATCGGGCGTTGCTTTAATTCTTCGCGAAACTCCATTTCCCTTTGAATCCATATAAATGAAAAACCGCCAAGGACCAATAAAAAAAGAACGGAAAAAGCGGTTTTAAGCTGTTTCAATCGTTTCACCCCTCTTCTTTTATTGTACCAAAAATCGTCGCGAGGGTATCTGCTGAAAGTTTTTGATAGGATAGAGGAAAGACTGGAAAGGGGCAATGCAGGATGGTTATTGAATTGATGAAATCCCACGCGTCAGTGCGTGATTACAAAGAAAAGCAATTGAGCCGGGAGGAGCTAAGCGAATTGATCGAGGCTGCCCAGCATGCGGCAACTTCTCATTTTGTGCAAGCGTATTCGATTGTTTGGGTGACGGACCGGCACAAGCGCAAGAAGCTCGGCGAATTGTCCAAAAATGCGAAGCAAATGGAAGGCGCTGGAGCAGTGCTGTTGATGTGCGCTGATTACAACCGCTTGAAGCATGCTGCGGAACTGCAGGGCGGATCGATTGTCTTCGACCAAGCGGAAAACCTGATTGTCGCCGTGACGGACGTCGGGCTGTTGGCACAAAATCTGGCGCTTGCAGCGGAATCGAAAGGCTACGGCATCTGCTATATCGGCGGCGTGCGCAACAATATGGAAGCGATCAGCGACTTGGTCGGCTTGCCTGAAGGCGTTTTTCCTGTTTACGGGCTGACGCTCGGTGTGCCGAATGAAGCCAATGAAGTAAAGCCGCGTTTGCCAGTGGAAGCGATTTTGCATGAAAATGACTACGACGAAGCCAAATACAGCAGCTTATTGCCGGCATACGATGCCACTGTTCAGAACTATTACGAAGCGCGCAGCACGAACCAGAAACAAGCGACGTGGACGCAGCAGATGGCGCAGTTCCTGAGCAAGCCAAAGCGTCCGGACATCAAAGACGTGCTGGCGAAAAAAGGCTATCATTTTAAATGAGGGGGATACCTATGGAAATCGCGATTTTCGGTGCGACTGGCCGTGTCGGCGGACAGATTCTGAAGCAGGCCCTTGCTGATGGCCACTGCGTCAAAGCGCTCGTGCGCGCAAAAACACTACAAGCACATCCGAATTTAGAAATGATTGTCGGCGATGTGCGCAAATTTGAAGACGTCGAACGCGTGGTTGCCGGCACTGGAGCAGTTTTCAGTGCAATCGGAACCGACCGCACAACAACGCTTTCGGAAGCTGCACCATTGATTGCGGAGGCGATGGAAAAGCACGGCGTTCACCGCATCATTGCAATCGGCACAGCGGGCATCCTTGACAGCCGGCTGTCGCCGGGGTTGCTGCGCTATCAAGGCGGCGACTCCAACCGCAAATTGACGTTTGCGGCGGAAGAACACGAAAAGATGTACCGCGAGCTGGAAAAAAGCGCTTTGGACTGGACGGTCGTATGCCCGACCTACCTTCCGGACGGCGAAGCACGCGGCAATTACCGCACAGAAGAGGGGCTGCTTCCAGAAGGCGGCAAGGAGATCACGGTGGGTGACACGGCTGCTTTTGCCTATAGCTTGCTCGAGCATCCGGAATTCATGCGGCGCCGGGTAGGCCTTGCGTATTAAAGGGACAGTGAGGAGCTGGAACTTATGGTGAAATGGAGCGTCCGGCTGTTGCTGGCAGCTATCGCCTTGCTTTTGGCGGCAATTGCCGGTTTTATGATTTATGCACAATTCGATTATGGACCAAGTGCGGAACTCAAAGAACGCGTGGATGTTGATGCGCTCGAACGGGACGAATCCGGCCTTATTTTCCGGCCGGAAAAAACGAACGGCAAAGGTGTCATTTTGTACCAAGGAGCGAAAGTGGAAACTGCTGCATACGCCTATCTGGCTGAAAAATTGCAATCGGCAGGCTACACGGTATCCATACCGGACATGCCGCTGAAATTTCCAATCCTCGCTGCGGGCAAAGCTGACGAAGTGATCGCAGCCCATCCGGCAGTCGAAAAATGGTTTATCGGAGGCCATTCCCTTGGCGGTGTAGCCGCTGCCCAGTATGCTGAAGAACATCAGGACGAGCTCGGAGGCCTTTACTTTCTGGCGTCTTACCCAATCGGCGATTTTGCGTTGAGCGATTTGCCGATGCTGTCTGTGTCTGCGGAAAACGACGGCTTGACGGTTCCGCAAGACATCAAAGAGCGTCAGATGCTGTTCTCAGCCAACAGTGAATTTGTCGAGATAGCTGGAGGCAATCATGCCCAATTCGGCTTATACGGTGAGCAGGAAAACGATTTGCCTGCTGACATCGGCCCGTTTGAGCAGCAAGACCAGGTGGCCGAGGCTTTACTGGACTGGATGGCCAATAAATAAAGGGAACTGTTTTGCTAGGTTTGATTTTCAAGGCTGAATCCTTCTTGCGCACGCATAATGCCCATCGAAAAAGGGAATAAGGCAGTAAATGATATTTACTGGAGGGATTTCCATGACGGAGCTTTTGGACAAAGAACAAGTGCTGATGGCGTATTACGCCCAATATTACCGCGGTGCTTCATTAGACGAAGTGAAGGGGCTGGACGCCAAGCTTTCTGAAGGATTGGGCGAGGAGCACTACGCGGAATTGATGAAAGAATTGATCGATGAAGGCTTGGCCATCGGCATTGAAGAAGTGGAAAAGCGGGAACAGCAAGGTGTTCCTGCGCCTATGGCCACAAATGAAGGGATGCTCTACATAAACAACGTGTTGAATCTCCAGTCTGACGCAGTTGAAGAGCATCAGCTCGATTATCTCCAAAACCATCTGGAGACAAGCGGATTGGAATTGACGTTGGAACCCGTCAAAAGTTTTATCCTGGAAACCATAGATAAAGAAGCGGATGAAGAACCTAATTCCAATCGCCCTTGAATCGGAGCGCATAAAAAAACCGCCTTTCCACAAATGGAAGGCGGTTTTTGCGTTTACAGACCCAAGACGAAAAATGCCAGAAAGATGGTGAGTACGACGATTGTATTGGTAATCGCCGCGGTACGTTTGGAAACCGGTTCGTCAAGTGACGGGACCCGGTCAACTACTTTCATCAAGACGAAAATAAGGGCAGCGGTGAGCAATAAAGTCACCAAGAGATTCATATCATATACCCGGACATCGATAAAGCGGATCAAGACGACCGAGAAGGCGAGGACCATGCCGTTGACAAGATTTTTCCGTTTCATAGAAGCTCCTTTAATTCGTTTTCAAGAAAAGGTGTTGCGGAAAGCAGTCCAGTAAATTCCTTGTAACGCTGGAATTGGCCGGCCGCCGGTTTGCGTCCAGTTTTATAGGCACGGATCAAAATGTTCTTCGGGGTATGCTCAATATCGATAAACTCCATCAATTGCGTTTCATAGCCGACAAGCGACAGCAGTTCTGCGCGGATGGAATCAGTCGCTAGTGCGCTGAACCGCTCTTTGATCAAGCCGTGCTGGAGCATAAGCCCGAGTTCCGGCGCGTCGATTTGGCTGTTCAGTTCATGTTGGCAGCAAGGGACGCTTAAGATGACTTTGGCGTTCCACTTCACGGCACGCGATAAGGCCATATCCGTAGCCACATCGCAAGCGTGCAGCGTTACAACCATGTCCACAGCCGATTCCTCGTTGTAATCGTTGATGTCGCCGACCAAAAACTCAAGCTGGCTGTATGAAAGATCGTCGGCGATGCGCTGGCATTCTTCAATGACTTCCTTTTTCAAGTCAAGTCCGGTGACACGCAGGTCGAGCCCTTTTTCAACACGCAAATAATGATACAAGGCAAACGTCAAATACGATTTTCCGGAACCGAAATCGAGAATCCGCACCGCCCGGTCTTTTGGAAGGTGGTCAAGCGCATCATCGATAAACTCGATAAAGCGGTTGATTTGGCGGAACTTATCGTATTTTTGTTTTTTTACGGTGCCATCCGGGTTTTGGACGCCGAGGCGCACCAGGAATGGATAAGGGGTGCCGTCCTCAAGCAGATAGTGTTTTTTGCGGTTATGTGAAAGCTCAGCGGATTTTTCCGCCGTCCCTTCAGCTTTCCAGGAAACTTTGAACTTTTTCGACAATTGAAGTTGCACTTTTTCTGCCGTGAACTGTAAGAGTCCTTGCCGAAAATCTTCGAACAAAGACTCAAGTTTCGTTGCCGCTTCATCCACAGACAGGTTTTCATGCTTCAATATATGTTCATACTGATATTCGAATTGGATGAAGTATTGATTTTTGATTTCCACAGGCTTCAGTTTAATGCGTTTGATGTCATTTGATTTTAAGCGCGGCTGGCTGATTGTGCCGGCTACCAATTCTCTCCGGCTGATGCGGACTGACAATTGTTCGTTCATAGTTTGGATGTCCATTAGATTTCCTTTCGTTGCACATAATGCTTCCATTTTATCATGGCTGGCTGGAAAAGTGCGATTGGAGCGTTCAGCAAAGAGAGGGTACCGCCAATCACATAATTTGGAATTTTGTGATAAAATCAGAAGTGGATTGAGAACGTTTACATAAAGGGGGAGTATGGAAATGGTTATTTTACAAAAGACGGTCGGCCAAGTCGTGCGCGAGCAAGCGGCGCTGCATCCTGACACAGAGGCGTATGTATATCCGGAGCATGGCATCCGGAAAACCTATAGGGATTTCGACGAAGAAACGGACCGCCTCGCAAAGGCATTCATGGGAATCGGCATCAGCAAAGGGGAGCACATTGCCATCTGGTCGGATAATAAGCGGCAATGGCTGCTAAGCCAATTCGCAACGGGCAAGATGGGCGGCGTACTTGTGACTGTCAACACAAGCTACCAGGCGAGTGAATTGGAATATTTGCTGAAGCAATCCGATGCGACGACCTTGATTTTAGGGGAAGAATTTAAAGGCTCGAATTATATCGACATTCTGAACACCGTATGCCCGGAGCTGAAGAAGGCTGAGAAAGGAGCTGTAGAGTGCAGCCGGCTGCCCCATTTCAAACGGGTCATCGTCATGTCCGAAAGGGGCTATCCCGGAATTTATACCTGGAGTGAGTTTGAAGCTTTCGCGAGCGGCGTTTCAGATGAAGAACTGAAAAGCCGATTCGAGTCGATGGAGCCGGATGACGTCATCAATATCCAATACACTTCCGGTACGACAGGCTTTCCAAAAGGTGTCATGCTGACGCACTTGAACGTCGTCAACAATGGAAAACTAGTCGGCGATACGATGAACCTGACTGAGAAAGATCGTCTGTGCATTCCGGTTCCATTCTTCCATTGCTTTGGCTGCGTTCTTGGAACGATGGCAGCGGTGACACACTCATCCACAATGGTCATTGCCGAACAATTTGAACCGAAAAAAGTGCTGCAGATGGTCCAGGATGAAAAATGCACGGCCCTTCACGGCGTACCGACGATGTTCATTGCCGAGCTCAACCATCCTGATTTTGAATCGTTTGATACCTCTTCCCTGCGTACAGGCATTATGGCCGGTTCGCCGTGCCCGATTGAAGTAATGAAGAAAGTGATCAGCGATATGGGAGCATCGGAAATCACCATTGCCTACGGCCAGACCGAGTCATCTCCAGTCATTACGCAGACGCGGGCTGACGATGACATCGAAAAACGGGTGGCGACTGTCGGCAAGCCCCATGCAGAAGTCGAAGTGAAGATCATCGATCCGGCAAGCGGCGAGAGCGTGACTGCCGGCGTCCCGGGAGAGCTTTGCACGAGAGGCTACCATATTATGAAAGGCTATTACCACAATGAGGAAGCGACCCGCAATGCCATCGACAGCGATGGGTGGCTGCATACGGGCGATGTCGCAGTTGAAGACGAGGACGGTTATATTGCCATAACCGGACGCATGAAAGACATGGTCATCCGGGGAGGCGAGAACATTTACCCACGCGAAATCGAAGAATTCCTTTACCGCCATCCGGCTATCCAGGATGTCCAAGTCGTAGGGGTGCCGGATCAGAAGTACGGAGAAGAGCTGATGGCGTGGATCATCCTCAAGGAAGGTGAAAAACTTGATGCTGAGGAGCTGCGAGAATATTGCATCGGCAAAATTTCCCGCCATAAGATACCGCGTTACTTTGAATTCACTAAGGATTATCCGATGACAGCATCCGGCAAAATCCAGAAATTCAAGCTGCGGGAGCAAGCGGCTGAACTCAGTCGGAGAACAGGAGTGTGAATTTGAGCAGGAAAACGGGAGAGCATTTCCGGGTTTTCCTGCTTTTTTAATTCAGATAGGAAAGGTCGTTGTTTAAAGAAAGCTAAGTCGGGGGTAAACAATATTTAAGGAAAGCAAAGAATTCGCATATTTTGATTTATCAGGCGGACTCGGCTAGGGTCTGCCTGTAATTATTCTAGTGGACAAAGGAGCTGGAGGCTGTGGAATGGCTCAGCTTATTATTTGTAATCGGTTTTGTATTTATACATATATTTTCAAAGAAGTTGAAGCTCATGAAAGTCTTGCCGCGAAGCCGATTTCTGTCGATTGCGGGAGGAATATCCGTGGCTTATGTTTTTCTGCACTTGCTTCCAGAACTTGGTGTTTTTCAGGATGAGTTGGAAGGCAAAGTTGGAAATGAAGGATGGAGCTTTTTAGAAAGCCATATTTACTTGGTCGCCATGCTTGGGCTCATCATCTTTTATGGACTGGAACAGATGGTGAAATCTTCTAAGCGGCGGCAGGCTGACATCCGCGAAGAAGGAGTGGAAGCCGGAGTGTTTTGGGTTCATATCGGTTCGTTCACACTTTACAATGCCTTGATCGGCTATTTGCTGATCCGTGAACATTACGATTCTGCTTGGGGCATGCTGTTCTTTTTCATTGCAATGGGCGTCCACTTTATCACGAATGATAAAGGGCTGCGGGCGGCGCATAAAGAAGAATACGATAAATACGGACGATGGCTTCTGGCCGCTGCGATCCTGATTGGATGGGTTTTCGGCCTGTTATCGGAAGTCAGCGAATTGACGGTGTCGATTCTCACTGCGCTGCTTGCAGGCGGTATTATTCTCAACGTCATGAAAGAAGAATTGCCGGAAGATCGTGAAAGCAGTTTCGTTTCTTTTTGCTTAGGTATAATTGGTTATTCTGTTTTGTTATTGATATTATGAATAATTTACTGCTAATTAATAGCGTTCAATATTAATTTTTGATATGATTGCTTGATGAATGTATGTATAAAGAACGACTTTTCCAACTACAATGAGCTGGGGTGTTATCGGTGATTTCAAATGAAGAAAAAATAGTTTTTGAATACGAACTGAATAAGCTTAGCCATGAGTATCGGAAATGTGCCAATGACTTTGTGAAATCGCAGATCAGAGAAGATATCACATTTTTGTATGCCGTTCTTGAAAGACCGCCAGGATACGAATCCACAAAAAAATAAATCATGTTTTGAAAGCCGCTGGGATGTCCAGCGGCTTTTTTCGTGTTTTGGTGAAAAATCGGCCCTTTGTGAACGCTGCTGTAACAAAGTGGAGAATTATTTCTTAGAGCCGTGCGCGGGGAACGGCAACACAGGACAGTTGCTTTATAATAGAGGCATGGGCAATCGAAAGGGAGAATGGGACAATGGAGTTGAAACAGCTCGCATTTGAACAGAAAAAATGGATGGTTCTGCTTACGGCAGCATCAATTGCCAAAGGAGCGGCAATGGTCGGGCAAGCATTGTTTTTTGTGCTTGCCGTCAATGGCGTTTTTCTTGAAGATGCTGCGTTCGCAGAAATCACACCTTATTTATATGGGTTATTGGGCGCCATTTTGCTGCGCGCCTTCTGTGGCTACGCAATTGGCCGTGCGGGAGTCGAGTTGTCGGTTGAAGTGAAATTGAAGCTGCGCCGGCAACTGATTTCTTCGTTTGCAGCAGATCCGCTATTGGCTTCGGAGCATGGCCAGTCGGGCCGGAAAGTGAGTTTGCTCATGGACGCAGTCGATGAAGTAGACGGCTATTTCAGCAAATATATCCCACAAATGATCCAAACTTATATCATTCCGATCATGCTGCTTGCGGTCATTTTTTACCAGCATTGGATAACGGGGCTGATCATTTTAATAACAGCACCGTTTATCCCGGTATTCATGGCGCTCGTGGGAATCCGCACAAAAGAAAAAGCGGATGAACAAATGGAAAAGCTCGGACAATTCTCAGGAACGTTTTTGGACGTTCTTCAAGGCCTCACTACATTGAAACTGATGGGACAGGCGGAACGCCAACAAGAAACCATCAAAAAGAGCAGTCTTGATTTTCGGGATTCCACGATGGAAGTGCTGAAATCCGCATTTTTATCTTCTTTGATGCTGGAATATATTTCGATGCTGAGCATGGGGATCATCGCACTTGAAATCGGGCTGCGTCTTGTTGTATTCGACAGCCTGACTTTCTTTACAGCGTTTTTCGTCATGATTCTCGTGCCGGATTTTTTCAATATGCTGAAAGATTTCGGGAGTGCGTTCCATACTGGCAGAAGCAGTGCGGCTGCGGCTGGCAGGTTATCGGAGGAATTAACGAAAAATACCGAACCGGTCCGCTTCGGCAACACTGAATTGGCACAAGGCCCTGGTGTGTTGGAACTGGATGATTTGGAATTCCGGTACGGCAGTGGATTTTCTCTTGGTCCCGCCACACTGCAGATTCCAGCGTTCAGCAATGTCGCTTTTATCGGTAAAAGCGGGTCGGGCAAAACAACACTGCTGCATGCGATAGCCGGTTTGCTGCCGCTGACCGGCGGCCGTCTGCTGGTGAATGGAATGGATAGGCAAAACATATCAGAGCAGTCTTGGTTCAGCCAAATGAGTTATATTTCCCAAAACCCGTATTTATTCGCCGGATCCATCAAAGAGAACATCGCTTTGGGCGCAGGAAGGAATGTGGCCGATGAAGAAATTATGGCAGCTGCAAAACAAGCGGGAATCGCTGAGATGGTCCTGTCTTTGAAACAAGGACTCGATACCCCGGTAGGCGAAGCGGGCAGAGGCTTGTCCGGAGGGGAGAAACAGCGCATCGCTTTGGCGCGTGCATTCCTAAAGCAGCCGTCCCTCATATTATTCGATGAACCGACAACTGGGCTGGACTTAAAAACCGAACGGATTTTACAAGAATCCATGGCTGAGCTCGGCAAACGGGCAACTGTATTGACCGTCGCCCACAGGCTCCATACGATCAAAAAGGCGGATATGATCATCGTTCTTGATAACGGAAAACTTGCTGGAGCCGGCTCGCATACGGAATTATTGAGTTCTGAGCCTCTGTACCGGAATATGATCGAAGCGCAACTTGGAGGTGTCCTGCAATGAGCGGATTGAAACAAATGATCCTTTTGACGCTCCGCGAAAAAAGAGATGTGACGCTCGCGGTATTCTTCGGCTTTCTGGCAGGCGTTGCAGGAGTCGCGCTTCTGGCTTCCAGCGGCTACTTGATTTCGCGTGCGGCTTTGACTTCGCAGATGACGATTTTAATCGTCATGGGTGCCTGCTTAAAACTGTTCGGATTGGCTTCTGCTTTGAGCCGCTACGCGGAAAGGCTGTTTTCCCATCGTGCAACGTTCACGATGCTCAGCAATTTGCGTTCGTCCTTTTTTGAAAAACTATCGCCGTTGGCACCAGGCATTTTTAGCCAGTACCGGAGCGGCGATTTGCTGGCGCGCATTGTCGGCGATGTTGAGAGCCTGCAGAATTTTCTGCTGCGCGTCCTGTACCCGCCAATTGTACTGCTTCTTGTATTTCTCAGCACGATTTTCTTTAGCGCCTTTTTCTCTATTGGAATCGCAGCGGTCATTGCTATCGGTGCATTCTTGACGGTTTTTGCGGTGCCGGCGTTCTTTGCACTGCGGCAACGGACAATCAATAATGCTGCACGGGCAAGCCGCGCTGCGCTTTCAACAGAATCGGCCGAGCTGTTATATGGCTTTCGCGATTTGAAGATCCACCAACGGCTTGAACAAAAGCAACAGCAGCTAGAGGATTTCTCAGGTCATTATGGAGGCCAGCAGCGCAAAGAGGGGCTTGAAGAAAACCTGAGCCAGTCGGTGAATGGATTGGTTGCACTCCTCGCGTCATTTTTTGTACTGGGCCTCGGCGCGTATTTTGTAGCGGCAGGCGAATTGGATGGTTTATACCTCGCCATGCTGGTGATGATTTCGTTGGGGGCATTTGAGAATGTCTCGCCGATGGCGGCATTTCCGGCTCATTTCGAAGAAAACCGCAAAGCGGCCAGCCGTCTGAATGAAGTTGCGCCAGCCGCGCCCGTCTTGAAAGGGGCAGAGCCGCCGCCGGAATGGCCGTTTGATCTCACATTGGACAACATTAACTTCACTTACAGGGGGGAAGAACGCGCGGCTTTAAGTGGCATCTCACTGCAAATTTCGCCGGGTACGAAAACAGCAATCGTGGGCCCGAGCGGTTCAGGTAAGTCGACGCTTCTTCAGCTCCTATTGAATATCTTAGAGCCGGACGAAGGAACGATTCGCGTTGGCGGACGTGCGCTTGGAAAACTAGACCAAGAAGAAGTATGGAAAAGCATGAATGTCGTGCTCCAGGAAAACCATTTCTTTTTTGGGACGATTAAGAGCAACTTGCTGATTGCCAATGAATCAGCGTCCGATGGACAATTGGAATCGGCGCTGTCGCAGGTTCAGCTGGATGAATTGGCGCTGTCGATGAAAGTCGGAGAAAAGGGGCAAAACTTATCGGGCGGCCAAAAGCAACGCTTGGCTATTGCCCGGGCAATAATTCGGAAAAAGCCGCTCTGGCTGCTTGATGAACCGGTTTCATCGGTAGACAGCGTCACTGCCCAAGCCATTTATTCGGAACTTTTCAGCCGCGGCAAAGGCGAGTCTTTCATCGTCGTGAGCCACGATTTAGCTGCCCTTAGCCAGATGGATCAGATCATTGTCATGGACAACGGAAGGATTGTTGAAAGCGGGACATATAGCGACTTGATGCGGAAAAAAGCTTATTTCTATGAATTGAAACAAATTGAAAGGGATGTTTTTGCCTGAAAAAGGCATGCCGCGTGTGACCAGCGGCATGCCTTTTTCTTATTTCTGAAACAAATTCCGATCTTTTTGCTCCTGCTCCCATTTCATCTTTTCAAGTTCTCAGCGCAGCTTCTCAGTTTCCAGGATGAAATTTTCGTGTTTAATTTTTTTGAGTTCCTGCTCTTCCCCGATTCATTGATTTTTCATTTCGGCGTGTTTGAGCCAGTAGGAACCGATACTAGCGACTAGAGGGATTGAAAAGATCATGATGATTGTTAGCGTGCCGGTCATGGAAAACTCCTTTTTCCAATATTTCTTCTTAGCCCAAGTGGAATGCATTTGCAAAAAAGCAGAAAGTGAGATTTGCGAAATACATGACAAGTGTCATGTAGGAAACAGGCGTTTATGACTTATTTGTCAGGTGCAGAATCTTTATGATTAGGATAATAAGTTATCCAGCCGCTTGAGCATGGATAGTAGGAGGAAGAATATGAGCAGAGAAAAAACAGCACAATTGCGAAAATTCATCGCCCCTTTTGAAGGGTCAGACGTAAAAGCAAGTGTACGTCAAATAATGAACACCATTCCGCCATTCATCATTTCATGGGTTTTGGCTTACTTGACATTGGATATCTCGATTTGGCTGACAGTCGGATTCTCAGCTATCGCGGCCGGATTCGTTATCCGCACATTCATCATTTTCCATGATTGCACACACGGATCATTCTTCAAAAACAAAAAAGCGAACGCTGTAGTCGGTACGATTACGGGCATTCTGACGCTTTTCGCTTATGAAAAATGGAAACGCGAGCACTCTATCCACCATGCTTCAAGCGGAAACCTCGACAAACGCGGCGTCGGCGATATTTGGGTCATGACAATCGAAGAGTACGTCGAAGCTTCAAAGTGGGTACGTTTCAAGTACCGCATGTACCGCAACCCATTGGTAATGTTCGGTATTGGACCACTATTCCTAGTCTTGATTTCCAGCCGTTTCAACCGCAAAGATGCACGCAAAAAAGAACGCAATAACACGTATTTGATCAACATCTCCCTAGTCGTTATCTACTCATTGCTTATCTGGGCAATCGGTTGGCAGGCATTTGTGATCGTTCAAGGATTAACAATGTTTATTGCAGGAGCATTGGGCATTTGGTTGTTCTATGTACAGCACACATTCGAAGATTCGTATTTTGAAGATGAAAGCGAATGGGATTACGTGAAAGCGGCTGTAGAAGGAAGTTCATATTACAAACTTCCAAAAGTGCTTCAATGGGTAACTGGCAACATCGGTTTCCATCATGTGCACCATCTAAGCCCGCGTGTTCCGAACTACAATTTGGAAAAAGCGCATGAATCCACTCCGCCGCTTCAACAAGCGACAACAATTACAATCAAATCAAGCCTTAAATCATTGCGCTTTAAATTATATGATGCAAAAAACAAAACATTTGTCACTTTCGGTGACATTAAGCATTTGCTGAACGAAAACAAAATTGCAGCTTAATCACTTAAAGAAAAAACCATTCTGATGAATGGTTTTTTCTTTTTTCCATTATTTGATATGATAAAGAATAATAGTGAATCGAGGGGCGAGATTATGCAAAGCTGGTACCAAATATTTCCGAAAAACCCATGGCTCAGCTTATATGCCTGGGTAATCTTCTGTATCTTGCCATTCTTTTTCATCTTTCGTTCTTCATCGCCGCTGGAAATTACATTGGGAATCCTGTTGTTAGGGTTGTTCTTTTTGTCGTATCGGCTGTCATTCAACTCGAAAACCGGATTCATGTATGTGTGGATTGGCGCTGAAATAGCGATTAACATTGGCATGATCTTTATGTTCGGTTATGTGTATCTGGCTATTTTCCTGGCGTTTTTTGTCGGCAATATCCGTAACAAAGTCGGATTCTTCATTGTTTACGGTATTCATATCGGGACCACCATCCTGGCGGTGACAATCGGGATTATACTACACGAAGCGCTCTACACCGCTCAATTGCCCTTTATTGTTTTGAGTATTTTGGGGATTATCCTGCTGCCATTCAACACTTACAACCGTCATAAGCGTGAAAAGCTGGAAGGCCAGTTGGAAGATGCCAACAAACGGATTTCCCAATTGATTGTCATCGAAGAGCGTGAGCGGATAGCCCGCGACCTGCACGATACGCTTGGGCAGAAACTGTCGCTTATTGGGCTCAAAAGTGATCTTGCCGGAAAGTTGATGCAGCGGAATCCCGAAGCTGCGATGAATGAAATCAATGATATCCGCCAAACTGCGCGAACAGCTTTGAAAGAAGTGCGAGAACTGGTATCGGGTATGCGGGGCACGAAGCTTGAAGACGAGTTGCTGCGGATCCAGCAGATCCTGAAAGCGGCAGATATCGATTTTGTATTGCACGGAAATTCCAAGCTTCACAACACGCCGCCATTGGTGGAGAATGTCCTGAGCATGTGTCTGAAGGAAGCGGTGACGAATGTCGTCAAACACAGCAGCGCAAGCCGTTGCAGCATCCTGGTCAAGCAGAATGCGCAAGAAATCCTGGTGCAGGTCCAGGATGACGGCGTCGGCATCGAAGGCGCTCATTGGAACCATGGAAATGGCATCGCCGGAATGCGCGAACGCCTGGAATTCGTCAATGGCAGCGTGGAAATCAAGAAGGCGGATGGCGTCACTTTGAACATCCGTGTTCCGAATGTCATTCTTTATCAGAAGCCGAAGGAGGAATTGGTGTGATACGGATCGTATTGGCAGAGGATCAGCGCATGATGCTCGGAGCGCTCGGGTCATTGCTCGACCTTGAAGAAGATATGGAAGTCGTGGGAAAAGCTACGAACGGTGAAGAGACGATTGAGCTGGTCAAAAAGCTGCAGCCCGATATCGTCATCACAGACATCGAAATGCCCGTCAAGAGCGGGCTGGATGCTGCAGAGGCGCTGAAAGACGAGCCATGCAAAATAATTATCTTGACGACGTTTGCCCGCTCCGGCTATTTTGAACGGGCACGGAAAGCAGGGGTCAGCGGCTATTTGCTGAAAGACAGCCCGAGTGAAGACTTGGCTGCCTCAATCCGTACGATTATGGAGGGGCGCCGTATTTACGCGCCGGAACTGGTCGACCTTGCATATGCGGATGCGAATCCGCTGACAGAAAGGGAAAATCAGGTCATGGAATTGATTGCAGAAGGCAGAAGCACCAAAGAGATTGCAAAAGAATTGTTTATCACCACTGGCACTGTTCGAAATTACATTTCAACGATTTTGGATAAGCTGGAAGTAGGGAACCGCATCGAAGCCATTTCCCGTTTCAAGGAAAAGGGCTGGTTTAAATAAGAAATCCGCTGCCTATGAAGGCAGCGGATTTTTCGTTAGGTTTCGTATAATTTCTCTTCGAGGGAACCATCTTTCGTATAAATGTGCAGTTCACCGTGGTGCTTGTTGGCGTATCGTTTCGCTTCGCCCATCAGGTCCTCTTTGGTATCTTCGATCAAAAGCGCCTTTTTACTGTCTTTTTTCTTAAGCTGCCAACCTTCGTCATGAGCCCTGATCTCAAAAACAACCTTCTCTTCTCCGCCTTCGACGCTCTTCCGTGCCTGGTCCATGGCAATCGGAATCGCGCGTCCTTCTTCGTAGCCTTCTCTTAAAAGGGCGTTCGCTATTTCAATGGCTTTGTTCCGCACATCGGCATTCAAGTTTTTGAATGAATCCGGGTAATCGTTTTTATCCCACGGCATGGCTATCGCCTCCTTGGCTATAATTTCCCCATTTTCAGCAACGTCAAAACAAAATTCTGCTGTTAATAAATTTAGAAAATGATAAACTATAGACGAAAGGAGAGATGGAATATGTCAGATACTACGTATCAAATCATTGCTTTGGCTATTTATATGGCTCTAATGCTGTGGATCGGTTATTATTCTTACAAAAAGACAGTGAATTTGACAGATTACATGCTTGGCGGACGCGGCCTTGGCGCAGCGGTCGGTGCTTTGAGCGCCGGCGCGGCAGACATGTCTGGATGGCTTTTGATGGGCTTGCCCGGTGCCATCTATGTCAGCGGTCTAGTGGAAGGGTGGATTGCCATTGGCCTAGTTATAGGTGCTTACTTAAATTGGTTTTTCGTTGCTCCACGACTGCGAATTTATTCATTCGTTACAAGCGATTCAATCACGATTCCGAGTTTTCTTGAAAACCGCCTGAAAGACACTTCGCGTTTGCTGCGGATTGTTTCAGGCATCATCATTCTTGTGTTCTTCACGTTTTACGTGTCGTCCGGAATGGTTGCAGGAGGAGTTTTCTTTGAGAGTTCTTTCGGCCTTGACTACCACCTTGGCCTGCTGATCGTCTCAGGGGTTGTCGTTGCCTATACTTTGTTCGGAGGGTTTCTAGCAGTTAGCTACACGGACTTTGTACAGGGCTTAATGATGTTCCTGGCACTGATTGCGGTTCCGATCATCGGCGTTTTCAAAACAGGCGGCTTTGCGGAAACGGCGGATACAATCCGCTCGGTGGATCCGGCAATGCTCAGTCTGACAGGCGCGTCGCTTATCGGAATCATTTCTGCTGCTGCTTGGGGGCTGGGTTATTTCGGCCAGCCGCATATCATCGTCCGTTTTATGGCAATTGGTTCTTTGAAAGAAGTTCGACAGGCTCGCCGCATCGGTATCAGCTGGATGATTTTAAGCTTAATCGGCGCTGTTTCGACTGCTTTAGTCGGTATTGCGTATTTCCAACAAAACCCGGATGCAACATTGGTTGATCCGGAAGGCGTCTTCATCGTCTTGGGTCAAATTTTCTTCCATCCATTGATTGCCGGCTTTATGCTGGCCGCCGTACTTGCGGCAATCATGAGCACAATTTCTTCCCAGTTGATTGTAACTTCTTCTGCATTAGTAGAAGATTTATACAAAATCGCTTTTAAGAAAGTCGCTTCTGATAAAAAATACGTTTTATTGGGCCGTCTTGCGGTCTTAGCCATCTCCTTAATAGCAGGTTTCCTTGCTTGGGAGCAGAATAACACGATATTGGATTTGGTTGCTTATGCATGGGCCGGATTTGGAGCCGCGTTCGGGCCGATTATCCTGTTATCATTATTCTGGCGCAAGCTGACTACATGGGGCGCACTTTCCGGAATGATTGTCGGAGCCTTGACCGTTATTATTTGGGATATGCTAGATGCGGAATTTGCCGTTAATCTATATGAAATTATTCCAGGATTCTTCTTGTGTGCTATTGTTGCAGTCGCTGTAAGTTTGGCGACATACAAAGAAAATGCTGAAATTGATGAAGAATTCAATGAAACTGAACGCCTTATCAAAGAAAAACCTGTTAAATAATAATATTTGCAAAGCTCCAGCCTTTATAAAAGAAGGCTGGAGCTTTTGTTTTCTTTTGATTTTTGGATATAGTTTTAAGAAGGATAATGAAAAAGAGGTGGAACAATGTTTTTAGACCATATTGTGCATTTTACGAGGAGTGAGCCTGCAAAAGCTGTCGAAGCATGGGAGTCTTACGGTTTCCATGCTGCGCCCGGTGGACAGCATATCCAGTGGGGCACCCACAACGCGCTGTTTTATATGAAGGATTGCTACATCGAATGGCTTGCGCTGGCGGATCGTTCGGTTGCCGAGCGGGCCGACCATCCGTTGACAAAACTGCTGTTGCATGACGGGGAAGGGTTCGGGACGATTTGCTTAAGGACTGATGATATTGTCAGCCTAAACAAGCGGCTCCGGGAAGAAGGATTTGAAACGACAGGCGTATTGGATGCGGAACGCAAAACTGGAACCGGAGAAACCATCCGTTGGAAAATGCTCTTTATCGAACAAGAAGTTTCAGACGCTTTTCCGGCCCCGTTTTTCATCGAGTGGCAGCAAAGCGACAGGGAGCGGTATGAAGCATTGCGGGAAAGGGATGCCATCAGATCGGCCAATGAAAAGCTCCATGTCGAAGTTTGTATTTTCGGTGTTCATGATGTTCCGGAAAGCGAGAGGCTGTTCCGCAAAATCCTGCAAGGCAAGCTGAAAGCGGCGAATTGCCGCTTTGAGTTCCGTGAAACAGCAAGCAACAAAGAACGCTTGGAAGAAGTGCGCCTTGTCGGTGGCACAAAACGCATCGTTTTTGAAGAAGGGGTTTATTGCGTTCCGGAGAACGGGAATATATGATAAGAGAAGCACAGCAAAAGTGAACGGAATGTATGGCATTAAAAGAAGAGTGGAGACTCTTCTTTTTGTCATAAAGGGAAAGAGTTCCGCGGGCTGAGGAGGAAAACGAATGGATACATTGATTGAAAAAGCGATTCTTGTGGGAGTTCAGCTGCAGCAGGATCTCCATTTTGAGTATGAAATGGAAGAACTGCGCAATTTAGCGGAAGCCTGCGAGGTTGAAGTGGTGGGGGAAGTGATGCAGAATTTAGATCGCATCCATCCCGCTACTTATGTAGGAAAAGGGAAAGTCGAAGAAATCAAAGCGTTTTATGAAGAAGCAGAAGCAAACCTCATCATTTTTAATGATGAATTGTCGCCATCGCAAATCCGCAATCTTGAAGAAGAACTGGAATGCAAAGTCATTGACCGAACAATGCTCATCCTGGATATTTTCTCGCGCCGCGCAAAAACGCGCGAAGCACAGGTGCAGGTCGAATTGGCTCAGTTGCAATACATGCTCCCGCGCCTTGTCGGCTTGCGTGCCTCGCTTGGACGCCAAGGAGGAGGCAGCAGCGGCGGCTTTTCAAATAGGGGTGCCGGTGAAACAAAATTGGAGCTTGATCGCCGTAAAATCGAAGACCAGTTATCGAAACTCCATAAAGAATTGGAGCACATCCGCGCGCAGCGCGAAACGCAGCGCAAACAGCGGACCCGCACAGGTACGCCGGTCGTTTCGCTAGTCGGCTACACAAATGCCGGCAAATCGACGATCATGAATGGTTTATTGGCAAAAACGGGCCAGGGTGAAGAGAAAAAAGTGTTTGAAAAAGACATGCTGTTTGCCACGCTCGATACGTCGGTAAGAAAAATCGTGCTAGAAGACAATAAGCATTTTCTGTTGTCGGATACAGTAGGCTTTGTCAGCAAGCTGCCGCACCATCTGGTGAAAGCTTTCCGCTCAACGCTGGAAGAGGCACGCAACTCGGATTTGCTATTGCATGTCGTTGATGTGTCGAATGACGAATACCGCCACATGATGGATGTCACAAACGCCACTTTGCATGAAGTCGGCGTGGAAAATATACCGACGCTGTTTATTTATAACAAGTCGGACTTGGCGGGTGTCCCTTATCCGAAAATCAGCGGCGACGGGCTTTGGATGTCCGCTAAAGAAGGCGAAGGACTGGATGAACTGCTAGAGAAAATCAAAGGGCATATTTTTGCCGGGCATGTAACATGCCGGATGCTCATTCCTTTTGACAGAGGGGACATCGTTGCTTATTTGAGCGATTCAGCTACCATACTGGATACTGAATACGAAGAAAATGGCACAGTCATCAAAGTAGAACTTGGCAGCGTGGATTATGACCGCTTCCAAGAATTCGTCATCGGAAAATAAATAAAAGGAGCACCCGCCAGCATTGGCAGGTGCTCCTTTTTGTTTTCAGGTTTTCAAGAAGAAAAGAATCGTTAATTTTGAAATTGAATGCGGTGAAGATTGGCGAAAATGCCGTTTTGCTCAAGCAGCTCGCTGTAGCCGCCTTGTTCCGCGATGCCGTCTTCGGTGACAACGATCACACGGTCTGCGTCACGGATGGTAGCCAGGCGATGCGCGATGATGAGTGTCGTACGGTTTTCCGCAAGTTCGGCGAGTGCTTCTTGAATGATGCGCTCCGTTTCCGTGTCGAGTGCGGACGTCGCTTCGTCCAAAATCAGGATCGGCGGATTTTTCAGGAACATGCGGGCAATGGCCAAGCGCTGCTTTTGGCCGCCTGACAATTTCAAGCCGCGTTCACCGATCTGCGTTTCATAGCCGTCCGGTAATTTGCGGACGAAGTCTTCCAGATGGGCTTTTCTCGCTGCAGCCAGAATTTCTTCTTCGCTGGCATTGCGTTTTCCGTAAGCGATATTTTCGCGGATGGTACCGGTGAATAAGAAGACATCCTGCTGCACGATGCCGATATTCGAACGCAGTGAATGCATCGTCATGTCGCGGATATCAATATTGTCGATGGTGATGCTGCCTTCTTGAATGTCGTAAAAGCGCGGGATCAACGAGCAGATCGTCGTCTTGCCGGCACCGGATGGCCCGACAAATGCGACGGTTTCGCCGGATCGCACGGACAAATCGATGCCGTTCAACACGCTTTTATGGCCATCGTAAGCGAAATGGACATCTTCGAAAAGAATATTGCCTTTTAATCCGCTGACTTCGATAGCGTCGGGGCGGTCCAAAATCTCGGGTTCTTGCTCCATCAATTCCTGGAAGCGGCCAAAGCCGGCCATCCCTTTCGGATAAAGCTCCAGCAATGCGCTGATTTTATCAATCGGTTTGATCAGTACATTGAGAAACAGCACGAAGCTGACCAATTCCCCGTAGGACAATTCGTTTTGGTAATTAAGCCAAGCTCCATAGACGAGAACCAGCAGTGTCAAAAGGCGGGTCATCATATAGATGCTTGAATGCGTTGCGGCCATGACTTTATAGGCGACAATCTTTGCGACCCGGAAGCGGCCGTTGTCTTTTTTGAAACGGCTGATTTCGAATTCTTCATTGGTGAAAGACTGAACGACGCGGGCGCCGGAAACGCTGTCCTCTACCCGTCCATTGACATCAGCGATTTTCCCGTACATGCTGCTCCAGGCGCCGTTCATCTTGATGTTGCAGTATGTGATGAGCCAAATCAAGAACGGAATAACGATCAGCGTGACCAAAGCGAGTTTCGGATTGATCCAGAACATGATGCCGAATGCACCGAAAAATGTCATGATGGCAATGAAAAAATCTTCAGGGCCATGGTGGGCGAGTTCGCCGATATCGAACAAATCGTTGGTGATGCGGCTCATAACATGGCCGGTCTTGGTGTTGTCGAAAAAGCGGAAAGACTGCCGCTGCACATGCGTGAATAATTCCTCGCGCATATCTGTTTCGATATTGATGCCGAGTACGTGGCCGAGGTAACTGACGACGAATTGCAGGAACGTGCTAAGCAGGAACACCGCGAGCAGCAGGACGCTGACTGTTACAACCGTATTCCATTCACCGCTTGGCAACAGGTCGTCGATGAACCATTGGACAGCGACAGGAAAAGCCAATTCCAGAATGGCGACAATGACTGCGCTCGTGAAATCGACGATGAAAAGCCGTCTATGCGGTTTATAATACTTGAAAAATTGCTTTAATCTCATTGATGGACCACCTCGGAAATTTTGTCATAAGGAAAAGTATAAGCCAATTCAAGCGAATAAACGACATTTATTTCGTTTTCTGAAGTAATTGTCGTTTTTTTCATCTTATTGATACTGCGCAAAATAGCCTCGCTTGCCGCGGATGTTCTTCCCGGCTTATTGCGGGAGTCAAGGAGGTGCCGAATACTTTTGGCACCTCCTTTGCGACGAGCTTGCGCAGGAGCAACGCACTTTCATGTTTCGAAGCTAGCGAAGCGATGCAACGGTCTTTCATGTCCCGAAGCTAGCGTAGCGATGCAGGGACAGAGACAGGGACAGAAACAATCGTCTTTGCTCTGCCCAAAGCGTCCGGAGTGAATGTAGATAGTTAGTTCTATGATAAATTTTAAATGAAAATAATTCTCAATTAACTGTTGATTGTTCTTTTCCTCATGATATACTAAAAAGGTTGGTAAGTGATAATGATTATCATTCTTACTGAGATTTTAATTATCTAAGATGAGGGGCAGTTATGAAGAAACGTATTTTAATACCCATATTGATCATACTGTCATTCGTCTCTCTATTTGTCGGGGTCAGCTCCATCAGCCCGATTGATTTGCTGAACTTTCAGTCGGAGGAAACGCAGATATTTCTGATCAGCCGCCTGCCGCGGCTGGTTGCGATTTTATTGGCGGGCGCTGGGATGAGCATGGCAGGGCTCATCATGCAGCAATTGAGCCGCAATAAATTCGTTTCCCCGACGACGGCCGGGACGCTCGACGCCACAAGGCTTGGAATTTTGGTGTCGATGCTTATGTTCGCCAATGCCAGCATGCTGGAAAAGATGGTTGTGGCGTTCGCTTTTGCACTTGCCGGGACATTCCTTTTCATGCAGATTTTGGACCGCATCAAGTTCAAGGATGCGATTTTCATCCCGCTTGTCGGGTTGATGTTCGGCAACATTCTGTCTTCGATCACCACCTTTTTCGCTTACCGGGCGGATGTCATCCAGAACATGTCGGCTTGGCTGCAAGGCGATTTTTCCATGATCATGAAAGGCAGCTACGAATTGCTCTACATCAGCGTGCCTGTTTTCATCATCGCCTATATTTATGCCAACTGCTTTACGGTCGCCGGCATGGGGGAGGATTTTTCCAAGAACCTCGGCTTGAAATACCGCAGCGTCGTTAATGTCGGCCTGGTGCTGGTTGCGCTGATTACGGCGACAGTCGTGCTGACGGTCGGCATGATCCCGTTTCTCGGGCTCATCATCCCGAACATCGTCTCCATTTTCAAAGGGGACCACTTGCAAAAGACATTGCCCCATACCGCGATGCTCGGTGCGATTTTCTTATTGCTCTGTGACATTTTGGGCAGGGTGCTCATTTATCCGTACGAAATCTCGATCAGCTTGATGGTTGGCGTCATCGGCAGCGCCATTTTCCTGTTCCTGTTGTTTAGGAGGAGGGCATATGCGTAACGTACATAAAATGATTTTATTGGCCGGCTTGGCTTTGGCGGCATGCGCGTTGTATTTATTCCACGACTTGAACGGCAGTTTCGATTATGCGCTGCCGCGGCGCGGAGTCAAGGTCTTTGCGATGGTGTTGACGGGTGTGGCGATCGCTTATGCAACGGTCGTGTTCCAGACCATCACCCATAACCGCATTTTGACGCCGAGTGTGATGGGCCTCGATTCGCTGTATATGCTGCTGCAGACTTTGCTAATTTTCTTTCTTGGCTCCGACCACGTGACGATTCTCAACAAACAAGTGAATTTCCTGTTGTCGATTGCAGTCATGGTGGTCTTCGCGTTGCTATTCTACCGATTGCTGTTTAAAAAAGGCAACCAGCCCATTTATTTCCTGCTGCTGATCGGCATCATCTTCGGGACGTTCTTTTCCAGCATTTCCACGTTTCTGCAAGTGCTGATCGACCCCAATGAATTCCAGATGGTCCAAGACCGGATGTTTGCCAGCTTCAATAACGTCAACGCGGACCTCGTTTGGACTTCACTTGCTTTTGTCGCCGTGCTTGTTGCGGTTGCCTGGCGCCATAACGCGTCATTGGACGTCTTGTCGCTTGGGCGTGACGCAGCGGTAAATTTGGGTGTCAATTATGATTCTTTGGTAAAAGGGATGTTGGTGCTGTCGGCTGTGCTCATTGCCATCGCGACCGCGCTTGTGGGGCCGATTACGTTTTTCGGGCTGATTGTGGCGAACTTGTCGTATCAATTTTTCAAATCGTATAAGCATTCGGTGCACCTAACAGGCGCTATCGTCATCAGCATCATTGCTTTGGTGGGAGGGCAATGGGTCGTCGAGCGGGTTTTCACTTTCAATACAACGCTTAGCGTCATCATCAATTTCATCGGTGGAATTTACTTCATCTATCTATTATTGAAGGAGAGTCGATCCAAATGATCCAAGTCCGGGAATTAACAAAGCTATATGGGAAAAAACTAGTAGTCGAGAATGTCTCTGTCGATATCCAGCGCGGCAAAATCACGTCATTCATCGGGCCGAACGGTGCCGGGAAGTCGACGCTCCTTTCCATGGTCAGCCGGCTTCTTGACGCGGACACTGGAGAAGTACTTATCGATTCCACCAATACGAAGAAAATGAAAGCCAACGATTTATCGAAACGCGTATCGATATTAAAGCAATCGAATTACATGGATGTGCGCTTGACCGTCCGCGAACTAGTGTCTTTCGGACGCTTTCCGTACTCGAAAGGTCGCTTGAATGGCGAGGATGAGAAAATGGTCGACCAGGCAATCGGCTACATGGATTTGGAAAGCATGCAGCAGAGCTATTTGGATGAATTGTCTGGCGGCCAGCGCCAGCGTGCGTTTATTGCCATGGTCATTGCGCAGGATACTGATTACGTTCTGCTCGACGAGCCGCTCAATAATTTGGATATGAAGCATTCTGTGCAAATCATGAAAATCCTGCGCCGCCTCGTCGACGACCTTGGTAAAACTGTCGTCATCGTGCTTCACGACATTAATTTTGCGTCGGTCTATTCCGACCGTATCGTGGCGCTGAAAAATGGCCGCGTCGTCAAAGACGGGACTACCGAAGAAATCATCCAATCTGCGGCGTTGAAGGAAATCTATGACATGGACATCCCGATTCAGCAGATGGACAATTGCCGGATCTGTGTTTATTTCAATTCGTAAATTGCATTTTAAAAAATAAAACATAAAAAAGGGAGTTTGATTGAGATGAAAAAATGGCTATTGATTGCAATGGCGTTATTGGTGGCTGGCGTACTTGCAGCATGCGGCGCTGGGGAAAAGGAAGAATCGGCTACAGCTGAAGCACAGGAAAAAGAGACGATGACCGTAACGCACGAATTGGGCGAAACGACTTTTGAAAAAAATCCGGAGAAAGTCGTCGTCTTCGATTTCGGCGTTCTTGATACCATGGACAAATTGGGCATAGAAGCAGCAGGTGTCCCGCAGGAATCATTGCCGGCATACCTTGATAAATACGCGGACACGGAAAAGTATGAGAACGTCGGGACATTGAAAGAAGCGGATTTTGAGGCAATCAATGCAATGAAGCCGGACTTAATCATCATTTCCGGGCGCCAAGCGGACATGTATGAAGAATACGCAGCGATTGCACCGACTGTACATATCGCAGTCGATACCGATAATTACATGGAATCTTTCACGGGCAACATGGAAATGATCGGGGAAATCTTCCATAAAGAAGAGCAAGTGAAAGAAGAGCTGTCAGCGATTACTGAACAGATTGAACAAGTGAAAGAAACGGTCAGCAGTTCCCAAGCGCAAGCGTTGATTGTTTTGGCGAATGAAGGGAAAGTCAGTGCGTACGGGCCATCTTCACGTTTTGGCATTATCCATGACGTTTTTGGTGTAGAAGCGGTGGACGAAGGACTGGAAGTATCGACGCACGGACAAAGCATCTCATTCGAATACATTCTGGAGAAAAATCCTGGTATGATTTTCGTTGTGGACCGCAATGCCGCGGTGGGCAATGAAGCCAGCGCGAAAGATTCGCTTGAAAACGAATTGGTGCAAAAAACGGATGCCTATAAAAATGGGAAAATCATCTACTTGGATCCGGATTATTGGTACCTGTCAGGCGGAGGTCTGCAATCGGTGAGCCAGATGGTCACTGACGTGGAATCTGCATTCAAGCAATAAAAATAGAAAGCGTGCTGTATAGGCTGTAGGCAAATCCCTAAATCCGGGATGTCTATGGCCTTTTTTATAATTAAGCAAGAACATGGAAAGTGATGAGAGTCTTTTGGTGTTTTTGAATAGTCAGATAAATTGGGCTATAATAGATGGAAGCAACAGGGAGAGGGTGGGGTCATGCGACGTATTTTTTATCCGTTGGGAATGGCTACGTTAATTGGTTTCTTTGCAATCATTACGGCATACTCGACACCGGAATTCAAAGAAATTGATGCCTGGGCTGCCGACAAGCTCTATGGTTTAGCGTGGCTAGGCAGCCTGTCGGTCTTTGGCGAAGATCCGGTGCTCTTCGTAGTGGGAATGGCCATGATTTTATACTTATGGTTCCACCACCGGAATTACCGGGCGATGCTTTTTGTTTTCCTGACCGTGGGAGCTGGAAAGGCGTTGAACGTCCTGCTGAAAGAGGCGTTAATCCGCGATCGCCCACCGGTGCCGCAAGAGCTGGAAAGCTATAGCTTCCCGTCCGAGCATGCGATGGGCGGACTCTTATATATTTTCACAGCGGCTTACTTCATAACAACGTACATGGTTTCTGAAATTGGGAAATGGCTGGTGTGGCTTGCGGCGATAGGGCTGGTTGCCGGGATCGGGCTTTCCCGTGTGGCTGGAGGCGAGCATTATTTTTCGGACGTGCTGGCCGGCTGGTGCGCAGGGTATACATTATTCGTAGCAGTCGCTATCTGGTACGAGTTCCGGGAACACCGCTTTGAAAAGCTGCAAAAAGCTGCAGAATAGATAAAAAAAGCAGGGCTTCCATTATCGGAAGCCCTGCTTTTTGGATGGGATTAAGGTTTGGATGTGCTTGGCCGTTCGCCCATGCGGTTCAAGCGTGTAGCGAATGATTCCGCGGAAGGCGTTGAACCGCGAAGGACGTCTTGCATAGCGTATGCTTGTGAACCGTGTTCGGAAAAATCCAAGCCGTTTTCTTCTTCTTCAGCAGAGACGCGGATCGGCGAGATGGCATTGACGGCGTATACAACGATTCCGGATGCTAGCGTAGTCCATCCGATGACAGCCAGAATGCCGACTGTCTGGATGCCGAGGGTTTCTGCACCGCCGCCGTAAAGCAACCCGCCTGACGTATCGAAGAAGCCTAGCGCGATAGTTCCCCAAATGCCTCCTACACCATGGACAGCGATGGCGCCGACCGGATCATCGACACGGATTTTGGAGTCGAGGATGCGGACTGCTTCTGTCATGATGATGCCAGCCAGAAGGCCGATTGCCATAGCCCCAAGGAACGATACATTGGCGGCGCCGGCGGTAATGCCAACTAATCCTGCAAGCGCCCCGTTCATTGTTAATGAAGGGTCGATTCGGCCGTAGCGGAAACGGGTATAAAGAGCTGTAGAAATAACTGCGGCTGATGCAGCAAGCAGTGTATTCAAAATGACTGGAGGCACGAGTTCAGGATCGGCGGCAAGAGTGCTCCCGCCATTGAAACCGAACCAGCCGAGCCATAAGATGAAGACGCCAAGTGCGCCAAGCGGCAAATTATGGCCAGGAATCGAGTTGACAATCTTGCCGCTGTATTTCCCAAGACGCGGCCCTAATTTCCAAGCTGTAACGAATGCGGCGGTCGCACCAGTCAAATGCACAACGGTCGAACCGGCAAAATCGATAAAGCCGATTTGGGAAAGCCAGCCGCCGCCCCACACCCAATGCCCGACAATCGGGTAGATGACGGCGGTCATTGCCACAGTCAGCATGATATAAGCAGACAATTTCATCCGTTCTGCAACCGCGCCGGAGATGATAGTGGCGCAAGTGGCAGCGAATACCGCCTGGAAAACAAAAAAGCTGATGTCTTCACGGCCGGCAAGCAGGAACCCGTCAGTGCCGACCATGCCGAAAGCCGAGGTGCCGAACATCAAGGCGAATCCGACAAAAAAGTACAGGATAGAACCGAGGCCAACCGTAATGAGGTTTTTCATCAAAATGTTCAAGGTGTTCTTGGAGCGGGTAAAGCCGGTTTCCAGCATAGCGAATCCCGCGTGCATAAAAAAGACCAAAATCGTGCCAATCATTACCCATAACATATCTACTGAACTTTGGACTGCTTCCATTTGATTTCCTCCTTATCCGACGGCAATAGTGCCGCGTTCTTTTGTTCTGATGCGAATAGCTTCTTCAACCGGTAGGATGAAAATCTTGCCGTCTCCGACTTCGCCAGTAGCGGCATACTCGAGCAGCGCTTGAACGATGTCTTCGACTTTGGAATCATCGACCACCATTTCCAGTTTTATTTTTGGTGAAAATTCCATGGTATAGGCATTTCCCCGGAACAGGCCAGTGCGCCCTTCCTGTTTACCGATGCCGGCGATTTCAGTGACGGTCAATCCATCTATGCCTTCAAGCGCTAATGCTTGGCGGACGTCAGCGAAAACCGAGGGACGGATAATGGTTTCGATCTTTTTCATGTTCTCTCCTCCTTCGTGTTAGGTTTGTTAACATCATAATCAATGTATTCTGACAATGCAAGCTTTATTTTTAATTAACGTTAGAAAACCTTACATTAAAAATGAATAACAGAAAATCGAGGTGTTTTTTATGTATGAATTATCAGATGAATTAGTAAAGCTAGGGGTAGAGCGCATAAAGGGATTCCCGGTCGACGGCTTTGTCAGGAGCCGCGGTACGCGAAACCCGGCATTAATGCTGGTAGGGGAAGCGCCGGGCGAAAACGAGATTGAAACCGGGATTCCGTTTACAGGAAGGGCCGGAAAAGAATTGATGGCGTCGCTTGGCGGCGTCGGTTTGGAGCGCGAGGACGTTTACATCACAAGCGCGGTGCGCAGCCGTCCGTATAAATGGGGGAGCAAAAAAGAGCGGGACGGCTCTTTAACCGAAAGAAAATACAACCGTGCGCCCACTAAAAAAGAGATTATTGCCCATGCGCCTATTTTGGACGCTGAAATCCATGATCTCAATCCGCCACTGATCGTAACGCTCGGCAATGTTGGGCTGCAGCGTTTGATCGGTCCTCAGGCGAAAGTGACGCAATTGCATGGTGTGCTGTTGGAAACGCCGATTTTAAAGTGGGACGAGGAAAATCAACGGTTTATGGAGACGGAACAGCATTATCACCTATTTCCGACATTCCATCCGGCCAGTGTGTTCTATAATCCGCCGGTTCGCTTGTTGAAGGATGAGGATTGGCTGAAGCTCGGGGAACTGTTGCGCATACGAGGATAAGTAAGAATAATGGGAAATTTTTCTTCATTAAAAAAAGTTGTGGGCAGGAAACTTTTATCGTACAATAACCTTAATCATCAGAACGGAAGGACGTCGAGATTATGGACAGTACGGTATTATTTGCGCTCGGCTTGACGTTATTCGCGGGATTGGCCACAGGGATCGGCAGTTTGCTCGCCTTTTTCGCATCCCGGACCAATACGAAATTTCTGTCGGTATCCCTTGGTTTTTCGGCAGGGGTTATGATATATGTATCAATGATTGAAATTTTTGTTAAAGCGAAAGATTCTTTGACGGGTGCTCATGGCGATACGGCGGGCTATTGGCTAACGATTGCCGGATTTTTTGGCGGCATGATTTTCATGGCGATACTTGACCGGATTTTGCCGCAGCTCGGCAACCCGCATGAAGTGCGGACGGTAGAGGATATGGATGAAGGGCCGACCAACGACGAATACGCACGGCTGCGGAAAATGGGTATTTTCACTGCATTGGCAATCGGGATCCACAATTTTCCGGAAGGCATTGCGACGTTTATGTCAGCCATTCAGGATCCAGGACTTGGTATTGCCATCGCTATTGCGGTGGCGATCCACAATATACCGGAAGGCATTGCCGTATCGGTACCGATTTATTACGCGACAGGAAGCCGACGCAAAGCGTTGAAATATAGTTTCTTGTCCGGCATAGCAGAGCCGATTGGAGCGATTGTAGCATGGCTGATTTTGATGCCGTTTTTGAGCGATACGCTGTTTGGTATCATATTCGCCGGAGTGGCAGGGTTAATGGTTTTCATTTCGCTGGATGAACTATTGCCTGCAGCTAAACGCTACGACGAAGCGCATTTATCGATTTATGGGTTAATTGCCGGTATGGCAGTAATGGCTTTGAGCCTAGTGCTGTTGGCATAAATGCACCGGAAGCGTAGGCCTCTTTATCCCTGGGTAAGGGATAAAGAGGTTTTTGTGTTTAACGCCAAAATCAGGACTGATTTTTCCGAAAAGTTAAACATTTCCACTGCTGTTGCGGCGCACAAATTCTAGGAGTATAGTATTGGTGTAAAGACACTGCATTACATGTGTAAAGACAAGGGGGATTAGAATGGCTACACTAGCTGAAAAAAATATCACTGGAATTTCGCGCAATAAATTATTGGGCGTTGCGGGATTAGGCTGGCTATTTGACGCGATGGATGTCGGCATCTTGTCGTTCGTCATCGCCGCGCTTAAAGTGGATTGGAATTTGTCGGTTCAGCAGATGGGCTGGATTGGCAGTGTAAACTCCATTGGGATGGCGGTCGGAGCATTCGTTTTCGGCATCTACGCGGATCGGGTGGGCAGAAAAAAGATTTTCATCATTACGCTCTTATTATTCTCGGTAGCAAGCGGACTTTCCGCTTTCACCACAACGCTCGCAGCGTTCATGGTTTTGCGTTTCTTCGTGGGCATGGGGCTTGGCGGAGAACTGCCTGTTGCTGCAACGCTTGTTTCTGAAAGTGTGCCGGCGAAAGAACGCGGGCGCGTCGTCGTGCTGCTCGAAAGCTTTTGGGCAGCCGGCTGGTTGTTGGCGGCCATCATTTCTTATTTCATCATTCCTTCATACGGCTGGCAGGTAGCTTTGCTGTTGACGGCATTGCCGGCATTCTATGCGTTGTATTTGCGCATCAATTTACCAGATTCGCCTCAATTCACGGCGAAAAAGAATGTTTTGCGTTCTGTATCGACCAATATCAAAGAAGTCTGGTCTAAAAAATATCTGCGGCCGACGATTATGCTGTGGGTTGTCTGGTTTATGGTCGTATTTTCTTATTACGGCATGTTCCTATGGCTGCCGAGCGTTATGATATTGAAAGGCTTCACGCTGATCCAAAGCTTTAAATACGTTCTCATCATGACATTGGCACAACTGCCGGGATATTTCTCTGCAGCTTGGCTGATCGAACGCATGGGAAGAAAATTCGTGCTCGTCACGTATCTGCTTGGAACCGCGGCCAGCGCATTGGTGTTCGGCAACGCGGAAACCCTTGGCATGCTCATCGGAGCAGGTATTTTCCTTTCCTTCTTCAATCTTGGGGCATGGGGAGCGCTTTATGCTTATTCACCTGAGCAATACCCGACGGTCATCCGTGCGACGGGGACAGGCATGGCCGCGTCATTTGGCCGTATCGGAGGTATTCTTGGACCGCTTTTGGTCGGTACCATGTTGGCTGCTGATTACGGTGTGGGCTGGATTTTTGCGATTTTCTGTGTCGCCATCATCATCGGTGCAATGGCCGTAGCGTTTCTTGGAACTGAAACAAAACAAATGGAATTGGAATAAAAGCATTGAAACTGTCCTTCTAGCTGGCAAAGCTGAAGGACGGTTTTTTTGTGCTTGATTTGGAAATTGTGGCGGGTGCAAAGCCAAAAAACTTGCATCGGCTTATTAAAATGCAAGAGAAAGAAGGGAATTCCCTTTTTCTAGCCAATTAAGATGTTATAGAAAGATTTTAGAGAAATGAGTGAGCGGGATGGAATGGGAAATGTACAGCGATGCTATGGCCTTTGCAGAGCAGGTTGAGGCGCTGCTATATAAACGGGAAGACGAATATAGTTTGTTCATTGGAATCTTGGAGCAGATCAAAAAAGGGCGATATGAGGAATATTATTTGGGAATTGCGAAAACTAACGGCGAAATTGCGGCGGTGTGCTTGATGACGCCTCCTCATCCTTTGCAGTTGATCACTTTTAATGGGCATGCCGGACTTGAAAAAAACATTGCCGAAAAATTGATGGATTCGGGAATTTGGGTGGATTCCATAATTGGCGATCGCCAGACGGCGGAAGCCTTCGCACGGGCTTGGTCCGCCAAAAAAGGGACAATGCCCAAAGAAGTGATGAACCAGGGCTTGTACCGCGCCGATTCAGTGAACCGGAAGCTGGCGAAAAGTCCGGGCACGTGGCGCGTCGCAAGCAGTAAGGATGCGCCGCTGTTAGAAGAATGGATGCTGCTGTTCGAGCGGGATACCGGCATCGCCGCTTCAACGCCGGCGGAAGCAGCCCGGAAAATAGATGAATTTCTGGAACGCAAAGAAGTTTTCGTTTGGGAGGATCGGGGAGAAATGGTGTCGTGCATGAAGAAAGCGCGTCCTTCGAAGCATGGCATCACGGTGTCGTTCGTTTTTACGCCGGCCAAATACCGGCGCAGGAGCTACGCGAGGACACTGGTCGCCGAGGTGACTGAGGAGCTGCTGGAGGAATACGATTTCGTCATGCTGTATACAGATCTTGCCAACCCGACCTCCAATAAAATCTACCGGGAAATTGGCTATGAGCAGATTGCGAACCCGGTGCATCTGAAGTTTGAGGAGAAATAGAAAGAATAATGTGATAGTATGGATTTATTAAACCGAAGGGAAGATGGGTGGCCGATGGATAACTAATCCTTTTTCTTAAAAGCCAAAAGTTTGGCGCAACAGAAATTGGATTCGTCTGCCCATTTTTACAAAAAAGGTTTTCCGCCGTTTGGCGGCTTATTTGGGCATGCGAATCCTTCCGACTAGTAAATCGGAGGGATTTTTTAATTCCTCGATATAAGGGGGCATTACGCTATGGTCATACGTGGCATCATAAGCAAATTATCCATTCAATACGGCGACCGAACGGTATTGAAAGACGTCCGGACAGAAATTCCCGAAGGGGCACGCATCGGGATTACAGGAGCGAACGGAGCCGGTAAATCGCTGCTTCTGAAAGCGGTGGCTGAAGGGGGAGCGGGCATCCGGTGGCTGGGTGCAAAACCGTCAATCGCTTATATGAAACAAGAAGTTGGCGAATTGGAATACAACGCCTCCACTATAGACAGCCGGAAATTTGAAACGAAATGGAACGTTCCGGAAAAGCGCGTTCAGCTCAGCGGAGGAGAAGCGATCAAAGTGCGTTTGGCGCGTACGCTGGCAGAAGAAGCGGATGTCCTGCTGCTGGATGAACCGACGAACCACCTCGATGCAGAAAGCGTTAAGCTTGTTACAGACCAATTAAAAAAGTATGAAGGCACGCAGCTCATCGTGTCGCATGACCGTTATTTTTTGGATGAAGTTGCTACCCACATCTGGGAAATAGAAGACGGGAATCTTATCGCATGCGAAGGGAATTACAGCGATTCCCGAAAGGCGAAAGAACATCGGAAACTGACGCAGCAGCGGAAATACGACAAGCAGCTGGCCCGGATTGCAAGTGTCGAACAACAACTCTCCGAACTCCAGTCTTGGTCCGGAAAAGCGCATGCGGAGTCTACAAAGCAGGACGGATTTAAGGAGTTTTACCGGTCAAAAGCGAAGCGGATGGATGTCCAGATTCGCAGCAAGCGCAAGCGGCTGGAAGCGGAGCTGGAAAAAGAGCGCGTAGACCAGCCTGTGGGCGATGCAGAAGTGAAATTTGAAATCAGTGGCGCTCCCAAAAAAGGCCGGCGTGTAATGGAATTGAAAAATGTCGGGAAAAGTTTTGGCAGCCGGGTGTTGTTCAGCGGCGCGTCCTTTACTGTGCAGCATGGAGAACGGATCGGGCTGGTCGGTGCAAACGGCAGCGGGAAATCCACCTTTTTTCGTATGTTGATGGAAGAAATGGACTATACGGGTGAATTCTGGCGGACGGAGGGCATGAAGTTGGGGTATTTGAGCCAAGATGTTTTGGATTTGCCGGAAGATGAAACACCAGCCCGTTTGTTCGAAACCTCAAGTTTTGAACGGCAAGGCCAAATACGGACTTTGATGGATAATTTGGGCTTTGGGAGGCAGCATTGGCAAGAACCTGTCCGCCATATGAGTATGGGAGAGCGGGTGAAGTTGAAATTGATGGAGTTCATGCTCGCTGAATGCAATGTACTGGTGCTTGACGAGCCGACAAACCATTTGGATCTTCCTTCGAGAGAGCAATTGGAGAAGACCTTAGCGGTATTTCCGGGGACGCTTTTAATCGCCACGCATGACCGCTATTTCATGGAAAGGCTGGCAGACAGGCTATTGGTGTTCGGAAACGGCAAACTGGTGAAATATGAAAGCGGTTATGCCCGATGGTTAGGCAAGAAAGCTGAACATGTGGAAAGCGATTTTCTGCAATTGGAGACGGAGCGCCAAGCGGTTCTCGGCAAACTGAGTTTCATGAAGCCGGGAGGCAAAGAATATGCCGCGCTCGACAGCCGCTTCAACGAGTTGACCAAGAAAATTAAATCGCTTCAATCACCACCGAAATAAGGTTCGTTCAGGAGTAGTGCGCTTTGAATAAGGGTAAAGAAATAAGCATTAAGAAATCGGGTGGAAAGGGGCGGATGCAGTGATTCGCTTTGATAACGTTACAAAAAGGTTTCCGGACGGCACGGAAGCGCTGAAAGAGGTATCCCTCACATTGCCGGCTCATCGGTTGACAGCCATCATCGGCCCCAGTGGCTGCGGCAAAACCACGTTAATGAAGATGATCAATAAACTGGAAAAACCGAGTGAAGGAGAAATCTATATTGATGAAAAGCCGATAACAGATTTAGAAGAAGTTGAGCTGCGCAGGTCGATCGGTTATGTTATCCAGCGCATCGGACTGTTTCCGCATATGACGATTGCTGACAACGTGTCGCTTGTTCCGAAGCTGCGGGGTTGGGCAAAAGACAAGACAGACCAGCGCGTGCGCGAATTGCTGGCGCTTACTGGACTGGATCCGGAAGTTTATTTGGAACGTTATCCGCTTGAATTGAGCGGCGGGCAGCAGCAGCGCGTCGGAGTAGTGCGTGCGCTTGCGGGCGACCCGAACATCATTCTGATGGACGAACCGTTTTCTGCGCTTGACCCGATCAGCCGGGAACAGCTGCAGGGTGAACTGCAGAACTTGCAGCGGGAAATCCAAAAAACCATTGTCTTCGTTACGCACGATATGGATGAAGCACTGAAAATCGCGGACCTGATCGTGGTCATGCGTGCCGGGCAAGTAGAACAGATTGGCACGCCGGACGAATTGGTGGCTGAGCCTGCCAATGATTTTGTACGGAATTTTATCGGCACGGAACGGATCGAGCGCCAGCGGGTATTCGGCGAGAAGAAATTGAAAGAGTTTGCCAGCTTGTTTGCGCTTGAATGGAGCGGCGACGCACAGAAGATTTCTTCCGGCGCAACTATAGAAGAAGCGGTGCATGAGCTTGAAAAGAGCCAGCATAGCCGGCTTGCAGTGGTGGAAGAAGACCGCGTTATCGGTTACCTGTCGGAACATGATTTGCTAAGAGCGGCGCTCCGCAAGGAAGCAGGTGTGGTCGGATGAATAATTTCCTCAATACATTGTCGACGCGTCAAGACATGATCCAAAGCGCGTTTCTGGAGCACATTTATTTGTCTTTCGTAGCTGTGGCAGTCGGGGTGGCATTGGCTTTGCCGACGGGCATCCTCATTGCGCGCTATCGAAAATACGCCGAGCCGATCATCGGAGTGACGGCAGTGTTCCAGACGATTCCGAGTTTGGCGCTATTCGGATTCCTGGTGCCGATCCTCGGCATCGGTTCGCCTACGGCATTGATTGCGCTGATCATTTATGCGCTGCTGCCGATTTTGCGCAATACGTATACAGGAATCACCGGTGTCGACGGCTCAATTATTGAAGCGGGAAGAGGCATGGGTATGACGCGCACGCAGATTCTGCGGCAAATCGAATTGCCGTTGGCGCTGCCGTTCATTATGGCGGGCATCCGTACAGCAACCGTGTTGACAGTTGGCATCGCCACACTTGCCACATTCGTCGGTGCAGGCGGCCTTGGCGACATCATTTACCGCGGTTTGCAATCGTATAATAATTCCTTAGTGCTGGCAGGAGCTCTGCCGGTTGCTTTGCTTGCCATTGGCTTTGATCAGGTTCTAAAATGGATTGAGAAGCGGGCGACGCCAAAAGGATTGAAACTTTAAGGGGGAAAAGAAATGAAGAAATCAGCAGCAGTGATTTTATTGGCGGCATCAGCGGTTTTAGCAGGATGCGGCGGCGATTCGGGCGGAAGCGCATCGGATCCGATTGTCATCGGCGGCAAGCCATGGACAGAGCAATACATTTTGCCCCATATTCTCGGGCAGTATATTGAAGCGAATTCGGAGTATACCGTAGAGTACGAGGATGGCCTCGGTGAAGTTGCTATATTGACCCCGGCATTGGAAAAAGGGGACATTGACATGTACGTCGAATATACGGGCACAGGGCTGAAAGATGTATTGAAAGAAGAGTCAAAGCTTGGCCAATCATCGGAAGAAGTGCTGGAGCGTGTGCGCGCAGGATATGAAGAAACCTTAGGCGCGACATGGCTCGAACCTCTTGGATTCGAGAACGGCTACACGCTGGCGTATTCAAAAGACAGCGGTTATGATGCGAAAACGTATTCCGAACTTGCTGAGATCTCCAAGACGGAAGATATGTCATTCGGCGCTCCACATCCATTTTATGAACGCCAAGGAGACGGCTTCGATGACATGATCAAGACGTATCCGTTCAATTTCTCCGCAACTGAAAGCTTTGACCCTGCAATCATGTACGAAGCAGTGAAAAATGGCGATGTGGATGTTATCCCAGCCTTTACAACGGATAGCCGAATTGGATTATTCGATTTGGAAACGACCGAAGACGATAAATCGTTCTTCCCGAAATATGACGCGGCACCAGTCGTTCGCATGGATACGCTTGAAGAGTATCCAGAACTTGAAGAAGTGCTGAAAGGTTTGGCAGGGCAGATTTCTGAAGAGGAAATGCTCGCGATGAACGCGAAAGTGGACGTTGACCAGGAAGTCGCCAGCGATGTTGCACGCGAGTTCCTGCTGGAAAAAGGATTAATCGAAGAATAATGCACAGATCCCGCAGACACTTCTGCGGGATTTTTTGTATGGCATTTGCTAATGAACTCTTGTACAATAATTTTAATGAGTGAATAGTCATTCAATTCAGGAAATTGGGAATGCTTGCGATTTAATAAAGATAGATGGGGTGAAGAAATGAGAGAAGTGGTCATTATTGAAGGGGTGCGTTCGGCAGTCGGACGCCGCAAAGGCATCTTCGCAGAAACACGTCCGGATGAATTAGCGGCGCTCGTGCTGGAAGAATTGGTAGCACGTGCCGGCGTCCAAAAAGGCCTGGTGGAAGATGTGATTTTAGGCTGTGTTTCACAAGTGGGTGAACAAAGCGGCAACGTTGCGCGGACAGCAGCTTTGATAGCGGGATTCCCGGATTATGTGCCGGGTGTGACAATCGATCGCCAATGCGGCTCGAGCCAGCAAGCGGTCCATTTCGGGGCCCAAGCGATCCTGTCAGGCGATATGGACATCGTCATTGCCGGTGGGGTGGAAAGCATGACGCGCGTGCCGATGTTCTCGAATGTACAAGAGGCGAAGCCAAGTGAAAAATTGGCCGCACAATACGAAATCATCAACCAAGGGCTGTCGGCTGAACGCATCTCGGAAAAATGGGGTTTTACGCGGGAGCAATTGGATGCTTACGCGGTTGAAAGCCACGAGCGTGCGCAGCGGGCCATCGACAACGGCGCGTTCGAAAAGGAAATTGCGGCGATTAGAGTGGGAAGCGAGAACGGGGAGAAGCGCTTAGTATCCATTGACGAAGGGCCGCGGCCCGGGACGACAATGGAGGTTTTGGCTGGCCTGAAGACGGTGTTCCAAGAAGGCGGCGTCATTACAGCTGGCAACGCCAGCCAAATGAGCGACGGAGCATCGGCGGTATTATTGATGTCCCGCGAAAAAGCGGACGAACTCGGCTTAGAGCCAAAAGCCCGCATTATTGCCCGTTCAGTCGTCGGTTCTGATCCGACATTGATGCTGACGGGACCGATTGCCGCAACGCAGAAAGTGCTTGAAAAAGCGAAGCTGGAAATCAGCGATATGGACCGTTATGAAGTGAACGAAGCTTTTGCTCCGGTGCCATTGGCGTGGCTGGCGGAAATCGGCGGGGATCCGCAGAAACTGAATGTCAACGGCGGCGCCATCGCGCTCGGTCATCCGCTTGGTGCAACCGGCACGAAACTCATGGTTTCGCTGCTCCATGAGCTTGAACGAAGTGGCGGGCGCTATGGGTTGCTGGCAATCTGTGAAGGGATGGGCATGGCGAACGCGACAATCATTGAACGTTTATAGGAGAGAGGGGCAGCAAATATGAAATTTTCAGATGTGAAAGCGGTTGTGACTGGAGGGGCTTCGGGACTTGGTGAAGCGACAGTCCGCCGTATTGCAGCAGGCGGCGGAAAAGCGGCCATCTTTGATTTGAACAAAGAACGGGCCCAGGCACTGGTTGCTGAGTTGGGGGAAGAAAAGGTCGGTTATTTTGAGACGAATGTGGCCGATGCGCAACAAGTGGAAAAGAGTTTTGCGGAAGCGGTAGAACGCTTTGAATCGATTAATGCAGTGGTCAATTGTGCAGGAATCGGGACACCTGGCAAGGTCGTTTCAAAAGGTGCACCAATTGCCCTGAGCCAATTTGAAAAAGTTATCCAAGTGAATTTGGTCGGAACGTTCAACGTCATTCGCGTGGCGGCTGCGGCGATGCAGCATAACGCCCCGAATGACGAAGGGGAACGGGGCGTCATCATATCGACAGCTTCAGTAGCTGCATTTGAAGGACAGATTGGGCAAGCTGCCTATAGCGCCTCGAAAGGCGGCGTGGTGTCAATGACGCTGCCGATTGCGCGCGAACTTGCGCGCGATGGCATCCGCGTCCTGGCGATTGCGCCAGGATTGATGCAGACGCCGATGGTTGACGGCCTGCCGGATGCCGCAATCGAGTCGCTGTCCCGTTCCGTGCCATTTCCGGCGCGCCTCGGCCGGCCAGCAGAATATGCCCAATTGGTGCAGAGCATGTTGGAAAATACCATGCTGAACGGTGAAGTGATCCGTCTTGATGGAGCAATCCGCATGCAGCCGAAATAAACGACAGGGGGAAATGGCAATGGCGAAATATCGTTTCGAAGAACAAGAGCACGAAATGTTCCGCAAATCGCTCCGCAAATTCCTGGAGAAAGAAGCGGTTCCGCAATACGATCAATGGGAGAAGGATCACCTCATACCGAAGTCTTTCTGGAAACGCTTGGGCGATATGGGCTTTTTATGTCCGCAAGTCGACGAGCAATACGGCGGCCTCGGCCTCGACTTCCGTTACGCGGTGATTATCGGTGAGGAAATGGAACGGGTAGGCGCCAGTTTGACGGGTGTCGGGCTTCATAATGACATTACTGTGCCTTATATCGAAGCCTATGGCACGGAAGACCAGAAGCAGCGCTGGCTTCCAGGTTGTGTGTCGGGTGAATTCATCACCGCAATCGCCATGACCGAACCGGGTGCGGGGTCAGACTTGGCCAACATTTCGGCTACTGCCGTACGCGATGGCAGCAATTACATCGTCAACGGCCAGAAAACCTTTATTACCAACGGCATCAATTCTACGCATGTGGTCGTAGTGGTTAAAACGGACACGAAAGCGGAGCCGAAGCATCGCGGGATTTCGCTGCTGATGGTGGAAGAAGGAATGGCAGGCTTCACGAAGGGGCGCAAGCTCGATAAAGTCGGGCTTCACGCGCAGGACACGTCTGAGCTGTATTTCGAGGATTGTGTCGTGCCGGCCGAAAACCTCATTGGCGAGGAAAACAAAGGTTTTACATATTTAATGGAAAAATTGCAGCAAGAGCGTCTAGTCGTAGCGCTTGCTGCCCAGACGGCTTCGGAAGATATGCTGGAAATGACCTTGGATTACGTCAAATCAAGAAAAGCGTTCGGCAAACCGATCGGCTCTTTCCAGAATTCACAGTTTAAACTGGTTGAAATGGCCACGGAAATTGAGTTGGGCCATTCTTTTCTGGAATCGCTCATTGAGGACCACATGGCCGGCAAAGATATCGTGTCAAAAGTATCGATGGCGAAATACTGGCTGACGGATACAGCCAAAAAGATTGCCGGCGAATGCATGCAGCTTCACGGCGGCTACGGCTATATGGAGGAATACAAAATTGCGCGGCGCTACCGCGATATCCCGGTAGCTGCGATTTATGCCGGTTCAAATGAAATCATGAAGACGATCATTGCCAAACGGATGGGCTTGTAAATGGACAATGCGCTGACAGGGATCCGCGTGCTGGACGTGACCTATTATGTACCCGGTCCGTATGCCGGCATGCGCTTGGCACGGATGGGGGCTGAAGTGATTAAAATCGAACCGCCGGCAGGTGATCCCGCCCGATATATGGGCGGCGGCTTCGTGCATGAAGCCAACAATATCGGCAAAACCATTATCGCCATTGATTTGAAGTCGGAAAAAGGGCTTCTAGAAATGCTCGAGTTGGTAAAAACGGCGGATGTCCTTTTGGAAACCTTTCGTCCCGGTGTCATGAAGAAGCTCGGGCTTGGCTATGAAACTTTGAAGCACATCAAGCCCGATTTGGTGTATTGCTCGTTGTCAGGCTACGGCCAAACCGGTCCGCTCGCGCTTCTCGGCAGCCATGATTTGAATTACATGGCATTATCCGGTGCGCTCGAGCAGATTTCGGATGCCAGCGGACGCCCTGTCCATCCGGCCAATACATTTGCGGATTATACGGGTGGGCTTCTTGCTGTGGAACAGATTTTGTCAGCATTGCTGCGGAAATTCCGCACAGGCGAAGGGGCGCATTTGGACATTACCTTAGCCGAAGTGATGGCCGAATTCCAAGGCAATCACGATATTTATCAAAGCCGGGGAGTTTCCGAAAGCGGAATTCCTGAAATTGGCGGTTCCCGCATCAGCTACGCGATTTACGAAACTAAAGACGGACGTTACGTCACGCTTGGGGCGCTGGAAGAGAAATTCTGGCATAATTTTTGTGAATTTGCCGACCGTCCTGAATGGTGGAGCTGGAGCGCAAAGGCGCCGGGAAGCCTGGAGCATGAACAAGTTGCCGCTTTTTTCAAAGAGCGGACGTGGCAGCAATGGTATGAGGCGTCGCTGACAATTGATTGCTGCCTGGCCCCGGTGTTGAAAGCGCATGAACGCTTCAACCACCCGCAGTTCAAGGCGCGCAAAAACCGCAAGCAGCAGACGCAGAATGAAAAATGTTGAAAAGGAGCTGGGTATTCTATGATGGACGCACCGTTATTATTGTCTTCATTCGTCAAAAGGGCTGAACGTTATTTTCCGGAGAAATTGATCATTTCGCGGACGGGAGAAAACACTATCCACCGCATACCGTATAAAGATTTTGCGAAGCGTACGCGCCAATTGGCCGCGGCGTTGGAAAAAATCGGCATGGGCCGCGGTGTGAAAGTCGGCAGTTTCGCTTGGAATCACCACCGGCATTTGGAATTGTATTTCGGCGTACCAGGCTCGGGCGCGATTTTGCATATGGTCAATATCCGCCTGTCTCCCGAACATATCATTTATGTCATTAACCACGCAGAAGATGACATTCTGCTGGTGGACCATGATTTGTTTCCGCTGATTGAAAAAATCGCTCCGCAGCTGAAGACGGTCAAGCATTTCGTCATCATGAAAGACGGCTTGGAATTGCCGGAAACGCAGCTCGAGAATGTCCATTCCTATGAACAATTGATGGCCGCGGAAGACGGCAGTTATGAATTCCCGGAAGATCTGGATGAGAATACGCCCGCGGGAATGTGCTACACGTCAGCAACGACCGGCAATCCGAAAGGTGTCGTCTATACGCATCGCGGGCTGGTGCTGCACAGTTATGCGCTTGGCATGGCGGATTCCATGGCATTATCAGAGCGTGACATTGCACTGTCCATCGTGCCAATGTTCCATGCTAATGCGTGGGGGCTGCCGTTTGCTGCCGTTTTATTCGGCACGACGCAAGTGCTGCCGGGTCCGGGATTTGCACCAGGGATGCTGCTGGATTTAATCGAACAGGAAAATGTCACCTTGACCGCGGGCGTGCCGACGATCTGGCTCGGCGTGCTGAAAGAACTGGAAGCCAATCCGCGCAATATCGACACATTGCGCATGATCATCTGCGGCGGTTCAGCGTCGCCGAAAGGACTGATCCGTGCATTTGAAGAAAAATACAACGTACCGTTCGTCACCGGCTACGGCATGACAGAAACTTCTCCGCTTGTCAGTTTGGCAGTTACGACTTCCGCGATGGCGAACTTGTCGATGGATGAACGCATCGAGCGCCGGGCGATGGCCGGGCTGCCGATGCCCGGGCTTGAAGTGCGCATTGTCAATGAAAACGGCGAAGCGCCGTGGGACGGCGAGACGATGGGCGAGTTGAACGTCAAAGGCGCGTGGATCGCGGATGAATATTACAAGGATGAACGGACAGCGGATGCTTTCCGTGATGGCTGGCTTTATACCGGCGACATCGCGGTCATCGAGCCCGACGGCTATATCAAATTGACGGACCGCACAAAAGATCTGATCAAGAGCGGAGGCGAATGGATTTCTTCGGTCGACCTTGAGAACGCGTTGATGACCCATGAAGCGGTGTTTGAAGCCGCAGTCATAGCCATTCCGCATGAAAAATGGCTCGAGCGCCCATTGGCGTGCGTCGTGCTGAAAGAAGGCTACCGGGAAGATGACGCCATGAAGGCGGAATTATTGGCGTATCTGGAAAGCCAATTCGCCAAGTGGTGGGTTCCGGACGATGTGGTATTCCTGAAGGAAGTGCCGAAGACGTCTGTCGGGAAATTTTTGAAAGCCGCGCTTCGCAAAGATATGGCAGGCCATTACGGGTGAGAAAATTATTCGCTATATAAGTTGAGCTAGTGAATATTCATAAACGATACTCCGCAAAACAGCTGCGCTTGCCGCGGGCGAGCGCCAAGCCTCCTCAGTCGCTTCGCTCCTTGTGGAGTCTCGGCTGTCTCGCTTTCCCGCAGGCGTCTCCGCTGTTTTGTTCTGTATCGAGAGATATTACAGCGAAGGCGCGTAAAAGGGCTAGGCGAAGCTATGAGACGAGTGTTCTTCTCGGCTCATGGCGAGAGCCTTGGCCAAAGCGTCCGAAGCGATTTTTAATATGATATTTTATTAGTTCAACTTAATATAAAAACATATGACTTGACAGAATAAACAAAACCTTTTAGTATGAGGGACAACTTGTTGAACGAGCGGCAAGTCTATTTGAGAGAAGAGCCCAGAAAAGTTAAGAATAGAAGAGTGTATAAATCGAGGATTGAGACGAGTAGGCAAGGAGATCCATCTTAGAGAGTCAGCGGCTGGTGGAAGCTGATTGGATCACTTGCGCGAATGGACTTAGGAGAGCTGGCCAGAAAGCGGAAGCGAGTAAGGCAGACGTAAGCCCTGCGTTAAAGGGAAAGGCGAAGAGCCTGTTTTAAGTGAGTGCAAAATTTGCATTAATGCGTGGTGGTACCGCGGTTTAACCCGTCCCCGCAACCGGATATCTGTCCGGTTGCGGGGATTTTTGCATTTAAAAACGAGTTGAGGAGAGCTGAAAAATGAGCAGAGCAGAGAATAAGACAGAACAGCAGATGCTGGAAAAATCACGCAGTTTATTGAACGGAGATATGGAAGAAGCGCAGATCAAGGAATTTTTGATCGGACTTCACGAAAAAGGCGAAACGGCCGATGAATTGGTGGGGTTGGTAAAGGCGATGCGGGAGAAAGCCATCGTGCTGCCGGAAATAACCGGGGAACTGGTGGATGTCTGTGGAACCGGCGGCGACCGGTCATACAGTTTTAACATCAGCACCTTGACGGCGTTCGTCTTAGCGGGCAGCGGAATGACAGTGGCAAAACACGGCAACCGCAGCGTATCCAGCAAAACAGGCAGTTCAGATGTACTGGAAGCGCTCGGCATCGCTGTTGACTCGGACATTGAGAAAATTCCAAGCATGCTTGAACAAACAGGAATCGCTTTCCTGTTCGCCCCGGTAATCCATCCGGCGCTCGGCAAATTGCGGGACATCCGCAAAAACATTGGCACGCCGACCATTTTTAATCTGGTGGGGCCGCTCGCGAATCCGCTGCCTGTCACGGTTCAAATGACCGGTGTTTATCGCCGGGACATGATGGAACCGATGGCCGACGCATCCATGCGTTTAGGCCGCAAGCGCGGAGTGATTGTCCACGGTGCGGGAGGCTTGGATGAATTGTCGCTTGCAGGAACCAATGAATTGATCTTTTTTGATGAAAACGGCAAACACCCGATGACGTTCCACCCAAATGAAGCGGGCCTTGCCGTTGCGCCGATCGAAGCGATACGCGGCGGAGAGCCGGAACGCAACGCGGAAATTTTCATGGACGTATTGAACGGGAACGAAAGTCCGTATCTCGACACGGTCGCATTGAACGCAGGCGCATGCCTGTACGCAAGCGGCCGCGCAGCAAGCATTGCAGAAGGCGTGCACCAGGCACGGAAATCGATTTTGTCAGGAGAAACAGCTCGGGTTTTCGAGCTTCATAGATTAACTTCGGGGGTATGTGTATGACGATCTTGGACCAAATCATCGAAACAAAGCGTTTGGAGATAAAAGGATACAGTGAAACGGCAGAGGCGCAAGAACAATTTCCTGTGAAAACCAGGTTGATTTCCCATTTGCAAGAACGGCGGGGAGTCATTGCGGAAATCAAACGCGCATCTCCTTCGAAAGGCGATATTTCCACAAATGTGGATGTCGTCGCACAAGCAAAGAAATACGAAGCGGCCGGAGCAGCGGCGATTTCGGTATTGACCGATGAGAGCTATTTCAAAGGATCGATCGAGGATCTTCGCCAAGTGGCGAGAGTGGTCTCGATTCCGGTCCTGTGCAAGGATTTCATCGTCAGTGAGATTCAAATCAATCGGGCGAAAGCGGCAGGAGCGACCATTATCCTGCTCATTGTAGCGGCCCTTGAAAAAGAGGAGCTCCACCGGCTGTATGCCTACGCTAATTCCCTAGGGCTTGAAGTACTGGTTGAAGTGCACGATAGCGAGGAACTCGCAACCGCACTCGAATTGGACGCAAAATTGATCGGCATCAATAATCGGGACTTGAAGACGTTTGAGGTGTCGCTCCAGCGGACGGCAGAATTGGCAAAAGAGTTCCCGAGAGACGGCAAGCGTGTACTGATAAGTGAGAGCGGCCTGCAAACAAAGCAAGATGCGGCGTTTGTATTCGGCTGCGGGGCCACAGGCGTGCTGGTCGGCGAAGCGCTGATGCGCACAGCTGACCCTGGCTCCTGGATTCAGGAAGCGACTTCAAAGGAGGCGGCGGAATGACGAAAGTAAAAATTTGCGGTCTCATGGAGCCCGAACATGTTGAGGCGGCTGGACAAGCAGACGCCATCGGTTTTGTCTTTGCTCCAAGCAAGCGTCGGGTCAGTGTGGAAAAAGCGGCAGAGCTAGCGAAGCACGTGCCCGCAGGCGTCGACAAAATCGGTGTTTTCGTCAATGCGGCGCTTGAAGAAATTGAACGGACTGTACGCGAAGTGCCGTTGACGATGGTCCAATTGCACGGCGATGAACCGGATGAACTCGTGCAGGCGATTTCGGTGCCGGTCGTCCAGGCTTTCTCGATACGCACCGCGACAGATGCTGAAAAGCTGGGCCGGTCAGTTGCCGATTTCGTTTTGGTGGACGCCCCAGGCACGGATTACCGCGGCGGCAGCGGCCATGTATTTGACTGGACGCTATTGGCAGGGGCTGGCATTGACTCTTCCCGGCTGATTGTTGCCGGCGGATTAAATCCGGACAACGTGGCGGCGGCAATTGCCCAGACAAGGCCGTTCATGGTGGATGTCTCGAGTGGAGTAGAAACTGAAGGCATAAAAGATGCAGTGAAAATAGAGCGTTTTATTCAGAAAGCGAAGGGTGATTCGATGCAGGAGACAATAGAGAAAGTTGGATTTTTCGGTAAATACGGCGGGCAATTTGTTCCAGAAACCTTGATGAAAGCCGTCAAAGAACTGGAAGATGCTTACACGGAAGTGAAAGACGATCCGGAGTTCCAAAAAGAATACCATCATTACCTGAAAGAATATGTCGGGCGCGAACAGCCTTTGACGTATGCGAAGCGTTTAACAGAAGCGTGGGGCGGACCGAAAGTTTATTTGAAGCGCGAAGATTTGAACCACACAGGCGCGCATAAGATCAATAATGCGATCGGCCAGGCCCTGCTTGCAATGCGCATGGGCAAACGGAAAATTGTTGCGGAAACAGGAGCCGGGCAGCACGGCGTTGCAACAGCGACAGTGTGCGCGCTGTTTGATCTGGATTGCGTCATTTTCATGGGCGAAGAAGACATCAAGCGCCAGCAGCTCAACGTGTTCCGCATGAAATTGCTGGGTGCGCGCGTTGAAAGCGTGACAAAAGGCAGTGCAACATTGAAAGATGCAGTCAACGAAGCGCTGCGCTACTGGGTCACAAATGTGGAAGATACACATTACTTGATCGGTTCTGCGCTGGGGCCGCATCCGTTCCCGACGATGGTGCGGGATTTCCAGAGCGTCATCGGCGAAGAAACGAAACGCCAAATTGTTGAGCACGAAGGGCGCTTGCCGGATACCATTTTGGCGTGCGTGGGCGGCGGCAGCAACGCCATCGGCATGTTCTATCCGTTCTTGAAAGACGAGTCGGTGCGGTTGATCGGCGTCGAAGCGGCCGGAGAAGGAACAGAAACTGAAAAGCATGCGGCAACGATGACGAAAGGTACGGAAGGCGTCTTGCACGGCGCATTCATGAAACTGCTGCAATCGGATTCCGGCCAAGTGCTGGAAGCCCATTCGGTTTCCGCAGGCCTGGATTATCCTGGAATCGGACCAGAGCACGCTTATCTTGCGGACATCGGCCGCGTGGAATACAAAGCGATTACCGATGCAGAAGCGCTCGAAGCAGTAGTTTCATTTTCGCGGCTGGAAGGCATCATTCCGGCGCTTGAAACCGCGCATGCGATTTCGCAGGCAGAGAAGACTGCCAAGGAGATGGGCAAAGACGAAATTCTGGTCATTTGCGTTTCCGGGCGCGGCGATAAAGACATGGCGACTTACGCGGAGAAATTGGAGGGGTTGGCATGAACAGACTGTCAGAATTGAAGGAGAACGGTGAGAAAGCCTTCGTGGCCTATATCATGGCGGGCGACGGAGGGCTCGAGCGGCTGAAAGAGCAAGTCCAATACCTTCAGGAGGCCGGCGTTACGGCGATCGAGATCGGTATTCCTTTTTCGGATCCCGTAGCGGATGGACCGACGATTGAAGCAGCGGGCAACCGGGCGTTGAAAGAAGGCGTGACGCTGGAAAAGGTGCTCGATGAAATGACAGGTTGGACATTCGAAGTGAAAGTGCCGCTGCTCATCATGACGTACTTGAACCCAGTTATCAAATTCGGTGTGGAACGCTTCACCAAGCAAGCGAAAAAAGCGGGTGTTTCTGCCGTCATCATCCCGGATCTGCCTTATGAACATCGACAACTGGCCGAAACATTTTTGAAAAAAGAAAGCATTGCGCTCATCCAGCTCGTCACGTTGACGACGACTGAAAAGCGGCTGGAGGCGATTTTGCAGGAAGCGGAAGGCTTCGTCTACGCTGTCACAGTGACCGGCATCACTGGCGCACGGGATGAAATGTCAAACAATGTCCGGGAATTCATGCGCCGCGTGCGCGATAAGAGCCCAGTGCCTGTCTACGCAGGCTTCGGAATTTCCAAAGTCCACCACGTCGATCTGCTGCGCGAAGACGTTGACGGGTTCATTGTCGGCAGCGCGATTGTCCAAGCCTTTTACGACAATAAAATCGATGACATTAAACCCCTCATAGAAGCGGTGACGGCCCCGAGTCCGGTATAATTCCGGGTAGGAGGGATTTACTTATGTTCACACCAGTCTCTGCACAATTTTTTGAAGCGCCGACACTTGAATTGGCGCGTTCTCTGCTGGGCCAGCTATTGGTCCACGAAACGCCAGCTGGAATAGTCGCTGGCCGCATTGTTGAAACGGAAGCCTATATGGGAGCGGAAGATCGTGCCGCCCATAGTTTTGGCAACCGCCGCACGAAGCGCACGGAAATCATGTTCGGCAAAGCCGGAAGCGTCTATACGTATCAGATGCATACCCATACGCTGATCAATGTCGTCAGTGGGCCGCTGGATACGCCGCGTGCGATTTTGATCCGCGCAGTTGAGCCGGTAGAAGGCATTGATTTAATGGCGGAACTGCGCGGCAAACATCTCCCGATCAAGCAATGGACGAGCGGCCCTGGGAAGCTTACGAAAGCGATGGGCATCACAATGGAGTATTACGGCCATCATTTCACGGAGCGCCCGCTGTATATCGCAGAAGGCGATGCCGTCCACGCGATTGCGGAAGGCCCAAGGGTCGGCATAGCCAATTCGCAGGAAGCTGTCCATTACCCGTACCGTTTTTGGGAGCAGGATAATCCGTTCGTTTCCAAATTCCGCTAATCGTCGTGTTTACTTTGGTTTTCTCGTGGAATAGTAAGGGAGACTAAATAAACGGGGAGTGGAAGATGATGGCGAAAATTGCAACGTTAATTACCGACATGTTTGAAGATGTGGAATATACAGAGCCGACGAAAGCGTTCAACGAAGCGGGCCATGAAGTCTTTACGATTGAAAAGGATGCAGGGAAAAAGGTGACTGGCAAGCAAGGCGAAGCCACAGTGACAATTGACAAGGGCATTGACGAAGTCAGCCCGGACGATTTTGACGCATTGTTCTTGCCGGGCGGCTTTTCGCCGGATCAATTGCGCGCGGACGACCGCTTCGTGAAATTTAAAAAAGCGTTCATGGACGCGAAAAAACCGGTCTTTGCCATTTGCCACGGGCCGCAATTGCTGATTTCAGCGCGTGCCCTTGAAGATCGCGACGTAACCGGCTATAAGTCAATTCAAACGGACATGGAATACGCCGGCGCAAAAGTGGTCGACCAGGAAGTTGTCGTTTGCCAAAACCAATTGGTGACAAGCCGCCAACCGGACGACCTGCCGGCTTTCAACCGCGAAGCGTTGAAGCTGCTAGAAAACTTGGGATAATGAAATGGAGTGGGGCCCCGCGATTGCGGGGCTTTTTTTATTTGGCTCGAAACGGTCGCGTGGGGTGTGGAAGAGGGCCTGCTGCAAGTAAATCTGCGTTTGCCGCAAGTAAAGAATGGGTTGCTGCAAGTAAGCAAAAATATCGCAAGTAACCACCGGTTTTCCGCAACTAATTGCGTTTTCCCCCCTTGAACTTATAAGCAAACACTTATATAATGTGGAAAGTACGAATAAAAGAAGGTGAAAAAATGGATTATCTTCAAATGGAATCTTATTTGAAAGCAATCGGCGACCATAACCGAATGCTTATCTTAAAATATTTGATGACGGAGTCGCTGTGCATTTGCGAATTCACGGAATTGATTGATATGACGCAGCCTGCCATCAGCCAGCATATGCGCAAGCTGAAGCAAGCGGAACTCGTCACCGAAGAAAAACGCGGCCGTTGGACGATCTGGTCGCTGAATATCCGCCACCCGCTGTATCCGATGCTCATCCACTTGTTGAGTTTGCTTCCGGAACCGGAGCGGACAGTGGCGACCTTGGTTGCAGAAGGAAAAAAAGTAATTTGTGAATAGGGAGTTGTGTTAGAAGTGGATATTTGGTCAGCCAGTTTGATATTTTTGATTACCTTGGTATTTGTTATTTGGCAGCCACGCGGGCTGTCGATCGGATGGTCTGCAATTGCTGGAGCGGTTGTTGCTTTGCTGGTCGGCGTTGTTGATTTCGGTGATGTTTGGGAAGTGACCGGCATCGTCTGGAACGCAACGCTGACATTTGTCGCATTAATCATTATTTCGTTGATCCTCGATGAAATCGGATTTTTCGAATGGGCTGCGCTGCATATGGCGCGCTACGCCAAAGGCAGCGGCATCCGCATGTTCTTGCTGGTCATTGCACTCGGAGCGGTAGTTGCCGCGTTATTCGCCAACGACGGGGCGGCGTTGATTTTGACACCGATTGTCCTGGCGATGGTACGCGCGCTGAAATTCAAGGATTCGATGATCCTGCCATTCATCATGGCGTCCGGCTTTATCGCCGATACGGCATCACTGCCGTTTGTCGTCAGCAACTTGGTCAACATCGTTTCCGCTGACTTTTTCGACATCAGCTTTGCGCAATACGCCTTGAATATGTTCTTGCCGAATTTGTTCAGTGTTGGGGCAAGCATGCTGGTGCTGTACTTGTATTTCCGGAAAGACATTCCGGCGCGTTTTGACGAAGGAGCTTTGAAAACACCGGCCGCTGCACTAAAAGACGTCAAGATGTTCCATCTGTCATGGGTGGTTCTAGGCGTCCTGCTAGTCGGCTATTTTATCAGCGATCCGCTTGGAATTCCCGTTTCGTTCATCGCGGGGGCGGTCGCCATCATTTTCTTGGCAATTTCACGCAGAAGCAAGGCGGTTGAAACGATGACGGTCCTGAAAAATGCGCCTTGGGCAGTCGTGTTCTTCTCGATTGGCATGTATGTTGTTGTCTACGGGCTGCGCAACGCGGGGCTGACATCAGTCCTTGCCACGGCAATCGAATGGACGGCAAGCCATGGGCTGTTTGCGGCAACAATCGGAATGGGCTTCATCGCCGCAATCCTGTCGTCGATCATGAACAATATGCCGACAGTGATGATTGACGCACTTGCCATCTCCGAAACCAATACGACCGGCGTCATGCGCGACGCGCTGATTTATGCCAACGTCATCGGTTCGGACTTAGGCCCGAAAATCACGCCAATCGGATCGCTGGCAACTTTGCTGTGGCTCCACGTGCTGAAAACCAAGGGCGTCGAAATCAGTTGGGGCTATTATTTCAAAGTTGGGATCATCTTGACGGTTCCGATCCTCTTCATCACGCTGACGGGCTTATACCTGTCGCTATTATTGCTCAATTAAAGGTCGGCGCAAAGCCGAAAAGAAAAAAGATAAGGCAAAGCGGATTCCGCTTTGCCTTATCTTTTTGTTTAGTCTATTGGAACTTTGCAGTTGTTGGATAGCGGTCAGCCCAGGAATTTAGCCATGTAAATTTCGTTGTAAGGCTTGCCGCCGATCATTAATGCTTTCTCGCGAATGCCTTCTTCTTTATAGCCCGATTTTTCGTACAGTTTGCGGGCGGCGTCGTTTTCTTCGACAACTGTCAGCTCAAGGCGGTTAACGCCTTTTGATTTGGACCAGTTTTCCGCTTTTTCCAGTAAAGAAGTGGCTAGCCCTTTGTTTTGAGCGCTTTTCTGGATACCCAGGACGATAGCTGCACGATGGGCTGCGCGTGCGGCTGTATTGCCGATGACCATCAAGTAACCGACATGTTCACCATTCAAGATAGCGATGAAGATAGTGGAATGGCCTTGCTGCTTCCATTCGATTATCTGTTTGCGCATGCTCTGGGTAGATTGGATGCGTTCATCTTTTCCATAAAGCATATACTCGGATTCGCCTTCGACCAGTTTCTGGAGGGCGATCAATGAACGGGCATCGCCGTGTTCCGCTTGGCGGATCAGCAGGACGTCTTCATTGCCGGGCGTTGAACCGTCGCCTTCAGCTGGATTGATCCGGTCGAAAGTGACAAAGCGGTTCGTCATTACATCACTGACATAATAGCCTGCATCCATCCAAGCGTGGAAATGCTTAGCAGGCGGTTTGGTCTTTTTCCACCAACTTTTGTTCAAATAAGCGGCATTGGGCAATTGTTGCCCCATAATTTGTTCGATTTCGGTAAAAGACAATGTAATTTTTTGAGATGATGCAGAAGCAAAATAATCGGCCAAAGGGATGTATTTTTTTTCCAAAATTATAGTCAATCTAAACGCTCCTTTCTTGAAAAGAATAAAATTAGTTGTGGTGATTATATCATTTGTCCTATTAAAATGTATATAATTATTTCCTTTTTCTTAAAATTTTTTTCATCGTACGAAAAAAGGGGTTTTAATTTACTATATTATTTAGATAATTAGGTATATAGATATAAAATTATAATGCAAATTCAACAAAAATCTGTTCTTGGATTTCAGCAAAATCAAGGTTATTCAAGTTTTCTTAATTGAGTAGACAATTGAGAAAGTTATTTTAAAATCGGCTTAGCTAATGCGCCTAAAAACTTTGCGCATTTGGGAAATTCAATTGTATTTTGGCTAAGCTTCCAGTTGTGTTAAAATTATTTCGGAAACCAACACCATTCAGGAGGTTAAAAAATGTCAAACGTTCTTGTTTTAGGACATAAAAATCCGGACACCGATTCAATTTGTTCGGCTATTTCATATGCATATTTGAAAAAACAGCTGGGCATGCCGGCGGAACCGATTCGTTTGGGCGAAGCCAATAACGAAACTCTCTACGCATTGGAACATTTCAAATTCGAACAGCCGCGCCTTGTTGAAAAGGTGGCAGCGGAAGCTTCACAAGTCATCCTTGTCGACCATAACGAGCGCCAGCAGAGCGCAGCCGATATCCAGGACGTCCAAATTCTCGAAGTAGTGGACCACCACCGCATCGCTAATTTCGAAACGGTCGATCCATTGTACTTCCGCGCCGAACCGGTTGGCTGTACAGCGACAATCATTTTGAAGCTGTACAAAGAACATGGAGTTAAAGTACCGTCTGATATCGCCGGACTTATGTTGTCGGCGATCATTTCAGATTCATTGCTCTTCAAGTCGCCTACTTGCACAGAACAGGACTTGCAGGCTGCGCGCGAACTTGCTGAAATCGCGAATGTTGATGCAGCGGAATACGGCCTTGCTATGCTGAAAGCTGGCGCGGACTTGAGCAACAAAACACTTGAAGACTTGATGTCGCTCGATTCAAAAGAATTCGAAGCCAACGACCACCGCTTTGAAGTGGCTCAAGTCAATGCCATCGATGTCAATGAAGTAATCAGCCGCCAGAAAGAACTGGAAGTGCTGATGAACGAAAAAATTGCACGCAAAAACTTGGATCTATTCGCATTTGTGGTTACAGATATCCTGAACAATGATTCGGTCGCCATCGTCTTAGGACGCAAAGCGGGCATCATCGAAGGCGCTTTCAAGTCAAGTGTTGTCGACAACCGCATTTTATTGCCAGGCGTCGTTTCACGCAAAAAGCAGATAGTACCGGTCATTACAGAAGCATTTAGCTGATCCCTCCGGGGGTCAGTTTTTTTAATGAGCTGGAACTCTGTTCAACGCGCATAGGCAATAGGACGCTGCACGCTGCAGAAGGTTGCACCTGGGTGAAGATATAAGATATAAAATAGTTGAATTACTGAATATTTATAATCGATATTCCGCAAAACAGCTACGCTTGCCGCGGGCGAGACTTACCCAAAGCCTGCGAGGGCAAGTCTTTGCGACGAAGTGCGCAGCACTGCAACGCACTTTAATGTCTCGAAGCTAGCGCAGCGATGCAACGGTTTTTCATGTCCCGAAGCTAGCGAAGCGTTGCAGGGACAGGGACAGAGACAGGAGCAGTAAGGTTTTCTCCGCTGTTTTGCTACATATCGAGAGATATCTTAGCGGAGGCGCGTCACGGGGGTAGGCAAGGAGATGGCCAAATGGAATTTGGGCCATCTCCTTTTCTTCGAAGCAAGCGTGTCGATGCAGAAGCAGAAGGGTTTTAGCTATGAGACGAGTGTTCTTCTCGTCTCATGGCGAGAGCCAAGGTGGTGCCGGGCACTTCCGGCGACGCCTTTGCGACGAGCTTGCGCAGGAGCAATCGTCTTTGCACTGCCCAAAGCGACCGAAGCGAGTTTCAATATGTTACTTCTTTCGTTCGATGTATTCAGGCAAAAACATTGAGCCGAGTTTTGTTCGTTGTTATAGTAATGCGTGAGGTGAAATTATGAAAATTGAAATTTGGTCAGATTATGTATGTCCGTTTTGCTACATAGGCAAGCGTACGTTGGAGCAGGCTCTAGAAAAATCTGGTTTTCATTCACAAGCTGAGATTTCGTTCAAAGCTTATCAATTAGATCCGGCAGCACCCGTTGATTCGACAGTGTCGGCATATGAAAGTTTAGCTGCTAAAACAGGTGCGACTATTGAACAGGCAAAAGAAATGACGAAAGGCGTTGCGGCTCACGCGCGCTCAGTAGGACTTGAATATAATTTCGATGGCATGATGAACGGCAATACGCTAGCGGCCCACCGCTTAGTGAAGTGGGCAGAAGTGCACGGCAAGGAAGCGCATTTGACGGAACTTCTTCTTCGTTCGTATTTCGTTGAAGGAAAGAATGTCAGCAATAATGGAGTTTTAGCGGAAACGGCGGAAGCAGCCGGACTGCCTAGGGATGAGGCTGAAAGCATTTTGGTTTCCGACCGGTTCCATGAAGAAGTGGAAGCAGATATCACGGAAGCGCGCCAAATCGGTGTACAGGGCGTGCCGTTTTTCGTCATCAACCGCAAATATGCGATATCCGGCGCACAGCCACTGCAAGCTTTTGTCGATTCGATCCGCCAGATTGCGGACGAAGAAGGCATCCGTCCAAAGCTAAAGCCAATGGGACAAAAAAAGACTTCATATTGCACTGGCGATTCATGTGACTCGTGAGCAGATAAGTTGAATTAACCCTCGATTTTTATTATAATTTGATTATCTCAAATTCGAGAATAATAATATTAGTAAAAAGGAGCTTTTCAAAAAATGAATGTATTAGTCGTAAAAGCAAACAACCGCCCTGCAAGCGAAGGGGTTTCAAGTAAAATGTATGAGGTTTTCATGAATGAAATCGGCAACGACATCAACGTCAGCACTTTTGACGTTTTCAAAGAAGATATGCCTTATTTCGGCCAGGATTTCTTTGATGCGATGCAAAAATCAGCTCAGGCTGAACCAATGAGCGATCTTGAACAGCGCCTTTTGACAGCTTCTTCTAAAGCAATGGACGCTTTCATGGATGCAGATCTAGTTGTTTTCGCATTCCCATTATGGAACATGACGATTCCGGCAGCTCTTCAGACGTTCATCGATTACATCAACCGTGCAGGCATGACTTTTAAATACACTGAAAATGGTCCTGTCGGGCTTGTTCCAGAGAAGAAAGTTATCATCCTTAACGCACGCGGCGGCATTTACTCTACGCCGGAAATGGCTCCGGCCGAAATGAGCGTAAATTATATCCGCAACATCATGAACTTCTTTGGTATCCAGGACATCAATGAAGTGATCATCGAAGGGCATGCGTTGGATCCAGAGCGTGCAAATGAAATTATTGCAGAAGGCATGGAGCGTGTAAGAGACGCGGCCAACAGCCTGCAAGCAATTAAAGCATAATTGAATGGCATGACAGACCGGAGGCGCAAATGCGCTTCCGGTTTTTTTACGCCGCAATTGCTAAAGCTCGGCCAGTCTGCTGATTAAAAAGAAGAGGACAGGGTAGTTATCTAGTAAAACGTCTTTAGGAGGGATAGCATGTCAACAAATGAACATTCGAGCCGCCTGCCAGACCATATGGAATCTTTGTGGAGAACGTATAAGGAAGTCCCAAGCTTTCCGGCTTTGCAAGCCAATGAGTCAACGGAGATTGGGGTCGTCGGCGGAGGCATAGCAGGTGTAATCACTGCTTATTTACTAGCGAAAGCCGGCAAAAAAGTGACGCTCATTGATGCGGGCAAACTGATTGACGGTGTCACCGGCTACACAACCGCTAAAATTACGGCACAACACGGTCCCTATTATGCTCCATTGATCAAGTTGATGGGGGAAGAAAAAGCCCGGTTGTATTACGACGCCAATATGGGCGGTTTGAAATTCATTGAAGATTTGGCAGCAGAGCTCGACATCGCTTGTGATTTGACGCACCATGATGCATTCCTTTACGCGAATACTGCACATGGGGCGGCGTTGATCAAAAAAGAAGCGGAGGCGTATGAAGTCTTAGGCATTAAGGGCGGCTTGGCGAAAGTGGAAGCGGAAATGGAGTTGCCTTTTGAAGTGGATGAAGCCTTGGTGATGCGAGGCCAAGCGCAATTCCATCCGGTGAAATTCCTTGCGAAACTGGTGAGTGAAATTGATCGCCTTGGGGGCAAAATCTACGAACACACTCGCGCGCAAAAAATCCTAAGCAAAGACGATCCGGTAATCCAAACTGAAAACATGTCGCATCTGTCTTGCGACAAAGTGGTAGTGGCGACGCATTATCCATTCAACGATGCCGATGGCTTGTATTTCTCAAAGCTGTCCGTCAAACGATCTTACGTGATTGCCGCCCGTTCGACCGGTCCGATTCCGGATGGCATGTACATCAGCGTTGATGCTCCGTCCCGATCGCTGCGCTACGCGACAGGCATCGACGGCGAGAAATTGCTGCTCATCGGAGGCGACGGGCATCCGGCCGGCAAGAGCAAAACGCCGACAATTGAGCATTACGAGAATTTGGCGCATTTTGGCGATGAACATTTCGGCATTACGGAAATTCCGTACCGCTGGTCTGCACAAGACATGACGACGCTTGACACGGTCCCTTATATCGGCAAAATCACCGTAGGATACGATAATATCTTTGTCGCTACCGGCTTCCATAAATGGGGCATGTCGAACGGGGCAGCTGCCGGCATGCTGCTCGCGGACCACATTTTAGGGAAAGCGAATCCGTATGCGGACCTGTTCGATCCGACGCGGACGAAGCTGAAAGCAGTGGATGCCCTCAGTTTCATCAAAGACAATACCTCAGTGGCCAAGGAGTTAGTGAAAGGGAAGTTGCAGTCTTCTTCGAAAACCGTCGAGGAGTTGGCGAGTGGGGAAGGCGGCTTGGTGAAAGTTGGCGGCAAAAAAGCCGGCGGCTACCGCGATGAGTACGGTCAGCTGCATTTAGTCGATACGACATGCACCCATTTGGGCTGTGAAACTCATTGGAACGACGCCGAGCGGTCATGGGATTGCCCGTGCCACGGTTCACGCTTCTCCTTTAGTGGAGAAGTGCTCAATGGCCCCGCCGTGAAACCTTTGAATAAGATGGAAGAACCCGGATCCATATAAAAAAGCAGTGCGGAAAAATTTTCCGCACTGCTTTTTAATTTGTTTGGATTATGCTGGGTTTGCTTGCAATTCCAATGAAATTTTGATGTCTTCGCCGACAAGTACGCCGCCTGTTTCAAGTGCTTGGTTCCAAGTCAGGCCGAAATCCTTGCGGTTGATTTTGCTTTCTGCATTGAAGGCAACAACTTCAACGCCCCAAGGGTTAGTGCCTTTGCCGCCGTATTCCACTTCAAAAGTGGCTGGACGCGTAACGCCTTTAATCGTAAGGTCGCCAGTCAATTCGTATTCATCGTGTTTTTTCACGATGTCATTCGCTGTGAAAATGATGTGCGGATGGTTTTCAGCATCGAAGAAATCAGCCGAGCGCAAGTGATTGTCGCGGTCTTCGTTGTTTGTGTTGATGCTTGTGATGTCGATTTTGAAATCGATCAAAGCTCCAGACAAATCTTCTTCGTTCGCTTCAACTTCCGCTTCGAATGAAGTGAATGAGCCTTTTACTTTAGAGATCATCATGTGTTTTACTGAAAATCCGATTTCTGAGTGTGCTGGGTCTACTGTCCATTTTTTCATGTTATTGTTCCTCCTAATAGTAATGTATCTGTTTTCAACTATAAGGGCTAAAAATCTCGATGTCAATAGTCTTTAATTAAAAACTCTTTAATTCGAGATATTTAATTTATCGGTCTTTAGAACGGAACATAAGGCTATCCCTTGTCAAAAGGGCAAGAAAATTAGATACTATTAAAAGCGAAAAGTTTAGAAGGGATTTGCTTGGGATGACGAAAGAAAAATGGTTAACGGATCTTCGCCGCTTTTTGGCCGATGATCACGTGAAAATGAACGAGCCGCTTCACCTGCATACCTTGACGCGTATGGGTGGGCCAGCTGATATTTTTGTAACACCGACAACTGAAGATGAAACAGCATACACTGTTAAATATGCATATGAAAACAATATTCCTTTGCTGCTCCTCGGTAACGGCTCTAATATGGTCGTTCGTGATGGCGGCGTGCGCGGAATTGTGCTGAACCTGAAAAGCCTTCATGCAATCCGCATTACAGGCACTACGGTTTATGCGCAAGGCGGCGCGCATATTAAAGAAGTATCGAAAGCAGCGGCAGTGAACCGATTGACCGGCTTTGAATTCGCTTGTGGAATTCCAGGGTCTATCGGCGGCGCTATGGCGATGAACGCAGGCGCGTACGGCGGCGAGATCAAAGACATCATCCTCCAAGCGACGGTTTTGACCCCGGAAGGCGACAAGCTGGTGCTGTCGAAAGAGGATATGGAATTAGGCTATAGAAAAAGCATCATAACCAAAAAAGGCTATTATGTGTTATCAGCTGAATTCGGCTTGGAGTTTGGAAACCAAGCGGTGATTGATGCGAAGATGGTCGATTTGACGTATCAGCGCGAATCGAAGCAGCCCTTGGAATTTCCATCAGCGGGCAGTGTTTTCAAACGTCCGCCGGGCAATTTTGCCGGCAAGCTGATCCAGGAAAGCGGACTTCAAGGGCGGGGCTTCGGCGGTGCGGAAGTATCGACGAAGCACGCTGGATTTATCGTCAACAAAAACAATGCGACAGCTGATGATTACATCCAGACGATTGAAATGGTGAAATCGGCGGTGCGAGAAAAATTCGGCATCGATTTAGAGCTTGAAGTGAAGATTGTTGGAGAAGACATGATATGACTGATTAGCGGGGCTTTTACAGAGCTCCGCTTTTTTTAATGCCCTAAAATTATGGTACAATAAACCAACATAAAAACCACAGGGGGTGTCCTATGATCGATTTTTCGACGAATGGTTTAATTTTGATGGGAGGCATTTTCCTCCTGGCTGGCGTACTGATGACCAAGGTATCTGCGCGCGCCGGAGTGCCGTCTCTTGTCTTGTTCATGATTATCGGCATGTTCTTGGGCAGCGATGTCACCGGCCTCATTTACTTTTCCAATGCCGAAATCGCGCAATTGGTCGGAATTGTCGCGTTGATCTTTATCCTTTTTGAAGGCGGACTGCAAGCGAAATGGAAACATATCCGGCCGGTCATGGGCGGCTCACTTTCCTTGGCGACTCTTGGTGTCATGATTACCACTGCGATCGTAGCAACTACTGCATATTATATCCTCGATATCACATGGCTTGAAGCGTTCTTGCTGGGATCGATTGTCGGCTCTACAGATGCTGCGGCAGTCTTTTCCGTGTTAGCCGGACAAAACGTCAAGTCTAAAATCTCTTCCACACTTGAAGCGGAATCGGGTACCAACGATCCGATGGCCATGTTTTTGACAATTGCATTTATCCAATTAATCATGATGCCAGACTCCTCCATCGGTTCAATGATCGGCAGTTTCGTGCTTGAAATGGGTCTTGGTGCAGTGTTTGGCGTAGTGCTGGGCTACCTGGCTTCCTGGACATTGAACCGCATCAAACTGGATGCTTCCGGATTGTACGCTGTGCTGTCAGCAGGCTTTGCAATTTTCATCTACAGTGCCACTGCAATGATGCACGGCAGCGGGTTATTGGCGGTTTATCTGGCGGCATTGGTCATCGGAACCCGCCAATTGACGCAAAGCTATTCCATCATCAGCTTCCATGAGGGCGTGGCTTGGCTGATGCAAATCGTCATGTTCGTCCTGCTCGGCTTGCTGGTATTCCCTAGCCAGCTGCTGGATTGGGATTTGATGTGGAGGGGGTTGGTCCTGTCATTCGTATTGATTTTGATTGCGCGTCCAATCGCAGTATTCGTTTCAACCGCGTTCTTCGACTACTCTTTGAACGAGAAGCTGTTCTTGTCATGGGCTGGCCTGAAGGGAGCGGTGCCAATCGTGCTTGCAACGTTCCCGATGATAGCAGGCGTCGAAAACAGTTACTTATTCTTTAATATCGTATTCTTTATCGTCTTGACTTCAGCATTGATCCAGGGGTCGACGATTCCGTTCATGGCCAAAAAATTATCCTTGAACGGCCGTCCGTTGCCGAAGCGGATTCATTCGCTGGAACTGATCTCGATGGACAAGGCGAATGCGGAAATGCTGGAAGTTGAACTGACGGCTAAATCTCCTTTCGCCGGCCAGCTCGTGCAAACCATCGGCCTGCCCAAGCAAACCTTGATCAGTGCCATCATCCGCTCTGGAAAATTGGTCATGCCAACGGGCACAACGAAATTGAAAGTGGGCGATGTCCTGTACGTCCTGACAGAAAAGAAACAAGTGCCGAAAGTGAAAATGGTGCTTGGAGAAGAAGATATCAATCATTAAGCCCGCAGTTTGCGGGCTTTTTATTTTGTGGCAATGAATTTGCGCCGTAAATTCCTTGCGAATAAAGGATTTTTATTCCGGCGGTCGAATGATATAGCATCAGAGAAGAAAAATTAAGGGGGAAAAGCAAGTGAGTAAACAGAAAGGGAACCGAAAGCTGCTGAAATGGATTGTGGGTATAGTGAGCGGCTTGGTGGTACTGGCAGCCGCAGCGTTAATTTTTGTAAACGTTTACATAGGGAAGTCGAGCCCTCAAGTGGAGGGGGAAATGGTTGTCAGCGTTTTAGATGGCGGTGCGACAGTGACGCGCGATGAAATCGGCGTTCCACATATCGAAGCAGGGACGGATGCCGATTTGTACCGTGCGCAGGGCTTTGTCCAAGCGCAGGACCGGCTTTTCCAAATGGATTTGTCGCGGCGCCAGGCTAGTGGGCGTTTGGCGGAAGTCGTAGGGGCGGCGGCAGTGGACCGGGATAAATTCTTCCGGGTATTCAGCCTTCGCGACGCTGCTGAAAAATCATGGAGCGGCTATGAACCAGAGGCGCAGCAAGTGTTGGAATGGTACGCAGAAGGCGTCAATGCATTCATGGAACAAGCGAAAAAGGACGGCAAGCTGAGCTATGAATTTGCGCTTCTCGGCTACGAACCTGAACCCTGGACGCCGGTTGATTCGTTGACGATTGGCAAATTCATGGCATATGACCTCGGTGGGCACTGGTCATCGCTTGCCATCAGGCACTGGGCGCTGAACGAATTCCCGGAAGAAAAAGCGAAAGAGATTTTCATCAAATACCCGGAAGATGCGCCGTCAATCATTGCGGCAAACAAAAAGCAGCCGGTGCAAGTTGCTGGGCAATTCGATGCTTCAGTCATCCCGCCGGAATTCAATGGCAGCAATAACTGGGTAGTATCGGGTGACAAGACGGCGAGCGGCTTGCCGCTTCTCGCGGATGATCCGCATCTTGGTTTGTCGACACCGTCGATCTGGTATCAAATGCATTTGAAGTCGCCGGAACAGAACGTCAGCGGTGTCATTTTCGCAGGAATTCCCGGCATCATTCTCGGGCATAACGAAAAAATTGCCTGGGGAGTGACAAATGTCGGCCCGGACGTCCAGGATTTATATATTGAAACCCCGAATCCGGAAGATCCGACGCAATTTCTTTATGATGGCGTGTGGGAGCAGGCAGAAATCCGGAACGAGCCGATCAACGTGAAAGACGGCGAGACGGTGCATTTTGAAGTGGCGGTTACGCGCCACGGGCCGATTATTTCAGATGTGTTGTACAAAGACGAAGATCCGAACGCGTCGTTTTCACTGCAATGGACCGCCCATGAACCGACATTGGAGCTTCAGGCAGTGCTCAGTTTCAATAAAGCTTCCAATTGGGAAGAGTTCGAAACAGCGTTAGAAGATTTCCAGGCGCCGGCACAGAATTTCGTTTTTGCATCGGTCGATGGAACAATTGCCTATAAAGCGAATGGCCGGATTCCGATCCGCAAACAAGGCGACGGCCAATTGCCGGTGCCCGGCGATTCGTCAGCATACGGCTGGGATGGTTATGTGCCGTTTGATGAACTGCCGACTGCCGTGAATCCGAAGAGCGGTTTTATCGCGACGGCCAATAACGAAGTCGTCAACAGTTCGTACGATTACCACATCACGGATTTCTGGGCACAGCCGTACCGCTATGAACGCATAGCAGAGGTGCTGGAGTCAAAAGATGATCTGACGAAAGAAGATATGATGGCGCTGCAGATGGATCAGAAAAACCTGTATGCGGCCGAATTTTTAGAGGACATGATGGCTGCCGTCCAAGAAAAGACTGATGAACACGACGAATTGTTCAAAATGATGGCGGAATGGGATCAAGTTGATAGCAAAGGGGCTGCGGAGCCGCTAGTTTTCCATAAATGGATGAAGCAGCTGCCAGTAACGATGCTGGCTGATGAATTTCCTGAAGATGTCTTCAGCCTCTTGCCGGGCAAAAATCACATTACCGATCAAATGATGCGCGACGCATTCAGCGGCAACGAAGGGGCATGGGTATCGGAATATGGAGGCGCCGGCAAATGGCTGGAGGATTCGCTTGAAACAGCTCTTGGCGATATTGAAGAAGAATTCGGCAACGATGCAGGCGATTGGCAATGGGGAGACAATCATAAACTGACATTCCCTCATCCGCTTGCAGGTGCGTCGCCGATTTTCGAGGGCTTCCTGAATCCGGACCCAGTTCCTATTGGCGGATCTAACATCACAGTCCAGGCTGCCGGTTTTGATGGCGAAGGCAATGTTGATCACGGGGCGTCTTGGCGCTTTGTCGCTGATCTAAGCGATTTATCAAGCGCTTACCACATCGTCGGACCGGGCTTGAGCGGGCATATGAAGTCGGATTTCTTTCATAATCAAGTAGACGATTGGGCAGAAGGGAAATTCCATGAAACGCTCCTTAAAGGAGAAGTGCAAGGTTCGGTCTTAAGATTGTCGCCTGAATAAGTTATACTGAAAGAAAAAGATGTGAGGTCGGTAGGCTTGAAGAATTTAATGGCAGTCGGATTCGGAGGGATGGCGGGTTCGCTGTTGCGAGCGATTATCTACGAAGGGGTGTCTTCTTTCACTGGCTTATGGATCGTGAACTTGCTTGGCAGCTTATTGCTTGGCTTTGTTGCAGGTCGCTTCCACGCAAAGTCTGCTTCTTTCCGCTTGTTTGTGTCGACCGGCTTAATCGGCTCGTTTACGACGTTCTCGGCATTTACCGCTGAATGGTTCCGGCTGATGGAACGTTCGTTCACGAACGGCTTGCTGCTTGCAGTCGGGATGACGGCATTTTCTGTTGGAGCAGCTGCGATAGGGCTGAGGTTCGGCAGAAAGGCGGTGGCGGGATGATCGGCATCGCACTTGGCGGCTTTTTAGGAGCGATTGCCCGCTACGGATTTTACTTATTGGCTGAACGAGGGGCGAAACAGCCGAAGCTTGCAACGTGGCTGGTCAACAGTATCGGCTCGTTGGTGCTCGGCTTGTTTATCGGTGCAGGCAGCCTTTCGCTGTTTTGGATGACCGGTTTTTTAGGGGCCTTCACGACGTTTTCCACGATGGCGCTCGACGCTGTCAAGGATTTTGAAGACGGCCGCCTGCTCGAAGCGGCGTCTTATCTCGGAGCCACGCTAGTGAGCGGTATTGTATTGTTCAGCGTCGGCTATCATCTACTGCATTAACGAAAAAAAGCCGTTCCGGCAAAAGGAACGGCTTTTTTCCATGGTTGCTAAAATTTAAAAAGCTTGAGGAAAGGTGCCTTTTTCAATGGTCCGTCCCATGCGGCCGGTTGTGGTTTCGGCGTGGAGCAGCGATTGGTAGACCGCTTCTTCAGTCGCTTCGATAACGCCTTTGAACAGTTCGGCCATCAGTGGATGGTCATCCCGCAAGAGTGTTGTTTGCTGCAGCGCGGAAGTCGATTTATGAGGAATGCGTTCAGCGTTTGAAAATGCGATGATAATGTCTCCGCTGCCATTGTGAATATGGGTTCCGGTGCGCCCCATCCCAATCGCCGCGCGTTTCGCCAGGCGCTTTAGCTGCCGGCTGTCGAGTGGTGCATCAGTGGCAATTACAATGATGACAGAACCGTCCGGCTTTTGGGGCGCGGGAAGATCCGGCAGCCAGTTAGCGATGGCGATTTCCTCTTTAAGGCCGAAATTGCTCAGTACCAAAGCTCCGGCCGTGTAATTTTGGCTTTCAAATTCCGCAATGCGTGAAGCGGAGCCGATGCCGCCTTTGACGCCATAGCAGATCATGCCTTTTCCGGCACCTACAGCGCCTTGCGCGAAATCTGTCGTGGCGGCGCCGATTGCCTGTTGGGCATGTTCCGGACGCACGGCCATAAGGCGCATCGAGTTCAAATAGCTGTCGTTGCATTCGCCGACGACGATATTGAGTGAACTGGTCGAATCGCCGATTGCCGGGTTTTCACGCAGCATCCAGTCCATTGTCCCCTGCAGCACAGCAGCGACGCTGAAGGTATTCGTCAACATAATTGGCGATTCAAGAACACCGAGCTCCTCGACTTGCACCAGCCCGGCGGTTTTGCCGAAGCCGTTCAGCACGAAACTCGCGGCGGATACTTTTTCTTCAAACCAATTGCCGGCATGCGGCAAAATGGCGGTGACGCCTGTACAAACGGATTCGTTCTCAGACAAGCGCTCTTCTAGTGTCGTGTGGCCGACTTTTACGCCGGCGACATCGGCAATTGAATTCAAATTTCCTTTTTTCAATGAAATCACCATCTCTTTTTCTTTGATTGGAACAAAAACAGCAGCCGGCATCTTCACGGGCTGCTGTTTTCCGTTTCATTTTACAATGATCACTGGAGCCTGGACGCGCTTTGCGACTTTGTGGCTGACGCTGCCGAGCACCATCTCCTGAAGGGCATTCAAGCCGCGGCTGCCGATAAATACGATGTCGTAGCCTGTATCGTTGGCGTGCTTGACGATGGTCGGGCCTGGTGTGCCGTGCAGCGTCTTTGTCTCAAAGGGCACTGCAGCATCCTGGAAGACCGCTTCGAGTGGTGCGAGATGCTTGCGGCGCTCAAAATGGACTTCGTCGCTGCTCTGGCCGTGGAGGATTTCGTTGCGCGCTTTTTCATAATCGATGACATACAGCAGCGTGACTGCGGCATCGGGGTTTGCTTTCGCCATCTTTACTGCTTCATGTGCGGCGCGCATCGAATGATCCGAGCCGTCTGCCGCCACTAGAATTTTCTGGTACATGCCAATTCCCCCTAACAATTGTCCGGATATTGATGAACTATTCGACAAAAATCAGCATAATCCTTTTCTGGAGGGCTGTTTGCTAAAGTAAATGGCGCGTGCCACAGCCCGAAATCTTCATTCAAACCGTGGTTTGACTAATGCCAGCTGAAGAATTATACTGGCAGTAACAATCAAATATACATTTGAATGAAAGAAGGAATTGCTGTGAGAGAGATATGCGAAGTCACGAAAGTCCATCCTGAAGTAGTGGAAAACGTCCAAAATCATATGGCGGATTTATCGGAAGTCGCCAATCTCTTTAAAGCGCTGGCAGACGAAACCCGTTTGAATATAGCTTATGCATTAACTATAGAAGAAGAAATGTGCGTCTGCGATATCGCTGCGGTTATTGGTTCCTCGACGGCCACTGCGTCGCATCATTTGCGCTATTTGCGTGAACGTGGATTAGCGAAATCCCAGAAAAAAGGCAAACAAGTGTATTATTCATTGTCAGACAGCCATGTCCATCAGCTCGTCACAATCGCCCATGAACATGCGAAAGAAGGTGTGCACAATGCAAAAGACATACCGTCTTGAAAACCTTTCTTGCACCAGCTGTGCAGCGAAGTTTGAAAAGAACATCCGCAGCTTGCCCCAAACGAAGGATGTCATATTAAATTTTGGCGCATCAAAACTCACGGTCGACGGCAACGTCTCGATTGAGGAACTTGAAAAGGCAGGCGCATTCGACCATATCCGCGTTTTTCCAGAGCGGGAGAAAGTTGTCCATGTGCCATTTTACAAACGGCGCCAGACCATTGAAACGGCCATTTCACTCCTTCTTTTAATTGCCGGGATTGCTATTTCGCTCCGTACTTTTGAAACAGATCCGGCAGCCATCGCATTGTTTGCAGGATCGATGCTGGTCGGGGGATACCATATGTTCGGGACGGGTCTGCGCAATCTGGTGAAATTGCAATTCGATATGAAGACGCTGATGACGATCGCAATCATCGGTGCCGCAATCATCGGCGAATGGCGTGAAGGTGCAGTCGTTGTGTTCTTATTCGCCATCAGTGAGGTGCTGGAGACATTCTCGATGAACAAAGCCCGCCAATCGATCAGGGGATTGATGGATCTTGCACCAGCACGTGCCTTGATTCAGCGCGGCGGTGAGCTTATCGAAATGGATACAGAAGATATCCGAATCGGCGACGTCATGATTGTCAAACCAGGCCAAAAAATCGCCATGGACGGCAATGTCCTGCGCGGGGAAAGTTCAGTCAATCAGGCAGCCATCACCGGCGAATCAATACCTGCTTCCAAAGAGGTGGGAGATGAGGTCTTTGCGGGAACGATGAACGAAGAAGGTGCATTGGAAATCACGGTGACAAAACGCGTGGAAGATACAACAATCGCGAAAATCATCCATCTTGTCGAAGAAGCGCAAGCCGAAAAAGCGCCGTCTCAAAAATTCGTCGACCAATTCGCCAAATACTACACACCGGCAATCATTGCCATCGCCTTTTTAGTGGCGCTTGTTCCCGGATTCGTAACGGGCGAATGGCAGCTGTGGATTTATCAGGGGCTTGCGGTGCTTGTCGTCGGCTGTCCGTGTGCACTTGTCGTTTCGACCCCAGTGGCGATTGTCACGGCAATTGGCAACGCAGCGCGGCAGGGCGTCTTAATCAAAGGCGGCATCCACTTAGAGGAAACGGGCCGCATCAAAGCAGTGGCGTTCGATAAAACAGGTACTTTGACAAAAGGCTATCCCGAAGTGACGGATGTCTATGCGCAGGAAGGCTACGGCAAAGAAGAAGTATTGAAAATTGCAGCTTCCGTCGAAGCGATGTCCCAACATCCACTGGCTCGCGCCATTACCGGGCGTGTTCCGGAGGTCTACAGCATCACGGCTTTTAAATCAGTGACTGGCAAAGGCGTAACAGCTTCGGTCAACGGGGTGCCTGTCTATGTCGGCAGCCTCGGCTGGGCGGCGGAATTTGGTTTCGCTGTCCCGCAGGCGTACGAAAAACTTCAGGAAAGCGGAAAATCAGTGGTAGCCGTCTTTTCGGATATGGAATTGATCGGTTCGGTGGCGGTGGCTGACGCAATCCGTCCCGAAAGCCCGGCAATCATTCAGGCCTTAAAGGATATGGGCATTGAAGAAACCATCATGCTGACAGGAGATCACCCGGTAACTGCGCAAGCGATCGCCGGCCAAATCGGCGTCACGGATGTTCGAGCAGGCTTGATGCCTGAAGAAAAACTAGCGGCTGTCAAAGAGCTGCAGGATAAATACGGCCGCGTAGCGATGGTCGGCGACGGCATCAATGATGCCCCGGCTTTAGCGGCTTCATCCGTCGGTATCGCCATGGGCGGAGCAGGCACGGATGCGGCATTGGAAACCGCCGATATCGCTTTGATGGCGGATGATCTTGAAAAACTTCCATATACGATTCGACTCAGCCGAAAAACTTTGCGTATAATAAAGGAAAACATCATTTTCGCATTGGGTTTGAAAATTATCGCTTTGCTTCTGATCATTCCGGGATGGCTGACCTTATGGATTGCTATTTTCGCCGATATGGGCGCGACGCTGCTGGTCATCTTGAATGCCCTGCGCCTCGTGAAGATACAGAAGTAAAAGCATGTTGGGGGATATCGCATTGAAGTTGACTGAATGGACGATAGAAGAGCAGGAGCAGCTCATTGAATTCATGACTACTAATTCCTGGCCGTTCCACGGGCAAGAACATCCGGTCCGGGCATTGATCGAGAAGACAATCGAAGGAGGCGGCTATAAATCAGATCAAGTCCGCACCTTCTGGATTGAAAATGATGAAGGCCAGCAGGTAGGGCTTGTGAAAATTTTTGATTTGCAGGATGATATTCCACTATTCGATTTGCGGATTGCCGAACCTTACCGGGGCAAAGGCTACGGGCCAAAGGCATTGAAGTTGGTCGCTGATTTCGTATTTTCGCTTCCTGAGAAGAAAATCCGCCTCGAAGGCAATACGCGGCATGACAATTTTGCGATGCGAAAAGCATTTGAACGCACGGGCTTTGCAAAAGAAGCGCATATCCGCCAAGCTTGGTTTTCGCCGAAGGAAAATCGCTATTACGATGCGGTGACATACGGATTGACGCGCGAGGATTGGCAAGCCGGCATTACGACGCCTGTCCATTGGGATGATGCCCTCGTCGGTGCCAAAAAGCCGCAATTTAATCCGATTCTGCTCGACTTTCCGGATGAATTTGAATCCGAAAGGCTGCTGATTCGTGCGCCGAAAAGAGAAGATGCCGAGCAATGCTACGATGCCGTGCTGCATTCGTTGGAATCGCTCAGCCCGTGGCTGCCTTTCGCAGAAGATCCGCCGGAACTTGCACGGACAGAAGCGGTGCTCATCGAAGCTGCCGCCAACTTCCAGCTGCGCAAAGATCTGCGTCTGCACTTTTTTTCAAAAGAGACCGGGGAATTCATTGGTTCGACCGGGCTTCACCGCATCAACTGGGAAGTCAGGAAGTTCGAAATCGGCTATTGGGTTGACCACCGTTTTGAAGGCAAAGGCTATGTGACGGAAGCAGTGGAACGCATCACCCGATTCGCTTTTGAAGAACTCGAAGCGAACCGCGTAGAAATCCGCTGCGATCCGGAAAATGTCCGGAGCCGCGCTGTAGCGGTTCGCCTCAACTTTGAGCTCGAAGGCATTTTACGCAACGACGCAATATCCAAAAACCGCTTGCGCGATACATGTGTTTATTCGAAAATTAAGCAATAAAAAAAGGCCGGAGACAAATGTCCCGGCCTTTTTTTATGTTGTAGAGCTGTTATAAGCCTTTTCTTCCTGAAACTAAGTTGATGACTAAAATGATAGCCGCAATAATTAGAAGAATGTGGATTAAACCACCAGCAACGTCCATTAAAAATCCTACTAACCAAATAACAATAATAACTGCTAAAACAATCCAAAGTATACGCGCCATGTTTCTTCACCTAACCTTTCTCTTGAGATAGTAATATTTACCCCAGACTTTCTAAGGATAAACATCCAGAATATTAGAACAGCGCAGACTTGGTGGAAGCTCAGTTGTTTCAGCGGTGGCGGTATAGTAAACTGAAGGAAGTTATGTGAGGGAGGAACTGACTTTGCCTACTCCAAGTATGGAAGACCATATTGAAATAATATATGCATTAATTGAACAAAAAGGGTATGCGCGAGTATCAGATATTGCGGAAGCCCTGTCAGTACTGCCATCTTCCGTCACCAAAATGGTACAAAAACTCGATAAAGACGGCTATTTGATTTATGAACGCTACCGGGGCCTGGTGTTGACGCCAAAAGGACAGAAACTCGGCAAGCGTTTATTGAAGCGCCACGATTTGCTGGAGCAGTTCCTGCGGCTGATCGGCGTGGAAGAAGAACGCATTTACGGGGATGTTGAAGGCATCGAGCACCATTTAAGCTGGAATTCAATTGACCGGATCGCGGATTTGGTCCAAACGCTCGAGGACCATCCGAAATTGATCGCTGAATTGGAAAAGCTGAAGAACGACCAAAAAGAAAGTTAATTAGAAGGAGGCTGCATTATGAGTTTGCATCCAGGATTGAAAGCGAATTTAAAAATTAAAGACCGATCAAGTTCCCTATGGATTTTATCAGATGGTTCTGGCGATGAAGTCTTCATGAACGCCTCAGAAATCGAAGAAGGGCAGGAAGTCGGGGAAGAAATCGAAGTATTTCTGTATCGCAACCGCCAAGGCGGCATCGCGGCGACACCGATGATTCCGCATATTCTGCCAAGCGTCTACGGCTGGGCGAAAGTGCTGAAAGTATCTCCGCGCGAAGGCGCAGTAGTGGATATCGGCACGACGCGCGAAGTCTACGTGCTGCCTGCGGACCTTCCGCAAGTGCAGGAATTATGGCCGAAACAAGGCGACCATTTGTTCATGACGCTGCGTACAGACCGCTATGGCGACTTGTACGGCCGATTGGCGACAGAAGAGACGGTGCTGGAGCTCAGTGCGCCGGCTCCTGAAGAAGTATTCAATAAAGACTTGCAGGCGCGTGCTTACCGTTTGTTGCCGGTCGGCTCTTTCATGCTCACAGTGCCGGAAATGTACCGCGTTTTCGTCCATGAAACAGAGCGCGAAGAAGAACCGCGCCTTGGGGAAGAAAAGACAGTGCGCATTATTGGCGTCAAAGAAGATCGTACGCTTAACGGCTCGCTGCTTCCCCGCAAGCAGGAGCGCCTGTCGGACGATGCTGAAATGATTTTGCGCTATTTAGAGGAATCCGGCGGCAAAATGCCGTTCACAGACAAATCTTCACCAGACGAAATCTTTGAAATGTTCGGCTTGAGCAAGGCCGCATTTAAGCGTGCCATGGGCCGATTGTACAAAGAACGCAGAATCATCCAAGAAGAAGGCTGGACGAAATTAACGCGCTGATGCAACTTTTTCAAATTAAAAGCGTATTAATTTGGAGGAAGGGGCAATCAAAATGAAAAAAATGATATCAATCATCACCATCATACTGGCAATCTCCTTGCTGGCGCCGCAAGTTGGCTCAGCAAACGTAGGTATAAATGAAAAATTCGGGGTTCCGATCGTCGTTTACGGCGGCAATCTCTCCGATGCTGAAAAAGAAAGCGTTGCGGGTAGCCTGAGCGTTGCGGAAGAAGCTGAAGTGGAAGAAATTGAAGTGACAGGAGAAGACCTGATCACTTTCATCAAAGACGGCGACCCGCGAGCACGCATGTACTCGTCCGCTAAAATCACTCGCAAGGAAGCTGGCGAAGGCCTGGTCATCCAGATCGTGACGCCGGATAACATTACACAGGTTACATCTGAAATGTACGCCAACGCTATGCTGACAGCGGGAATTGAAGATGCGACAGTGGAAGTGGCTGCACCGAAAGCGGTAACTGGCCATTCTGCGCTTGTCGGAATTTACAAAGCGTATGAAGTGAACGGCGAACAATTGGATCCGGAACGGACCGATGTCGCCAATGATGAACTCGAAGTTGCCACGGAACTTGCAGATAAAGGTGTCGGCGATGAACAAGTCAGCGAATTGCTGACAGAAATCAAAAAGCAGATCGCTGAGCAAAACCCCGCTACACGCGAGGAAGTGGAAGCGATTGTAGAAGAGCAATTGTCAAAACTGCAGATTGAATTAAGCCCGGAAGACCGCCAATTGCTGGTGGATCTGATGGACCGCATCCGCAAGCTTGATATTGATTTCTCGCAATGGTCTACACAGCTTGAAGATTTGAGCAAAACGATCGAAGACAAAATTGGCACTGTCGTCAATGACGACGGCTTTTGGCAAAGTGTAAAAGATTTCTTCAATAAATTGATTGACGGCATCCGCGGATTAGTAAGCTGATGGTGAAAATAGAGGCAGCCCCGGAACTCTGTACAACAGAATTCCGGGGCTGTTTTTTTCTATTCCGACCAAGATGGCTTTCTTGCCAGCATAAAAAGAATCTGCTATCATAAAATCAATATCTCGAATTCAAGATAAAAGGAGTGTTGACGATGAAATTGGAAGGCATTCATCACGTTTCTGCAATTACTGCAAATGCAGACCAAAATCATGATTTCTTTACACGGATCTTAGGTATGCGGCTTGTTAAAAAAAGCGTCAACCAGGATTCGACATCTTCCTATCATCTATTCTATGCGGACGCGGTCGGGACACCGGGCACGGATATGACCTATTTCGATATTCCGATGGCTGGCAGAACGTATCCTGGGGTTTCCAGTATCAGCAACACATCACTGCGTGTAAAAAGCAGTGAAGCACTTCGCTATTGGGCAAAACGTTTCGATGAATTCGGCGTTCCCCATGCGGAAATAAGCGAAACCTTCGGTCGCGGTACCTTGGTGTTCCAAGACTTCGAAGGGTCGCGCCTCATGCTCACCGTGGACGATGGAACCGGCATCGCCTACGGCATTCCCTGGACCAAAGCGGGAATCCCTAAGGAATTTGCCATTGTCGGCTTAGGGCCGGTGACATTGACAGTCCGCAAAAGCGGAAAAACAGCAGAAGTGCTGACAGAGATTTTAAGTTTTGAGCAAATAGGCTCTTATCCACCGAAAGTGGAAGGCATGCAAGATATTTTGGTTTTTTCAACAGGAAAAGGCGGACCCGCTGGCGAAATACATTTAGAAGAACGTACAGACCTGCCGCCTGAACGCCCAGGGAGAGGCAGTGTCCACCACGTTGCGTTCCGCGTCAAAACATACGAAGATTATAGCAAATGGAATGCCTATCTGTTGTCGAAAGGCTTCATGACGTCAGGGGAAGTGGACCGCTATTATTTCAAAGCGCTTTATTTCCGCGAACCGAATGGCATCCTTTTCGAATTGTCGACAGACGAACCGGGCTTCGCAACGGACGAACCGCTGGAAACACTGGGCGAGAAATTGGCGTTGCCGCCATTCCTTGAGCCGAAGCGGGAACAGATCGAGGCTTCATTGCGACCGCTAGCAATAAATGGATAAATGCAGGAAGGGGACGATACAGTGGATTTTAAATTGAAGGAATTGGGCCAGGAAGAATTTGCATTCCACCTGGAGGATGAAGGCAGAAACGTCGGCGAAATTACATGGACGGAAATGTCGGATGTCATGGTCGTTGAATACACATTCGTTGAGGAAACGCTGCGCCATCACGGCTTGGCTAAGAAATTGCTGGACCGCGCTGCCCAATATGCGCGCGAGAAAGGCTATAAGATCGAGCCGGTCTGTTCTTATGCAGCCGTTGCTTTCGACCGTTACCCAGAATACGATGATGTGAAAATGTAAGCACGCAAAAAGCAATCCTCTAATGTAATTTAGTGGATTGCTTTTCTATGTTTTCAATATGTAATTTATCATCTTCAACCTCCGAATTATAGTCCTGTCATCAAAAAGACGATAGCTGTTAAGATTGAAGCGCCACCTATGCCGTACATAAAATCTGCTTGATTAAAAATTAACTTTTTTTCCATTTTATTCATCACCTTTCAATTGTTTGATATTAATAAATTACCCGGACTCGAAGTTTTTAAACAGGTTTTATTAATTTTATTAAGGGAACTAGTTAAGGGAACTGTTAAACTCCTTTTCTATCTATATAAGGGGAAATTTATGAAAGAGGTGGATTATATGAATGGAAAGCAAGACGTCAGCCGAGCTGGTGAAAAAGTACTTGGCGTTATCGGCATTGTGTTTAACCTTTTAGCAATTGCACTTATCATTTTCTCGATTTTCAGTCTGGGGAATGTCGAGAACGACCCGGAATTCCGCCAATTCCTTGAAGAACAGATCATGTCAGATCCGACCCTGACAGATGGGGGAGATGTCCAGGGACTTATAGATGGCTTATTGGCAAGCTTTGACGTAGTCATGTGGGTGCTTGTCGGGCTTCTGGCAATCAGTACGCTTTTCGCATTCCTGGCAATCGGCAAGCTCGGCAAGAATGCCAATCCGAATATGGCAGGAGTATTCTTTATCGTTGCTGGATTGTTTGCAGGGATTATGTCGCTGACATCAATCTTGTTCTACATCGCTGCCATCATGTGTTTTGTACGCAAAGCACGCAATGGCAACGGAAAAGATCTACAGGATAACAGCAGTCAGTATCGTGAAAACGATCGCTTGCGTGACCAGGATTCGCTCCGCCACGACGAGCAGCGCATTCGTGAAGAAAGGCTGCGTGAAGACGAACAGCAGCGCGTCATGGAAGAAAAATCACGTCAGCCACAACCGGGAACAACCGGAGACGATTTTGTTGAGCGCGAAGATTTAAAACGCCGCGCGGATGAGCGCCTGAGCAAAGACAGTAACGACGATACACCGTATCGCCCGCTATAACAATTGCTTGTAAATCAGCCGCAAACGCAAAAAAGGTGCAACGGAATTTTCCGTTGCACCTTTTGCTATTTCCCGGCTATTAAAGGGCGGGCGTCTTCACTTTTAAATCGTAAACGTATTTCGCGGTCTTGAGCGGATGGCCTTCGAACAATTCTTCAAATTCTTCCACGAACTCAAATCCATTGGCTGCATAAAAGTTTCTGGCTTTTTCGTTCTCACTTCCTACATAAACAGAGAGTTCAGAACCGTCGAACAAACGTGACAGCCCGCTGTCGAGCAATTTCTTGCCGAAGCCGTTCCGTTGGTATTCGGGTTTTAAGTAAAGGGCAATCAATTCCGCATCGCCGTCCTGATCGAGTTTTGTAAAGTTGGCAAAGCCGATTGCCTCGTCTTCGTGTATCGCTACAAGGACAATCGTCTTTTTCAATCGCATCTCCATCATCGGAGTAGAATAGGATTTATCTAAAAAACTTTTTTGGACTGGGGAGGGAATGATGCCTTCGTATGTGTCGTTCCAGCTGACATAAGCAATTTCCTGGACAGAAGCAATATCTTCAATCGTGCCTGTACGAATCATGTGATCACCTCAAAAATTCTTTTCGTAATCATATCAAAATTAGCGCTGAATAGCCACCATTGTGGAATAATAGAAGGAAAGGGAGGCGAGGAGTTTTGGACTGGAATACTTATCATTTTGATGAACTAACAGCAAGGAAACTCTATGAATTTCTAAAGTTGCGGGTCGATGTGTTCATTGTTGAACAAGATTGTCCATACCCTGAGTTGGATAACCTCGATCAAGAATCGATCCATATGGCATATGCGGAAAATGGCCGTACTTTAGCATACGCCAGGCTTGTGCCAGGAGGCGTAAAATATGACTTGCCATCAATTGGGCGAGTAATTGTCCATCCTGATGCCAGAAGCAGGGGACTCGCGAAACAATTGCTGGAAAAATCGATCGATTATATTTTAATGGAATGGAAAGCCAATGAGATTCAGCTTCAAGGGCAGGTTTACTTGAAAGGCTTCTATGAATCATTCGGTTTTGTGCCGATTTCAGAGGAATACGATGAAGACGGCATTCCTCATATAGACATGAAATTGACCAAAAAATAAAATGTAACGCCATCACTGGTTAGCGGAAGACTATTTTTCTGGAAAAAGGGTATACAAATTAAATAACAGTTAAATAAAAAGGAGTGAGGCACATGGTGAACAAAAGAGGCGGCGGAAGAGGCATATTGTGGGCAGGATTGGCTGCTGGCGCTTATGCATATTTCAAGAAACCAGAAAATCGGCAAAAAGCCACAGAGGCTTTTAATAACGCAAAGACGAAGGTGAATTCGTATATGGAATCTCAAAACTTGGAAAACGGCGACGGAAAACAAACAGAAGCCAAAAAAGATTCAACTGAGCAGCGTGAAAACAAGATGGTCAGTGAAGGCGGATTGAGCGGCGCGCAGTATTATAACGACAAGAAGCAAGACGTAAAAGACGAGGACTTTAAGTTGTCATCAAATGATTTCAGCGAAGAGAAATCAGAGAATACAGAAACAATAGCGCCTGAAAACAGGTTAAATACAGACAATTTGTAAAAGGAAGGATGGTTTTCGGACCATCCTTTTTTTGTGCCATAAAATTCCGGGTATTGCATTGTTCACCTTTTGCTCAACAAAGCGTTTGCCAATGCGGCGCCTATCAGTACAGTGCCGCTAAGCATAAAGCCTTCGTCCGCATTCAGTTCAAGCATCCCTGTAAAACTGGAACCTCCGACCACACCAAGTGAAAAGAATGCATAAAACAGGCCATAGGCTTTGCCGCGTGACGACAGCTCGGTGGAATCGATAAGCAGCGAATTGATAGATGGAAACAATAGTGCAAAGCCGATTCCGTACGCACACATAATGGCGTAGAGCAAAGGCGCAGTTTCAGCCGCACTGAGCAGGAACAACGAGAGTCCCATGAAACTGAAGCCCGCAATCAGCGTATAGAGAGGCTTCGCTTTATCGAAGATCCGGTTTACAGGCAACAGAAAAACGAGGATCGCCGCCAAGCCGAAAACGCTGAGCAGCAAGCCGCTCAGTTCAGGTGGATGGCCAAGCCCTTCTATCTTCAACGGCAGCATATAAGCGAGCACACCTTGAGAGAACATCAGAAAAAAGGCACCCGCAAAAGATTGCAGCAAGCCGCGGTTTTGGATAATGCGTGAAAAAGGGAGAGGCTGTTCAGCAACAGCCTCTTTCCGGACGATTTTGCGGTTTAGCACAAAGAACGCGCAGATCGCCAGCGCCAGCAGCAACACACCGGTCGTTGCCATCGTTTCCGCAACGCTCGTGCGGCTTGTCAGAATCGCACCGTACGCAGGTCCGATGATAGCAGCAAGGCCGACAAAAGCACCTGACACAGCCGAGCCTTTGCCGCGCTTGCTGTGTACGGTCTTGTTCGCCAAGTAAGTGAAGGCCGCGGGGACAGTCAGCCCCGCGGCAAGGCCGTGCATAAAACGGACCGCAAGCAGGCTATAAGGTCCGTCAGCGAGACTATAGGAAAAAAGCACGGCGCCGGTTGTGGTCAAACCCGCGACGAGAATGGCGAAAGGCCCTTTTCGGTCTGAGAAAATACCTGACGCAATATTGCCGATGATGTTCGAAAGCGAATACATTCCAACGGCAAGGCCAGCCAGGAAAGGTGAAGCTCCGAGAGAAACGGCCAGCGGGCTCATGATAGGCAACTGTGCGAAAAGATCAAAAAAGGCAAAGAAGATGATGATATAAATAAAGAATCGCACCGGTTTCACTCGCTTTCACAAAATCAAAGGCTGCAGAATGACATTGTTGATTTTTTTCAGGTTAGGAAAGGCATTTTTTGCAGAGCGGCAAACGCAGCCGCGGAAAAAATAAAAAAGGATAGGGATTAACAATGCTTATGACTAGGGTAAAGAAAGATATATTCACATTATAGCACCGGAGGTTAGTATATGAAAAAAGCGATGTTTATATTAAATCCTTCTTCAGGCAAAGAGAAGGCGAAAGATTACGCGGAACAAGTGGAACGGACGCTCGAAGAGATGGGATACAGCGTGGACACCAGAGAAACTGAAAAGGCGAGAGATGCAACAGATTTCGCTGCAGAGGCCTGCGAAAAAGAATATGATTTCGTCGTAGCAATGGGAGGCGACGGCACGATCAACGAAGCGGTTTCTGGCTTAGCTGAGCAGGAGCATCATCCATTGTTCTCACTGATTCCCCTGGGAACAGTAAATGATTTTGCGCGTGCGCTCCATATCTCATTGGATCCGTCGGAAGCGATCGAAGCATTGAAGACCGGTTCTGAAAAATGGGTCGACATTGCAAAAGTCGGCGACCATTTCTTCATGAACATCTTGGCGCTTGGACAGGTTGCTGAATCGACTTACGAAGTTTCTCCGGAACAAAAAACGAAGCTCGGTGCTTTTGCTTATTTCATCGAAGGCCTTAAAGCCATCACTCAAGATACGGAACAATATTTCACTATTGAGTACGATGATGGGAAATTCGAAGGAGAGGCGAAGCTCGTGCTAGTCGCTTTAACGAACTCCGTAGGCGGATTTGAGAAATTGGCGCCAGAAGCTTTAACCGACGATGGCTTGCTGCATCTCTATATCATCAAAAACGCAGCATTGCCCGCATTCATCCGTATTGCGGGCAATATGCTGGTTGGAAAACTGGACAATGATCCAGCAGTGGAAGTTATTAAGACAACGAAAGTTTCAATCAGGACGAATGAACCATTATATTGTAATATTGATGGGGATGAAGGTTGCGCTACGCCTTTTGTCATCGAAGTGCTGCCACGCCATATCCGTGCTTTAGTGCCACCTGATAAAGACAAATAAAACTATATCATGAAAAGGCCAGCCCTTTGTAATAAAGGGTTGGTCTTTTAAGTTCATGTTACAATTATTTGAAATAAAAGTATTAATTAGAGCTTTTTTTGAATTATAATAATATTAAAAGTATATCTAAAGGTAATTTATTTCCTTTATTAGGGGTAAAAAGGTAAGATATTATTATGACAATTACATAAAAAAATAAAAAGTTATGCACTGAGCTATGTTCTTATTGACTATTTCAGTATATAGTAGGAATAACGACTGCAAAAACTTGTACAAAGAAAGACGGGGAAAAAATGAACATGATTGCTATGCCAACAATTCAAGAAACTATTTCCAAGATTTTCATGAGTGAAAGTGAGACTATTGGTCAGTATGAAGGTATGGATAAGTTTTTTGAAATAGAGACACAATTAATTTATGAAATTCACCATCTTGAAAAAGAGCGTGCAAAAGAAACCTTGAGATCGCTTATTGATTTGATTGCTTTACGTTCAGGTAAAGAAACGATTCGCCAAGTGCGAAACTATTACATAGTACTTTCGTCTGTAATGGCTCGCAAACTCTATGAAATGCGGGTGCCTCCAAAAAAAGCGTTTGCTTTTAACGTGGCATGTGTAGAGTTGGTCGAAAAGCATATGAACGATTCGGAATTCCTGTATGTAGCGGATGAACTGATCGAATTTTTTACATCGGTTATTTCAGAACGCAAACAGCCTTCTTTCGGCCATCAAACGGTCAACAAAGTCGTGATGTTCATCAATGATGAAGTTGAACGCGATTTGTCGGTCGAAGACATTGCCAAGCATTTCAATATTTCAACAAGCCATCTGTCACGCATCTTCCGCGAACATGCGGGCATTACGCTTGTCGAGTACTTGAATGTCCGCCGCGTAGAAGAATCCCAGTATTACCTGCGCCATTCAGACAAAGGCATTTCTGATATTTCCAAGCAATTCCATTTCTGCAATCAAAGCTATTTTACTCGGATCTTTAAGAAATATACGACCGTCACACCTAAGCAGTTCCGTGACAGCCAGCATATTCCATACTTCCGCTATAACTTGCCAAACGCGAAATAAGGAGAATCAATTCTCCTTTTTTTTCTTGCCTCCAACCGTTGATGTGCCGGGTTGCGCAGCCTTAATATTGTCACAGGCCGCAAGAAAGTGGCTGCTTTTTGAGCCATCGATTGAATTTTTTCCGGCATATAGGTATACTTCTTTATAGTTGAAAAAGGTGAAGGTGACTAAATTGAAAAAGAAAATTACATTGCTGTCGTTATTGGCGATATCAGTACTACTATTAAGTGGCTGTTCCGCAGTCGAGAACAAAGAAGGATTTTTCTATAAGCTTTTCGTAGCACCGTTTGATTTTTCCTTGGATTACTTAGGGAATCTGTTCAATGGCAGCTATGGTTTGGCGATTGTCGCCATCACGGTCATCATCCGTTTGGTCTTGATGCCGTTTATGCTGCGCACATACAAGCGCCAACAAGGCATGAAGGTGAAAATGGATAAGCTGCGCCCGGAAATGGAAGATATCCAAAAGCGGTTGAAAGCAACGAAAGATAAAGAAGAGCAGATGAAGATTCAGCAGGAAATGATGGGGCTTTATAAAAAGCATGACGTCAATCCGTTAAATATGGGCTGTTTGCCAGTCGTCATCCAGATGCCGATCGTCATGGGCCTTTACTTTGCAATCCTATACTCGCCGGATGTGAAATCACATGAATTCCTTTGGTTTAACTTGGGAAGCCCGGATATCGCAATGACGCTTATAGCCGGAGCGGTTTATTTCTTCCAGGCAAAAGTTTCCATGTGGACAATGCCGGAACAGCAACAGAAGCAGATGAAGTTTTTCATCTATCTCTCGCCGATTATGATCATGTTCGTTTCCTTCACATCGATGGCCGCATTGCCAGTTTACTGGGCAGTCGGTGGTGTTCTGTTGATTCTCCAGACGTTCATCGGACGGAAGTTCTATTCAGATCATCCAGAAATCGCGTTGGAGTCTGTTGAAGAGAAAAAATAATAGGAAGAGCCGGCAAATTTTGCCGGCTTTCTTTTTTGGAGTTGAACCTATTGAATAGCAAGATTTTGCAGGGGCTATTGATTGCGGCATTGAGTATTGCCGCGCTCGTTTTTATCGTAATGGGAGATTTGGATTTCGCTGTGTTGTTCATGACGGTGATGTTCGTATTGACGAATGGCATCCGCTATCGGCAGATGAAAGCAAAAGGGATGGACCGGGAAGCGAAATGGATGCTCGGCATGTCCGCTATATTCGTAGTCTTGTTTTTCGTCGTTCTCGCGACTATTATTTTATAGTTTGCATAAAAACAGCACAGCCATTTGGCTGTGCTGTTTTTAAAATGCGGCTGCAAGAGTTCAGACGGCAGCGTTATTTTTATGGGTGTATCTTTCTTTTTTGCGTTCTTCAAGCAAAACATCCAATTGGTGCATGAGATTCAAGATGTCTTTTTCGGAAATTCGTTTCAAAATACCCAGCTCCTTCAAGAGGTTTGTGCACATTTATTCGTAAAAGCCTTTAAGGGTATGGGGGTAGTGGCTATTAATAATGGAATTTCTTTTTTGTTAGCAGTACGACAACGATGGCGGGAGCTGAAAAACCTACCATGCCAAGGAACGCTAAGCCAGGGGAAATTTCGTATAGGAAGCCGCCGATGATGGTCAACAGCGCTACGCTCAAGCTCATCGCGACTGCGGCATACATGCCTTGCGCCGTTGGGATATGGACGGGCTGCAGATTTTTGAAGATAAAGCGGATAAAAGCGAAATGCGCTACGCCGAATGACATGGCGTGAAAAACTTGGGAAACCACAAAAACCCAGACTGACGGAAACAGAAAGATTAAAATCCAGCGCACTGTTGATCCAATGGCAGCCAAAAGGAACATGGAAGAAACGCTCCAATTGCGGAATAGCGTATCGGCTTTATTGAAAAAGATGATTTCAAAAATGATGGCGACGTTCAACACGATGCCGATGTAAAATGGGTTGACGCCGAGATCCTGCAAATAGATGAAGCCGTAATTATAATAGGCTGCATGTGCGCCCTGCAGCAAAGTTGAAATGCCAAGTATCGTCAAGAACGCTTTGGATTGGAGCAATTGCTTAACGGCGCCCTTGCTTGCCGCATGCTTAGGCTCTGGCTTGATCTGCAGAGGAATCGGTGAAGCGGCGGATTGCGTAATGGCCATGAAGGCGAGGCCGAACAGCATAACCCAGAGAATAGCGCTTTCCTGCCACACGGCTGTCAAAGCGCCGACAATGAGCAATGCGATCGTGTAGCCGAGCGAACCAAAAGAACGGCTTTTGCCGTAATGGATGCGGTCAGTCTGCATCAGGACAGTCGCGCCGCTTTCCATTGCCGGAAGCAGGTTCGGGTAAACGAAGCTGAAGGCGATCGTGATGATGAACAACGCGGTATATGAATTTGCCGGTATGTACAATGCCATAAGGATTGCTGAAGCGATTGCCAGAACTTGCATAAGGCGGCCGAGCGACAACAGCCGCGTCATAATCGGAAAGAATAAGAGCGTTGATAAAGACCGGGCAATCATGCCGGCGCCCATGATGATACTGGCTGCCGAGACGCTCATGTCTTTTTCATTTGTCAGCCACCCTGTCCAATAGGGAAGGAATACGCCCCATGTGAAGAAGAAGGCGAAGAAGTTTAAAGAAAGCCATTTTTGATTGTTCATATTTTACCTCGTATCTATTGGAAGTCTATGATAAAGTATAACGAATGTTCACTTGTTTGAGGAGAATTTCAGCAGCAAGGATGGTAAAATAATAAAGAAGTTGAAAGAAAGAGGGAATCCGATGAAATCCCGTTATTCACATAGCCAAGATAAAAAGAATACTTATATAAAATGGGGCGTAGGCAGCTTGCTCGCATTGTTGCTGATTGCCGGATCTTGGCTGTACGCCAATGGATGGGACGCCGAACGGAGCTTTGCAGCGCTGAAAGGGCAGCAAGCCGAAGAAACGGAAGCTCCTGAAGAAGAGGCGGGCGCGCAAGAACCCGTTGTTGAAAAACCGGAAGAGCCAGTTGCTGAAAAACCTAAAGAGCAAGAGCCTCCGGTTGTAGAAGAACCACCGGCCGAAGAACCACCGGCTGAAGAGCCTAAGCCGAAGGAACCTGCAGTAGAAAAACCTGCGCCTGAAGAGCCTAAAGCGGAAGAACCGCCCGCCGCAGAGGAACCGAAGGAGGAACCGGCAGAACAACAGCCTGCTGATGCTACGACTTACCAGGATGGCATCAAACTCCCGGCAAAACCGACTTACATCAATAATATTTTACTGGCCAACAAACAGCATCCGCTGCCGCAGAGTTACGCGCCCGGTGAAAGCAAGGAAGCCCGCGCCGCTTTTGAAACAATGAAAAAAGATGCGCAGGCCGCAGGCATCAGTTTAAATGCATTCAGCACTTACCGTGAATTCGCGCGCCAGAAACAGCTTTATGAAGGATACGCTGCAAAAGATGGAGCGAAAGCGGCAGACCGCTACAGCGCACGCCCTGGATTTTCAGAGCACCAGACCGGCCTTGCCTTCGATATCGGTGAAGCCGGTCAGGAGCAGCATTGGGCTTCTGCATCATTCGGCGCGACAAAAGGGGGCAAATGGCTGAAAGCCAACGCCCATAAATATGGTTTCATTCTCCGCTATCCGGAAGGCTCGGAAAAAATTACTGGCTATATGCACGAGTCGTGGCATTTCCGTTTTGTGGGCAATGCAGCGGCCAAAGAAATTTTTGCCAAAGGCATTACATTGGAACAATATTTAGGTGTGCAGTAAACAATAGAAAAAGACGCTTTCGGAGAGAATCCGAAAGCGTCTTTTTTGTTTTCATAAAATCGGTGCCAGCAAGCGTGCAATCGATTCCTTGGTTTTAATCATGCGTGTCCGCTCCAAGTACTGGTCATAAGTTAGTTCATTGGAGAGCTCCGCGTCCTGGTGGAAGAGCGCTGTAAGCTGGCGCGCCACCCTCTCGTTGTAGATAAAGGCGTTGACTTCAAAGTTGAGCTTGAAACTCCTTACATCTATATTCGCTGTCCCGACAGTCGCAGCAGAATCGTCGATGACAATCATTTTCGTGTGGAGGAAGCCGTTATTGTAGACGTAGACGCGTGCCCCTGCTTTCAGCATTTGACCTGCGTATGAATAGGTCGCCCAATAGACAAACGGATGGTCGGGTTTGTTGGGGATCATGATACGCACATCGATTCCTGACAATGTTGCAATCCGAATAGCGTCGTAAAAGCTTGGATCCGGTATGAAATAAGGCGTTTGGATATAGATGCATTTTTTCGCCATATTGATGAGCTTCAAGTATCCGTCCTTGATTTGTTCCCATTCTTCATCCGGTCCACTCGAGACAATCTGCATCGTTGTCGTACCTTTGGCTGGAATGGCGGGGAAGTAGATCTCATCATACTCGATGTCATGCCTTGACGATGCCTGGTTCCAATCCAGGATGAACCGTGTCTGCAACGGATGCAGCGCGCTTCCCTCGATGCGCAAGTGGGTATCGCGCCAGTAGCCGAATCGTCTATGCAGCCCAAGGTACTCGTCGCCGACGTTAAAGCCGCCGATATAGCCGACGCGGCCGTCGATTACAACGATTTTCCGGTGATTGCGGTAATTCAACCGAGGGTTGATGATCGGCCATTTAGAGGGGAAGAACGTCTCGACTTCGCCTCCCGCTTTAACGAATTCCTTGAAATGGCGTTTGCTGAGATTGCGTGAACCCATATCGTCGTAAAGCAGCCGGACTTTGACGCCTTCGTTCGCTTTAGCGGTCAAGGCGTCCACGACGCGCGTCCCCAATTCATCTAAACGGAAAATGTAATACTGGATGTGGATATGGTCTTTGGCGCTCTCGATATCCTGCATTAAACAATCGAATTTTACCCGGCCATCGTTAAAAATGCGCACGTCATTGTCTTGGGTCAAAACGGCACCGTTATTACGCAAATGCAAATAGACCATGTCCTTGTAATTGCGGACGGCGGGATCTTTGAATACGAATTTCCCATTGTGAAGTGCATCCATTTGGTGGCTGATCAAGGACTCGATTCCGACACGCGAACGGCCTTCCCATTTGAAAAGAGTTTTCTTGCGCAGTTTTCTGCCAAGCAGCAGGTAGATGAAAAACCCGAAAATGGGAATGAAAAACAAGACTAGAATCCAGGCCCACGTCGATGTGGCGTCGCGCCGTTCAAGAAAAACGAGGGCGGCAGCCAGGAAGACGTTGATGATGAAAATTGCTGCGGTTAATATACCGATGATGGATGCAGTCATGATTTCCCTCCGATAAGTGTAAATAGCTTCTATATAACTCAGTATAGACTATTCGTATGAATTGATAAAAAATTTATGCATCTTATGTAAGTTGTTTTTCCTATTTTTTAAAAAATAAACGCAGCTATTTTTGTTGCAGGAATCTACATATAAAAAACGCATTCAAAAAAGATTGAATGCGTTTGTGATGTTAGTTTATTTGCTCTTCTTGTTTTAGCTGATCGACAATGTTTTCGACTTCCTGCCGCGACATCTTTTCTTTGCCGGACTTCAATGCCTTTAATGTACTATGCGCCAATGCCAGCGGAACCTTGCAGAACATCAGAATACGCTTGTTTTTAATCGGTTTGACGTAAAGGTCCGCCTGCGCCAAGTTCTCGTAAGCATAATGGTACATATCATCGCGCGTCCAGCCTTTAGGGACGAACGATACGCCGCGCTCCAAATCTTCATCAAAATTGCGGAGCATATTGACAGCCTGCAAGCCGCGTCCGAATCCGATGGCGAGTTCCGGGTCAGTATCGGTATTATCATACCATTTCCATAGATCGGACAGCATCGTTCCGACGAGGCCGGCTACATAATACGTGTAATCGTCCAAATCCTCTTTTGTTTCGATGACCCATTTCTTTTCAACCCATTTTGCCATACCTGCAGACATCACCGCTGTGGAATCCTTAACTTTTTCGACGATTTCCGGCGGACAGACACTGATCCAGTCAGCGAGCCTCTGGGAAACTGGCGGCAAAAGGTGAAGGTAAGGGGAGATTAAAGCTTGGTAGGCATCCCGGTCGAATGTGGTTTTGAGCATCGTACTAATTTCAAGCAGCAATTTTTGCTTCGCTCCATCCTCGAGTTCGGGATGGTCTTCAATTTCATCGATCGCCCGCATACACAAATACGCCGAAGCGACGGCTTTTTTTAAAGTGGGTTCTAAAAAATTGATTGGGATGAAAAAAGTCCGGCTTGTTTCTTTCAGCATGACCATGGACTCTTTTTGCAAATTCGCGGTTTTACTCATCTCAATTTCCTCCTGTTCGTGGCAGAATCAAGGCGTGATATGTAAGGGATTCCGAAAGATTAACCGGTAAAACACGAAACTGCCTTTCTACTAAATATAAACGAATTATATAAAAAAACAAATAAATACTCGGACAGGCGCAATATGCGTGGATAAAAATAACCTTCCGAAGCCAGTTCCGGCCAAGGAAGGTTATTCGCCATGAAAATGCATCCAAGCTTCATGGATGCCGCCCGCACAATGCCGGGTGGCGCGGAAAATCTGGGGATGTTCCGGACTTTCAAGAAGTTCCGGCTGTGCGTTGCCGACAATGACAGAAGGGAAGCCGAGTGTCAGCATCTCCAGATCATTGCCTGAATCGCCGGCTACCAAAAGCTTAGCGTCTTCAATGCGGTATTTCTTTAAAATGAATTGGAGTGCTTGCCCCTTGCCGCTCTTAGGAGGCAATACATCGACATCGCGGCCGCCGCTGAAAATAAGCTTATGCGGAACGCTGAAGCTTTGCAACTTGCTTTTTAATTCTTCGACCGGCTGAGGGTCCTCGACAAAATACGAGCGTCGGTTTTCGAGCGGCAGCGGTTGTTTTGTCAGGCCTTGTATCGAATCGGCGATTTCTTCGATTTTTTCAGGCATCCAATTATCGTGCATCAGCCCAGCCCATTCGAGATCTTTTGTAAAGCTATTCCCGCTAAAGATGCTGGTTCCGACGTCGGTTACCAAGAGGTCGGGAATCGGTAAATTTTCCTGCCGGATCAGTGACAATGCGGAATCGTAATAGCGCCCCGTAATATAGATCAATGTTACATCGTACGTTTGCTGCTGATAGAAATCCAGCAGCTGCTGAAGCCCCTGGGGATCACCAACTAATGTCCCGTCCAGGTCTGTCGCTAATATATGCTTTGTTGCGTGCACTGATGATCACCTCATACATTGAATTGACGCGATCGGAAATGGAATCCCAATCGAAATCTTTTTTTGCGATGCGCACTGCTTGGCGGCTCAATCGTTCTGTCAAAAGAATATTGACGGACAGGACTTCCATAGCGATGGCCAAGTCGATTTCGTTTTTGGTCTCAACGAGCAGTCCAGTGACGCCATCCTGCACGACGTTTTTCAACCCGCCTACATCTGAGGCGATGACCGGGCTGCCACATGCCTGCGCTTCCGCAGCGACCATACCGAATGATTCATAATAACTCGGTACGATGGTAGCTGTTGCAATATTGAACAGCATTGCCAGTTCGTCTTGTGACTGAGGCCCAAGGAACTCGACGTATTCTTCAATCCCAGCCAACGAATTGCGCAAGTCATCGTCCAACGGCAAATTAGTTGCTGGATCGATGGCGTCTTCCTCACCGCCGGCAATAAGCAGGCGCGGAGTGGACTCCGGTGCGGTTTTTTTCACAAGCAGCTGGAAGGCCTTCAATAGCGTGAAAATGCCTTTTGTTTCTTCCAAGCGTCCGGCAAAGACAAAGAGGGGCGTCTCATAACCGGCGCTTTTTCTAAGATGTGTACGGATTCCACGCACTTTGAATGCTTGGTCAACCCCGATGGGGATAACTTTGATGGGAGAATGGGAGACGATTTTATCCTGGATAAGCTGTTTTTCGTTATTCGTAGTAGCAATAACCTGGTCTGCGGCTTTTAAGATAGCCCGTTCAGCTTTTATGCGGCGAACATCTTTAATGCCTGTCGCTTTGGCTTTCGCCCAGCCTAGAGAATGGGATGTATGGACAAAAGGAAGATTGAATTCTTCTTTTAACTTTTTGCCGATCAATCCAGACAGCCAGTAATGGGTGTGGATCATGTCATAGCTTTCAAGAGCCAATATATTTTTCATATCTTTATAGAAGTCAGGGAGCATGGTATACATTTCATCTTTTGAAACAAAGCCTTTATGACCAGCTTCTACACGGATTACCCGGCATGCAGTGCCGAATTTTTCAATTTGAGGGGCTGCTGCGTCACACCAATGGGTCACAACATCTACTTGCCAGCCTTTCTCTTCAAGTGCCAATGCCAATTGTTTAACGTAATTGTTTTGGCCGCCAGCTTGTTTGCCGCCAAGTTTGGCAAGTGGATCGCCATGGTCGGAAATAAATAGCGCCTTTCTACTCATAGAATTCATCTCCATTCCAAAAAAACTCAGTTTCGCGTAAAAACGGAGACTGGGTTATTATTATTCCCTTTACTTCGCGACGCTAAACATAATTTTAAGAAAAATTTTCGGAAATGTTTGTTTTTTAAGAAAAAGCCGAAAAATCCTTGAGAAGAAGGAGTTCCCGGCAGTATTTTATTCTTTTGTGCGATTTACGTATTTGCCATATTTGGGAACCGCTTGTTCTTGAAAATTGTTTGCGAGGTCTACAAGGCCCCTCGCGAGCAAGGAACCTTGCATAGGCTTGCCATGGCCAGTACCAGCAATATGCGGGCGCAAGTCGGCGAGCTTCGTTACTGATTCCCAAGCAGCGCGCCAATCAGTCGTCAAATAGACAGGTGGGCCGTGAACTTCTTTTTTCTGTGTCATCACTTTATAAAGGGAATCCTGTTTGACGGTCGTGAACGCGTCACCCGCTATCAGTACGCGCCCATTTTCCCGGAACAACGATACATGCCCTTCAGAATGCCCCGGCGTATGAAGCCATTTCCAACCCGGCATTTCCGGCACTGTGCCATCCGCAGGCAACTCTTTCAGATGGGCTGAAATGTCGATGGCTTTGTTCGGGAATTCCCAGGACATCTTCGCAACCAGCCCGCCTTCTACAGTAGTATCCGGCTCCGGATAATCCGTAGCACCTTTCAAATAGGAGAATTCAAGCGGATGCGCATAAACGGGCACTTTGTATTTCTCCAGGATATCGATCAATCCGCCGACGTGGTCGAAATGGCCGTGAGTCAAGATGATCGCTTTTAATTGATGGTCGGGGCCAAAATGGTTTTCGGCTTCTTTCAACAGGCGCCTTGCTGTGCCTGGCATGCCGGCATCCACCAGCACCCATTCGTTGCTGACAGCAGGATTGCCGATAAAGAATACATTGGCGACTTGAATCGTGTAACAGTAGACGTCAGGCGTCATTTCAACACCGGATCCACTTTTAAATGAAGTCACCGGCAAGATTTTCTCGGTTGATGCACTTCTTTCCATTGTTTATTCCTCCTTCGATTTTTGCAAGGTTTTCTATAGCTTGTTTTACCCTGAATCCTTGAAATCAAATCCGAAACGCTGAAAATTCAACGTGGGCCGTTTGAGTATAAGGAGGTTCTCCAGTAAACTGAAGGCAAAAGACTTTAAAGGAACAGGTGTATACATGCAATCAATCATTATTATTGGATCAGGTATTTTAGGGGCTTCCGCAGCGTATTCCGCAGCGAAGTCGGGAGCGGCTGTCACGTTGATCGACCGCGGCGATGCCGGACAGGCAACAAGTGCTGCGGCAGGCATTGTCTGTCCGTGGATTTCCCAGCGCCGCAATCAGGCTTGGTACGGCCTCGCTAAAGGGGGTGCAGCGTATTACCCGAAGCTGATCCGGGAACTGGAAGAGCTCGGGGAAACGCAGACCGGCTACAAGCAGGTGGGCATTGTCAGCATCCATGAAGACAGCAAACTCGACAAGATGGAAGCGAAAGCTATGGAGCGTCTGGAAGATGCACCAGAAATGGGAAGAGTGAAAAGGCTATCGGCGGAAGAGACGCGTGAATTGTTTCCGTTTGCAACAGAGCGCTACGGTTCGCTTTACGTCAGCGGCGCCGCACGAGTCGATGGCCGCTCGATCTGTGAAGCGCTGGTTCGGGCTGCGGTGAAACTCGGGGCGACGAAGATTACGGGCAACGCTTCACTGATCCTCGCGGGAGAAAAGGTGGAAGGTGTACAGACTGAAGCGGGAGCATTCTATGCTGACAGCATCGTCTCCGCAGGAGGGGCATGGGCTTCGGAATTATTCGAGCCGCTTGGCTTGGCGCTGGACGTCGTGCCTCAGAAAGCGCAGATCCTGCATTTGCAAAGCAGCGGGCAAGACACAGGTACATGGCCGGTCGCGATGGTACCGTACGGACAATATATCGTACCCTTTGAAGACGGGCGAATTGTGGCGGGAGCAACCCATGAAAATGGAGCGGGTTTCGATTCGAAGCTTACTGCCGGGGGCATCCATCATATTTTGGATAAAACACTCGATGCCGCTCCGGGGCTCGCAGCTTGTGAACTGACGGGAGCAGCAACCGGATTCCGGCCAGCAACAGCGAGCGCGTTGCCATTTATCGGCCAAGTGCCGGGGCATCCGAATTTATACGCTGCGAACGGCCTTGGTGCGTCGGGGCTCACAGCGGGGCCTTTCCTGGGAAGGGAATTGGCTAAACTTGCGCTTGGCATTCCGCTCGATATCGACTTGGCGCTTTACAATATTGCGGAAGTTTTTCAGCAGCAATAAAACAGCACGTATAGAAAAAAGCCTTCGCGGTCCGCGAAGGCTTTTTTCTATTGAACGATTTTCTTATAGATATCGAGAATGAATGTCTTGTATGGCAAATCCGGCATTGGCTCGATCAGGTCCTTGGCGATAATCGCGTGTTCGATTGCCAGAGCGTGTTTGCCCAACTGTTCGTAAATCAAAGCCATATAAGCGTCTTTTTCGTAATTCATCGATAAATCATAGGGGTGGTGCAAAAATTCGGATATGGTATGGCGCTTTAACCACTCGAGTGCTTCGTCAAAACGGCCCATACCGAAGAGCGCTTTGCCTTTTTCGAGGTAAAACTGCGCCCATTCTTCATCTTGTTCTTCAAATTGGTGTTTGCCGATGATAGCAGTCGCTTTTTCATAATCATGGACAAAGGAATTGTAATAATGCGCTTCGATCAAATCTGCTGCTTCTTCGTTATTCTTGTCTTCTGAGAACTCCGAAAACAAGCGGAGCTTATGGATATTGAATTGCATGCCTTCAATGTCTCCGCTTAAAATCGCCTGAAAACTTAATGCCCGGTAGAAATCGGCGGTCCGGTAATAGATTTGGTACTGCTTCGAATAATCGAGCGCTTCAGCCATCAAGCGCAAGGCGTTTTCCCGTTCGCCGATGGCCATGTAAAGAATTGCCTCTAAATAGTCGAAATCGAGCTTCTTCAATGAGTCCAGCACCGCGTCGCGTTTTTCGAACGCTTTGCGTGAAGCCTGAAGCATTCGCAATGCTTCCCTGTAGTCGTGTTGCTGGAATTTGGTCATCGCCCTGAACATATGGACATCGGCGCTGTTGTTCATGAGATGAAGCCCTTCATACATCTCTTCCGCTTGTTCCAAGGTTTGTTGCCATGCGGGAATTTTCGCGTAATAAAGACAGCGGCTGTAGATTTCAAGAAGCCTTGCCGACTCATAGCGAAAAGGCAGTTTATCCGCGTATGGCTCAATTTTTTCAATGATCGGTTGGAGGTTTTTCGGTTCGTATAATTCCTTCTTATTCATTTTTTCCACATCTTGCAGCAATTCGCGCAATTCTGCAGTAGGAACCTGAGCGAGCAATTCATTGCGGTCAACGCCCAATTGCCCGGCGATATAAGACAAACTTTCCATTGAGGGGTTTGCTTTGTTGTTTTCGATCAAACTGAGCATTCCTTTGGTCATCGAGCTGCCGGCCAATGCTTGCAGCGTCAGCCCTTTTGCTTTCCGCAAACTGCGGATGCGTTCTCCGAGAGTTTCCACGAGATCACCTCATTTGTAATAGTTTAAATATATTAAACTTTCGCTTGTAATGCCAGTAAAAGAATGATACATTTTGTTTAATTAAATTAAACAAAGGGCAAGGGGATGAAAAAATGACTCAATCAGCAGCCATCCGCAAAGCGACTTATCACCTTTATACTTTTACGATCAGCAAGCTCGTTTCGACGTTCGGCAGCAGCGTCTACACGTTCGGCATCAGCTTATATGTGTTGGCATTAACTGGATCCGCCGCCAATTTCGCCATTAATTTGATCTTCAGCATTTTGCCAAGGACCATACTGGCGCCATTTGCAGGCTATGCCGCCGATAAATATTCCAAGAAGATGATTGTGATTGCTGCCCAATTTGCGAGTGCGCTGGCAGTCGGGGCACTGCTTCTTTACAGCGCGGCTGAAGGCTTGTCGCTGCCGGCCATTTACGCAACGACCGCGCTATTGTCCGTCAGCTCGATGTTCGCAAGCGTGACGTTCTCTGCTTCGATTGCCAATTTGATTGATCCGGAACGCATCCAAAAAGCCATTGGCTTCAACCAGTCGGCGCTGTCGATTGCTGCAATCGGCGGGCCAGTCGTTGGCGGCATGCTATTCGGTTTCGTTTCCATGAACGTCTTTCTGCTCATCCAGATAGTAGGCTACTTGCTCGCGCTGGCATTGGAAGCGACGATGGATTTTAAATTATTCAGCGCAAAAGCTGAAGCAGCGGCAGAAGATAAGAAATCCATGATGCAAAGCATGAAAGAAGGCGCGGCATATTTGAAGACGAACCGCGTCATCATGGTCATCGTCAGCACGGCCATCGGATTGAATTTCTTTTTCTCAGCGTTGATGATCGGTTTGCCGTTTATCGCCGTCCAGCAAATGAAAGTAGAGGTGGTGCATTTCGGCTTCATCGAGGCCATGGTTGCTGTAGGAATGCTGTTTGCTTCCATCTACTTTTCGCTGCGCAAAGAAGTGAAGTACCCGTTGCTGTTTTCCAAAAGAGCCTTGTTCGCGATGTCGATTATCTTAGCAGGCCTTGCACTGCCGCTGATGCTGGACATGTCGTATGGAGCAAATGTGTTTTATTTCCTCGTTCTGATGTTTGCATTCGGCATTTCCAACGTCTTTGTCAATACACCCATCGGCGTCATGATGCAAAAAGATGTCGAAGAAGAATACCGCGGCCGAGTCTTTGGCATTCTCGAATCGATGGCGATGGCCATGATGCCGCTCGGTTATCTATTGTTCGGGCTTCTATATGACAGAGTCCCAGCGGAATACGTCGTCCTCGGCAGCAGCCTTTGCCTGATCGGATTGGTTGCCTACATGATCCGGCCGAACATCGTCAGGGAAGCGTATCCGGAACTCGCCGACGGATTGCAGAAAAAGCCGGTGCATTAAATCCATTTGAATCCGGAAATCCCCTCTGTTGCCGCTGTTGGCAAACCGGATGGGATTTTCTTTTCGGAATGTTTAATTTGGCAGGTACAGGGAAAAATTCCAAAGACATAAAAAACGGAAGGGTGAATCGGACTATGGAAAAAGACAAGGTCAAGAACTTACCGCCTCAGCAGCAGGAACGCCAGCCTGGATTTGAAAGCGAAATGGAACCGCGCCCGGATTTCAAAGGGAACCTGGCAGGAAAAGCGCATCGGCTCCCGGAAAAGACAGCATTGATTACCGGAGGCGACAGCGGAATCGGCCGTGCTGTTTCTGTAGCGTTCGCGAAAGAAGGTGCGGACGTCGCCATCATGTATCTGGATGAACACGAAGATGCTGAAGAGACGAAAAAGCTGGTCGAACAAGAAGGCCGGCGCTGCATCCTCATTGCCGGCGACATCGGCGACGAAGCATTTTGCCAGGAATCTGTCCGCAAAGTGATGGACGAATTCGGAAAATTGGACATCCTGGTCAACAACGCTGCCGAACAGCATGTACAGCAATCTTTGAAAGACATTACGGCCGAGCAGCTGGAGCGGACATTCCGGACGAACGTTTTCGGGATGTTCCATTTGACGAAAGCTGCGCTCGAACATTTACAGCGGGGAAGTTCAATCATCAATACCACTTCAATTACAGCGTTCCAAGGCATGCCAGAACTGATCGATTATTCTTCTACAAAAGGGGCTATCCTGTCATTCACCCGTGCATTATCAGGGTCGCTTGCGAAAGATGGCATTCGGGTAAACGGGGTGGCGCCGGGACCGATCTGGACCCCGCTTATCCCAGCTTCATTTGCAGCGGAAGAGGTTGCGAAATTCGGACAAAGCACACCGCTTGGCCGTCCGGGGCAGCCGGATGAACTTGCGCCGGGATATGTGTATTTAGCATCGGATGATTCGTCATATGTAACCGGGCAAGTGTTGCATATCAATGGCGGAACGCCGTATTAACAGCACCGTTAAAAACTGAATCCAAACAAAAAGAGGGGCGGAAAAATCAGTGATTTTTCCGTCCCTCTTTATTTATTTTAAGATGCCATGCATTGCAGCGGCCGGCCGTTATTTCAAGTTCAGCCATTTTCCGCGGTCCGCAAAGAGTTGGCGGATTTTCTAAAGAGCACAACCAGCACGATGGCAAGCAATGCCAGCGTCCCGGATAAATAATAGACTGCGCCGGACTGCATCGTTAGCAGCCATGTGAAGAACAACGGTCCGATGATGCGCCCCATATTATCCATCGAATACGCAACGCCAGCCGCAGTGCCGTATTTGCCGCCTGATTCCTTGGATGTCAGCGATACGATCGCTGTCCGAGCCAAGGCATTGCCGGCGGTGAAGATGCTTAACGCGACTCCGGCAAACACTAAGCTCGTAGTGAACGGCAACAGGAAAAGGCCGGCAGCCGTCACGATCTGCGCCCCGATTATCCACTGCGTTTCCTTGCCGTCTTTAATACGGCGCACAACGCCTCCTTGGATGGTGGCGTCCACCAAGCCGCTAGCGATGAACAAATAGCCGAGCTGCAGCGGTGTGATTTGAATTTGGTCGATTTGGAACAGCTGGAACGTCGACTCGAGGCCGGCCAGCAAAAAAGTCACCAAAAACGAAAACAGGAACAAATAGCGGATGCGGTATTGCCAAAGGACGCTTGCTCCTTTCGGCATCAATTTCCGTTTCACCGCTTCGCCTTGGCGCACTGGCTCTTTTAAAACGAGCGACGCGTATGCCATCAGCAAGAGCACTAGGACAGCCGAAGCCGTGAATGGCAGCGATAACGAAATCGAGCCGAGCAAGCCGCCGATGGCCGGGCCAAAGATAAATCCGAGGCCGATGGACATGCCGAGCAGCCCCATGTATTTATTGCGGTCTTCATCGCTTGTGATATCGGCTACATAGCCGGTTACTGCCGTATAAAGCGCTCCGGAGAAAAGCCCGCCGATAATGCGTGAAAGGTACAGCAGCACCAGGTTATCGAGGAATAGCGAGAACAGAAAAAAGCTCAGGCTGAAACCGGCCAACCCGATTAAAATGAGCCGTTTGCGTCCTGTATTGTCCGATAGCCTGCCCCATAAAGGAGCAGTGAAAAAGGAGGCAAGCGCATAAATTGTGATCAAGCCGCCGACATGGATTTCGCTATAGCCTTGCTGCACGATGACTTCCGGAAGAACCGGGATTATGATGCCGAAGCCCAAGTACACAAAAAACTGGACCGACATCAACAATAAAATCGTTTTTTTCATATGTATACTTCCTGCTTTCTGAAAAGGCTGTGCCTTCATTTTACCTTTGTTTCAGGAGAACGACAAATAAAGATCGGACAGGGCAGCCCATGCAAAAAAAGCGCGCCGGCTCCAACCGGCGCGCTTTTCATGGCTTTATTGAATTTTACGCTTTTGGTGCACCGACATCATAACCTGCGTCTTCAATCGCTTCGGTGATTTGTTCAACAGAAACTGCCGATTTATCATATGCTACAGCCACTGTATCATTTTCCAAAGAAACATCCACTTTATCGACACCAGGCAATGCAGAAACGTTTTTCTCGACACGCCCTACACAATGTTGGCACGTCATGCCGTTTACAGGCAATGTGATTTGTTCGGTCATTATTAACTCCTCCTTGGATTTAATGCTTGAGAGAATGTGTCAAACACTCTATTTCTGTCTTCATATTATCATTTGCGGCTTGAAAAATGAAACAATTAACAATTTATTCACAATGTCATCAAAATGAAAAGTTTAAAACCTTTGAAAGATGGTATTATATACGTAGACACAGAAAAGTCAAATATTTAGCTGTTACATACGAAACTAGAAATGGCGCAAAACGTCAATAATAGTATGAATAATATAAAGAGGTGATCTGGATGGCGAAAGACGTAGAAGTTCGCAAAATCGTTTCAAATTTATCGAAACTGGGAATCCACGCCAAAATCACAAAATCACGTGTAGAGTTATTGAAGGCGCTGGCTTTGCCGCAAAATCCGCAAATCCAATAATCCATTAAAAAACTCCGGCGCCGATGCGCCGGAGTTTTTTAATCCCCTTCTTTATCATTGCCGAACATATAGTTCCGGTGATGGAATTTCATGCTGAAGACAATGCCGAGTGCGAGCATATTCCCAATCAGCGAGCTTCCTCCGTAACTGATGAATGGAAGCGGGATGCCGGTGATCGGCAGCAGCTGGATAGTCATGCCGATATTCTGGAATACATGGAATGTAATCATGGCGATGATTCCTGCGCATACATACGTACTGAAGACATCTTTCAATTGCAACGTGATTTTTGTCAAATGGTAGATGAGCATGAAAAATAGAATGATGACAGCGCTGGCGCCGACAAAGCCGAAGTCTTCCGAAATGACCGTAAAGATGAAATCGGTATGGTTTTCCGGCACGTAGACTTGGCGCCCTTGATAGCCTTTTCCGAACACTTCTCCGGAACCGATGGCATTCATGGCGGCAATCAGGTTATATCCACCTGATTCTGCATAGGCGTAAGGGTCAAGCCATGTATAGATCCGTTCGAACATATACGGTTTCAGACCGAAATTGTCGGACAGGAAATCCTGCATATTGACAGCCATCCACAACAGGCTGCCGCCGATTACCGCGACGCCGCCAAAGCTTGGCGCGATGATTTTCCAAGAGATGCCGGAAACGACCGTCAACGCGAGTGTAATGGCGATGAACACGAGCGACGTCCCTAAATCGGGTTGCAGCAGGATGAATCCTAACGGAACGCTCAACATCAACGCGATTTTGCCGAGCAGCATGAAATCGGTCTGCAGCGATTTTAGGGGATGCTTCTCATGATGGGAAGAAATCATCTTCGCCAGCGCGAGTATATAGAAGGTTTTCATGAATTCAGCCGGCTGCAGATTGAAAAAAGGCAGATGGAACCAAGCTTTTGCACCGTTTACTGATTCCGCAATCTGGCCGGGGCCGTCTGGGGAGATCATTAGCACAATGAGGATGAAAATTCCGAAGGCGTATAAATAATAAGCCATCTTTTTAAATTGCTCTGAATCGAAATACATCAGCACGCCAATCATGCAAATGGAAATTATGTAGAAAATCCCTTGGCGCGGCACGAAATTCGTCAAATATTGGCCGGAAGTCTGAGCCGAAGAAATTGCAATCAAGCTGACCACAAAGAAGAGGAATAAGATAAAAGCGAGCGACCAATCGATGCGATCAGCAATGCTCTTGTTTGTTTGCATCTGAGTTCACCTGTACTTTTTTAGATTGAGAGTCGGTTAATATTATAGCGCATCCACAGAAAATATGCCTATACCAAAAGTAATGACGAAAATAGAGCTATGATGTTTCATATTTCAAAAGATTGGTCGTATAATGAAAAAGGAGATTGGAGTGGGGGACATGGTCAAAAAACCGCTGAACGCGGATTATTATATACAGCATTTATACATTTATTTGAACGAAGCTGATCGATTCGCCATTTTCAGCGGTCTTACCTTCGCGCAATTTCTGGATGCCATGAAAATGCCGAAGAACCTCTTGCTGCTGAAACATAGCTATGATGATGCCTCTTTCAATATGCATACATATTTGGAGTTTGTCGCACAGGAAGAATTTTCACAACTTCGCAAAGGATTGGGCAATAAGAAAAGCGAATTTTGCTGGATCGACTTCAAAAATGAAAAGCAGCTGAATTCACTGTCTCCTCAAGAGCAGGCAGAACTTCTATATATTGGCCATAAAAAAGAAGCGGTGCGTCCGCCTTTTTACGCCACTTTACAAAACGAATTTGTCTACCTCTCAAGCGAAGAAGAGCAGACGACCAAGATATATTTCCGTTATATGGAACGGCTGAACGAATTGGTGGGCAATTATTTCACTCAAGTGATCCGCAGAGAAGCGAATGGCCAAAACTTTTGGCGTCGCAAATCCAAAGACCTGATACCGGAATTGCCGCTGGAACTTCTGAACACGCTGAAAAATGATTACCGTGAAGGCGTCTTGATTTCGCTTGCCGATCCGGAAAAAACGAAGAATACCATCGAACTGCACATCCGTTCGGTAGAAGAAATTTCGTTTCTCGATGAGTTCTGGTCGGATATTCAGGGATACATCAAACAGGACGTTGACCGCAAAATCGTCTTCGACCGCAAATTGAAGCAATGGAAGTAATGCTTGGTTCTAAGCATTGCTTCTTTTTTTGGCATCAGGCCGGAAAAAATTTTTCGTCTTCCACTGTTCGTGATAAACTAAGCATTATAAAAAAAGAAATCCATAGGGAAAGCGCCAAGGTGCCCAACAACTGGACAATAGCGGAGGTTTACTGATGAAGAAAAAGATCGGTTTATTATATGGAGGCAAGTCGGCAGAGCATGAAGTATCGCTTTCGACTGCCCGTGCGGTTACAAAAGCTTTGAATTTCGGAAAATACGAAGTATATCCGATTTATATAACGCAAGAAGGGGAATGGAGAAAAGGGTCCTTGCTCGAGGGGCCGGTTGATTCGATTGAACAGCTTCAAATCGGCCAGGGCGCATCCACCCCGAATGATATATCCGGCTTCTTACCAGCAGAAAGTGGACAAATTTTAGATGTTATCATCCCGTTGCTGCATGGACCGAATGGTGAAGATGGTACAGTGCAGGGCTTGCTTGAAGTAATGAACCTGCCGTATGTTGGCAATGGTGTATTAGCTTCGTCAGCGGGCATGGATAAAGTGGTCATGAAGCAATTATTTGAAATTGCTGGATTGAAACAAACCCCATACGTCTATTTTATCCGCAGTGAGTGGCAGAGGAACCAAGAAGCGCTAGTTGAGCGCATTGCCGCTGAATTGCAATGGCCAGTCTTCGTCAAACCTGCAAACCTTGGTTCGAGCGTCGGCATCAGCAAAGCGGACAATAAAGAAGAATTGGCTGCAGCAGTGGAAGAGGCATTGAAGTTCGACCGCAAAATCGTCGTCGAACAAGGCGTAACGGCGCGTGAAATTGAAATCGGTGTCCTCGGAAACGACCAGCCGGAATGCTCAGTTGCGGGCGAGATCAAGCCGCTAAAAGCGTTCTACGATTACCAAGCCAAATACAAAGACGGCAATACCGCAATGATCATTCCCGCTGAATTGCCGGAAAGCGTTTATGCGGAATTAGTGGAATCTGCGAAAAAAGCGTTTAAGATATTGGACTGCTCGGGGCTCGTCCGTGCAGATTTCTTCGTTACTGCTGAGAACGAAATCTTGATTAATGAAGTCAATACGTTGCCTGGATTTACGCCATACAGCATGTTCCCGCTATTATGGGAAAATACGGGGCTTGCTTATCCGGATTTGATTGAGCGTCTGATTGATTTGGCGATTGAGCGCTATAATGATAAACAGATGTTGCAAGTAAAAATAGATTGAGTGGAGACATTGTATGAAAAAGAAGATTGAGCAACTAGCCGAATGGCTGGATATAAAAACGAACTTTAAAGGCGTTGTTGTTACAGGGGTGTCGATCAACACAAGAACGTTGAAACCGGGCGATCTGTTTGTGCCGTTCCGCGGAGAAAATGTCAATGGCCATCAATATGTCCGCCAGGCTTTCGAAGCGGGAGCAGCAGTAAGCCTCTGGCAGCGCGATGAGCCGAATCCGCCGAAAGACGTGCCGCTATTGATCGTCGATGACTGCAAAATTGCGCTGCAGGAAATGGCGCGGTCTTACCGCAACGAATTGTCGACGATGGTCATCGGCATCACTGGCTCCAACGGCAAAACATCCACTAAAGATTTGGTGGCAAGTGTATTGAAGCCGTATTTCAAGGTGCAGAAAACGCAAGGCAATTTGAACAATGAACTGGGCTTGCCATTGACCATTTTGTCGCTCGATGAAGATACGAGGTTCGCCGTCCTTGAAATGGGCATGAGCGGCTTTGGAGAAATCGAATTTTTATCCCAACTGGCACGGCCGGACTACGCCATCATTACGAATATCGGCGAAGCCCATATGCAAGACCTCGGTTCACGCGAAGGCATCGCCCAGGCCAAGTTTGAAATCGTCGCTGGCATGGCAAGCCATGGGAAGCTTTTTTATGATGGCGATGAGCCCTTGCTTTTGCCGTTTGTTGAAGAATTCCCGCAGGCGGTTTCATTCGGCTTCGGTGAAAACAACGAATTGGCTGTCACGAACATCAAAGCTACTGAAAACGGCAGCAGCTTTTTGGTCAGCGGCATCATTGATGCAGCATTCACGATTCCAGTCCTTGGGGAACACCAGGTTAAGAACACGTTAGCTGCAATTTTAGTGGCGCTTGAAGCGGGGCTGACTGAAGAAGAAATTCGCCGTTCCTTGAAAAACGCGGCATTGACAGATATGCGCATGCAGATCATCCAAGCGGACAACGGCGCAACGTTCATCAATGACGCTTATAATGCAGCACCTTCTTCAATGGGAGCCGCATTGAACTTCCTTCGTGAGACGACGATGAAAGAAAACAAATGGCTGGTGCTTGGCGATATGCTGGAACTTGGCGACAATGAGCAGAACTATCATGAAGCATTGGCGAAATTGATTTCCGACGATATTTCGGGTGTCTGCCTGTTTGGCCACCGCATGAAGTGGCTGCGCGACAAACTCACGGTTTCGTTTTCTGGTGAAGTGATTTGGAGCGAAAACGATTATGCGCCAATCATCGAATTTCTAAAAGAACGCATCTCAGCGGATTCCATCATTCTGGTAAAAGGCTCACGCGGCATGGCGCTTGAAAAGGTCATCGAACCGTTTGCAACAAATTGAAATGGAGGAGAACGGTTTGAAAACTGGTGTCTTGTGCATCCACGGCTTTACGGGCGGTCCATATGAAGTTCAGCCGTTCGCTGATTTTTTAGAGAAACAGACGGATTGGAACATCTCGGTCCCCACTCTTCCCGGGCATGGCGACACGCTTGCGTTGAAAAATATGACAGCGGATAGCTGGCTGATGGAAGCAGAACTGGCTCTCCGTGAACTAAAGAAATCTTCCGACCGAATTATCATTGTCGGTTTTTCCATGGGCGGATTGATAGCGATGTATTTAGCAATGCGCTATAAAATCGACCGCCTTGTGCTGCTGAGTGCAGCGGCCAAATACATCAGCCCAGCGCAATTATTGCAAGAAGTCAAAGGCGCCTTATCGGATGCCGCGAAAATGCGCTTAGCAGAAAATGAGTTTTATAAGCGCTACCAATATAAACTCATCAATACGCCAATGTTGTCGACGCGGGAATTCCTGAAGGTCGTCAAACTGATCGAACCATATTACAAGAACATCCATATCCCCGCCTGCATTGTGCAGGGGATGAAGGATGGGGTGGTGCCGGTATCGGCTGCGGACTTTATCTACGACAATATCGCTTCTGAAGATAAACAGATCATCCGCTCAGAAACAGGGAAGCATATGATTTGTTATAGCGAGGACTGCGAGGATTGGTTCATGCGGGTTTTGGCATTTATGAAGAAAGGCACAGAGTAAACTGATTATTAGAACCTTTGCGTATTGATTGCAAGTGCTTAAAAATCGTGTTATTCTAATGAAAGCAATGGATACATTTTTGGAACGCTCTTCACTTGTGAAGAGTATTTTTTTGAGCAAAACGGTTTGTTCTACTTATTGGGCATCAAAACCCGCCGATCAGACCGCTCGGCAACGCCCGAGCTTTTTCTGTTCACACATCCCCTCTGACTTAAAACTACAGAGTATGATTTTCGACGTGAAACTTCCTCATAAAGGCTCGACTTTGTCACGATTTCATCTAAAATGTACACCATTTGTAAATAAGATGAAGACAAAAGGAGATTGAAAACATTTGGTAAAATTTTCAGAGTTAAATATTAGCGAAACCACTTTAAAGTCCGTAAAACGCATGGGGTTTGAAGAAGCAACACCGATTCAAGAAGGTACAATCCGTCTAGGTATGGAAGGCAAGGACATTATCGGACAAGCCCAAACGGGAACTGGTAAAACAACTGCATTCGGTATTCCATTGGTCGAAAAAATCGACACTAAAAACGGCAATGTCCAAGGATTGGTAATTGCGCCAACTCGCGAATTAGCAATTCAGGTTTCAGAAGAGTTGTACAGACTGGGCCAAGATAAAAACGTGCGCATCCTTTCAGTATACGGTGGCCAAGAAATCAGCCGTCAAATCCGTGCACTTAAAAACGGTCCACACATCATCGTTGGTACACCAGGACGCCTTTTGGACCATATCAACCGCCGTACGCTTAAATTGGACAATGTAAACACATTGATCCTGGACGAAGCTGACGAAATGTTGAACATGGGCTTCATTGAAGATATCCAAACAATCATGTCAAGCGTGCCAGATACTCGCCAAACATTGTTGTTCTCAGCAACTATGCCGGATGCTATCCGCCGCATTGCAGAGAAATTCATGAAGACTCCAGAAATCGTTAAAATCAAATCAAAAGAAATGACTGTTGAGAATATTGAGCAGTTCTTCGTTAAATCGGTAGAACGCGAAAAATTTGATATCCTTTCACGTCTTTTGAACGTACAACAACCAGAACTTGCGATCATCTTCGGACGTACAAAACGCCGGGTTGATGAATTGGCACATGCTTTGAACATCCGCGGCTATTTGGCTGAAGGAATTCACGGCGATTTGAGCCAAGCAAAACGTATGTCTGTTTTGAAGCAATTCAAAGCAAACAAAATCGACATCTTGGTTGCAACTGACGTAGCAGCTCGCGGACTTGATATCTCAGGCGTATCACACGTATACAATTTTGATATTCCACAAGATCCTGAAAGCTATGTCCACCGTATCGGCCGTACTGGCCGTGCAGGTAAAAAAGGAGTCGCAGTCACGTTTGTAACACCACGTGAAATGGGCTACTTGGGCATCGTTGAACGCACAACTAAGAAAAAAATGGAAGCTTTGATTCCTCCAACTGCTGATGAAGCTGTACTAGGCCAAAAACGCGTTGCTGTGGAACAATTGCAAGAAATGACTGAGAAAAACAACTTGGGCGACTACCGTGAATTTGCGGCAGAAATGCTTGAGAAGTTTGATGCTGTTGATTTGATTGCAGCGGCCCTTAAAACAATGACTAAAGAGCCGGAAGATACACCAGTATCAATTTCGGAAGAGCGCCCATTGCCATCCCGCGGAGGCGGAGGCTATAAAGGCAAAGGCGGACGCAGCAGTGGTGGCGGAGGCTATAAAGGCAGCCGTTCAACTGGATCAGGCCGTCCATCTTCAAGCCGTTCAGGCACTGGAGCTGGTGGATCTGGCGCAACAAGACGCCGTGAAGGCAGCACAAGCGGCGGAGGACGTCCAGGACGCACTCGCCGTCACGAATCTTAAGAAGAAAAAGCGTAAGTGCCGGTTCAGCTCCGACAGGCATAAGGCAGACCAGCGAAGTGGCGTTCTTTGCCACACAGCTGGGTTGACTTATGTCCCGAAGAGCTCGGCACTGGAGCTAGATTATAAGAAAAGCGTAAGCTGAAATAGAAGGCGAATGCGGAAACAGGAAACTGTTTTCGCATTCGTCTTTTTTGTGCTTTCAAACTGATGTACAATGGACTGAAACGCATCAATGCATGAATCGTATAGTAATATAGAGAGAAGCGAGAGTGGAGTACTTTTAAAAGGAGCTAAAATCATTATGTTGTGAAGTGGATTGGTATTCCGCAAACCAATCCCGCAAGCCTGTATGCTTCTGTCCCTATCGCTGCGTTGCTCTCTAGGAATCTGCTCTGTTTTACTACATATTAATTGCCAGAAACTGAAATGATTATGTCCTACACTATTTTATAAAGAAGTGGTTTATTTAGAAAGACCTTCGAATGAAGCGGCTCGGCGCTCGCCCGCGGAAAGCATCCGCCTGTCTCTGTCTCTGCAACGCTGCGCTAGCTTCGAGACATGGAAGTACGTTGGAACGAAATGAAAAGGCTATCGAAAGTTTACTGATAGCCTGAAAGATGGGGTGCAGCAAGTGAACAATCAACCAAAAAATCAAATTTCAAGAAAAGGGCTGACGGTTTGGCGGCTTTATGGCTTAATTGAAACGCTCGTCATTGCATTAGTGGCTGCAGGCTCCGCGGCATTAACTTATTTCTTTGAGTGGCCGGCCTGGCTTTACGCCGCATACGCCGGCATTATTGTACTTTTCGGGTTTTTGCTTATTTATCTGTTTCCGAAAATTCGCTGGCAGCGATGGCGCTACGAAGTGCGTGAGCAGGAAATCGAATTGCAGCACGGTTTGTTCATTATTCGCCGCACACTGGTGCCGATGGTTCGCGTGCAGCATGTTGATACGGCGCAAGGCCCTATTTTGCGCAAGTATAATTTGGCTGAAATTTCCATTTCGACAGCAGCAACAGTGCATACGATTCCGGCATTGATTACGGAAGAAGCGGATGAGTTGAGAGCCAGGATTTCTGTTTTGGCAAGGGTGGCGGAAGATGATGTCTGAAACCCGTTATAAACTTCATCCGTTGTCCGCATTTTTGAACTTCCTAAAAGCATTGAAAGAGCTGATTGTGCCATTTATCGTTGTATTCGGCGTGAATTTATTCAGAGACGGCGGCGTATCGGGGATGTTTACCCAAGGATGGCAAGGGCTGATCCCTTTTTTCGTCGGCATCGTTGTCGTGCTTTTCATGTTAGTGGCGGGAATTATCAAGTGGAAGCGCTTCGTTTATTGGTTTGAGGACGGAGAATTGCGCATCGAGTATGGCTTGTTCGTAAAGAAAAAGCGCTATATCCCTTTTGACAGGATCCAAAGCCTGAATTACACCGAAGGGATTTTCCATCGGCTGTTCGGTTTGGTCAAAGTCAAGGTTGAAACTGCGGGTTCCGGCAAAGCTGGAGAGTCAGAAGCGGTTTTGACTGCGATTAACCGCGAAGACGCCGACCGCATTGCAAGCAAGATGGAAGAAGCGAAGAGAGGTTTTCGTCAACAAGCGCCAAGTGATGAAGAAGTGCAAACTGCTCCCGTGGAAATGCCGGAGAAAAAAGGGGCGCGCGTTTTTTATCGCATGACGCTCAAAGAACTGGTGATTTTGGCGACGACGTCAAGCGGCATCGGAGTGGTGTTATCGGCTGTCGCGGTTTTCCTGTCGCAGTTTTCGGATTTGATTCCTTACGAAGCACTTTATGAAGAGGTTATGCTGTTCTTGCGTTTTGGCTATTTAATTGCCGTGTTGGCTGTCTTTATAGTGCTGGCGATTGCCTGGGTCATTTCCGTATTCCTGACGATTTTCGCGAATTACCAATTTACCATTCAGGCAGATGAAGACAATATCTACATTACACGCGGCTTGCTTGAGAAAAAGAAAATTTCGGTGCCGTTTAAGCGGGTGCAGGGAATCAAAATTTCTCAAAATCCTCTGCGGGAATGGTTTGGTTATGCAACGGTGACTGTAGAAAGTGCAGGTGGTTCGCTGGGCGATAAAGAGGAGAAAATCCGTCTTTTCCCGCTTGCTAAGAAATCAGTGATGCTGCCGGTGTTGTCGGAATTATTCCCGGAAACAGAGTGGAACCCGAAACTTACAGGCGCGCCAAAACGCAGTGTCCGTTTTTTCTATCGGCTCGATTTCATATGGCTGGCTCCGCTTATTGGGGCAATAGGCTATTTCTTTTACCCGTATGGGCTCTTTAGTCTGCTGCTGGTGCCGATTATCATTGGGCTCGGAGTGTGGCAGCATCGGACAGTGGGGTATGCGTTGATAGACAAGCAGTTGACGATGCAGTTTCGAGGCTTCAGCAAACATTCCTTCTATTTGATGAAGAGGCGTGTGCAGGCGGTTGATGTCACGCAAAGCTATTTTCAGCGGCGCAAGCAATTGGCTTCCATTGAGGCAACGATAAAATCCGGGATAATGGGCGCTTCCTCGCGCATCAATCATATGGATACAGGCGATGCTGAGCGCATCATGGCCTGGTACGAACCATCTAGCCGGCCGCTGCCGGAAGATGAAAAAAGTCAGCCGGAATATTTCTCCGGCTGACTTTTATTTTTTCGATTTCCAGCTGACGATCCTTTTTGGATGGAAATAGCTTAATCCAACAAGGAAACCGGTAATCATCCCTGCGATATGCGCAGTGGCATTAATATTCGGCGTCAAGAAAGTCATCACTATACTTATCACGATGATTGGCAGTATAATTTGTCTCAACTGCGGCAACGCGCGGCGTCCGTAATACAGCAATGCCGCGAAAGCGCCAAGAATACCGAAGATCGCGCCGCTCGCACCGACGTGCAAGTAGTCCAAGGGTTCAAGGAAATATGTAGCTACGGTACCAAAAAGCCCCGCCAATCCATAAACCGTCAAGAAGCGGACTTTGCCGGTCAGCTTTTCAAGTTCTGGTCCGAACAGGAACAACGAAAACATATTGAACAATAAATGCATAAAACTGCCGTGCAGAAACATCGGCGTGATGAATCTCCACCACTGGCCTTCAGCTATCAAATAATTGGCGCCGACACCGTAGCTGAAAATTAATTCGCCAATGATTGGCAGCCATCCTAGCACATGGATAATGATATTGATGGCAAGCAAGGTAGATACAACAGGATACATACGCAAATACTGCGAAAAACTTTCTGTGCGGATAAACATGTAGTCACCTCTTTTTCATACATGTTATTATACCTTTTTAAGGTTTGCGATTGAAAGGAGAAACATTTATGATTATTGGAATTGGTCTGGATATTGTCGAACTTGGGCGCATCCGGAGAATAGACGCCAAGTCGCCGAAGCTGCGCGAACGGGTTTTGACAACAAGTGAACTCACTGAATATGCAGCATTGTCCAGCACGCGTAAAACTGAATTTTTGGCTGGCCGTTTCGCGGCAAAAGAAGCGTTCGGGAAAGCCAATGGCACAGGCATCGGTGCATCCTGTTCTTTTCAGGATATTGAAATCCGCAAAAACGAAAAAGGGAAGCCCTGCTTATTTTATCAGCAGCGGGAAAATGGGTTGGTTTCGATCACCCACACAAAAGACTACGCTGCTGCACAAGTTCTTTTGCAATCTTAATCAATCGGGGTGAGAGTATGACGGAAAATTATCGGCCGACGAAAGCGGTCATTGATTTAAGCGCTATAGAAAAAAACCTGGCATCCTTCAAAAAAGGGCTGGGCGCTGCGGAAATAATGGCTGTCGTAAAAGCGGATGCCTATGGGCACGGCGTACTGGAAGTGGCGCGCCGGGCAGTAGATACGGGCATCAAAATGTTGGCGGTAGCGACGCCGGACGAAGCACTGTTTTTGCGGAACAACGGGTTTCAGGAAAAACTCCTTGTAATGGGGGCATCGCCCTCATCGTTTGTGCCAGTAGCCCAGCAAGAAGAAATTGCCCTGGCGGCTATTTCACTGGACTGGCTGAGCACCGCTTCAGCCGCCCAGAATCCGGAGTTTCTTCCATTGAAAATCCATTTGAAGATTGATACGGGCATGCGGCGTGTCGGCGTAGACGCAGAAGAGGCGGAAACAGCGATAGCGGAAATTCGGCGCCATTCGATGGTATTTGAAGGCATCTTCACCCATTTTGCTACCGCGGATGAGGAGACGGGAGAGTTGTTTGAACGGCAAGTCAAGCGCATGAAAAGAATCATCGGCCAGCTCGATGATCCTAATGTGTTGGTCCATGTATCGAATAGCGCGGCCTCGCTCATGCATCCCGATCTTGCTTATGGTGCTGTGCGGGTGGGGATTTCAATGTACGGAATCGCTCCTTCTGCCTATGTAGAAGAAAGAATGGCTTTCCCTTTAGTCCCGGCCATGAGCCTGGAAACTGAAATTGTCCATATCAAAAAGGTGAAAGCGGGAGAAGCCATCAGCTATGGCGGCACTTACCGCTGTGAAGAAGATGAGTGGATCGCTACATTGCCAATCGGTTATGCTGATGGCATGCTGCGCGGCCTCCAAGGGCAGGATGTGCTGGTGAGAGGCGAGCGGGCGCAAATTGTCGGGCGCATTTGTATGGACCAGTGCATGATCCGCGTCCCTGAAAAATTGCCGGTTGGAGAGAAAGTCCAGTTGTTCGGAAAACAAGGCAAAGAGGAAATACGCATCAATGAATGGGCAGATAAACTGGGCACGATTCCTTATGAAATCCCCTGTGTTTTAACGAAAAGAGTCCCGAGAGTGTATGTTTGAAAGTCCGAAATCCCAACAATGTCTTTTCACCAGCTATCTTAGATGTTAAGATGAAAGGGTGAGACATGAAAGAACGGTATTTTTCGGAGGTGTAGGGCTGTGTACGAGAAATCGAAGCCAAGAGAAGTGGTAGTGAAACTGCCTAAACAATTGATGTCAGAGCTGACAACACATTCAGATGAACGGTTTCAGGAGCGCGGCGACTATGTTTACGTTTCCACCCAAAGGGTAACCAAAAATATATACGATTCACATCATATTCGAGAAGCAATGATCAAAGGCTACGTGGAGATGTCACAAATCAATTTATCCATCGCTTGTGAATGTTCTCACGCGGAGTATGAAGCGGAGCACACGACCGTGCGACTCGTAAGCGGAGGTTGACAATTTGATTGTAAAACGTGGAGACGTTTTTTTTGCAGAATTATCTCCAGTGGTCGGGTCTGAGCAAGGTGGGACCCGGCCGGTGCTGGTTATACAAAATGATATAGGGAATCGTTTCAGCCCAACGGTGATTATTGCAGCGATAACGGCGCAGATCCAGAAAGCGAAATTGCCGACTCACGTTGAGATCAATGCCAAGAAATATGGCTTTGAGCGTGATTCGGTTATCTTGCTTGAACAATTGCGTACGATCGATAAATCCCGGTTGACTGATAAAATCACCCAGCTCGATGAAGCGTTAATGGAAAAAGTTGACGAGGCACTAGAAATCAGTGTCGGTCTTGTTAAGTTCTAAGCATACATACTCCGAAAACACCTGAAAGTTTATCCTTTCAGGTGTTTTTTCTATTATCCCGTAAGAATCTGTAGGCTTAACGACAAAAAAGATGTGAAAAAAACTTTTTTCCGATACAATATAAAGATAGATTATCTAAAATGTAACTGGATGTGTTCACTGCATGGAAGTTCAGGGAGGTTTACAACAGAAGATGAATAAGCAAATGGCTAGATATATTCAAGAAAATAACACTGAAATAATCGCCGAATGGCAGGAGCTTATGAAGAACGAAAAAAATGATCGTTCTTTCCAAGTGATGCCAACGGATTTGATGAACCAGACGAGCAAGGAATTCGCGGATCTGATGGTGTCGAATCTTTTAGAGAGCCACCAGGCTTATGAAACCCGCTTAAACGATTTTGCAGAAAAAGTAGTACGCCTTGGCTGGTCGATGACGTTTGTTACTAAAGCGATCGATCATTTCTCCGAAGTGGTTTTTGAAGGGATGGAAAGAGCAGGACTCATTACGCAGGAGAATTTCCGCGACTTCTTCAAAGAATTCAATAAATGGATCATCCCGATCCGCGACAGCACAGTTGCTGCCTATTCAAAAACATGGGAGCGTACTGTAACCCTGCAGAAAATCGCTTTGCAGGAATTGTCGGCATCATTGATCCCTGTATTTGAAAAAGTGTCGGTCATGCCGCTTGTCGGAACAATCGATACGGAACGCGCGCGCCTAATTATGGAGAACTTGCTCGAAGGCGTTGTGAAGCACCGCGCGGAAGTGGTCCTTCTGGACATCACCGGTGTACCGGTAGTTGATACGATGGTGGCGCACCATATCATTCAAGCTGCAGACGCTGTGCGGTTAGTCGGCGCGAAATGCATGTTAGTGGGAATACGGCCTGAAATTGCCCAAACGATTGTTACGCTGGGCATTAATTTGAATGAGTTTACGACTACAAGCACGTTGCAGCGTGGTGTAGAACAAGCACTCGCTTGGACCAATCGCAAAATCGTGGAGGTTGATGAACAATGAATTTTCGGATTCCAATTTTAAAACTAAGAGATACATTGATCGTTTCCATCCAGTGGGAATTGGATGACCAGACAGCCATCCAATTTCAGGAAGATCTATTGAATAAGTTGCACGAAACAAGCGCGCGTGGAGTTGTGATTGATTTAACATCTGTTGATTTCATCGATTCGTTTATCGCAAAAGTCTTAGGGGACGTCATTAGCATGTCAAGCCTAATGGGAGCGCGAGTAGTTATTACCGGTATTCAACCAGCAGTGGCTATCACTTTGATCGAATTAGGAATTCGACTTGAAGATGTTATGACAGCCCTGGATCTAGAAAATGGGCTGGATAAACTTCAACTGGAATTGGAGGCTTAATAATGAGCAACCAGTCTTCGGTGGAAATTTTAACGGAATGGGATATTGTTGCAGCACGGCAGCTCGGGCGCAATGTTGCAAAAGAGCTGGGTTTTGGCACTGTCGATCAAGCGCGTATAACGACGGCGATCAGCGAACTTGCCCGCAATATTTATTTATACGCTGGACAAGGGAGAATTGAAATTCAACAATTGATGGAAAATGGCATCAAGGGAATTTTGATCATCGCTGCCGACCAGGGGCCCGGAATTCCCGACATCCGTAAAGTGATGGAAGACGGATTTTCTACTTCTGGAGGATTAGGTGCAGGATTGCCAGGCGTCAAACGGTTAATGGATGAATTTAAGATTGAAACGATCCCGGGAGAAGGGACAGACATAAGAGCTACGAAATGGCTTCGATAGGGGGGGCACATATGGTCCACAAAATCGAAAATCAATACAAAGAGATTTTAAATCAGTATATGCAGCGCCAGTCAGAACAGAATTTGTATGTCGGCCAGAATTTCAGCAGGCAGCTTATTTCTGAAAACATTTCTCCGGAAGAAGTCATCAGCGTCCATAAGGCGGCGATGCAGGAAATTTACAAAGACTTACCTGAAGTGGTTTGGCACTCTTTTGATTTCCTGGTTGAAATGATGATTAACTACGGCCTTGCTTTGCAGGAGCGTCAAAGCCTCTTGCAGCGGCAGGAAGAAATCAGGGTGGAGATGGACTTGGCGGCAAATGTTCAAGAGACTTTGCTGAAAACGAAATTGCCTGCCTTGGATGGCTTGGATATTGGTCTGTTATCAATTCCCGCACGGAAAATGAACGGGGACTACATATACTTCATCAGTGACGCAGAAGGCCATGCCGGAATCGCCGTTGCAGATGTTATCGGCAAAGGGCTCCCGGCCGCCCTCTGCATGTCCATGGTCAAATTTGGCATGGATAGCCTCAATCATTCACCCGCAAATCCTTCCGAGGTTTTGGGTGTCATCAACCGGGTCGTTGAGAAAAGCATCGACGATTCGATGTTTGTTTCCATGTTCTATGGCAAATACGACGCGGCGAGCGCGCAAATGACATATGGTTCGGCCGGGCATGAGCCGGCTATCCTGTATCGTGCGAAAACCAATGAGTTCAGTGAATTATACGCCAAAGGCCTTTTACTGGGCGTATCGCCTTCTGCGGCATATGAAGAGCATACGGTCCAACTTGAAGAAAATGATATGGTCATCATGATGACGGACGGCGTGACGGAAGGCCGGACGGATCAAGGGTTTATCGAGCGTGAAGTCATTTTCGAAATGATTGAAGAGAAAAAGGATGAACCGGCTCAAGTGATCGTCCAGTATGTTTACGACGCGCTTGAACGCATGCAGAATGCCGTGCTGTCGGACGACTTTACGTTGGTGATTTATAAAAAAGTCTGAAGTATGTTTAAAAACCGCCGGAAGGTGGTAATTAGACTTACGATGGCTTTTTTAATTTAATGAAATATTGATAAAACAGGGGTGTCATAATAGATGAATATTCAAGTTGAGCTAGAAGAATCAAACAATACATTAACAGGTTTTATCCGCGGCGAAATCGACGCGCACACAGCGCCTGTTCTCCGTGAAAAACTGGAAATGCATCACCATAAAGAAGGTTTGAATGCAGTGTTGGATCTTTCCGGCGTTGATTATATGGACAGTACTGGATTAGGGGTTTTCGTGGCATTCTATAAGTCGGTAAATGCTAAAGGCGGACATGTGAAGCTGAAAGGTCTCTCAACACGTTTGAAACGTTTATTCGACATTACTGGTTTGGGCGAAATCATGGACATCGAATCAGTTGGAAAAGGTGGTAATTGATATGCGTCCTTTCGATTATGTTGAAATGAGAGTGCCTGCAAAATCGCAATATGTCGGTGTGGCCCGTTTGACGATTTCGGGATTAGCAAGCCGCATTGGTTTTACGTTCGACGATATTGAAGATTTGAAAATCGCTTCAAGTGAAGCGGTGACGAATGCAGTCCAGCACGCTTATTCCGAAGGCGAAGAAGGCGAAGTTGTCATTGGCTGTGCGCTTTACGGCGATAAGATTGAAATTATGGTAGCGGATCATGGCCAAAGTTTCAATTTTGAAGAAACAAAGGCGAAAGTAGGTCCTTATCACGATCAGGAGGAAGGGGCTTTTCTTCGCGAAGGAGGCCTTGGCCTATACTTGATCGAAACTTTGATGGATGAAGTAAAAGTCCATCATCAGGAAGGCGTCACGGTCTTCATGACTAAGTATGTTGGAGGAGAGCAGGTGGAAGAGGATGTCGAAACGATCTCATCCTAATCAGCCGACCAAAGAGCAGGTGCTTGAATGGATCGAGGCTTATCAACAAACGGAAGATGAAGAAGCACAGACAATGCTTGTCATGAACTACAAGCGGCTGGTGGAATCAATAGCGCGCAAATATTCAAATGGTAAATCTTACCACGAAGACATTGCGCAAGTCGGGATGTTAGGGCTCCTCGGAGCAATTCGCCGCTATGATCCATCTTTCGGCAGGAGTTTTGAAGCTTTCGCAGTGCCGACAATTATCGGCGAAATCAAGCGTTTTTTGCGTGACAAAACTTGGGCGATCCATGTTCCACGCCGTATCAAGGAACTTGGACCCCGCATCAAATCAACTGTCGAAGTCCTGACCCGGGAACTTCAGCGTTCTCCGCAAGTGTGGGAAATCGCGGAATACCTGGATGTGGAAGAAGACGATGTGCTTGAAGCAATGGAGATGGGCAAGAGTTATCAGGCCTTGTCTATGGACCACTCTCTTGAAGCTGATTCCGATGGCAGTACCGTGACTTTATTTGACGTTGTAGGGCAAGAGGACGATGGCTATGAAAAAGCGGATCAGCGCATGCTTGTAGCGAATGCGATGAATGTGCTTTCTGAACGAGAAAAGCAGATCATCCAGTATACCTACATAGAGCAGCTGAGCCAGAAAGAAACCGGTGATAAGCTGGGGATTTCTCAAATGCACGTGTCTCGTCTGCAACGCAAAGCGATTAAAAAATTGCAAGAAGCCATTTTGGCTGCCGGTGGAGTATCCTAGTGGAGACTATAAAACACCATTACGTTGAAGCTTGTATCTTTAATGAAGCAAAACATGGTAATTATGAATCCGGCGACAGCTACCATACTGTACTGACGGACGATTATTTCATTTGCTCAGTAGCCGATGGACTCGGGAATGGCCCCGTGGCGCGTGAATCGTCGCAGGTCATTCCGCAAATTCTAGAGCAGTATCACCACGAATCGATCGACTCCCTCATGGGGCGTTTCAACGATTTGATGGTGCAAAAAAGAGGCGCGGCAGTTGCAATTTTCAAAGTGGACTTCAAAAAGAAGACGCTGGAATACACTTGCGTGGGAAATATCCGATTCTACCTTTACCGTAAAGGGACGGATGAAATGATTTATCCATTGCCGGTAATGGGGTATTTATCAGGACGCCCACAGAAATTGCGCACCCAACTCTACACTTACGTTGAAGATGACTTGTTCCTTATCCATTCTGATGGAGTGGAATTGCGGAATCCGAAAGTGATGATGAGACGGGCGGGAATTCCTGAGCGCCTTTATTACGATATTCTCCGAGAAATCAAAACAGGCGACGACGCCACGTTCATAGCAGGGAGCCTCCTCAAATGAGTAGGCTTCTTTTTTTATGGTAAAATAAGAAAAGCACAGGCACCTGTTCTGCCCAGACAAGCGCTGGAAGCCTTGCCGATCATGGCGCTTTTTGCCATGTTCGGAAAGGCTGAAGCGACCTCGAGGGGCAAGGTGCCGGAGCTGGACAGTAGAAAAGCACAGGCACCTGTTCTGCCCCGACAAGGCTGAAGCGACCTCGAGGGGCAAGGTGCCGGAGCTGGACAGTAAGAAAAGCGCTAGCATCTGTTTAGGCGCTATAAGCTGATTGAATTTTATCCGTTTTCAAGGAAATGAAGGAGAGTGTTTTTGTGGACATGCAGAAAATCCATGCGTTGATTGCCAAAGAAACCAGCGTTCGCGCAGATCAGGTCAAACAAGTTATTGAGTTATTGGATGACGGCAATACGGTTCCGTTTATAGCCCGTTACCGCAAAGAAGCTACCGGTTCACTTGATGAAGTGCAGATTAAATCGATTGAAGATCGTTATACATACATACAGAACCTGGAGCAGCGGAAAGTGGAAGTTATCCGTTCAATCGCTGAACAGGAAAAAATGACAGATGAGCTGGAAAAGGCGATTCAATCGGCAACGGTATTGCAGCGCTTAGAAGACCTTTACCGGCCATATAAGCAAAAACGACGGACGAAAGCAACAATCGCGAAAGAGAAGGGACTTCAACCGTTGGCGGATTGGCTCTTGTCAGCATCAACCGGCGATGTGTTGAAAAAGGCCGCTGAATTTGTCGCTGCAGAAACCGGAGCAGCCACCGCGGATGAAGCGATTCAAGGCGCACAGGACATTCTGGCGGAATTATTTGCGGATGATCCGGATATTCGGGAAAAGGCACGTTACATGACGCGCAAAGACGGCGAGATTTTAACGGCCGCCAAAAAGAGCCATGAGGACGAGAAGCAGGTCTTCGAAATGTATTACGACTACGAAGAAGCGATTAGCAAAATCGTGCCGCACCGTATTTTGGCAATTAACCGTGGAGAGAAAGAAGACGTCCTTCGCGTATCAATCCAGCCGCCGACCGACCGGATTGTGACATTGATGAAAAACAAATGGGTTAAATCGAGTGTCCCGTCTGCAGAATTCGTGGCACAGGCGATCGAAGATGGTTACAAGCGCTTGATCCAGCCTTCAGTCGAACGTGAAATCCGCACCGAGCTCAGTGAAAAAGGGGAAACTCAAGCAATCCACATCTTTTCAGAGAACTTGCGGAATCTCTTATTGCAGCCGCCAATGAAAAATAGAATGGTACTTGGGGTCGATCCGGCTTACCGCACCGGCTGCAAACTAGCGGTCATTGATGAAACGGGCAAGTTATTGGAAGTCGCGGTCATTTACCCGCATGCTCCGAAAAATGACCAAGCGGGAGCGAAGCGGACGATGAAAGCCCTAGTATCGAAATATCCGATACAGATCATGGCGATCGGCAACGGCACGGCTTCGCGTGAAACGGAACAATTTGTTGCGGACTTTCTCGCGGAAACTGATGCGGACATTTCGTATGTCATTGTCAACGAAGCGGGAGCGAGCGTTTATTCTGCATCTGAAGTTGCCCGCACGGAGTTCCCGAATCTCCAAGTCGAAGAGCGCAGCGCCGCTTCTATTGCCCGCCGTTTGCAAGATCCATTGTCAGAGCTTGTGAAAATCGATCCGAAAGCGGTGGGCGTCGGGCAATATCAGCACGATGTCTCTCAGAAAAAACTGGCGGATCAATTAACATTCGTTGTGGAAACAGCGGTCAACCAAGTTGGCGTCAATGTCAACTCAGCTTCTGCGTCTTTATTGCAGTACGTTGCTGGGCTAAGCAAGACGGTCGCTGAAAATGTCATCAAGGTGCGGGACGAGAACGGGCGCTTTACATCACGTGCCCAGTTGAAGAAGATTCCGCGCCTGGGGGCTAAAACGTATGAGCAAGCCATCGGATTTCTGCGGATTCCTGAAGGCAAGAACCCGCTGGACGCCACGGGTATCCATCCGGAAAGCTACGCTGTAGCGGAAAAGTTATTGGAATTGGTGGGAGCAGGCAAGAACGAAGTCGGCACACCAGCAACTGCAGAGAAATTATCGGTTCTACAGCTGGCTGAGCTGAGCGAGAAGTGGGGCGTCGGAGAAATCACGTTGCAGGATATCCTGGATGCGCTGAAAAAGCCGAACCGCGATCCGCGTGATGAGTTCCCGCAGCCTTTATTGAAAAATGATATCTTGAAAATGGAAGATCTCCTGCCGGGCATGGAAGTTCAAGGCACCGTACGGAACGTTGTCGATTTCGGAGCGTTTGTCGACATTGGCGTGAAGCAGGATGGGCTCGTCCATATTTCGAAATTGAAAAAAGGCTTCGTAAAGCATCCGCTTGACGTAGTGGCTGTCGGTGATATCGTCACCGCTTGGGTCGAGAAAGTCGAGAAAGACAAAGGGCGTATTGCCTTAACAATGCTGCAGCCGAAAGATCAGACAGAATAATAAAATATAGTTCAAAGAGCCGTCAATCGACCGGCTCTTTTTTGCTGATTTTTTATAAAAGCTGTGCTATGCTCGGTAACATTCAGGTGCAGGAGAATTGCAGGACGAACACATAACGATTTTAATAAGGAGTTAGCCATGACCAATCAGGAACTGACCGAGCTTATCAAAGAAATCTCCAACGACTTTTTCCGAAAGCCTTTCCGCCACGAGGGAGTTTTCAATTCGCGTTTGCGCACGACAGGCGGCAGGTATTTATTGCGTTCCCATAATATCGAAATCAATCCTAAGTCATATGAAAAATTCGGCTATGCCGAATTGGAAGGCATCATAAAGCATGAGTTGTGCCATTACCACCTCCATTTAGAAGGGCGCGGCTATAAACATCGCGATGCGGACTTCCGGGAATTGCTGAAAAGGACGGGATCACCGCGGTTTTGTTCCGCAGTTGTGCCACGGGCGAATCAGCGTGCGGCCAAACGCTATATTTACGAATGCATTGCGTGCAGCACGGAGTACCAGCGCAAAATCCGGATGAATGTCGAACGTTATCGCTGCGGCAAGTGCTCCGGAAAACTGGCGATAAAATAATGTGGCATTGCTGAATGGCGATTAGGAATCCGGTGTTGGGCCGATAAATCCCTAGAGTGGAAAACGGGATTGCGTCTCCGGTGGATTACATCAGCCTGGAGCGCCATTTTGCTGCCGAAAAAGATGTGGGAAAATAAGTGTTGACGATTCCCTAAAGCCTCTTTATAATAGAAAAAGTCGACAAGTACTTAAACAGCACTTGGCAGCACTATTCCGAAGTAGCTCAGTGGTAGAGCACCGCACTGTTAATGCGATGGTCGTAGGTTCGAGTCCTACCTTCGGAGCCATTCGGCCCCTTGGTCAAGCGGTTAAGACACCGCCCTTTCACGGCGGTAACACGGGTTCGAATCCCGTAGGGGTCATTTCTTTTATACATAAGCAAGCGAGTGGGTAAGAGAATTAACATCGAAGCAGGCGCAAGCCGATGCAGGTGTCCATTACGAAACAAGCGTAAGAGAAACAAAGTATTACTATATTATTGTCGCGGGGTGGAGCAACAAGCCGTACGAAGACGGCGCAGTAACACCGAAGCAGCCAAAGGCGATGCAGGTGTCCATTACGAAACAAGCGTAAGAGAAACAAAGTATTACTATATTATTGTCGCGGGGTGGAGCAGTTCGGTAGCTCGTTGGGCTCATAACCCAAAGGTCGCAGGTTCAAATCCTGCCCCCGCAACCAAATGGTCCCGTGGTGTAGCGGTTAACATGCCTGCCTGTCACGCAGGAGATCGCCGGTTCGATCCCGGTCGGGACCGCCATTTATTGGGGTATAGCCAAGCGGTAAGGCAACGGGTTTTGATCCCGTCATGCCCTGGTTCGAATCCAGGTACCCCAGCCAATTTTAACTTGAAGATAATTGAATGCCAGCTTGAATTGCGGCTAAGGCAAATCGAAAAACAACATTGACTTAATATCTTGTATGTTGTACAATAGAATTTGTCCTTAAAAATAATTTAATGCGGTCGTGGCGGAATGGCAGACGCGCTAGGTTGAGGGCCTAGTGGGAGAAATCCCGTGGAAGTTCGACTCTTCTCGGCCGCACCATATCGCTTATAAGCGCCCGTAGCTCAATTGGATAGAGTACTTGACTACGAATCAAGCGGTTAGAGGTTCGAGTCCTCTTGGGCGCGCCAATTTCATTCTTAAGTTATTTCCTTCTATTATATGCGGGTGTAGTTTAGTGGTAAAACCTCAGCCTTCCAAGCTGATGATGGGGGTTCGATTCCCCCCACCCGCTCCAAATTTATTACATGAACCTTGAAAACTGAACAGCAAAACGTCAACAACACGCAACGGCCGCGCAAAACGGCCCGCGCAAAACTTACTGATCAGCATCACGCAGATCAAAGCGAATCGTGCGTCTTCGGACGGCGATCGCCAGCAGTATTGAGCAATCAACACTACTCTATAATGGAGAGTTTGATCCTGGCTCAGGACGAACGCTGGCGGCATGCCTAATACATGCAAGTCGAGCGGAACGTCGGGAGCTTGCTC
>NZ_JBZDOH010000002.1:0-409635 GCF_058268475.1 Planococcus sp. TJ-301 | reverse complement strand
ATGTATTAGGCATGCCGCCAGCGTTCGTCCTGAGCCAGGATCAAACTCTCCATTATAGAGTAGTGTTGATTGCTCAATACTGCTGGCGCATCGCCGTCCGAAGACGCACGATTCGCTTTGATCTGCACAAGGCTGATCAGTAAGTTTTGCGCGGGCCGTTTTGCGCGGCCGTTGCGTGTTGTTGACGTTTTGCTGTTCAGTTTTCAAGGTTCATTGTGTGCCGTTCTTAACAGCAACTTTATTAATATACCTCATCGCATTTCAGATGTCAACATTCTTCTTAATTGCTTTATCTGTTTGTTTGAGGACAGATACTAATATATCAAGTTACTCGTATTAAGTCAATACATTTCGAGAAAAAAATAGAACCGAATAAAATACTATTAAATTATCCACATTTTTATTATAACCGAATTTTCAATTAAATCAATAGCAAAGTTTGTTACATTTTTGAAAGGAAAGTTTTCCTTTACATTCTAACATCTGGTTGCCGATTCATCTCTCCCTTATCAGCTACCCGCACATCCAGTGGATAGCTTCCGAATCGACTTTCTTCTATATATAAAACGCATTCTTTCTAACACGCATTTTGATTGCTGTCATAGGAAGGTGAGCTTCCCGCTACGCAAGGCAGCCAACTGAACTCCACCCTCCCCTATTGAAATCCTTAATGCGCTAAACAGCAAAAAAATCCCACCAAAACCATTGGCGGGATTTTTCTATTTAAACCAAGAAGATGAAATACAATATGAAGATCACGAATAATCCGTACATGATTGGATGAACTTGCTTTCCTTTGCCCGCAGCAATCATTGTAATCGGATAGAAGATAAAGCCGATCGCGATTCCTGTTGCGATGCTGTAGCCAAGAGGCATAGCAATCATCGTCAGAAATGCTGGAACTGCAATTTCGAAATTCGTCCAATCAATTTTGCCAAGTGCGGAAACCATCAGCACGCCGACAATGATCAAAGCCGGCGCCGTCACCGCACTTGTGATGACTTCCAATAAAGGATAGAACAAAATTGAAACCAGGAACAATATTCCTGTCACTACAGAAGCGAAGCCAGACCGTGCGCCTGCTGCTACCCCTGAAGTGGATTCAATGTAAGAAGTCGTTGTAGAAGTACCGAAAATTGCTCCAGCTACAGTTGCCACCGCATCAGCCAAAAGCGCTTTTCCTGCGCGCGGTAATTTATTGTCTTTCGTCATCAATCCCGCTTGGTTAGCTACCGCTACCAAAGTACCCGCTGTATCGAAGAAATCCACGAACAAGAACGTCAGGACGACAACCAGGAATTGAATTGTCATCAATGAGCCCGGATCATTGAAGATCGGCTCCAAAGCTACACCGAATGTCGGCGCCATGCTTGGCACCTGGCCAATGATTGCAGACGGCAGTTCGACGATGCTGAAGATCATGCCGACTACTGCTGCAATCAGCATGCCGAAAAAGATTCCGCCTTTAATGCCTCGGACCATGAAGATTACTGTGACCACCAAACCGAAAATCGCCAGCAGTGTCGAGGAGTTCGTCAAGTCGCCAAGCCCGACCATCGTATCCGGATCGCCGACGATGATGCCGGCATTTTGAAGACCGATGAACGTGATGTACAACCCGATCCCCGCTCCAACCGCAAATTTTAGTTCAGCGGGGATCGCGTTGATGATGCGTTCACGCAAACCAGACAACGAAAGGATGATAAAGAATAATCCAGAAAATAATACGCCGGTCAAAGCTGTCTGCCAAGGAATGCCGTAAGTCAAGATGACTGTGTAAGCGAAGAATGCATTCAGCCCCATGCCCGGAGCAAGCGCAATCGGATACCTCGCTACAAACCCCATCATCAAGCTTCCTACTGCCGCAGCTAATGCGGTAGCCATGAATACCGCGCCATAATCCATACGCAATGCATCTGGCAGATCTGTTACCGAGCTGAGTGTCAGCGTCAGCGGGTTTACCACTAAAATATAGGCCATCGCTAAAAATGTCGTTAAACCGCCAATGATTTCCCGGCGATAATTCGTGCCCAATTCTTCAAACTGAAAATACTTCTTCAATGTAATTTCCTCCGCGTGTCGCCGCAATAATGCTGGAAAACAGAAAAACGCATACAGCAATGTGCCGTATGCGTTCGATTTACCCCTCCAAAGCAAATAAATCCAGAGAGGGTCCGGCTTCCTGCAGCCGGACAAAAATCGTAGTCGAGTCATTTACGGTAACTCGGTAGAAACTTTCGGGCCATATCCCCGACATTATACGACAACGTTATTTAATTTCTATCGTAGAATAACACGTTTCTTTTTAATTAACAAGCCTAAACACGAACATTAATCGTTTTTTTTATTTTATAGTTCGTGAAATATTCAAAAAGCTGGAACACCTTTTAAAGGTGCTCCAGCTTATGCTTTATTCCCACTCGATTGTTGCAGGTGGCTTGCTCGTAATGTCGTACAATACGCGGTTAATATGGTCTACTTCATTGACGAGGCGGACACTGATTTTCTCCAGTACGTCCCAAGGGATGCGCGCCCAGTCGGAAGTCATGCCATCAATTGATGTAACGGCTCGGATGCCGATTGCGTAATCGTACGTGCGGGCATCGCCCATCACGCCGACGCTGCGGATATCCGGAAGGACAGTAAAGTATTGCCAGATGTCCCGGTCCAATCCTGCTTTGCTGATTTCATCACGGAGAATCCAATCCGACTCCCGGACGATTTTAAGCTTCTCTTCTGTAACTGCTCCCATGATGCGGATTCCCAATCCCGGACCTGGGAATGGCTGGCGCCAAACGATTTCATCTGGCATGCCAAGCTCTGTGCCTAGCGCACGGACTTCGTCTTTGAACAATGTATTCAATGGCTCGATCAGTTTAAACTGCATGTCATCGGGCAAACCGCCTACATTATGATGCGATTTAATGGTTTGTGCCGTTGTCGTACCGCTTTCGATAATGTCTGTATAAAGCGTTCCTTGAGCAAGGAAATCCATGCCTTCAAGTTTCGACGCTTCATCGTCGAATACGTAGATGAACTCGTTGCCGATGATTTTGCGTTTTGTTTCAGGGTCTGACACGCCTGCCAGTTTGTTCATGAAACGATCTTGTGCATCGATTTTGATGACATTCATATTAAAGCCGTCCGCGAAAGTCTTCATAACGCTTTCCGCTTCACCTTTGCGAAGCAAGCCGTGGTCGACAAACATGCATGTCAACTGGTCGCCGATCGCTCTATGGATTAATACCGCCACTACAGAAGAATCAACACCGCCGCTGAGTGCACAAAGCACTTTCTTGTCGCCGACTTCTTCGCGAATTTTTTCGATTTCAAGCTCAATAAAGTTTTCCATTGACCATTCATCTGCCATGCCGCAAACGTCATAGACGAACTGGCGCAGAACTTCATTTCCATAAATGGAATGGCGCACTTCAGGGTGGAATTGCACACCGTAGAATCCGCGCGACTCATCCGACATTGCAGCAATTGGGCATCCTGCGCTTGTGCCTGTCACTTCGAATCCAGGTGGCGCTGCAGTTACCAGGTCCCCGTGGCTCATCCAAACAATCTGTTCTTTTGGAAGATCTTTAAAAATAGTGCTTTCTTTTACAAGTTGAAGTTCAGCTTTGCCGTATTCACGGTTTTGGGCTTTTTCAACATTGCCTTTCAAATGCAGCGCCATCAGTTGCATGCCGTAGCAAATTCCCAAAATCGGAAGTCCCATTTCAAAAATAGCAGGATCGATTGAAAACGCATTTTTATCATAAACCGAATTCGGTCCGCCTGAGAAAATGATGCCGGAAGCATTCATTTCTTTAATTTCTTCTGCAGTAATCGTATGCGGATGCAACTCGCTATAAACTCCGATTTCACGAATACGCCGTGTAATCAATTGGTTGTACTGGCTTCCAAAATCCAAAACCACTACTTTCTTCTGTTCTTTCAACATTGGGCTGACTGGCACACTCTTCACCTCTTCTATTCAATTCAAGGCCTCAAAATAGCAAAAGAACGCGAAATATAGTCCTCGCGTTCTTCTGCTCTACATCAAAAAGGCGAATGCACATGTCTAAACGCATGCGTCATCCGCCTTCATAGTCAAGTCATTTCCGGGGACTTGGTAGAGACATCTGGTCCATATCACCAGACATATATGAGGGCACCTGTAACTTATAATTTTCTCAATTGTACAAGGTCGCACTCCCAAAATCAACCGCTTGTCTGTTTGATTAAATTTTCCCAACTTTCTTTCAGCTTTTGCCATTGGACGGTTTCATCTTTGCCGCCATAGACAGACCTTTCATACGCCTGCGTCAATTTCGTCATATCATGGGTCCCGAAGAACGAATCGATATACGAAGCGTACGACTTCAACGTCTGCCCTTCTCGCCTTTTAATACCGTATAAATCCAATTGCTTCAACAAGCGCAAATACGCTTTTTCGAAAGTTGATGCATTATTCCTGCGTGTACGATAATACGGAATGAGCACTGCAGGCAGCCATTTTTGCCGCATTTTGAACAGTATCAAAGCTGCTGCTGTAATCCCCGCCAAAGACCAAAGGATCGCTTTTCTATGTGCATCTGTATACTGTTCGAATCGGCTCCATAGCGATGGGCCACTGTCTGCAGCATCAGCTGCTACTTCTTCATCTTCAGCTGCCAGCGGGTCAGGGCGCTCTGGCATGACGGGATCTTCTAATTCTTCCGTTTCTGTTTCAACGTCGAAATCGACTGCCGATGCGCCTGTAAAACCGATTGTCGGTTCAAAAAGCATCCACCCGACTCCAGGCATGTAAGCTTCAACCCATGAATGGGCATTGTTATTGGTGACCTGGTAAGTTTCCTCTTCACCATTCTGATCTACTAATTCACCTTCATTGAAACCCTTAACCCAGCGCGCAGGGATATCAAGTGAACGGAGCATGACGACCATTGATGTCGAAAAATTATCGCAATAACCCGTCTTTGTGTCGAATAAAAATTGATCAACATAATCTTGATCTCCCTCAGGAACCGGAATATCCTCTTGGCTGTATTCAAAGCCTGCTGTGCTGAAATAGCGTTCAATAGCACGCGTTTTTGCATACACATTGTCACCATCCGCCGTTATTTCAGCCGCGAGGTCCCGCACGCGCTGGGGCAATTCCGCCGGCAACTGTTTAAAGCGGTCAAACTCGGCAGGAAGCTCAGCCAAATCTTCAACGCTAGCTGCCTGCAGCGCGGTCAAGCTATATAATGGTTCACTATAGGCAACCTCATATACTTCAGGTTCAATTTCAGTGCCATCGATATACGTTTCAATGCGCTGGTCTGCCGAATCGTATTGATAATCGACATTTTGATCCATTAAAATTGATTCAGTGCCGTAAGGATAAAGCACGAATGGGAAAGATTGTTCCATTGACACCAAGGCATCGTCCCGCAAAGCAGGTTCACCCGGTTCGAAATCTGTGGAAATAAACTCTCCATTGCCGTATAAGAAGGAATCGCCGACGTTTTCGGTCAACTCCCACCCTTTTGTTGTATAGATATCTTTGGATTCAACTTTCCAATACTGGCCATTCGCGACAGTTGCTCTGAAAACAGGCGTATCGTCACCTATAAAAGAACCGCCGAGTTGGGAATCATCCACGCCATAACCGATGCGCCCGACTTCTCCTCCCGGGCCACTTCCGGCCTGCTCAGAAAAAGAAGTGATGTATGGCACGGGGTCCGGCCAGATCGGACCGGATTTCGGCAAATAAAGGGCAAATGCGGCTGCCGCCGAAACCATCAGCACCAACGGAATTATATACGCCGCGATTTTATTGCCGCTGAGTTCGATATGATGGCGCTCAAGCCATCGTGCTAAATGGAGCAGACCGGCCAATAGAAGGCCAATGACCATGATTCGGATGATGGCCGTATTTCCGGTGTAAGGGCTAAACGTATCCAATACCGCGATAAAGACCACCGTTAGCAAATAGAACAGGAAAATGCTAAGCCGGTAGCTGACCCAGTAATGAATAAGGTAGACTGCCATCCATAACAAAGCGAAAAAAAGTACGGTCCTGAAAATATCTGTTGTGCCGACCCAATCCTGAGCCAACACTGCCGAAAAGTCTTTTGTAAAATTATCCCACAAAAATCGAATTGCATCTCCTGTGAAAAAAACTTTGCCGGTATAGACGTAAACCGTGAACCACAGGACATACAGCGTTTTGACCGTACCTGAAATCCACCATGGCACTTGCAGCAAGGCCATAATCAGCGACATGCCGATAAAAATCAGGAACAGGTTTTTATGCCCTGTTTCGGTCAATGCAATTACAGGCGCCAGCCATTCTGCCAACAGGAAAAAGACCAAAATATACAAGCCTGCCATGAACCATTTGTTTTTTCGGATTGAAGTCATTTATCCTTCACCTCCATAAAGACTGAGGAAAAGTTTTCAGGCGCCACCCATTTGACAGCGAAGCCTTTAGAGCGCGCGAATTGAAATGCTTGTTCATCTTCGCGCGATGGCCGCTCCCCTTTTTTCATGACCACCAGGCACATACAGGCATTCAAGTTTTTAACGTTGCGTTGGATGACTTTAACCATATCCATCGTCAGCTTGCTTGTTACATACAGTAAACTTGATGACTGGATTTTCAGGAGATCACGCCCAACTGCTTCTTCTGCGGGATTTTCAAGGTCCGGCTGCACTTTCGCCAGGAAATACATGACCCGGTGAAGATGTTCTTCTGTCTGGATGATTGGAAACGAATTGCGGGTCGCGCCTACAGACAAATAGGCGACGCTCGATTTCGAATCTACAATCGATTGAAGTATAGACGCCACCAATTCTACTTGGAGCTCGAATTTATCCGTCTTCCGCCGGTCATCCAACAAGAACAAATCTTGCGACTGGCGGTCTTCGAATTCTTTCGTCTGCATTGTCTGGGTCCGCGCGAATGATTTCCAGTGGATCCATGAAACGCGGTCGCCCGGACGGTAGTCGCGGACACCTGTCGCCATTGTTGTATCTTTCACGAGCGTGAAAGGCGCGGCCATGGCTCCTTGGTCGTACCTCGATTCCATCGGGCGGTAAACGATTTCAGTCGTATTTGGATATACCAGGACTTTCTGCTGAAGCGGTATCAGTTTCGACTTCCGCACCCATCCGAAGAAATCCGAAACTTCCACCTGCACCCCTTCCAGCACATGCTCACCGCGAGGCATATCCTGGATTTCATAGCTCCAAGACATGCCGGTAGAAAAACCGGGTACCAGCATTTTCTGATTGCCGCCCGCGGTTCTGGCATTCAGTGCAGGGGAGTGCGTTTGTTCCATCAGTACGGTATACAGCAGCGGAAACCGCATATTCCGCTGTACTTTGATAGTTGCTAAGAATGGCGAACCTTTGCGCACCTGCGGGGTGTGGATTTCCCGGCTCAACTCCATATCCTGGAGCGGATAGACGGCGAGCAGCAGGGAATAAAGCGCAAATGGCAGTGCCATATAAAAAATAAACCAGCTGACAAAGCCGCCTTGGAACATGGCGAAAGCGAAAGTGAAAATCAGGATAAACAGCACAAACAGGAGCCGCCCCCATAGATTCACGAATGAGGCCGTTTTTTTCATTGGCCTACAAGCCTTTGGACTGGCACCCGCGTTTTCGCCAAAATACGATCCGTGATTTCATCAGTAGTGATTCCGTCATAGCGCGCTTCCGAGCGCAGCATGATGCGGTGCCCGAACACGAATTTCGCCAAATATTGCACATCGTCCGGCGTTACATAATCGCGCCCCTTCAACATGGCGTAGGCTTGGGATGCTTTCATCAAAGCGATTGAACCGCGAGGGCTTACTCCCAAATAGACATATGGGTCGTTCCGCGTCTGCCTGGTCAGTTCGACGATATAACTCCGGATCGTTTCATCAACATTGATCTTTTTCACTTCTTCTTGCAGCGCCAAGACTTCTTGGAGTGAAATAACTTCTTCTAAATCTTCGATTGGTGCAGAAAGCTGCGCGCGGCTGAGCACTTCCATTTCTTCTTTCGGCGATGGATAGCCCATTTTAACTTTCAATAGAAACCGGTCTAGCTGTGCTTCTGGAAGCGGATAAGTGCCTTCATATTCAATCGGGTTCTGGGTGGCCATAACAAAGAAAGGCTTTGGAATAGGCATGGTTACGCCATCAATGGTCACAGAAGCTTCTTCCATCGCTTCAAGAAGTGAGGATTGCGTTTTTGGGGATGTTCGGTTGATTTCATCGGCCAAAATGATATTGCCCATGATCGGGCCTGGCCTAAAATGAAATTCCATATCTTTCGGATTGTAGATGGAAACGCCAATCACATCGGACGGGAGCAAGTCAGGAGTAAATTGGATCCTTTTAAATTCGGCGCCTACTGATTTTGCGAGTGCTCTTACCAGCATCGTCTTACCTACGCCCGGCACATCTTCAAGCAGGACATGGCCATGGGATAGCATTGCCACCATGCTCAATTCAGCAATATCGCGCTTTCCGATAATCACTTTTTCTATATTATCAATTACTGCATTTAAACGATCTTTTGACTTCATCCTGATTCCCCCAATATAAAGTGCGTGAAATTTTTTAAATTGTCCAAAACTTATTTCAAGCATAACGAATTCACCGGAATTTCTCAACTTTCCGTAACTTTAGCATTGTTATTATCCATAGAAATGAACGTCCCATGGCAAGCCACTGCTTACGGACTCTTTTCGTCGAATCAAAAACAGGACAAGGAGCGGAATCCGCATCTTGTCCTGTCTCTGTCCAGTTCATTTCCAAAAATCATCAAAGACCGTAATCGGCAAATGGCGTTTATGCTGTGTACGCAGGTAATAGCCTTCCAGTTTTTCTTGCGCATCCCCTGGAATTTTCTTGCCTTCAAGGTAGTCGTCAATCATGTCGTAGGTGATGCCTAAGGCCACTTCATCCGGAATCGCCGGACGGTCTTCTTCCAGGTCAGCAGTAGGAATCTTCATATACAGGTGCTCCGGACTGCCAAGTTCTTTCAGCATGGCGCGGCCTTGGCGCTTGTTCAATCGAAACAAGGGCGTGAGATCGGCTGCCCCATCTCCGAATTTCGTATAAAATCCCGTAATCGCCTCAGCTGCATGGTCAGTGCCGAGCACGACCGCTTGATTGGACCCCGCAATCGCAAATTGCACTTTCATCCGCTCACGCGCCTTCTCATTGCCTTTGATAAAGTCAGTCAATTCGATGCCCACTTTTTCCAACGCGTTATCGCTCGCATCCACCGCTTCCTTGATGTTCACCGTATAAGTCTTCGTCGGCTTGATAAAATCAATCGCGTCTTGGGCGTCATGTTCATCAAATTGCGTGCCATACGGCAGCCGTACGGCATTGAATGCATAGTTGCCGGCTTCTTCCGCGTTCAATTCATCAACGGCCATTTGAGCAAGCTTACCCGCAAGTGTCGAATCCTGCCCGCCGGAAATTCCCAGCACAAAGCCGGTCAGGAACGGATGCTTGATCAAGTATTGCTTTAAGAAATCAATTGTCCGCCGCACTTCTTCCTGCGGATCGATGGTCGGCTTCACTTTCATTTCTCTAATGATCTGCTGCTGCAAATTTGACATGAATCTTCCTCCTTATTATTTCCCAGCCATTTGCTGGATGGCATCTTTCACTTCTTGGATATTGCGTATTTTATTGTCCCAACACTTCTGGCTCAAATCGACCGGATATTCTTCCGGATTCAGTGAACGTTTGTATTCATCCCATAAAAGATTAAGGCTACTGGAAGCGTATGCCTGAATTTGCGGCAAAGAGGGATTTTCATAAACCACTTCCCCAGCCTTAATCACTTGCTGATGAAGATTGACAGCCTCAAAATTCGACACGAACTTCGAGACATATGTATGGACCGGATGGAACATTTTCAAATGGTCTTCTTTAGCCGGATCCTCATCAGACATAGTGATATAATCACCTTCTGATTTCCCATTTTCCCTATCTATAATGCGGTAAACGTTTTTAAGGCCCGGCGTCGTCACTTTTTCAGCATTGCCCGAAATCTTGATAGTGTCTTCCATTTTTCCCTCGTCGTTTTCAATCGCTACAAGTTTATAGACTGCACCAAGAGCCGGCTGGTCATATGCGGTGATCAGCTTTGTGCCGATGCCCCATGAATCCACACGAGCTCCCTGTGCTTTCAAGTTGAGGATGGTGTATTCATCCAAATCGTTAGATACAACGATTTCAGTGTCCGGGAATCCGGCCTCATCCAGCATTTTCCGCGCTTCTTTCGACAGAAATGCGATATCACCACTGTCCAGCCGGATACCGATAAAATTGATTTTATCTCCTAATTCTTTCGCGACTCGAATGGCCGTTGGCACGCCTGATTTAATCGTGTCATAAGTATCAACCAGGAAGACGCAGTCTTTATGGCGTTTTGCGTAGGAATGAAACGCTTCGTACTCATCTTTATATGCCTGTACCATCGAATGGGCATGCGTTCCGGCAACCGGAATCCCGAATTTCTTGCCGGCTCTAACATTGCTGGTCGCTTCTAAACCGCCAATATAAGCTGCGCGGGTCCCCCAGATTGCCGCATCCATTTCCTGCGCGCGTCTGCTGCCGAATTCCATTACCCGTTCCTTTTTCACGATCTGCTTGATGCGGCTCGCTTTAGTGGCTATCAAGGTTTGAAAATTGACGATATTCAAAAGCGCCGTTTCAATAAGCTGCGCTTCCACCAATGGTGCTTCGATCCGCAACAGCGGTTCATTTTGAAAAACGGTCTCTCCTTCGACGACTGAATAGACATCTCCCGTAAAACGCACCGTTCTCAAGTAATCAAGAAAATCATCCTTGAAGCCGACTTCTTCTTTCAAATAAGCCAAGTCACTTTCCGAAAACTTGAACTCCCTTAAATAATCAAGCACTCGCTCCAGTCCCGCGAAAACCGCGTAGCCATTGCCAAATGGCAATTTTCTAAAAAACAACTCGAATACTGCTTTCCGTTCATGCATGCCATCCGCCCAATAGGCTTCTGTCATATTAATCTGGTACAAATCCGTATGTAAGGCTAAGCTGTCGTCTGCATATGTATTGCGCATTATAAAATCTCCTTCTTCCACATTAAATAATTTCTCTAATTATACCCTAAAGAAAACAATTCAAAAACGAAATGCCCAGGAAAGAAAGAAGTTGACATGAAATGCGTTTTATGCAATAATAATCTAGTTAACATATAGGTAACTGGTAATTTTGATAATCTGGCATTCTACGATAATGTTTTTGAGAATACTTATTCACACTGGCGCGATTAAAGGATCGCAAGGACGTAAAAGAAGGTAGGGTTTACGTTGCTTAAGTTAGAAAGCCCCAGTGGAACAATGACCGCGGCACAGAAAGTTAAACCTTTCAATGGAAATGATTCCCCGTTTTTAACGGGTTGAAAAATTGAGTCAAAACTTATAGATGTTACCTTAAACAAACAAAGGGCAGCCCTCACATCGAGGGCTGCCCTTTTCCAATTGTTTCAGCTTTTTAAAGCGAGTGTTTCTTCCGGCGCTGTCTGTTCACGGTTCAAATAATCAGTTACCGCCCCTTTTGAAGAGCAGGAAACATTGTGTGCGTATTTGCCGAGCACCCCTTTTTTATAAAGCGGCGGTGCTGTCCATTCCTTGCGTCGCTGTTCCAGTTCTTCCGCCGCTACAGCCATAGAGATTTCCTGCAATACTGAATCGATCGTGACGATGTCGCCTTCTTTAAGAAGCGCAATCGGTCCGCCGGTCTGTGCTTCAGGCGCAATATGCCCCACCACTAAACCATGTGTGCCTCCGGAGAAGCGGCCATCTGTCAGCAATGCCACTTTTTCATCCATTCCTTTGCCGACCAAAATTGCCGAAATGGACAGCATTTCTGGCATCCCTGGACCGCCTTTTGGCCCTACGTAGCGGATGACCAGTACATCGCCATCGTTTATTTCGTTGGCCATGACGGCAGCTGTCGCCTCTTTCTCTGTGTTATAGACTCGTGCAGGGCCGCTGTGGCGCGTAACTTTGACGCCAGACATTTTCGCAACAGCGCCGCTCGGCGATAAATTCCCTTTCAGAACGATTAATGGCCCGTCTTTGCGTTTCGGGTTGTCGAAAGGCATGATAACCACTTGCCCTTCCAGCAAATCCGGTGCCTCTTCCAAATTCTCTGCCAAGGTTTTCCCGGTAACCGTCATACAGCCGCCGTGAAGATAGCCTGCTTTCCATAGTACCTTCATCACCGCCTGCACTCCGCCTACGCGGTGCAGATCCTGCATGACGTATTTTCCACTTGGCTTCAAGTCCGCAATATGCGGAACTGTTTTCTGGATGCGGTCAAAATCATCCATCGTCAAATCGATTTCCGCTGCATGAGCGATTGCCAACAAATGCAAAATCGCATTGGTTGAACCGCCAAGTGCCTGCACGACGGTTATAGCATTTTCAAACGCTTCTTTCGTCATGATGTCTTTTGGATAAATTCCTTTTTCGAGCAGATTATAGACGGCTGCCCCTGCCGCTTTGCAATCCGCTTGTTTGACGCTTGATTCTGCGGGGTTCGAAGAACTGCCTGGCAAACTCATCCCCATTGCTTCTGCAGCAGAAGCCATCGTGTTCGCCGTGTACATGCCTCCGCAAGAACCTGCTCCGGGACATGCCCCACATTCGATTTTGCGCAATGACTCGTCGGTGATGTCGCCGTTATTATGCTGGCCGACTCCTTCAAATACAGAAACGATATCGATATCCTGGCCGTTGTAATTACCCGGAGCAATCGTTCCCCCGTATGCGAAAACAGCTGGCACAGCAGAATTTGCAATCGCAATCAAGCAGCCTGGTATGTTTTTGTCACAGCCGCCGATTGCCACTAGCCCATCCAAACTTTCAGCCCCGACAACCGTCTCAATAGAATCCGCGATCAAATCCCGGCTCGGCAATGAATAGCGCATGCCTTCCGTTCCCATCGAAATCCCATCCGACACCGTAATCGTATTGAATACTAGCGGAACTCCTCCTGCTTCTCTCGCTCCACTTTTCGCGCTCACCGCCAATTCGTGGATATGTATATTGCAGGGCGTCACTTCGCTCCATGTGCTGGCTACTCCGATCATCGGTTTCTTGAAATCTTCATCCGTCACACCGACTGCTCTGAGCATTGCGCGGTTCGGCGCTTTCATCGCTCCGTCGAATACTTTACTGTTTATGCGCAAATCTTTTTTCATCAGGCATCTTTCCTTTCTTTTGTATCATTATAGAGAAATATTTACTCAATTCAATGAATTTTAAATATTTTATCTAATATTTTTTTAAATAATTCGAAAACTGGTCACATATTTGGGTTGTGAGAAAGCTTTGATTTTCTTCTCATTCCGCTTCAGCGCACTTTCATCTCTCTAAGCTAGCGCAGCGATGCAACGGTCTTTCATGTCCCGAAGCTAGCGCAGCGATGCAACGCATCTTCATGTCTCGAAGCTAGCGCAGCGATGCAGAGACAGAGACAGGGACAGGAGCATATGTCTTAACAGGGCTGTTTTACGGAATATCGGATAAAAAGGAGTATATTTTTCTTACCCTTCCATTTATCTCCCTTGCTTTACACTTAATATTTTTGTCTTTAATAGTCGGATGTTATACTTGCAGTACATCAAATTTCCTCCTTTTCTAGTGATGTTTAGTGAGAAGAAAACGGATTACAGAGCTGAATAAATTTCGAAGGAATCGGAGATGGTTTGGATGCAGATCCGGGAAGCGCACGAAGATGAATACGAATTCATAAAATGGCAGAGGCTGGCTTCTTATAGCCCCTTTGAACAGATGATTCCTGCTCCGCATTGGGAGTTGCTAAAAAAAACCTTATTGTCGGATACTTTTAAAGGTCCTGGAGTGCGCGTTTTTATTGCGGAAGTCAACGGCGCTATCGCCGGCAGCATCGTGCTGTTCCCTGCCGAATCGAAAGCTTATGAATGGGATGAAAGAGCGCTGCAGCATCCTGAAATCCGCATGCTTGCAGTAGGCCCAGCCCAGCGTTCCCAAGGCGTGGGCAAGGCACTCGTCAGCCATTGCATCCAGCAAGCGAAAGCGGACGGTGCTCCTTTTGTCGGGCTGCATACGGCAGACTTTATGGCAAACGCCATGCACCTATACACAAGCTTCGGTTTCGAGCGGGTTCAGGCATTGGACTTCATGCCGCTTGATGATGGAATCATTATCAAAGCTTTTAAGCTGAACTTATAGAGAAAAGGGAAAAGGTTTCGGCTAAACGCCGAAACCTTTTCCCTTTTCTTATCGCTGTGTGCTCCACTCTTTTTCTTGCTGCCAGGTTTTTTCAAATTGCTCCGGCAAAGCGGGTTTGCTGAAATAATAGCCTTGTCCTGTCACATTGAATGACTTTAGCAATTCCATCTGTTCTTTGGTTTCGATGCCTTCCGCAATCACTTCAGTTTGGAGGTTTTTGCCTACCTGGATGATGGCGGTAAGGATAGCCAAGTTGCGATGGTTGCCAATGATGTCGTCAATCAGCGATTTATCGATTTTAAGTGTATCAATGCTGATGTTCTTGATGACAGTCAACGACGAGAAGCCTGCGCCAAAATCATCTATCGCTATTTTCACACCCAGTTTTCTGAGCTCTTCCATTAATTTTGACGCTTCTTCAACGTCAAACATGACGCTTTCGGTGATTTCAATTTCGAAGTAGCGTGTATCCACCTGATGCTTTTTCAAAATGCTGTCCACTTTCTGGCTGAAGTTCGGGTCCCGAAACTGGCGGGCGGATGCATTGACAGACACTTTAACTATAGGGAATCCGAGTCGCTCCCATTCTTTTAGCTGCCTGCACGCTTCATCAAGTACCCATTCGCCGATTGGCAGAATGAGCCCGGTCTCTTCAGCTATCGGAATGAACTCATTCGGCTGGACCATGCCGAACGGCGATTGCCAGCGCAACAGCGCCTCCAGGCCGACCAGACGATTTGATTGCAAATCGATTTGCGGCTGGTAATACAATAAGAATTCCCCGTTGTCGATCGCTTTTCTCAAAGCATTTTCAATTTGGAATTTCCTTGTCGCTTTTTCATTCAAATCATCTGTGTAGAATTGGTAATTGTTCTTGCCCTTTTCTTTCGCTGAATACAGCGCAAAGTCCGCTTGGCGGATTAGCGTCCCAGCATCCCAGCTGGAGCTTGAATGGAGGCTGATGCCAATACTGATGGTAACCACCAAGTCATGATCCATGAGCAAGACCGGCCGGTTCATCTCTTTAATGATTTTTCGGCTGAGGCGCTCCAAGTAATCCTCATCTGCGTCTTCGAGCACAACGATGAATTCGTCCCCTCCATGCCGTGATAGGCGATCTGAAGGGCGCAAACAATTTTTGATGCGCTCTGACACGTGTTGCAAAAAGAGGTCGCCGCCGTGATGGCCTAATAAATCATTGACGCCTTTAAAATCATCAAAATCAATAATTACTACGGCAATCGAGCGATGATGCTGCTTGGCGCGCTCGGCTACCTTAGCCAGATTGGCGTAGAACCAGTGCCTGTTTGGCAAGCCGGTTAATTGATCTGTAAATGCCAAATCGTTCACTTTTTTCTCAATTCGTTTCTTTTCTGTAACATCTCTCGCAATCGAAAACGCTCCTTCAACTTTTCCTTGGCGCTTTATGGGCACGACGTTGACATCTACTTCAATTTCCTTGCCGAATTTATCAATCATCTTTTGCTCTGATCGGAGAGACTTGCCGTGTTTCGCCAATGTGAACGTGCGCTGTACTTCCTGAAGGTCTTCAGCAATGAGCGCAGGAAAAGCCATCGCGTGCAATTCTTGTTTATTATAGCCGGTGAGTTCTTCCGCATTGTGGTTGACGTTTGTAAAATTCCCGTCCATGTCCAGTTCAAATACGGCATCCAGATTCTGCTCAAACAACGAACGGTATTTCTCTTCATTTTCTTCCAAAAGCCGGATCGCTTTCTTTTCTTTCGAGATGTTTTTCGCGATTCCGAAAACGCCGATGATTTCATTGTCGACGATTATCGGCAGGTTTGTAATATGGAACGGCACGCCAGCTCCAGTGCGGTGAATCCCAACAAGCTCGTAATTTCGCGGCGTGCCTTTTAAAGCAAGCTCGAAGTTTCGGATCGTATCCGGCAGGAACTCAGCCTCCACAATTTTATGGAAAGTCATGCTGCCGAACTCAGCTCTCGAGTAGCCGAGCATTTCCATCAACGCCTGATTGACATCCAGCATCTTCCCTTGGGCATCCATTGAATAGACGCCTTCGGGGTTATGCAAGAAAAGCGATTGGTAGCGCTGTTCGCTTTCTTCCAATTTACGCCGTACTCTTTTCTGTTCTGTGATATCACGCAAAATTAGCTGAATGGAGGGGTTCCCTTCAAATTCCATCCGCGCTCCCTTTATTTCAACTTCCAGCGTTTTGCCTCCAGAAATGACAAGTTCCTGTTCAATCGGCGCCTCATCCTCACCTGACACCATCCTGATAACGCGCTGTTTAACCGCTTCGTGGTGTTCGGGCGCCACAAAACTGAGAACGCTTTTCCCGACCAGTTCATGCTCTGCCCGCGCATTTACCATGTTTAAGCAGGCTTGATTGACAAAAGTAATGTCGCCACCGCTCTGGACAACAATCGGTTCGGGTGATAACTCTACCAATCTGCGGAATCGTGCCTCATTTTCTTTCAGCGTCTCCTGCAATTGTTTTTCATTGGCAAGTGACCGATAGTCCAGCACGGCAAAAAACACGGCTAAAAAGATCATGAATAAAATCATTGTCAGGACGAACAATAATAGGGAATAATCCGCGTAATTCAATGCCCTGCCCTCAGGATGAAGCTCCATTGATCCACTAGCGGAACTATAATGCATCACCGCGACTGAAAGTCCCAGAATCACTGCACTGATCGATTTTCGCGCAATCGATTTTTTACCGTAAGCTGCCATAGTGAAAAGCCTTGTGGCCAATGATGAAAAAACGAAAGCCATCAGCAAGGAAAACGCTGAATTAAAAAGGCTGAACTGGAAATCCATCTGTACTTTGACAGCAAGCACTGCAATATAATGGCCAAGAAAAATACCGGCGCCCAGCAGCAGGCTGCTGAAAACACTTTTCCATTTACCGTCATTTTTAAAATAAAGAATGTGGAAGGCACCGTAAGAGCCAAAAATTGAAGCCGCCAGCGACCCAGCTAATATGAGCGGATTATAGCTTATTCTGACATCTGAATGGGAAGCTGCCATTCCAGTGAAATGCATGGTGAAAATCCCTGTTCCGACCGCACATGCCGCAAAGGTGGCCAACGTCCTTTTTTGCATGCGACTTGCACTACTAATTTTTTCTGTTAAAACTAAGGCTATATAAGATGAAATGATGGCAGTAAAAACAGATAAAATCACTAAAAATGGACTGAAAAATTCAAACAATACTGATTTCATCTCCTACTTTGTATTTATTAATATAGATTATTATACCTTAAACTCAATGTTGAAGAACAAAGTATTATTGTACAGGCAGAATTAGTGCTGCATGAATAGAGAAATACAACTTTTACAGCATTTCCGGCTTGAAAGGATTTTTCCATTCCATCAATGCCGCATAATTCAAAGAGTTTGCGTCTTCCAAGTAATCACTGATGACGCAAACAGGCGTCCTGCCGCAGCGCAGCAAAAAGGACACGACCGGGTCTTTGAGTTTACCTAATACTACACCTTCTAAGTACGCTTCAGGTGAAAGTTCAGATGAATGCTTGAAATACCCTGGCATCCTGCCGCCGCCAAGGACGCGTTCGAGCCCGGCACGGACGGCTCGCTCATAATATGATTGCATCAACAATCTTCCAAGATCCATTTTCCGGAAAGCAGGGCTGACGCAGATATCAGCGATGTATAGCGTCTTGCCATTCGGATTGTGATTCGTTATAAAGCCGTCAGCTGTTGCCTCGCTCCAGCTATGGTGCGGAGAGTCGCCATCAAAATCTGTCAGCAGACCTGTAATAGATCCAGCCATTTCCCCTTCCACCTCTACACATAATGCACCTTCAGGATAATACTTTACGTGGTTCGCCAATTGATCTTTGCCCCACCACAATTCTTCAGGAAATGGCGGCGGGAAACTTGCGCGCTGGATGCCGATTAACTCATCAAAGTCTCGCTCTGTATAAGGGCGCACTGTCGCCTTAAACGGTTTACCGTTTTTAATAACGTATTGCTCTTTGCGGTACATATTCATTCCTCCCAGCTATTCTGCCTTCCTCTATTATATAGAAACCAATAAAAAACCTCCCGGCTGATTTCACTGGGAGGTTTTTTATTGGTTTCCTTATAAAGGAGGCAAGATGACCGGTACTGCCATTGGCTTAGCTTCAGCCTGGGATGCAGTTGCCACTTTAACTTCTGGTTCTTCCAATTGCCCGATCGCGCCTGCCAAAACTGCAGTGAAGACTGCAACGGCAGCAATTTTTTTGCCCATTTTCATAAAAGTTCTCCTCCATTTCGGTTATAGTATGAGCGGTAGAAATTCGCTTTTTCCCACTCTTTTTGCTGCTGGTAATAGTTTACTAAATCAGCAGCAATTTTCTTACTTTCTTTTATATAACCATTTTTTCTGAAAAATGGAAACATAATCGTTTCACAATAGGACATTAGGTCTGGTTGGGAAAAGTTTCGTTTTTCGAAGTAGTTGCTGTATATCTCTACTTGTTCGTCGGGGCTTTGCTGCAGCAAGGTCCGAACTTCCCCGATCAAATGGGAGGCATCGATCCCTAATTCAATAGCCGCTTCAATCTTGCTCAATAACACAGCTTTATAAAAATACGAATCCTCTGGCAGGCTGTTCTTCAAGTCGCGCAGAAAGTCGTAGGCTTTTCCATATTCGCCTGTTTCTTTCAACAATTCAATATAATTATAAGAAGTTTGGTGGAATAGCTCTGTCTGTCCGGTAAGGCGCGCATTGCGCTTCAACACTTCGTAAAGGCCATTTGCCTGGACATGCAGATTGCGCCGCGTGTAATTGATGGCCAATAGCAGCTGTGCATGCATGAGCCGGATGTAATTATGGTGGAGCTGATAAAACTGGACGGCCAGTTCTGCGTAATAAGCCGACACTTCGAAACGATCCAGCACGATCATCAGCCGCGCTTTCTGGTAATAATACTCCCCTTCGAATTTTTGCGGGATGCTTTGGATGCCTTGGTCAAGCATCTCGAGGCAGTCCCGAGATTGTTCCGTTTTATTGAGCATTGAGTAATAGACCGATAAGAAGAATTTATACAGCCATTTTTCCGGTGCCGAAAAAGAACCCGTCAGCCGCTCCAGCATGTTCTTCTGCCGCTCTGCTTGCGGCTGGTCGATTTCATAAATATAATAACGGAATTTATACAGCTCATATTGGTTGACCAATTCAGTGGATTGGATATAATCGTTCTCCAATTTCAATTGATGATAAAGTTTTCGCATATTCTCCAAGTCGTAATGCAGCGACGAATCGATAAATTCGCCAAGCTGCCTTTGAAGCCTCTTATGCCGCTCCACTTCTTTTTGCCAGTGCACGCCCATCTTCGCCAACAATGCTTCGATCGTCGATTCATGCGGCACGTACGCATTCGATTCAATTTTACTCAAATGGGAAATTGAACAGATCCCATCCGCTAACTTCAATTGCGTCATGCTATTTTTCGTGCGGTAATACTTGATGACGGATCCGATATTCATACGCTCACCCTTTTAATCCGAATAGTTAAAATTTTACCATAAAAAAACAGTTCCAGCATAATACTGGAACTGTTCAGGGCGTTCTATTCCTTAGCGCAAACGTGCAAAACCGAATCCTGAAGCATAGTCATCGCCGTATCCTGCGCCTGATCCTGAAAGGATGTCGTAATTATAAGCGCGATTCTGCAAATCATTGCGGATAGTCGTGTGGCTGACTGTCGGGTTTGCTGCCCAAACTTTCGCCGCTAGTCCTGCGATATGCGGTGAAGCCATGGATGTTCCGCTGATGGTCGAGTAACCGCCTGTGTACCAAGTTGAGTAGATGGCAGCGCCTGGTGCAGAAACTTCCACATCGCCTTTTTGGATAACGTAGTCGCCGTCTGTCGAGCTATAGCCGCGTGAAGAGAAATCCGCTACGCGGTACGTGCCATTTTGGATGACATTTTCAAGAGCTGCTACAGCGACTGCATTCTGCAATGCGCCAGGATAGCCGATTGATCCTTGATAAGGGCCTGAATTTCCGGCAGCTGCAATGATCAACACGCCTTTGCCATATGCGTAGTTCACTGCATTCGTGATTAAGCTGCTTTCAGCTGATGAACCTAATGACATATTGATGACAACTTTTGTATTTAAAGAAGTTGCCTGATCGGCAACGTGGCGGATGGCATTCGCGATATCATCCGAATAGCCTGAGCCGTCATCGCCCAACACTTTATACGCCCACAGGTCAGCAGCTGGTGCTACGCCGTATACGCCTGAACCTGAACCGCCATCAGCCAACGCTGAACCGGCAACGTGTGTCCCGTGCCCTTGTCTGTCTACGCAAGATCCATTGACGATGCTAGTTCCGACAGTGAAATCTTTACATTGTTCAACGTTGTTCACTAGATCCGCATGAGTTTTGTTGACGCCTGTATCAAGCACGGCAATGTTGATGCCTGCTCCACCTGAAGTCTTGGTCAATGCGCTGTCGTTATAGATTGCTTTGATGCCCCATGGGGTGGATTGCGATGCTGCCATTGCTGCGTAAGCCGCTTCCGGTTTTGAAGAAGTTTCTTCAATAGAGAATTCCGGCACTTTTTCAACAGTCAGGTTTTTATTTTTTTGCAAAGCTTCGAATTGCTTAGCATTCATATTAGTAGTAAATCCTTCAGCCTGGAAATCCCAGTGGACGCCGTAACGCTCTTTAGCGTTCTTCAACTCTGTTTGGTTTGCAGAATCGACCAATACCCGGAATTTCTCATTCGTATTCTGTGTAGAGAAGTCCCCATTTGCACTAACGCCCATCGCCGGTACAAGCAATGTCGCCGCCAGCATAACTGATGTCACAAACTTTGCCGATCTTTTCATCGTCCAATCCCCTTTTCCATCAAATAGTCGGCAATCAAAGCCATGGCGGCGTCCCGCACAACGCTTCCGTATCTCCATCTATGGGAGAACCTTGCCTCACAACTAACATTATCAGATATGAATATTTTCCGTAATTGGGAAAATTCTGTATCATTTTTTAATAATGGCCGGACATTGAGACATTATAACCACTCCTCAAGACCTAAGTAAGATTTCAAAGCTAAACTTCACTGAATATGCCATGTTTTATTATTATTTATACGCTTTTCTTACAAAGCGATTTTAAGCAATTAAAAATAATTAACAGAATAGTTCCTCAAATAGACATTTTAGTTTTATAATTGTATGGACTGGATTTAATGGTTTTGTTTCAGGGTGGATGGATAAATCGGAAGATAAGAAGAACGGAGGCTGGCTATGGAAAGTTTGCATTACACGCTGCTCGATGTATTTACGGCAAAGCGGTTCGGTGGAAACCAATTGGCGGTTTTTTACGGAGAAGAGAATTTAACCGCTGAAACGATGCAGCAAATCGCCCGTGAATTGAATTTGTCGGAAACGGTCTTTATCTGTCCCCCCAAAGATTTGGGACATGAAAAGAGCCTGCGCATTTTCACCCCGACAGTCGAATTGCCGATTGCAGGGCATCCAACTGTTGGGGCTGCATTTGTCATGGCCGATAGGCAACTCGTCAAAACCCATGAAGGCAAGAATGAGTGGGTGCTCGAAGAATTGGTCGGCGCAGTGCCGGTGACAGTTTTTGTTGAAGCCGGGAAAGCGGCAAAAGTGGAAATGACCCAGCCGCTCCCTGAGTTCGGCGAAAAATTCTCCAAAGCCGGTTTGGTCGCCGATCTGCTTTCCTTAACTTCAAAAGACCTCGACAGCCGTTTTCCGGCTCAAACGGTTTCTTCCGGCCTTCCTTTCCTTTTTATACCGGTACGCTCACTCGACGCCATGCGCAGGATCAATTTTAGGACGGACATCTGGGAACGGCATTTCAGCATGCATCCGGACACCCAAAATATTTTCGTTTTCACGACTGAAACACAGGAAAGACAATCTACGGTTCATAGCCGTATGTTCGCCCCAGCAATGGGCATCGCGGAAGATCCCGCCACTGGAGCGGCAGGCGGGCCTTTGGGCGCTTATTTGGTAGCCTACGGAGCAGTGCCACATAATTCCAGCGGCATTTATCAGATTCGCAATGAACAAGGCTTCGAGATGAAACGCCCGAGTTTCATTGACATTACGGTCACTGAATCGGCCGGAACATTCAAACAAGTGAAAATCGGTGGCATTTCCGTACTCATGGGCCAAGGCGAAATCCTTTTGCCGGATTAATGTACAATAAAAAAAAACGCCTCGCAGCGAATAACTGCGAGGCATTTTTTGCGTTTATTTACCTGGAATCGACTTCCAAGTATCTTCTAGCCAGCGGTCGAAGTCTTCACCTTTGTCACCTTTATAAGTGTCATAGATGTCGACGCGCATTTTCTGAAGCTTCACTTTAAAATCTTCATAGCTATGGTCGCGCGGCAAACTTTTCTTGATACGCACCAATACTTTCGACGTGTCTTTGATCAAATCGAATTTTCTGCGCGGCGGCAATTGGACATCTTCGCCAAGGTCGATCAATTTCTCGTATGCAGCTTCCTGCACGTGGTAAACTGGATCGTTTTCCAGACGGTGCAGCAAGACGTCGATTGTCTGCTTGTGCTTGTAATTGCCAAGCTCCTCGACTGCAGCCAAACGTTCTTTCCAGTTCGCTGTGCGGTTTGCGGCTCTTTTCAATTCGGCGTAGTTTTCAGGCAGTTTCGTGTTAAATTGTTGACTCAAAAAATTCAATCTCCTTTTGTTCATTTCCGTTGCGGAAAAGCTTATTAATGTATTGTACCACCATCTGGCCTAAAAAGAAGGCTCTGTTCGTGCTCGCAGCCGATTTTTCTTCAGGCTTCCAAGAGCGCCTTAAAGAGCCCTTGTCATTTCGCTCTAGGCTGACGCGTTCCGCAGGCCTTTCTTCAGTCTCCTTTCCGCTATCAAAAACAGCTGCTCCGGCATCGCTGCGCTAGCTTCGAGACATAAAAGTGCGTTGCAGTGCTTCGTCGCAAAGTTATTACCTCAATTCTTGGGTCAATACCTTTGCAGCTGTTTTGCGGAATACCGGCTTAGGTATGGAAAAGCCCCAAAAAGAAAAACTTCTGGATATCCAGAAGCTTTACATAACGATGGAATAATCATGGATCATGTGTTCAATCGCCTCAGCGGCTGTTTCTATGTCCGTGTAAATCGTGGCTTCCTGCGTCGCGATGCATGTGACTGCAATGGAAGTGGAATCGCCAGCAGATTTAGCGATCAAATAATCTTCCCCATCTTTTGCGAATGTCTGGGTGATACTGACGGTGTTATAAAAACTGATAGTCTTCAAAAGTTCCAGGATAGCGTCGAATTTCATAGGGAATCCCTGCTTTCTTTTGGAAATTGACTAAAGAAAGTCTCGTAGAATCCATTATTTCGATGTATACATATTATAACATGCCTGTTTAATCTTATCAAAAATCGGTTCCGAGGGCTAAAAGAATGATATTCCTGTTAAAGAGCCGCCACTGCGTTAATTAATCTGTCCACTTCTTCTTCGGTATTATAAGGTGCCAGCCCTGCTCGAATCCAGCCTCCGGATTTTTTGATGTCAAGCCGCTCCGCCAGCGTTGACGCGTAGAAATGGCCCGATGCCAAAAAGATGCTATGCTGTTCGGCCATTATTTTACACACATCCGCAGGATCAGTGCCCGTCACTTGAAATGCGATAGTCGGAGTTTTTGAAACTTCGGGCGCCGCCTCAAACAAAGTTACTTTATCCAATTCTCTCAAGCCATCGCGCAGACGCTTTGCCAAACTGTTTTCGTAGGCTTCGAGATGCGTCATGCCATTCACTATTCGGCTGCGGCGCGTTTCTCCTTCACCGAAGCTTGCAAAAAACTCGATGGCTGGACGGATGCCCGCAATCCCTTCGTGGTTTTGCGTGCCCGTTTCCAGGTTGTCCGGATAATAATCTGGTGACGGGACAAGTTTATACGGCTTCAAGCCTTTGAAAATGCTTTCGCGGATAACTGCAATGCCGACATGCGGCCCGAAGAATTTATAGGCCGAGCACAAAAGAATATCAATGCCCTGCTTCTCCCGGTCAAGCACCATATGGGGTGCTGCATGGACAGCATCCGCTGCCACCAAGGCACCAACTTCTTTTGCACGCTGGACTATGGGCTCAATGTCGACGATTGTTCCGACAGCGTTTGACGCCAGTCCGACCGCTACGAGTTTGGTCTTTTCGTTGATCAATTCGTCCAAGTCCCGCAGGTCAAGCGTCAAAGCATCGGTATCCACAGGGATCCAGCGGACATTCAATCCCCGGTCTTGCGCCATCATCAGCCATGGATCGACATTTGCGCGATGGTCCATTTCCGTGACGACAATCTCATCTCCCGCTTTAAATTGCTTGCCGAGCGCATTCGCGATGGCGATTGTCAACGTTGTCATGTTAGCGCCGAAAGCGACTTCATTGGGCTGCACATTCAAAAAGTCCGCAACTGCCCCTTTTGAACCAGCAATCATTTCTTCCGTTTCCCAGCTTGATGGGAAAGAGCCGTGGAGATTCGCACCTCCGCGCTCCATATAGCTGGCAATGGCATCGATAGCCGATTTGACGACCTGTGAGCCGCCAGGCCCATCGAAATACGCCACATTTTTTCCGTGGTATGTACGTTTCAGTGCTGGGAATTGCTCCCGCACAGCTTGGATTGGAAATTCAGTTTCAGTCATTTTCATTAGTTCGCTCCCCTTTGGTTATCAATTTTCACATTAGCCATACCTTCTCTCTACTAAACCATTTTTGGGCAGCCAGTGTCTAATGGAAAGAGCTATTTTCAGAAAATTAATTCATTAAAGAAATTGGCGCATAAGCAAGAAACAGTGGTCCGCTCCCCCGTCTTCTGGATTAACCACTTCTATTAAGGGTAAAGACCTTTATCGACAACGAAAGGAAGAAGCCAAATGCCTTATTTCATCTCAGACGGCTTGGAGTTGTATTACGAAGATATCGGCGAAGGACCGCCATTGCTTCTTTTGCACGGCCTGACCAGCAACCACGCCATGTTCTACCGGGAAATGAATTTCTTTAAAAAGAAATTTCGTGTTATTGCATTGGATGCGCGCGGCCATGGCAAATCTGCCAAGCCGCCGCAGTATACACTCGACGACCACATCGACGATGCAGCTGCCCTTATCCGCTTTTTGAAACTCGAGTCGCTTTCTGTAATTGGCGTATCGATGGGCAGCTACATCGCTCAAGGCATTGCCATCGAATTGCCGGAACGGATTGAAAAGCTTGTACTCGTAGCCACTAAATCACACGGTGAACAATCTTCGATGGACGAGCTGTTCGAACGGTATGAAGAGGAATTCAAAGGGCTCAACACGATTGAAAAGCTACAAAAGTCTTCTGAATTCATGTTTCATGACCAGGAAAAAGTCAACCGCTGGCTTGAGAAAACGGCCGAAAACAGCGATGGGCTGACAGGACGTGAACAAAGCATCGCCTCAGCAGCGATTACCAGCTTCGATTTCCGCCCGAAACTTTCTGCTGTGCAAGCGGAAACGCTGGTCATCAGCGGTTCGCACGACGGATTGAATCCTCCGCCAAAAGGCCGCGAGACCGCTAAATTTATTCCAGATGCGCTCTTCATGGAATTTAAGCATTCGGGCCATGCGCCCAACGTCGAACAAGCACGGCTGTTCCTTGGTATCACAGATAATTTTCTTGACTAAAAAACCCGCCAGGCAATTGCCTGGCGGGTTCGTCTTTGTTTATTGAGCTGTGTAGCCGCCATCAAGAACGACAGCCTGCCCTGTGACGCCTGATGCTTTGTCGCTCGACAAGAACATCGTGTAATCTGAAATTTCCTGTACCGATAGGAGGCGTTTTTGCGGTACCAATGGATAGATGACTTCTTCAAGCACTTTATCCAGAGATACATTGCGCGTTTTCGCCAAATCGCTTAACTGATTGCGCACAAGCGGTGTATCAACATAGCCTGGGCACATGGCATTAACTGTAATGCCATGCTCCGCACCTTCAAGAGCAGCAACTTTCGTCAAGCCGATGACACCATGCTTCGCGCTGTTATAAGCCGCTTTGCCTGCGAACCCGACAAGGCCGTTAATCGAAGCCATATTGATAATGCGGCCTTTCCCTTGTTTTTTCATGATCGGGAAAGCATGTTTTGTTGCAACGAATGGAGCGACCAGCATGATTTTCACCAATAACTCGAATTTTTCAGTCGGAAATTCTTCAATCGGCGAAACGAATTGCATGCCCGCATTGTTGATCAGAATGTCCAACGACCCGTAAGTTTCGACCGTTTTCTTGATCGCCCCTTCAAGTTCTGTTTCTCTTGTGACGTCAACTTTCAGGCCAATCGCTTCAAACCCTTGGCTTTTCAACGTGTCTGCGGCTTGCTGCACCGCTTCTTCATTGATATCCGTCAACACAATTTTTGCGCCGGCTTTTGCAAAATCGGCACTGATTTCATAGCCGATGCCGCTGGCGGCACCAGTGATGAACACTACTTTGTTTTCAACCATCCGAATGACCTCCACTTATTATTAAATTCCCATGCCGAATGAGAACAGGACGATTGCAATGATGGTACCAAGAAGCGGCACAATAACCGTCACAGCCCCTACTGCACCGTAAGCCGCTTTATGCGTCTCGCCACAGATACCCTGAATCGTCGTTACGACATAACCGTTATGCGGCAATGAATCCAACGCCCCGGAAGAAATCGAAATTGTCCGGTGAAGTGCTTCTGTATTGACCCCTAAATCGATGTAATGAGGCGCAAGCAAAGGCAATGCGATTGCCTGGCCGCCTGAAGATGACCCGGTAATCCCGGCGATGACACTGACCGCGATCGCTCCGCCGATTAGCGGGCTTCCCGGGATATTCGTCATAGCGTCAACCGCTGTCTGGAACGCTGGCACTGCTTTTGCAACGCCGCCGAAGCCGACAACTGCTGCAGTATTTCCTATAGCGATCAATGCGCCGATTGTTCCATCAGTCAACGCTTTGCCAAGATCTTGGAAATGTGTTCTGTTTAGAATATATGTTGCAAGAACCCCGCCAAGCAATGCGATAACCAAAGCGGATGTTTTCAATGAATCATGGAAAATGAAAGAAACGACAAGAACCACTAGCAAAGGAATCAAGCCCATGATCGGGTTTGGAAGATTGCGCTCTGGCACCACTGGATCTGTTTTGCGCGACTCAAAACGCTCGCCTTTGTTCACTGCTTTACTGATCATGCGCTTCAGCCACCAGTAGCCGAATACCGCCATAAAGATTGCGACAACGATACTGACTTCCCAGCCAGCGTAAGGGCTTGTGCCTAAAAATTCAATCGGGATCCAGTTCTGGATTTCCGGAGAACCTGCTGAAGTCATCGTGAATGTTACTGAACCAAGTGCCAATGCCGCCGGAATGAAACGGCGAGGAAGATCCGCTTGTTTAAACAAGCTAAGCGCCATCGGATAAACCGAGAATGCTACAACGAACAAGCTCACTCCGCCGTAAGTTAAGACCGCACAAGCGATGACAATTGCAAGTACCGCACGCTTGATGCCGAATTTGTTAACCAGCCAGCGTGATACGCTGTCAGCAGCCCCGCTGTCTTCCATTAATTTACCGAAAATTGCTCCAAGCAGGAACATCGGGAACCAAGCTGTGATGAATCCGGAAAACCCGGTCATATAATTTCCTAAAAAGTTTACTTCCCCTTCTCCGACCATCTGTGGGAACAATGGCAAGCTGCTGAACAACGCAACGACCAATGCACTCAACGGCCCTGCAATCAGCAAGTTTGTGCCTCTCATTGTCAAGAAAATGAGCAACGCCAAACCTCCGATTAAACCAATCATACTGAACATCTTATTTCCCCCTTTGATTTTGCTTGCCGCTCCCATAGCCGACTATGATTACACCATCTCCACGCCCTTCGATGTGAAAGCGCTTACTAACTAGTTTAAGAAAAAATTCAAATATTTGTCACAATGCTAAGACGCGAGCGGCTTTTTTTAGTGTACACTGCGGCATAGGATAGGTAAAATGAATAAAAACTATATATTCTATAACAAATAGTTATATGTCAGGAGCAGTCAAATGGACATCCGCCAACTCAAATACTTTATAGAAGTCGCTAAATACAAAAGCTTTACAAAAGCTGCCCTCGCGCTCCATGTTACACAGCCGACCTTGAGCAAAATGGTCAAAAACCTGGAAGATGAAATGGACGTCGTACTTTTTGACCGGTCATCCCGCCAGATCACGTTAACAGATGCCGGCGAAGTCGTTTACGAACAGGCCACTAAAATCGTCAATAGCCTGGATGATTTATCTGCTTCTTTATACGATGTTATGCATTTAAAAAAAGGGAAAATAAAAATCGGCTTACCGCCTGTCATCAGCACCTTGTTTTTCCCGACGATAATCGCCGAGTTTCAACACGCCTATCCGGATGTCACTGTGGAAATCGCTGAATACGGCGCCCGCAAAGTGGAACAAAAAGTATTGGAAGGCGTTGTGGACCTCGGATTTGTCATGCTGCCGGTCGACGCTGAAAAATTTGATGTCGAGCCTTTTGTGGAACAGGAAATCAAATTGCTGGTCCATGAATCACATCCTTTAGCAGATCGTGAGGTCGTCGACTTGATTGATTTCAAAGACGACCCTTTCCTTCTATTAAGTAAAGAATTTACTTTGAACAGCAAAACCATCGAATTCTGCCTAAGCGAGGGCTTTAGCCCGAGAGTCGCGTATGAGAGCTCGCAATGGGATTTTATTGTCGGCATGGTCGAAAAGAATCTCGGCGTCACTTTGATGCCTAAACTGATCTGCGACCGCGTCAAAGACGGCCCGTTCAAAACTTTGTCGCTGTCCCATACATTTCCTTGGCGCTTAGGAATCATCATGGCGAAAAATCGCTATGTCCCCTACATTTCGCGCTCGTTCATCACACTCGTCAACGACTTGCCAAAATTCTGAATCTGCTGCTTTTGCTTCAAAAAGGTCTGCGTTGGCCAATGAGCTTTCTCATTCTCGCAGAGCTTTCAAGCGCCGGCACATCAACGATCAATGCGGAATAATGAGAAGCATGTACTTCCCGACATATTACGTGAGCGGCATCCAATAAATTTCCTTCTTTAAATGGACTTATAAATTTTAAATGATGCTGTTGACAAACGTTCTCATTACCTTATAATCGATATTGAGAATCATTTTCATTTGGATTCCTACAACAATCAAAGGGAGAGACAGACATGAAAAAAATGCTATGCGCTGCACTGATTTTGATGCTTCTTTTATTATCAGCTTGCGGAAACCAGGAAGCTGGCAACGAATCGTCAGAAGGCGATGCACCTAAAGATACGGAAAGCAAAGAAGTAAACTTATATACAGCACGCCATTACGATGTAGATGATGAGCTTTACAAGAAATTCGAAGAAGAAACGGGCATTAAAGTCAACTTGATTAAAGGCGAAGCGGATGAATTACTTGAGCGCATCAAGCGTGAAGGCGATGCTACTGAAGCCGACCTATTTTTAACTGCGGATGCTGGGCGTTTGTTCCGTGCTAAAGACGACGGCTTGTTCCAGGCTGTTTCAAGCGACTTGCTAGACGAACAGATTCCTGAAAACTTTCAGGATACGGACCAAATGTGGTATGGCCTGACCAAACGTGCACGTGTAATCGTTTATAACAAAGAAACTGTGACTCCTGAAGAACTATCGACTTACGAAGCGTTGACGGAAGACAAATGGAATGGCCGCGTATTGATTCGCGGATCTGAGAATGTTTATAACCAGTCATTGCTGGCTTCATTCATCGAAATTGATGGTGAAGAAAAAGCGAAAGACTGGGCAGCGGGAATGGTTAAGAACTTTGCACGCGATCCTGAAGGCGGAGACCGCGACCAAGCGAAAGCCATCGCAGCTGGTGTTGGCGACATCGCCATCATGAACACGTATTACTTGGGGCAAATGCTTAACTCGGAAGACCCTGAAGAAGTGAAAGTTGCTGAAAACCTTGGCATCTTCTTCCCGAACCAGGAAACTACAGGCACGCATGTGAACGTCAGCGGCGCGGGTGTGGTAAAATCGTCTAAGAACAAAGACAACGCACTCAAATTGCTTGAGTTCTTGTCTGCTCCTGAAGCACAAGGAACATTTGCAGAAGCGAATTATGAATATCCTGTAAACGAAGCTGTCGAAGAAACTGAATTGCTGAAATCATGGGGCGAGTTTAAAGAGCAGGACATTCCATTGTCAGCTCTTGGAACGAACAACTCAAAAGCGATTCTGATCTTCAACGAAGTCGGCTGGAAATAATAAAACGAAATCCCCGTGTTGCGTCCCTTCGCAGCACGGGATTTCTTGCGATTGGAATAGAGAGGTGTTTAGAAGATGCAAAGAAGTTTTAAAAATATCAATGTGTGGACATTTTCGGCAGTGGCCATCATGGCGCTCTTGTTTTTGCCGAATTTGACCATTGTCGGCGGAATCTTCACTCCGACAAACGAAAACTGGGCGCACATGAAGGAACATGTTCTTTGGTCCTTCGTATCCACCTCTCTGATTCTGGTTGTGGCTACTGCCGTCTTGACCATTTCCATCGGGTTGAGCCTGGCGTGGCTGATCGCCCAATATCAATTTCCTATGCGGAATTTTTTGAAATGGGCTTTGATCTTGCCTCTCTCCATCCCGCCTTTTATCGGCGCTTACACGTATCATGGAATCGTCAATTATACCGGCGTCATCCAGACGACGCTGCGCGACCGATTCGGGATGGAAGTGAACCCCTCTTATTTTGACATCATGAATCTGCCGGGTGCAATCTTCATCTATACGATCTTTTTGTATCCATACGTCTACACAATCACACGAATTTTTCTGTCCCAACAATCCGCGTCGTTGATCGAAACGTCACGGGTGCTTGGAAAAGGCCCATGGGGCACTTTCTTCCGTGTCGTGGTGCCCATCTCCCGGGTCTCCATCATAGGTGGTGCAAGTTTAGTCGTGCTGGAAGTACTTAACGATTATGGCGTTGTGAAGTATTACGGCATCCAGACGTTTACCACAGCAATATTTCAAACCTGGTTCGGATTGGGAGACATTGAAACATCCATCAAACTGGCTGCTTCACTCATGGGCTTTGTCATTCTGGTCCTGATGATTGAGAAATTGCTGCGTGGGCGTCGCCAATACAGCTATTCAACGACTAAAGTTCGCCCATTGCCGCTGATTCAGCTGACCGGCTGGAAAGCCGCAGGAGCTACGGGCTTTGGACTAGTGATTATGAGCCTTGGATTCTTCATCCCAGTCATCCAATTGATTGACTGGACGATTTTGACTTTCGGTACGATACCAATGGCAGAATTCATGTCCTACGTAAAAAATTCGGTGACGGTCGCCGGAATCGCAGCCACCGCCATCATTGCATTTGCATTAATAGTCGGGAATTTCGGGCGGCTCGTCCACGGCAAGATGGCTAAACTGCTGCCGCGCTTGAGCATACTGGGCTATTCCATTCCAGGTGCAGTCATTGCCGTAGCCGTGGTAACGGCATTTATCGGCCTTGACCGCACACTCGCCCCTGTGTATCAAGCTCTTGGATTTGACACGACTTTAGTATTGAGTGTAAGTTTAATCATGTTAATATCCGCTTACATCATTCGTTTTTTTGCCATCGGCTATAATTCGATCGAGTCCGGATATGACAAAATTGGCACCAACTTCCGCGACGCTTCTAGGCTTCTCGGAATGGGCATTACAAAGACATTCTTTAAAGTCGATGTCCCGATGCTCAAAGGCGCAATCATCAGCGGGTTCATCATCGTCTTCATCGACATCTTGAAAGAAATACCGCTGACATTGATTTTACGTCCATTCAATTTTGATACCCTATCAACGAAAGTATTCCAATACGCCAGTGACGAAAAGATCATGGAAGCTTCCCAAGCTTCATTGCTTATTATAGGGATCAGCGCACTTTCCATTATCATCTTTTATAAATTTATCGAAAAGGAGCCAAAATAGTATGTTTATTTCCATCGATAACGTGTGTTTCTCCTATTCCAATACAAAAACTGCAGCTTTGAACCAATTTTCCATGACGATCGAAAAAGGTGAAGTCATTTCGATCCTCGGACCGAGCGGCAGCGGCAAAAGCACGGTGCTGCGCCTCTTGGCCGGCTTGGAAAAACCGGAAGACGGTTCTTTCAACATTCAAGACACCGTCATTTTCAATGAAAAGAAATTCCTGCAGCCGGAAAAACGGGGAATTGGCATGGTATTCCAGGATTACGCATTGTTCCCGCACATGACGGTCGCTGAAAACATCATGTTCGGCTTGTTCCGCTTCAAGAAAGCGGCGAAGCAGGAACGCTTGCAGGAAGTCCTGGAGTTGGTGGAACTAGAAGGCTTCGCAGACCGATATCCTTACCAGTTGAGCGGCGGGCAGCAGCAGCGCGTGGCGATTGCCCGTGCAATTGCTCCGAAACCGCATCTTATCCTGCTGGATGAACCTTTCAGCAATTTGGATGCTGAACTGCAAGGGAAAATTCGCAAAGAGCTGCGTGATATCCTTAAAAGAGCCGACATTACATCCGTCTTCGTGACACATGATGAAAATGATGCCCACGCAATTGCAGACCGCATCGTGAAGCTGAAAGACGGCAAAATTGAAGTTATCGGACGCCCGTGTGACATCTTGAACATCAACCGCCAAGCGGTCGTTGAAGCGGTCGCATTAGTTGAACAGCGTGACATGATTTCGGTTTAAAGCAAAAGCATTCTTGGCTATCTCTTCTGTAAAAGGATTAACTTTCAGCTAATCGGGAATTTAATAGCAATACGTCTATTAAACGGAGGAACAGCAAATGGATAAAAAAAATGCTTTTCTTGTATGCGCATCGTGCGCCAGTGCTTTCGTGTTGGTGAATTACTTGAAAAAACGAGGGAAAAGATTCTGGGTCTATCCGGATCATTACAACACCCAAAGCTCAGACCAGAAAGAAAGTCCGAACGCCGACTTGGATCCCGCCGAAAAAGGACTGACAGAATTGGATGCAGCCCATCGCTCGGAATGGGTATCAATGGGCTATCCGTTGACCTACCATGACCTTGACGAGGACCGTAAACCTTATAAGAATTGAAAAAAGCAGGCTATCGAGATACTCTCGATAGCCTTTTTATTGCCTTTCAGGAGGACAAGTTCCGAGGCGGCGGAATCCCTCCATCTACAGTTTCACTAAAAGATATCTCTTTTAATATGCATTAAATTGAAGTTAAGATGACGAACTGGTGATTTATCATGCACTAGCAGGAAGTCAACGTGAACTATTTGAAATTTAATAGGCAAAAGCCAAAAAAGGTGACGCCACGATCTAATTTCAAAAGCTCAATATAAGGAGCCCTTTGCTTTTGCAAAGGGCTCCTCTAAGTGTAAAAGCGCTGACGTTTTTAAGAATATTATTGAGCATTTCTCCTATTCCTTCACAATTTCGATTGTGCCCGCGATATCTATGCCGTTCAATGCCTGGGTCGCCAGCTGGTCCGCTTCTGCGTTGTTTTTCCTAGGCACCAGTTCGTAATTAGGCTGGATGCCGAGTTTCTTTAACTTGCCGTCGATGCGGTCTGCCCATTTTGCCAGGTTGATTTCAATGACAGGCCAGTCCCCATCCATCTGGTTGATGACCACTTTGGAATCGCCAATAAAGCTCACCGGCATGTCATGAACATTCAGCAGTTCCAGTTCCTGCAGGCTTAAATACAGCGCTGCATATTCCGCTTCATTATTCGACAGGTGCTCTGCTGCAGCGGCATTGCGCCGCATCCTGTAGGATTTCCCGCTTTGTTCGTAATAGATGACGCAGCCGAGCCCAGATGCGTTTGTGCCCAGGTTAAAGCCGCCATCAAAATAGACCGTGATGTTATGCGGTTCTGTTTCGATGCCTTTCAAATATTTTTTCAGTTCTTTTAATGACCAATTGCTGTCATAGCGGTCAATGAACGCCAAGTTTTCGACTCTGCCGGTGCGCTCTAGATCTTCAGCCAAAAGCAGCGCTTTGGCGGCTGGCATTTCTTCGGAATGGAAAACTGTCTCGGTCCCTTTAGGCGTTTTATAACCCCAATTGATGCGGAATTCCATTGCTCCGTCCCCCTAACCTTCTATACCCTACCTATTTCCTTTTACAGGGGTTATAAACGTCCCCCTGATTTAATGAAAAACCCGATTTCTTTTATTCACACATAAAAAAGGCGATTTCACTTTCTTCAGTGAAGAAGTGTGAAATCGCCTTTGCTGTTATTCTCCAGCGTAGCTCGCATAGACCACGAGCCTTTCCTCCCGTGTCCCCCTTGAAAAGTCGTACGTGCCAGAACAAGTGATCAACACCATTTCCGGAGAAGAGGAATAGCCAAAGATTTTTGGAACGTCCGCCTGATCAAGCGGAACGGATTCCATCGTATGGACTTTATATATCAATTGGCGCCCTTCTCCTTCTACTGTGATCTCATCTCCCGGCTGCAGCTCTGACAGGTCCCAAAATACAGCAGGCCCGTCAATGCCGTCGACATGCCCTGCTATGACAGCTCTGCCGTTTTGGCCAGGCTTATAGCCCGGAGAAAACCAGCTGACTTCATCTATATCATCCGGCACAGCCATTTCACCGGTCTTCGTAGTTCCCAGATGCTGCACTGACGTGTCGACTCCGATAGCGGGAATTTTCAACGACTCGGGTTTAATACCTGTCCGTGCGCTTGCATTGATTGGATTGCCCGCAGGCGCTGCCGCTTTCACATTCACTTCTATTTCCACTTTCTCTGTTGGTTCAGCGGCAAATCCGACGTTCTCGCTGCGCACGCTCACTTCATCCTCCGCTTCTTGGCAGCCGGCAAGGACGCCAAGGAGGCCGAGCATCAGCAGTAACTTATTCTTGAAATCGTCTTTTCCATACCAGTCCACTGGCTGCAAACAATGCCAGCGTGCCAGCGATCAATAACCATGGTGTTTGTTGTTGGCTAGGTGTTCCCAATCCTGTTGTCGGCATGCCGTCTGGCGATCCTGCCGCTTCGTAATCCACTAATGCCAATACTTCTAATGAATCAGCTGTGTTGACAGCAAATACGCTGTACACTGTATCAGCTGCTAGTTCTGTTCCTTCCAATGGCAGAACCTGAGTGCCATCCGGCAAACGGATTTCCAAGTCGTAAGTGCCTGCATCCAATTCAGCGTAATCAGTGATTCCTGGGAATTCCGCTCCACTGAATACTGCATCTCCACCGATCAATCCTACATCAACTGCTGGAGCATCCGGCGACAAATGGCCGACGCGGATTTTCGTTTTGCCTGCTGTTACTTCCATAGAATCTTCCGCTACTACAAATTCAAGTGCATTCACTGTATTGGCAGCTGCAACTGTATAGGCTTTCCCTGCTTCAATCGCGAGGTCTGCACGCAGCACCCCTGCACCTTCCTCATACGCTGTGCCTGTTGCAAAAACTTCTACATCATGTGTTCCAGCTGGCAGATCCAAATAGCCGGAATCCGCTTTGAATGGAACATTCTCTAATGCCGCATCCCCATTTACATATACATCTACCGCTGGAGCGTCTGGTGAAGCGTGGACGATCCGAACCTTGGCCGTGTGTGAATCTGCAGATACTCCTGTCACTAACGTCATGGCGAGCAGCAAAGCGAGTGAAATTAAAGCGAAAATTTTCTTCATTTTTTCCTCTCCTCTTCCTGTATAGTATTTGTATAACATTTGTACACCTTATTTATAATACATTCAAAACAATTATGCAAGTGATAAAGTCAGAATTTTTTATTAATTTCTTTTATTTTAATAATAAAACCTTTAATTTTGATAAAAACAGTCCATCTCACCCTATAAAATACTAATTTTTTCTTTTAACATCCTCCTTTCGTTTTTATAAAGCTTATTTGAAGACATTAAAAAAAGCGGCAGCCTAAGCTGCCGCCGCTCCATCTTTATGTTGTTACAGTTCCTGAAGAAGCCGCTTGATCATCTTGAAGCTGAAGCGCTTCTTTGCGCTTGAGTTCTGTGATTTCTTCATCGCTGAGGTATTCGATCTTGATGCCGAAAAAAGCCATGATGATCGCAATGATCGGTACCGTGTAGTTTAAAATGGCATATGGCGCATAAGCGAATGGATGCACTGCCAATGTTGCAAGAATGAAGACGCCGCACGTATTCCATGGAACCAGCGGTGATGTAACGGTTCCGCCGTCTTCCAAAGCGCGCGACAGATTTTTCGAATGCAGTTTTTTGTCCCGGAAAGCTTTAGCGTACATGCGCCCCGGAAGCAAGATTGAGATGTATTGTTCAGAAGCAGTTACGTTGGTGAAAAATGCGGAAATGACCGTTGCGGCGATAAGGCTGCCGGCAGAACGCGCCACTTTTAAAATCTGGTTGACGATTGATTGCAGCATCCCAACCTGTTCCATGATGCCGCCGAAGACCATAGCGACAATGGTAAGCGACACAGTGAACATCATTGATTCGATGCCTCCGCGGTTGAAGAGATCGTCAACCATTGTGTTGCCGGTTGAAATGGTGAAACCGTCATGGAGTGTATTGACCGCGTCGCCGATATTGCCGCCTTGCACGGCTACGTGGCAAACCCAGCCCAGAAATACACCAATCGCCAAAGCCGGAATAGCCGGAACCTTTTTTGCGACCATCACGATGACTGCAAGCGGTACGAGCAGAAGCCATGGTGAAATGGTGAAATTGCTTTCAAGGGTTGACAGGATTGCGCTGATTTCACCTGTATCTACAGCAGAACCGCCGAATTTGCGCCCCAAGAAGAAATAGGCGATGAGGGCAATCAACAAGCCAGGTATCGTTGTATAAACCATGTGCTTGATGTGGTCGAACAGGTCAGTTCCCGTAATGCCGGCTGCCAAATTCGTCGTGTCGGAAAGCGGAGACATTTTGTCGCCGAAATACGATCCTGAAATAACAGCACCAGCGACCATAGCGGCCGGAATTCCCATGCTCATGCCAATGCCCATGCCCGCAACGCCAATCGTGCCCATTGTTGACCACGAACTGCCGATCGCCAATGTGACAATCGCGCAAATCATGCAGATCGTTACGAGGAACAAGGACGGCGTAATCAGTTTCAAGCCGTAGAAGATCATCGTTGCGACTACTCCCCCGCCAATCCACGAACCGATGATCATGCCAACAAGGATGATAATTAAAATAGCTGGCAACGCCATACGGATGCCTTTATAGGCTCCTTCTTCAATATCATCCCATTTGTATCCGAGGCGCCAAGCGATAAAAGCTGCAACAGCGGTTCCGATCAATAGCGGAACATGCGGGCTGCCTCCGAATTTAATGATTGTAACTGCCATGGCAGCAATCATTGCCACTAAAGGAACAATGGCCAGAAAGAAAGGTGTATGTATTTCCTGATGTTGTTTCATGCTTTCTCTCCTCACTTGATAATCTATTAGTTATTTTGCCACGATAATAATGTAAGCGCAATCAAAATTTATGAAAACAAAAAAATTTCAAAAATTACTTTTTATAATTATTATGTTATTTTATTAAATATACGATACTTCGTTCAGGCGTGAAGGACCCGCCACAAACTTGAAAAGGAAAGGAGGGTTCTGGATGGGCAAAAAAATATTGGTGATCGGTGCTGGAATCGGCGGTCTGACAGCAGCATCCCTGCTTGCGAAAAATGGCGATGCTGTCACCCTCCTGGAAGCATCTTCAGAACTCGGCGGCTGTGCCGGAAAATTCAAGCGCCATAAATTCCTGTTTCCCGCTGGCGCAACGCTCGGGATGGGGCTGGAGGCAGGCGGCATCCATGAGCGGGTATTCCGCTTTCTGGATGCGCCGCTGCCGATGGAACCGCTCGACCATGTCATGGAAATGGTTCATCCCGAAGCCACTTACCAGTTTTTGAAGGACAGAAAGCTCCATGTTGACGGCATTGTGTCGCATTTTCCGGAATACGATAAACAGATCCGTTCTTTCTATCGGGAAATCCAGCAAACCGCGGCGGTTGTCCGGACTTTGATGGATCCGCTCCCTGCTCTTCCCCCTTCGACGCCAAAAGAATGGGCTTATCTCGCTTCTTCAGTGCGGCCGGTTCATGTCAAACTTCTGCCTTACTTTAATCAGACACTCGGGCAACGGTTGGAGCACTACGGCCTGGCACAGCTCCATCCTTTCCGCCACATGTTGGACGGGCTTTTGATCGACAGTATGCAGACCGGCAGCGAAGACGTTTCCTATCTCCTGGCTGCTACAGCGCTTGATATTTACCACGAAGGCGCTTTTTACGTACCGGGCGGCCTTTACCGTTTCGCCGAAATCATGGCGGACAGCTTGATCGCAAATAACGGTGTCCTGAAGAAAAGGCGGACAGTCCTTAAACTCGAAAAAAGCGAAAGCGGTTGGCACGCAATCGACCACCGCGGCAACGGCTACGAAGCGGATGCGGTTATCGTTAATGCGCCGATTCATTTACTGCCGCAAATGCTATCGCCGGAACTCATCAAGCAATTGAAAAAGCCGCTCGCTGAAGGCATGCAAAGCGAAACTTGGACGACTCTGACGCTCTATATGGCCATTGATGAATCGAAAGTGGCTGTTCCTCTGCCATTGTTCCGACAGATTTCAACCGGGGACGGCTTGGCAGAAGGTGGGCATTTCTTCATGTCTGCATCGCATGCAGAAGATCGGCTGCGGGCGCCGGTTGGATTCCGGACTGTGACCGTTTCCACCCATTCAGAAGCCCGGCACTGGGATAACAAGGACAAATACAAATCCACCCGTAAAAGCCTTACTGAAAAGATGCTTGCTGCAATCGAAAGTCAGATTCCCGGTTTTCGAAATGCCATCGTCCATCTTGAAAAAGGAGCGCCGAAAGCTTGGGAACGTTTTACCGGCAGGCCGAACGGCTATGTCGGCGGCTTTCCGCAAACGCTCGATTCCGCTTTATTCAATTCCATTTCACACCGTTCCGGGATCCCTGGCCTTTACCTTTGCGGCGACCATATTTTCCCTGGCGGCGGCACAATCGGCGCAGCAGCAAGCGGCATCCATGCCGCCCGGTCAATTGCCGGATTACGGCTGGTTTAATGTTTCGGCTATTGAAAATCTATAAGTTCAATTACACAAAATAGAAAGGGGATAGCTATTTTGCGAAATTATGGAGTGGATTTTCACGACATCACAAACAGTGACTTGCCTCTTGTCGGCGGCAAAGGGTTGAACCTTGGGAAGCTGGCAAAGATTCCTGGAGTGACAGTGCCTGGAGGTTTTTGCGTAACAGCGGCGGCATTCAAAAAAATCACCGCCGAAAGCCCGGAAATCCAAAAGGCAATCGAAGACCTCTCCGCGTGCCCTGCCGATGATCTTGCTAGCATCAGCAGCGCAGCCGGGAAGATCCGTGGATTAATCGAAGCGGCGGAAATTCCGGAAGACATCAGACAAGAGATTGTGCGCCGCCACGCCGAATACGGCGAGCAAGGTGAATACGCTGTGCGATCAAGCGCGACCGCGGAAGATTTGCCTTCTGCCTCGTTTGCCGGCCAACAGGACACGTATCTAAACATCATAGGACCAAATGCGATTTTGCACGCGGTCCGACGCTGCTGGGCTTCCCTTTTCACCGAGCGCGCTGCTATTTACCGGAGCCAAAACGGTTTCGCGCATGGCAATGTTTTTCTTGCTGTCATCATCCAGCGCATGATATTCCCGCAAGTGTCCGGCATCCTGTTTACTGCGGATCCGGTTTCGTCCAATCGGAAAATGCTTTCAATCGACGCCAGCTATGGGCTTGGAGAAGCTTTGGTGTCTGGAGTCGTCTCTGCGGATAATTACAAAGTGCAGAACGGGGAAATCGTTCAAAAGACAGTATATTCGAAAAAAGTTGCTGTGTATCCGGTTCCGAGCGGCGGCACTGAAGAACGGGCAGTCGAATCCGAAAAACAGCAGCTCCAAGCTTTATCTGACACGGAGATTTTGATGTTGGAAAGACTGGGCAGGCAGATTGAAGCCCATTTCCGTAATCCACAGGATATCGAATGGTGCATCGATAAGGGCCGGATTTTCATTCTTCAGAGCCGCCCAATTACTACCCTCTTCCCGCTACCGCCCAAAAAGGATGATGCGCTTCGCGTCTACATGTCCATCGGCCATCGCCAAATGATGACAGCGCCCATCAATCCCTTGGGCATGTCGTTTTTCGGATTCATGCCGGAGATTCCGCTGGATTCAATCGGGGGGCGCTTATATGTCGATATATCCCACGACCTGGCTTCTTGGAGCGGCAAGATGATGCTTGTCAATGGTTTGCGCAAAAGCGATATCAAGATGCACCATGCCCTTGCTGATTTCGTGAAAAGAAAAGAGCCGCTGCCAACCGGGGATAGAATGTTCAAAATCGGTTCTGGTGCGCTATCCTGGAAATTTGTTTTTGAATTGTTCAATGTCTACTTCAAGAACGACCGGAATCTAGTCAAAAGAATCATTGCCAAAAATGAGGCTTCTCTCCAGCAGGCTGCCGAGCAAATCGGACTTTTCTCAGGGGATGAGCTGCTTGCTTTCCTATTACAGGATCAAAAGAATTTAAAGAAAAATGTTTATGATCCACAAGGCTTAGCAATCATCATGGTCAGCATTTACGCGATGATGTGGATCAACGGAAACATGGGAAAATGGCTTGGAGATAAAAATGCAGCCGATATTTTGTCCCAATCCGTTCCGGATAATGTTACTTCTGAAATGGGCTTGGATTTACTGGATGTCGCCGACGCTGCCCGCAACTCCCCCGATGTCATCCGTTTTTTGCAGAATCCAGATAAAAAGAACTTTTTCGAGTCGCTAGAAAAGCTCGAAGGCGGAAAAACGTTCAGTGCGGCATATCGAAATTTCCTAGATAAATACGGCATGCGCTGCGCCGGCGAAATCGATATTACCCAGACACGCTGGATAGAACAGCCTTCCATTCTAGCTCCTACAATCGTCAGCAATATCCAGAATTTCCGGCCGAAGGAAAAAACGGCGCGGCTGCAAGAAGGCAAGTTCAAAGCGGAGATGAAAGAACAAGCACTGGTTAGGGGACTCCAACGCCAGCGTGGAGGCAGAAGAAAAATCAAAAAGTTGAAAAAGCGCATCCGCATTTTGGACAACTACCTTGGCTTTCGGGAATATCCGAAATTCTCTTTCATCAAGCGGTATGGCATCTACAAACAGTCATTGATGAAAGAAGCTGCGTTGTTGCGGGATCGCGGAACTATCCGTGAAAAAGAGGATATCTATTATTTATTCTTCAATGAATTGCAGGAGCTTTTCCATACAGGCCACGCGGATTATCAAATTATCGAAGAGCGGAAGGCAGCTTACCGGCAATACAGCAAAATGGTCCCACCCCTCTTGATCACTTCCGAGGGTGAAGTATTGACCGGGGAATATGATATTGGCAATATGCCCGCAGGCGCGTTGCCGGGCATCGCTGTTTCAAGCGGCATTGTGGAAGGACGCGCGCGAGTGATTATGCGGATAGAAGACGCTTCTCTGGCAGAAGGCGATATTCTCGTCACTGCGTTTACCGATCCGAGCTGGACGCCATTGTTTGTTTCCGCCAAAGGACTCGTAACCGAAGTGGGCGGCCTCATGACCCACGGCGCGGTTATCGCACGGGAATACGGGCTGCCTGCTGTGGTAGGTGTTGAAAATGCCAGCCGCCTGATCAAAGACGGCCAGCGCATCCGCATCAACGGTTCGGAAGGTTACGTCGAAATCCTTCCATAAACTTGTGCCCGGCAAAAATAACCTAACCTGGATGCATTAAATTCCAGGTTAGGTTATTTTCTTCAAATTTTTAAATAGCCCACTTGCTATCCGCTTCAAAAATCGGCGGCTCTTTTTCTTCATAGGGCACTACGCGGACCTTCAGTTCAGCATTTCCTTTCACCGCTTTTGAAAGGGGGCATCGCTCATATGCCCCGTCCGCCAAAGACTGTACTTGCCTTAGGTCCAATCCCCTCACCGATACGTCCATTGCTATCGCAAACTTAGAGTCCCCATCTGCGCCATCCGGCATCATAGACACTTTGCAACTTATGCGGGTCCTGCCCGCAACCCCCGCTTCTTCCATGACAGTTGCCAAAGTGAAACTGAAACTGCTGCTGCAGCCTAGTGCCAGAAACTTGGCCGGGCTGAAGCCTTCTCCGCTGCCTCCCATTTCTAGCGGCAAGGACACAAGCGTCGAAAACGAACCGTCTTCCATGTAACTTTCCCCGCCTGGACCGTCAATTGTGATGGCCGCGGCTGTTGTAAGCAGAGCGTCAGAACGATTATCCATTTCTGCCATCCCCTTTCTGAATCTTTCTTTAGCGACAGTATACTCCCATTTCTTCAAGCGTTCCATCAGCAATTACCACGGGAATTTTAACTGGTGTTCCGCTGGCGGGAGTTGTAAAATTAGGCAATGTACCGTTTTTTCACTAGCTCGAAACCCACCGAATCCCTCAAAAGGAGCCTGATAACCATGAACAAGCAACAGCTCACAGCACGCATCCAAGCCTCCAATAAAACCAAAAAGGCGGATGTGGTCATCCGCAATGCCCGCATTGTCAACGTCTTCACAAAAGGGCTGTCATCGGGCGATGTCGCCATCGTCGACGGTGTCATTGTCGGAATTGGCGACTATGAAGGAATCGTAGAAATCGATGCCTCCGGACGCTTCCTTTCCCCTGGCCTGATTGATGCTCATGTCCACATCGAATCATCGATGGTCACGCCGCATCAATTTTCCCAAGTCGTCTTGCCTCATGGCGTAACGACCGTTATCACTGACCCGCATGAAATCGCGAACGTCCGCGGGGCAGCGGGCATCGACTTTATGCTCGATGATTCGGCGGACACGATGCTCGAAGTTTTGTTCATGCTGCCTTCATGCGTACCGGCGACTCCTTTTGAAAATAGTGGTGCCGCATTAAGTGCCGAAGACTTGCGCCCATTTCTTTCAAACAACCGTGTCCTGGGGCTCGCGGAAGTTATGGATTTCCCGGCTGTCCTCGGCGCTGACAGCGCCATGCTCGATAAATTGCTGCTCAGCAGCCAAATCGACGGCCATGCCGCCGGACTTTCTGCAAATGACATCAATGTCTACCGGTCTGCGGGCATTCTAACTGACCATGAATGCACGACAAAAGAAGAAGCATTGGCACGCATCGAACGAGGGATGTATGTCATGCTGCGCGAAGGCTCGGTTGCTAAAGACTTGAGCGCTTTGCTCGGGGCAGTCACTGAACAAAATGCCTCCCGCTGCCTGTTCTGCACAGATGATAAGCACCTCGATGACTTGATTGAAGAAGGCAGCATAGACTTCAATGTCCGCGTCGCCATCGCCTCGGGACTCGATCCGATTACCGCCATTTCAATGGGCAGCTTTAATGCCGCGCAATGCTACGGGCTTTCTTCAAAAGGCGCCATCGCACCCGGCTATGACGCTGATTTCATTTTATTGGACAGTTTAGAGGATTTCACGATTTCCGAAGTTTATAAAGGGGGCAAGCTAGCCGCCAAAAACGGCCGCTATGCAGGAACTACTTCAGAACGGGCAAGCTCACACCAAGTTCGGGATACCGTCCATATGTCTGCATTAACGGCCGATGATATACGCATCCCGCTCCAACTAGGCGCCAAAGCACATATTATCGGCATCCATCCAAACAGCCTTCTTACTTCACATTTAATAGAAGAAGTTCCACAAGGCACAGGCTTTTTCACGGCAGATCCGGAACAGGACCTCTTGAAGATTGCCGTCATCGAACGCCATAAAGCGAGCGGCAATGTCGGGCTCGGAATCGCCAAAGGGCTCGGCTTGCAGCGCGGAGCCATTGCTACGACAGTTGCCCATGATTCGCATAACATCATTGCAGCCGGCACGAACGACGCCGATATCCTGTTGGCGGCGGAAACATTGCACCAAATTGGCGGCGGCCTAGCAGTTGTTGAAAACGGCAAAGTCCTTTCAACGCTCCCGCTTTCCATTGCCGGTCTAATGTCCGAAGCACCTTTTGAAGAGGTCTATACGCAGCTTAAAGAACTTGATAAAAGTCTTCTGGTAATCGGAGCTTCCACCCATTTCAACGCATTCCTCACCTTGTCGTTCCTGTCACTGCCAGTCATTCCCGACTTGAAGCTAACAGACCTTGGGCTTTTCGATGTCAAAGCGTTCAAGCATATCCCGGTATCCGCAGCAGCTGAATGACACAGTCAGTAAGCTTTCTCCCTTGGTGGCTGTTGCTTTTTTAGATTAGAATAGATGATGGATGCATATAGAATCTTAGGAATGAAAGGTTGTTACGCATGAAACCCTTTAACAGCATTACAGACTTGATCGGCGATACGCCGGTTGTTAAATTGAATAGACTTGTCCCAGCAGGCGCTGCGGATGTTTATGTAAAGCTTGAAATGTTCAACCCGACTAAAAGCGTGAAGGACCGTGCGGCTTATAATATGATCAAAATGGCGGAAGAACAAGGCGTCCTGAAACCTGGCGCGACAATCATCGAGCCGACAAGCGGCAATACCGGCATCGGCCTTGCAATGGTGGCAGCGGCGAGAGGCTATCGCGCGATTCTTGTGTTGCCCGACAACGCCACCAAAGAACGCATCAATTTGCTGAAAGCTTTTGGGGCCGAAGTGGAATTGACTCCTGCCGATGACAAAATGCCGGGTGCCATCAGCAAAGCGCTCGCGCTGAAAGAGGAAATTCCGAATAGCTTTATCCCGCAGCAATTTGAAAACGCGGCAAACCCAGACGCACACCGCCATACGACGGCTACTGAAATATTAGAGCAGATGGACGGCAAGCTTGACGCTTTCGTCGCTTCCGCTGGAACTGGCGGCACCATCACAGGGACAGGCGAAACCTTGAAAGATCATTTGCCGGATCTGCATATCGTCGTTGTGGAACCGAAAGGCTCTCCGGTATTATCCGGCGGCAAACCCGGCAAGCATAAATTGGTCGGCACAAGCCCGGGCTTCGTACCGGATATTCTGAACACTAAAATTTACGATGAAATCATGCAAATCAATGATGATGACGCCATCGATATGTTCAAAAGAATGGCGCGTGAGGAAGGCATCTTCGTCGGCCCTTCAGCCGGAGCCACTGTTTTTGCGGCAATCGAAACCGCTAAGCGCCTAGGTGCTGGCAAAAAAGTGCTGTGCATCGCACCGGACACCGGCGAACGTTATTTAAGCATGAATCTTTTTGACTGATTGAAATACCCCTTGTTGCCGCGGCAACAAGGGGTATTTTCATACATGCGTTTATTTGATTTCAAAGTCGAGCGCATCGCCTTTTTGCAGCTTGCGGATGTTTGACACCGATAGCTTGCTGATTCTGGCAACAGCCTCGTACGTTGCTCCCCCGATATGGGGAGTTGCGACTACGTTTTCAAGTTGCGGCAAGCCATTCGCGGGCGGTTCCTGTTCGAAAACATCTAAAGCTGCTCCGGCAATCTCCCCTTTTTGGAGCGCATCCGCTAAGGCTTTCTCGTCCACCAGCGGTCCGCGTGAAATATTGATTAGAAACGCTGTCGGCTTCATTTGGCCAAGCGTCTCTGCATTGACCAGATGCTTGTTTTTCGCGGTGAGTGATGTTGCAACTACGATGAAATCTGCTTCCCGGAACAAAATATCCTTATCGACAAAATGCGCATTCAACTGCTCGGCAAGTACATAATCCTTGTGGTTCCCGTAGACGAGTGTCTTCATGCTGAATCCCGTCGCGCGCTTAGCGAGTTCTTTTCCGATGGCGCCAAATCCAATGATGCCCAATGTTTTGCCGGACACTTCATAGCCCATTTCCGTTTGCCAGACCCCGCTTTTCACTTCCTTGTCTTTTTTGGGGATGCGCCGTGCCGCTGACAGCATCAAGCCGAACGCATGATCCGCCACCGCCGCGGCATTCACTCCCGGGGCGCTCGTAACGCGGATGCCTTTTTGCCTTGCGAAATCCACGTCAATATTGTCGATCCCCGCTCCGTACTTGATGATGCATTTTAAATTCGGCGCGGCATCAATCACTTCTTTATCGAGTTTGACGATGTTCACCAAAATGATTTCTGCATCTTTCACTTCTGCTTTTAATTGTTCTTTACCAATGCCGTTATCCGTATGCAGCACCTTCACTTCCCCGATTTCTTCAAGTTCGGATATCAGGTTTTTATCTGCTTCATAAAATGCTTCCTTCAGTAACAACACAATGTTCATCGAATCCCTCCAGCAATTAGTTTTCTTCCATCTTACCTTTCAGCTTCTCTTACTGCCGCAGTTTTTGCAAATTTACAAATATAAAAGGTGATCGCCATCACCTCTTCCCACTAGTTCTTCTACTGCTATATCCAAATCCTCAAAAGACAGATTGAAAAAGGTCAGCACGCGGGCAGGTTTCGCACAGATTCGCTTGCCGACTCGCTTTCTTTTCAATGGGTAAAAGCGATGCGCGACAATTTCTATGATGGGTGCGCCCATGAGAGCTTCAATGTCGAAGAAGAGCTAAAGCTGCTGATGAGCATCTTTTTGGCCGGGATTAAAACGTAAAAACCACCTTCAAAGAAGATGGTTCGTTTCCTGATTTCAGTTCGAGCCTATGGCCTTGTTGTTATTATTGCCAAGCGACCAAACGACAATCGGTATGAGCAGCAAAGCTAAGAAGCCTCCGCCGAGCGACAGCACCGCGTAGCTGTAACCTGCGACAACCATCCCAGACAACATGCCGCCAGCCGCGCCGGACAGCGCGACAAGCACATCGACTGTCCCTTGGGTTTTGGCCCTCGCCTCCGGCAGTGTCGAATCGACGATAAGCGCCGTACCGCTGATCAATCCGAAATTCCAGCCCAGGCCGAGCAAAGCAAGCGCAAGGATTAGCATAGGAAGCGAGCCACCCGGTGCAATTGCCGCCACAATTCCAGCGGAAAGTAGGGTTGCTCCCGCCGCGATGACCATTGCCGTCCGTCCAATTTTATCGACCAATACCCCCGTCAACAATGACGGCAGGTACATTGCGGTGATATGGATGCTGATGACCATGCCCACTGCGCTGAGGTCATGTCCGTAATGGCCCATATGGACAGGCGTCATCGTCATAATCGCCACCATGACAATCATCGTAACGACCATCACCGAGGCGCCAAGAAACACACCGCGGCTGTGGATTGCCGGCGTGTCATCAGCCGTTTTATTCAACGCTTTGTCGTCCTGCTCTTTTTTATCCGCGACTGCCTGTGCCACAAGCAAAGGATCTGGACGCAGGAAAAGGAACAGCACAATGGCCGCTGTAAAATAGACAGACGCCGATAAGATGAACGGACCAGCAAGCGCCGGAATGCTGATGGACTCGGCGAAGCGGCCCATGACGCCGACAAGGTTCGGTCCCGCAAATGCGCCAAATGTCGTTGACACCATGACGATGCTGATTGCCTTTCCGCGCTGTTCCGAGCTTGCAAGATCCGTCCCGGCATAGCGGGCCAGCAAATTAGTTGCCGTCCCTACTCCATAAACCAACAGCGAAATCAGCAACATCACTATATTATCTGCAATAGCAGACATTATTACGCCGATTGCCCCGATTCCGCCGACAAAGAATCCTGTGGCGAGCCCCGGACGCCGGCCGTATTTCTGCGACAGCTTTCCGACAAGGTACGCCCCGCCCGCTGAGCCTAAAGTGAACAGAGCGGTCGGAATGCCTGCAAAGCTCTCATCCCCGAACATATCTTGCGCCAACAATGCACCGACCGTAACGCCTGCTGCAAGTCCTGCGCCGCCTAGAATCTGCGAAAAGACCACAATCCACAGTGTTTTCCGATACAGCTGCTGCAACATTTCCGGCGATTCAGCATATTGCCTCATCAACTTGGAATTTCCCTGACCAGAATCGGGGGTTCTATTTTTCTGTGCCATAAAGCTTCCTTCTTTCTATATCCCTATTTTGTTTCAGTATGCGCTTGAACCCTGGATTCAACAATACCTTAAATTAAATAGAGGGATAGCTCTGGAGGGAGCGAATTTATATACTATCGGTTTGGCGGGTGAAGGAATGTTCTCGCTTGCGGCTTCGACTTCTCTGGCCATGGCGTACAATAGCTGCACAAAATCTTTATCAAATTATTTAAAAGGAGTGAAGAACATGGAGGGAAAAGATTTTATACCGTTCAAATCGTCCCCAGTGCTTCCGATTTTCGAAAAGTTTTCAACAGTCCGCGATGTTTCGCTCGTCTATGGGGATCCGATCGAGATGCATGGCAGGACCATTATTCCTGTAGCTAAAATCAAATACAGTGTTGGCGCAGGTGCCGGCGGCGGTTATGAACGTGAAGACAAAGATCCCGAGTCATCCGGCTTCGAAGAAGTGGAAGGCGGCCATGGCGAAGGGGCTGGCGGCTCTTTCCAAGTGAAGCCGTTGGGCATATATGATATCACAGCAGAGAAAACCGTCTACCGGCCGATTGTTCCGGTGGAACTTATTATCCTTCTGCCGCTCATGATGGCCGGCCTCGCATTTTTGATGGGGGCAAGCCAGGGCAAACCCGGCCGCATGGATCACAAAAATAGAGGCCGTATAGGCATGGGCTCCCGCTGCAAAACCAAAGGACAAGGCACGAAGATGAAAGGCATGGGACATAGCGATTAAGGCTCATAGACCGTTTTGAAAGCGGCAAGAGCCCTCCGGAATCAACTGATTTCGGAGGGCTCCTTATTTCGTGGGGTTCCAGTTCGGCAACTATTCAATCTGTATTTGAGTGCCTTTGTTTGGCTTCTCTTCTTCTGTCGCCTTCGGAACTTGAAGCTGCAACATTCCGTCTTTAAATGCTCCGGAAATTTTGCTTTCGTCAATTTCCCCTACGAAGAAGCTTCGTTTAAAGGAGCCATAAGACCGCTCTTTGCGGATAAAATGACCGTTTTCTTCTTTCGTTTCCTTATTTTCCTCGTGGGTCCCTTTCACTTCCAGGTAGCCGTCCTTATATTCGACTTTGACGTCTTCTTTAGAAAATCCTGGCACGTCCATCTTCATTTCGTAATGATCTTCGACTTCTTTGATATCCACTTTTGGATAATGAGACTCCTTGAAAAACCGATCGATTAAGTCGGTTTCGAACCCGCTTTCAAATAGGCTCGGGAAAAAATCATCACGTTTGCTCGGCAAAAATTTTCGCATTGCTGTCTCTCCTCTTTTCATTTTATTTTTGAAGGCCGCAAGATGCCCACTTGCATTGAGTGCCATTCAAATCCTTTTTTCCAAACGTTCGGCATCCGCCTCCTTGCATGGATTTTTCGTTTTCACGTAATCCATATAAAGTTATTAGAATATTTAGTTTTCTATAAAAATTATAATCCTAATCAAATTAATGTCAACCGTTTTTCGTTTTGCATAGACTGATTTATCGTATAAGTTCTGAAAATAAAAACTGGTAAGACTATCTAATATTCAATAAAAAGGGTATATAAAATTATCACATGACGTAACTTATTAAGGAGGGATCGGATGTTCATACCGAGCGTGCTCGTAATCATCGGCTTTATCATTGTCCATATCTTCACCGACGCCATCAAATTCCTGGATGAACGCCCCACTAACCGGCTGATTTCATTGGTTTCGGGCGGCTCAATCGCTTACGTCCTTCTACATCTCGTCCCGGAACTGACCCATTACCGGGAAGTAGTTGAAGAGGCAACGCTGCCCAGCTGGCTTGAAAAAATCGATTACGTAACTTATGTAGCCGCATTGCTGGGAATTGCAGTTTTTTATGGCATCAATCAATTGAGCGAGAAATCGGAAAGGGAAAACAAAGAAGAAAAGAACCTCACCCGGCCGGATAAATCCATATTCGCTTTGGAAATCGGCGCGTTCGCTCTGTACAACGGCTTGATCGGCTATCTCCTCGCTGAATTGAGCGGGGATAGTATTGCCGCTTATGTCATTTACTTTATCGTCTTTTCTTTCCATTTCATCGCCAATAACCGTATTCTCCACTTGACCCATGAAGACCTTTATACGAAAATCGGGCGCTGGGTTTTGGCTTTTTCCGTTTTGGTAGGATGGATCCTGTACGAGACAACTCATGCCAGTGACTTGACCCTCGCATTCCTGTCCTCTTTCCTGACAGGCGGTGTCGTGCTGAACATCCTGAATGATGAATTGCCGGATGAAAAGAAAAGCAGCTATCCTGCCTTTCTAATTGGAATGGTATTTATCGCAGTTTTGCTGCAGGTGCTTATTAAATAAGGCAACATAAAAAGGGCCCGAAAGCCCTTTTTATATTGCCTTATTATTTTTCCAGTGCTCCGGTCATTTTCTCCAGCATATTTTCTACTGGTGAAATCCGGCCATTGCTGTCTTTGAAGAGGATATGCTTGCGCTCCAGTTTCGTGGGCGAATCGACGCCCGCAGCAGCAGCAATATTGTATAACCCTGCGCGCAGCGACGTGAGGTAATTTGTCGTCCGGAAAAGCTTTTCTTCAACTACAAGCCCTTCCTGCAACTCTCTGTCCGTTGTGGCCACCCCGGCCGGGCACGTATTCGTATGGCAGACCTCCGCCATGATGCAGCCTACACTGATCATGAAGCCCCGCGCAATCTGCACAAGGTCAGCCCCCATAGCCAGTGCAATCGCTATTTTATCCGGTGTAATCAATTTACCGGAAGCAATCAGTTTGACCTGTCCCCGGACGCCGTATTCACGAAGCACTTCATCCACAATCGGCAAAGCGGTCATAATCGGCAGCCCGACTGAATCCGCCAATTCCTGATACGTCGCTCCGGTGCCGCCTTCACCACCGTCAATGGAGATGAAGTCGGGTCCGCTTTGGCTTCCACGCTCTTTCATGATTTGCGCCATTTCCCGCAATCCTTCGATATCCCCGACCACGATTTTTATACCCACCGGCTTGCCGCCTACTTCGCGCAGCTCGTCAACAAAGTCGAAAAGCTTTGGAAAAGTATCGTACTTTACAAACCGGTTCGGGCTATTGACCGTTTTGCCCGGTTCAATCAAGCGGATCCGTGCAATCTCTTCCGTGACTTTCTTGCCCTCCAAATGCCCGCCGCGTGTTTTGGCGCCTTGTGCAAGTTTCACTTCAAAAGCTTTGACTTGGCCAAGCGCTGCCTTCTCTTTGAATGCCTCCATCGAGAATTCACCGTCTGGCGTCCGTACGCCAAACAGGCCGGGACCGATTTGCATCATGATGTCGGCTCCGCCTTTCAAATGGTAGTCGGACAACCCACCTTCGCCAGTGTTCATCCAGGTTCCTCCAGCGAGCGCTAGGCCGCTTGATAAAGCAGTAATTGCATGATCTCCAAGCGCACCATAGCTCATGCCTGCTTGTCCAATCAGCCCTCTCAAACGGAAAGGTTCGCGCACCCTGTTTTCACCGATAACGACCGCATCGTCATCGCGTAAATAATATGGATCAATCTGCACGCCTTCGCGATGCTCTTTGCGCGTCATCAACCCTTCTTTATCGATGACGTATTTATACGTATCAATTTTTTCTGTGTTGTCGACACGAAGTTCCGTGTCGAGGCGCGGGAACAGGCTATTCCTTATATAATAGCCTTCTTCTTCAAAATTCCGGTTGGAACCGAAACCGATCAGACGCTGATTGTATTTCGCAGACCGTGTAACGTCCTCAAACTGCAGGCGCGAAAACGGCTTTCCTTCATTATCATCCGAAAACAGGTATTGCCGCAGTTCCGGCCCAACCGCTTCCGTCATATAACGGACACGCCCGAGCAGCGGAAAGTTTCGCAAAATCGCATGCTGCTTTTGATTGTCATCCTTTTGATAAAGGTAAGCTACATAAGCCAGCGGCGCTAAAATCATCGATCCTGTCAATGCCGTCGGCAAGTGTTTCGATATTTTCCCCATCAATAACCCACCTTTTTTAAATTTGTCTTCCTTCATTTCAGTGCTTGCAGTGCTTCTGGGATTGCTGTTGTCCCCGGCGCAATTTCAAATGACCGGTTAGCTGCCGCCTCGCTGCCGATCGATTCCACGAGCACCGCCGCCACATCTTCAAACGGAATCTCGCCTTCTGCATCGCCTAAAGAGGAGGCTGCAGCGATCGTGCCAGTCGCAGGCTTGCTGGCGGACTTGGCCGGACGGATTACAGTGTACACCAGCCCAGACTGTATAATCATTTCCTCTGGCTCATCTTTTGCGCCAGTTTCTTTTGATTCTTCCGATTCGTCGGGGCGCACCGGACTTAAATAGATAAAGCGTTTAACTCCCTGCTGCTTTGCTTCTTCGACCACGCGAATTGCCGCTTGATGGTCTACCAGCATGTTCTTGTTTTCGCCGGCAATCGGATTGTCGCGGGCGATGTAGACGACTGCGTCGCAGCCGGCCAATACTCCACTGAAGTCTTTTTCCGTTGCCACAATGACCTTGGATGCGCCCAACATTTGGAGCTCCTCCGCCCGGATTTCCGTTTCCGCCATCGCCATCGCTTCATGCCCACGGCCAGCCAGCTGTTTCAGCACATGTTCGCCGATATCTCCACCGCTGCCAAAAACAAACACTTTCATGCAATCCCTCCTCTATATCTAAGCTCTTATCCTATTTCCCTTCTACGCAGCGAATAAAACAATCGTTCGTACTCCTTTACAATTCCGCCCGCCGGTATCCGGCGTAATGCCGCTCCAGCCATTCACCCAATTCGAACAACGCGTCTTCATTGCCATTTTTGCTGATCAGCTGCACGGCAATGGGCATGCCATTTTCATCGATGCCGACCGGTACGGTCAAGGCGGGCAAGCCCCAGACATTCGCGTAAGCCACATATGGCAAGTATTGCAGGAACGTTTTCTTTAAGGAAAAGATTTCATTATAAACGGCGCCGTGCTTTGCTGCGCCTGTATGGTAAACCGGCAGCACCAGAAGATGGCCGTGGAAATAACCTTCCAGGATATGGTCGCCGTGTTCGATGAACTTGGTGATTTTTTTTACACGGTTCGCTGTTGGTTTGAACAGCGACGCGCCGATGAGGGCCCACGACAGATAGCGGTGGATATCGGCTGTTCCTGTCACCCGTTCTTTCACATATTCCTGTAGTGGCTGGGATGGCTGAGCACCGAACGCTTCCCGCTTCGGCCCCTCTGCTCCCCCGATAGACATGATTTCCTGCCACAGCCCGGCGGAATCTTCAAAATACGGCGGCACTTCCCGCTCGGTATTAAACTCCCGCGACAGATCGGCGTAAATCGAGTCAAGCAGATGCGCGATGGCCAGCGATAATGGGTACCCCGTCTTTGGCAGCACGTTGACAGTGAATTGATGCAATTGCTTTTTCGCAGGCGGCGTTTTGGCCACAATGGAATAAACGAGCCGTGCATCCCTTACCGTTTTTGCTATCGGCCCAATGCCAAGCATGCGCTCTTGAAGTCTTTCTTCAACAGCCGGATAGCTGCCTTCGGAAGATACTTGGCCTTTTCCTGATTTGAAGCCGATGACGCCATTGAAGTGGCTTGGAAAGCGAATAGAGCCGCCAATGTCAGAACCCAGCCCGACAGCCGCCCCACCTGCCGCTATCAATGCCGCTTCACCTCCGCTAGAGCCCCCTGCAGTCCGCGAAAGATCATGCGGATTGTTCGTGCGGCCGTATAGTTTATTGTCGGTTTCCTGGCAAAAGCACAGCTCCGGTGTATTCGTTTTCCCCAGGATGATTGCGCCTTCCGCTTTCAATTTCCGAACGGCTTCTGCATCGGTATGCTGAAAGGAGCCCTTTCGGCGCAGCAAGCCTCCTGTTGTTTGCATGCCGGCCACATTGAACGCCTCTTTCATGCCGATTGGCACCCCAAACAATTTGCCTTTGGCTGTCCCCTCTGCAATTTGCTTATCTGCCCCTTCCGCTTCTTCGAGCGCTTCGTCAAACCTGTCTTCCACAAGGCAGTTGACGGCAGGGTTGATCTTCTTGATATGTGCGATGAAGATTTCCACTGCTTTTCTTGATGTAATTTCTTTTTGTGCAATGAGCCGTGCCAGTTGCGTCGCGTCCATGTCCAATATGCTTTGTGTCGTGCGTTCCATCGTTCCCATTATTTCGCCCCCTGAAAATTTCTATCTATTCTGATTATATAACAGCTAGCGAAAAGCGAACTATTTATTTCCGAACATGAAAAAGCCTGAAGCGAAATCTCTTCAGGCTTTGCATAGTTTAATAGGCGTACCAGTTGATAAGCATGTGGATTCACTGACATTTCGATTCAATCGATCAGGATTTGTCTTCAGACTTCGTAATCATTTTGTGGGGGCCATGTGCCGATCAAACTGCGGGTCGTTATGACTTGGCCCGCGTGATAGCTATTGTGGTTGATTATCACCATCAGCAAATCGCCGCGCGTCCTTTCCGGACTGCTAAAGCCCGCTTCCGCCAAATCTTTTCCTGCTTCCTGTTCCGCTTCCTTCAAACCTTGCAGAAAACGCTCAACACCGTATTCCCACGACTTTCTGCTGTCCGGCATTGGGTCAGCCGGCCAGGATTCTTCCGGATGGTCCGGCGCCTTTACGACATCGCCACGCAAATAGCCCAGCATAAAGTCTTGCCAATAATTCATGTGGTATAGCAGTTCCCAAACCGAGTGAGGGCAATGTTCGGGTTTTTTCCCAGATGATTGCCAATCCAAACCATCAAATATCAGCGCAGTGTCCACGTGTGCGGAACGTCCATGCAAAGCTTTTTGAAACATTGATTCTGTCATCTTATTGCCTCCTTTATTTATCAATCCAAAGAGTATTTATAAGTAAGATTCAACGAAAAGCAATAAAATCCTTTTTCCGAGCGGATGTTTAGCTTGTGTGGAATCGGATTGATATAATACGGAAGACAAATTCATTACATACCAAAGGAGTGTTTGAGCATGCAAGAAGTAAAGGGCAAAAATGCGCTGATTACCGGAGCAGGTAAAGGCATTGGGCGCGCAGCCGCTATCGCTTTCGCCAAAGAAGGCATCAACGTCGGACTACTTGGCAGAACTGGCGCGCATCTAGAAGAAGTTTTAAAAGAGCTTGAACAATACGGAGTCAAAGCTGTCATGGCAGCCGCTGACGTGTCCGACAACGAAGCTGTGCTTTCAGCTGTCGAGCACATCAAATCCGAGCTTGGCCCAATCGATATCCTGGTCAACAACGCCGGCATCGGCAAATTCGGCAAATTCCTCGAATTGCCGCCGGAAGATTTCAAAAAAATCATTGATGTCAATCTGATGGGCGTCTATAATGTGACGCATGCCGTCCTCCCTGAAATGATCCAACGCGAAAGCGGAGACATCATCAACATCGCATCGACGGCCGGACAAAAAGGCGCGCCGGTAACAAGCGCGTACAGCGCTTCAAAATTCGGCTTGCTCGGGTTGACTGAGTCGCTTATGCTCGAAGTACGGAAGCATAACATCCGCGTCAGCGCGTTGCTTCCGAGTACCGTCGTAACTGACTTGGCCCATTCTGAGAACTTGATCCAAGGAGATCCGGAAAACGTTATGCATCCGGAAGATCTGGCGGAAGTGATGGTTGCCCAGCTGAAACTGCATCCACGCATCTTGCTGAAATCGGCTGCGCTTTGGTCGACAAATCCATAAACTGAAAAAAGCGAAGCCTTTCATGATATCCATGAAGGGCTTTTTACTTGCGCACTTGCATTTATTTCCGAGGTGCAATCGGTTATACTTATCTATAATTAACTGAATTTTTAGATAAAAAGGAGGAATTTCAATGCGTAAATCTCTGCAGGCTGCCGCACTGGCAGCAAGCGTAGCCGTTCCGCTTCTATATGTCGCGGATATGCGCCGCGCCTATAAACGGCTTGATGAATATGGAGCGTTAAGTTTCAGATCAGAATTCGGTATGATGGCTTTCGTCGATGAGGGCTGGGGCGAAGTAGTTTTGATCAGCCATGGTATTTTTGGCGGCTATGACCAAGGCATGGCCTCGCTGAAAGGAATAATCGGCGAAAATCAACGCAAAATTGCATTGTCCCGCTTCGGCTATCCGGGCTCCAAGCTGCCGGCCCACCCGACGCCCCAAAATCAGGCGAGAGTGTTCGCGGAATTGCTTGATGAGCTGAATATCGAAAAAACCTTTGTATTGGCCACTTCGGCCGGCGGCGCAGCAGCATTGTCATTTGCCCTCACTTACCCGGAGCGGACGAAAGGACTCGTGCTCATTTCTTCCGATGTTCCATCAAGTAAAATGTCGCCCGAACAATTGAAACCGGCTGGTCCACCCATCCCTTTGCTAAGTGAATTTCCGATGTGGCTGTCCACCAAATCTCTGCGGCCGGTCTTTAATGTGTTCTTCGGTTCAGATATTGACAAAGTATTTTTCCAAACCTTGCTCCCGGTCAAACCACGCCGCAAAGGGATCGAAGCAGACGCAAACATCACTAAGCTCGATATGGACTTGAACTACGAAAAATATCCGGTAGAGGACATCAAAGCCCCAATTCTGGTCATTCACGCCAAAGATGATCCGATGGCGCTGTTCGACTTTACCGAAAAATTCATCACCCGCACCCATCCTGAAACCGTTATTTTCGAAAGCGGTGGCCATCTTCTGTCCGGCCATCAAACCGAAGTCACTGCTGTGATACAGCAATTCATTCAAAAAAACGCATAAAGCGCTACGGGCATGTGGACTAAATGAATTTTTTGGGCATTTTTAACCACAGCCAATAATTCAATATCCCTTTTACGATTAAAATTAACTAGTTAGTTAAGTATAAATAAAGTACAATATTTAGACAGTTAACCTTAAGCATCCAACATTCTAGTAAATTTCTCATTCGAAAGGCAAATTGAACGGGGGTACGTAAATTGAAGTCGCGTTGCAGAGTTTTCATCACCGCTTTGATGTTTTCCGGCTTGGCGCTCACCGGCTGTGCACCAGAACAAGCCGCGGTTTTAGAGGCAAATACCGGTGATTTCGGCACCCGTAATGCACCGTCGAACATCATTCCCGCGGAAATAAGCCGTACCCGCACAGCTTCAATTTCAGCAATCGGCGATGTTCTGATCCACGGCACTGTTTACAAAGACGCGCAAACAGCGAACGGCTATGATTTCAATCCAATGTTCGAAAAAGTGGCCCCGTTCCTCAGCCAATCCGATATCACCATCGCGAACTCGGAAAGCATCATCGGCGGCAGTGAAATTGGTGTATCCACCTATCCATCCTTCAACAGCCCCTATGAAGTGGGCGACGCAATGAAAAACGCCGGCATTGATGTCGTTTCAATGGCCAATAACCACACCCTTGATCGCGGCGTCAAAGCAATCGAAAACGCGGTGACTTATTGGCATTCAATCGGCATCAAACACACCGGCTCATATCTGTCCGCTGCGCAACGCGATGAAATCACCACTATTACGAAGAACGGCATCACTTTCTCGTTCCTATCGTTTACGTACGGCACCAACGGCGTTCTGACGCCCGCAGGCAAAGACTACTTAGTGAAGCGCATCGATAAGAACGTTATCCAACAAGACCTGGCGCAAGCACGAGCCCAATCGGATGTCGTTGTCCTCAGCCTGCATTTCGGTGTCGAATATGAAAATATGCCGAACGCTGAACAAATTGACTTGGCGCATTTTTCAGCTGACAATGGCGCGGATATCATCATCGGTCATCACCCGCATGTTTTGCAGCCGGCCGAATGGATTGAGGCAAGTGATGGGCGGAAGGTATTCGCCGTTTACTCGCTCGGCAATTTCCTTTCCGGCCAGGACATACTCGAACGAAAAATCGGCGGCATCCTTCATCTGGAAGTCGAGAAGAGAGAGAACGCCGACGGAAAAATAATCACCTTGAAAGACCCGGCATTTACACCGACATTTGTGCGCAATACCAATTTGCAGGATTTCGAAGTTGACCTCCTGAAAAATGTCGATGCTAACTTGAACGGCGCAGCAAAAAAACATATGTCGATTTGGGTGCCGGAAATGAAATTCATTGAGTAATAAAGCAGCTGCGGCTGCTTATTTTTTTGGCATTTTATTGCTTCAGCCACATAAAAAGCCGTCCAAGCGGACGGCTTTCTTCTACTATTCTTTTTTCTTCTCCAGAAACAACTTCGGTTTTTCCAGCAATGAAATCAATTCGTCCAGGAATTTCGCAGCCGGCGCGCCGTCAACAGCGCGATGGTCTACAGTCAAACTGAGCGGCAGCCGTTTCCGAACATGTACCTTGCCTTTTTCAAGCACCACGTGATCTTCGATCCGTCCGATGCCGAGAATAGCAATTTCGGGCGGATTGATGATTGGCGTGAAAAATTGGACACGGTATCCGCCCAGGCTAGTGATGGTGAAGGTACTGCCGCTGCTTTCCGTGTTGGCAAGCTTTCCGCCACGTGCTTTTTCCGCAAGCTCCACAAGTTTTGCATGCAGTTCAGCAGTTGGCATTTTATCGCTTTCCTGCACGACAGCCACTTGCAGCCCTTGCTCCGTATCGACCGCAAATCCAAGATTGATCTCACTTCTCGGCTCGATTTTATTGTCTGTGATATGGGCGTTCATGTGAGGATGTGCACTTAATGCTTGAGCAACCGCCTTCGCAAGGAGCGCGGTCCAACCGACAGCGTCGCCAAGCTTTTCTTTCTTGGACACCAGTTTAGTAACGTCCGCCCAAGCCGTTTCGGTAAGCTGCGCACTTTGCTGAAGGCTTTCCATCATCCGGCGCGCAATCGTTCCCCGAATTCCCGACAGCGGAATCGTACCTTCTGCCTCCGCTTTTTCAGCGCTCGCTTCTGCTGGCGGGCTAGCCGCATTGCGGATATCATCCCCGGTTATGTTGCCGTTTCTGCCCGTGCCGCTGACTTGGCCGAGGTCGACTTCGAGGTCCCTCGCCAATTTCCGGAGGCCTGGTGCGATACGCACCATCTTCGGCACTTCTTCACCAGCACCCTCTTCTTTTTGGGGCACCTGCTTCGTAATTTTTTGCACTTCCGGTTTCGTGCCTTTAGAAGCATCCTGCGCCTCCACTTTTTTCACTGCCGCTTTCTGTTTCACAGGAATCGGCTTTGGGCTGCCTTCCGTATCAATCAATGCCAGGACCTCACCCACTTTGGCCGACTCTCCGCGATTCACCATAATCTCTTTCACCTTCCCGCTCTCTTCCGCATCCAGTTCCGAGACCTCTTTTTCGGTCTGCACCTCTACCAGGCGATCGCCTTTTTCAACGGCATCACCTTCGGACACAAACCAGACGACGACCAGGCTCTCCTCTACATCATCCCTTAACTTCGGCAGCTTCACTTCAAACATCCCAACGCCTCCTGTACCTATGTTGTTATTCGTTCATCAAATCCTTCACTTGTTCATAGATTTTGTTCGCATTCGGCAGCACAAATTGCTCAAGTGGACGGCTGTATGGAATCGGCACATCCGGATTCGCCAACCGGCGGATCGGCGCTTCAAGTTCATAAAACGCTTCCTCCGCAGCGATTGCAGCTATTTCTGCTGTCATGCCGTATGATTTATAGTCTTCATCGACGATAAACAAACGGTGAGTTTTCTTGACCGAATCAATGATCGTCTCTTTATCGATTGGCGCAATCGACCGCAAATCGATCACTTCGGCGTCGATGCCATCTTCGGCGAGGCGTTCAGCCGCTTCCATAGCTTGATGCACCGTCATCTGAATGCCCACAATCGTCACGTCCTTGCCTTCGCGCACCACTTTTGCCTTGTTAAGCGGTACCGTGTAAGATTCTTCAGGCACGTGCGCCGCTGATACATCAAGCTGTTCCATCCAGCCCAGGCCCTGCAGCGATTTGTGGAACATGAACACAACTGGGTTGTCGTCTTGAATCGCCGAAGTCATCATGCCTTTTAAATCGTATGGATTAGACGGTGCGACCACTTTCAAGCCTGGCATATGGCCGAACGTCGCGTACAGCGTCTGCGAATGCTGCGCGGCATCGTTATAGCCGCCGCCTACTGCTGTCATCAGCACCATCGGCAATTTCACATTGCCTCCGGACATGTATTGGATTTTGGCCATATGGTTGTAGATTTGATCCATACAGACGCCAAAAAAGTCCACGAACATCAGCTCAACAACCGGACGCATCCCTTCCGCCGCCGCGCCGATTGCTGCTCCAATGAACGCGGTTTCGGAAATCGGGGTATCGAGCACACGTTCCTTTCCAAACTTCTCAATAAGGCCTTGTGTCGAACCGAAAATCCCACCGTAATTCCCAATATCTTCGCCTAGTACAAAGACTTTCGGGTCCCGCTCCATCTCAAGCGCGATTGCTTCAGCCATCGCCTTATTGCCCGTCAGTATTCTTTTTTTCGCCGTTTCCATTCGGAATAGACCCCTTTCTGAATTTAAGATGAGAACACATCATCCAGTGCGGCTTCAGGCGCTGGATAGTTGCTGTCGCGTGCAAATTTATAGGCTTCGTCCACTTCCTGTTTGACCCGTTTTTCGATTTTCTGCAATTCTTTTTCAGTTGCGCCTTTCGCTTCGACGAGGCTATTTCGCAGTTTCAATATTGGGTCCTGGTCACGCAACCCCGGCACTTCTGCCTTATCACGGTACAATTCCGGATCTCCTTGGAAATGGCCGAGGAACCGGTACGTTTCAATTTCGATAATCGTCGGTCCCTGTCCGTTGCGTGCTCGTGCCACAGCTTCTTCAGAAACTTTATACATTGCAATTGGATCATTGCCTTTGACATGTGCCCCTGCGATGCCATATGCATGAGCGCGAAGATCATTCGTTTCAACCGCGGTTGCCGCCTTTTTCGCCACAGAAATTCCGTAAGAATTATCTTCGATGACAAGAATGAGCGGCAAATTCCAGACAGCCGCCAAATTCAGCGATTCGTGGAACGCTCCGGCATTTGCTGCCCCTTCACCGATGAATGCGACAGCTACCCAATCCTTGCCTTGCATCTTCGCAGCCATTGCGGCTCCGACGGCATGCGGAATGCCCGCGGCGACAATTCCGCCACAGGAGAATTTCACGGCAGGGTCGAACAAATGCATGTGTCCGCCTTTCCCTTTGCCCAGCCCCGTTTCTTTGCCGAACATTTCAGCGGTCATTTTCTTCAGATCGACGCCTTTTGCGATGGCATGGTGGTGCGGACGATGCGGCGCGGTCACTGTATCCTCCTTCGTCAAGTGCACGCAAATACCTACAGCCGCAGGCTCCTGTCCAGTCGATAAATGCATTTCCCCTGGCACAGGTCCTGCACCGATATTAAAGACTGGCGTCTTGCCCTCAGTGTAGACTTCCACCATCTGATCTTCGAAATAACGGCTCTTTGCCATCATTTCATACATCCATTTCAATTTTTCCACAGACACGGCAGGCTGTTTTTCTTCGAAAGTAGTCAAATCTCTTCCTCCTTTTCAGATTAATGAGCCCTATTCCTTTAAAATCCGATGTCTTAGCCAAAGTTTTTTCTACTTAATATAGTAGCCTTTTTCACTATATTGTCAATATTCCGATAAAATGAAATGCTCATGCCATGCGCTTTACAAGATATTTCAGCTCTATCATTTCAATTAAAACAACTTTTTTTGCTTTTTTTTTAATTTTTATTGGCTCTCTGTAGTAATTATATGATAAGATAATAGTAATCTGAATCTTCGGAACTATCTAACGGTCCTTCAGGCACAGTTAATCAGGATTCCAAGGAGGCAACGATCATGGATAAAAACAACCCTTTCACAGATGAAAAGATTCGCCGGAGACGGCCATCTAAAATGGGAATGAAGATTCTGCTCGCCTCTTCTTTAATGTTCGGTATGAATTTCGCGGCTGAACCCGCAGCTGCGCATAACGGAGAAGGCAATTGGCCATCCCATCAAGTCCGCGGAATTTCCTGTGCAGGCGCTTATAGCAGCGGCAAGGGGATTGTACGGGCCTATACGCCAAGATCGGCAGTTGCGTGGGATGGCCGGTCCACTGATACGGTGTTTTGGAATCCAATTCTCTACCGCTTCAACGGCCAGCAATACGTCCAATGGTCATCGATGAATTATCCAGCATATGCTTACGTCACGCCTTACGGTTTTAATCCGAACCTGAAAGCCGGTTGGCGCAGCTCGTCTACCAATAACATCATTAGTTCAGTAGCATTCAGCAATTTGCCACCCGGCTCTTATAAAGTCCTGAACCAAATTCACTGGGCAAGCACTGGCATGACCCATGCCGAATGGGGACCCAATGCATGCGCCGTTAAATAACGCCAAAAGGCGGATCCAAGTCCTTGGAATCCGCCTTTTTCTATGTACATCAACGTCCGATTTTCAATAACCAGGCAAGCGGATTCGATCCACCGTGGAGCATGATGGCGTTGGAGTCTTGCAGCAGCCCTGTATTCGCTGAAGTGCGGCCGTGGCCGATTTTGTCCTTATCAATCAGCGCGAGTGAAAGCCCTTGTTTTTTCATCGTATACGCGCTGAGCGCTCCCGACATCCCGTCGCCGACTTTAATGACATCGAACTTAGCCGCTGGCTTTTTTTGTCGTTCTTGCGCATTTCTTTATATTCCGTCGTACTCCAATACATTTCTCCATTATGTAAGTTTACGCGATTTCCCTGTTTCATCGATTCCCTTTCCATTTATCTTCTTTATTCTCTATACAAAACCTACACAAAAAATTTACAGCAGCCAACAAAAAGCCACCGTATCCGAGGATAGGGCGGCAGTTCTCAAGCTTATTCCTGTTCCAGTTTTTTAATTGCTTTGTCCAACTTTTCACGCTCTTCGCCCGAAATTTCCGGGAATTTCGGATCGACGTTCTCCAATACCTTAACCATCGCTTCTACGACAATATAGCGCGAAAACCATTCGTTGTCAGCAGGGAGCGCGTACCACGGCGCATGCTCGGTAGACGTATTGTTCAACATTTCCTCAAAAATGTTTTGGTAGCCGTCCCAATGCTCCCGTTCCTCTACGTCGCTAAAAGAAAACTCCCAGTTCTTTTCCGGATCCTTCATGCGTTCGAGCAATCGGTTTTTCTGCTCTTCTTTTGACATGTTGAAAAAGAATTTTACTACCGGGAAGCCATTTTCCGTCAAATATCGCTCAAAGTCATTGATTTGGCGGTAGCGCGTCATCCAGATATCATCGTCTATCAAGTCGTTCGGCAACGGGGTATCCCGCAGCAAATTGTGGACGCGCGGTGCAATCACTTCCTCATAATACGAGCGGTTAAAAATACCGATCTGCCCTCGGGAAGGCAGCCCTTCGCGGAATCTCCACAAATAATCATGCGCCAGTTCCTTCTCGCTCGGCTTTTTAAAAGAAGAGACTTTCAGCCCTTGAGCCGTCAATTTTGAAAAAATGTACGTAATGGCTTCGTCTTTGCCGGCAGCGTCCATGGCCTGCAGGACAACAACAATCCCTTTCTCTTCCTCTGCGTGCATTTTCATATGAAGCTTTTTCATTTTCTCCAGTGTTTCCGGAATGAGGCGGTCGCATAATTCCTCATCGCTGAATCGCGTTTCTTCAGACGTCGGATATTGGGACAGTTCTACATTTTCGTTCTGTTTCACTAAGTATTTCTCTATATCCATGATCACCCTCCATTCTTCCTATATCCAAGTACTAATTAGTCTTGGCCGATGTATGCCTATAGACTAAATACCCCTTCTCCTCCCATACAAACGAACGGACCGCTGATAATTCAGCTTACATTTATGGACAGCCTTAAATTCGACATAAAAACACCTTTTGAAATCCTAAGATTTCAAAAGGTGTCCGATTTTTGAGTTCTATTCAAAGCCAGTGCATGCACTTTTTCATCAGTCATATACAATCCATGGACTGCCATCAATTTAGTCTTTAAAGAATCAGAGACTTTGGAAGCGTTGTACGCGCAAACGGACACTGCATCCTTCTCATTCACGATCGTGTCCAATTCTTTTTCGTATTCCACAATTTCACGTTCGATGTCTTCTTGCACACCCCATTCAATATGTCCCCACGTCCGGATTTCGTTGCCGCTTTCGAGCAGTGGGCCCGCTACTTCGTTGAAATGATTCATGATGGTCCGCGGATGGAAATTGTTGTTGCGCCAATAAAATTCGAAATTATCGATGTACAGCACCTTTTCTAGTTCCGCTATTGTTAGACGGTGTTCCAACTCCTTGCGGATCATCGGGTAAATACGCGTATTTTCGACTAACAGCACATAATCCCCTTGTTTGATGCCAAAAACAATATATGAAATTGCATTCTCAACGTATTTATCCAAATCATTGGAATAATAAAATATGTGTCCAGTCTTTTTACGCTGCAATCCTTCGCTCATTTCTTTTGCATTTTCTTTCATAATCGAGGTCCTCCTCAGCTAGTCTCATAAGCTATTCACTTATGGGCATCAGAGAAATGCAAATAAGAAAAAAGCTCTTCATCACTATACAGGTTCCTCCTTGCTTATGATACTTTTTTGAGTTGGCGGTTTGAGAGCCGATGTTTTTTTGCCAGCCAGCGTCTGATTTAGACATAAATAAAAGGCAGCTAGTGAGCTGCCTTACATTTTACGCGACGCCGCTGCTTTTCAGGAACTTGATCATTTCTGTATTGAATTTGTCAGGTTCATCAGCGTTTATGCCGTGTCCGCTGTTTTCAAAAGGTACAAGTACAGAATTCGGAATTTCTTTTTGTAGGACTTCTGCCAGTTCGAACGCGCAAATTTTATCTTTTTTGCCATGGAAAATGGCTGTCGGCAAGGAAATGCCAGCGATTTCATCGCGCAGATCTTCATCCCGCAAGGAAATTGCAGAAAGGATAGTGGAATGCGCACCGGCTTCTAAGGCCAAGGTCTGGAACCAATGAAGAAACTCCGGTGTTTTTTTCTGTTCAAAAAACATGTCTGCGAATTTTGATATGAAAAGTGGGCGGTCAGTTTTCAGCTGCTTGATGATATCGTCTACACCTGAAGGGGGCATGCCGATTTTAAAATCGTCCCGTTGTGTAAACAACGGCGCTGCCGGACCCATCAATAGGAGCTTATCGACATTGTCCTGGCCATATTTCGTCAAGTAGCGGATTGCAATCGGCGCACCCATCGAAAATCCTGCTAGCACGAAATTGTCGAGTTTCAAATGATCGACGACTGCTTTGACGTCGCTTGCCGCGGTGTCGTAATCATAACCGGACCAGGGAGTGTCTGACTTTCCGTAACCACGCAGATCGATGCCGATAAAACGGAAATTATTGACCGCCAGTTCACCGACTTGTGATTCAAAAGACTTGCTGTTTAATGGCCAGCCGTGGATAAAGACCACTGGCTGTCCTATGCCAATATCTTCTGCATAAACCTTTACGCCTGCTTCAACTTCAATGTAATGTCCCAATTTGAAATTCCTCCTCATTTTTTCACCTTGTTTTTATCAATTCCCTTGTCCGTTATTTTTAAACAATTCACTTTCTTCAGAAGTCAATTTTAATATCACCCGTTATTCCAGGATATACGGCATCTGTCACTTTTGTTTCCCAGTCCGTCCTCTTGCATAAGCTTTGTCGCAATGGCACAATTATTAAAATGCATATTAGGGAAAGGAGCGGAACAGATGGCACGGCGTTCAAATCCAGAACGGATAAGCCAGCCACTTTATACCCAGCAGCATCTTGCGAATGAACACACCTACCTTGCCTGAATCCGAACGGGGATTTCCATCGTTGGTGTTGGATTTCTAGCGACAAGCCTTCATTTTACAATGAGAGTTATTCGCAACCAGTTTGTTGATCTCTTTACGATTGCCCTCGACATTTTTGCTTGTATTTTCGAGCTGGCAATCATCTTTTCCGCTACCCAAAACTACAAGAAATAAAGGTTGCAAATTATCAATGAAAACTTTTATCCATCAAATCTGCACATTATATTAATTTATTCTATGCTCGCTGTGATGATCATCAGGGTAATCCTTTACTTGTTCATAATCATGTAATGCCATTGCCGCAAAGGAGGATGCGATTTGGATCCACTATATATTATTGAGAATCCCCAAAAATTAAAGCCGGCTTTTCAACCTATCATCAGCGCAGTCACGCATGCGGTCATCGGCTACGAGTTGCTTGGCCGGTTTGAGGAAAATGACGAATGGCTCAGCCTTGCGGAATTTTTCAAAGACGCAGACGTGCCGGACGACTTCAAAATCGACGTCGACCGAAAGCTGCTCCAACAAGCAGTCGGCCAAATGCTCGAAGCCCGGTCTGACGGTGTATTATTCATCAACCGCAATGCGAAGCAGCTGCTGGCCAATGGCGGAGAGGATTTTCTCAACAGCCTGCATGAATTTGAAGCCAAAGGATTTCCAATGGACCGCATCGTGCTGGAAATCACCGAACACGACTTTGACGAGGATTTCGATGTGCTGAGCCATCTGCTCCTTTATTACAAAACCTATGGTATCCAAATTGCGGTCGACCACGTCGGCGCGAAAAGCTCGAACATCGATCGCATCCGGCAGCTGCGTCCGAATATCTTGAAAATCAATACCGGCATCACCCGAAATAATAATCCAGACATCTTTGAAGACATCATTTATTCGTTGTCGCTACTAGCCCGGCGCATCGGGGCGAAGTTGGCATATGAAAACATTGAGGATAAGAACCAGCTCTATTTTGCCTGGAAGCATGGCGGCCATTATTATCAAGGCTTTTATCTGGCAAAACCTTCTTTCAGTCCCCTTCCGACAGGTGCTTTGCAGCTCGATGTCGGAAACAATGTGCGGGAATTCGTTCAGCGTGAAAAATCACTGATCGAAGGCCGTTTCCGTTTCACCGCCGAATGTGAGGAAAAAGTGAAGAAGCTGCTGCCAAAATGGCAAGGGCCCGAACAATCCGAAGGGTTTATCGAATCGCTGCTCGAACCGTTCACTACAGAAAGTTTCCGTATGTACATCTGTGGCAGCGATGGCCTGCAAGTGTCTTCAAACTTCAGAAATCGCGGCGGCACTTGGGAAATCGAACCTCAAGTGCAAGGTGCAAACTGGGCTTTCCGCCCGTATTTCCTAGAGAACGTCATGCACATGAAGACTTGGCATAAAGGCATCTTATCTGACACCTATTCAGATATCGAGACAGGCCAAACTGTCCGGACATTCAGCTATCCACTGCCAGGCGACTATTTCCTGTACATCGATATCAGTTATTCATTCATTTATGAAAACGACTTTCTTTTTATGCAATAAAAGCGCAAAGGGCATCATGCCCTTTGCGCTTTTTCAATTATTTCTTTTGCAATTCAATCAAGCGGTCACGCTGCCAATTCCGTTCATCAGCAATGGCTTGAGCGTCAAATCCACTGGCACACGCCACAGATTTCACTGCATATGTAGAAGCATGTATAGCATGGCCAAACAGGTGGGCTGTTGAAATCGCTTGCCCTGCTGCACGCGCTGCCGCGATTGCCGCTTCATTTCCACTCATACGCGCTGCCGCATGGGTATCAAACGCTGCACTCCTGGCTTCACGCACATTAATACTGCCTGCTACCCAAGCGCGGCATGCCTGAGCGGCTTTTCTGGGGCGCTTATCTTGCGGATGCAGCTCTTCAAAATTCTTCAAAACGTGCTCTGCACAGTCCGCTGCCCAGCCGACAGCTGTTTGGTGATCTGTCTGCTCAAGCAACTTCTCAATTTCCTCTTTGGTTTCTGTATCTGTAAATTGTTGCTGTGACATATCCATTCCACCTTAGGATTGATTTTGTTATTTAAGGACATTGAATTTCTTCAATGTGCCTTTGAGCATTTTTGCCAGGAAATCCCGGATATCGTGTACTGGCCTTACCGAGCTCATACTTTGCCACTGGATCCACTCCAGCGCCAAGATGCTCAAAATCAGCCAAATGGCTCCGGCGATAAAGCCAGCCATTACGTCGCTCGGGAAATGCGCCCCAAGGTAAATGCGGCTGATGCCGATTAAAACGACGAGCACACCCATCATGCTAATGGCGAGCCCTTTGAACAGCTCGCTCTTCCGGCTCCGCAAAACCAAGTATATGACGAAGCCGTAAAAGATGACCGAGCCCATCGAATGGCCACTTGGAAAACTGAAGCCAATTGCATCTATTTCCGGATTGATCGACGGCCGTTCCCGTTCGTATAAATTCTTTAGCAATTTGGTCAATAAGCCCCCGCCGCCTACCGCAATCAGGAAAAACAGAATTCCCCACTTATCTCGCTCCTTGAACCACAACAAACTGATCACTACTAACGAGAATGCCGTCAAGAACCACACAGATCCCATTTCAGTCGTGGCAATCATGGAGCCATCGAGTACAGAACTTTCAATTGACTGGAAAAAACCGATGATGGCTGAGTCGAATAGCCAGGTTTCCTGTTCCATCGCTTCTTCTGCTATTTCGGAAAACAACACGATAAATAAAGTTGAAAATCCAAGCCCCGCAGCAAGCAACAGCACCGTGATACCGATTTTCGTATTTTCATTTATCATCTGATCGCTCCTAAATTTTATGTGAACTGATTAGTATATACCCCGCCAGATAAGAGATATTCGTTATTTTTCCAAAAACGCCGGAGCCGTTTCAGCTGCTGGCATTTTCAACGCTAACAACCCGCTCAAAGCAAATGCAACCGAAGCGATATAAAATATGCTCGCGATGGTCATAAAGTCTACAAGATAGCCGGTTCCGATCACTGCAATAGCTGCCGCAATCGATGTCCAAGTATGATAATTGCCGATTTGTCTGCCCGCTGTCTGCTTATCGACATAGCGCGCCAAAATGGCCTTTTCCGAATTTTTCTGGACAGCTCCTAAAAGCCCCATCACCACTTGCAGTCCATAAACATGCCATATTTCCGTGGCCAGCGGGAAAAACAGCAGCGTTAGTGCCATTCCCCACGAATAGACCCTAAGCAGTGTTTTGTCGCCAATCCGGTCGCCTGCTTTGCCAATTAGCGGATAACTGATAGCAGCTGTGAGCGCGAAGAGCCCGTAAGCCCAACCGAATTGGGCGTAGCTGGTGCCAGCATTTTTCAGCAGCAAGATATAGAACGGGAAAATCATGGTCGATGCCATGCCGACCATGCCTTGGTATTGAATAAATTTTTTATAGTTCATTGCCGATACTCCTCATAAAACATATTCAGGAAGCGGTGCTCCGGATCAAAGCGGTCTTTCAAATCAAAAAATTCTTCCGCCCGGGGATAGGAGCGCGCCATCTGTTCTTGGGTCGGATAGCCGTAATACGGCAAATAATAAGTTCCGCCATGGTCCATCGTAAGGTCTATCATCTCGCGGACGACACGTCCCGTCTCGGCTATGCCTTCGGCGTCCACTTCCTGGTTGACCAGCAGCACCAGCGAGAACATGTCTTCCCTCGCATACGACAGCACGGCCTTATCGTTCTGGCTGGTATAGCGGATTGTGACATTGAGCAGATTGAAGTTTTCTTCCTGCTCGAGCAGTGTTTTCAGTTCTTCGATATAGCTGGCAAACTCGTCCACAGGCACAAAGTATTCCTGCAGAATCTCGGTTTTTGCAGAGTTGCTGTATTCCATGAATTCGGAATCAGAACGCATTGCATTATTGCGAGATATGAGTTTGCCATCAATTGTCCGGATATAAGTTTTTTGTGAATTCCAAAATAATTTCTTGCCTTCGCTATTCAAGCGGGAAATCCCGAGCAGCAGCTTCGGCGCTGCAATCAGCTTTTCCTCTTTCAGTGCGCTGTACTCCGAAAGTTTATCTTGTCCGTCAGCTAAACTGTAATTGATGGCATACATGTCTTCCATAAAGCCTTCAGGTGAAATCGAAATCCGCGCCAAGTGCATTTTGGTTGCCGGATTCCCCAGTACTTGTTGCTGAAAATAGCGATTGTAATCCTTGTAATCGAACAGTTCTGTACTGACCTCGTATAATTCGTCATCCACAAGCTCTAATGTAACATCAAGTATGACGCCGAACAGGCCGTAGCCTCCGATGACGGCTTGGAACAATTCCGGTTTTTCCGAGGCGCTCAATTCAATGATGTCGCCTTCTGCATTCAGCATCCGCAGCGATACGACCGAGTCCATCATGCCGCCATTACGGATATCGAGCCCGTGTGCCTGGACGCTTAGCGAGCCGCCAATGGTGAAAATGTTCTGCGATTGGCTGACTTTCAAGGACAGGCCGTGCGGATTGATGTGGTGCTGGATATCATTCCACGTCGCCCCGCTTTGGACGGTAATCGTCTTTGCCTTCTTATCAAAACCAAGGATCCGGTTATATGGTTTCATATCAAGTAGAATCCCATTTGGGTATAGCGTTTGTCCGCCTTGGCTATGCTGCATCCCCGCAATCGAAATCTTGTCGCCTTTCTTATTGGCGTCCAACACAATCTCGCGGATGCCTTCTTCGCTGGTCCCTGCTTTTACAGCTTTGATTTCGACCGGCAACAGCCGGTTATGGCTGCTGGTCTCCGTTCCTTGCAGGCCGCTGAAATAGATGAACGCCGACAAGCCGAGCACGCATAGGTAGATGCCGGCGATTAAATAAGTTTTCATGGTTGCTTCGACCGTCTCCTTCCGGCAAAATCCTTACTCTCTATTTTACACAAATTTCTACACCTTAGTTAAGGCATCAATAAAAAAACGGCATCTTGAAAGATGCCGTTTCAGTCCATAATCCATTTGTCCAGCTCTTGCAGCAGGCTTTCCGCCAGTTCCGCTGTTATAGCCGTATTAATCGCTTCGAAATCCGCTTCCAGCTTCGCCGTTATTTCCTTCGGCAATTTAGCTCCAAGCTTTTTTGGCAGCGTATACGCCTCGTAGCTGAGAAAAGCCAGTATAACGGGCAGCAGCACATAAGCCGCCGGAATACTCGCTGTCACAGCACCTACACCGATGATCACCGATAACGCCTTGGCGACAGCTGCTTTCGCAATGGCTGCGATTCCGACTTTCGCCAGCACTGCCAGCACAATCGGTTTGATGAAAGATACGATTCCCGTTGAAAACACAGCCTTGCCCATATTTGCGATCACTGCCTTATAGGATGCTTTTTTCAATAGCGACAGCACTTGTTTGATCGCACCCGCCAATGACTCTGCCGAAAACTCGCCAAGCGCTGATTTCACGGTGCTGTCTGCCTGCCCAGAACCGCCGCGCAGCTCCATGACTTTTTGCATGTCCAAGTTGTCGTATAGACCATCATGCATTTTAAGTTCGTCCCGGATTTCGCTAAGCCGCTTCTCCATGCTGTAGAGCACCTCTCCCACCCTGCCGGCGTCCGAGTAAAAAGCGATGAATTCATCTTCTACAGTCTTTGTGATCAATGGCGTCAAAGAGCTGTCGATTGACAAGCCGTCCATTTCTTTATTCGCTATAAATGCCAGCAGCGCTTTAGCATACTTCTTGTTCGCTTTCGGCTGCAGGGCCTCCTGCACTTCACCGCCCCTCACACTATTGAGCGTAAGCAAATTTTTGTGGCTAAGCCCCTCAAGCTGTGCCGCCAGCGATTGCTTGATCCCTTCGAACAGCAAATGCTGGTCTTTCGAATAAAGGCGGCTGATTTCATCCGTATCCACCAATGTGGCAAGAATTACATTCCGCATATTTTCCCTTCTCTCCGTTGCCATTTTCGGCAGCTAGGCATTCAAAGCCTGCTGCGATAGCCGCATGAAAAAATTGAAAAGCAATAGGTTTCCATTTATCATTTTATCTATTAAAATCATATCAATCATAGATGAAGAAAGGGGACATTTACATGAATTTTGATTTTGAAGAAGCAATCGAAATACTTGAGCGCACGCCGCGCACATTGGAAGTTTTTTTATCAGGACTGTCTCAAGATTGGCTCCAATGCAACGAAGGCGATGCGACGTGGAACACTTATGAAGTCATCGGACATTTGATTGAAGCGGAGATTTCGGACTGGATGCCGCGGTTAGAAATGATTTTGGAGAAAGGCGAAAGTGAGCCTTTTCCGCCGTTCGACCGATTTGCTCATCTCCAGACCCCCAAAGCCCATTCGATCGACGCCTTGCTCCTGGAATTCCAAAAGCTCCGAAAAGACAATATTCAAAAACTTTGGGACCTTGTCGATCCGGCGCAGCATCTTGAACTTACCGGCATGCACCCTGAATTTGGACCAGTGCGCTTGAAAGAACTGCTGGCAACATGGACCGTCCACGACCTCACTCACATTTCCCAGATTGTCCGTGTCATGGCAGAGCGCTACAAAGATGACGTTGGTCCTTGGTCCGCTTATCTAGGTATCTATCGAAAAAGGACAGACTGATGCCAGCCCAAAAATGCAGCTTTCCGTTTTTAGGGAAACTGCATTGCCTAACTATTGGCTGTCTAGCAGCATTTTTTCATTTTTTGCTCGATGGCCATTTTCGACTTGCAGCATTCAATCAGCAAGATTGCCAGCTGCCGTCCGTTTTTGAATTCTTCAGGCCTTGCCCAAAGGTGGTTGAAAACATGATGGACCAGCTCTTCACATGCAGCTTGGTCAGCCTGGTTCCGCCGCGCGAAATTCCAGACTAGCAGATGGTAGCGATCATAGATTTCCGATAAGGCTTGTTTATCGCGTTCCGCAAGCCTGCGGATCCATTGTTCATCTATGCTCATATCTGCCACCCCCAGTATTTCTATTTTCTTATACAATATCTATATAAACATAAATATCATCTATATAAACATAAATATCTCGAAATTAGGGTATTTTTTGAAATAAAAAAATAAATTAATGAAAATGTTCATAATTATATAACTAAGTGGTTCTTTATTATTATTTTAATTATCCAGAAAAAGCCAGGATAGGCGTATCCTGTTTACGTTAAAATTTTGAGTTCGATACTTTTAGCTGTTGCCACAATTTTTATACACCCCTACGAAACAAGTTTCCATTAAACTATTAATCTGCGGATTTAATGCTTCGGATTCCCTGTCCGCCTTTTCGATGAGCATATAAAACGCTTCTTCTGAGCCGCCGTCTTCCAGCGCTTTATAGCCCTTCCATAACGGCGAGCCCTACTTCTTCTCGATTTCCGCATACTCCGCGCAGCCGATGTGCACTAATCTTTCCGTAAACTGAGAGGGAAAAAACAGCCGGGGCAATCCTTTCAATGTTTTTTTGAACGAATTCAAGAAACTTTCATGCACTCCGCTCTCCATGGCCGAATGAAGCTGGAACAGGAGAAAAGCTTCATCTTTGGCAGAATCGCCGGTTAGAGAATCCAAGCTGCTTATCAGATCAACCATTGCATTCTAGATGTCGTCTGTATTCGTCTTACTCTCTCCTTCGGGCAAATTGCGCTATTTGTTTGATTCGGTTCCAAAACAGGTAAACAGAAACCATAACTAAAAAGGTGGGATTTCTATGCGCATGTCTTGTATGGGCAGCATCATCATATCCATTATTCTGTCAATTTTGCTCACCATCATCTTGAATCTGATGTTCTGGTGACCTATCAGAGCCTCTTCTAAGTATTTGGAAGAGGCTCTTTTTCGATGTCTACAACGCATCCCGATTATGCTGGCTCCATAATCCCCAATATCACCCGCAATGATTTCAGCGCGTCTTCGCCAGTGACCAGCGGTTCTTTGTCCAATCTCACACAGTTGATAAGTGCATTGGTGACGCCGCCGGAATCTGGTTTTCATTGGTCTACATAGCTTTCACCTTGTATAAAGCTCATTCGCCTTTCGCTGCGATGATTTCAACCCGGTGCTTATCGCTGTGATAAATTCTCAAGATGTCTTTTATTACAGTACAGAATTGTGCTATTGTCTTACTCGCCGTATTAGGTCCAGGAAAATGACGCTGTGGCGAGGCTGCCTTTTGCTGTCTTTTATGTGCACACCAGATTGTCGCATACTTCAATCACTTCGCCATTCTCATCCAGTTGGCGCATGGTGAATTTTCGTGATTCCGTTGAAGCCACTGATCCCTAATTTGATCCCCTTTCCAATTCTCCTATCCTTATTAACGCCTCTAGACCTTTTCAAATTTGTGAATTCCCACGAAAATATGCAATTATAGAATTATATTGAGTTAGACAGGAGTGTCCGCACGTGGAACCGATCATTCGAAAGTTATCACCCGAAGATTTCCCAGCTTTTGACGCCATGGAGTCAGGAGTAGAAGACGATTACGTCAAACGCATTTTTAAAGACATCGCTTCAACAGAACGCCACCAGCTGTATGGTTTGTTCATCGAAGGGCAATTAACGAGCCTATGCGGGCTCTCAGTTTTTGCTGGCAGCTACGCAATGATCGGGCGGATCCGCAGCGACATCCGAATCCGCGGCCAAGCATTTGCCACCCGCTTGACGGCTTATGTAATCGAAGAAGCCAAAAAACGGCCAAATGTCCGTTGGATCGGTGCAAACACACAAGAGGAAAACTTGCCAGCGCGGCGAGTGCTGGAGAAACTCGGTCTAGAGCCATACAAGCCGATGATCGGCGCTATCGGTACAGATGTTTCCATGATGGAAAAAGGCGATGCTCCATGGAGCGAAGTGCATAGCCTTGAGCGCAAAAAACAATGGATCGAGAAATTGTACATAAAAACCGGCGACTTGTTTCCCTATGAATGCTATTACCTTTTTCCGGCTTCGGAAGACCTGTTTTCCGATGATAAGCTTTCCAAATGGTCTTTTTTTGAAAACAGAGAGGGCGACCGCGTGCTGATTTTGCAACATGACTTTAAAGCCCATTATCACCTCCATACCATTTATCCGTGGAATGACCTTATGGAGCAGGATGGCTTATGGGAAACGATTTCTACTGAATACCGGAAATTGAAAGCGGAACACGGCGAAGAAACAGACATTTGGATGGAGCTGACGAAAGACCAGGCGGCTCTCCTCCCTGAAGGGCATCGATTCGACTTTCCTTCTGCCTGGGTTTTGTACGGTATAGAAAACAGCCCACTGTAAGAACAGTTGCAAACAAAACGAATAACAGCCAGTCCCTTTTAAAGGGGGCTGGCTGTTTTCAAGCACTTATTTTATTGGCTTCGCAGACATCCTTCAGGTTCTTAAATGTCTGTTCCATCGCGTTGTCCAAAAGCTTGCGGATGATCAATTTATCTGCCACTTTCCGTAAAAGGCTGCTCGGCATTTCGTATGCTTCGGTGTATGAAACTTTTGTGCCTCGCCCTTCCTTCATGTAAGTCCAGTGCTGATGAGATGTGATCGATCCGGTGACTTCGCCTTTCCAAGAATAGCCTAATCCGCTTTGCTTGTTCTCGCTCACTTCAACAGTAATCGGCATATGCATTCCCATCATGGTGTAAGTGAAATCCGCTTTTGTGCCAAGCTCACCTTGACCGGTCATATTTTTCGGTTCAGACAGACCAACATACCATTGATACCAAAGCATTGGGTTGCTTCCGTATCCATAAACCTCTTCAATCGGACGGTCGATAATTATGCTCTTTTCAAGCGTCCACATGATGTTTGCCTCCTCGTTTCAGATGCAGAACCCTAGGCATAGAATTATCCTTCCCTCCTTTTCATCTCTGAATCCACTGGCTGCGCCAGAATAAGGATGTAATCGTAACTACATAAGTTGAAATAATAGCTGGATACTTGAAACTCTCTTAATTTCTTATAGAACTTATCCAGTGAAGTCGCGTTAAGGGGCTAGGCAAGGAAATGGGCAAATAGAATTTGGACCATTTCCTTTGCATCGAAGCTAGCGTAGCGATGCAAAGCACTTTCATGTCCCGAAGCTAGCGAAGCGTTGCAACGTTTTTTCATGTCCTGAAGCTAGCGAAGCGTTGCAGGGACAGGGACAGAAACAGAAGGTTTTCAGCTATGAGACAGGTGTTCTTCCCGGCTTATTATGAAAGCCATGCCCAAAGCGGCCGAAGCGGTGTTCAACAGGTTTTTTTTGATTTCAACTTAATATAATATGTATGTTTTGTGTATATTCATCTTTATATTAATACGCAATCCATTAAAAGTAAAAGAAATGACACTGCAATTGTCGAATAAAAAACACGAAATCCGACTATTTATTCATTTCCAGTGCCATAAGGAGGAGCCCACTAAAGCTTAAGACTGACTCTCCTTCCTGAAGACATTTCCGCCAATTAGGCATATAATAATAGCTGGTTGTTTTTAATTAGGAGGTAGATTTTTTGAACGCAAAAGCTTTTTCATTGGCCTTATTTTCGATTTTAATCTGGGGCTCTTCGTTTGCGGCAATTCGTGTTGGCCTTCAAGGCGGCTACGATGCCGGACAGAATGTTCTCATGCGTTTCCTTATCGCATCGCTATTATTCCTGATTTACGCACTTTGGCCAGGAACGGCATTCCGGTTGCCTTATAAGAGCGACATCATCCGCATTCTAGTGCTGGGCTGGATCGGCATCAGCATTTATCATATTTTCGTGACTTTCGGTATGGAAAATATTTCTGCGGGCACTGCCGGTATGCTTGTCGGTTCCGGACCAATATTCACTGCATTGATCGCCTACTTTGTCTTGAAGGAACGCCTCACCGGACTAGGCTGGTTTGGTTTAGCAGTCGGCTTTACGGGAATTTCCATCATCGCGCTCGGCTCGGCTGGCGCATCACTAGCAATGTCGGGCGGTGCGCTGCTTGTCATTGTGGCTGCTCTGGCTTCAGCTGTGTTTTTCGTTTTCCAAAAACCATTATTGGCACGATATTCTGCGATTGAACTCACCGCCTATTTCACTTGGGCTGGCACATTGCCATTCTTGTTGTTCTCACCAGGATTGCTGGATACGTTGCAAAACGCTTCGGCAGAAGCTCATTTCGCAACGCTATATGTCGGCATTTTCCCAGCGGCAATTGCCTATGTCACTTGGTCAGCCGCATTGTCGATAGAGAATGCCAGCTCCGTTTCCAGCCTCATCTACTTGGAACCGGCTGTCGCCATTGCTGTTGCCTGGATTTGGCTTCATGAATTACCAACTGGTATGTCGCTTGCAGGAGGCGCAATTGCCATCAGCGGCGTTTTGATTGTCAGCCTTCTTGGCAGAACCCGCCGCAGCGCTTCCCGGAAAACAGCGGAATCAGCCGCTTAGCATTAATTCAGAACATGACAAAAGCTCCCGCAGCAATGCGAGAGCTTTTGTTTTGCTAGTACTTGAAAAGCTTATTCAAAATCCGATTGGCTGCTCTGCCTGCCATTCTCCGTGCTAACCGGCGGCCAATCGACCCGTTGCGGACCGCCCTTGCATCGCCGAGAATACGATCCGTTTTATAAAGGATGCGCTGAACTTTTCTAATGACCATATTTGCCCTCCAACCTTGGGTGATTTTTTATTCCATACCCGTTTTTATTATTTACGGAACAGGCCGTGAAAAGTTTCAGCAAAGACGCTTTTTTTAGATAAATAAAAAGAAAGCCGGATGGCTGCAACGCAGCTACCAGGCCTCCACTTTCAACTTGGAGAATTGGTTCCATCATCGAAGCTGAACTGCCAATCGATTCCGAACTTGTCCTCGACCGCGCCATAAGCGGGGCTCCAGAACGTTTTTTGCATTTCCATCTGCACTTTGCCGTCCTGACTGAGCCGATTGAACTCTTCGGTCATTTGTTCAAGATTGTCGGATACCACCGTAACGTTGATGTTTTTGCCGAAATTCACCGGTGCATCTCGCATGGTATCGGAAAACATCACTTCGCTGCCATGAATCTTCAAGCTCGTGTGCATGACTTTGTCCTTCATTTCTTCAGGCATCTCCCAATCTGGATCAGGCGGCATATCGCCAAACAGCATAATCTCCGGCTTTCCAGTTTTGAAAACTTCAGCGTAATACTCCGCGGCTTCTCGGCAATTGCCATTGAAAATCATATACACATTTACTGACACGTTAAATGCTCCTTTCTTAAAGAAATTTTATATGTAGTATTCAGTACAAGCTTCCATATTCGACTCTTTCAAACACCACTAAAATAAGAACGCTTGTTCCTTTTAATTATAACCTGTCTTTCTCAAAAAGAAAAGAAGTAATTTTAATTTTCAGTCTTTTTATCGCGATTTTGTATTTTCAAGAAAGCTAAAAAATATAATAAGTGCGACCCGGCATCCGGATCGCACTTGACCTTTTAATCCAAAAAATTAAATGTTAGCACATAACCTATATAAGCACCGATTTCACGTGCAAAAAAAGGCAACTGGCTGCTTAAGGATTGATAAACTGAACTCGTCGTCGGCGAAGAATGCGCATCAATTCCTGCAACATGTGCCAACAATAAAGCGCGCTTCATATGTAAAGGATCGCTGACAACAAGAAAACTGTCCAGTTCCTGTTCAGCGGCAATCTCACTAGCGTATAAAAAGTTCTCCTCCGTGATCATCGATTGAGTTTCGATCAAAATATCTTCCGCAGGCACATTCATGCTTAGTGCGTAATCACGGGACACTTCAGATTCGGCGAAATCTGCTCCATCCGTCTTGCCGCCAGTGAAAATGATTTTCTCCACATAGTCGTTCTCGTATAGCCAAATCGAATGGTTGATGCGTTCCTTCAGCACAGGCGAAGGTTGATCGCCGATGACTTTCGTGCCTAAAACGATGGCGGCGTCGGTTTTTATAAGTTCAGATTCTGCAGCAAATGTCCAAATGCCATATGCCGTAAAAATTGTAAAAATGAGCAGCGATACAAAAATCAAGCGCGTCACTTTCCGTGTGATTATTTTCGTCAATATCCGTCTTCCCTTTTATATACTTTTTTCTATACAATCTATGGCGTTTCTTTCCTTCCCCATTATCAACCCATGCTCGCTCAATGAAAAGAGGAATTCCGAAAAAACATTAAATAGTCACATTCTACATTTTCCAAGTCAAAAAGCGATACCTGTCTAAAAAAGCGAATTACGTCTTACAACGGTATGCGCTATCGTCCCAATAAACCTTCAACTTTTCTTTTATAAAAACTCTATAAATATTACATATCGTTAATTTTTCGTCACATCTTATCAATTTTATAACGTTTCTTTGCCCCGTATTAAAGGTAAAGGAATACAAAAATGCTTATTCATTTTGCATTTGGTTCGGAGGTTCCTCATGAGAGATGCTGATTATTGGCTTTATTTGGCTTTGTCGCTGTCTAAAATCTATTTGTTCAGCGTGTTTACCGCGAGCGCTTTTGACTTCAGTTTCTTTGTGATTAATCTCGCGGGAATCCTGGTACTGACGAGCTGGTCACTTGCGCTGAAACCACAGCTGCGCCGATGGATTTTACTGGCATCGCTATTTCTTCATAGCACGCTGCTCATTTCAGACATGTGGTATTACCGCTATTTCGAAGACCTGCTGTCTATTTCGCTGTTATCCGATATCGGTCAGATGGGCGATGTCGGCGGCGGCTTCATGACCTTGATCGAAGCGAAGGATTTCCTATTCTTCGGGGACCTGCTCCTCTTTGCTCTCTTGATTTTCTTTACACGCAATAAAGTGAAAAGCCCGTCTCTACGAAATCGGCGCTTATTGGCCGCCGCTGTTACGACCTTGGGCCTTGTACTTTTCATCGCTCCGCTAGCCTCCAGCTATGCCAATGAAGAAGAATGGCTGGTAGAAGGTTCGATTTCCAATATGCGCGAGTATTATCAGCTTGGTTTCTGGGGCTACCACGGCACCGACATAGCGAAAGGCCTCGCTGCTGCCACTGGTTTCAGCGAAGAAATCACCCAGGCGGAAAAGTTGGAAATCGAAGCTCTTAGACCGGGAGAACCGGTGGCGGTATCAGCCAAGCAGCCGAATGTCATCATGGTGCAGCTCGAATCTTTTCAGGCTTCCGTCATCGATCAGCAGATTAACGAGCAGGAAGTAACGCCGAACTTGAACGGCCTGAAGCAAGAAATGCTTTACTTCCCGTCATTTTACCATCAGACCCATGAAGGGCGTACGTCGGACGCCGAGTTTATCACCAATAGCTCGCTGCATCCCGTGAAATCCGGTTCGGTATATACCCAATACGCGGACAATGAATTCGAGGCGCTGCCCGGGCTGTTGGCAAAAGCTGGCTACGAAACGGCAGCCATGCACGCATTTGAAAAAGATTTCTGGAACCGCGATGATTTTTACAAGAACATCGGTTTCAATCAATTCTTTAGCAAGAAGGACTTCCCCGATGATGGCGTCATCGGCATGGCGTTAAATGATAAAGAGTTCTTTAGCACTTCCGTGTCTTTGATGGAAGGCTTGCAGGAACCATATTATGCGTTCATGGTTGCACTGACGAGCCATACGCCTTATGACATTCCTGTTAAAGAAAAACGGCTGGATCTCGGCGGCTACGAAGATGAGCTTTTGCAGAATTATTACCACACCGTACATTATGTCGATGCAGCTGTCGGATTGTTGGTCGAAGACTTAAAGGAAAAAGACATGTGGGACGATGCATTAGTGGTATTTTACGGTGACCATGACAGCGGATTGAACGCACCAGACGGTGAACTCGCACAAAAAGCTGGCGCTGAAACAGCCGCGGATTCCTTACGCCTCGACCGGCAAGTTCCGCTATTCATCAAACCGCCGAACTTGAAACAAGGAGAAGTAGTCCAAGCGAGCGGTGGACAAATCGATATAGCACCGACCATTCTCGACTTGCTCAATATCAAGCCCGCCTACATGCTTGGACAGTCGCTGCTGGATGAAAAATCCAACGTCACTGTTTTCCGGAGTGGTGCTTTCCAGTATGAAGACGTCTACTACGAACCCGACTTGACACAAACCGCTGGTGAAGGCACTTGCTATTCCCTTGAAACCGGGAGCCCGACAAATTTTGCAGACTGCGAAAAAGGGATAGAACAAGCTGCCCAGCAGCTTCGACTTTCGGATACGATCATTGAACGCAACGCGCTGGAAATAGTGGAATAAGAAAAGGCAGACCTGCAAATCATGTCACTGATTTGCGAGTCTGCCTTTTTGGCATCAATCACTTTCACTGATATCTTTCAGGTTCTGCAATGTCTGTTCTACTGAATTGTTCATCAACTTTTTGACATAAAACTTATTGGCCACTTTCCCAAGAATGCTGCCGTGCAGTTCATAATCCATCTCAAATTGGACTACAGTGCCTTCCTCTGCCGGCAAATAACTCCAAGTTTGAGTCGCGTCGATAGCACCGGTGATCAGGCATCGCCAAATATAGCCACCATTTACCGGCGCATTTTCCTCAACGAGCACGTGCAAACCCAGGTGCCTTCCAAGAAAAAAATACTTCAATTCCAGGCTTGTGCCTTTGCCGCCTTTTCCAAGCAAGTTTTCAGCTTCCGATAAGCCGGCGTACCATTGATACCATAGCGTCGGATTCGTTGCGAATTGATGGACTTCCTCCACCCTGCGGTCGATATAAACAGTTTTCTTCAAATTCCACATGACGGCATCCTCCTCTTGCCTTAAAATCTCTGCATCACTTCGAACGGTTCCGAAAAACGAAAAAGACAATCAATCCGATTACTACCACTGCCGCAGCCATTAGAACAGGTGAAAATGCGAAGACACCTTCCACAAAATCACTTCCTTTATTTAATAGTACAGCAAGCGAGAATTTAAATAAACTGATTTTTCTGATATCTATAAAATTTTATGGTAAAATCAGTAGCATAGAAATGCTGGTGGAAAATGCAGATCATTTGCTATTCCTTTTTACTTATATCTGCAACCTTGCCTCTGCTCGCAATTACCAGATAACAAAGGCCTTAATCGAGCCGCTAGTTACCAGACAATCCTTTCTACCGCAATCGCATGTCTGCTCTGCACGGGTTCCATGATTCCCTTCCTTTGGCTTGCCTTTTTCCTCTTTTTCTTATTATAAGTATTCAACAAACTTCGGAAATACCCTGTTGCCTTGTATAATGCCGCACATGTTTTGATGGAGAAAGGAGAGTCCAGCCATGAAAACATTGATAAAGGGCTTGCTCATTGCCACTGCGCTCCTTTTAATCGGTGCCATTGCAATCCTATACACCATCTACAATTCAGATTCGGCAGAACAGAAAGTGCTGGAGGAAAAAACCTTCGATGCAGAAATCGCAGATATGGAAATCTTGGTGGAAAATTCCCGCGTGGACTTTCTGCCAAGCGATGACGGCACTTCCCGCATCGTGCTGACAGGAAATAGCGATGCTTTCATGTTGAAAACAGATATTTCTGGTGGTCGCTTGGTTATTGAAGTTGAGGATCGGTCTCGAATTTTCGTCTTCGGCTTCCACCGATTTTACTCGCTGCAAGTCTATGTACCCGAAGATGGCTTGGAATCGCTCACTGTAGACAGCAATAACGGAACGATTCAAGCGAAAGATGTCCAGGCCGCTGAACTATCGCTTGAAGCGGACAATGGGCGCATCGATTTGGAAGCGGTCGAAAGTGATATAGTCAATATCGAAACCGATAACGGCGCAATCGATTTGACTAGAATGGACGCTGACATGAACGTCCGCTCATCGAATGGACGCATCATTTTCACAGATGTGTCAGGTGAGCTGCGGGCCAAAGCAAATAACGGACGCATCGAATTGACCACTGATACGCTCGATTTCCCAGTCGACTTTGAAACGAATAACGGCCGCATTGAAATCCGCACCGAAATCGAACCGGTTAACGCCCGCATTCAGGCGAGCGTCGATAATGGAAGCATTGATGTGTTCGGACGCGATTCCAGGCAAGTCAGTTTCGGCAACGGTGATGTGCTGATTAGGCTCACTACGAAGAATGGCCGCATTTTTGTAGAATGAAAGGAGTGGAATCTATTGGTCTCAACACTGAAAAAAATGCTTTTGCCGAATAACAGGGAATTTTCTTATATAGAAGCCGGTGATCCTCTCGGCATTCCGATGATTTTACTGCATGGACTCGGTGATTCCTGCCGGACGTTCGAAGGACTATTCGAACACTTCCCCGGCCGAATACGCGCAATCGCTTTTACGCAGCGTGGACATGACGGCATCGATCCGCCAGAAGCGACGTACAGGACCCAGGATTTTGTAGCAGACCTGCTGCTGTTCATGAATGCTGCAGCCATCCAGAAAGCGTTTATCCTTGGAGCTTCCAGCGGCGGATTTGCCGCCAGGAAATTTGCTGCGCGTCATCCGAAACGGGTGCTTGGCCTTATCCTGGTCGGCGTCCCTTCCGCACTCGGCAACAAACCGGATATCGTTAAAATACAGGAATCCACTTTGTCCCGTTTAACCGACCCAGTTAGCCTGGCGTTTATCAGAAGTTTCACAGAGGACCTGTTCATCAAACCCGTGCCTGCTGATTTTCTTGAGACGATGTTCAGTGAATCGCAAAAAGTACCTGCACGCGTATGGAGAGAAACAAACGAAGCCTTGCTGAAAGAGAATTTTCCAGATCAGCTCCATCTAGTAAAAGCATCTACGCTCATTGTTTGCGGCGGCAAAGACACCATCGCTTCACGCAAAGACCAGGAAAAACTGTCCATCGCCATCATGGATGCCCGCCTTACTGTCTTCCCGCAGCTGGGTCATATGCTGTACTGGGAAGACCCCAAAAACGTGGCTCAAGAAATTACCTCATTTGTCGATGATGTCTGGATGGGACCCGAAGCAGCGAAATTCGAATACGAATAACCCCTGCCAACCACTCGATTCAAGCAAATTTCGAAATCGATTAGCTGGCCTTTTAATGATCTAATTTAAGGTTTGCTGCGTTTAACAGATAAGCATTATCTCTCTTTAAGAAGGGAAATTTCACTGTTTCGCCTTAAAGCGGCACCTCCTTTTATTTTTTTAAGGGTCTTCAATGTATTTTCTGACAATTCGGCTATATGATAAAAGTAAACTACGAAGCTGCGGCCAATCGGGCTTCTTCTAAAGAGGATGATCGAGATGAATAGACAGATAAAAATATTGCTGCTGGCGGCGTTCGTTTTGGCATTAGCGGGCTGTTCATCGGCACCCAGCGCAAATAACGGCGATGCCGCCCCTGATTTCGAGCTTGTCGATATAAATGGCAAAAGCCATAAACTCTCGGAATATGAAGGCCAAAAAGTCTATATTAAATTCTGGGCTTCCTGGTGTTCCATATGCCTTGCCGGCATGGGCGAATTGAATGAACTGGCTGGTGAAGAAAACGACTTTGCCGTATTGTCTATCGTTTCGCCAAGCTCCAATGCTGAAAAGAACAGCGAATCATTCAAGAAATGGTTCAAGGGTGTTGAAAACACCGAAAATGTGCAAGTCCTTTTGGATGAAGGAGGGCCTGTCTTTGAAGATTACGGCGTGCTGGCCTATCCAACCTCCGTCTATATCGGCTCGGACGGTGTGCTTGTAAAAAGCTCTCCGGGCCATTTCAGCAACGAACAAATACGTGAAACGTTCGATACGATCCAATAACGAAAGGCGGACACCCTAATGAATATCAAACGTTTATCAGCCCTTCTCATCTTCCTGTTTTTGCTCCTTGTATTGGCCGGTTGTTCGAATCCACTGACTGAGATTGGCAGCACAAGCGGCAGTAGCAGTGGCTCGGATTCTGCACCTGCCTCTCCTTTTCCCGAAAATCCGAATGAGGACTTGGAATTTGATACCGGCAATTTGAAGGAAATTTGGCTCGCTGGAGGCTGCTTCTGGGGAGTCGAAGCTTATATGGCAAGGGTTTACGGTGTATATGATGTCACTTCCGGCTATGCCAACGGCGACACGGAAAACCCCTCATATGAAGATGTGACGCGCCGGAATTCCGGACACGCGGAAACGGTGCATGTACGCTACGACCCGGAGCGTGTCGATTTGGAGAAGCTGCTTTCGCATTATTTCATGATCATCGACCCGACGCTCTTGAACCAGCAAGGCAATGACCGCGGCGAACAATACCGCACCGGTGTTTACTATAAAGATGAAGCGGACCGCGCTGTCATTGAAAATGTCATGGCTGGCGAAGTGGACAAATACGATGATCCGATCGTTACGGAAGTCGAGCCGCTTGTTCATTATTACCTTGCGGAAGAATACCACCAGGATTACCTTGAGAAAAATCCCGACGGTTATTGCCACGTCGAGTTCGACTCGCTTGAAGACCAGGAAGTTCCGGCCTTGATTGACCCGGCACTGTACCCTAAACCAAGCGATGAAGAACTGAAAGCGGAACTGACTGAAATACAGTATAGCGTCACCCAAAAAGATGACACTGAAACCGCTTATTCCAATGAATACTGGGATAATTACGAACCTGGGATTTATGTGGACATCACAACCGGTGAACCACTGTTCTCTTCAAAAGACAAATACGATTCGAAAACCGGCTGGCCAAGCTTCACAAAACCGATTGAACCGGCTGTCGTGACTGAACACGAAGACAACGGTTTTTTGGGAACACGGATTGAAGTCCGAAGCCGCTCCGGCGACAGCCACCTTGGCCATGTTTTCGACGATGGCCCGGAAGACAAAGGCGGTTTGCGTTATTGCCTCAACAGCGCATCGCTTCTTTTCATCCCAAAAGATGAGATGAAACAGAAAGGATACGGCTATTTGGAAGGCATGCTGCAATAACACAATAAAAATAACTGCCCGGTAAATAAGGGGCAGTTATTTTTTGTTGAGGCGGAGTTTCTTCAGGCAATTCTTTTAAATAGGGGGAATCTTTTTCCTTACTGGATTCCATGTTGATTTCTTCTCGAAATGGCTTCACTCTAACTTAAACTATACAGAAAAAACGGTTGAAGATTTTAAAATCGATTCAACTCTCAGGCCATTTAAACCCATCATAATAATACTTTTTCTTGAGTTGGCTAAGATCGTATTCCCATTCTGCGATAGCGTGCTGGTATTTCTGTTCACCATTCTTCTGTCTTTTTCTTAGCCTTACATTTGCACTAATGATATTGACCACTTTCTTTAGTCCTAATGCCGGTATCGCTCTTCGCAGAACTTCCCATCGTTCATCTCTTGTGATGCCACTAATCCGGTATCCCATTTTATTCAATTCACTTTGCTCGCTGAACAGCGAATCTTCGATTGAATCATTTGAAGAAGATGGTTTCGTATCAATTGAACCCCATTGAATTCCTTCGGTTTCCACACTTTGTTTTTCTCGGACAGGGTGCTTTATATTTGTAAGTTGCCTATGTTTAAGAACCAGTGGTGCGTATCTTGCCAGCAGTTTATCAAACTCATCCTTGACCATGTATATCTCTTTGAGCAATAAATCGATAAAGATGGTTTCTACTTCTGTATACAAGTAAATCTCCCGTGAGTTTTTCGTTTCGTAAAGCGGCAAAATAGCTTCCCTCTCGACTAAATTATATTTTCGTATGAATGTCTCAAGGACTGTTAGATCAATGACATTCACTTTATAGCGATAAATGGAAGGCTTTAAAGAATTACTCAATGCAGTAAGGTCAGTTGCTGCAGATGAACTAATGGATGTTGAATTTTCATAATACGTCTTTTCCCGCTGTTTCTTTTCTTTTGCCACTTCTAAATCATTTCTTACCTGCAGGAGCGTATCCTCCCATTCATCTTCGGCGTCACGCTTATCCACTGCTTCCTGTGAAATTTTGGTCAGCGGTTTTTCTTTGACTGAGGGCTTTATAGTCTCAGAGAAGAGTTTTTTCTTTTCTTTAGCTGCTTCTAAATCCAAGCGGACCTGAAGCAGTAAGTTTTCTCCTTCACTAACTCTCAGCTGTTTTCTTAGCTCTTGAATATCTTTTTGCAGCCGCTTTATTTCTTCTACCTGATTAGCGTATTTCCGAAGCTCTTCTATCTCTTCATTTTGACGTTTAATGGTTAATTCATGTCCAGCCACTACCCGCTTAATTTCTTTTTCAGCTGAAGTAGCTGCTTCAATGATTCTTGATTTAAAATCCATAGCTAATCCCTTTCTGCACTCAAATGGATATATTATACAACTAGTTATATAATAGCATAATTTCAGGAATTGCCGATCTCCGCAAAATATAGTGAAGCACACTGAATGTCGTTTTAGACCCAATTTTTGCCCAACATGGCCCTTTCACCTCGAAAATTTCTTTCCCATTAACTTTATTCCTGTATATAAATTTCAGGGAAAAAACTGCATTATACAAGCAAGCTTTATTTTTCAGTAATACTTAGAGAGATTTATTTTATTTAAATACTATAAAATCTATAGTATTTTTTGATATTTATTATAGAATAAGTTCATTAAATATCACATTTCTACTTTTTCTAAACAAAGAACGCACCAAATAATTACACATTTAAACAACGGATAAAGGAGGTCGTATTCGCTCAAAGTGCATATTGATGAAAGTTTAAGACTCTATGCCTCATCGCCTAGAGGACAAACCAAAATCTAATTATGAAATGGAGAGAGAGAATATGAAAAAGTACTTCACAATCCTAATGGCGCTTTTCTTGATCTTTGGCGCATCTTCTGCCGCGCTTGCGAACGATGACCATAATGACGATCGCAAAGATGGCTATCATGACAAAGACAGAGACCGGGACTATGATAGAAAACGCCATCACGATGATGATGACGACGATAAAGACAGAAAACGCTATCACGACGATGATGACGATAAAGACAAAAAACGGTATCATGACAAAGACAAATACAAACACAACGGCTATTTCAAACATGGCAAATACTATCACAAAAACGGTAAATTCTTTTACAAACATGGCGACCATTTCCACAAACTTGGAAAATACGTTTACAAACACGGCAAGTTCCATTATTTCTTCGACAAAAAACACCATTACAACCGTCATTAATGGACTTTAGCAGGAAAGAACCAAACCCCTAAAAAGGAGTTTGGTTCTTTCTCAGTTTTTATGGTGGATAATTTCTTCATTTCCAATAAAAAAACGCAATTAAACCCGCTCCCAGACTCAAATCCTTGAAAGCGGGCTTATTTAATTTTTCATCCATTTGTAAACTCCGACAGCGGCCACTGTACCTCCCACAATGGCGTAGACTGCGTTCCAGTCAAGAGGATATTCTTTCAAGCCATAAGGCAGCGGCGCTTTATCCGTGTAGCTGTAACGCGACAATATGTCCAGCGCCGGCGTCTCCATTCCGGCTGGTTCGATCAACTTGTAGAATTCATCAGTCAGTTGCTTGACTTCATTTGGTACGGATTTCAAGACAAAATTTCAATCACTTTGTTCTTTCGCATCGGCACGGTGACAAGGTCGTAATACGCCTCCAGATCAAAGCTGCTGACTACCGATACTTTGGTAACTGTCATTTTCTCCATTTCGGTATTTTCGATAACGAAACCAAAGCGTTTCAAATCCTACTGGCGCTTGTCGTGGTCAAGCATCGCGATGTCATGGCCCGCTTCTGTAAGCCGTTCCGCAAACAAGCTGCCAAAAGGCCCAACACTATAAATCAATATTTTTTTGCTTTGGAATCCACTCCTTTATTTAACGGATTCCATATTCCTGGCTGCAGTTCAACCTCACTAAAACAGCCGCTCCTTTTTGCCGCTTATCCTTCAAACGCTTTTTGCAATTCCAGCAAGTCCAGTTTACTCATCTGCAGCATTACCCGGGTGACACGCTCCACCCGTTCTGAATCTTTGTCTTCAAGCATGTCATCCAACTGGACAGGCACTACTTGCCAAGACACGCCGAATTTGTCTTTCAGCCAGCCGCAATTCTGCGCTTGCTCGTCTCCTCCCACAATGAGCCTGTCCCAGTAATAGTCGATTTCCTCCTGCGATTCGCAATTGATGATGAACGACACCGCTTCAGTAAATTTGAACGAGGAATCGCCGTTGAGCGCGAGGAACTTCTGGCCTTCTAGCGTGAATTCAACGGTCAGGACGGTCCCTTCCGCCATGCCATGGAGGTCAAAGCCTTCTTTTGAATAATAAAGGATTCGCCCGATGCTCGCGTTTTTGAAAATGGATACGTAATAGCGGGCTGCTTCCTCCGCCACTTTCTCGAACCATAAATTGGCTACGATTTTCTGGATTTTCTGCTCCATTCCAATACCTTCTTTCGATTAGACTTAAGAGCGGCTATGTATTTTCACTTCTATTATACTATGGACATGAGTCGAATTGTTTATATTTATTTAAATATTCGAAAAACTATAGTATTTATTTGATTGTTGTTATATACTAACATCAATGAACAGCAGATTTATATCATTTTACATATTTTTAAAAAATAATTCTAATTTTTAGCTATGCTAATCTTCGTTGTCGGTTTCGCCTACCGATTTTCTGGGCATGGACAGCGGGGCTCTAGTCAGAAAACAGCGCAGCAATTGCCCTGCGCATTCCTGGCAGACAGGCACAACGGTTTTGTGAAATCTCGGCGAAGATATTAGCGCAGCTGGAATATAACTCACGCAAAAAAGGGGGTCCTAATCTCTAAAAGTACATATAGATGAAAGTTCAAGCTTCTAAGCAGTCAACAGCCTAGACAATGGACAAAATCTAAATGGAATGGAGAGATTGACTATGAAGAAATACTTTATGATCCTGATGGCGGTTCTTTTGGCGTTTGGATTCTCTTCTACTGCATTAGCTGGCGGCGGAGACGATGACCATGATCGCGATGGATACCATCATGACTACGACAAAGACAAAGATGATGACAGATACAAAGACCATGATGATGACTACGACAAAAAATACAAAAAGCATAAAAAATTCAAAAACCATAAAAAGAACAAACATTACCACAAACATTACACTAAACACGGCAAATATTATTACCATTACCACAAACATGGCAAACGCCATCACCACCATGATTACAAAAACCACCACAACCATTAACATGAAAGGATCGGGCAGTTCCAATAGCCCGGTCCTTATCTATGTCAATCTGCGAAAGATTTCATTAAAATAAAGTAAATTTAACATTCTAAATTATAGTAATTTTTTGATATTTGTACTATACTATTTACATGGAGTTACATACACAAGGAGGCGCATATGAAGAAAAATGAGTGGATTTTTGAGTAGCGGTCTACGTCTAGATACTCTGGCCCGTTTTGAAGTTACTTGCTCAGCTAATAAAAATCTGCTTTTAAAGGAGAAATAGAAAATGAAGAAGTTTGCTATGATCTTAATCACCCTATTATTAGCATTCGGATTCACTTCTGTATCATTTGCGCACGACAGCCATCATGGAGATGATGATTCCAAAAAAGTCACTTATCGCGATGGCGTCACGACCATAGTAAAAACGAAACACGAAGTCACTTATGACAAAGTGGTCAAACGCGAAAAATCTTCTGAATATGTAACTGAGAAGAAAGCCGAGAAATCCACTTATCGCGAAGTCGATGTGAAAGTGAAAAAAGAATACCATCCTCAAAAAGACTGGTATCGCGAAGTGAAAACCCGCACCACGTATAAAGTGATTAAACGCGTCACCTGGGATGAAGTGACACGCTACGACACCATTAAAATTTTCACAACGCCAGTGAAAATTACGAAAACCACTGTCACTACCATCAAACATTACGGCAAACCGGGCAGTGGTGGTAAAGTTTTCTATAAAGACACTGAAGTTTACCGCGACAAAGAGTTTGGAAAAACTGAACGCAGAGTCGTCAAAGAAACACACGTTGAGAATAAGAACTACAAAACAACTTACAATAGAAAAGTGATAAACGTTGAAGTAAGCAAAGGCAAATGGATTAAAGACGATCACGGAGAAGACGACGATGATAAAAGAGGCGACGACGACTGAATACCGGGGGCTTTCCCAAAGCCATGGACTATGGCTTTCCGGGAAAGTCCTTTTTCTATGTTTCATATTCGGCTAATGCAGTTCCCAATAGCCTTCCACAGCTCCCCTTCCTTTTTTCATTGTCCCTGCTGGCCTGACGTGGTACGTTAAAGCAAGCAGAACTTTGAATTTAGTGAACCGGGAGCTGATTTTTTGAGACAGAAAAGTTTGAATGGAAAAACCGCCATCATCACTGGTGCGAATAGCGGCATCGGCTTTGAAGCGGCCAAAGAGTTGGCCATCCGAGGTGCACATGTCATTTTAGCGGTACGCAATATGGAAAAAGGCTCGAAAGCCAGAAAGGCGATCATTGCCCTTACCCCCCATACGAAAGTCGAAGTAATGCATCTCGATGTCGCCGACCTGGAAAACATCCGCTTTTTCAGCGAACAAATCAAGAGCCGGCTGCCTTCACTCGACTTGCTGATCAATAATGCAGGCGTGATGATGCCCCCTTATTCAAAAACGAAAGACGGCTTCGAGCTGCAGTTCGGCGGAAACCACCTTGGCCATTTCGCTTTGGCTGGACGTTTGCTGGCGCTCCTTGAGAAAACACCGGGCTCGCGAATCGTCACCATCGGCAGCCTCGCCCATAACCGTGGCACAATCGACTTCGACAACCTTGATGGCTCAAAAGGCTATAAAGCGAAAAAGTTCTACAACCAAAGCAAGCTTGCCAATATGCTGTTCGCGATGGAGCTTGATAAGCGGCTCAAACGAAATGGCTTCCAAACCATCAGCGTAGCTTGCCACCCGGGGATTTCGGCAACAAATATCTTCAAAGTCGGCAAATGGGACGCGCCGAAAGTATTTCGGAATTACGCCAATCGTTTCTTGCAGCCGCCCCACATGGGCGCTCTGGCGACTGTCTACGCAGCTGCAGGCGAAAGCTTGAGCGGCGGTGAATACATCGGCCCCGACGGAAAAGGCGCGAAAAAAGGATTTCCTGCCTTGGAACTGCCTCACCCTTCAGCATTGGATGAAGCAGTTGCACGCAAGCTATGGGACGCGTCCGAACAATTGACTGGCTTGAAGTTTGATTTCACAAAATAAAATAGATTCATATCGCAATCAGGCTGCCGTGAAATTTACGGCATTTTTTTTGTGTCGCTGCTGAATCGCGAAGTTTAAAGAAAAGCCGTTCTGTTTGTTCCTGCCTGAAACTAATGATACGTTTAAGGAAATCTTTCTACCCATTCAGGAGCTGAAATCATGGAACAACATTCATTGTATGGAAAGACGGCCATCATCACCGGCGCCAACAGCGGCATTGGCCTCGAGACGGCAAACACCTTTGCTGAACAAGGTGCCCGAGTCATTATGGCGGTACGGAATATAGAAAAAGGCCATGCAGCACGCGATTTGATCAAAAAGGATCATCCCTATGCGGAAGTTGAAATCATGGAACTCGATTTGGCAGACCTCGACAGCATCCGCTTTTTCGCTGAACGCTTTCAGGACAAGTTTCCTTCGCTCGACTTGCTGATCAATAACGCCGGGGTCATGACGCCGCCCTATGCCAAAACAAAAGACGGCTTCGAGCTGCAATTCGGCAGCAATCACCTGGGGCATTTCGCATTGACCGGACATTTGCTGCCGCTCCTTTCGGCTACTCCCAATTCACGCGTTGTCACCGTCAGCAGCCTCGCTCATAAAGGTGCTGATATATTCTTCGACAACCTCGACGGCACAAACGGCTACAAGGCCATGAAATTTTACGGCCAAAGCAAGCTTGCCAACCTAATGTTTGCGCAAGAACTCGATAAGCGTTTGAAACAGCATGGCCAATCGACAATCAGCATCGCTTGCCATCCCGGCATTTCTGCAACAAACCTGTTCAAATTCGGCGGCAAGGACGCGCCGGGCTTCCTGAAAGGGATCTTGTATAAATTCCTGCAGCCCGCAGACATGGGCGCATTGCCGACAATCTTTGCTGCCACGTCTCCAGCGTTAGCTGGCGGCGAATATATCGGCCCGGATGGCAAAGGGCAGCGCAAAGGCTACCCCGCTATCGATACACCACATCCGGCTGCGGATAACAAAACTGTTTCCAATAAACTCTGGGATATTTCGGAGCAATTGACCGGCGTGACATTTAATTTTTAATTAACGGCACATCCAATCCCTTTGCATTAAAAAGCTACAGCGTTCAGAATTATTTTGAATAATCCGTCATTAATTGTTAAACTATTCAATGAAAGGCTTTCTGTTAGTTTAAATTTTCACGATAAAATTTATCTAAGGAGCTGGGATGATGAATCAACAACAATTCGACCGTGTGAAGAATGAAAAAGGCTTTGTGGCCGCACTTGACCAAAGCGGCGGCAGTACGCCAAAGGCGCTGAAGCTTTACGGAGTTTCAGAAGACCAATATTCAAATGAAGAGGAAATGTACGACTTGATCCACGAAATGCGGACGCGGGTCATGACCGCCCCTTCCTTCAATTCCGACTCGATTTTGGGTGCGATCCTGTTCGAACAGACAATGGACCGTGAAGTTGAAGGCAAGTATACACCGGATTACCTCTGGGAAGAAAAAGGCGTCGTGCCTTTCCTGAAAGTCGATAAAGGCCTCGCTGACGAAGAAAACGGTGCGCAATTGATGAAGCCGATTCCGAATCTTGATGAACTGCTGCAGCGGGCAAACGAACGCCATATTTTCGGCACGAAGATGCGTTCGGTCATCAAAGAACCGAATCCAGCGGGCATCCGCAAAGTCGTGGAACAGCAATTCGAAGTGGCTAAGCAAATAATGGCTGCCGGCCTGGTGCCGATCATCGAACCGGAAGTTGATATCCACAGCGCAGACAAAGAAAAATCCGAGGAATTGTTGAAGCAGGAACTTCTGAACCTTCTCGATTCACTGGGTGAAGAAGAAAATGTCATGCTGAAATTGACGATCCCGACCGTCAACAACTTCTATAAAGAATTGATTGACCACCCACGTGTAATTCGTGTGGTTGCGCTGTCCGGCGGCTATCCGCGCAAAGAAGCCAATGAAAAATTGGCGGCCAATAACGGCCTCATTGCCAGCTTTTCCCGCGGCTTGTCCGAAGGCGTCAGCGCCAGCCAATCCGAAGACGAGTTTAATGCGTCCATCGAGGATTCCATCCAGACCATTTACGAAGCGTCGATTACCTGAACGATATACCCATCAAAAAAGAAAGGCGATTCCGTTGTGACCGGAATTGCCTTTCTTAGTTTGGGTGAATTCAAAAACAAATAGATAATATACAGCGGTACCAAGAGAGTTGCCATGTACTTCAGTAAAGACAGCGAACTGGTGGACAGGCATTTCATCTTTGATATCAATGCATCTTTAAAGTCTTTTGCAATTGCAGGCATAGTGTCTGCCACCTTCTATAAGTAAGATTAGTATAATGCAGCGGCGGCTTCAATGGTATGTTGCTATTTCTTCATCGCGTTGTAACTTTTATCCACATTCAACGGTCTAACTTGTAAATCGCTTTATAAGGAGAGAGAACCATGCGGACATGGACAATTTTATTGCTCGCAGTGCTGGCACTTTTGCTTGGCGCTTGCGGCACACCCGACGAAGGCACAAATGGAGGGAAATCAGAAGGAGGCAATGAAGGCGAAATGGCCGCAACACTCGAAAAGTCAAATGCCGGCTACCGCTATACCCTGAAAAACAGCACGGATAAAGCAGTGACATTTAACTTTACAAACAGCCAGCGCTTCGATTTTGCACTTTACAACGAAGCGGATGAACAGGTATTCCTGCATTCCTCAGTCAGCTCATATGCTCAGGTGCTCGGTGAGGAAACCGCAGCAGCCGGCGGCGAACTGAGCTATGAGCTGGAGGTTCCGCCGCTTGACCTTGAGCCTGGCACCTATAAGATTGAAGCCTGGTTCACACCGCAGCAAGGACCTGCTTATCCAGCAGAGAATGAGTATATAGTGGAATAACTATATATGTTGAATTAAAGAAGTAGTATATTGAAAACCGCTTCGGTCGCTTTGGGCAAGGCTCTCGCCATGAGCCGAGAAGAACACTCATCTCATAGCTAAGACCTTTCTGCTTCTGCATCGCTTCGCCTAGCTTCGAAGCAAAGGAAACAGTCCAAATTCCATTTGGCCATTTCCTTGCCTAGCCCCTTGACGCGCCGTCGCTAAGATATCACTAGATATGGAGCAAAATAGCGGAGAAAACCGTACTGCTCCTGTCCCTGCATCGCTACGCTAGCTTCGGGACAAAAAGTACGTTGCAGCACTGCGTGCTTCGTCGCAAAGCGCGAAGCGACTGAGGAGGCCTGGCGCTCGCCCGCGGCAAGCGCAGCTGTTTTGCGGAATATCGATTATTAACTATAAATTCAACTTATATAGAAACCCCATTTGATCAAATAAAGCGATTGCCCTAGTTTCATTTATGCGCCGACAGGGAAATTCCCTTAGAGAGAGTTATTACTTAATTGGAGGAATTTCAGTGAACTTGACAACACATGCTTTATTAACAAAAGAAGATTTCCAAACCCGTACCGATCTGCCGGAATGGCTGCTGAACGAATACCAGACTTTCCACAACACGGTCACCGATAAAACCTTCCCCTGCTATTTCGGGATGAGTGGTGAATTGAAAGGCGAACTCCGCTACGCTTATGTGACGCAGGATGATTGGAGTAATTTGCCGGCAGCGGTTTCCAGTTTTCTGGAGCTGTTCGACGACCCGAAACACAAACGCCACGGCTTGTTCGTCTTTGTGGAGCCGTTTGAAACGGAAGGGTCGATTGAAGATTACCGTAAGCAGTTCTGGGACTTGCTGCAGTATATGCACGATGTCGACAAAACGGAATGGCCCGCTGAGGCACCGCGCGACCCAGACCATTATTTATGGGACTTTACGTTCGACGGCGAACCGATTTTCGTTTTCGGCAACACCCCTGCATACAAGCAGCGCAAGACCCGCCACCTCGGTAATGCCATGGTGCTGGGCTTCCAGCCGCGCCGCATATTCGAAGGTTTGAAAGGGACGGAAAAAGGCGGCGTCATGTCGCGGGATAAAGTCCGCACCCGTGTTGAAGCGTGGGATCATTTGCCGACGCATCCGGACATCAGCCATTTCGGCGACCCGACGCATAACGAATGGAAGCAGTTCTTCATCGGTGACGACAGCGAGCCGATCCAAGGCAAATGCCCGTTCACGCATAAGGAAATGAAAAAGTGAAGATGCAAAAAAGAGAGCGTTCCGTTGAGGATAGCTCTCTTTTTATGCATTCATTTAATTTAGAAAAAGCGTAGGTTTCATTCGCCTTCCGGCTCTTGCTGCGGCAAGTTTGCGCCGACTACTTCTGCTAGTTTGCGGACACCTTCGACAATCGCTTCCACGTCGGCATAGCTGAACGAAAGCCGCAAGTATTCGCAGCGTCCTTGGTCGAGATGAAAATGCTTGCCCGGAACGTACGATACGCCGGCCGCTAATGCGTGCGGCAGCATTTCCGCTGTATCGATACCCGGAAGCTGGAGCCACATGAAGTAGCCCCCTTCTGGTGCGTACCATGTAACTGCGGGTGGCATGAATTGCTCAAGCGCCTGGATCATCGCCGTGCTTTTCGCGCTATACACACCCGTTAGCGACTCCAGATGCGCGTCGAAATCAACGGCTTCCAGAAACGACGCCATGATCGACTGCGCAAATGGATGGTTCAGGTCTTTCTTGAACCATCCTAAGGTGCTGACCAACTTCTCGCCGCCCGCTACCCAACCAATGCGCATGCCGGGTGCGACGACTTTTGACAGCGATCCGATATGGATGACGCGTTCACTGTTGCCGTCCATCGCTTTCAGCAATTCAGGCTTATCACCAAAAGTTAATTCGCCGTATGCATCGTCCTCCAGGATGAGGAAACCAAATTCTTCGGCCAGCTCAAGCAGATGGCGCCTGCGTTCCGGCGACATCGTTGTGCCTGTCGGATTTTGCGAAGTCGGGATCGTATAAAGGATGCGCGGCAGCGTTAACCCTTCGCGTTTGCGGTTTGCCAGCATTTCCGCAAATCTTGCGGTATCCATGCCTTGCCCATCAACGGGGATATTCATAAAATGCTCCGTGTAATTCCGGAACACTTCCAGCGCTTCCATATATGTCGGAGATTCGAGCGCGACGACCGCCTTATCGTCTAATAAAACACGAGACACCAGGTCAATCCCCTGGCACGCACCGGAAGTCACAAGCAGCTCCTCGTCCGTCAGTTCCACGCCCCGCTTCGCCATCCGCTGGCGGAGAAATTCTTTCAATTGCGGAATCCGCGGACTGCCGATGTATTGCAGCGGCAGATCCTGCTCTTCATCGAGCAGCCGGATGGTAGCGGATTTTATGGCTTCAGCTGGTACTAATTTAGGCTCCGGATAGCCTGAACTCAATCGGATGCAGCCTTCAGGCAATGTCAGCAGCCATTGCCCCGGTGGATCGTTTTTGAAGGCCAGGCTGATATCTTTTGAAAATGGAAATGTTTGCGTCATAAAGTCGTGCCCCTTTCGTTATCCAGTTTGCTTTGTCTCCATTCTACAGATTATTGGCGGCTTTGAATATCGTGAACTGACATTAGGCTAGCGAATCGGTTACACAACAGTTGGTATTCTGTCTTGGCGGAATGCCTTCTTTTAATCGCAGGAACCTTTCGCCCAAGCGAAAGGCTTTTCATCATTGCCTTTTTGAACATTGGAATGATGCTTAATTTGCTAGTGCAATTTATTTTTCCAGAAGTTCATGTTACCGATTGATTAGTGCATGTTAAAGTGGGATTAACTCATGCTGACGCGAGACTTGTTCATGTTAACGCCAAAACAGGGCTTGTAAAATTTTATCTAGAATGCGCGAGATTTTATTCGCATTCGTCGTTGTATACAGTAACAAGGGAACGGAGGGATTCCAGTGGAGGATTTCATCGCTCGGTTGAAACGGCAAGACGAAGCGGCGCTCAACTACATGATTGATACATACATGCCGTTTCTGAAAGGGATTTGCCAGCACATCCTCGTGAAAAACTGCGGCCGACAAGCTGCGGAAGAATGCCTGAACGATGTGTTCATGACCATTTGGCTGCGTGCTAGGCAATTTGACGGGAATGCCGACGATTTTCGGAAATGGGCCGGCATGGTGGCGAAATACAAAGCGATCGACAGTTACCGCCGCCACATGAAGCGGCTCGAGCGCGAATCGGTCACCGGCGAGGTGCGGGAAGCAGGCATTTCCAATAACACAGAAGAAACGGTGCTTGATAAAGAAGCGCGGGACGAAGTGCTGGCCGGGCTCCATAGTTTGCCGGAAGCGGACCGCGACTTGTTCTTGATGAAATATTTCCTCGGTTTGCCGAACGCAGAAATTGCCGAAGCCTTAGGCATCACCGTATCAGCTGTCGATAACCGGCTGTACCGCGGGAAACGGAAATTGGCGACCTTATTCGGTGGAAAGGAGAGGTTTATATGAGCGACTTGAACAAATGGCTGACAACGGATATTGAAGACATTCCGGAGGCCGACGTGTCGGAACTTGAAAAGAAACAAATGAAAAAGCGCATTCTTGGACAGCGCCGCAAATCGCCTTGGCTGAAAAACTTGGCGCTTGCAGCGGGTATTGCCGTCGCTGTTTCAACTACTACATTCGTTGCATTCCCTTCCTTGGCATCGCAAATTCCGATTCTGCAAGACATCGTTTCCTATTTCGATGGCGAAGAACTCATTTTCAACCATTTCAGCGAAGTGGCTCAGCCGATCGGTTTGGAAGAAACAAGCAATGGATCTACGATAACGATTGAAGAAGCGGTATACGACGGTACTTCGGTGACAGTCGCTTTCGCTTTGCAGACGCCAACAGATCTCGGAGCCTCTCCAAATGCCGACGGATTGCTTGAAGCGCCTTGGACGCGCGGTTCCGGCTCCTTCACTTTGATGAACAAAGTGAACGACACGACGTATGCAGGCATGATTACCATGGCCCCGGATTTCCTGTGGAGAGCGCCGCAAACCGTGAAGCTTACTTGGACGCCCGAATCGTTCACTGACATGGAAACCGGCGCTAAAGTCGACGGCGACTGGGAATTTGCTTTCAAATTGAATGCCCTCAACAGCGTTAAGATTCCAATCAGCAAAACCGTTGATTTTGAAGGCGGCTCGTATAAGCTGGACAAACTGCGCCTGACAAAATTGTCAACGGTGCTGACGATGCATAAAAAAGACATCGATGAAGATCGTTACATCACCGATTGGCAGCTCGTAGACAACCTGGGCAATGTGTATCCGATGCATTTCGGCACAGGCAATGAATCCCAATTACAGTTCACTTTCGAAACGCTGGATCCGCAAGCTTCTTCTGTCCAAATCGTGCCGCTAATCAAGCGTATCGAAAATGCTGAAGATGACGGCGTACCGGTTAAAGCCCGCACTATAAACGTCGAATTGCGTTGACGCAAAAATCCCCTTCCGCTGCAAAAGCCGGAGGGGATTTTTTTGTTTGCAAGTATGGAATTGTCCATGCAGCCTTTGCTTTACGCCCGGGAATCACTAGACGCAATCGTGAAGCCATTAGCAAATGCCTGCAAGATGCCGATCAGCAATTGCGTGATTTCAGCCGGCGACTGCTGGTAGCCGTTTCGTGCCCAGTCGAGAATAATGCCTGTGGTGCCATGGGCCATGTACATTTTAAATTGGGATGAATTGATGTCGTGGTGGCCGATTGCGCTGAACGTGAAATTCTCGTCGAGCATTTCGAAAATCGCTTTCGGCAAATCCTGGTACAGCCCTGGAATCGTATCTTCCTTCAAATACAGATTGAAAAAAGAACGGTTATCATAGATGAAACTCACCAGCTCGAACGATTCCGCATCCATCTGCCTGACATTGACCCGTTTGCCTGGCTGGTAGCGTTCCATTCCCGTTCGCTTCACCTGCTGGAACATTTCCCGCTTGAGGTCTTCCGTGATATCCGGCTTGTCCAAATAATGCAGGTAAAACGTTGCCCGGTTGTATTGTGCCCGCTCCACAATATCCGTGACAGACACATGGCTCAAGCCTTTTTCATTGATCAACTGGACAAAAGCCTGTTTTAACTGATGTTTTGTCCGTTCATTATGCGGGGTATTTTTTCGTTTATTTTCCATCATTGCCTCTGCCTCCAATGAAAAAATCGACACTTCGTACTAAATTGTCGATTAATTCGACAATTGCTGTTTTTCTACTGATTGAGCCAGCTTTTGCAACCGGTTACACTTAAGGAGTCTATTACTTACAGTTTAGCATACCTATAAATAGAGGAGAGATTCATAATGATCGATTTTACAGACAAAGTTGTTTTGATTACAGGCGGCGGTTCAGGACTTGGGCGCGCAGCGGCATTGTCAATCGCCAAACAAGGCGCCAAATTGGTGCTCGTTGATATGAACAAAGATTCTCTGGAAGAAACGAAAAAAGAAGTTCTTCAAGCAACTCCTGAAGCGGTAGTCGAACTGGTCGAAGCAAACGTTACGAATGAAGAAGAAGTGAAAAATTACGTACAATTCGCAGTCGACACGTTCGGCAAAATCGACGGTTTCTTCAACAATGCCGGCATCGAAGGCAAACAGAACCTCACGGAAAATTACGGCTCTGACGAATTTGACAAAGTGGTCAGCGTCAACTTGAACGGCGTCTTCTACGGTATGAAACACGTCTTGAAAGTCATGAAAGAGCAAGGCTCCGGCTCGATCGTCAACACAGCTTCAGTCGGCGGCATCCGCGGCGTCGGCAACCAGTCCGGCTATGCAGCAAGCAAACATGGCGTCGTCGGCTTGACCCGCAACTCCGGCATTGAATACGGCGAATTTGGCATAAGCATCAACGCTATCGCACCAGGCGCCATCATGACGCCTATGGTCGAAGGTTCGCTCAAGCAAATCGGCGGCGACGATTGGGAGGCAGTAGGCAAAGAATTTGTCTGCGTCAACCCGATGAAACGCTTCGGTAAACCTGAAGAAGTCGGCAACCTTGTCGCTTTCCTGCTGTCTGACAGCTCACGCTTCATCAACGCTTCTGTCATCAACATCGACGGCGGCCAATCGTACAAATACTAATTTTCCCACTAAACGTTTCCCCTTAGCCCAAGTGGCTAGTGGGAAACGTTTTTTTATGCCATCTCCAAATGTGTAATTCCCAATAAAAAAGGGAAACTTCGTTATACTGTTCTTAGAGTAAGGAGTGACCGATCATGCATTTAGAACCCATCCCAGACCATTTAGAGGCGGGATTGAAAATCTTGTTTGTCGGCTTTAACCCGAGCATCCGCTCATCCGAAACCGGCTACCATTACGCGAACCCGACGAACCGTTTCTGGAAGATCCTCCATGAAGCGGGATTGACGCCGAGGAAATTCGCGCCGCACGAAAACCAGGAATTGCTTGAACTCGGTTTTGGCCTGACGAATATCGTTGAGCGCCCAACCCGTGAAGCTGCGGATATTTCAAAAGAGGAATACCAAGAAGGCGCTGCCCTGCTGCGCGAGAAAATCGAAGCGTACCAGCCGAATGCCGTGTGCTTTGTCGGCAAAGGCGTTTACAAAGAATTCAGCAACAAGCGCAAGATCGATTGGGGTGTCCAGGCAGACCCGGTCGTTCCCGGCGCCATCGAATTCGTTGCCCCTTCTTCGAGTGGATTGGTGCGAATCCAACTCAATGACATCGTGGATGTATATAGAGGCTTGAACAAGTATATTTAATCTCTTTGCGATACTTTGCGTATGAATAGCCCTCCAACACTCTTTAAGAGATTGTTGGAGGACTTTTATGTTGGGGTGACGGGTTTCACAGAAAGGTAAAATGTAAATCAATTGCAAGAAAATTGAAACTGTTTAAAGCTTCATTCGTATTAATGCTATAAGAACATTTTTGGAAGCACAAATAGGTTTTTCTAAAAATATATAAGGAGGTATTTTTATGTATTTTATTAAAAACATCAATTACATATCTGGAAAAAAGGCACTCGGGCTTCTGTTTTTGTTATTCGCTGGTTTATTGATTGTGGGTTGTTCAGCTAACGGGACTTCAGAGGGTAATGGAGCAGAAGCGGAAGAGACGATGGATAAAAGTGAACAAGCGATCCGAGCTGTTATTGAAAAAGAATTCAATGGGCCAGACGAAAAATATAAAGAATTATGGGCTGCTGCGATGGAAGCTCAAAACAATGTGGAAAACCAAGAAGAGTTTGATGCTTTACAGGAAACACCGGTATGGAAAAATTATATGAACTATATGGCTGAGACGTATACTTCTTATTTCACAGAAAATGGCTATGGCAATTTTTTAAATACAACGCCAGCGTTCATGTACAGTGGTTTTGAGGGTGATTACGACCTGGCTGCGTCTAACATAGAGATCAGTCAGAACGAACACAATTCGAAAATGTACCAGTTTACTTTTCAAGTAGAATACAAAAATACAAACGGAGAAGTCCATCCATATTCTTTCGAAGGCGAAGCCATTGCCTCTGAGGAAGGAAAAATTGAGAAGCTGCAATTTTTGGATAAGGCTGACTTGCTTTCAGCTATGAATGAAGATATTTATTGACGCTGCCTTTGGGCAGCGTTTTTTCTGTATGGGTTGCATTTAAACGCTCCCATTAATATTTTTTTAAAAAAACGAAGACAGAAAGAAGTTACAACCTGCGCAAACGGCTCACTTCAGCAACACCCAATCCATTTATTGGAACATGTTTGCGTTTTCCTTTACCATCAATGATAAACATGCTATAAGGAGGGTTATGGAATGGGTAAAGAAATGAAAAATGAATCGACAGCAGTAAAACAGGCTGCATCAAACCATACACTACAGGACCTTAATGGAATTAAGCTGATTGATTTTGGTGATTCCACCGGAATTGCCTGTGATGTCCAAACAGGCATCTGTGGGCCGATTGATCAAACAAAGGAGGCTGAAAAATGAAAATCACGATCTGGTCAGACTTTGTATGCCCGTTCTGCTTTATCGGCGAGGCCCATTTGAACGGGGCTTTGGAGAAATTTGAATATGCGGATGACGTTACTATTGAATATAAAAGCTTTCAGCTGATGCCCGACGGGGAGTATGTGCCCGGTAAAGATTATGCCGAGACTTTTTCGGATATGAAAGGCTTGCCTTTAGCGCAGGCTGAAGCGATGCTGAAAAACGTGGCAGAGTCGGCAACCCGCTCAGGGGTCGATATCAATTACGGCATAGCGAAATTGGCAAACACTTTTGACGCACATCGCGTTTTCCAATATGCAAAAGAACAAGGAAAAGGCAATGAATTCTTCCAGCGTTCCTATGTTGCGCATTTCACAGAAGGCGAAATTTTGAGCGATACCGATACCCTCGTCCGCCTGGCAGAAGAAGCCGGCCTTAACGGTGCTGAAGTACGTAAAGTCGTGGAAAATAAAATGAACGCTGAAAAAGTGCAGCAGGATATTTCTGAGGCGCGTGCAGTCGGTGTGCAAGGTGTCCCTTTCTTTGTAATCGACAATAAATACGCTGTTTCGGGTGCACAGCCGGTTGAAGCATTCAGCCAGGTTTTAAATCAGGTATGGGAAGAAGACTATGCGAAAAAGTGAGCAAGTAAATAGAACGGAAAAAAATGCCCATTCAGCTTATTCCGGCTGAATGGGCATTTTTGGTTTAAAATACGTAATCTGTTCCTATCCGCAACCGTAGCCCTCTCTCCCCCTCACACTTGAACTTTCCGAAATAAAAAACTGCACCTAAATAATCGAGCTGTGTGCCGGCAATATAGTTGATTAAAAATAAGCCTTGTAATATTACTGTACTAAGGATGCAAAGAATTTAGCTGATTAAACAATCTCTGTTGTATCTTCAATTTACAAAAGCTTATAAAAAGATCAGATTCAAATTCCCTTACTTGCGATAAATCTTGACATGTCAAAGTAGCTCTTTTCTAAATCCAATCTTTAATGCCTTGAAGAGCAGCCTTTTGAATGTATCATTTTTTCTTTTGAAATCAGTTTGGAGAAATTTTCTGATAAATCGCCTAGAATACGGATTTCGAATGTAACTTAATTCACAATAAGTTACATTCATTTTATTCGTATTCCTCTATTTTTGAAGTTACAAATCCAGGAATTGTTTGGATGATAGCTTCATAAGTTGAAAATTGAGATTGATTTGAAACTGTTGCGATAAAGTTCCCGTCATGGCCAATCCAAAATAGGCTGGTATCAGCCTCCATTTTAACAACGATCGTTTTTCGAATATGCCCTTCATAAACCCCTGTCCATTCTCTTTTTTTCAGGCTGAATACGCTTTTATGACTGGACCATACTACCAATTCATTGGCAATACTCAGCATAATATAATAAGGGAAGATCGCCTTTAGCTGCTTTTCGTTTTCAATCTCCGAAACGAAGAACGAATAATCTTTTCCACGGCCAATACAATCAGACTGAATGTTCGAAGCGTTGCAATATTGTTCAAATTCATCTTGCCAAAAGTCTAAGACCTTCGCACAAACGTAGATCGGAAATGCCTGCGCATGAGTCATCCATGACGGTACAAGCTCATTTCCGTATTCGGATAAATCAAAGCCTGAAATGGCGAAAACGTATTTGGTTTCACCGTCCAGCGCAAACGGGAAATAGCCGCCCGCATCAGGTTTTGGTCCGTAGTAACTTTTCGGGAAATAGCCGACTTCTATATTTATTCTTCTCACACCTTTCGTTCCAATTCAAAATCATTAAATAGATTGGCTCTGCCTTCGCTCCCACAGTACATTTTTATATAAACTTTTTTTGAATGTAACTTAACTGCACTTTTGTTACATTCAATTCCTTGAACCCATTACTACACCATCAGCAAGCAATTCAAGATATGTAATACGTTGTTATTTTCATTATACCAAAAAATTACATTTGATAAATTGAAATAAGTAGACGTTAGAAAATAAAAGCGTTCGTAAAAGTATACTTTTACAGACAAAAAGGGAGAGAAGAGGTGACCTTGCCACATCTTCTCTCCCTTCATATTCAAGCAGCTACTCATAAAGCAGTCATATGTAAACTATCATTTAATGGTCTAGTTCACCATAAATCACTGAAGAAATACAAGATGCTAAAGTCGAACACCCCTGTAACGCTTACCTTTTACATCATTTTGTAATCTATATTCTAGACCACTTCAATTTTTCCCCTGATAATCGCTGACTATTGAGGAAGGTGAAAATACAACTTTTAAACTTCCATTAAGCTCATCCTTTAACTTTTCAGTGAGATCCATTCCCATTTTATTGTGTTCTTCCTCAAGCATCTGTCCATTAGGAAGCAATCTGTCTTTCTCCCAATCGATCCAGTCCCCATAAGCTACAGCCCACTTATTTAATTCAACTTGCAAGCTAATAGAGACTGGCAAATCTTCTATTTCAAGATTGCATCCACAATGGATGCACCAAAGAGGATCTGTTTCCATATCCCCTTCCAGTTTTACTTCATGTGTTTCCTGTTGTTCGCACAAACATCTCATAGGTTTATCATCCATTCCTTTCATGTCTTCAGCTACATAAATAGATGTTCAGCAAAAGAGAAGGTAATTCAGTAGAAAGTCATTAATAGTTAATACCTTCCGATTATAAGTCCGCTTTTGTACTTTAAGTAAGCTGAAGATGCATCACCACGTATGCATCCTCGGTTTTTAAAACAAGTTGCTTGTGCTTCTCCAGACATTGTCCAATGAATTGTTCTTCGTCCTGAACTTTCCTTTTTCAATTGTTGCGTCACGGGGTAAAAACAACATGTAATTACCTGCGATTCTTTCGCATAAGCAGGCTATCTTCTCCCTGTCCTGTTTGTTCGCGATTTTCTTATAAATACGGCTTCCGTTATTCATCCAAAAAACTGCAAATTCTTCATTTCCATAAATCAGCTCGATTTGCTCAAGTAAGGTCAGCAAACGGGACTTTTCAGGGTAACCGTCTCGAAATTCAGTAATTTTTTTCAACTGAGCATGGAATCGCTCAGCTTGCTGTATTCCAATTATGTCTAAAAAACTCTCCCATGAAGGAGCCACAGGTAGTCCCATCCTTTCTAAAAGTAAGTTCTTAAATCTGTTACAGGTCCTTACCTTTATAAAACGAATGCTGCTAATACTGAAAATCTTTTACTATTCAGTGTCACTATTCTCTAAATCAAGCGAGTAATCTGCAGATATGTATGGTGTGACTTTTTTTGGTGAGTTGTATTTTTCATTCTTCGTAAATATAGTAAGGCCGACCTCATATACATCAATGAATGTCTCGACTTTATCAAAATCAAGGTTTTTAAATTCAGTCGGGCTATCCCAATTTCTTGTTGGGACTAGATTCACTTCAGAAATATCTTCTCCAAAGAAAATAAAAACTTCCAATCCATTTAAAACTAATTCAACCGTATTAGTGCAAAACCATTCTAATATTTCAGTCGAATCAATTTTGATGATATAACCCTCTGAAGAAAATTTATAGTGAGAGATATTTTTCTCGTAAATACTCGTTTTTATATGTTCAAAAACCACAGATTCCAGTACGAAGAAAATGGGGAAGCTACTGATATTTTGAATCAGCGCAAAAAGAAAATCGGTTTCCATGTCCCCAATTCCAATTGCAATTGATTCAAACTTACCTTTCGGAAGAACAAAATTATTGATCAAACTGGCATCTGAATATTGAACAAAATATTGCTTTTTCAATTGCTTTCCTCCTACTTAGACTTATGAGCGAATGTAACTTAATTGATTTAAGTTACATTCACCATCCTTATATACATCTAAAAAATTACTTTTGTTGACCATCTCTTTGTATTATTGAAACCCGTGGAGGTTCAGTCGATATCACATCAATTGTGTGATTCAAAGTATTTATCCCATAATGTTTATATGGCCCAGGATGCTCATCTTCAGCTGTGGTACCAATCTCAATAAAATCTAGATATCGGGATTTTGAATAAAGCGTGAAAAACCGCCCTTCATAAACCTCATACTTGTCCAAAGCAGTAAAGCTTTCGTTTAGAACCGAATAAGCAATGTAAAAATCAAATTCAAGTCGAATGATGGGGAGGGTTTCATCCACATCGAAGGGGTCATAAGACGAAACAGTATCAGTCTCGCCAATTGGAGTTCCAGGTATTTTACAACGGTCAATATCAACGGTTAAAGCATTGTCCTCAGGTTCAAACAGCGAATTCAAATAAAGATAGCTTTGGCACTGAAGCAGTTCTGAATAGTTCATAAAAATCCCTTTCCCCAAATCAACTTTTTAATTTATCTGCTATTGAAAGTAACTTAATTCACGATAAGTTACCTTCAAGTTCCTTCACTTTCGTTTCATATACCCACCAAGAATTTTGTAAATTATTTTAAGTCTATGTTTTCAAATGCTTCTTTTATTGCATGTTCATAAGTATCATCACTTATCTTTTTTGCACCATCTAGAGACAATTTTTTTCTAACGGTATCAAATAAACTGCTTGGAATATTAGGAAATCCATTCTCCCAATCCTCTCTTTCATTTAATTGATCTAGCAATGCCACGATAGTCAGGTAAATATTTGGGTATTGTTTTTTGATATTTGGAGAGTATGTTAAAAATTCTTGAAGATATCTATCAAAATGATGGCAATGGCAGTCGTGTTCTTCAACATCTGTGCAAAATGGAGATCCACTTTCGTCTTCCCACTCTATGAGAAGACCCGAAAAAGCAAGAAGTGAACCTGCTTTATATGTTGGTTGAGCATCATTAAAATGTTCGTAATATGGATACAGCAATTTACCGCACCAGTCTAAGTCTATAATTCCGCCCATGTCTTTTATTTCATCATGCAATAAATCCAATTTTCCCTGAATCAACTTCATGGTTTCCCTCCGGTTCAAATACAATCTTAATTTATTAGTTTACTTCTCATTCTGAATGTAACTTAACTGCACATAAGTTACATTCACTTTCGCTAAAATAGCACCTTTCACTTGTTCCATATCCTAGCCCATAAACATCTTGTGAAATTTCCCCTACCATTCCCGCCATTCTTCTGTAATGTCTTCATCCTTCTCTAAGCCCGCTTGTCGAGCTTTTTCCATGATAAAATCATGCAGCTCCTCCCGTTCCAGTGTCTCAATGAAAAAGTCGTATTTTTCATTCAGCACATTTAAACGGAGTACCGTTTCCTTCACTATTTTTATGATTTTCTTTTCAGTCGGCGCTTGAAGGCGGGAAAGTCCATCCATATAGTCTTGGAGTACGTTTTCTGTTGCCGATAGATTTTCTTCGGTAAATTGGTCATCCCCGTCATCCATCCTTGTTCTCCACTCTTGCGTAGGTAAATGCTGTTCCCCTTGGTTGGCGTTTCGCGGAACAGGTTCAGTCTCTTCTGGTTTGACTTTCTCTATAAAGGAGTGAAGATCATTGAGCCGAGGCCCCTCTTTCAACCGATGGGAATAATGTTTTTGATTCGTAAAATAAGCGTATTCCATCTCGATACAACGGGAGACATCTCCATCTACTACAGTGGAATCTGCCAAAATCAAGGTTTTCAAACGAGGTAGTTGCTCTGTAAATCGAATTGACAGTATATTCCCACAGTCATTCAAACTCAAAGACTCAAGCGATTGGATTTTTCCAATTGGAGAAAAATCTTCTATTTTTTTCGCAAACTCTATTTGGAGTGTCGTCAGGTTTTTAGACAATTGTTGGATCGCTTCGAGATCAGACAAGGCCCTCATTCTGAACAATCCTAGGCGACTCAACTTCTTCAATCCTTGAATCCCCTCTAGGGAAGCGATGTTGGAGCTGATGAGTTCGAGATCTTCAAGAGCTTTCAGGTCTGTGAACTCCTCCAGGTTTTTTCCTTTTGGCTTATAGCCCCAGATCTGCATTTTCTTCAAGTGAATCAGGCTGCCGATGGCCACGGCTTTTGGCGGCAGTGTGCCGTAAATTCCTTCCAACGTGGTCAGTTGGCGAAAATCAATTGTCAAAGAAGGGACAGCATCATCGAGTGACAAATCTTTAAGCGCCTTCAAGTGATAGAGACCGCTCAAATTCTTCACATTCGGCCCTTGCAGCGACAAAGATTCAATACTTCGGCATTCACTCAAGAAATCGATTTGTGATTCTTCATAGTAATAGGTAATCTGTACACTTTTAATCTGGTTTGTTTGGATGTATTGGATAGATTCTTGTACATTGTATTTGCCAATTAATACGGTGATGCCATCCTCGTCGTTTCTAATGCGGAGGTTACTTTTTTCCATAGGTCCTCCTTAGTTCTCTTTTCTCTCTTATTATCAGAATCGAAACTCTTACGTTAAATATACTCAGAACTTATAATATTATCTACATAATTTTGGAAATGAAAGCGTTCGTAAAAGTACACGTTTATGAACACTTTGAAAAGGGCTGAAAACGGCCAAAAAAACGTTCGTAAACGTATCAAAACACTTTACGAACGTCCGCGAATTCTTACACATTTTTACGAACGCTTTCAAGTCATTTAAAGGAAACAAATATTTTTCGAGGCGAGTTATGGAATCCTTCCACTTTTAAAAAACTTCAAAAATAAACCTTTGCCATAACTAAACAGAGCAAAGGTTTATTTCGTACAAATGAAGTTAGATGCTACACAACATGCATGTAAGGTTTGATTCGCTGCAACTACCCCTTCAGCATTAAAGCTGCAGATATTATTATTCCATCGCCCGCATCAATTCATAGATTTTCCTCACCGAGTTCACGTTGCGGATCGTCACGAGCTTGTACAGTTTGGTTCCGACAATCTTGGACATTCCACTTTTCGTCACCTTGTCGCGGTCTACTGACCAGAGGATGGCCCCAGACACATAATGCGCGCGGTCCACTTCCGGTTTCAAAGGCAATTGCTCCAGCACGGATTCGTCATCGGCTTCTTCCCATAAAAACAGCACATCGCTTTTCAGCTTATCGTCATTGGTCCATTCTTCCGGAACCGCTTCGGCAATGAGCGTGTATTCATCGATGGTATAAACCAGCACCTTAATGTGCAAGCCAAAATGTGTGAAGATTGCCTCTTCCAAAATAGCCATGACTTCTTGTTTCGTCCGGATTGCATCCTTAAAAACGATATTGCCGGAATTGATATACGTCTTGACAGCGGTCATGCCTGCTTCTTCAAAAACCTGCTTGAGCACTTTCATATTGACTTTATTATTGCCTCCAACATTAATTCCTCTGAGCAACGCGGCGTATATCACAGACATCATCTCCTATTCCAAGATTGGACATTCAATTTTCACGGAATCCGGTATCTCTCATGACTTCGCCATAGGCACGCCTTGGCAGCTCCGCTTTCAAGCCATCCATCAAGCGCTCCAGTTCAACCCAAAACACTTCGTATTCCTCTTTTGCCAGCAACAGCCGCAGCAAGCACGCCATCGAATACACTGTCCCTTGTCCGAGGCTGCCCCCAGACAAGCGCAGCATCGCTTCAACGCCGTCCAGCTTTTCCGGATGTGTGAGGCGGAACCTGTATAGCACTTCCTCGTGCGCAGACTTGTTGCGATACGGAAACACCAAACGCAAAATCGCATCGAGCTCTTCCGCCTGCAGCTGGGCCGGTTCGTATTCTTCGCTGAACTCTTCGGCGATATCGCGTGCAATCCGCTCCCGCAGCTCTTCATCCACAACGGAATAAAAATTTGAAATTTGTCCGAGCGAAAGGAAATTGACCAGCACCCAAAGCGGTACATTCTTGTGCTTGTCATAGAATTCACGGATAGCGGGATATCTTACCCGGTCCCGCTTCTTATGGCTCTTGATCAGATTTGCCAGCGTCGAAATGATGCGGTCGCGCTCGTGATGCCGCTCGGCTTCCAGACTGTAATTCGCCGTTTCCAGAAAACTGTCCGTCGCCTTAAACTTTTCCGAGAACCGGTACGCTACTTTCGATTTGATGTTCTTTTCGAACTTCAGCAATTCATTGAGCATCAGCATCCGCAGCTCTCGGTCAAACCGGTACAGCGCATACACATGGCCGAATTCCGTGCCCGCAGCGTAGCGTTCAAGGCCATACGGGTTCAGCCGTTCATCCCGCTCAAGGAACGGCTCTTTATAGCCGTCGATCAGCGCGTAATAATTTTCGCGCGCCAAAACCCGTTTCGCCGCCGTTTCGTCCACCACCGTCATGCCGCGCTGGCGCAGGATTTGAATCTGTTCATCGTGCGATGCAAAAACCTTCATTCTTCTCATCCTTGTCTGTCGTTCTTATCCTCTACTGTAAGCTACGCACGGCTTTTTAGAAACCATTTACCAAAAATAAACCGACACAATTCAGACACTTACACACAATACATAAGGTTTGCTATAGTTACTTGCAGCCTCGAAAGTACCGTGTTTCCTGCCAGTTCCCACTGCAATTTTCCGCGTATCGATAGGCCAGTATAAGCACGTTGAAAAGGAGATTCCCATGCATTTAGAAAAAAGACTGCCGCAAAACGCCAAAGAAGGCCTTCTCTACGGCGCCCTAATCTCCACCATGACCGTCTTGTTCATGACATCATTCAGCATTATTTATTTCGCCGGTGACTTCAACCGCGACATCGCATTCACCATCTTGAAAACATTGCCGATCATGTGGATTATCGTCATGATTATTGAGCCGGCCATTTTCGGCCGCCTCGCTGAAGCCTTGACCGCAAAATTCACCAAGCCGACCGACAGCTTCAACGCCAAAATCCTGTTCCGGATCCTCTTCACCGTGCTCGGCATGTCCGCCGCGATGACATTCATCGGCGACCTTGTCGGCAACGGATTCCACAGCCAACTCTTTTCAAACTGGCTAACAAACTGGCCGCGCAATTTTCTCATCGTCCTCATTGCCGAAAGTCTGGTCATCCAGCCGATTGCCCGCTTTGTGATGGTGAAGCTGCACGAGTCGCAAGACAAAAAAACAGAGTTAGCCGCGAAAACAGCGGCACAATAAACGGCTACTAACCACATTCTGATTTGGATGTGGTTTTTTCATGCACTCGCTCTATCTTCTTAAAATAAATTATGATTTTATGACGATATTCCGCAAAACAGCTGAAGGCGCTTTTATTTCTCGTAGCTATTGAAAAATTTCTTAGCGCAGGCGCGTCAAATGGCTAGTCAGGGAAATGACCAAATGGAATTTGCACCATTTCCTTTGCTACGAAGCTAGCGTAGCGATGCAGAGACAGAAACAATCGTCTTTGCTCTACCCAAAACGACCGAAGCGGTATATATATTAACTCCTGTAGATATGATAATTATCTGAAAAAATAAAATTATCCTTGTAATCATATTATTCAATATTGTATAGTCTATACAAGAATGAATAAAGGAGGCCAGGCGTGAATACTTTATTTTTACTTCCTAATACGGAAGAAGAAATCATGGACTCGTATGACGAAGACATCATAGTCACCTCGCGGGAAGGAAAAATCATCAAAGTATCCCAAATCAGCGGCGAGCATTACGGCGTCGGCCCTAAAGACCTTCTCGGAAAATCCGTCTACGACTTGGAAGCACAAGGGATTTTCTCTCCTGCTGTGACGCCGCTTGTCGTTGAAAAAAAGAAAAAGATTGTGACGCTGCAAAGCACTCCATCCGGCAGAAAAGTATTGATAACCGGAATCCCCCTCTTCAACGAAGCCGGCGAAGTGGAATTTGTCATCAGCTATTCCTACGAAATGTCAGAACTGCTGTTGATGAAAGACTACCTGCAGACTTTGGAATCAGAGATGTCTAAAGTGAAAAGTGAATTGGCCTATTTGCGTGACCAGCAGCTACAGGTCGCGGGCTGCATCATGGACAGCAATTCTTCACAGCGCGCTGTAAAATCAGCTGTCAAAGCCGCTCGACTCGAAGTGCCCATCGTGATCCAGGGAGAACACGGCACCGGCAAGACCGCTCTCGCGAAGTTCATCCATTCGCAAAGCAGCCGCAGCGACGAAGCATTTATTGAAGCGGACTGCAGTTCCATACCGGAATCGGTTTTTGACATCAGTTTTACAGGACTCGAAGAGAATGGCTACCTGACTTTAGCGGCTGGCGGCACACTCGTGCTGAATGACATCGACCAGCTCTCCCTCGCTTCACAGGCGATGCTTTTCAAGATTCTGCAACGGCAGCATGACGTTCGCATCATTGCCATCAGCGAGACGCTTTTGGAGAAAGCGGTTACAGAAGGCCGTTTCCGCGAAGACCTATTTTACAGCCTGCATCTCGCATCGATCCAGTTGAAGCCGCTGCGTGAGCGGCCGGAAGACCTTGACCGTGCCATCAGCAAGCTCCTCGCTGAGCTGAATGAAAAATACAGTGAAGAAAAGCACGTCACGGACGACTTGTATTTCCATCTACTACAGTTACCGTGGGAAGGCAATTTCCGTGAATTGAAAAACGTCCTGGAACGGAGCTTTATCGAAAGCGAATCGAACCTCATAACGCTTGATGACCTGCCGGTGAAATACCAGCCCGACGCCAATGAACGCATTGGCATCGAACTTGATGGCCAGACGCTGCCGCATATCCTCGATTCCGTCGAGAAAAAAGTGCTGCTGAATGCGCAGAAGCGCTACAAGACCACAACTGAGATGGCGAATGTCCTTGGCATCAGCCAGCCTTCTGTGGTCCGCAAACTGAAAAAATACTCAACAATACCGTTAGGAGATGAAGCCGAATGACAATCGCCAAAGAACAAGACTGGCAGCACTTAGTGGGATCGATCGGCAATTTCCTCGCCCCAAGCATGGCGAAAGACCATCCGAATCTGCCCGTCGTTAAAGCTGAAGGCTGTTATTATTACGGCGCCGACGGCAAAAAATACTTGGATTTCACTTCCGGCATCGCGGTCGAAAACGTCGGCCACCGCCATCCGAAAGTGGTGCAAGCGATCAAGGACAGCGCCGACCATCTGGTGCATGGGCCATCCGGCGTCATCATCTACGAATCAATCTTGAAATTGGCTTACGAATTGCAGCAAATCATGCCGCCGAAACTGGATAATTTCTTTTTCGCCAATAGTGGCACAGAAGCGATTGAAGGCGCCATCAAGCTAGCGAAATATGTGACAAAGCGTCCTTACACGGTTTCATTCACCGGCTGCTTCCACGGCCGTTCAATCGGTGCGCTCAGCGTCACGACTTCCAAGAGCAAATACCGAAAATTCCTGCAGCCTTCATGGCTGACCTATCAATTGCCTTACGCGCATCCGGATGATTTGCCGGAAGGCGCAGCGCCGGAAAATTTCTTTCCTGACAAGCTTGAACGTGACGTCGAAAAGCTCTTTGCGCATCAAGTGACTCCAGAGGAAGTGGCGTGCATCATCCTTGAACCTGTACTGGGTGAAGGCGGCTACATCATCCCGCCGAAAGAATGGCTGGCAAAAATCCGAGAAATCTGCGACCGCCACGGCATCCTGCTCATTTTTGATGAAGTGCAGACCGGCTTCGGCCGCACCGGCGACTGGTTCGCTGCCCAGACCTTTGGCGTAACGCCGGACATCATGGCGATTGCCAAAGGCATTGCCGCCGGTCTTCCGCTCAGCGCTACTGTCGCTTCGAAAGAATTGATGGCGCAATGGCCGCTCGGTACGCACGGTACAACTTTCGGTGGCAATCCCATTTCCTGTTCGGCAGCGCTCGCTTCTCTTGAAATCATCAAAGAAGAAAAGCTTCTCGAAAACTCGCGCAATATGGGGACATACGCGGTCAGCCAGCTTGAAGGGCTGAAAGACAAACATAGCGTTATCAAGAACATCCGCGGTGTCGGCTTGATGATCGGCATCGAATTGTATGATCCCGCTACCGGAAAACCCGACGGCGATGCGGTCATGAACGTGCTCGACGGCTGCTTGCAGCGCGGTGTCCTGTTTTATCTTTGCGGCAATTCAGGCGAAGTGATCCGCATGATACCGCCGCTGACCATTTCCAAAGAACAAATCGACCACGGCATCGACATATTGGATCAAGCATTAACTGCATACAAACTAAAGGGGGAACACATATGACAATGATTCAAAGCGACAAAAAGGCGATTTCGCCATCCGCTACATGGAAATTCTTGATCCCTTCGCTGATTGGGGCACTCTTATTTCTTTGCCCGATTTCCTATGACGGCCAAATCACCATCGGCGTCGGCATCTTGGCGTCATTCCTGCTGAAGACTTTCGGCTCTGTAATACCCGCATTCATATTATTCCTGCTTGGGCTGTCAGCTGTCGCAACTGTGGTGGCGACTGTGGCCAAACCGGCATTTGTCAAAAACTCGCATTTCCTGCGTTCCCTGTTTATCACTGGTCCGTTCGGATTGGCCGTTCGCGTACTTGGCTTTGTCTTCGGGTTGATGGCATTCTTCGAAATCGGGCCAGAAGCGATTTCTTCCCGCAACACGGGCGGCGTCGTGTTATACGATTTGGCTCCGGTCCTCTTGACGTGGTTCTTGTTCGCCGGCATCCTGTTGCCGCTGCTGGTGGAGTTCGGGCTGATGGAATTCGTCGGCGCTTTGGTCAATAAATTCATGCGCCCTGTCTTCACATTGCCGGGCCGCTCTTCGATTGACGCTATGGCCTCTTGGATGGGCGCTGCGCCGGTCGGCGTACTTGTCACCATGAAGCAATACGACGAAGGCTATTACACAAAACGCGAAGCGGCAGTCATCGCTACGACGTTCTCCATCGCGTCGGTTGCGTTCAGCCTCGTTGTCGCAAATGTTGTCGGCATCGGACATTTATTCCTGCCGTTTTACATAGCCGTCTCGGTCGCCTGCTTGGTCGCCGCTGTCATCATGCCGCGCATTCCGCCGCTGTCTTTGAAAACGGATGAATATTATGAACCCGTCGGCAAGCAGATCGATGATACAATTCCAGAAGGCGTATCATTGGTGAAATGGGGCTTTGATGAAGCACGCCGCAAAGCGAGCAATGCAGCAAGCCCGAAAAAGCTTGCCCAGACTGGTGCAGAAACCGTGCTGGATATCTGGCTCGCATTAATCCCGCTGGTTATGGCGCTCGGCACGATGGCATTGGTCATCGCGGAATACACACCATTGTTCAAAATCATTTCGTATCCGTTGATTCCGGTGTTGACGCTTCTTGGTTTGCCGGAAGCCGCTGAAGCCGCGCCGACATTGCTTGTCGGTTTTGCGGACATGTTCCTGCCTGCTGTACTCGGCAGCGGCATCGAAAGCGAATTAACGCGCTTTGTCCTTGCCGGTGTATCATTGACGCAAATCATCTATATGTCGGAAATCGGCATCTTGATCTTGCGCTCGAACATCCCGGTGAAATTCTGGGAACTGGTCGCTATCTTCATCCTGCGCACCATTATCACATTGCCAATCATTGTGTTATTCGCGCATTTATTCGTTTAAAATGTGTTGAACTTCATCAGTTGGCCAGCTAAAAATCCGCTCCCAGGAACGTTTCATTTCCCGGAAGCGGATTTTTTCTTGCTTAGTAAATTGAGATTAACTTTCAGTGAGAAGGGAAAACAGAGAACAAAGACTGAAAGGATGATCGGATATGAAAAACAAAACAGTTGCAGGCCTTCTCGGTATTTTCCTCGGAGATTTTGGCATCCATAAATTCTATTTGGGCAAGCCCGGTATGGGCATCTTGTATCTGCTTTTCTGTTGGACAGCAATTCCTGCAGTAATCGGCTTTATTGAAGGCGTGATGTATCTCATGTCTTCCGAAAGAGATTTCCAAGCAAAGCACGGCAGACGCTAATATTTTTTGAGCATGCACCCGCTTCCAGCGGCGTGCATGCTTTTTCTATTTTCAAGGCAATAAAAAAATGCTGCAATCGCTCGCAGCATTCTGAAGGATGGGCCTCAGTTAAATGAAATAGCTTTGATAATGGATGAATGTCGCAATGGAAGCGACTAAGAAATACGTTCCGGCAGCAAGTAGTGGAATTTTCCCGAACTTTGCGTGTCGCTCCCCTTCTACTTCGATAAACGGATTGGCATTGAATGCATCGCTCAACGGGTTGTTCGGAGCCGTAATTAATATTCCCAACAATCCGAAGGCGAAGGCAATATCAATGATTTGAATTTGAAAAACATATGAAACTCCAATATTGAGTAAAAAAAGAATGGTAATAGTTGTTAAAAAAGTAATTAATTTGACCATGAGTATTTCCTCCTGTTTCTATCTAAAAAGAGCATAGCAAGCGTCCACGTTTTATGCAATAAGATTTTTCAACCTTCTTTTATCCTTTGGCCAGGTTCACCGAAAAAAGTTCCAGATTATTGAAACTTCGGAAGCAGAAATAACGTAATACATAGAAAGGAAATAACTTACAGGAGGATTCCCATGAAACTTAAAATTATACATACGAACGATGTCCACAGCAATTACGACAATTTTGCACGGGCAGCTACGTTAATCAAAGAATTGAAAGACGAAAACACACTTGTGCTCGACGGCGGTGATTTCGCCGACTTCAAGAGCATTGAACTGCAGGGTACCCGGGGCATCGCCGCTCTTGAATTGCTCGAATCGGTCGGCTACGACGCCATGACAGTCGGCAATAACGAAATGTTCAATGGCATGGATACACTTGAACACATGGCAGCGGCAAGCCCATTCCCGTTCATCAGCAATAACCTGCTCAAAAAAGACCGAACGGAAATTCAAGGCGTCGTGAAGAGTACTGTTCTGCATAAAAACGGCTTGCGGATTCTTGTCACCGGCTCTTCGCCCGACCTTGACGTCTTCAATGACGGGCTCGGCATCAGCGTTTTGGATTATACCGCAATGGCGCAAAGCGAAATCAAACGTCATGCCGGCGAGTACGATTTGTGCATTTTGCTCAGCCACGTCAGTACTGTTGCAGACGAAGGATTGGCTCAAGTTATCCCTGAAATCGATGTGATCATTTCTGCGCATGACCACAAGCTTTACCCGCAGGCGAAAATCGTCAATGGTACCATCATGAATAGCGCTGGAAACTTCGCCGAGCATATCGGAGTCATTGAACTTGAAGTGGCTGGCGGCAAAGTGGAATTACTCCACTCGGCTACTCTTCCGACAAAAGAAGTGGAAAAAGATGCGGCCATTCTGGAAATCCTGAAACGCAATAAAGTGAAAGCGATCGCCGCTTTAGGCAAACCGCTTTATAGCCTGCCTCAGCCGCTGTGGCACGACGTCATTGAAGAAAATCCGCTGGCTAACCTGATCGCAGACGGCTTGCGCGACATGATGGACTGCGATATCGGATTGATCAACAGCGGCATCGCCAATGCAGGTTTGTTCCAAAACGTGTCCCGCCAAAAGCTGATTGAAATCTGCCCTTCTCCGCTGAATCCGACATCTTTTGAAATTCGAGGCAAGCATTTAAAAGAAGCGCTCACGCAGTCGCTGGATGCGCAAGTCTGCCTCGCCGATGGCCGCGGTCCTGGATTCCGCGGAAAATTCGTCGGCCGTCTGCACGTTTCCGGCGCTTTTGTCATACGTGAAGGCAGCCAGGTCCAAGAGATTTTGATCAACGGCGAACCGCTGGACGACAGCCGCTGGTACAAAGTCGCCAGCTCCGATTACCTGCAGCGTGGCTCTGGCTACCCGGTACTGGCAAACAACCGGAACGATATTTACATGGCCGAAGAAATCAAAGACGTCATTCAACTTTACGCCGAAAAGCTGGAATTTGTCGAACAGGCTTTCGAAATGCGCACCACAGCCCAAACGACAGCATTGATTCCGTAAGCAAGATTTAAAAAAAGCCGCATTCCCCTAAGAATCTAAGGGAATGCGGCTCTTTTTATTGAAAATTTCAACTGCCTTGTTCAAGACTAGTCTTGGATCAACTCGTACACACGCGCTTCGTATGGCAGCAATTGTTTCGGATCCAGCCCCTGGTAATTTGCCAACAAAATGGTACCGTCTTTCGGCTCATCCCAATAACATGGAAATTCCGTCAAATTCACGGCCACCAATACAGTCCGCCCTTCGAAATGACGCTTATAAGCGTAAATCGAATCATGTCCCGCGTTCGCCAGTTCGTAGCGCCCGTAGATCAACACATCGTTATGCTTGCGCAGCCAAATCATCTGCTTGTAGAAAGACAGCACAGAATGGGGATCCTGCAGCTGCGTTTCCACATTCAAATGCGTGTAATTCGGGTTGACGCGCATCCACGGCTCGGCATCCGAGAAACCGGCATGCGCGTTTGCGTTCCATTGCATCGGCGTCCGTGAATGGTCGCGGCTTTGTGGGCGGATGAGCGTCATCACAGCCTCGTGTTCCATGCCTGCAGAGCGGTTTAAATGGTACATGTTTTTCGTTTTGACGTCGTTATAATGTTCAAGTTCTTCAAATGGCGCATTTGTCATGCCGATTTCCTGGCCTTGGTAGATGAAAGGCGTGCCTTGCATGAAGAAATACATGCAGGCGATCGCCGTCGCGCTTTCGCGCCAGTATTCACGGTCATTGCCCCACGAAGACACGATGCGCGGCTTATCATGGTTTTCGATGAACAATGCGTTCCATCCGTGGCCTTCGACGCCGTTCTGCCATTTCGTCAATACTTCTTTCAATCGGGGCACGTCAATGCCATGGATGCTTCTGCTCCACAAGCTCATGCTTTCAAACTGAAACACCATATTGAATTTGCCGTCGTCTTCGCCGATCCATTCTTCAACGTCCTCGATTTTGACGCCGTTCGCTTCGCCAACGGTCATGATGTCGCGGCCCGCGAATGTCTTGTCGCGCAGTTCCGTAAGCATCGGTTGAATGCCGTCGACATTCATCATTTTATGCCAAGCTTCGACATAGAGATTTTGTTCCGGGTCGTGGACATCGGTCAAATCCTTTTTGATGTGGCTGATGGCGTCAACACGGAAGCCATCAATCCCTTTGTCGAGCCACCAATTCACCATGTCATAAAGCGATTGGCGGACTTCTTCGTTCTCCCAGTTCAAATCTGGCTGTTTTTTAGAGAACAGGTGCAAATAATATTGCTTTGTCTCCTGGTCGTATTCCCAAGCAGAACCGCCAAAAATACTTTCCCAATTCGTCGGCTCATCGCTCCAGATATACCAGTCGCGCTTATCGTTATCCAAGGAAGCACGTGATTCCATGAACCATGGATGTTCATCGCTCGTGTGGTTGATAACGAGGTCGATGATCAACTTCATGCCGCGTGCATGGACTTCAGCCAGCAAGTGGTCAAAATCCTCCATAGTGCCGAACTCTTCCATAATGCCTTGGTAATCGCTGATATCATAGCCATTGTCGTCATTCGGCGATTTGTACATCGGGCAAATCCAGATAACATCGATGCCCAGGTCTTTCAAATAATCCAATTTGCTTGTGACGCCATTGATATCGCCAATGCCATCCCCATTCGAGTCCATAAAACTCCGCGGGTATACTTGATATGCGACTGCTTCTTTCCACCATTTTCTCTTCATAACTGATCCCTCACAAAGACCTTGGCCAGATCCACGTCCAACTCATAGGCCGCAGCCCATGTTTCTATGCGAATATGCCCATATGTCTGTTCTATATAATAGATTATTTCCATCGTCCAGCAGCAATTCTAATAAAAAAATAAATTCCAGTTGCCAGTGTAGCAGAATTCGCCAGGAACACCAAGACATTTTACTAATATTTCTTTGTGAGAAAATCTGATGGTGAAGAAACACCTCTTTTCGTTTTTGATTTCCTATTGTATAACCCTTTTCAAGCTTTGAAAACCTCATATCAAAACTATTTTTAGATAAATCTGAAATAATATTTTGAAGCCGCTTTCATTTCCATTTTCATGGTTTTTCCTGTCTTAATCAAAAAAAAACGGTGGCAAACCCGAATCCCAGAAACACTACCTAGGACCTATATGGAAAAAATCCCAATCCATGGCAACGTAAATTGCCACGGATCAGGATTTCTGTTTGCTTTATTCAATTAGCCTTGAAAAGATGCGCGGTTAATACAGCTTCTGCCCGCAATTCGAACAGAATTTCGCACCTTCGGTTTTCTGGCCGCAGTTCGGGCAGAAATTCGGGGCTTTGCCCACGGACTCTTCAGCCGCGCCTTCATCCGCTGCCGGGGGCGGGTTTTGCGGCTGGCCGCCATCCTTCATGCCTTCCATCATTTCCTTTGCCATACCCATGCCCATCATCATGCCGGCCATATCAGCCGCACTGCCCGCTCCGGAAGATTTCCCGGAAGCCATCGCATCGGTCATCGACACTTGCTGGTATTTCTTCATGTCGCCGACCATCCCATAGGAAGCGTTTTTGTTGATCATGTCCTGGATTTCCTTTGGATAATTAAAGCTCATAATTTGGAAGCCCATGATTTTCATGCCGTCATCCATCAATTCCATATTAAGGTCATCCTGGATGCCAGCGCCGATTTCGTGGGCGTTGGCCTGCAAGTTGAACATGTCTTTGCCTTCCCGTGGAATCCATTTCATCAAGAGCTGATCCAAAATGGCGGTGATGCGGATTTTCACATCTTCCACGAGGTAACTGCTGCGCACACCCGCTATTTTGTCGATCAACGCCATATAATTGTTCACTTGAAACTGGAACGTGCCGTTCGCGCGGATCGGCATGCCGCCTGGAAGCCCCGGTGCCTGGATATTGATTGGGTTCTGGGTGCCCCACCGGACGGTGAATTCTTTCGTGTTCACAAAAAGCACTTCCACACGCATCCCGCTGTTAAAGCCGAAGCGGAAACCTTTTAATGTCGATAAAAACGGAACGATTTCCGATTCGATGTCGTATTCGCCTTCATCTTCAAAAATTCCTTCCACTTTTCCATGGTCGAGGAAGATGGCATCCTGGCCGGGACGGATGACGAGTTTGCTGCCTTTTTTGATTTCCTTATTGGTCCATTTCCAGAAAATCATATCCTCCCTGAATTCTTCCCATTCCACTACATCTGCAAATTGATTGCCGAAAAATGCCATGTTGTTCATTCCTTCCGTGTATTGAATTGCCGTTTAGAATTTGCGGCCGCCTCCGCTGAACGAACGGCCTCCTCCGGTCATGCCGCCTCCACCGAAACCACCGCCTCCCCCGCCTTTGTTCTGCGGGATTTTGCTGCGGCTTACGGTTTTGTTGCGGAAGCGGTCTTCGCGGTTCGTCACTTGCGTATTGTCGCCATCAAAATATGTGCGCGGTGTCGTGGTAACTCGGCCGCCTGAGTTATAAAGCATCGAACCGACAATTCCACCGCCGAGAGCAAGGGACACCAAGCCGTGGAACCAGGTTTTCAAGAAAATGCTTTCCGGATTGACGCCCGGGCGGTAATCCATATACTCACTCGAAGCGGCCATCATTTCTTCGTAAGCCCCGCCGTAATCGCCTGCCTGCAACTCCGGGAAGATGCGGTCGAGTACAAGATCGATTCGCTCGTCATCAAGCGACGTTTCCGCTGTGCCGAAACCGGACAGGAACACTTCGCGGCTTGCGATATCGATTGTCAGCAAAACGGCGTTTTCCTGGTTGTTATCGACAGCCCATTCATCAAAGAAATCGCCCATGAATGCAACAATGTCCTTGCCATCCATTCCATTCACCGTCAAAAAAAGAAAGTCGACCCCTTCTTCGCGGCTGTATTGAACTGCAGCCGCTTCTAAGTCCTGCGCTTCCGTACCAACCAACAAACCAGCGTTGTCATAAATGTGCCGGTCTGCCACGGCTGACGCTGAAGTCGCACCTGTGAGCCAGAAAATACAGACAAGCGCAATCAACAGGAAGGGTGTTTTCCATACTATTTGGCTCACCATAGCACACCTCCTACCAAGTATGCCGCAGCTTTCATCAGCGCGAATGCTCCCACAGCAATGCCGAGGAACCAGCCCGCGACTTTTGCACTACTGATCGGCGGTTTGCCGACCACTTTGCCGGTCTGGCCGTTCATCGCAAAAGTGTGCTCTTTGTTTTCAAAATCGTAATACACCATCCATACTGGAAAAAGCGTGTAATACGCTTGCTTTTTATTAGCATGGATCTGCTTGTTCGTGTAACTGACGGTCGAGTAGCCGGAAATCGTTGTTCCGATATACGCATCGATATAAGGCACAATTTTCGACTCGACGCGCGAGAACAAGGAATCATCATCGTAATCGTATTTCTCAGACAAATAACCCGCGAGATAAGGCATCCTGAAATCCTTCAGTTCTTGATAATCATAAGGCTCCAGCTTGTCCATCAGCACGTCGTCCATCTTCTCGGAAGCGTCAGCCGGCACTTTCAAGTAGCTGAGGTCGATATCGCGGTGTACGTCGTAAAACTCGGTTTCTGTGTAAATTGTATCCCCACTCGTGTAGCTGCGCGTCCTAGTGGCGACTGCCGCTACTTCAGCGCTGCCGTCAATGTCATAAAGCCAGAACGGTACGTACATTCCGGTCATTTTCTTGATGCGGTCTCCGCTCATGAAACCCCTTGGGGACAACCGGCCTTTGCCGGTCCATTTCCGGAAAGCGGCTTCGGCTTCTTCTCTGCTGACGGAAAAAGGAATGACTTTGGCCGGGGCGAAATCGCCTGTCAGCCGGTCCGCCAGAACGACCGGCGCACCGCAGAAACTGCAATGCGTCGCGGTCGTTTCCGCCTCCGTCAAAAGCACCGCACCGCAATTCTCGCAATGGAACTCTTTTGCTTCATCCGTTTCAGCTATGTGTTCTATGTTCTCGGGAGGAAATGTCCCGATATCTTCCTGCCTGCCGCAGCTCGGGCATGACAGCTTGCCCGACTCGCTGTCGAACGCCATATCCGAACCGCAATTCGGGCATTTATAATGAGTGACCATTGCGTCTCCCTCTCCTTGGCCTGCAGAATCTGTAGCAAAAGCCTCCATTAGGCTTTATTGACTTGGTTTTTTAACGCTTCCAGCTCCGCTTCAACATCCGTGCCGGCTTTCAGCTCATCCATTTGCTTTTCAATAGTAGAATCAGAATCGTATTTCTTGGCAAGATCTTTGATATCGGCACCTGGATTTTTGTTGAGCTCTGACATCGCCATCGCTTCATCAAGTTCGCGGTTGATTTTTTCTTCCATCTTGTCAAAAGCTGAAATCGTATTGCCCGCTCCGCTGAATGAATCATTGAATTCGTTCATGCGCTCCTGCGTCCGTGCTACTGCCGCTTTGCCTTTCAGCTTGTCGCGGCGTGATTCAAGTTCTCCGATATCAGACACCAGTTTTTCGTGCATTTCACGCATCTGTACTGTGTTCGCCGATGCCAATTCCGCCGCTGTCTTTAAGTCTGTTTCTTTCTCAGCCAGCTCCGCTTTGCGCTGCAGGAACTTGCGGGCATCGTCTTCATTGCCCGCTTCGAGCGCTTTCACCGCATAGCGCTGCATATCATCCAGCTCTTTATGCAGCTCTTCCAATTCCCTGCGCTCGCGCTTTTCTGCAGCCATGATTGCGGCCGTTTCAGACTTCACTTTGCCCAAGTCGCTGTTCAAGTCGCGCAAATATTGGTCAATCATCTTTTCCGGGTCTTCAGCGCTGTCCAGCATTGAATTAATATTGCTCGCCATTATGTCTCTGAACCTTTTCAAAATTTCCATCATCATTCTCCTCTTATTCCATATTTTTTATTGGCTGCCTAACAGCCATCCTATAGAGACAGAATACCCATAACCGCCCGGTCCTAAGCAATATAAAAAGCCGCATGGCACGATGCGGCTCTTCTGGCGGCATTCATTTAGCCCAGTGGTGCAAATAGAAATAAACCATGATGAGTACAACCGCGATTGCAGCTAAGACAAGCATCGGCACAAACCCAAAGGTCGCTTCCATCTGACACACACCTCCTTTACTTTCATCATAACCCCATCCAGAGGAAATGAAAACCACTTTATCAGATAATTCCGACACTAAAGACATATGCTATAAGCCATGCTCTAAAATTGCCGAAAAAAAACAGCCTGCCGATTAATGCCGGCAAGGCTGTTTCGTTTGTACCCTTTTAAGTTGTTTGTTCAGTTGGCTCCGCTGCTGCGCGGTAAGACGTTTCCGGGTTCTTCTTGTAATTATCATCCCGGCGGAAATTGCCCATGACTTCCATTGTCTGGGTGATGCTGACGAAAGCGTGCGGGTCGATCTCCTTGATGAGGGGACGGACGTGCGCCAACTCGTAGCGCGTGATGACCGTGTAAAGCACCTTGACTTTATTGCCAGAATAGGCGCCCTCGCCGTCGGTCACTGTGATACCGCGGTAAAGGTTTGCCAGCATTTTCTGCTTGACGGCATCGCCTTGGGTGGTGACCACCATAAGGCTGAGCTTGATGTGGCGCGTATGGATGCGGTCAACGACAAGGCCGGTGATGTAAATGGACGCCATCGTGTACATCGCAAGCTCCCATGAAAAGATAAAGCCCGATATGAAGACGACGAGGCTGTTGAGGCCGAACACCATGAAGCCAAGCGGAATGTCGCGCTTCATCGTCAAGAGCAGGCCGACGACATCAAAGCCGCCGGTCGAGCCGTAGAAGCGGATGATGAAACCGACGCCGATGCCGACCAGCACGCCGCCGAAAACCGACGACAGCAAAGCATCTTCTGTTACCTTCATGACAGGAATGTAAAGCATCGTGACCGAAGTCACCGCAACCGAATAGACGCTGTTGAGGATGAATAGTTTGCCGAGCTTCATCCAACCGAGCACCAAAATCGGGATGTTCAACAAAAGCAGCCAAATCCCTGCATTGATCGGTGTCATCAAACTGAAAATCATCGCGACTCCCGTGATGCCTCCCGATAGGATTTCATGCGGCAATAAAAACATATTAAATGCGAATCCAAGCATAACTGATCCTGCAAAAATGATCAGCGCGCTGTAAAGTTTGTCCATTAAAATTCTCCGTTCCTTTTAAACTCGGTACCTGAAAAAAACCACTAAAAAAAGGCCGCGCATCTTCCGCTCCGCCTTTTCTAGCTTTGGCACAATAGATCAAATTATAGGGGATGGCTCTACGGGAACGCAAGCTTTATTTCCCCGCAAGCAGAAAGTCTTTTGGCAGTCTGCCGGAATCATCGGCTGCCAACAGAACTTCTAATGCTTGTGCGAATTTTAGTTCGCGTCATAACTACTAGCTCTCTTCTATAATCATGCACCACGCATACGAAGAAACTCAACAGAACCCAAACAACAACCTTCCCGCTATGCGATCCGTGTGTATAGGAAGCCAAGCAACGGATACTCCTTTGCCAGAAAAATCCGCGTTCAAAATTTCGACAAGACCTTGCCAGTCTTACATGAAAAAAACGGCAGCTCTTTGGCTGCCGTTTCCTTCATTTTCTAAGCCAGCCTTCGCTGCCGACCGTTATTCCTTCAGCATTTCCATGAACTCCGCTTCGGAACTTGCCCCCATTGCGTCAATCGCTGTCGTCCCTGCCGGACTTGTAATCAGCGGGTCCGCCCCGTATTCAATAAGCAGGGTGGCCATCTCGAAATCTTCATACAGGACAGCGGTCTCGAGCGCAGTTGAATAATCATCGCTCGAATTGACTTCTGCACCCGCTTCGATCAACCGTTCTGCAACTGCCGCTTCTCCGCCTTGAATCGCATACATCAGCGCATCCGCACCATCCGCGTCCTTGGCGTGGATATCTTCACTATCAGCGAGCGCCTTTTCGACGGCATCCAAATCACCATTAAAAGATGCATTCATCAACGGCGTCTCGCCTTCAACTGCAAAAAGCGATTCCTCAGAAAAATCATCCGGCAGCAATTGTGAATAAACAAACCCGCTGCCAGTAAACAATAGGATTGTCGCGATATAGACGCCGGTGAAAATACCCGTCATCAACAGAGCGCCCAATACGATTTTCCCGTTGTTCGGCTTATACAGGTAGCTGTCTTTGCCGGAGAATTGTTCAATCGATTGGATGCGCTTCGGCAAATTTGGATGCGTCGACAGCACTTCGCTGAACCATACGATGCCGTTCGACTCCGTTTCAATCTGTTCCCGGTAAGCATCTTCGTCCACTTCCAGGTACATTTTCTTGCCGATGCCGAGCAGCGTCAATGCGCGTTTCGCAGCATCCGCGTCCCGGATCACGTAAGCTGCATGACGGTCGCACGTGTATTCGCAGGAACGGCTGTAAGCCTGCGCCAAAAACGGGATAAAGCCTGCTGGCAGGATGAAGATGTTTTTCCAGACATGGCGGCGTTTGATATGTGCCAATTCATGCGCAATGATGAAATCCAGTTCCGCCTGCCCTTGTTCACGAGCCAATTCGAAAACTTCCGAATACAGAACAACCATATCGCGCCCTAAAAAGCGGGTCGCGAACGCATTCAACGCACCTTCCGATTGGATGACGAAAACGTCGGGGACTTTTTTCAATCCCATTTCCTTCGACAATACTTGAACGCGGCTATAGATATCTCCAAATTGCCGCTCATGGATGCGCACGCCGTTGCCGCGGATCGACCCGAGCATCATGGCGTTGACGTACAGCATGAAAACGAGAATGACGAGGAGGATCGCAATACCGAAAATCGACACCGCCGCGAGCACATACACCAAAAGGCTAGACAGCACGCAGAATACAAAATACAAAGTTTCTCTTTCAGATTGAATATGGTAGGAGTTCATGTTATCTTCCTTTCGACCGAACTGATTCCATTATAACAGCACTAAAGGTTTAGATAATATACTTTATTTTGAAGTTTCGAGATGAAAGTCTTGAAGTATAGGGGTTCTTCATATTCGAAATATTCTTTTTTTGGACTTCTTATAAATCCCTCTGTATAATCATAAATTGTAATGATTACGATTTAAAAAGAGGAGTGTTACCATGAAATATTCATTGATTAAAGGCTGCGGTGTTGTCGGTCTTGCCGCCTTGCTCGCTGCTGGATGCCAATCCGCTGATTCCAAAGAGACAGAACTGGATGCCCCATCCGTTTCAGCTGAAGCCAAAAAAGCACAAGCCTCAGAAGAAAACCTGACACGCGACGAAAAAGCACAGGTTTACGCTGGTTACTTTGACGACAGTTTAGTGGCTGACCGTCCGCTTTCCGATTGGGCAGGCGACTGGCAATCGGTCTTTCCCTTTCTTCAAAACGGCGACCTAGATGGCGTATTTGCCGACAAAGCCGCGCATTCAGATGACATGACCGCTGAGGAATACAAGGACTATTACACTGCAGGCTACGAAACGGATGTCGAACGCTTAATCATCCAAGAAGACGACGTAAGCTTTTTCAAAAACGGCAAGGAACAAACCGGCCGCTATACATATGACGGTTACGAGATCTTGGAATACGAAGCCGGCAACCGCGGTGTGCGTTTCATCTTCAAACTGGCAGAAGAAACGACTGGCCTGCCGCGCTTTATTCAATTCAGCGACCATGCCATCTTCCCTACCGATGCTGACCATTATCATATATACTTTGGCGCTGACCGTGAAGCACTGCTCGATGAAGTCGTGAATTGGCCGACGTTTTACCCATCGAATATGGATGGAGATGATGTTGCGGAAGAAATGATGGCACATTAATAACAAAAAAGGCAGCCGCCGGAATGGGATTCCGGCGGCTGCCTTTTTGGATATGGGGCTGGTTAAACCTTAAAACATGCGTTTACTTTTAACTTTGGGTATCGCGCGGCTGCTCATTCGATACTTTTTTTGAATGTTCTTTCGCATCTTCCATTTCTTCTTTTCCTTTGACGTCTTCATAATCCGTTGCTTTATTATCCCCATCTAAAGCTTCCTTGGTTTTGTTGATCGCTTTGTCAATTCCGGATTCGCGGGCTCCTATTTGTTTTTCTGGCGTTCGTCCTGCTGTACCTTTTCTAGCCATTGCCGATCCCTCCTGTTTAAATGATTAGTTATGGTTTACCCACTGTCGGCAATGTTAATCCCATTTAAAATCAGCAAGGAGTTGACGAGGGGGAAATGACGCCGGCCGAGAAGCATTGCTCGCGGAAGTCGTGAACTGGCCGATGATATAGCACTACTTAATGGTTTAACCAATAAGATAAAGGCTGGATTGAGCGGGCCGATCCCTCTTCTTCATCCACCCCTTCTCGTCGTATTAACAGGTTCGGTATAATCCTTTATCTTCACTAGTTTAATGTCGTCTTTGTTAAATAAGTTCAGTTCCCCAAAAATATCTTCAAATTGAACGATCTGTTCCGATAATGCCATGGCGGCCACATCTTCTCTCGATTCTGCTTCCACCGTCCGTTCCACCGCTAGCCCTTTTTCTAAAGAATACTGGATGACATACTTTTTCATCTTTTCACCTCCTACGTTCAACTTCTAGATAATGTGGCATAACCCTTTAAATTATATGGACCGTGCAAAAAAAATTACAGCAAAATCAAGAACTGTCATCCTGTAAGGTTAAGTGAAAGCAGCGCACCGAGTCGAAATGTTCACAGCCATTTGTACCCGTATTCCCGAATCTTGCCATAATATTGCATCTACCTTCTAACGCCTACAGTTCCACCTTTCGATCCTGAATCGGTTACTTCTTTTCCCCAGAGAACCGACTTTTCTGTATACTTGAATCATTACGGTTGTGAACCATAATAATGAGGAGGAAACAACTATGGCAAAGAGCAGTACTCAAAAAAGCTTGTCATCAGAACAACGCGAAGCCTTACTCAGCGGATTGAAAGAACGTTTCGAAAAAAACATAACTCGCCATGAATGGTTGGAATGGCCTAAAGTTCAAGCCAAGCTGGAAGCAAATGCTGAAAAGCTGTGGTCGCTTCATGAAATGGAACGAACGGGCGGAGAACCGGATGTTGTGGATTATGATAAAGCGAAAGATGAATATATTTTCTATGATTGTTCAGCGGAAAGCCCGAATGGCCGCAGAAGCGTTTGCTACGATCCGGAAGCACTGGAGGCAAGGAAGAAAAATAAACCTGAAAACAACGCGGTCGGTATGGCATCGGATATGGGCATCGAGCTGTTGACGGAAGAGCAGTACCGCGCGCTGCAGAAGCTTGGAAAGTTCGATACGAAAACGTCGAGCTGGGTGCAGACACCTGCTGATGTCAGGGGCCTCGGCGGCGCCCTTTTCTGCGATTTCCGCTACGGCCGCGTCTTCTTGTACCACAACGGCGCCGATTCCTATTATGCCGCACGCGGGTTCCGCGGGGCGCTGAAAGTTTAAGATTTCAATGGACTTCAAAAGCCAATAAAGAAAATTATGTACATGCGTAAACAAAAATAAGATTCCAAGGTAGATTGTATGCCTTGGAATCTCATTTTTTTGTTGACCGGTTTCAATTTATTGCATCTCTTTAATCCACATTCCGGCTTAAAAACACGAGCCGCTCTATCTCTTCAAATCCATTATTCTTATAGAATTCTTCCGCCGGAATCCCGCGATCCGTCAACAAGGAGATGTTGGTGACCGCACTGTCGCCCATTTCATCCACCAACTGTTTCAAGAGAGCTTTCCCCACGCCTTTTTTTTTGTTGCTTGCCTTTGACGCACATTTCATTGATGAAAAATTCATCTCCACTCCACCATTTTCTGCTGCTGCCAAAGAGAAAGCCAATAATGGTTTCGCCCTCCACTGCCAAAATCCCGATGAATCCTGGAGTCCGGGAAAAGTCCTGCAGATACTTCGTTGCTTTTTCCATCTCCCATTCATCGTTCCATGGCGCCTCATTGAAAACGCTCACGAATGTTTCAGCGCATCCGTGGAGGTCACTGTCGTGAAAAAGTCTACATTCCATACAACCAACTCCCGTCTTTTATGCCACTTGCTTACAGTTTACTATATAGCGCATTATTCCAGCAGCCCCTGTCTCCGGCACAATTCCGCACAACTTTTTCACATGAATAAAAAACCGCCGCTCCTCGGAACGCTAATTCGCTGGGAGCGGCGGTGTATACGATATAAATAGTCGTGCATTGTCAGAATCACCTAGGAATAGTGTGCGGCACAAGTATCCATTAAATTCCTCTACAAAGCCTCATACTGGCGAACCACTTCTTGAGTGATTTCGCTTTCTTCATCCAGTCCGCTTATCTCTTTCAAGACAGAAGCCGGGCCGTTTGCTTTGATCATCGCTTGGATTTTCACTGCGTCTTCATCTTCCGGATTGTTGAATGCCAACGCTGCAGCAATCGCCTTGGCCAAATAAGTGTATGGCAATCCTGCTTTTTGAGCTTGTGTCGCCGGGCGGATCAAACGGTCATCCGGTCCCAGTTTCCGGATCGGTGCTCGTCCTACGCGCGTCACGCCGTCGTTCAAAAACGCATTTTTAAAGCGTTCAATGTTTTTATTGATATAAGCTAGATGCTCTTGCTCGTCGAGGCCGTATTCTTTCACAAGGTATGCGCCTGTTTCCTTCAGCGTTTCCTGCACTTGTTTTTCAATTTCTGGATCGGCCAAGGTTTGGTCGATCGTCAATTTGCCGGCAAGCGAGCCAAGGTACGCAATAACGGCATGGCCGGTATTGACAGTGAACAGCTTGCGTTCGATAAACGGTGCCAGGGTTTCCACAATCGTCATGCCTGTGACCGGCGGAATGTTTTCTGCCGTTTCCACAACCCATTCGAAATATGGTTCTACAAGAACATCTAGAGAGTGGCCTTCTTGAATCGGAACAATCCGATCGACCGCAGAGTTGAAGAAATAGACGGTGCCTTCAAGTTTGTCTTTTGACGCATCATCCAGGTTGTCCAAAATGTGGCCTTTCAAAATATCCGTTGCGCCAATCTGGTTTTCACAAGCGATGACATACAACTTTTCATCCGTCGCTTTAAGACGCTCTGCGATGCCTTTCGCAATGATCGGTGCAATCCGCGGCAAGATATTCGGACCAATCGCAGTCGTCAAATACGTCGCGCTGCGGATCGCTTCGAGAACTCCCGCTTCGTCTTTCATATTGTTGACGCCCGAGACATTTTCAATGGTTACGCTTTCTGGCTGGGCTTGAGCCATGTTCACGTGATACTTTTTTTCTTCATTCAATTTATTGATGACCTCATCGGCAACATCCACGAATGTCACGTGGTAGCCGGATTCGGAAAACAACGCCCCGATAAAACCTCTGCCAATATTTCCTGCTCCAAAATGAACGGCTTGTTTCAACGTCATCAGTCCTTTATCAAATTATTTTGTAGGTATTCGTAAAATACATCTTCCAGCTTGTTTCGGATCATGCTTTCGTTCGACGAAGAAAAAATCATCATTGCCGCATCGCTTTCGATTAAACTCGAACTGATGAGGCTCAAAATTTCCTGCTCCCGGTCGGTCATGTCGAGCGGCGCCAGCATCAGCAGCAAGTTGCGCATCTCTACCTGCCCGCCGTCCATTCCTTTGACCGGGCACGGCGTATCCAAATGCACCACTTGAAATAAAAGTTCCTGAACGGTTTCATCGCGGCAATGGAAAAGAGCCATATTGGTATCCGGAATGCCCAGCCCGCCTTTGGATTCCCGGTCGTCTAATTGGCGCATTGCGGCATCTGCGCTCTTCACAAGCCCGTCGCGTTCCGCTTGTGCGAGCACATCCGCGAGTACGGTCCGATGGTCAGCCGCTTGCGGATGCTTAAGCACTTTGAAATTCGCTAATATCGCTTCCATGCTCTTTTGGACATCTTTAATTTCCCGCAGAAGCTTCTGGACGTTCGGCCTGTTTTTCTTTTTATCTCTTTCGCCCGGTTTTTCAACAACTAAATACTGCTTTTTGCTGGTGATTTTCTCAATGTTGCGTTGCAGGTAGCTTTCGATAGACCCGATGTCTTTGTCGCTGAGCAGCGGGCTGACCATGATGTAATCCACATCCGTTACAGGAAGGCGGATTGTCGAAATCACCAAATCGTAATCCTGGAAATGCGCTGATTGAAAATCATTGATTGATAAGATTTCCACCGAATTGATTTCGGCAAGCTCTTTTTGAATGCGGCTCGCCAGCATTTTCGAGGTTCCGATGCCTGTTGGACAGACGACCACCGCATCGATGCGGACCTTTTCCTCGTTCATGAGCAATGCCGAACCGAAATGCAGGACAATATAGGCAATTTCATTGGCTGGAAATTCAATGTCCTTGAATTCATTCTCCAGGCTTTGCTTCACCGCCATAAATAACACTGGATACTTCCGCTTGATTTCATCGGTCAGCGGGTTGAACGATTCGAGATTTTGTTTCAAGCGGAAAATCGACGGTCCCATATGCGCGAGAAGCCCTTGGTAAAGCGAAAAATCATTGGTCAAGTCGACATGCAGCTGAGATGATACATCGCCAATCAGGTTTTTGATCAGCTTGCCCAACAAGACGCTGTCGTAATAAACCATGTCCGCTGCCTGCACTTTCGAGCCTTTTAAGATCATCGACAAAAAATGGAGGTCTTCCCCAGTTAAGCGGACTCCAAGCTGGCTATACAATTCATCGCCGAGCGCATCCATCAATTGAAACTCGCTGCTGAATTCATTCGCCAGCACGGCCGGCTCCAGCAAGAAACGCTGTTCCGTCCGCTGCAGCGTCAGACAGAAATAGACCACCAAACCGATATAATCGCTGTCGGCCAAACGCGTCTGCTTTTGATTGATGTGCTGGTTCACCAACTGATCGACCACTGACAAATAATGCGGTGAAAAATAGCCCAGGATGTTGTCCTCCGAATTCTTGCCTTGCTGAAGAAAATACAAGCTTTCAACAAGCTCCTCATAAAAGGTGACAAGGAAATAACTAGCCAATGCATGGCGTTTATGGGCTTCCTGCCCCTCCACTTCCACGCCGACGCCTCTCCTCCTGGACAGCCTGATTGAGAACTTATGCAGCCACTCCGTCAAATCATCCAAATAAGATGTCAGCGTGGCCGTGCTGATGCCCAACTCATTGGCGAGCACCTGCTTTTTGAAAGAAGGACCTTCGTGCAGCAAAATGATCAGCAAACTCAACTTTCGTTCTTCGGGCCTTTCATCAGTCGGATTGACGCTGATTAAGCTTTGTACCAGCCGATAGATTTGTTCGTTGTTCCCGTCAATAAAGAGGCCCTCGCTCGCGTTGCGCTTCACAACCAAATCGAATTGCTTCAGCAGCTTCTCAACCGATTTCAAATCTCGCTGAATCGTCCGCGCACTGACATTTAAGTAGGTGGATAACGAGTGCACCGTATGCTTCCCCGATGTTCTGACAATCAACTCTGTGATGGATTTTTCCCTAAATGTGATATACATCAATCTCACTCACTTCACTTTTAAGTTTTCCTTCTTCAAGAGCGAGAAATGCAAAATAGAACAAAAAGGCAGGTATCCCCGCCTTTCCGTTCTTGCTATTTATTTTCTATTGATGATCGCTAATAATTCCTTAGCGGTGCGGGCTTTCACCATTTCATCTACATTGTCCTGTTCCGCGCAAATGACGGCGATTCCTGACAGGATCTCTAAATGCGAGCCGTCTTTGCCCGCGATGCCAAAGATCAATTTTGCGCTTTCTCCATTAAAGTCTACTCCATTTGGAACCTGAACAACAGTAAAGCCTGATTTGATAACCGCTTTTTTGGCTTCTTCCGTGCCGTGTGGAATGGCCACGTTATTGCCCATATAAGTTGTCGTGATTTCTTCGCGTTTCAACATTTCATCGACGTAAGAAGGTTCAACGTAACCGGCCTTCACCATCACTTCACCGGCAAAGCGGATCGCTTCTTCTTTATTGCTGAATTTCTTGTTGATGAAAATGTTTTCTTCAAGCAGCAATTGGTCGTCATCAGCTGGCTGAGGCGTTCCCGTTGCAGCCGCTTCGCTTTCTTCCACAAGCCCGACTTGCTGTTCTGTAACGCCGCTGTCCAAGTTGTTGATCAATTGATCGTATTCCGGGCTTGATAAGAAATTATCGACGGAAATGTGATGAGCATCTGGCACTTTTTGCTGCGCACGCGGCGTCAGCTTTTCCTGTGTAATGACGATTTGAGAATCGCTAGGAATTGTGCTAATGGCGGTGTTCGTTACGTGAACATTTAGCCCCGCTTCTTTCACTTTCTTGCGAAGCAGAGACGCACCCATGGCACTTGACCCCATACCGGCGTCACACGCAAAGACGATTTTACGCACATTGCTTGGGAAAACGCCTGCAGCCGTGGCTGTCGTTCCCGCTAATGCGCCGGCAACTGAACTTTTCTTGCCTTTCATTTCTTCCATTCTCTTTGTCGCAGCGTCAATATCTTCTTCAGTTTCCTTGCTTGATTTCAATACGACAGATGCAATCAGGAAGGAAACCGCGGCTGCCACGAATATTGCGGTGAAGTTGGCGACATACGCCATTCCTTCAGGCGGCGTCACTGCCGCAATCGCCAAAATGCTTCCTGGTGAAGCTGGTGCTACCAAGCCTCCGCCCATCAATACAAGTGTGAAGACACCGCTCATTCCGCCGAAAATAACTGCTAGTAACAACATCGGCTTCATCAGTACGTAAGGGAAATAAATTTCGTGGATACCGCCTAGGAAGTGGATGATTGCTGCTCCTGGTGCAGATTGTTTCGCAATCCCTTTGCCGAATACCATGAAGGCAAGCAGTACGCCAAGACCTGGTCCTGGGTTTGCTTCCAACAAGAATAAGAGAGATTTTCCGTTTTGTTGGACTTGCTCTAAGCCGATTGGCGACAAGATGCCATGGTTGACGGCGTTATTCAAGAACAGGATTTTCGCCGGTTCGATCAAAATGCTCGTCAGCGGCAATAAGCCTGCCTCCAGCAGCCAGTCTACTCCTGACACGAGGACTTCTGTTAAAGCAGAGACTGCCGGTCCGATGCCATAAAATGCAAGAATTGCAACTGCGCCTCCCAAAATACCGGCAGAAAAGTTATTGACCAGCATTTCAAAACCGGTCTTTATCTTGCCTTCAATCAATTGGTCAAACTTTTTGATGACGAATGCCCCAAGCGGTCCAACGATCATGGCCCCTAAAAACATCGGTGTATCTGGTGCGCCGACGATAACTCCCATCGTGGCAATTGCGGCAACGACGCCGCCTCGCTGTTCATAAACCAGCCGTCCTCCTGTATAGCCGATCAGCAGGGGAAGCAGGTACGTGATCATCGGACCGACCATTGTGCCGAGTCGTTCATTCGGGAAAAAGCCCGTCGGTATGAACAATGCCGTAATCAATCCCCAAGCGATAAATGCCCCGATGTTCGGAAGCACCATCGAGCTTAAAAAGTTGCCAAACTTTTGGACATGTACTTTCATCGTCGCTTGATTCATCTCATTCATCCTTTCTGTTAAAAGAGCAGCTGCTCTTTTTATTCTTACTTGAATTATAGAGGTTAAATGGAAGCGCATTCAATATTAAAGAAAGTCATCTTTGTCGCCGTTGTCGGGACAAGGCTGATATTTCTATTTCTATAGCAAGAAAGCGGGTTGAAAGAGAGCTCAAAATGCTGTTTTTGAGTATTCTTTAAATCCGTTTTTAATGAAAAACGACATTTAAAAATATTGGTTAGTTCAGTAAAATAATTCCAATATCTGTTAGTATAAAAGAGACATAAAATTTACGTTGGGATCTAAATCAAGGAGGAAGCATTAATGGAGAAAGTTAATGTTATCAATTCATCTCATACCACCCTAGAAAAACCAGTCGCGGCAGATCACCGTCTAGGCATGACACTTTTTTTATTCTCTATCATGATGGTCGTTTCAAGTTTCATTCCGGAAAAGACAGTAGGGGTGTGGCTTATCATCAACAGCAGTTTCATGTTCGTTTTTTTAGGTATTTTATATTTTTTATGGACGAAGTACAAGCATGACATGGTGAAGTATTACGCGTTTCAAGTTTATATCATGTTGATGGGCATTGTTTTTTTCGCCATCTCCCCTTTATTTAAGCTGTTATTTGGAACCGTATATTTTTGGATGCTGTTAGCAGCAACCATTACTATAAACTTAATCTCCCACCATTTTAAAAATCGAACAGTGAAGAGCTTTGTGAACAAAGACCATAAAGTGCTTGCAACGATTTTATCCATGTATACGATGGTTTTAATTGCCGTCGGAATATTTTTAATGGGGTTGATGCAGCGAAACGAAGCGCCTGAAAATACAGGTGTTGCACTGCTTTTTTATTTTGTAAGTGTTATGTTTTTGGTGTTGGCTCCGATGTTTTTAGTTCGTGAAGCAGAAGTGGAAAAACTAAAGAACTAGATTGATATTCTTTTAAAACTGCATAACCCAAAATAAACCGCCGCTCCCTTGAACTTCGATTCATTGGAAGCGGCGGTTTTTTCGTATGGCAACCCCTGTACCATCAGAGCATTTTGAATTTTTTCTGTTTCGATACTTATGCTTGTTGGCTAATCTTGCTCTGCAAAAAACGCCTGACTTCTTCAAAAATTTCAAATTGGCCTCATAGGAAAAGTCTAGCTTACCGCAAAATCCGTTTCTCTTTCGCTTCTTTCAACCATAGTGGAAACTCATCCAGCATCTGATTGTACAACTCTTCATCCGTCACTTTGCTGACATCCTGCAAATGAAAGAAGTTGGCGTTATCGATAAACCGGCCTTCCATCGTATCCAACTTTCTCAATACATCAAAATTGGCGTTGCCAAGACCGATAAACTGCCAAAAAATCGGCTGGTAAGAAGATTCGATAATGAACTTCTTAATTCCAGGCTTACACCCTCCGTCATTGATGAATACCAAAAAGACCGGTTGGTCGCTAGGCTCTTCTATCGTATACTTGCGTATGACGTCTTCCATCACTTTCGGTTCGTCGTTCCTGCCGAATTTATGTATTGCGTCATTCGATAAAATATTCTTTTCTACGTAGCCAAGAAAGATTTCTTCTGTAGCCGCAGGCAATCGGGAAAACTCGTTGTCGTAAACCCAGACATCCAAAGCGCCATCGTCATCAAACTGGCTTGCCACAGCCAGCACACGCTCCACTACTTCTTGAACTACGCCTTCCCGGTACAAACTCCACATCGAACCTGAAATGTCTAATACAATCGCCACTCTAGCCATTACACCGGTTAAATTCTTCTTCTCCAATACAATGTTGGCCGCTTTCTTTTTCAATGAAATTGTAGTCATTCTCAAACCTCCCAATATATTCCTTTCTCTAGTATAGCAAGAGAAAATCATTTTGAAACCATTACTTTCTAATTATTTTTAATATTCGAAATTTATAAATCTATTTCTTCTTTTTACTCTGGGTATAAGTCCATCCGATGTATATCTTCCCGCATATGAACCCTGTGTTATGCACAATTCAACACCATTCATCTGGGTGAATAAAATAAAAAGCCCCCCAAGAATAGTGATCCACGGGGAGCGGCTTTGCATACAATATAAAGGGTCGTGCATAGTCAAAATCGTTTAAAATCGTTTGCGGGTCCGGGACGTTTCAAAATGTTGACCGCTTCCTGCAACTCAGTAAGCTCCCTTTCAATATCAGGAAACCCCCGAATCTCCAGCCCACCGCCAACGCAGCAAGAACCGGACTTTGCGACAGCAATGTTCCGAGACCCGCGGAAAAAGATAAGCCAAGTGCCGCGAAGAAAATCTTTTTCGAACGCAAGGCGTATGGTTCGTTGAACATATATAAAAACGCCAGGCCGCCGAGACCGGCGATCAATCCATATTGCACCTGTCCCATCAACACCCCGATCAAGACGGGCAGCGTGGAACAAACACCGGCTGACAGCGCTTTTGCCCAAGGAAGTGGAACTTGTTTGTTGATGGCAAACGCTTGCGCTGCAAGCTTCAGGAATTGAGATCTTTTGTTATCCGCTTGTTTGCGCATCCTAGCCCTCCTCTGCCGTTTATCTATTGTTTCCCCATTATCTCTGAAAAATCTATCCTTACTAAGCTCTCTTGAACCCAAGTGTATGGGTCGTTCTTTAAAACAAATAAGGAAAGCATTCTGCATTGCGCAGAACACCTTCCTATGCGTAACACTAGTTCAATTCGCAAACACTTCTACCGCTTCCCGAGAAGCAATCTTCCAGGGAGCGGCGGTTTTAAATGTGTAATGTCTGTCACCGCAAAACTTTGTTCAAAGTGATGGAACTTGGCCGCTTTTCAGCACCGGACCCGGTCGGCCAAGCGCGTAGCCTTGGCCAAAATGGATTCCCAAATTTCTTAAAAAATTCAGTTCCAAGAAATCCTCAATGCCTTCTGCAATAATTTTCGTATTCGATTGCGCAGCAAATCCCAATAGCAATTCTACCAATTGCTGCTGGGCCGGTTCGTTATGTATGCCCCGTATCAGCGATTTATCGAGTTTGATGAATTCAGGTTTCAACGAAATGATTGTTTTCAAGCTATTATATCCGGTCCCTGCATCATCGACCGCGATCCGAAAGCCTTGCTGCCGGTAATTATCAATGATTTTCTCGAATTCCGTGTAATCCGTCACTGCTTCTTTTTCCGTCAATTCCAGCACCACTTGATCGGGGGACAGATTATAGGTCTCCAGCAAATCCAGCGTCGTGCCGCTTCGGTAAGAAGGATCTGTCAAAACTTGCGGCTGGATGTTCAAAAAGATCAAGCCGCCGCGATGGTTTTTTGATCCCTTCAGCTGTTCTGCATATCGCTGAAGAGAAAGGTTACGCAGAAATCCTTCGATGCGAAAGACATTATTGCTTTTGCCTATATAGGAATAAAATTCTTCCGTTGTCGGGAATATCGGTGTGCTGGCCGGCCGGTTCAAAACTTCAAAACCGATCGTTTCCCCGTCCCCTAAAGCCAAAATCGGTTGGAAGGCGGTCTGGAAATTCTCAGCCTGCATAAGCTCTTCAAGTTCTCCGTCTTTTTCGCTTGCCTCAAACAGGGCTTTTTGGTTTTCTGCCAAGTACTTCAAAAATTTGATCATGCTGTTTAAACTAATGATATCCGATCTCCCTTGCGCTAACTTTGAATCCATGCCACCTTACAGTATACGCCAATATTTTTTATTGCATTGTAAAATTTCTGTAAATTTTTTCACGTGGCCTGTTCTGTCCATTCGATGAATAAAACAAAAAAAGCCGCTCCACCGGAATGATGATCCCAGCGAAGCGGCAGATTTTATTAGCAGGTATCTTAAAACAATTCCTCAATCAGTTTATCAATTTCATCATGGATCTCCTCAAACGCCGGCTCTCCAGCAATCACCAGGACGTACATTTCCGCGCCCTCTTTGCGGAATAATTTACGCAAGGTCTTAATGGCCGCCTGTTTGTTGCCGAGCTTCATTTCGCAGAGGGCCAGCTCGTAAATGGCCGGCTGAAATTCTTTTTCCTGCTGCGTCAGCGGCACCAGGATCGCATGAGCTGCTGGCGCATTGCCTAAGGTCAACTGGCTTTGCGCACGGGCAAGCTCGATCCATTCCGGAATCTCCACTTCTTCCGGGATGCCCGCGATAAACGCTTCCACATCCCCTGGCCGCTGTTCAGCCAGTGTCTGCATGACCATAGTATAGGCTTCTCCATTGAAAGGTTCCAAACGGAGCGCCTCTTCATATTTTGCCAATTCTTCATCGTCTTTTTCAAGGCTGCCAAGTGCTTCGGCCCACACCGACAATACCGATGCATCGGCTGGCTGCTGCGCGTTGAGCTCTTTTGCCAGATCAATGGCTTCATGGAGAATTTTCGGTGAATCCTTTTCCTCCGCTAATTGCATCATGGCCTGCAGCTGCAGCACGGCAGCATCATAATGGCCGGTGCGTTTCACGAAGGGCTTTAGTTCATCGACGGCTTCTTTCGCCATTTCCCGGCTTAAGCAAAACGCGGCTTGCCGCATGACAGGCAATTCATTTTTCGGGATTTGCTTAGCGGCTTCGTCGTAAAGCGCAAACACGTTCGATATCATCCGTAGCTGCTGCGCTTTATGGAAGAACCTGCCGATGATGCCTTTTCTCGGCTGCTCTTCTGCCTCTTCCATTTCTTCGGCTTCCATAAACAATTGAGCAAGTTCATCGGCGCAAAATGTTTCGGCCAATCCCAATTGCTCGCCGCGCAGCCGTTTTTTCAGACGCTTGCTGATTTCATTCGTTTTGCCAAGATGCGCGAGAATCCGAATGTATTCACCGTACAGCCTTTCATCTTCCGGCCGTTCCGTTATCAACTCTTCCAATAAAGCCACTGCACGCTTGAAATCGCCTCTTCTTGCGCAGAATTGCACATGCTGGTATCTGGAAGGGAATGCACCTTTGACCGCTTTGGCCTGTCCAAACAACGCTTCCGCTTCCGCAAAATCCCCTTCTTTTTCCGCGCAAAGTGCTTTAGCGGCAAAGAGCCATTCTTCCGGCACTTGCCCGGCCACTCCTTCAAGCGTTTTCGAAATCGCAGCTACCGACTCTTCTGTTCTCGCAAGATCGAACAGCTCATCGAATTCAAGCTCCAGCGAATCATTCTGCAAAATGAACAGCGCCACAGCAAACGCACGCGGAATGTCCTCAACCTCGATATAGGCATGCATCAACGCTTCCCGCACCGCTGTATTGCCCGGGTCCAGTTCCGCGCTGCGAAGAAGCTCGCGGATGCCTTCTTTGTGCCGGCCCGCTTCCATTGCCAATAAGCCCAGCTGGAAATGTGCCTGCGCACTCGGCGCTTTTTGAAGCGCCTGCAAATAAAGCTTGCGGGCAAATTCGTTGTTCCCGGCCTGTTCATGCAATTGCCCTTCAAAACACAGCAGCACTTCGTCGGCTTCGATGTTGCGCATTTCTTTGAATTGATGGAGCACTCGATTCCGGAACAACGGATGTTCCCCGAACTCCATGTATTGCTGCGCGATGTCCGTGAATCCTTCCAGTTCTTTCTTTTGGAGCCCTTTTTCCAATAACGCAATCGCTTGCTGCTGGCCGTCGTATTCCGGCCATTCTTCCCACAGCATCGTCGACGACCGGATGAAGAAGCCGGTGTCACCTTGTTCCGCGCAGTTTGCCAAAAAGGCCACCGCGTCATCAAAACGCTGCTGCTTTACTAAACTATGCGCGATATACGTCACCGTAAACAAGTCTTCCGGATCGAGCTGAAGCGCTGTCCGGTAATCCGCTTCTGCCGCTGTGAATTGTTCCTGCCCCATTGCGATGTGGCCGCGGTAGACGTGAAGCACATCTTTATCTTCAGCTCCTTCGATGCCTCGATTGACAATAGCCATTGCCGGCTCCCAGTTTTCGGCTTCCATATGGATTTCAGCAATCCGCAGATACGCATATGGCCGCTCAGGAGCCATTTTAATATAGCGTTCAAAACACATGATTGCTTCCGCTTCTTCGCCGAGCGCGAGCAGGCAGCGACCGATTTCATAGACGAAATAGCCGTCTTCCGGCAGTTCCCCGCTCAGTTTCCTGAAACGCTCCAACGCTTTTCCGTATGCGCCGGACTCATATTGAATCAAACTATGCGTAATCTGCGCATAGATATCCGACGGCAACTGGGCAAGCGCAATTGCCGACCATTTATGTGCTTGGAACAATTTTCCGACTTCCATATAACAGCGCGCCAGATGGCTATAAGCGGCTGGCTGGTAATGATCCAGCTCAATCGACTGTTTCAAATAAGGGATTGCCCGTTCTTGGCTGTCCTGGCCCATCAAAATAACGCCTCTCAAAAACAAGGCATACGGACTGTTTTTTTCATTTACAGCCGCAAGACTCGCCAGCGCCTCCGGCATTTCGTCTTTCTGGTAATGCATGTGCGCCGCCAACAGCGCCAGTTCCGCATCCTCGCTTCCAAGTTCCTGGCGCAGTTGCTCCACCCAATCAGCGTGTAAAGCTTTCGCCCGGTCTGAAAATAAAATCGAAATTCCGACCACAGCCGCGTAGCGTTGTTCTTTATGTTCTTGCAGAAAATCGATGAATGCCTCGCTCTCGCCTTCGCCTTCTTCATCCAGAAACTCGTACAAGCGCTCGAAGAAACGGTGCTCCCCTTCATCCAGAAGTGCCAATAAATGCATTTGCTCTTCTTTGACGAAGACCATGCTGAGCGAATCGGTCAGCTTATAAGCGTCTTTCATCTCGGCGTACGTCACCAGAAACGGCGCTTGGTCATTCGGATCCTGGATCAGGAGCGCTTGCAGCCGGTCATCATAGCCGACCACGACTTGGACATGCGCGTTGTTCTCGACCATCATGCTGAGCAGCACCGGAACGCCGGCGTTGATCATCTTTTTATAGACGTCCACTGTGCCTTTGAAATATTGCGCCCGTAAACCGAGCGATTCCATATACTCCATTGTGGTACGTAGTTTTGAACCCGTCACATCGAAGACATGCGTGGCAATTTCGTCCTGGCCGATGTCCATGCCAAACGCTTCAAGCATAATTGACAATGAAGCCGGCACACAATAATCAAGCTTCTGGAGTTTCGGCGTCAGTTTCAGTTGGTTGCGTGTTGCGCCGCGTTGGATTGCCGTCTTGCCGTAAATCGTCTTTTCCAACACCCTTTGATGGTCCTGGACCCAAGCATCCAACTCATCCCATTTCTCCAATTTATACAAGCATTCCGCCGTTAAGTAAGCATAATATTCCCGTTGGATGTGAAACGGATTTTTCGAGTTGATTTCTTCCATGAGATTAATCGTTTCTTCATAACGGCCGAGCAGGAACCGTCTTTTCACTTGCTCCATCCAAAATGACCAATTGCCCGGATATGCGGCTTGCCCCGAAAGCAACATGTCCAAAGATGCCTCTTGCCGTCCCATCACCGATAAATGATCCGCCAGCAGCAGGCGCACATACTCTTCGCGCTCTTTGGAGCCATCCGCCAACGCATCCGTTAAAATGTTCTCCGCTTTGTCCCATTCCCCGCCGTGCAGGTAATAGAAAGCTTCCAAGTCCGGCCATAATACGCCTTGCGCTTCGTTGATTTTCTCCAGCTGTTCTTTTGCTTCCGGCAAACGGTTCAGCTGGCAGAATACCCGAAACAGCAGCGTATGTGCCGAAACCCGTTCCTCCACCGTATAGGCCGTATCCGCAACTACTTGAAGGCGTGCGGCCATGCGCTCTTCCGCTTCCAGGCTCTTGCCGTTCTCCAAAAGCCGCGTGCAATGCCAGGCAAACGGGCGCAGCGTCCCAAAACGCTTATACGCATGCGTCGCCAGCAAATTGCTGTATTTATATAAATCCATTTGATCCGCCAAGCGAATTAAGCGATAATAATCATCTTCCGTTTCCAGTTCTTCCAACCATTCGCGCAGCCGAGCCTTCGACCGTGCGTCCCATAAAACGCGAATCGCTTCAATTAATTGGCCAGCTGTCTTTATCTCATTTGCTCTCATTTTCTCCCCAACTCTCATTTCTTGCTATCCCCTTTTTATTCGGATGATTCATTATATTGTGGAAAATTATAGGACGCAATGGTTTTCAAGGTATTTTGTGCGTTTTTGGCATTTTATCTGCAATCTCCAGACGGCTTCGTTGTCCCACGTAGTTCGACGCAATTTATATAGATGATTAAAACCAAAAAACCGCTCCAGGGAATGTTGATCCGTGGAGAGCGGCAGTGTATGCGGTATATATTGTCTGGCGTTGTCAAAATCGTTTAGAATTGTTTGCGGCTCCGGGTCATGAACTTTCATATCAGTTCAAATTAAACTTCTGCTTCAGCCTCTTCACAATATCCGCTTCTTTGCTTTGGATGAATTGATTGCCCAATTGCTTCACTAACATATTGATTTCTTTTTCCAGTTCTTTCTTCATCCGCAGCTGCTCGCTCACTTTGCCGTTTGGCGTAAACTGCCTGCCAGCCAATTCATCAAGGGACACATTATACAAGTCCGCTGTCTTCATTATCAGCTTCAGTGATGGTTCTGTCGTGCCAAGTTCAAACTTGCTGTATACCACTTTGGTGATTTTCAAATGATCCGCAACGATTTGATGGCTTAGCTTGTTCTGTAATCTTAATTCTTTTAAGTTCTCGGCTAATTTTGTCATGGGGATGCTCCTTAAGTTTAGTTTTTTTCCCAACTTTCTACTTGAAAAAAGACAGTTTAAAATGTGGTCATTAAGACCTAACACATAATCAAATAGTAACATATAACTATTTGATTAATATACATAATTTTACTATCCCTTTCGATTGATTTCCCCTTTATTTTCTCTATTATTCCAGTTCCCCATAGACGAACCCGGTATCATGCACAAATCAACATAGTTCATACCAATGAATAAAACCAAAAAACCGCTCCCCGGAATGTTAATCCACGAGAAGCGGCGATGCATAAGATATAGATTGTCGTACATTGTTAAAATCATTTAAATTGGTTGCGGCCCAGGGTTACGCGTTTAAACTCTTCCGCTTTTCCATTGCTCTCCGCCACCTCACTGCTTCCCGCTCTTCAATTCCTTTTTCCAGCTTTTCATCCCAACTTTCGGATGCAGTGTTCCAGACGCGGGCGTAAAAAATGTCCTGTTTCTGGTCGTGTAATTGGAATTCAATGCACGGGATATGTTCAACCGACTGCTCGATACAGCTTGTGATGTCCGTTACGATGATCTGGAAGCCTTGTTCATCGGTTTCCTGTGGCCTGTTGGCGAGCATCTTTCGGATTCGGTCCTTTTTCACTGCACCTTTCACGCTGTAGCGATAAGGCTCGAGCGATTCTTCAGCTTCCGGCGTTTCGCTATCCCTCGGCAAGCAGTATTCGTCGTGGACGGCGCTGTAAACAATCTGCGCTGCTTCCGGTTCCATCTCTTCTTCAAAAATGCCTTTTTCAAGATAGTCATGCCCTTTCGCCGTCAGCCCGTAGCCTTTCTTGTCGAGTCCGATCAAACGGGTACGCTCCATCTTCTCGATCGAGTCGCTGATAAAGAGCTCTTCCACAAACAGCATGTCGGCAAGCGTTGCGGCTCGGCGGATGTCCCGTTCCTGGAACGCGAACAACAGCATTTTCATCAAGATGTCCATTTTCAAGCGCTTGACGCGGTCGATTTTCACATCATAAAACACGACCGGCAGCTTCCACACTTGTTCTTTTAAAATGGCAACATCCGGATTATCCGCTGCAGTCAGCCGCAATTTCTCGATTAGCTCTTCCACACCTTCACCTCCTGCTGCTTTCTAACGCCTTCAAGCCATTTTTCTCTTTGACTACATTGAGCACGTGCTGATACATCGCTCTTGTATCAGGCTGCTTAGCGCGCTTCGTGAACATGTCTGAACTGCCGACCAGCACAAGCAATTCCTTGGCGCGCGATAACGCCACGTTGAGGCGGCGGTAATCTTTCGCGAAGCCGATTTCGCCGTGCTTGTTATCGTTATTGCGCACCATGCTCAACACGATGATGTCCCGTTCGCTGCCCTGGAACCGGTCTACTGTCCCGGTCCGCACCGTCAAATGCGGCAAGCGCAGCTCCTGGTCCAGCATGCGCTGCAGCCGTTTGACTTGTTCGCCGTAAAAACTGATGACACCGATGCTTTTCTGATCGTGCGCCGCCATCCGTCCTGCAACCTTCGCTTCTGCGGCGGCATCGTTCAACTCCACCAGCAAAGTGCGAATTTCCTGCAGCTCTGCTGCATTGTACAAGCTTTTCCCGCCGCTCATGCGTTCTTCAAATGACGCCGGTTCATTCGGCACATCAATCCACATGAGGTGGTTGTTCCGCGACACTGTTTTCGATTCCAATAAATGATCGCGCTCCGCGTCGGAATCCATAATGCCGCATTGCAATTGGTCGTTTTCCAGTTTGTAGAACGGCGATATGGTTTCCATAATGTCTTCGTGCATGCGGTATTGGATTGCGAGCATAGTTTTGTTGCTGTTAGGCAGATTTTTATACAGCCGCTCGAACAGCGATTCTGCGAGCAGCTTCTCGAGCTCCCGCTTTTCTTCGAATCCGCTATTGTCATTGATCATTTCCTCAAGCGTTTCTTCCAAAGTGTCGTTGCCAAGCAACGGCGGCAATTGGTGGTGGTCGCCGACGAGGATGATTTTCTTGCCTTTTAGCATCGGCAGCAATAATTCCGGCGGCGTCGCTTTCGACACTTCATCGATAATAACCACATCGAATACCGGATAATTTTCGATAAAATCCTTGCGCGCGGACGCAACACACGTCGTGCCGATGACGTTCGCGTGCTTGATGTACATTTTCCGGATTTCATCCAGATCGTGTTCATTCGCCCCTTCCAATAAATCCAGCCATTTCTTCTGGATCGACTGCAGCATCGGCAAATCTTTCTTTTCTTGTTTCAGTGACTCTCGCGCAAATGACAGGCTGGCAAGCTGTTTCGCCGCTTGTTCGTAATCCTCCTCCGGATTGGTGGAAAGGATGTCGTGCAACTTTGCCGCATTATGTTCGTTCGCCGCTATAGCCTCATCGACTCTTCGGATCTCGGCATCCAGTTCAGCGATTCGGACCTTGTTTTTCTCCAACGCTTCGGACTGTTCCATGTGTTCACTTTGATGTTTTTTCAAACGCTGTCCCGCTTCTGCGTATGCGGTCTGTTCTTTTTTAAGGTTTTCAAGCTCGGCGCAGCGGTGGCTGATGGCGCCTTCAATGTCTTCAGGAATGACGCCGACAGGTTTTAAATGCCGGCAGCGTTGTTCGAGCGGCGCCATTGCCTCCCGCGCTTGTTCCAGCCGTCCCAGCCATTTTTGCTCGACAGCCAGAAACTCTTGTTGCTGCTTCGAGAGCTGTTCGTTCAACGCTTTTTTCAAGCCTTGGAACGCACGCTTCGAATCTTCCACGTACGCTTCCGCGGTTTTCAGCTTCGCGCCTCTGCGCCAAATATTGTTTTGGCGCTTGTACAAACCGGCAAGTGCAGTTTTCAAAACAGCCGGATCGTTGCGCTGCGCCGTTTTCAACACCGTTCGCAGCTTCTCCATGAAGCTGTCGATTTCTGCGGACGTGAACGCTTCTGGTTTTGATAGCGCACCTTCTTTGACCTCAGCAATTGCAACGCCGAGGGGTGCCGCTGATTTTTCGACGTACGCAATGGCAGTGCTGATCGTCTCGTTGTATTGATTGAGTTTCGTCCATTCGTTCATCTTTTCGCGGTTGGTTTCGAGCTTGTTGAGGCCGTACGTGATGGATGGAACTTCATCAATCCCTTGCTGCGCCATTACCTGGAGCAAACCATCGACTTTCTTGACGCTTTCCAAGCCGTTCAGCGCCGCCTGCTTTTCTTCAACGGCAGACGCTGCTTGTTCGCGTTTTTCCACAATCGCAGCAACATCACGCTCTTTAACCCCCAGTTGTTCCGCAAGCCCTTTAAACTCAAGCGCTTGTTGCAGCTGTCCAATCACATCTGAGACTTTCTGCTTCTCGCCTTCGAACCACTCATCATTTTTTGCGCTGCCCGGCCCATGTGAATAGCTGCGAATCAATTCTTCGAGCCTTTCCAGCGTTTGCGCCATTTCATCGCTGTGTTGAACGGCTTTGCCCTTTTGAATTTCAAACTCTGCATGCTTGTTTTGTGCCGCTGCCAGAGATTCCTGCAGTTCGCGGTGCTGCACTTGCGCTTTCTTTTTGTCTTCGATGGCCGCAGCCAAACTCTCAACTACTGGTTCCAGCTCGCCATAAGACTTTTCATTCACCGCCAGTTCGCTGTCCAGCTGCGGTTCGCGCTGCTGGCGCTTTTCATACTGGGCCGTAATCTCTTTTAAGGTATGGTCTTTCCAATACTGCCCGACATTTTCTTCGATGAATTTCTTGCCTTCTTCTTCGATGCTCTCGGTGCGCCCGACCCGGAGAATCCGGATATCCTTGTTCGCCAACAAGCGCCCGAGCGCATTGTCCACCGCTAAATTCGATTGCGAGGCGACAAGTGTCCGCAAGCCTTTTCGTGCGTTTTGCAGGCAGATCTCCGAAATGACCGTCGTCTTCCCGGTACCCGGAGGCCCTTGGATGACGTACAAGTCTTCCGCTCTCATTGCGCCCGACACCGCTTTTTGCTGGAACTCATTCAACCGGTTGTGGAACGCCAGCTTTTCCTGGGCTTGAAGCGGCTTCACGGGAGGCTTTTCTTCAAAAAGAATGCGGTCGAGATTCGGATTTACCGCGAGGCCTTTCTCCAAATTCCCGAAACCTTGGCGCAGACGCCTGATTTGGCTGAGCGCAGCGAAATTGCTGAATACCACTTCTTTTTTATCGAGTGACAACCCGCGTTCCCGCACTTGCTTGACCATATGGTTTTGAAGCTCGACTTCGATTGTGCGGTTCGCCGCTTTGATGACTGTGCCGACGTCGCCTAGTATCCCCGTCAACCGGACGGTCAGGTTTTTCAGCGTTTTCCATTCCGCGTCTTTTAGCTGGCAACCCGTCAACGTGATACGGCTGAAGTCGTGGCTGAACGCCAGTTTTGAATAGCCTGTTTTGACGTCCGGAATGTCCATGCCGCGCTCCTGAATCTTCAAATAGCCTTCCCAGCTGCCAATACGTTTTTTCACGTAATCCGAACTTTCCTTCGCCGGCTTCATGCGGTTGATCAAATTGAGCAAAGCGGCCGTAGCCGGTTCGCGGGATAGGTCAAAAGCGATCGTTTCCTCGCGCTGCCAATTTGTCCCAAGCGCCTGGTATGCTTTACGAAGCGTCAAGTTCGTCACCAGCAATTGCTGATTCGTAAAAATTCCATGCACGACGATTGAACCGTCCAGTTCTTTCGTTGCCAATCGGAGCGTTTCAGCACCTCCGAAGATCAACGCGACCGAAAGCGAGCCGTCGCCATTTGACGGATAGCGTTCGATGAAAACCTGAAACGGCTTTTCCCCAACAAAAAATGAGCGTTCGCTGATGCCGAACCCTCTCATTTTTTCCTTCGCGGTGTTGGTCAACCGCAATGCCGTTCTGTATGTTGCTGTATGTGTTCTAACCATTTAATCACCTGTTCTATAAAACTGAAGAATTTGTGCCTGAAAAGTTTCTACCTCATCATAGCATCTATTATCGGAGAGGATATTCCCTAATGATGAACAAATTGAAAAAGCTTCAGAATTCGGGAATAAGTTTAGGCACAAAGTCGAGATTCATAACCTTGAAATGGGGTATAGAATTTCATACACAATCAACAAAATTTCATTCTAGAGGAGGAATACAATGCATTATCAACTCAACCTGCATTTGTCCCGTGAGAAAAAGGATTATTTTTGGTTGTTCAGGAGCGAAGAAGATACAATAGAAGTTTTCAATGAAGTTTTACAAACCTTCAAGCAATATGAGCCGCCCAATGCGGAAGCTTTCATGGAGGAAAAGCAGCACGAAATTGATGAGACGGGGAAAAGCAACACAGTTCAGATCGAAGTCGTTAAAGCCGATAAAGAAGCCCTTATCCGCTCCGCTTCTTATAATGGAATGTGGTACGATGACAGGCATTTCCAGGATATTTACTCTACACTGACTGACAAGCTTGGAAAACCGGAAGACGAATCGGCATTGTAAATGTGATTGAATTTTACTTGATACAATATAATCCCCTCTGAACAGACTTTTCTGTTCAGAGGGGATTATTTATATTGGGTAGAATCGCGATTTTCAAAGCTATGCGATTACGGGACGATCAAAACTCAAGAGGTTAACGGGATTTTAAATGCGTCATAAAAAACTATCATTCCGTGCTCTTCAAAACTGATTAAATAGGGTATAGAAATTTATACATAACCGGCAGATTTTATTTCCCTAGGAGGATTACGATGCATTATCAACTTAATTTGCAATTATCGCGTAAGAATAAGGATTATTTTTGGTTGTTTCGAAGTGAAGAAAACACCATCACTGTTTTCAATGAAGTACTTGAGACTTTTAAGCAATATGAACCAAAAAATGCGTTAGTATTTATGCAGGAAGCACAGCGCGAAATTGACGAGACAGGCACAAGCCATACGGTTCATATCGAGGTAGTCAAAGTTGATAGAAAAGTTATCATACGATCTGCTTCTTATAATGGAATGAGTTACGATGACCAGTATTTCCAGGAAATCTACAACATTCTGACCGAGCGGCTGGGAGTGCCTGAAGAAGAGACTGCCGTATAAAATGGTTGATAATAAAATCCCCTCCAAACAGAATTTTTCTGTCTGGAGGGGATTATTTGATTTAACCTATATTTTAATAATTCTTATACTCTGTATTAATAGTTCCTAAGATCGTTCCCAATACTTGCCCTTTGAACGCATCCGGCACCGATTGATTGTTCGGATCCTTGTAATACAGAACCTGAGACTCTTCAATATACGTAAAGCCGAGAGCCTCTAATTTCGTCACAAGCGACTTCGGCACTTCGCTGCTGCCCGTCACTTGTTCAAAATATGGTGTCACATAAACCGAAACATCCACATCGTCCAAGCTCGATTCCAGAATGAACAAGTCCGTTTCGCTTTTCACGATCCATTGGCCTTTTGAGCTGATGGCTAGCTGCGAACGTTCCAACGTCGAAATGCCGTTCAAGTTCACACCGAAAATTTGGTTGATTAGCACACGGTTTTGCGCACCACTCAATTTGTAATCCAGTTCCTTGATATAGCGGTCCATCACTGCGTTTTTCGTCAGCTCCATAATGCGCGCATTCTGCTCAGAAGAAGACGGATTTACATTAAATGAAGCACGCAGGCTTTTCATCACATTTTCCGGATAAATGGCCAGCTTAGAACCGTAATTATTTTTCGACACAACATCCAAATCAATGTTAAAGATTTCTTTCACAGCTAGACGAACCTCATTACCCTTCACTTTTGTGCCGAATGAAGCCAAGTACCGGTCCATTGCCTCCACCTTCGGCATTTGCTCGATGGAGAATGCCGAAGGTGTGATCGCCACGCTTTCTTCCAGCGCTGCCATCACTTTCTTCGAATACTTTGCCTCGAGCTCCACATGCTGGACCTCATTAGCCTGCGGATTTGAATAGGCCGCTGCTTCTGTTGCAAATACACTGACGACTCCCCCGGTCAAAGCTATGCTTGTCATCATACTGAATAAAACCACTTTTTTCGTAATTGTGTTGAATGGGATTCTCACGTTCATTCCTCTTTCTAGTATCTGGATTTGGCAGCATATAGATTATTCGCTTTAAAGTAATCATTACTATTTATCACTTTTCCTTTATATTACAATAATTAAATCCTTTAGTCTATAAATCATTTCTAGTAAAATAGTTTGACTTTAGCTCTCAAATACTTCTTTGACCGGCATTCTCCCCCAAACAAATTATGCGCTTGAATAAAAAGAAACCGCCACTCCCTAAAACGCAGAGGCGTCGGGAGCGGCGGTGTATGTGCTATAAACTTCGTTATTCATTGATAAACAAAAACAAATGATTCTTTCTCTCGCCATCCGTATTTTGATTGTACTTATCACTAAAATCAATCCACTCCACTTTTTCAGAGCGCCGTTTGATTTTCACATGAAGTTCTTCTTCAATGTCCGTGAGCAATGAGACGACTTGATCGTAAGACAAGTTAAAATGTTTCATGGCCAAGTTGATGGGAGATTCCGTCAGCACCAGGCTAAAGAACTCATCAGCTGTTGCTGCCTTTTCAGCCAGGGCATCTTCAGCCTCTGTGATGAATTCATAGAGTTTCCTTTTTTCTTCTGGAAGCCTGCTCACTTCGCTCCTCCGTAAAAAGTCCAGCAACCGTTCATTCATTTCTACCCCACCCTTGCACGTTTGATCTTACACTATCATTTTACCAGCTTGCTTTTTTAATGCCAGGCAGTTGGCCTTTGTGGGCAAGTTCTCTGAATGCAATCCGCGACATTTTGAACTTGCGCATGTAAGCTCTCGGCCGGCCAGTCAATTCGCAGCGGTTTTTGAGACGCGTCGGAGAAGAATTCCGGGGTAATTTGTTTAACGCTTCGGTATCCCCTTTTTCTTTTAATTCTCTGCGGAGTTCTGCATAATGGGCCACCATTTTTTGCTGCTTGTGGTCTTTCGCCACTTTTGATTTTTTCGCCATTTTCTTCTCTCCTTATATATATTAGCTGCTCCGATTTTAAAATATGTAATTTTCTTTACTTGGTTTCCCGGTGCAAAGTTACTTTTTGAAGCCGTGGGCAGTATTTTTTCATTTCAATGCGTTCAGGGTTATTGCGTTTGTTTTTAGTCGTTGAATAATTTCGGTCGCCCGTTTCTGTGCAGGCCAATGTAATGTTAAGGCGCATGTTCCAAGTTTCCTCCTTCCGCTTTAATTTTTTCGTAAAATGCTGGCAGGGGATCCTGGGAATCTCACCGCTCCATGCCCATTTCTTCTTCGGGTTGCACCCAGTTTGCCGTTTAACAGTTCGGTCTTGCCATCGCCCAAATAGCCGTTCAAGACCGTCACTGGAATTCGTTTATCCATCTTCCCCTCTCCATTCTGATAAATCTTAAATTCTTTAAATAGTAATCATTACGCTTTATAGCATATAAGCTTCTCCGAAAAACTGCAAGTGTTTCTCTAAAATTTAGCTTAATTTCGCTAATGTATTTTCAAAACCTATATTTCTTGATAATAAAAAAAGAAGAAGCTTTGTTAAAAGCTCCTTCTCTAACTTTTGAAAAATGTTTTACTTTTTCCGCGCCAAATCGCGCTTCACGATCTTATCGCTCACTTGCTGGCCGCTCAACGTAACCATCGGCATGCCGCCCCCAGGATTCACGGTACCGCCGACGAAATACAGATTGTCGTAAAGTTCGCTTTGTTTTTTGTGCTTAAAGCCGCCATTTCTCTTTTTATCAGAAACCGTTCCATAGATCGCACCACGGTCAGATCCGTAAGTGCGTTCTATGTCATGCGGCGTCCAGACGTCGCGCGTCACAATGTTTTCGCGCAAACCTTCCAAGCCCATGCGCTCCAGCTTGTCGAGAACAAGTTCTTCAAACTCCCGGTATTGCTCCGGCGTAAACGGTTTGTCTTGGATATAAGGAATATGCGGCAAGATCTTGATGTTCTCGTGCCCGGATGGTGCTTGGGATGGATCGGTTTTGTTGACGTTGACCAGATAAATCGTCGGATCGTCCGGCAGCTCGTGTTTCTCGAACACTTTGTCCATCTGTTCATGCAGATTCTCCGAAAAGAAAAAGTTGTGGTGATTCAGGAACGGATAGGTTTTCTTGACGCCAAGATGCAGCACGAGACCCGAACTCGACGGCTCATACTTTTTCACCAACTTGGCGACAAACTTCTCGTCCGCATCCACCATTTTTTTATAAAACGGAATGACTTCCATGTTTGATACATAATAATCAGCCGTCTTGACTGAACCATCTTCAAGTTCAACCGCTTCGATTTGCTGATTTTTTTCATTGATATGCGCACGGACAACACCCATGCCTGTATGGATTTGAACCCCTGTTTCTTTTGCCAGCCGCGTCAAGCCTTCCGCTAATTTATGCGTACCGCCTTCTACATACCAGCAGCCTTGCGCATGCTGCATGTAAATCATCATATTGAGAACGGCAGGTGCGCTATAAGGAGAAGACCCGACGTATTTGACGTAATAGGAAAGCATATCGCGCAAATGCGGGTTGCTGATGCGTTTGGAAATGGCGCTATACATCGTAGACGTCAAATCAAACCCAATCAACGTCGCGATGATGCCGTTTTGCGCAACCGCTTCTTTCGGCGACTCGAAGCCTTCTTTCAAATAGCTGTGTTCTGTCGTCTTGTAAATCCGCTGCGCATATTTCAACAACGCGTAATACTCTTTCATGTCCTTTTTAGAAAGTGCAGGATTTTCCCGTTCCATCAAACGAAGATCATGGTATAAATCGAGAACGGTGCCATCAGGGAAGAATGAACGCCATTCCCGTTCGAGCCGCTTGATGGGCACGTAATCTTCCATCCGCTTGCCGCTCCCCTGGAACAATTTATCGAAAATATGCGGCATCGTTAAAATGGACGGTCCGAGATCGAAGCCGAAACCATCCTGCTCCAGACGGTTCACTTTCCCGCCGACATGATCATTTTTTTCATATAACGAAACAGCGTAGCCTTTTTGTGCGAGAGAAATCGCGGCAGATATGCCGCCGAGGCCTCCGCCGATCACGATTACGGATTTTTTAGGATTCATCATAGCGGTACCATCCTTCTTTCCAATTTTTTATCTCATCGTAGCCGTTCCTAAAGACTGGAAAAAGCTCTGTTGAATGCATCTTGCTTTTTCTTCCAATTCCCTTGTTCAGAAATATCGAAACTTTACTCGCATAGCATTTGTATAGTAATTATATACTATTCGTAAAGGATAGAGAATTGATAATGGTGGAAGACGCTTTTAAAATGAAGATGATAAGTACTCGAAGGGAATATTTATTGAATATCGCTCCCGACGCTTAGGGCATGGCTCCCGCAAAAAGCCAGGCAAAGACCGCCTGTCTTCTTGCTTCGCCCAGCCCATGTTCGCGCCTTCGCTAAGTATGTTCTTATGAAAAACATAAAGTTTATGTAGTTTTGCTGTTTACTGGGTATAGATTATTAAAACATCAAGTCAATTTATATAGGAGGTTTTCAATCATGAAAGGTCCTTCAAGTTATCGCATCGATTCTGCGTCGCGGGTTATTGCAGCAACACCACAGGCCATCTATGAGGCTTTTGTAAATCCCGAAGCTTTGGTTTCTTGGCTGCCGCTCGAAGGCATGTCGGCTCATATTGACGTCTTTGATGCGCGTGCAGGCGGATCATATCAACTAACTCTGACGTATGAAATCGATCACTCAAATCCGGGAAAGACTTCGGACAACACCGACGTGTCCAAAGGCAGGTTTCTGGAATTGGTACCCGGTACAAAGATTGTACTAGTCGGCGAATTCGATTCGGAAGATCCAGCGTTTTCCGGCGAGATGATTCAGACCTGGTTTTTGGAGGCTGTAGCAGCTGGCACAAAGGTAACGATTGTAAATGAACGGGTTCCAGAAGGAATAAAAAAGGAAGACCATGACGAAGGGTTGAATTCTACTCTGGAAAATCTCGCTCGATTTGTTGAAAAATAGACCGCGCCTATTAACTCTGCGATAGTCTAACCAGCAGCGCTTTGAGTTTGTTAATTGTATTCAAAGCCTTGGCAATTCCGAGATGTTCTCTGGGGCCGCATAATTAAATCGTCCAGAGTTTTTTCACCTTAGAAGTGCCATTAACTCCTACTTTTTTGTAAAAAAAAAGCCAGGCAACGTTCGCCTAACTTCATCATTTATTTTTTGGTTTTCTCTTTGATTTTATTCGTGACATCATCTTTCATGACCATGGCTTTATCTTTGTAAGTCGACGCTTTTTCTTTATAGTCGTCTTTGTTTTCTTCCCAATGCGCTTTGCCTTTTTCAATCGACTTGTCTTTCAATGCGTTCAGCTTGTCTAGAAATGCCATTTGAATCATCCTTCCGTTTTCCCTTCCACTGACGTGAAGGGTTCAACTAGCATAAGCATAACCTTCTTTTGTCGCTTTGTCCCAAAGCTGCTCCAAGAAATGAAGGATATAGCGAGAACGCATGGAAGTAATTAAAGATTGGTTTAATACCGCTCAATTCTGCTGCCAATACGATGTCTGAACACTGCACTTCATTATGTTCTGCAGGAGGTTTCCATGATGAGGGTACTTGATTTTTTATTGGATAGCGACCCTGCTATTAGACGGCAGACCCAAATCTATCTGTTGGGAGAGCAGTCGCCTTACACAACTGACGGCTGGATCGGTGAATTCCTTTCCCGTTACGATACTGAAAAGAAAACGTGGGGGAATGGAATTTACGGCCCTAAGTGGATTTCGACATTTTATACGATGCGGGATTTAAAATCGCTGGAAATCGATCCGCTGCATCCTATTTACCAGCAGGGATTTAAGACCTTAATCGAACATATGTGGAACCCGGATGAGTTTGTGGAAGATGATGTTTGTGTCGTGGCTATGCTGATCAGTTTATCTACTTCCGGCAAGCATCCAGAGTCCTCTATAGATGAAATGATCCATTATTTGCTGGATCAGCAGCTGCCGGATGGCGGTTGGAATTGTTCCGCGGTTTATGGGCACAGCACCAAAAGTTCCATTCACACCACGCTGTCTGTCCTGGAAGCTTTTGCTGATTACGAGAAAGAAGGTTATGGCAGCCTGCTGCCCGCTATTAAGGAACAAACAGTGGCAGGCCAGGCGTATTTGCTGCGCCGGAATCTCATGCGCCGGGAATCGAATCATGAGATCATCTTGCCATCCATCTCCGATTTCCACTTCCCTACGAGATGGAAATACGACGTCCTGCGCGCGTTATATTATTTTGCAGCCATCAGTTTTCCTTATGAACCGGCATTAAAAGAAGGGTTGGAACTTCTTAAAAAGAAATTCGAAATAGGCTACTTGACCAGAGGGCCAACTTACTCAGGCCGTTTTCACTTTCAAATGGAAACGACAAGAATTGGTGCAATGAATACTTTGCGAGGCTTGATCGTCTTGAAACATTACGCCCCTGATTATTATCATGAAATTATCAGCAAGGAAATTGCCAATCCACATCCTTAACGTCATATTTACTTAAATAGGAAGGCGCACTCAGAAAAGAGTGCGCCTTCCTATTTATCTTCCTTGTATCAATTGCCCCACCATTTCATAAGGACGTTATTCCTTTCATGCAATTAGAGTTTATAGACTGAATACTTCCTTACACCAAGACGCGATTTTCAAAGAATAGCCCTTATTCGTACAGCCCTGGCAACCAGAGAGAAAGCTGTGGAACGAATGTAATGACGAGCAAGCAAATGATCATCGCGAACAAGAACGGCAGCACCGCATAAGCGATCCGTTCGAATTTTACACCCCCGACACTTGAGGCGACGAACAAATTTACACCAAGCGGCGGTGTGACAAAACCGATCGCCAAGTTCGCGACGAGGACGACGCCGAAATGGACCGGATCGACGCCGACTTCTGTGACAATCGGCAGCAAAATTGGCGTCAGAACAACTAGTGCAGATATCGTATCGATAAACATGCCGACTACGAGCAATAATATATTAATTGCGAGCAAAATAACGAATGGATTGGTCGACAATGCCGTCAAATAATCGGAAATTTCGCCCGGAATCTGTTGAATCGTCATGAAATAAGCAAATGAGACCGACAAGCCGATAATGATCATCGTCGTTGCGTTAATGACTATCGTTACCCGGAAACATTCATACAAACCTTTCCAGGATAGTTCTTTGTAAACGAATTTCCCGACAATGATGGCATAAACGACCGCAACCACCGCTGCTTCTGTCGGCGAGAACACACCCCCATAAATGCCGCCCAGAATGATGACCGGAATGAGCAGCGCCCATTTCGCATCCCAGAATGCTTTTGCGACATCTTTAAAACGAAACGTAACTTGTTCTTCCGGGGTTGGCTTATAGCCGCGTTTTTTCGAAATCAGGTAAGCCGTCACCATAAGTGCGAATCCGACAAGAAGGCCCGGCAAAATCCCGGCTAAAAACATGCTGCCGACGGAAACGCTGCCGATAACGCCATACAAAACAAACGGAATGCTCGGCGGAATTATTACGCCGATTGAGCCTGCAGATGCCGCAACAGCAGATGCAAAGGCACCGCTGTAATTGCGGGCAATCATCGCAGGAATCATAAATCCGCCGATTGCCGCAACTGTCGCAGGCCCAGAACCGGAAATGGCGGCGAAGAACATACAAGCGACGATCGTCACCATACTGAGGCCGCCCGTCATCCAGCCGACCATCGCCGATGCCAGATTAAGCAGCCGCTTCGATACGCCGCCTTTCCCCATCAGCACCCCTGCGAGCATGAAAAACGGAATCGCGAGGAGTGGAAATGAATCGAGTGATGTAAACGCTTTTTGTGTAATGATGCTCAGCGGCATGGTCGTGCCGAAATAAATGGCGGTCAGAGCCGAAACCCCTAAAGCGATTGCAATCGGAACACCGATGAATATACAAACAAATAAAGTACCGAATAACAGGGCAATCGTCATGCTTGCACACCCCCGTCTTTATGCATTTCGTAATCACCGCGCCAAATTCTGCGCAATTGGGCGATTAAACGCAGACACATCCCAATGCCGCCCAGTGGGATCGCAAGAAACGGAATCCACATTGGCAATTGCATAGCAGGAGTAACTTGACCATTGGTTAAGCTTTGCAAGACCAATTCCGTGCCGAAATAAGCCAAAAATAATGCCATTGTAAACCAAATCAATAGGGACACGGTTTCCAGGATTTTTCTCGGCACTCCGTGAAAACGCGTGATGAAGGCTTCCACGCGGATATGCTCACGCAGCTTTACAGCATAGCTCGCACCGATCCACACTTGGAAAATATGGATATAACGTGCCAGTTCTTCTGTCCAGCTCGGCGCATTGGAAAATACGTACCTGCCGACAACTTGCCCGAATATAAGTGCAACCATCGCAACGAGCGTCAATACCAGAAACGCTTCTTCTGCTTTCCCAAATTTTTTAATCATCGGTTTCTTCCTTTCTAAAAAGAAAAATCAAGGAATCTCATCCTTGATTTTTCATCTGTCTTCACTCAGTTATTCGCCTCTAGTGCACGGTCGATCAGGTCTGCCCCAATCTGTCCTTCGTATTTTTCATAAACCGGTGCAGCTGCTTCACGGAATGCGTCACGCTGCTCATCCGTCAAGTCGTTGATTTGCATGCCTTCTTCTTTCAGCTTCTCCATGAACTCGGTATCTTGCTGTTGTGCCAGTTCACGCTGCTGTTCGCGGAATTCTTCGGATGCTTCTGTCAGCAATACCTGCAAATCTTCCGGCAAGTTATTATAGTAATCATTGTTCATGAGAAGAGCTGTCGCTGCATAAACATGGCCTGTCAATGTCAGGTAATCCTGAACTTCGTAGAATTTATTCGTGTAATAAAGTGAGATTGGGCAATCCATTGCATCGTACGTTCCTTGCTGCAAAGCTGTGTACAATTCGCCGAATGCAAATGGCGATGCGTTCGCGCCAAAAGCATTGAATGTATCAGTATGAAGCGGGCTTTCGAGCGTACGCATCTTCAAGCCTTTCATGTCTGCCGGTGTTTCGATCGGCCCTTCGTTATTGGACACATGGCGGAAACCATTTTCCCCGAAAACAAGGCCTTTCAAGTCGTTATTTTCCAGATCCGCCATCAGTTCCTGCCCCAATTCACCATCCAGCGCTTTATATGCCGCTTCGTTATTGTTGAACAAGAACGGCAAATCGAACACTTGGAATTTTTCATTGAAGGAAGCCATCGCAGCAACCGCTGGAATCGTCATTTCAACATTGCCGAGCTGCACCGCTTCGATCGCTTCGCGGTCAGAGCCGTAAAGCTGGCCGTTCGGATACAATTCCACTGTAATCCGTCCATCCGACTCGGATTCCAGCTTTTCTTTAAAATCCAACGCCGCTACATGAGACGATTGCTCCTCTGGCACTAAGTGGGCGATGCGAATCGTATATTTCTCACCATCTTCGCCTTCCCCGCCAGATGAGCCGCCTTCGTCCGGTCTGCCGCATGCTGCAAGAATCAAAACCAACATAAGTAAAATTAATCCTGAGAGTTTTTTCATAGTTCCTCCTGTGAGAAGTATTTTAGCAGCCGACTCTCGACATTTTCGAGGTGGACAGCTAATTGTCTTTTCGTTTCTTCCAAATTGCCTTGTTCCAATGCTTCAATGATAGCGCCGTGTTCTTTGTGGGCCTTCACTGCACTATCAAGAACTTTTTCGGATAACAGCAAGAACGCCCGGCTGCCTCCTGTGTTCACTGCATGGATCAATTCGCGCAAGCGCTTGTTCGGATGACATTCATAAAACTGATCATGAAACCATTGATCCCAATCCATGAACCCGACAAAATCATGCGCTTGAATCGCTTCCCATTGCCGGTCATGGGCATAGCGCAGTTCCTTTAAGACATGCTGTTGATCTGCTTTCGACAACCGTTCAATCCCATAAACTTCGAGCAATCTGCGAAGCTCCATTGTTTCTTTGACATCTTGGCGAGTAAACTTTGCAACCAGCGCCGGTTTTGTTTTCCTCAACTCGATAAGCGCATCAACAGCCAGTCTTTTCAACGCCTCGCGAAGCGGCGTTCGGCTAATGCCAAGTTTTGCTGCCAGCTTTTCTTCCGGCAGTTCTTCCCCCGGCTTCAGTTCGCCGGTAATGATCATTTTTTTGATGGCTTCATATGCTTGTTCAGCCAGGGTTGGCTGCTTGACGATTTTTCTCATAATTCCTCCCTTCCGATCCAAAACTTACACAGTGTATACTGTATACAGAAAGTATAGAATAATCATTTTTATTTGTAAACATGAATTTTCAGAATAAATGAATAGTTCCTTATTTACATCCCCCCCTTGAAACTCCTATACTTTATAGTAATCACCTCACTGACAAATCCAAAGAGCTTGTATATCCTTGTATAAATTAAGAAGGAGCTGATTGAATGACTGCCGAAATGCTTACTGATTGGATCAAGATATTAACAAGTCGCCTATCCGCAGACCAACTATCCACAAGCGCAGGCGAACGCTATCGCCATAGCCATGATGAATCCGACCATTCCCCAGTAGAACCGGAACTTGTGTGCTTTCCGGAAAGCACTCGGGACATTGTGGCGATTTTGAAAATAGCCGGAGATTATAAAATTCCGGTCACTGCTTTTGGCGCCGGGTCAGGTCTTGAAGGCCAAGCCATCCCGGTCAAAGGAGGCATTTCCCTAAACTTCGAACGGATGAACCAAGTGCTGCTTTTTGCACCGGAAGACTTGCTCATCACTGTGCAGCCCGGCATCACTCGATTGGCTTTAAACGAGCGCATCAACCGGCACGGTTTGCAATTCCCGGTCGATCCCGGTGCGGATGCTTCTATCGGCGGCATGGCGGCGACAAATGCGAGCGGGACGACCGCGGTCCGTTACGGCGTCATGCGCGACCAGATCTTGGACATGGAAGTCGTACTCGCTGACGGTAGCGTCATCCACACTGGGACGAAAGCGAAAAAATCTTCTTCTGGCTATTCGGTAGGCGGTCTTTTCACCGGCTCTGAAGGAACACTCGGAATCATTACGGAAATCACCTTAAAACTTTATGCGATACCAGAACATACCATTGCCGCTTCCTGCACATTCGATACGCCGCGGGAATGCGCAGAAGCTGCGAATAGCGTGCTGTTGTCAGGCATTCCGGTCCAGCGCATGGAATTCGTCGATGCCCCGAGCATCAAAAAAGTGAATGAATACGGCGGATATGCACTTCCTGAAAAACACTCCTTATTCTTTGAATTCGCCGGCCTTACCCAATCCGCAATCGAAGACGCCCGACTGGCCGAAGAACTTCTGGTGGACCAAGGAGCGCAGAATTGGCACGTCGCAGCCGACGCCAAGGAACGCGCAGCCATCTGGAAAGCTCGCCACGAAATGGCCTATGCCTATCGCCATCAGCATGGTCTCGCCGTCACCGGTGGAGATGTCTGTGTACCGATCTCTAAATTGCCGGAGCTGCTCGACTATGCGAGGGTATTGATCGAAGCAAGCGGTTTGGAAGGCGGCCTGCTTGGACACATCGGCGACGGTAATTTCCACTCCCTCATCGTCTATGACCCGAAATCCGCCGTCCAAAAAAAAATCGCCTTCGGCATCAATGACCAGCTGGCATTCCGCGCAATCGAACTTGGCGGCACGTGTACCGGCGAACACGGCGTCGGCCTCGGCAAACGAAAATTCCAGGAAGCCGAACACGGCGCAGCACTCGTGCTTTTCAAAAACATAAAGCAGCTGCTCGATCCGGACAACATTCTGAACCCCGGCAAGATTTTCGAATAAGCAAAAGACACACGGATTGTTGAGTCGGCTCATAATGTTGGTTTTAGTCACGATTGCTCCGGGTGGACGCTCACTTATCGCTATTCAAAATTGGTTTTAATAAACGAACGCCCTATTGGAATCGATGGATTTCATTGGAGGCGTTCGTTTTTCTCTGCAATGGGAGTTTAAAATTGAAAGCTGCCGTACGAGGGGACGCGAATCCAGATTCACCCCGCAAGAATACTGACAGTATACTTTTTGTCAGTATGTGATTTTAAAGTGCGTACTTCACAAAAGAGATAGCAGGACTTACACTGAGCCTGAGCCAAAATAAGCAACCGAGGAGATACACCTATATGAAATTACAATTAGCATTAGACTTAGTAGACATTCCACAAGCCATCGAATTGGTGAAAGAAGTAGAGGCATTTATCGATATCGTTGAAATCGGTACGCCGGTTATCAATAAAGAAGGGTTGAAAGCTGTTTCGGCCATTAAAGAAGCCTTCCCGAACCTGGAAGTTCTTGCAGATGTGAAAATCATGGATGCTGCAGCTTATGAAGTATCAAATGCTGTTGCAGCAGGTGCAGACATCGTCACGATCCTTGGACAAGCGGAAGATTCATCGATCAAAGGCGCAGTCGAAGAAGCCAAAAAACAAGGCAAGAAAATCCTGGTCGACATGATTGCGGTTAAAGACATTAAAACGCGTGCTGCAGAACTTGATCTGCTTGGCGCTGATTATATTTGCGTCCACACCGGATACGATTTGCAGGCAGAAGGCAAAGATTCGTTCGAAGACTTGCGCACCATCAAAAGCGTCGTGAAAAACGCACGCACTGCGATTGCTGGCGGCATCAAGCTGGACACATTGCCAGAAGTCATCAAAGCACAGCCTGACTTGATCATTGTCGGCGGCGGCATCACAAGCAAAGATGACAAAGGCGCAGAAGCTGAGAAAATCCAGAAGCTGATGAAAGAAAGCGTGACCGCGTAACATGAACACGACAGGCTTCGCAGATGAAATACTGGCCGAACTCAAAAGGACCCTCACATCAATAGATAACAAGGAAGCTGAAAAACTGGTGTCGGGCATGCTGCAGGCTAAGAAAATATTTGTGGCTGGCGGCGGCCGCTCCGGCTTTATGGCAAAAGCATTCGTCATGCGCATGATGCACATGGGCCTTGATGCATATGTTGTGGGCGAAACGGTGACGCCGAATTTGGAGGCGGATGATCTCTTCATTGTTGGCTCCGGTTCCGGTGAGACCCAAAGCCTGGCAGCGATGACGGAGAAAGCCAAGAAAATCGGGGCGTTGATCGTAGCTGTTACGACCAATTCTGAATCTACGATTGGCCGGCTCGCAGACATCCGGCTTCTAATCCCTGCACAAGCAAAAGCAGACGGTGCCAGCGGCAAGTCCATCCAGCCGATGGGTTCGCTGTTCGAGCAATCGCTCCTTCTTTTCTATGATGCTTTGATCTTGAAATTCATGGAGAAAAAAGGGCTAGAGTCTGACACGATGTACGGCAGGCACGCCAATTTAGAATAAAAGCGAATAAGCCTGAGCCTGAATCGACAGAGGCTTAGGCTTATTTTATTTATCGGGTATTTTAGTCCGCTTCACTGGACAGCCGGATGCCTGACATGCAAAAGTGTTTGTATTGCTAAAACAAGTTCTGAAAAAAGATTTTCAAGGAGAGAAACCCATGTATAAAATGATTGCGATCGACTTGGACGGCACGCTGCTGACAGACGAGCTGACGATTTCACCTGATACTGTAACAGCCATTCAACAAGCGATTGGGATGGGAACCGTGGTCACCATTGCCACAGGGAGAATGTTTTCTTCCGCGAAACTCATCGCGCAGCAACTAGGGATTGATGCCCCGCTCATTACCTATCAAGGGGCGATGATCAAATCTGTGGATGCAACAGAAGTGTTGTATGAGCGAGTTGTTTCCGCTGACATATCACAGAAGTTAATCGAGATTGCATTCGAGAGAAACATCCACCTGCAAGTCTATCAAGACGACATTTTATACGGAGCGACGGAAACGAAAAGGTTGGTGGCTTATGCGGATGCGGTCCAGGTACCGTATGCGATTGAACCGGACTTGATCGGGCTTGCGCAAAAAGGCTTTACGAAATTGCTCTTTATTGATGAACCTCATGTCCTTGATCCCCTGCAAAAAGAATTACAGGCATTGTTCGGCGACTTTGCCTATATCACGAAATCAAAAAAGACCTACCTGGAAGTGACACATCCGGAAGCGAATAAAGGAAGCGCCTTGTTATTCTTGGCGAATGCGCTTGGCATCGACCGGTCAGAAATCATCGGCATCGGCGATAACCACAACGACTCCGAATTGCTGAAACAGGCCGGCTTCGGCATCGCCATGGGCAACGCTGTCCAGGCAGTGAAAGACATTGCGGATTACACGTCTCTCACAAACAACGACGAAGGTGTGCGCCATGCGATTGATAAATTCATTCTCGATCCGAAGGAAGGAAGCGAAGAATATGCCCAATCTAGGAGAAAAAAGCTTTAATTGCGAGAAAGAACTGACCCTTTCAATCATTGGCGGAAAGTGGAAGATGCTGATCCTCTGGCATTTGGGCAAAGAAGGCACCAAACGTTTTGGCGAATTAAAAAACTTGATGCCGGGCATCACCCAGCGCATGCTCGTGACGCAATTGCGGGAACTCGAAGAGCATTTGATCGTTCACCGCGAAGTCTATCCGGTCGTCCCGCCGAAAGTGGAATATTCCTTGACCGACCAAGGGCGCAGCCTGATCCCGATTCTGGACTCGATGTACGAATGGGGCAAGGATTACATGAAGCAAAACTTGGATACGGAGATCGACAACAAAAAAAATGCATAACATAGAACAAAGCGGATTGCAGGGGGATGCAATCCGCTTTGTTCTATTTGTGTTTCTTCTATAATGACTTGATACGTGATTAAAACGCTGGACGGTAAGCTGTAAGCGGGATGTCTTCATAGGCTTCCGGATCCAATTCTTCGACCGAACCGTCTGAGACGCCTTCGATGATTCCAGAAAGGCCGCGTTCAACCGATTTGACCAATTGCCCTTTTTCTTTTTGCCCTAGGCTCTGCGTTTGCCCTCTTACTTCAAACAGGACCGTGCCGCTGCCGTTCAAGGCGTAGCTGCCAAGTGCTGTCCCAGGAAGGTCTAGCCCTTGCGAATAAAGCGAGATGTTGGTGAATTTCGACTCGCCGTAAGACTGAAGTTCGTTATATGCCAACAAGTTCAATTGCCGCGAGAAATCGTAATTGTAAGTGTCGGCATACTCGGCATAATCCACTCCTTCAGGTGTGCTTGGATCCGGTACGAACTGAGCCGATAACGACAATGTTACAGGATCGTTTGTGCCATCGACATAGTACAAGCCTTGGTGGTGCAAGTCGACAAAGACGTCCACATTGCCGAATTCGTCCTGCAGCGATTTATAGACATCGCGGGAAGTTTGCGCTTCCGGAGTAATGAACCAGCCCGGCTCATCCGAAGCTCCCGGGAAGTCTTGCGCTTCTGGCACATAATCTAGATCCGGATTAAAGTCACGGTTTACGTCAAATCCAGGATTTGCACCGTAATCGTAGCTTTGGCTGATGCCGCGGTCCAGGTAGTTCCAAGAAGGCGTTGCGCCAGACAATTGCGGGTAGCTTTCAACCACTTCGTTCCAAGTCAGGCTGTTGCGGCGCTTGTCCGCTTCCGAAGCATCCGGGTTCATCATCGGCATGAAGACGACCGTCACTTCTTCGCGGATCTTTTGGGACTCTTTTGAGTTATTGGATAAAGTCTTTAATAGATTAAGAATCGCGACCGTGCCTGTTTTTTCGTTGCCATGGATTTCACTTTGCACCAGAAGAACCTTGTCCCCGGTGCCGACTCTCGCCGTGTAGATATCTAAGCCTTCATGCGACTGTCCCGCTACCCCCACTTGCACGACTCCTTTGCTGTTGGCTTCGATTTGCTTCAAGCTTTTTTGCAGCTCCTGGTAATCGATAAATCCGGAAATCGCGTTGTCGTGATGATGTTCTGCCGTTTTCGTATTGTTTTCGACCGCATAAACCGGCATTGCCAATGCTGTACACAACCCTAAAACCCCTACTGTACTTGCCCATCTTCTTTTCAAAAACACCCACTCCTTTTAATTTTTATTCGCATTTGGTACCTTCCACTTTTCAGCGTCGTTTCGTCTCCTCTCGCGTAAGATTATTTACTTGGCTCGAAAACAGCTTAACAATAAAAGAAATAATAGTAAATATTTTTAGAATATTCAGTCCTTTAGTAATAAAATGGATTATTTTTACTGCTCATTCTTATACCAATAGATACAGAATGCACTAAATACTTCGACCTACTAAATACTTTTCACAAATAAAAGCATCCCTCTTAAGAAAGATGAACATTGCCTGGGGAGCAACACAATTGTTAATGGCCGTTCCAAGCGATATAATTTAATTAGTCTGAAAACTTAAACCTTGAGGAGGAATATTGTGAACAAAACGGCAACTGAAACATTATTCGTCAACCATTTCGTAGATGGCATTTTGGATCCGAATAAAGAGATGTTGGGGCCGGTAAAAGACGGCGGCTACATTATCGCGAATACGGCGCCTGGCTGTTGGGGACCGATGATTACGCCAAGCATCAAAGGCGGCCACGAAGTGACAAAGCCGGTTTACGTCGAAGGCGCTGAACCGGGAGATGCGATCGCCATCCGGATCCAGTCCATTACGGTCACTTCCCAAGCAACAGCATCCGGCAACGACCAAATGATCGAAGACCGCGCAGACGGCGATGGCTATGTCGCAGCGAAATGTTCGGAATGTGGCACGAAAAATCCAGAAACCGTCATCAAAGGCATCGGCATGGAAGCCATCCGCTGTGCGAACTGCGGAGCGGACGCCACTCCTTTCATCTTCACAAATGGCTATTCGATGTTCTTCGGCGAAAAAGGCGATGTCGGCCTGACTTTACCGCAAGGAGCAGCAGAAACGATTGCGGAAGCTGGACGGTTTTACATGAACACTCCTGAAGCGTCTGTCCAAAATCCGGTGGTGACATTTGCACCGCATGACCTGGTCGGCACGATGGCACGCATGCGCCCGTTCCTCGGGCAACTTGGCACGATGCCATCACGTCCAACGCCCGACTCCCACAATGCTGGCGATTTCGGTTCTTTCTTGGTCGGCGCGACCCATGAATATACGAGCACGCAGGAACAATTAGAAACACACCGAACGGACGGCCATTTGGACGTCAACCGGGTCCGCGCCGGCGCTGTCTTGATCTGCCCGGTTAAAGTTCCCGGAGGCGGCATTTATCTCGGCGATATGCACGCCATGCAAGGCGACGGTGAAATCGCAGGGCATACAACAGACGTTTCAGGCATCGCCCATCTTCAAGTCCATGTCATTAAAGGCATGAATCTCAAAGGGCCGATCTTGCTGCCGAACGTTGAGGATCTTCCCTACACGGCGAAACCGTTCACCGCAGAAGAACGCCAATCGGCTCAGCAAATTGCCGACAATTGGAACGTCGCCAAGATTGAGGAATCGTATCCGGTGTCCTTTATCGGCTCCGGTCCGACTTTGAATGACGCCACTGAAAATGGCCTTGCCCGCGCTGCTGAACTTTTCGGCGTCTCAATTCCGGAAATCATGAACCGCTCGACGATCACCGGCGCGATTGAAATCGGCCGCCTGCCGGGCGTCGTGACCGTGACGTTCCTTGCGCCAGAGCCGTATTTGAATAAAACCGGCTTGCTCGATTTAGTCAAAAACCAATACAAATAATGAAATAACCGCCATTCCGAATACGGAGTGGCGGTTAATTTTATGTTTTTAGTTTCCAATGCGCAGCGCATGGTCTTTGTTCTGCAGCACAGCGAGGATACTCAATGCAGCGAGCAGGCTCGTCTTCGGGTTATTCGGCATCGGATTGTTTTGGACTTGCAGCTGCATCTTCCCGAAATCCCCTTCCGCTTCAATGGTATGAGTATTCCGTTCAATAGCCGGATCGACGATTACGCGCACTTTTGTTTTCTCGACCCCGATCCCAGCGATCGCGAGCACCAATGCAACATTGACATTCTTCGGGAATTTTTCGACGGCTTCATATGCTGAGCCTTCGAATATCACCTTTTCTTCATCCGATTCAACTCCGAGCGATTGGGGTGATTTCCGTGTCGTGATTTGCACCCGCTTCAAGCCACCCGCCGCTTTCGCCGATTGCAAGACGTCCAATCCACCAATGGCACCGGACGGCAGGAAAATGTGCGTGCCGTGTGACTCCGCCAAAGCTTTGACTTCATCCAAAAAAGCGACATCTTTGAAGACGCCGATGCTGCTGACGACGAGGTCTTTCTTATGTGCGACCACATCTTTCACATAGAGGCCAGCCGCTTCCACAGTCGCTGCCTCTACGACAATATCGATCGGCAATTCCAAGAATGAGCGAATGTCCGTGTAGAAATCGACTTTGAACTGTTCACTCAAATGCTTCCCGACTTCCTGGTTGCGCCCGAAAACGGCTGTGATTTTTCCATTGGCCATGTGGTTGGCGTTTATCTGTTCCAGCAAATACGCCGCGATATTGCCTGTACCGATGATCCCGATGTTCATGATTGGCCTCCTTGCATAGAAAGATCTTTTAATTATATCTATCCTTGTTTAGCAGCAGTAAACACGATTTGAACATTCCTTATTTTAAACTTAGAATGACGATTTCATTTCGTCAATGATACTCTGAAGTCCGGACAAATTTCCTTTTCCTAAAGTTGCATAATAATTTATATGCTTTTGGACAGCATTCAAAGCATTTAGATAATAACGTTCTCCGAAGTCTTTTCGAATACTTTCAAGCAAAAACTTATTTGTGCCGTTATTAAATGCCCGCTTATATTCTTCTCCATCCATCATAGCTAAGAATATTGTAATGAAAGCTTGAGCAGATCCTTCGGTCATACCTGATAATCGATTAATTTCGATTTTCCCTTCGCTTCTTGTTATTTGTCCAGAGTATACTTTTTTTGCTGTTTTATATGCTTCCTTACTCATAGCCATTGTGATTTTCATCTTTACCCTCCCAATAATTATTGTTATTCTCTTTTCAAGAATGCACTTCACACTTCTAGCTTAAGAATTTTAACATCAAGTATTTTAGTGACGTCTTAGTTCAACCAACTTTCTTCGCCAATAAAATCTCCACCAATTCATCACGGTTAACCAGTTTCACTTTATTGCTCCGTGCCAGCTCCGCAGCCGCCTTTGTGAAAAAGCTGTTTGTGACGACCCACGCTTCGTCAGCTCCATAATGCAGTTTCGCTGCGGAAATTTCCTGCACTGCTTTGATCCCGACATTGCTTTTATAGCGCTTTGCCTGGACGGCAATCTTTTGCTGATCTTTTTCCAGAATAAGATCCGCTCCATAATCGCCAGTATAGGGTGTTTTTTGAACGGCATAACCTTCAGCTTTGTACCGCAGACGCAAATATTCTTCGAACTCCGCCCCCGACATTGCATCCACTTGCAATATGCCCGAATCGCTAATTCTCTTCTGCTTTTTGTGCTGAAATGTCTTCACAAGAGCAAACAATCCAATAAAAACTATTGCAAATACGCCAATTGTCGCTTCAATGGATTGGGTGTAAATATAAGTTATTGCGGTGCTAAGAACCAAAACCCCTGTCAGCAGCTCCGATAAATTGTCTTTCTTCTTCTTGTTTGCCACAGTAAACCACCTTTCACTTCATTCTTATTATTCTAAGAAAAACGAGTCTAAATCAGCATCAGTTCTTAAAATTTTCGAGTTATCTACACCTAATGCTACTGCCAAATTTACAGAAGCTGCAGCTAGGACATCTGAGTTAGCCTGAATGTCAAAGGCTGCTTCAATAAGAGAGTTGTAGTAATCGTAAGTTGCATTTATTTTAGCAATGATTTCTTGGTATGCTTGATTTACTTCAGCTAGGAGCGAATTTGTATATTCATTAAGTATTTCTTTTAATTCTTGTTCTCTAGTTCCAATTTTATCTTTTGCAAATCCCCAAACAAAATTCGCTGTCACCGTTCCAATAATAGAACCTAATAATGGAACAGGGATCAACATCTGCCCGATTGCTCCGCCAGTAGCTGCAATTCCTGCTTCAATACAAAGAATCTGTCCTTCTGTAACAAACTCATCCATAGAAATTCGTTCTTCCTTTAAATCTGCACTTAATGATGCTAGTCCCATAGCGGCACTTACTACAGCACCTGCAAATGGTGCCGATAAAGATGTCAGGTTTGTCAAAGCATAAATGCTCCCAGCAGTCACACCCCCTTTTGCACCAGCTTTAGCCGAACTTAAACCGATTTCCTTCCAGTCATCTTCATTGAAATTCTGAATCTTTTTTCCTTCCTTAACTTTCCCATATATGACGGTTATAGTATTTAAAGAAGCAGCAATAGCAGCTGCCGAACCCGCAATTTTAACTCCTTCACCAATCGAAGCGCCTCTTTTTGCTTCAAGTAGCTTTTCTTTTCTTTTTGATTCTTTAAGAATTCCATCTTGAATGTTTTGATTTTCATCTATAATTTTATTTTGATAGTTCGAGACCGTTTTTCCGACTACACCAAGTTGTACTTCATCGTAGTTTGATATCGAAGGCCGAACTAAATCTTGGAAACTTCTATCTGTCCGATTCTCTATCTCCTCTACTTTTTGAAGAAGATTCCGAATAAATTTATCACTTAAGTAATTAGGCGGGTTCCCAGCTCTTATTGCTTCAATAACTTCATACTGATCTTTCGGTATTGAATAATTCATCGTTCCATCTTCATATTTATTGTAGTGATTAAGTATGTGCTTGAGCGCGTTGTTTGTACCATTGATAAATTTCGATTGATATTTAATTCCTTCTAAAATGAAATCTTCAGGAGCAGTTCGGCCCACCCCTTCAAAAGTTGCGACTCCACTTTGCCCATTTAAAGCGGCCCGCGCATTCCTCACATTTACTTCTAAGTGCTCTGCTACTTCACCATGTTTTGTTTGTTCTGATCCAAGAATATTTTGTGGATTTGATAAAAATCGACGCATTTTCATCAAATGCTCTAAAGCATTTTCAAAGTTTTCATTTTGCAGATTTTGTTCTTTTATTTTTTCCTTTATCACCTGATCCAATCGATTATTTATAGTAGCTTCTTTCCACTGATTGAATCCACCCACACCGGCCGCATTAATTTGACTTTGCCAGACATTCGTAGCCATCTACTTCCCAATTTCCTGTTTGAACATCGCTGAAAGACTTTCAGTATTGTTTAATAAAGCTCTTAATAGATTTTTTTCTTCCGGTGAAAATTCAGTGTAAGATTTCACTCTTCTTGTATTGCTTACAAAAGTGATTAAAGTTTGCTCAATATTAGTAGCCAATGTTTCAGTGGAAGCATTTAACTTTGTTATTTCTGTAGACGTTGCCTTCAGAATTTTTGATGCCTTTATAACTTCAATACGTTCTTTGTCAGCTTTAATAGCAACCTCTTTATTTTTTTTAGTGGCCAAAAATCCACCCGCTGCAAGGCTCGCAGCACCAATTCCCCAACCGATAGGACCAGCTAACGCTAATAATGCGCCGCCCCCAGCCACACCTCCACCACCTGCCGCAAGAACACCTCCACCTAACCAAGCCAATGCAGCATTAGTAGCCGCCACCCCCGATAAAGTAGAAATAGCTGTACCTGTGGAAGCTACTCCAAAAGTTGTTGCAATTGCCATAGCTGCTGTTGGAGCAATTGCAGCAGTAGCTACTCCTGCCGCTACTCCTACTGCAGTACCTCCGCCTGCCAATTTAATCATTTCTTTTTCATCATATGAAATTTCACTGAGTGTTTTAAAGCTTGATAAATTGAATTGAACTTCTTCAATTGTTTTCTCAAATTCCTTTGGGGTATTTGCTAACGTGTTAATGTATTCTTCTATCTTATTAATAACTTCGACTCCATAAGAACGAGTGTTGTGGAGGCTTATTGCTTTGTTTTGTAATTTTTTTGTAGATTTTTCGTAACTAACTATTGAGTTTTTCAATTTTTCTATTGCTTCTTTTTTCAATGAATTATTTAACATAATGATTCTCCTTTTTAATTTCGTATTGTTATATAAACTCCCATAAACGAATGTAATTCAAATTTAATTTTCGGTTGTAAATGTCATTCCTTTAAATCCTTCAAAAACCTTAGATCTTATATCCTCCGGAGACTTCACATCAAACAAAGAACTGTCCAAAATCTTCATTGTACATCTAGACTTTCCCAAATCTTACATTCGGCAACATGCCCTTTGATTTCCTTAGTAATCATGCGCACTTTTTACTAGTTCTTTTATTAAGTAAATAGTAGCATATAAAGACACCTAAATATAGATACTTTTCCATTTTAATACATTAACAAGTGTTAACTTAAAATGCCCTTCCCAGGTACCCAAACGATTCAAAGACATGAATAAAAAACGCCGCTCCTAGGAACTTAAATCCCCTTAGAGCGGCGTTTTATAACGATATTACTGCCTATACTAGCCATTACAAACAGTGAAAACTATACGTGCTGCGTCCTGCTTTTTTCGATTCATACATAGCAATATCAGCCCGTTTCAATATGGAGGATACCGTAGCACCTGCCGTTGATGCCAAAGCAACTCCCATGCTGGTGGTGACGGCAAGAGAAACAGCATCGATTAGCCATGGCATCTCAATAGCTTCTTGAATTTTTCGGGCAATGTTTCTTGCTTGCTCTTCCGTTTTAATACGTGGCAATAGAAGAACAAATTCATCGCCGCCCAGACGTGCTGCCACATCTTGTCCTGTGATGTTTTCTTGTAAGCGTTTGCCAAATTCTGCAATAACAGCATCGCCCATTTCATGTCCAAACTGGTCATTGATGTCTTTAAAATAATCAATATCAAGTATAATCACGGTCACTTTATCATCAGATTCCGTCCCTTGATGGATGATTTCTTGAAGACATTCTGTTAAAAATCTGCGATTTGGCAGGCCGGTTAATGAGTCGTGGTAGGCATAAAAATGCAACTGGCTTTCATTCTCTTTTTGTAGCGTGATGTCACGCGTAATTGTCAACATGTGGACGAAATTCTGATCCTTATCGAATATAGGCGTCCCTTGCACTTCTGTCCAGATCCAGCCGTTTGTTTTATGTTTTAGCCGCACTTCTAATTTATAAGATTGCGCTTTAACAATTGCCCGCGAGAAGGATTTTCTTAATTGCAGAATATCATCTGGATGAACGTTATGAAAAGGCGAACTCTCCATTTGTTCTGTAGGTTCGAAACCAGCTATTCTTTTGCTCGATGGGGAGACATAAAGTGTTTTTCCATCATGATCCATTAAAACAATCGCATCTTGCGCATTTTCTGCAATAATTCGGAAACGACTTTCACTTTCTGCGTACTGACTGAACAATTTATCTGAGTTTCTCATGTCTTTCATTGTTGCATAAAAACCTACAACTTTGTTTTTCACTTCGATCGGTGCGAAATGAATCAAAATCCCAATTAAATGGCCCGATTTCCCTGTAAATTTGGCGCGGAAATCTTTTGAATCCCCTGCCATAGCTAGCTTGAAATCCGCAGCGAATAATCCATCTTCTTTTTGGTCAATATATCCATCGAACCTCGATCCAATTAACTCATTCAAGGAATAACCCGTCACTTTTTCAACAGCAGAATTCCCGGTTAAAATTCGCCCTTCTAAATCGAGGGAGAAAATTGCATCAGAATTATTTTCATATAACGAACGATAGCGAGAACGGCTTTCTTGGAGCCGTTCCCATGCTTCTTCATTCTCCAGTCGCGCCATCCGTATATTGGTTATATCTTCAACCAATCCAATGATAAAGATACATTCTCCAGTTTCATCGTACAGTGGTGTCAAGGTCGTCTTTGAATAGTTGGGCTCTCCTGATGCAGAAATAAAGGAATCTTCAAAAACCACTTTTTCTCTCTTATGGAAGGCTTGACTATACTGCTGTTCCAAAAAGCTGGCGAGTTGAGGTTCATGTAATTCCTGAAATGTTTTTCCCCAATCATTTTGGCGCATATGGGTTTTTTCAAAAACTGCCTGGTTGAAGAACTCATATTTAAAAGTGGAATCACTTGAATAGCTAACGATAAATATCATGTCTTTTATTGCTTCCATCATCACCATTTGATAAGGGAGTATACTCATTTTTTGCAAGGGTCAAGTTCCTTTCTTAAAACTGCTTTCCAAATATTGTTCTAGTCGTTCAACGCTTGAGACATCACTAAAGATTTTTGTCCAAGCTCTAAGTACTTTCTTTCCAAGTCTTCAACTTTTAAAGGCTTATCATATAAATAACCTTGATAAACGCTGCAGCCATTTGCCTGAAGGAATTCTGCTTCTACCTCCCGTTCGACTCCTTCCGCCACCAATTCACATTCGATGCTTTTCGCTAAGTGAATCAAGGATTTCAAGACGGCTTCGGATTTCGAGTCTTGGCCAATCTTTTGAACGAACGACTTATCTATTTTAATTTTAGTGATTGGAAAATGGGTTAAGTAGGAAATCATGGAAAAGCCAGTACCGAAGTCATCGATGGCAATCGACATGCCCTTTGATTTGCATAGAAGCAAATTTTCCAATGTTTTGGGCGAATAGGTCAGTTCTGCCTGCTCCGTAATTTCAATCTCAATCTGCTTCGGATCGATTTCATAGTCTTTCATCAAAACAAAGAACTGGTCAAAAAAGTCCGTATTACTGATAAGAGAAGGCGTCATATTGATGGCAGCCCGAATTTTCCACTCATATCTTTTTTCCCAACTCTTCAATTGAGTAAAGACTTCTGTGAGTAGATGAAAAGTCAGCGGAACAATGTCCCCGGTCTCCTCTGCCACCTGGATGAATTCGAATGGTGAGATTTCACCGAGGTTTGGATGAGCCCAACGCGAAAGAACTTCCACGCCTATGAGCTTTCCAGAATCCCCATTGATTTGTGGCTGCATCGTATAATAAAACCCGTTTTTTTTAAAATCTCCAGCTAGCCCTTCTATAATGACTGCTTTACGTTCATGCGCGGTCTTCATGCGTGGACGGAAGAAAGCATGGCAGGAACCGCGAATCGATTTTGCTTCGTGCATGGCCATTTCAGCATAAGAATATACTTCTTCCATTGTTTTTCCATCAAAAGGATAACAAGCAATGCCGATGTTGACACAGACTTGAATCTTTTGTCCGGTTTCCAGAAGGACCGGCTTATGGAAAATCCCTTCAATTTGTTCAGCAAAAGGGGTTAGTCTTTCCTTCAAGCTAGTTTCTTTCAAAATGATAAACTCGTTTCCATCCATGCGGGCAATGTGGCATTTTTCATGAGCAAACCCTTTTAGCTCTTCCGACACTTTTTTCATGATCATATCTCCAGCATCATAGTAATGCACGGTGTTGATAAAGTTTAAATTATGAATATGGAGATGGAAAACCGTGAACTTTGTCCCCTCTTCTCGCAGCGAACGGGCCATTTGAGTAATTAATCTGCGGTTCGGCAACCCAGTCAAATAATCATAGTTGGCAGATTCCGCTAATTGGGCCTCTGTCTTTTTCCCTTCACTTACATCTTGTAAATACAGCGCCAGTCCGCCTTTCTTCAATGGACACGCCTTGACCTTGAACCACGTATCGAGTGGTTGGTAATAATCGACAAACTCCACTACGACTCGTTCTTCCAGCGCGCGCTGGTAATGGGAGTGGAAGTAGGTTTCCACCGCTTCTGGAAAATCTTCAAATAACCGGTGTCCTATCAACAAGTCGCGTTTGCTTTGAAGAAATTTTTCAGCAATATCATTTATATAAATCAATTGAAATTGATCATCTAATAAACAAAAGCCCTCTGTCATGCTTTCCAAAATGATTTCTGCTGTAATCGGTTCCATTGAATGAAGCGTAATCGGTTTATGGGAGACAATAGCTTCAGTCGAATTTCCTGAAGGGAATTCCACTCTTCGGACTTTTACCTCAAGCCATTGAGTTTCGCCATTCCCCAAAACGAACGGATATATTTGTTTATGTTCCTTCTTCTTGTAGGCCAATACTTGCTTTATCGCGTTTAGTTCACGTTCTTTCCCCAGTTTTTCAAATTCCTTAAAATAATCCGAGCCTACTTTCCATAAAGATTCTCTTACATTCTGCTCAACACAAAAGTCTACCCACGCCTGGTTCACTCTTAAGATTATTCCATTGACGTCAATTGAAATTAGAAAATCGTCGATTGTATTTACCCATGCTTGAATCTGATTATTATCCAATCATTTATCTCCCTAAAAACTGATTTTCAATAGTAATGCCTGTCTTTTCATTATTTCATAGAGTCGGATTCTTTTTAGTATAAAAATAAAACTTTACTGTTCAGAAATAGTTAAAATTCAAATTTTTTATTTTTATTGATAGAAAGAAGTTGATCTATCATCTAAAGAAATATAACAAATCTGGCATATAGCCACCTATCAGGAATACATCAAAACCAACTCACCCTTTTCAAGTGTTCAGTTCAAGTGATGAACTTTTTAAAAATTTTCAGATTAAACCCTGATAAAGCTAACTTTTTTAAAAAGAAATACACTTTCCCACCCTTATTTCATGATGTTTGATTCTGCATTTAATTGTTAAATATTTACCATAAAATTTAAATATATTAAATAATTAACATTAGAATGAGACTAATATCTTCTATTGTACAACACAAAATATGAAAAAGTACCTAAATTTAAATTTTTTAGTTAACAGATTTCATTTTCCTTCACAACTTAGTTATCCCTGATAAAGTTTCATTTAAAAATATTTAAATGAAAATGGTCAAAAATTGATCCTTCCAGCTGGTCAATTCCTTTTTATTGTAGGATGTAAGAGGAAATCACACCATATGTTTATAGTTATTGCACCGAACAATTGATACATATAAATAAAATAGCGCTCCTAGGAGTATTATTTCCTCAAAGCACCGATCTAATCGCAGCGTCAAGAAAAGTGAAGAAACCCTAGCAATTAAACCTCTACTTGGCTTGGATCTATAAAATGCATAGTTACACCAATTCCCTGCTCCTTGATTAGCTCCTCCCAATTTCGGGAATCGATTAAAGAAAGATTTTTAACGAAGCACCTAAATTAGAGGAGGAAGATCATATGGGCAAAACAGCGATCATTACAGGCGGCGGCAGTGGGTTGGGGCAATCGGCAGCCTTGCGCCTCGCAGACGAAGGCATCAACATCTCCGTTGTCGATGTCAGCGAAAAAGGCGGCAATGAAACCGTTGCGAAACTGAAAGAAAAAGGCGTGGACGCCATCTTCATTAAAGCCGATGTCTCTAAGGCTGAAGAAGTGAAAAACTACGTGGACAAAACACTCGAGCATTTCGGTTCGATCGATTATTTCTTCAATAATGCGGGCATTTCCGGCAGCGGAAAAAACTTCTTAGAAACAGACATTCAGGAAATCGATCAGATTGTCGGCATCAACTTGCTTGGCGCTCTCTATGGCTTGCGCTATGTGGCAGAAGCCATGCTGAAGAATGGCGGCGGTTCGATCGTCAATACCGCTTCCAGTGCCGGAGTCATCGGCCAGGCTTCTGTGGTCACTTATGGCGCTACGAAGCACGGAATCGTCGGCATGACAAAGAGCCTGGTTGCGGAATACGCCAAGGACGGCCTGCGCGTCAATGCTATTGCTCCGGGCCCGACGGAAACACCGATGGTCAAAACCTTCTTCGAGGACAATCCGGACATGAAAGCAAGCGCTGAAGCCGGCATCCCCCAGAAACGCCTAGGTACGCCGGAGGAAGTCGCGGAACTTGTCGCTTTCCTGCTGACTTCAAAAGCGCAGTACATCAACGGCGACACCATCCGCATCGATGGCGGATTTACCAATACGAAATAAGCTACACCCTAGCTGTAAGCAAGATCATTCTCGAAAACATAAAAGCACAAAAAAGAAATGCCGCTCCAAGGAAATCTATTTTCCTTCGAGCGGCATTTTATGCAAAGTACCTTTTTGTTGTAACCAGAATCGCTTAGAGTTGTTACTTTCCCAGGGACGCGTTTCAAACTTGTTGTGATTACTCCTCTTATCTTCCCAACCATCCGCCATCTATGGCCAGCAAATGCCCATGTACGTAATCGGCAGCTGAAGAAGCTAAAAATACCGCTGCTCCTTTGAAGTCGTCTGGATTTCCCCAGCGCCCTGCTGGAATTCTGTCCAAAATTTGTTTGCTGCGTACAGGATCATTCATCAATGCTGTATTCATTTCAGTAGCGATGTAACCCGGCACAATCGCATTGACATTGATACCCAGCGATGACCATTCATTAGCTAATGCTTTCGTTAATTGTCCAACTGCACCTTTGGCCGCCGCATACGCTGGTACGAATACCCCACCTTGGAAAGATAGTAAGGAAGCGATGTTAATAATTTTCCCGCTCCCTTGTTGCGTCATAATCTTTCCAGCTTCCTGACAAAGGATCCAGACAGCTTTTAAATTCACGTCGATCACCGCATCCCAATCCTCTTCAGGAAAATCGACTGCAGAATGCCGTTTTTGAATTCCAGCGTTGTTCACCAGAATATCAACTGACCCCATTTGTTCATTAATTATAGGCAGGATCACGCGGACATCGTTCAAATTCGTGAGATCACATTTGAAAATCTCACATTTCACACCCAGCGCTTCAATCTCTTTTTTTGTTTCTTCATTGTCTGAACGCTGAATGATCGCTATGTTTGCTCCCGCCTCCGCTAGTCCAACCGCAATTCCCTTTCCAATGCCTCTTGAACCGCCTGTCACTACGGCAACTTTATCTTTTAAATTGAATAAGCCAGTCAAACCCTCACTCCTCAGATGAATAAAATAGTCATTTCACAGAAACTGTTTGTTCCGCTCCTCCGGACTCAACCCGATTTTCATTTAGTAAAGGGTATCATACAAGAACGCCTAAATATAGGTAGTTTCCATTTTAATACAGCGATGACCGCATGAAAAAAACCGTTCAAAGAAAAGATGGCTTTCTTTGAACGGCGTTGCTTATTCAGCATTCTGCAGCATGGTTTCAGCACCGGGGACGCGGCATTGGACCTAGTTTACTGCTCCGCCAGCCAGTGCGTATCTGACGTTAAACTCCTGCAAAAATTGGTTTGTAATGGCTGCGTCATGGATAAACAGCAGGTTTTCGTCATTGATGTTATTGCCGTTATTGCTCCAGTTTGTGGATCCTACAATAACAGTCGGGTCACTGTTTGTGTCAGCATCGATCAACATCGTTTTGCTGTGAAGTTTGCGGGACTCATTGGCCTGGTAAACGGGTGCAGGATTGGCCCAGCGGGTATTCGGATTGTCTTCGCTGACCTGTGAAGCGGTGCGGCCCGTCATATCCACACTTGCAGACCACCATTGGTTCCAGAAACTTTGATCAAATACCCCTTTAATATCAAAGCCCGTTAACGTGCCTTCCAGGTCATTATAAGACCCTTCCCATAAATTTTTCAATTCATCGACCAGACCCTGATCGCTCCAGGCAAAAATGGTGAAGTAAGTATTTACATCGGCTGATGTTTTAACAAGTTCTCTCATTTTACCGACTGCATCATCACCTGCAGAAAAGTAAATTTCAACGATTTTTCCGTTCACGTCGACTTGGTGTGTCGTATTATCAATTTTTCGGGTGTTGAAGTTCGCAGCGGCTATGTCAGGCGATAGGGCAGAACTGCCCCACATTTCATTAAATTCAACTTCGAAGACATCAGCCATTACAGGCCAATTGATTTCGACTACATGCTGCTGGTTGCCGTCTAAAACGCCTTGTTCCATATTGGTTTCAGTGCCGTACAAGCCGGTTACTGTGAAGTTCCAGCTTCCTGTAAATACCCAGCGGTCATCAATGACTGCAAATTTGTTGTGCATTTGTGTTCCGGGGCTATAGTAGGCATCGGTGCTTTTTTCTTCAGCTTCCACAAACAAATGGCCGGATACGTCACCGCTTCCCACTGCCACGGTTTGAAGCGGGAAATCTTCCGGTGTGGCAGGCAAGCCGAAGTCCGCTCTTGCTGCACTGTCTTCTACAGCAAACATTGGAGAATCAGAGAATACATAAATATCATCCGCTGTTCCAACTTTTCCATCCTGTCCCCTTACCATTTTTTCCACTTGCAGCCGCATCGTTTTGAAACGCTCCGCATAATTCGGATCGGTTGCATCTTTGGCATCCGCGATGACACGCACATCAATGCCTTCAGCCGCTTTTGCGATCAACGCATCCACAATGCCTGGCAGATTGATTTCGTATGTTGCAAAATCGATGCTTGTCGTCGCCTGATTCAGGCGGTTGATCAGCCGGGTTTCCAGATTCACGTTATAGTTTGCTTCATTTCCTGAACTTGCGTATGTAGTATCGGCACATTTGTTAAAGTACACATTAATTGCACCTTCCGCTTCCGAAACGTTATTCAACTGTTCCGTTTTATCGGTGCAGCCTTTCACTTTTGAGTTAACTGCACGCGGAGTGCCGTTTCCTCCATCGTAAGTTTTGGCAGAATCAACCCAGTTAGTGGCTTCAGTGCCGGCCACAAGCGGATCGACTCTTTCCATTGTTGCCTTTGATATATTATCTCCTGCATACCAAGCATCTGCACTGTCTATTAAAGCACCGGCAGAATCTCTCAGTTCAAGTGCCTCATCGTTATTTTCCAGAGAGCCTGTATAAATCAGGTCAGCAGCAATCCCTGCGACGGAGCTGTCACTGGTTCTTTCCAATAAATAATAGCCGCCTGCCGCAATAGTGCCGGAGAGGCTGATTGCGGGGCTGTTATCAGTGGCGCGCAAAGTCCATCCGTTCACATCTACCACTGAATTCGTCGTATTATGTAATTCAATCCATTCGCTATTGTAGCTGTAGCTTGTACCCATCCAGGCAATTTCGTTAATGGCTATCGTGCTTGTCGTTGCTGCGTGTGCTGTTTGCCCTGTTTCAATACCAGGTGCCATAAAAGAAATAATAAGTGCAAAAACCATTGAAAGCCGTGCTGTATTCCTCATCTTCCCAACCCCTTTTCCATTTTCCCAAGGCTATTCAAGCCCTCTATTATTGTATATCTGTTTTATTAATTTAGTATTAATATTTAACAATAATTTCATTTTAATTTTATGTTTTACCTATTTTTAACATAAATAAGGTAATAGGCACTGAAAAGCAAGCACTTGATAAAATTCCAGTGATTGCTTTTTAAAACACATGTAATTAAAGCCATATGATTTTAGCGGTTTCGCATTTAAGAGTTCCGATCGCTGGAAGCACCACAATTCTCAAACAATTCAAAAGCATGAATAAAACAAAAAGCCGCTCAAAGGAAAGTTGAATTCCTTTGAGCGACGATTTAAGTAGAATAACTTTGGTTCTGATATTAAAAACGGAAATTTTTCCCACCTAATTCCCATAAAAGCTTACTTTCTTGGCAAAATAGCCTTGGAAGAAATGAGACCATTCTCCACGAGCTCTTGCCAAAAAGCAGCCGGAATCGTTGCAGTCATTGCCTCCAAATCTTCTTTGATGCGGTCAGGCCGTGTCGAACCAGTCACGACGGCTTTCACCGCAGGGTGCGCGGTTGAAAACTGGAGCGCTGCATCTTTCAAGTTCACACCATGATTGCGCGCAACATGAGTGAACTGCTCCACTTTCCTTTTGATTTCCGGCGTGATTTCTTTGTAATCGAAAAAGTCTCCGCCCAATAAGGCACCCGAGTTGAACGCTGAACCGATTACGAGTCCGCCGTCTTTCTCTAGTGCCAGCGGCATCATGCGTTCAAGGGCTCGTTCGTGCTGAAGAAGCGTATATTGTGTCGCAGACAAGCTCAAATCCGGATGTGCCTGTTCGAGCTCAAGCGCCACTTCAATCGGCGTCGTCGTGTTAACGCCAAGCCCCCATGCTTTAATTACCCCTTCATCCCGGAGCCGGTCCAAGACTTTAAAGGCACCATTGCGCGCTTCAACGAACTTCGTAATCCATTCATCTCCCAAAAAGTCCGGTGAAATATCATGGACAAAGACCATATCCAGGCGGTCCATTTTCAGGCGCTTCAGGCTGTCTTCAATCGACTTGAGCGTGCCATCTTCGGTATAATCCGTCAGAATTTTATTCTTACGGCCATACGCAAACAGCCCTTCTTTTTCCTCTTCTTCGTCAAGCACGATCCGGCCGACTTTCGAACTCAGCAAATAGTCATCGCACTTATACGAAGACAAGATTTCGCCTAGCCGACTTTCAGCCAATCCCGCACCATAAAACGGCGCCGTATCAAAATACCGGATCCCTTCGTCCCACGCTGTCTGGATTGTCTCCATCGCTTCCTTTTCAGGAACGTCCCGGAACATATTGCCCAGCGGCGCCGTGCCCAGGCCAAGTTTGTTCTCTATCGTCACATCGTGTTTCATGGATGAACACCTCTTTTGAATTTTTTTAATAAAAACACATACAATTATCTACCCGCTGTGAAATTGGATAAACGATGGAAGTTGGATCAAAGACTTTCTTAAACGCAAAAAAGCCTGATTCCCCCGGTCAATAAAAGGGAAATCAGGCTTTCATAATAGATAAATCGTTCTCTCTACCTCCATTATACCCCGAATAAAAAATAATTTGCAGTCTACTTTTCCCGAAATCCCTTCACTATACTGGTACTACACCCATAACACAGGAGGCAGATCCGTATGAATGACAAAAAAGATGTCTTAGATCAAGGCCCTTTCTTCCACGGCACAAAAGCCCAATTGAAGATCGGCGATTTTTTGGAAGCTCAGAACCTCTCCAATTACCAGGACAAAAAATCGAATTATATCTACTTCACGGCAACCTTAGAAGCGGCTAAATGGGGTGCTGAATTAGCTGCATCCGATGCCAAAGAACGCATTTACATCGTCGAACCCCAGAGCGATTTCGAGAATGATCCGAACTTGACCGACAAACGGTTTCCCGGAAACCCGACGCGCTCTTACCGGTCCAAGTCGCCTTTGAAGATAGTTGCGGAATTGGGCGCCTGGGAACGGCATTCCGAGGAAGAAATCAATCATATGCTTGGCTCTTTAAAAGCGCTGCGTGACCAGGGCAAGGCGATTATCCTGGATTAGTTTTTTAAAAAAAAGAACACGCCTGATTCTCTTCCCGTTAAAGAAGAAACGCCAACGTTGAAATCGATTGATTTCAACGTTGGCGTTTTTCATGATTAAGTTACAACTCTCAATCCTCTAATTCACGCAAAGCCTTTTCTTCCGCAGGAATCCGCACGAGAAGAAGCAGCAGTGCGTTGGCGATTGAAAAAACAATCGCGGTGCGCCATGCCCCGAAAATCAGAGGCAGCGCCGCAATTTCCATTGCCACGACAATATAATTGGGATGCGGAATCCAACGGTACGGCCCGCTATTCACTTTCTTGACCCCAGGCAGCACCAAGATTTTGGTGTTCCAGAAACGCCCCAATGAAGCCAAAGCCCAGACGCGAAGAATTTGGGCGACGATAAAGACTACGAGGAAAAACAGCCAGCCGCGTCCGTAACTTGGTTCCCATATCTCCACTTCCACGATCAAGGAAACGAAAAACAACACATGCAGCAGGACAATCCATTTATAATGTCCTGCTCCGGCTTCAATCGCCCCTTGCTGCTTCATCAAACGCTCGTTTGACCGCGCATAAGCCACTTCCAGCAGCCGCTGTAAAATTACAAATCCAACTAATAGGTAAAAGAACGTCATTGCGCTGTTTCTCCCCACTCAAGCCAAACCATCTCGGAACTGAAACCAGGGCCAAGGGCAGTGAGCAGCCCTTCTTCCCCGCTTTCCGGCTGTTTTTCCATGAAGTCTTTTAACACGTACAACACAGTCGGAGAAGACATATTGCCATACTGGGCAAGGACCCTTCTTGAGATCTCCGTTTTGTCCGTGGACATGCTTAGCGATGTTTCGTAGGCGGCCAGCACTTTCTTGCCTCCGGGATGGGCGATGAAATGGATGATGTCTTCCGGCGTTTTCCCCAGCTTGCCCAAAAACAAGTCGACGTTCGGCTTTAGCCATTTTTCAATAATTTTCGGGATATCCCGCGAAAAGACAACTTGCAACCCTTCATCTTTCACGTCCCAGCCCATGACGTCCTCTGAATCCGGCATGAGCGTCGATTGGCTATCTTTTATATGAAAACCGGCATGCGGTGCTTGCACATTCACGCCCGTCACCAAAGCGCAGGCCGCGCCGTCAGCGAACAACGACGTTCCGATTAAATTGCTTTTCGATAAATCCGAGCGCTGAAACGTCAAGCTGCATAATTCCAGGCACAGCACGAGCACTTTGGCATCGGGATAGGCCTTGCAATAATCATGTGCGCGGCTGATGCCTGAAGCGCCCCCGGCACAGCCGAGCCCCCACAACGGCATGCGTTTGATATGGGTCGGCATCCGCAGCTCGTTCATGATGCGGACATCAATTGTCGGCGTGGCCATGCCGGAACTCGACACAAAGAAAAACGCATCGATTTCTTCCTTGCCTACATCCGATTCCGCCAAACAGCGCTTAACGGCACGGCTGCCCATGCGAACGGCTTCTTCCACATACAAGCGGTTTCGTTCTTCAAGCCCGCGCTCTTTTTTAAACCAATCTAGCGGCGCGGCAATATAACGCCCTTCAATCTCGCCGTTGCCAAACACCCGCAGCAACCGTTCGATGTCGGTGAAATGTTCCCCGAACAAATCCCGGACCACACTGACGGTTTCCTGTTGATCCACATAATATGGCGCATTTTCAGTGACTACCTTTCGAATAAACGACACAGGCTCTTCCCCTCCTTATGTTCTAGGCTAAAAAGCCACCCTATCCAAAGGATGGCCAGCTCCATTAATCAACACTTTTCAGTTTCCACTCATTCTTCATCCATTGCCATTGTTCCTTCAATTTTAACGCGACCCCTTTGGCCGAAGCCGGATTTTGCCCCGTGATCAGCCGGCCAGACAGGACCACACATTGCGATAACGGCACAGCTGCCTGTTTATACAAAGCTCCCCGCTCCCGCAGCTTTTCTTCAAGTGAAAAGGGAATATCTTTAAACAGCCGCATCATTTTTTCTTCCCGGTTTGAAAACCCGGTTACGACATGGCCGGCCAATAGATACCTGCCGTCAGCCAGACGGACATTCGGCAAAGCGCTCTGGCCGTGGCAGACCGCTGAAACAATGCCGCCATTTTCATAAATCTTTCGGGTCAATTCCTGCAGTCCTTTGTTGTCCGGAAAATCCCACATCGTGCCATGCCCGCCAGCAAAATAAATGGCTGCGTAATCATCGGCATCCACTTCCTCAGGCACAAGCGGCTTTTTCAACCGGTCCATCATCTCGTCATTCATGTAATAGGCACGGGTTTTTTTATCCGTCAGCACCGCCATGACACTTCTCGGGTCAAGAGGCACCCGATGTTTTGACGTGCTGACGATATCGATATCAAAATCATCCTTTATTTCATGATAAAAATCCGTTAACTCCCGAAGCCATAACCCTGTTTTTTTGCCTCTTGTCCCGAGTGCGGCGTGATTTGTCACGACAATCAGTATTTTATCCAAGATGCGTTCCTCCCATGGATTCAATCTCTTTTTTATAGGTATTCCCCGCCTCTTGGGTTTTAGTCCTTTAGGATGTTTTAAGGAGCATCACAATTCGTAAGCATAAAAGCACCACTTCGTAGAATTGCGATGCAACAGGCGCCACGAATGGCGAAAACGGATAAAAGCTGCTACAAAAAAAGAAAGAACAAGGCGCACATACCTCGTTCTTTCTTTTTTCCTTGGCAGTCAGTTTCACGCGGAAACAAGTGCCTTGATAAGAATCTATTTTATTCTAATCACGTCCGGATTTCTCTCCGGACAGCATCTTTATTCTTGCGATTTTTCACTTCTTCCATCTTTGCATAAAAACTATCTTCCATCTCGATTTCAAAAAAATTGGCGAACTTCATCATATAGGCGAGGCAGTCGGCAAGCTCTTTCCCTATATCTTCCTTGACCATTTGGGATGCCAGTCGAAATGCTTCTCCTTCGTCCATTCCTTCTTCCACGTAGCGCTGCGTCAGATTGAAGGCTTTGCGCAATTCCTCAGCCACCTCGGCGACTTCCGTCGTCAGCAGCATATAACTATTCAACAGCGATGCCCGGCTTTCAGGAAAACTGTTTCCATTGATGCTCCAGCCCATTTCCTGCTGGTATTGTTTTGTAAATGCCTGCAACTCTTTCATCTTGCACCCCCGTTATTTTCTATTGCTTTCCCAATCGGCAGCACAGTCGAATATTTGACTTCCCGCAGCGCCAAGTTGGTCTGGATTTTACTAATGCCCAGTTTGTTCAACTTCCGAATAAACAGCTGCAAATCCTGGCGGTTTCGGTTGGCGACCTTTAGCAGATAATCATATTCCCCGGTGATGCATTGGCATTCCAACACTTCCGGCATTTTTTTCAACGCCTGTTCCAATTTATCCAATTCCTCTGCCTGATGGAGATCCGTAGTGATGAAGATAAAACACAATAAATCGAATCCCAGCTTTTCTGGGTTTAAAATCGCGACTTGCTGATTGATATAGCCTTCGTTTTCGAGACGCTTTATTCTTGTATGAATAGCTGGGGACGATAAGTTCACCCGCTTCGCTATTTCAGTATGGCTCAACTCCGCTTGCTTTTGCAGAATATCCAAAATCCGGACATCCACACCATCCAAAACTTTGCTTACGACCTTTTCCAACGTGCCCACCCCTTTTAATGTTTTTGTCCAAGGCTACAATCAATAATGAAAACCGAATAAAATTTCCTAGAAATAGATTTTTCTTTAAATTATTCTGAATTTCCTTTGTTTCACCGAATAATACTCATAATTATACCTTAAAATGTTAAAGTTATTAATAACTAATTCAAACAATCCGCTGACATGTTCTGAAGATAAAGCACGGAAAGGAGCCGTTATGCGTTATTTGTATTTTTTATTATTGCTATTGGTAAGCTTAATGTGGGCAGGGAATTTTGTCGTTGGGAAATGGCTGGTGGGCCATGCTTCTCCCATGACTTTGACCAGCCTGCGGTGGATGATTGCGGTGCTTTTCTTGATTCCCATGGTATGGGCGACTGAGAAAAAGATCCTGCCTCCGCGCAAAGCGCTTGTCCCATTATTTCTTATGGGTATTACCGGCGTCGTGCTGTTCAACATTCTGCAATTCATCGCGCTGAACCACACGTCAGCTACGAACATCGGGCTGATCTCTACACTGAACATGATTTCCATCGCCATCTTTTCAGCCATTTTGCTGAAAGAAAAAATCCAGCCGCTGCAGAAAGCCGCGATGGCCCTTTCACTTTTCGGCGTGATTCTCGTATTGTCAAAAGGAAGCAGCGATTTGCTTTTGTCTATGCAATTCAATAAAGGCGATTTATTTATGCTGGCTGCGGTTTGCAGTTGGGGCATCTATTCTGTCTGCGGCAGATGGGCAATGGCCTCAGTTTCGCCGATGATGGCCACTCTGTATTCCGGCGTATTCGGCATTGCTGTCCTACTGCCATTCAATTTCGCTGACTTTACAGTGACTAATATTAATCCTTCATTTATCTATTCTATTTTATATACGGGGCTAATTTCCACAGTGGTTTGTTTTGTCCTTTGGAATCTCGGCGTCCAGAAATTGGGCGCGACGACATCGGGGCTGTTCCTCAATTTCAACCCGATATTCACAGCCGTTTTGGCCTTCATTTTATTGGGCGAAAAAATGTCTGGCATCCAAGTTCTTGGGAGTGCCCTGGTGATCACCGGCTGTTATTTCTTCAGTTATTTCAAGACGAAAAAATTACTCCGGAAAAATGTTGCAGACAGAACAAATTCTCTATCAAGCCAGGCTCGTTAGAGGGCAATGAAAATTTCTTTTAGGGTTAGCGTTAAGGAATTCCGATTCAAGAAATTCTCCTCCTCGGAACACTTTACTCATCAAAATAAAAACGGCCTTGCCCATTCATTGGGCAAGGCCGTTTTTAGCTTTCATTTACAATAACAACAACCCAAGCCCAATCACAACGCCACTGACAAACAACACGATCAAACAAAAGCCCATGATGTCTTTCGCTTTAAGCCCTGCAATTGCCAGTGCCGGCAATGCCCAGAAAGGCTGAATCATATTCGTCCAGGCATCTCCCCATGCAACCGCCATTGCAACTTTCGCTGTATCGCTGCCGAGCATTTCCGCAGCTTCAAGCATGATCGGTCCTTGCACGGCCCATTGTCCGCCACCTGAAGGGACGAAGAAGTTGACGAGCCCTGCACTTAAAAATGCGAAAAGCGGGAACGTCTCTGCCGTTGAGATGCTAACGAACGCATCCGATAAGACAGCTGCCAAACCGGACGCCGTCATCATCCCCATGATTCCCGCATAAAACGGGAATTGGATGATGATGCCGCCTGCTCCTTTGACCGCTTCTTGTACCGCGATCAAATACTTCCGAGGCGTCCCGTGGAATAAAATCCCGAGGAACAAGAACATGAAGTTAACCAAGTCGAGCGTTAGCGCAAAACCATTTTGAATGAAATAATAAGCAACGAATGAAATACCGAGTACTCCGATGATAGCAGACAAGATCCAGCTGTTTTCCAAGCGCTCTGCCGGTGTCATATCAGCATTAGCTTTTTGTTCCTCAACTTCTGGTTCCATAAGCACTTTCGGATCCACAACAACGGTCTCTTCTTTTTTCGGCATCATCAAACGGTTTAATAATGGAAGAATGATGACTAATGCCGCAACGATAATCAGGTTATAGCTGGCAAAAATCGTTTCACTTGTTGGGATAATGCCGATTTGCTCCATGAATGGATGGCCGTCTGTCGCAATCGACAGCGGAATCGAACCCGAGAATCCGGCATGCCAAATCAGGAATCCTGAGTAAGCGCTTGCAATTAGCAGGCGATAATCGACATGCTCAACGCGTTTCGCCAATTCTTTCGCGAACAACGCACCAATAACCAACCCGAATCCCCAGTTGATCCAGCTTGCTGCTAGAGAAACCAATGTGACCCAGATAATCGCGCTGCCTGGCGTCTTTGCAAAACTCGCAAGTTTGCCTAGCCCCTTTTTGAAAATCGGGCTGCTGGCCAACACGAATCCGGTAACCAGCACAAGTACCATTTGCATCGAGAACGCTAACAGCGCCCAGAATCCTTCACCCCAAAACGACACCATTTCAACTGGTGACGAACCCGTCAATCCTAAGCCCATTCCGAAAACCACCAAGGTCAAGATGATGACGAATAAAAACGGATCCGGTAAAAATCGTTCCATTAAATTATTGGAAAAACGTATAATTCCTTTCAACTTCTAACTCCCCCTTTAGCCTAAATTTACAGTTCACTCTTAATGCTACCGCATTTCCCCTCTAAAATGCATAAAAATTGAAAAAACTTAAGGATTATTGGGATTTTTTATGTTGGGATTGATTTAGAATGGACTGAAATTTTGTAAAATCCAAGCCTCCCTTTTTCTATAGAAGAAAATAACCAGATAGGTGATTGGTTTTCCTTATGGACTTGTATAAAATACATTGAATTTATTTATGCTATTAATAGCGTTATAGTGAAAATGAAAAGAGGTGACAGGCATGGAATTTATCATGATGTTTTTTATCGGCCTTTGCGCAACAACGCTGGGAACGCTTGCGGGAGGCGGCGGGTTGATCAGCTTGCCTGCTATGCTGTTGCTGGGGATGCCGGTCCATTCCGCAATCGGCGCCAGCAAAGTTTCCAATACTTTTAGTTCGTTTTCGAGTTTCTTTTACCTTATCAAGAAAAAGAAAATCACCTTGAAAGAATCCGTTTGGATCGTTCCGGTCAGCCTCCTGGGCGGCGTGACCGGCGGTTTAATTGCATCGAACATTCCCGAGGAGCATATGTATGTCGTCGTCAGCGTCCTGCTGGTATTCGCTTTTATCACTTCGTTTATCGGGAAAAAGGGCTTTGCCGGGAAAGGTCCGCTGAAAATGAGCAAGAAAAGCATTGCGGGCTTATACAGCATTGGCATTTATGACGGGCTTTTCGGCCCCGGCCAAGGAACGCTGATGCTCTTTTTGTTCAGTTCCTTGAACATCGCCTATATACGCGCCGTCGGCTTTGTGCGTCTCGCGACTTTCTCCAGCTGCTTCGGTGCCGCCGTCACCTATATTGCAGCCGGCGACATCATTTGGCCGCTGACAATCGCGCTCTTATTGGGTTCCGTGACAGGTGCTCAGACCGGTGTGCGCATCGCTGAGAAGCTGAAGCCGGATTATGTAAAACCTATTTTGCGGGCAGTGACAGTGCTGCTTATCATTCAGATTGTCTCTGCCCGATTCCTTTAGAATAGATTTTTTTGTCCATCGTAATTTTTCCATTCCCTGGGAACCCCTCCCTTCTCAAACCGTTCATAAGCATGAGTAAAACAAAACGCCGCCCAAAGGAAAGTCAGCTCCCTTTGAGCGGCGAATAGATGCATGATAAATTGTATTGTAGTGATTTCCAAACCCATCGCTCTTCAGGTTTTTATGTGCCAAGGCCTCCCTGTTGCTAAGCGCTGCTGGTTGGCCCAGTTTCATAACACTGCTCCTTTTAATCAGCGTCGTGGTTAACTGCAAAGCTAAAAACAAGCTTTATAACATATAAGGCAAGCAGCGTATTTAAAGCGAAATGAGATTCAGCTATTACAAGTAAGAAACAAGTTCCTATTAGAGCCATTGCCATTCCAGCAGTGCGCTGAATCCCTTTTCCTTTAAGTTTTGTAATGATCAATGCAGCCGTTATAGTTAAAACCCACACGATTACAGCCAATAGAAAATTGCCAAGCAGCCATCCTAATAGCAGGGGTTGGACATGTATTGCTATAAAAATTAATCTGGCTCTCTGATTTGCTTGATAATATTCATTTGTAGCTTTCGTCACATTGGCTACAACTCCACCGGTGATGTCTGCTGTTAAAATGATTAGTAATATCTTTTTCCAAACCGTAAGCTCATACCATTCGTTATAGGTATGTACTAACAATAAAGATGAGAGAACGAGGCAACAGAGTAAAACAATGGTCAATTCAACCTTTGTGGTTCTCTTTCCAAACAATTCATGCAGAAATTTAGGCATTTGCAGAGATGTATATGAACCTGGACTCCGTTTCATTAAATTCATCAGAGCTCCTTCTGCCTTCAATTTACTACCTTATTTAACCGCCATTCCTTTTCCGGAACGGCGGTTAGATAAGGTTATTCGAAAGGCCCTTCCAGCACGATCTTGCCGATCGTCTTGCTTGTCAGAAGATGGGCGTATGCTCTTTTTAAATTCTCCACAGAAATCGGGGTAAAGTGTTGGGTCATGGTCGAACGGATTTTTCCTTCATCCACCCAATCCGCCAATTTGTTCAGCAGAAGATGCTGCTGCACCATGTCCGCCGTCTGGAAAAGAGAGCGGGTGTACATGAGCTCATAGGCGAAAGTGACACTTTTGCCAAACAGCGCCATGTCGAGCGGCTTGAATGCCGGCAGAATCGAGCAGATTTTCCCTTGAGGCAAAATCACTTTTGCCATTTCGGCCATATGGTCATCCACATTAGTCAGGCAGAAGATGTATTGCACGCCCCCTATGCCCAAACTTTCCAGCTGAGGCCCAAATGCTTCATGATGATTGATGGTGTGATCCGCCCCACGGTCTTTGGCCCAATCGATTGTCTCGGGACGGGAAGCGGTGCCGATTACCGTCAGGCCGGCCAGTTTGGCGATTTGTACAGCAATGGAACCCACGCCTCCCGCTGCTCCGATGATCAAGATCGTCTTGCCTGCATTCTCCGTTGCGTCTTTTGAGATACCCAGACGCTCAAAAAGCGCTTCGTAGGCGGTAATGCTGGTCAAGGGCAATGCCGCTGCTTGAGGAAAACCAAGGCTTTTTGGCTTTCTCCCTACGATCCGTTCATCCACCAAATGAAATTCACTTTGGCCGCCTGGCCGATTGCTGGTACCGGCGTAAAATACTTCGTCCCCTGCTTTAAACAGTGAACATCCTTCCCCTGTTGCCACAACCACGCCTGCTACATCACGGCCAACGACAGTTAGGGACTCATCGTCTTCCTTTTTTCCGTCGCGCGTCCGAAGATCCGACGGGTTAATGGATATCGCTTTTACTTCAACGAGAAGATCGCGTCCCGTCGGTGTCGGCTTATCCTGCTCCACCAGTTTAAAGTCCATTGCTTCCTCTTTTGAACCCGGTTGGTAAAACCCGAATGTCTTCATTGTTTCTGAACTCATTTTGCATCGCCTCTCCTTCAATTTCTGAATTGCCAATCATGTATGATTTCCATTTTACACATCCTGCCAAAAGCATTCAAAAATAACGGGCCGCTCTCCATTATTGAGCAGCCCGCTTTATTAGCTTGTTTTAATTGGGGGCAGCCATAGATATACAACTAGCCTGTCTAAAATTTATGGAGGAACTTCTTCCACTGATTTTCTCTTTTCATATTCATTTTCCTAGGACGCGCCAAAAAGAAGTTTCCCCCCTTTACATTCTCAACATCCTGAACATAAACACGAACATCGAGCCTAGGATCACCAATAGATAAACCGGAAGAAATGCTCCGCCTAAACCTTCTGCCGCTCCTCGTGCTATTTGAATCGTTAAATAAGTGAGCATGCTAAAAAACAGCACTATTTCATTTTTAAGGACATTCAGCATCAATCTGCCATTTTTATATTGCCTCTCTATATTGTCCGCTCTCAAATTAAGATAGTTGAATATATGCGGATATTTCTCCAGTACCGTGATAAGAAACCAAAGCCCTCCACCTACACTCGGCAAGATAATCAGCTCCATTTTACTGCCCCATCGATCCGCTTCCCCAGCAGCATTAAAATGGCCGGGTACCCGATCTGGCAGGTTCCCAAATTGGGCAGCCAAATAAATAAGAGCCAGTATGTAAAAAGTGATGCCGACTGCATCAAAAACGGTTTCAAATCGGGTTTTGGGAATATGGATTTTAGGTTGCTTCATAGGAAACTCCCTCCTCTCCCCTTATCCTAAGGCATTTGATAGCTGATTGCCTCTTGCGTGGACGGCGCCTCTTCATGTAGGACGCGCCGCAAACCTCTCTTATTCATTGCTGATCGGCAAAAAGCCACCAGGCCACCGTTGCTGCAAAACCGGCAATAGCCATCAGAAGGACAAGGATAAAACTGATCCATTCCAAGCCTCCTGTTCCCGCCATGCCGCTAAAAAGTGCCGGAACCGTCCACGGAAAATAAGCGCCGTAGCCGATGGCTGCAATGATCTGCGCGATGACCACCATAAAAATGACAAAGCCGATTGGCGCTAAAAACCCTTTGCCGAAACACGCAAAAAAGGCGACTGGCGGGCTTAACGCCAAGGTCAATAAAGTAGTTGCGGCTAGGAGGTAAACGCCTTCCCTGGCTGCTGCCGCGGACCACTCTGGCAAGCCGACGAACATGCCTATCAAACCGCCAACGACAATGACATACAAACTTAACAGCAAACACGTTAAAAAAATGGCGATAAACTTGGCAAGGACGATAAAGCTTCGTCGAACCGGCAAGGCCAGCAGATCTTTGATCGTCCGATCGGCGTATTCCCTGCCGAACACCCAGCTGGTGACAAAGCCGAAAACGATCAGTCCGCCGACCGCAATGATTTGGGCGAGCAAGCTGAAATATGCTGGCCATGTCGCTTCTCCCAGAATCTGCGCTTTGTCTCCGAGCAGCCCGGTCGTTCGGGCAAGCTCCGGATCTTTCAGTACAAACATGAAAAATCCTCCCATTAACGGCGCTACTGTAAAGATCGCTAGTGTAATCCAAACCATTTTCGACTTCCTGATTTTTATGCTTTCCGCTTGCAGCGCCGCTATGAAATAGCCCATTGGTTACCCTCCTTCCCTTTGGATAACTCTCAAAAAATAGGCTTCCAGCGATTCCACTTCGACACTCAAATATACAGGCGGAAATCCCAGTTCCACGAGCTTGCCCGACACAATCTCCGGCTGGTCAAGCAAGGTTTTTTCTCCGATTTCAATGAGCCCGTCCGGATTCACACGGCATGAAATCCCCTGTTCCGCCAGAGCAATGGCCGCAGCGCTATTGTGCCGTGTATCAGCAAGCAGCTTCCGTTCGATCAGGCTATTCAAATTGTCCGTTTCAAACTGTTCGACCAAGCGGCCGTGGTGAATGATGCCGATTTTATCAGCAATCAGCACCACTTCGCTGAGCAGGTGGCTCGACAGAAAAATGCTTACGCCTTTATTGGCAGCCAAGTCCCGCAGCAATTTTCGGACCTCCACAATGCCTGCAGGATCGAGGCCGTTTACCGGCTCGTCCAAAATAAGAATTTCCGGCTGGTGCAGCAGCGCTTTGGCAATCCCGAGGCGCTGTGCATTTCCAAGTGACAGATGCTTGGCTTTCCGTTTCGCATATGGGACCAATTGCAGCTCGCCGATGATTCGATTGACGGCGCCAGGTTCTTTAATCTGACGCAAACGGCGGAATAAATCCAGGTTCTCTTCAACCGTCAGTTCCGGGTAGGCATAAGGCGTCTCCACCAGATAGCCGACCTTTTCCCACACCTTATAATTCGAGAGCCTGATTTTTTTTCCGAATAGCCTACACGACCCTTCAGTCGGCTTGATCATGCCAAGCATCATGCGGATGGTGGTCGTTTTCCCAGAGCCATTCAGCCCGATGAACCCGTAAATCTCTCCCTTCTTCAATTCCAGCGAAAGATCTTCCACAGCCTGCACGTCTTTATACCGTTTCGATAATTTTTCAATTGCAATGACCGTGTCCATCTTCACCCTCTCCTTTATCTCTAATTATTCGATGAAGATTTCGGAAAACCTTTTCGCACAAAAACTCGCTTTTATGATTCCTTGCATGAAATCTTCCGCTCCTACGGCACACCACAACTCTCCTAGACTTTATGAATATGCGTAAAATAAAAAGCCCCTTCAAAATCTTGATTTGAAGGGGCTTTTCTGAACTTGCCTTAATATGGGCTGACTGCTGTAAATGTGAAAGGTACGTTCGCACCACTGTACAATCCAACATAGACATAAGCAGTGCCGCCAGGAATGACTCCCGTTTCGTCAGCACCTGAAGTGGCTACCGACCCGATGACTTCAAAGTTTTTATTGTAGAAGTACACATCGTAGTCAAAGGCGCTTTCCGATGAACCTGTCAGGTTGAACGTATGAATCCCATCTCCGTATGGTGAAGGCAGGGAAACAACGTAACCGTCGACGCCTTGTGTGCTTGGCGTTGGATTTTGTGTTGCCACAAATTCATTTTCTGTAACCGCAAGCGTCGCGCTAACTCCGGCTAAACTGCCAATGCCGGTTCCAGCATTGCCCGCTGCCACTGTACCTGCAGCAACAAACGGCTCTTCGGGCTCCAGGACAAGGGGTTCGATTTTCGTTCGGCCTGGTCCGAATGCTTGAAGTTCAGCAACTTGGATATAGCCAGAAGCATTATTTTGTGCATTTTCTGCAACCAGTTTAAGGTATTTCGCTTGGACCGGTGCGGCCAACTCATACTCTTTGTAATGCAAGTCAGGTGATGCCGGGCGAGGTTTGGCGGCAGTGAATTCACTGTCGACAATCTCTGTCCAGTTTTCTCCATCGACTGAAGAAAGTACCGTAAAGTCTTTGAGCGTAGCGAATCGCCCTTTGGAAATGTCTTTAAACGCACTGACATTTACCGTAGAGATTTCTACTGGCTGATCCGTTGCTAAATCGACCACGAATTCAGCTCCTGTAAAGCCTTCTTCCTGTAACTCAGATGCATAGACGCTCGCTTCTGTATCATCAATAGCCATTTTCACCGGATTGCTGTCTGACTCACTCGACACATTCGCAATGCTTGCACCATTAAAAGAAGAAGCAACGTTCGGCTCCAATGAAATCTTAAAGGCTTTGTTTTCCCCTGCCGCCACTTGGACATCTTTCAGCGTGCGTGAACCAAAGCCTTTTGCCTGAATCGTGATGTCGTAAGTGCCAGCAAGCATTGGGACGCCAAATGCACCTTTTTCCGCTGTTGTACGGACGGCACTTGTGCGCGCTTCATACTCGCCGACGATGATGCGAACATCTTCAACCGGTTTGTTGGTGCTGGCATTGATGATTTTTCCGGCAAATAAACCGTTTTTCTCTTGCGTAGGGTGGTTGTAGCCAGGCGTCGGATCCGTATCGTTTCCGCCATCTGAAGCTGCCTCCGTCCCTAAGCCGCGACTCGCAAATGCGGACCACAGCACGTCGTAATGTTTGCCGCCGAACCGTTCCGTATCGGCTGCAAGGATGGCGTCTCTCATATCCACCATCGACGGATTCGGCGCCGAAATCGGCATCGCGTCAATGACCAATTGCTCCACTACTTTTTCACCCGCTTCTTTGCCAAGCGACGCGAGCAGGTCTTCTCTTACTTTCCAAAGGATCGCTGCCCAAATCTCACCGTCTGCGTGCACTTCAGGGCCGATGATATCAAAGCCGACATCGCCGTATTGCAACGGGCTGTCTTCCAGCGCCCAGCTGCGAATTCCGCGTTCTTCGTTCCCTGTTACATAAGCACCCACAACGGCTTTGTCCTGCAAGCCATTTTTGATCAGGTAATGCATCGCGAACCAGTCGCCCCATGCCTCACCCATCGAGCCTGCTTGGTGGCTGCCAAGTGCTTCTCCGCCAGCAACCAAGCGAGTTGACAATGCGTGGGAATATTCATGGTAGATAATCCCCGCATCGTAATCTCCGTCTGCGTATTCGCCTTCAAATGCACCTGCAATCGGCTCCCAGAGGAACATGCCGCTCCATGCTGGAAGTCCGTCTGGAAGGGTTAGCATATAGGCGTTATCGCGGCCTGTATACGTCGGTTCCCCTCCGGAAAGCGCCCCTGCTTGAACCAATCCCATAATGGCATCGCCATCCGATCCGCCTTTTCCAAAGTTCGTTGTTTGAAGATTGCCTGCGCCTTCAACCCATCCGAGCTTATAGAAATAATCATGGAATAAATTATGATGGTAAAACAAGTTGGTCGTTGCGCTGTTTGCATCTTGCGCGTAGGAAGGCGGCAGCGTTTGCCCTTTGGATTTTTGCCAAGCATTCAGGAATGGGTATTTAAATTGCCCTAATGGATTGACTGGCCGAATCGCTTGGTCGGCTGGTGCAAGGAAGTTGCTCCAATTTGCAAACGAACTCGCATTGTTCCCGAATGTCGTGACGCCCAGTTCACTTGTCGGCAGCAGCCAGCCGTTCGGTGAAGCGGCCGCGTCCCCTTTAAATGATTTATTGACCAAGGCGCCGCCTTTGCTTGCATTCGGATAGTTTTCAAATACCGCACCTTCCGGATTCAAGTGCTGGACAAGCGAACGTTCGTATAGCCGTTCCCCCGTTTTTGCATCGATGATGACTTCCGCACCTTCTTGAAGTTCCTCAATGTACAGAACGCGGTAGACCGGCCGGATTTCATCACCTTTGGCAAACACGGCTTTTTTCACGTATTGCTTCGTTGGCAGAACATCCGCTCCGTCAAACACTTGCCAGCCATTTGCTTGCTTCAATGTTTTTGGCGTATACGACAAACTCGGCTGCTCCAAAGAGACGACTTTCTTCAATGCATCCGCTTCGGATAAAGCAAAATCATTGGTAAAGGATGCTGCTTTCGACAGATTGCCCGTGACCGATAAAATCTGTCCATTTTTATTGACAGACACAATTACACGGCCGCCGAAAATCGACTCGATCCCGTCAAATGATTGCTGGAACGTAACGGGCTGCAGCCCTGTTCCAGGCATTTTATAATTTCGAATAACCTGCAGCGAGTCGATGTCCTTCGCCGTTAATCCGAATACTTCTGCATTCGATTTTAACCAGCCGCGCGCAATCGTTTCCGCTGATCCTGAAGCGGGAGCCGTTAAATAGCCTTTATCTTTGAAGATGGACGAAGGAGTTCCAAACATCTTGTTCCACTGAACTTTGGCACCGCTTCCAATGGAATCGATTAAGTTATTTGCCGCAAGCAATTGTTCGCCTGTGGGGATGACACCATTCAGCACATTCCGCGCATCATACAATTGTTCATGTTCGTGGCTTTCCAAAACATTTGTTGAAGCGATTGGACCTGTCACTTTCATGGCGCTTGCGTTGTAAGGCATAAACAACGAACTTGCTAATACGGCTGAACCCAATACGGAAAACACTTTTTCCTTCTTCATATTACATCCCCATTCCTTAGTATGATCTTGAACCTCTGTACTTGTTCTTCACTATAAGTTAAAGTCCTACCGAATAGTTGATAAACACTCAGGAAGCAGTAGTAAAATTCATACAAGGTAGTAGACAGGGATAGACCATTGGCATTAGATTTTCGAGAAAGAAAAAAACCGTTAATCTCGGTTGGGAGATAAACGGTTTTTTTGGATTTTAGAAATCGAAAAGCCAGTTTGGATATTGATTAATCTCGAAACTGGCTTTTTCCATTCTCAGCATTCTACAAATAAAGACAAACACAGAACCCAGGATCACCACTAGAAAAAAATCAGGATTCTAGCAGCCTAAAGATGAGTTTTTATATATCTCAGATCGCTTCCGATCTATATGGAGAGTCAAAAACCAGGTAAATAATTTAGCTTTTCACCAAGTCTTCAGCAGGTTTATTGGTATCAAAAGCTTTCTCGGCACCAATGCTCCCACTTTCTTTAAGACGCTTCTTGTATTCAGCAGTAGCTGTGAAAAGCACGTCTGTTGAAGAGTTCAAAGAAGTTTCAAATGAATCCTGCAATACGCCGATGATAAAGCCTACACCGACTACTTGCATTGCCACATCATTAGGGATCCCGAACAAGCTGCACGCCAGCGGGATCAATAGCAGTGAACCACCAGCAACGCCAGAAGCGCCGCAAGCACATACAGCTGCCAAAACGCTGAGGATGATGGCTGTCGGGATATCCACTTGGATGCCGAGTGTATGGACCGCAGCAAGCGTCAGAACAGAAATCGTAACCGCTGCTCCGGCCATATTGACTGTAGCTCCTAATGGAATCGATACCGAATACGTATCTTTATCCAAGCCCAGCTTTTCACATAAGGTCATATTGACCGGAATATTTGCTGCAGAGCTGCGTGTGAAGAATGCCGTAATACCGCTTTCCCGCAAGCACTTAAAAACAAGTGGATATGGGTTCTGGCGAATGTTTATAAATACGATGAGCGGATTGACCACAAGAGCCACAAAAAGCATACATCCGATCAAAAGTGCCAACAGCTTTCCATAACCCAATAGCGATGAAAGTCCGTTTGTCGTAATCGACTCGATAACAAGGCCCATGATGCCGAGCGGCGCGAACTTGATGACCCAGCCGACCATCTTGGCAACAGCATCGGAGAAATTCGTGATCAACGTTTTTGTTGTATCCGAAGCAGCCCGTAATGCCAATCCAAGAACAATCGCCCAAGCTAAAATACCGATATAGTTCGCATTAACAAGCGCGTTGACCGGATTATCAACAACATTCAAGACTAAGGTTTTTATCACTTCAATTGCATTGCCAGGAGCAGTCAGATCTTCAACTCCTTGAGTAAGCGTTATGCTTACTGGGAAAATAAAGCTGGCAATGACCGCGACCAATCCTGCTAAAAATGTTCCCATTAGGTATAGGAAGACGATGGATTTCATATTTGTTTGCTGGCCGCTTTTATGCTGAGCGATCGATGCCATGACCAAGAACAGCACCAAGACAGGAGCAATCGCTTTTAATGCACCTACAAATAATGCGCCAAAAATGGTTAAAGATTTAGCTGCTTCCGGAATCGCAACAGCCAAGATAACCCCTAAAACCAAGCCGATCAATATTTGTTTTACAATACTTATTCGATTCCACTTTTTCAATAATTTCATATCCATTCCCCCTGCTGATTTCTTCTCATGCTGCAATTCAACCGCTGTTCTGCACCCCTTTGCTGTAACAACCAACTTTCTATAACAGCGGCTATTTTTCAATCTATTCCTATTCTATACAAAGAGATGAACGAATAAAACAAATTTTTTATAAAATCAAATTCTTAATCCATTAGAACCTCTACCAAGATGATAAAGACCGACCATATTGACTGCTCTCTGCTTAAATTATCCTATGTGAATGATGGTTTCATTCATAGGCTAATAAGCTTGCACAAGATCTTGTGAGGCGTTGTCAGTAAACTTGTTGTTGCATCCTATGGGGTAAGCACACCATAATGAATAATTTCTTTTCTTCATATAAATACAATCGCCATTCCTTATTTTATGGAGAGTGGCATCTAGTGTAGACCGCTTTCTGGCATACCGAAAATTGTGTTCAGCACAGGATCGCAATTTCTTCAACTAGCTTAAATAAAACAAAAAACCGTTCAGTGGAATGCTGATTTCCACTGAACGGTGACGCATGAGGTATAAGTTAGCGTGTAGTGTCAATATCGTTTAGAATTTTTTATTTTCCAAGGACGCGTCTTTTATGCTGCACCAAGTGAAGCGTACGCCTTAAGCGGAATCGGTTCGGAACTTTACTCCTCCAGCGGCCCTTCGAACACCTGATGCAATTCAACTTCCCCTTCGCCATGCCCGATCGGATCCGGCATCCGCATTGCCCATTCGATAGCCGCTTCCCTCGATTCGACATCAATCAAGATGAACCCGGAAATGGTTTCTTTCGGATTGGCAAAGGGACCTTCTGTAACTATGGGTTTTTCACCAGGCTCTGCATACGAAAGGCGAAGTGCTTTCGAACTGGGATAAAGTCCTTTTGCCATCACCCGAACGCCTGCCTCGACCAACTCCTCGTTATACTTCGACATGGCTTCCATCCCTTCCAAGCTGGGGAGCGTTCCGGCTTCCGAAGTGGGTGATGCTTTGACAACCAACATAAACAGCATGATGTTCCCTCCTTTCCGAGGCGATCGCCTCGCAGTTTTTACTCTTCCTTTATAAAATTCAAGACAACTGGCCCCTATTCCTTTTTCCGCTTAAGTTTTCAGCTCAACTTAGACACCTGCTCTTCTTGCCAGTTTTTCCTACAAAAACGGTCAAAAGAACGTTATATTTATTAGGAAGCTTTAAAAAGCGGGATATCCATTGATTTTTTACTAATAAAATTAATAGCGCGGGATTCTCAATTTAGAGAATCCCGCGCTATTTGTTTATCATAGCCCTGCTGCTTTCACCGCTAGCACCTGCCTTAACTTGCAAGTTTATGCCTCCACTGTTTCAATCGGCTCATCATTCAATGCATAGTGGTAGCTAAGGGTTGAATTCAAGGAATGCGTGACCGAACAATAGGTCTCCCTGGATAATTTAATGGCCCGCACGACTTTATCTTTAGGGAGATCCCCTTTCAGATGATAGGTGATGGCGATATCCGTAAAGCGTTTCGGGTGTTCCGTTGCACGCCTTCCCTCGATATCAATGAAAAATTCCTCCACGGTCAAACGCATCTTACTCAGAACCATCACGATGTCCATTCCTGTACACACGGCCGCTGCGTGCAAAAGGAGTTCAGTCGGCCGTGGCCCGCTATTAGCCCCGCCGCTTTCAGCGTCGGCATCCAAAACCACCCGATGCCCCGATTCCGTCAATCCGTTAAAAGCCATACCGCCATCCCAGTCCAACCTTGCTTTCATCCAAATCACCCTTTCTTCTTTCTCTTAGTATATCCCTCTCTCTGGAGTGCTAACCTTTCCACACTAAATGGCCTGTTCTTCATCAGGCATTTTTTGCGACTCAATTAGGAAGGTCTTATCAGCACAGTGGCGCTCTTTATTCCCTGCCAGCGTTTATCTCTATTGCCTCCGGGAATACAAATAAAAACAGCTAAGAGAGGGGTATTTTATGAGCCAGGACAAGCCATCTACCAAAGAAACAAACATTGAAAAAATGAACGAACTCCTTGAAGAGAAGAACAAGGAAACCTCAGAACAGCAAAATTCCAATTCACAAGAACAAAAGAACCAATCGTTAAAAGACCAGACGCGCACCCCAGGTGAAAATAATAAACTAATAAACAGCAACAATAACCGAACTCCCTGATCTTTCATTTAGATTAGGTTGAAAAAATTCATTTGAGCAGCAAGTTCCGTTTCTTGCAGCAAAACATAAAAAATAAACAGGACGACTACCAAATTGCATCTTGATTTGGTAGTCGTTATTCATTTTAAATGTTAATGGTACAAAAAGGGAGCATGAGACGCTTTAAGAAGTGGATTATACAACTCGGCAATTTTTCATTGATGGCTGATGGCGACATTGCCTTTTTTCGATCCACTCTCTACATAATGGTGCGCTTCACGCAGCTGCTCAAAAGGGAAGATCCGATCAACGACCGGCTTGATCTTGCCAGCTGCCAACAAGTTGCTGAGATAGCGTAAATCATCGGCTTTATAGTCCGTCGCTCCAGCTATAATTTTCCGGCCGCCTGTCATTGTCGGCAAAAACCTCCGGAACAGTTGGGCCGGGCTCGGATTTCCCATCAAATAGAAGCCTTTTCGTTTCACGGATTTGAGGGTTTTCGAAAATGGGCTTTTCCCCGCAATATCGAAGATCACATCATAGGTTTCGCCAGTTGCGGTAAAGTCTTCCTGCTGGTAATCAATTACTTTGTCCGCTCCAATGGATAAAAGCATGTCCAGCTTTTCGCCGCTGTCGATGGCCGTCACTTCAGCTCCCCAATTTTTGGCGAGCTGAACGGCTATCACGCCTATGCTTCCGCCGGCTCCGATGATCAGAACTTTTTGGCCGGGTTGGATTCTGGCTTTCCTGAGAAAAAACAGGGTATTCATTCCCCCTGTCGGGATGGTGGCGGCTTCTTCAAAACTAATCCCTTCCGGCATACGGGCGATCGCATAGCTGCTCGGAAGACAGAGAAAGTCGGCATATGCGCCAAGCTTCAATTCAGTCGCGCCGAAAACACGGTCTCCTTTCTTGAACTGCGTCCCTTCCGTTCCCAGGGCTTCAACTTCTCCCGCAAATTCCTGCCCCAATACGCTCAGCCTAGGTTTCCGCAAACCGAAAAACAGCCGCAGTGGAATCCACAGCAACACCGGAAATTGGAAGCTCCGCATCTCGCAATCCCCTGCTGTTACGGTAGATGCTTGAACTTTTATCCCAATTTCATTGGCTTTCGGCACCGGCTTCTCCAGCTGTTGAAGCTCCAAAACTTCCGGAGGCCCATAACGTGTGCAGACCATTGCTTTCATTTCCTGTCCCCCCTCTTGTTTTGAAAATATGGATTTTAGCTTACCTCATAAAAACTTCTCTTTCCTCTTCCTACGGATAAACGCCTAAATGGTTTCAGAAACCATCCCCGCCTCACCTTCCCACTACCATTCTCTTAATGAAACCTTTTCAAACGCCGTCCGTATTGTTATGCAAGAGGTGATGGATCATGGGAAGCAAAAAAATCCTTCCGTATTTGCTGGCTGTTGTGTTGGTCGTGCTCGTTCCGACGCAGGTCTACGCGGTGGACTTTGACATTACGGAAGTCCGGATCGATGCGCAGTTAAATGAAGACGGCACTGCGGATGTCACGGAACAATTCACGTATGAATTCGAAGATGATTTCAACGGCATCACGCGCGGTCTGATTGCCAAAAAAGGCACGGCGATCGAGAACTTCTCCGCTGTGGAAAACGGCAAAGCGTTGAAAGTTGAAATGGAAGACGGCGTTTACCAGATTTACCGCTCGGGTGAAGACGACGAAACGATTGAGATCGAATTGAATTACGAAATTACCAACGCTGTGGAAAAATTTGAAGACGGCGCGCAATTTTACTGGGCGTTCTTTGATGAAAGCAACGAAAGCGAATACGGCGACATGACAATTTCCATCACACCGCCCGTTACGGCCAACAATGTTGAGGCATTGGGCTACGGGGAAGCATTTGGGACGGAACGCATCACAGATGACGGCACTGCGGTTTTCGAACTTGGCTCTGTGCCTGACGGCGAAAACGCCAATGTCCGCGCGATTTTTGCACCTAAGCTGTTCCCGGATGCTGCTGTAGTCGGTGGAACGATTCGTAATGACCTAGCCGAAGACCGCGAAGAACAGGAAAATGAAGCGGCGGTATTTGCGCAAAATCAGCAAACCGCGCGCGTTATTGCGATTCCAGCGATTGCGGTTCTTGGTGCCTTGCTGCTGGGTGGAATTTTGCTGTCGTGGATGCGCGCTTCTCGGCGCAAGCGACAAATCCGCAATTACCCGTATGAATTTTTCGTCCCAAAAGAATCGATGAGCATTCCTGCACTGCTTCATTTCACCAACTCGGCGTTCCTGTCGCCGAACGCTATCTCGGCAGCAATCCTGGAGCTCATGCGAAAAGGCAATATCAAGCAACTCTCAGAAGATCAGTTCGAGTTGATCAATCGAAAAACCGACCTCGCCCATGAAGAAACCTTGATTGGCTTATTATTCGACCGTATCGGCGACGGCCGTGAATTCACGCTGGGGCAAGTGGAACAATACACGGAAAATGTCGAAAATCATTTAGCGTATAACGAAGCGATCGCCGAATGGAATAAAGGCATCACCGCCGAAGTAAAAGCGAAAAACTTTTACGAAAAGCATCCGGTGCTGCGCTGGACAGCTGGCATCATGAGCATGCTGTTTATCGGCCTCGCCATTTATACCGGAGTCAACGTGCTTTTCCCTGCCATGGCAGCATCCATCGTTTTGGCGATGCTCGCGTTCGGCTTTGCCATCGGCTATGCGCCGATCGCATTTGACGGGCTCGAAATCCGCCATCACTGGCGTCAATTAAAAGCGGCGATGCAAAACTTGCCTGAAAGCCAGTGGCACGCTCTGACTTCAGACGAACAGCAGCGTGCTTATGCCTACCTGCTTGGCAGCGATCCGAAAACCGCCGAACGGAAAGCGGCAGCGTTCATGTCCGCGAATACGGCAGATGACTCCAGCATTGTTATGAATCCGGTGTTCATGACGGCAATCTTCGTGTCAGCGGGTTCGACTACTGCCAGCGCAAGCGGCAGCTCGGTTGGTTCTGGTGCAGGAGTCGGCGGTGGTGGCGGTGGATCTGGGGCGTTTTAAAGAGAGCGGCGGAAAAACACTTTGAGTCGATCGCTGCGGACCACACATTTCCCTTAACAATTTATAAGTTTGAATAAAAAATAGCCGTTCCAAGGAATATTGATTTCCTCGGAGCGGCTATTTTTATGATGTAAATTGGAGGGCGTTATCAAATTCCATTAGAACTGTTTCTATCCTTGGGAAGCGATTTTAATAATTTTTTGAACGGCTGAATTGTCGTTTTATTTATTAATAGGAGGGGGTAAATAAGAGGCAACTAAACATTCTGGAGGGAACAGGCATGAAGAAGAAATGGATTCCAATGTTTCTGGCATTCGGGTTATTGGTTGCATCTCCCCTCTCTTTTCAACCGGTGGAAGCCACAAGCCATGCATCTGCAGTTAACCAGGACAAGCTGCCAGCCAACCTTGAGAATCTAATGAACATCGCACCGGAACATCAGTTTATTCTGCGCGAAGGAAGTGCGCGCATTGAAGTGGAACTTCTCCAATGGACATTAAATCAGTACGGACTAAAAACAGCGATTGATGGAATCTTTGGACCTGAGACCCAAAAAAATGTTCGGCAATACCAAGCGGACAAAGGCTTGAAAGTCGATGGCGTTGTAGGCACGTATACATGGGTGGCACTATACGGGGAGCATAAAAAACCTTTAGATCAAGAAGGAAAACTGCCGGCCAACCTCAGGAATTTAATGAATATTGCACCGGAACATCAGTTTATACTGCGTGAAGGAAGTGCGCGCATTGAAGTGAAACTTCTCCAATGGACATTAAATGAGCTTGGACTAAAAACAGCAGTTGATGGAATCTTTGGACCTGAAACCAAAAGAAATGTCCGGCAATACCAGGCAGACAAAGGCTTGAAAGTCGATGGCATTGTAGGCACGTATACATGGGCGGCCATATACGGAGAATATTAGAAAACGGTACTTCCATCGCATCGTTCATGAAGGAAATACATTTAATTGTGCACTGTGTACCCAAAATAAGACCTGCCCACCCAAAAATCGGGTGGGCATTGTCATTTTCAATTAGTCTCGCTTCCTAGGGAGCGACACAATTCCCGAATAATTTATAAGCTTGAATAAACCAAATAGCCGCTCCAAGGAATGTTGATCTCCTCGGAGCGGCTATATATGTGCCTGCTTATATTTAGTGAACGCTTTTAAAACGTATGCCTTGGAAAAAGTGCCTTTCCATTTTTAATAAATCTCCATACCGCTGCGATCAAGAATATGACAATACCAGCAATCAGAACCCCTTGAATGGCCGTCGACAACTCTGGGTTCACCTCTCCGCTCGTATACGAAGCGTAGATCCCGAAGAACGCCCATGCCAAAGGAAGCGGGAAGGCAGCGTTTTTGTACTTCGACAAGTAAACGAGCACAAACGCGATGGCAACTCCTAATATGATCAGCGTCCAGATCGAATAGGAAATGCCGAAACCGCTCCATTCCAGCTGCACCAAAAGCAATCCAGTGTTGACGACGGTCGCAATGGTCACCCACGCAGCGTAGAGCGTAAAGCTGATTCCTGCTAAGGTCGAAGGAACTTCGAACCGGTGGGTATAGATTTTTCCGATGATGAGGAACAATGAGAACAGCAGGCCGATGATCAAAATCGTAGAGATGCCCAACCATTCATAAGAGAATGCGACGATCCAGGCCATGTTGAACAGCGAGCTCAGGATAAACCATGGCGAGATTAACAGGATCAAGCGGCTGACGTTCGCATCTTTTCGTTTGATGAACAGATAGACCAGCGTAACCAGCACAAGCGTATAGATCAGTCCCCAAATCGAAAACGTAAACGGCGCCGGGGAAATCAGCGTCATGTATCGGTCAGAGATGTCTTTCTGGCTATTCCCAGCGAAAAATCCGGAAGAGCCGAGGTAATTGACGCCGAGCGTCAGAAAATAAGCAATCAGATTTAAGACGGTAAATAATTTTGCTTTCTTCAATGTGTTTTCATCCATAGTGAACTCCTCCTCCCGATAAATTTTTTCTTTTCCTTCACAAGAAATTGATCAACTCCAACTTCGCAGTACCTATTCACTTAATTACCCCTTGATCCCTTTTCTTAGCCACTTCGCCGTCAATGTTTCCGACCCCAGCATGCTTTCCGGTGTCCCTTCAAACAAGACTTCTCCGCCCTTTTTCCCGCCGCCTGGACCCATTTCGATTACCCAGTCGCTCGCGGCGATAAAGTTCAGATTGTGTTCGATGAGGATGACTGAATTCCCTTTGTCTACGAGGCCTTGGAAGACGTCCAATAAATGAGCGTTGTCTTTCGTGTGCAGACCCAACGACGGTTCATCCAACAAATAGATTTGCCCTTCTTTTTTCAGGTGGCTGGCAAGCTTTAGGCGCTGCACTTCTCCTCCGCTCAACGAACTTGTCGTCTGCCCTAATGTCAGGTAGCCCAAGCCTACATCTTTTAAGGTATCAACTTTTTTGACGATTTTCGGCATTTTTAAATAATGATTGGTTTCGTCGATCGACAGTTCCAAAATTTCCACGACATTTTTTCCTAAGTGGCGGTGGGACAGGGCTTCGTCTGAATACCGCGTCCCTCTACAGGCTTCACACGTGACGGTCACGGGATCCGCAAAAGCGACATCCGGCGTAGTGACGCCTTTGCCCTCACAGACCGGGCAGGCTCCCGATGAATTAAAGCTGAACAAGCCCACCGGCTGTCCTGTTTCTTTTGAAAGAATCGACCGAATGTCATCCATAATCCCCATATAAGTAGCGAGTGTCGAACGGCTGGAAGTTCCGATGCTGCCCTGGCCCACTGAAATGGTTTCAGGATAGTTGTCGGTAAATGCGTCGAACATTAACGAACTCTTGCCGGAACCTGAAACACCGCATACCGAGACAAGGACATTCTTCGGAATGTCCACACTTACATTTTTCAAGTTATTGGCCGAAGCATTTTTGATTGAGAAACTGTGTTCTGCCTGTCGCGGGGTTTTATTCACGCTGACCTTATGATCCAAATCGGTGATGGCTGAAGCCCTCTTTAACCCTGCCTGTGCGCCTTGATACACCACTTCACCGCCGGTCACGCCCGCGCCCGGACCCATTTCAATGATTTCATCTGCCGTTTTGATGACGGCTAAATTGTGTTCGATGACAACGACAGTATTATAATTGTCTCTTAAATTTTTCAACATGTGCGTCAACATGTCGATTTCTTCCGGATGAAGCCCTGCACTCGGTTCATCGAAAATATACGTGATGTTGTTTAGGCTGCTGCCCAAGTGACGGGCGATTTTCACGCGCTGCGCTTCGCCGCCCGACAGCGTGCCCACTTTTCGCGCCAGACTCAAATAGCCCAAGCCCAGATCCACCAGCTGTTTGACATTCGGGAAGGCCTGTTGAGCGATGGATGTACCGACCGGGTCTTTTATGTTCGCCAGTTCCCCCAACAAATCCGTCATTTCCAAGTGGTCGTATTGGGCGATATTGAGCCCGTTGATTTTGCATTCCAGTACTTTCGGGTTCAATCCTGAACCTTCGCAGGTCGGACACGGTGTATTTGTGGTCATCGCCAGCACATCATCCTGGGACGTTATTTTCAGTTTCGTGAGGTCCCGGTTAATGTACAGGCGAATAAACCTGGGAAGGATACCGTCCCATTCAATGTCCCTGTTGCCTACTTTGTAATAATAAGTGCTAAATGCCCGCTCTCCTTCCGGCGGCCCGTAGACCAGAAGATTATATTTTTCTTCCGTAAAATCTTTGATGGGGAGATCGGGTTCGAACAATCCGCCGTCCACCATCCATCTGCCCTGCCAGCCGGGCGGCGCAAGCGGCTTGAATCGCACTGCAGAGTCCCGTAGTGACTTCGTGTGATCGATGAGTTTGTGGATATCCGGCGCCACGATTTCTCCGAAGCCGCTGCATACCGGACAGTTGCCGAAAGAACTTTCACTCGAAAATTCGGTAGCTGAGCCGATTGGCGGACTGCCGATCCGTGAAAACAACAGCCGGATCAACGGGTCGATATCCATATAAGTGCCGACGGTCGAGCGCGAATTACTCCGCACCGGTTTCTGTTCCACGACGACGACCGGGCTTAAGTGCTGCATCAAGTCGGCATGCGGCCTTTCGTACCTAGGCATCTGATGCCGGATATACAGCGGGTAATTCAACGTCATTTGCCTTCTGCTTTCTGTCGCTAAGGTATCAAATACCACTGAGCTTTTCCCTGAACCTGACAGGCCGGTAAACACATTGATTTTTTCTTTCGGGATATTTAAATCGATATTCTTCAAATTATTTTCGCGGAGCCCCCGCAAAATGATTTCATCTCGTTTATGTGCCATGTTGATATGCTCCTTTTCCAATTAAATCAAGGAATTGTCCTATTAGTAAATGGGTTCCCTGTTTTGGACCCACTCACACAAATGGTTATCACGATTTTCCCCTGGGTCCCACCCAATTAATAAAAATGAATAAACGAAAAAAGACCCATCCGCAATCAAGTGATAACGGATGTGTCTTCGTATGGAATCTAAATTGTCGTGTATTGGCAGCAATGCTGTTCACACAAGGCCTTCACTTACTTGGAATATTGTGCAGCCAGTGTTTATTTTAAAACTCCTCATGAGTAGCTGGATCCATATCAAACAGTCTGCCATCTGGGCGCGACATGCCTGCAATCGCAGTCATTTCCGTTTCGCTTAAGGCAAAATCAAAAATATCTATGTTTTCACGCTGCCGCTGCGGAGAAGTGGAGCGCGGAATCGACACAGAGCCGATTTGGTATTGCCAGCGCAGCACAACTTGCGGAACTGTCTTGTTATGGGCCTCGGCAATTTTGCTGATCGTTTCATTCGACAGAATATCTGCCGCCCTGGCGATTGGGCTCCACGATTGTGTTTGGATCTTGTGTTCTGCGTGCACTCTCCGCTGTTCTTCCTGGTTAAAGAACGGATGCAATTCCACTTGGTTCAGACTCGGCGTCACCTCGGTCTCCTTCACAATGCGCTCTAGATGCTCAGGCAGGAAGTTACTCACGCCAATCGACCGGACGAGCCCCCATTTCTTCGCATCAATCAGTGCCTGCCAAGCTTCTACATAGAGGTCTTGTTTCGGAATCGGCCAGTGGATCACGTATAGGTCGAAATAATCCAAATTGGAACGGTACAGCGATTCCTGAATCGCCACCAACGCTTTTTCGTAAGTATGATAACGGCCGGGCAGTTTAGAGGTAATCCACAGCTCTTCACGGGAAATGCCGCTGCGCTTGATGCCTTCCCCAACCGCTCCTTCGTTCTCATAATTATATGCCGTATCAATCAGCCGATACCCGGCATTGATCCCACTGCTGACTGCGTTCGCCCCTGCATTGCCCCACAGTCCATATGTACCGAGTCCGGTAACCGGCAAGGTGGTTCCGTCGTTCAAGGTCACTTCTGGTATCGTTTTTTCCATTCATTGTCACTCCTCTCATATCTATTTTCAGATTACTCTTACATCATCGCAAACTCAACCTATTCGTCCCTTGAAATCCATGCCGCCATCTCCAGTAGAACAGAATTGGCTTTAAATGAAATTCCTGCTGCCCCGTACATTCCAGAGTTTGCACTTTCGAAATCAGTCTTGTGCAAGGCGTAATTGCGACTCTTCAGCTTTACCGATGAAACATAAATAGGAATCCGCTCCATTGCTGAATGGGGCGGATTCCTTTTGTGTACTTATTACTTAAATTACATTTAACGGCTTAATTTCCCAAGGCAATCTTGATATGTTCCAAATGATGCTCTTCATGCCAGCACAGTTTCGCCAGTTTCGTGGCGACGCTGATTTCACCGTTCGTTTCATGGGTGAAGACGCGTCCCAACTCCTCGTCCGTTACCTGTTGTCCAAGTGCGACAATCCGTTCGTTCAAGCCCTCCAGCATTCGGATTGAACTTTCCACCGGCAGTTCGTTGTCCGGAAGCGCAGCCCATTTTTCTTGATCAAAAGGAGGAACGGTCGGATTGTCATCCGTTAAAGCCAGTTTCAGGCGCTGGTACATATTCAATTGCGAATCCGCAATATGATGCACAAGCTGACGGACTGTCCAGCTGCCTTCCCTGTACTTCTTGTTCAGTTGCTCCTCGTTCAATCCATCGACCACTTCCCTCAGACGTGTGGTATAGCTTTCGATTTTCCCGAGCCATTCCTGAACATGCTCAGCTTTTACGTTTTCTGGAACCTGTAATTGTCCAATAGGAAATTTCACATCCATTTTTCCAACCTCTTTTCCTTATCCGTATTTTTGGGCTATCGCATCCACGCTCAATATACCAATGAGGTGAAGTTTTGTAAACTGGAAGGCCGCGTGCTTAAACCGCGATTGTCGATTGCAGAAGCTTTCATTTATAAGACTGATATCACTTCTTTACTTCAAAATACGCTTTTCTTTCGCTTCCTTCAGCCACATCGGAAATTCATTTAACAGCTGATCGTATAATTCTTCATCTGATACTTGGCTGATGTCATCGAGATGGGAAAAGTTCGCGTTGTCGACCACGCGCCCGTCCATTGTATCGAGTCTTCGCCACACATCAAAATTTGAGTCGCCAATCCCGATAAACTGCCAAAAAATCGGCTGATCCGATGATTCCACGATGAATTTCTTGATGCCCGATTTGCATCCGCCATCATTGATGAAGACAAGAAACACCGGCTCGTCGCTCAATTGCCAGATAAACAACTTTTCCATTTCCGGACTCGCTTGTTTCTTCCTATGATATTTTTGTATAATTGGAAATATATTTCAAAAAGAAACGCGATTTAAAAATTGGAGGATAAAATTATGGCCATCTTCGCCGCTGAATCAAAATCACAGCGATTCTTGAAAGATTGGAGCCTGTTCGAAAAAGCCTGGCTCCTCATTTTCACAGCGATTAATATTTATTTGTTTATTGCTTGGGATGACACGCTCCTTGGCCTTATCAGTTCTCTCACTGGCATGCTGTGTGTTGTTTTGGTGGCAAAAGGCAAGATCAGCAATTATTACTTCGGCATCATCCAGACTTCTACTTATGCCTATATTTCTTTCACTTACGGGTTATATGGAGAAGCGATGCTTAACGGACTTTTCTACTTCCCTGTTCAATTTATCGGATTATACTTATGGCGCCGCAACACGATCAAGAATAAAGACAGTGTCCAAGGCGAAGACGTGGTTGTTAAAACGATGAACCTGCGTTCTTGGCTCTACACCGTAATTGCCATCATCATCGGGACGATTCTGTATGCGATCCTGCTTCAGGCAATCGGCGGCCGCTCTGTCGGCCTTGATTCTGCTACAAATGTATTATCAGTCACCGCTCAGATTTTCATGCTGAAACGCTTTGCTGAGCAATGGCTAGTCTGGATTCTGGTGAACATCCTTTCCATCATTCTTTGGATCGTTACGCTGGATGCAACAGCAGGCAACGACTATACCTTGGTTGTAATGTGGACCGCTTTCCTTGTGAACTCAATTTATGGATACTACAATTGGAGAAAAATGGCCCAAAAACAAGCGTTAACAGAGGAGATTATTTAAATGGTGATAGGGAAAGTTGGAATGTACGGCGGCAAGTTTTTGATTATTCACCAAGGGCATGTGAGTGCCATGATCCGTGCCAGTACGATGGTAGAGGAACTGCATGTCATCCTTACTCACGACGAGGAGTATGAACGCGAATTTTACTTTAATGGCACTACTATGAAGCCTATACCCTTCCATCAGCGGCTCCGCTGGTGGAACGAACTCACGAAAGACCTTCCTCATGTCAAAGTTCATGCCATTGCTGAAAAGCAGACTGGTGAATTTTATGACTGGGAGAAGGGCTCCATTGCCATTAAGGCAGCAATCGAAAAAGAAATCGATACAGTGTTTAGTTCTGAACACGCATATGGCGAACATTTTGAGAAACTTTATCCTAAAGCGAAGCACGTTGTTCTGGATGCAGAACGCCGGACCTATCCGATCTCGGCTACGCAAATACGAGAAGAAGGCACCATGAAACACTGGGCGATTATCCCACACGTGGTCCAGCCTTACTTCGTTCGCACGGTTGTCGTAGTTGGAACGGAAAGCGCCGGGAAATCGACGTTGGTTAAAAATCTCGCGAACTTGTATAACACAAGTTATGTAGAGGAATATGGGCGCAAGTTTTATGAAAACATCGGGGCCGAAATCACCATCGAATCAGATTTCCCGAAGATTGCTTTCGAGCACAAATACCATGAAGAAGAACAAGCGAAGCGCGCCAATAAGCTGCTGTTTATTGATACCGAAGCAAATGTCACCCAGTATTTCTCCTGGGCCTATCTAGGTTTCGAGCAACCTGTCTTAACTCAAATAGCGGCCCTTCAAAACTATGATTTGTGGCTCTTCCTGGAGCCTGATGTGAAATGGATAGATGACGGCACTCGGTCATTCGGCGAACAGAAGATTCGAGAACGCAACAACGACTATTTAAAAGCCATACTTGACCGCCAAAATATCTCTTACCATTCGATCAGCGGAAACTACTACGAACGTCTGGAGCAGGCGATCAAGCTCGTTGACGAAGTTTTGGAAGAAAAACTTTTCAGCATTGCAACAGAATAAATAATTTCCATTTTCTATTCATCAATAACCGAAATCCCTAGTACGCATTTTAAAAATGTAAATAAAAACGACCAGCAAATTACGGACTAATTTGCTGGTCGTTTTTAAATTCCAATCCCAAGAATGAATAAAAAGAAAAAACCATACTGCGGATGCTGAGGCATCCGGCGTGGCAATATGAAGTATAGGTTGTAATGTCTTGTTAAAATCGTTAAGAATTTTTTATACAAAGTAACGATTTTCTAGAATTGATTTTATTATAACGAATGTAAAAATTAATTAATAAATAAAACTAAATATTTCCAAACAAAAAATTATCATACCCTAGCATTTTCCTTCTAAATCGTGGTATATTCATCTTTAGAAAGTAGCAATATAGATCTAGAAAGAGAGAAATCAGGGGGAAATATTAAATGGATGTCGTATTTATTTTATTGATGCTGGTTGCCTTACTGGCTTTTGCTGCGAGCATCGTCATGTTACTCGTCAGCGCTTTGTTCAAAAAAGGACTGACTGTCAAGCAAGCTGGCCTTGCGATTGGTCTTTCATTCGCAGTAATAATTGGTTCCGGTATTGGAGTCGCCTCTACAGCAGAAGATGTTGAAACTGCAGCTGGCGTCGAAAGTGAACAGCTGGAAGCTCAGAAAGAAAAAGCGGACGAGGAAAAAGCTGAAGAACAGCGTATTGCCGAGCAAGAAGCTGAGAAACAGGCAGCGGAAGAACAGAAAAAAGAAGAAGCTCGCCTAGCAGCTGAGAAAGAAGCCGATGAAATAGCGGCGCAAGAAGAGAAAAAAGAAGAAGCTCGTCTGGCAGCTGAGAAAGAAGCCGATGAAATAGCGGCGGCTGAGAAGCTTGCAAGAGAAAAAGAAGCACAGGAAATGGCAGCTAAAGAGCAAGCAGAAAAAGAAGCAGCCCGACTAAATAATGAACTGTTCGCCGGATACAAACCCTTCGAAGTTGATGGCGGTGATTTGTCTGGATATCGTGAAGCCAACATCGTCGTTGATATTGGGTATGGGGACCGTGAATATTGGGCCTTTACGAATGAACACGGCCAACTGGAACGTGTCATTGCTGCCGAAATCATTGTACAGGATGATGATAACGAACCTGTATTATCGACCGGCCGATATTACTCAGATGAGGCAAAGGTTCCCGGCGTCGAAAGTGACGTTTTAGATGAAGGGCATGTCATTGCTGATTCTCTCGGAGGGGTATCGAATGCCTATAATATTACCCCGCAGGAAATCACGCTCAACCGGCATGGTGATCAAGCTTATATGGAAGACGTAATCCGCGACGCAGGTGGAGCTACTAATTTTGAAGCCATCATCACCTATCCGAATACGGAAACGCAGATTCCTTCAAGTTACCAGTATACGTATACAGTAAGGGGCAACGAAGTCGTTGACACTTTTGACAACGTAAACCCTGATGAAGTAAATGCATCCCTCGGTTTAACAAACAGTGAGCCTCCTGATTCAAGCAGTTCAACTACAGACAGTGCGCCTGCCGAATCAACCACCGCAAATACAGGCGGAGATGTTTCCAGTGTCGATACAAATGGCAATGGACAGGTAACGATCAAAGAAGCAGAAGTAGCTGGTTTTAGTATGCCGATCATGAGCGATCATTGGTTATATCCCTATATGCGGGATAACGATAATGACGGTATGGTTGGAGAGTAATTCTTAAGGATTTCAAGCACAATAAAGGAACAAAAGAACAGTTTGCTTGTTGGACGACTACGAGCTAAGAATTACAACCCGGAAAGAATAAACTGATGTGTTATATATTTCTCCAAAAAAGAAATCCGCCCTCTAGTTGAATAGGGCGGATTTTTTGTATGTGTAGAATTCTATCTGACACAAGGAAAGGATTTCTTAGTCGGCATCACGATATTTGTACAAAGATTCATAGGACTGGGTTCGATACTCGGTTTCAAAGGAAGAGCGGCTCCAGATGCTCGCCTTATCAGATGATTCTTCCGTCTCGACCAGCTTTAATTCTCCTGCTTCCAGCGTCATGACATCAGACTCTACTAACTTCATTTCTTTTTGATTGGAATCTAGGGCTCGAATACGCACTTGAACCTCTTTTTGTATATCAAGATTGTTTTTGAGGAAAAACGAGTTTTTGTACGTCGTTGAGTTGCAATTCGATGTTGTGGTCCGGAAACAGTTTTTTTCGGAACTCATGAACACTACGGTGATTTCTTCGGCGTCTTGTTGCTCCTCTGCTGCAGCTAGAGCACTTTCAACTTTTTGGATATAAGATGCTTTTTCCGCCAACGGGTAAACCCACATGGTGAAAAACAGGATCGTTGTACAGAACACCGCTGTAAAAACCCACACCACCTTAGGGTTATGAAATGATTTCGGGGCGCCTTTGAAAACGATGCTTACGATAACGTTGATGATAGATATAACTAACAGAAACGCTAAAGAAACAATAATGGCCACTTTGCTTTCAAACCCATTTTGGAAAAAAGAAAGCTGATATGTATTGGAAAAATAGTAATTTAAAACAACACTGATAAGGATCAACGCAAGAAGAACGGCCAGCGATTTTTTCCAGCGCGGTTTTTCGGCTTTGCCGCTTTTCGTACTCAAGCTGGACCAGAGAAACCAAGCGTACGGAAGAAAAAAGAGTAAGATGACAAGTGAAATGGTGCCCATTGAATCATGCCTTTCGCAAAGAGTAAGTGAGAAACGAAATTTTAAAAAATTATTAAATCAGGTGAACACTTTTCTATCCCACTTTAATTATACGGAACACACGCTAAAAAGATTCAAAAGTTTAGCGCGGGCCTAAATGAGACAAACATCAGCACAGGGATTTGAAAAAATCTTATCATGCTATTTCTTTTGGCCGAATTTAGGAACTAGTTTAAAACCAAGTTTTCATTTGTCGCTTTCTAGCTCCATTAGGGATTTTCAAGTCACTTCCTGATAATTTCTTACTGTAATCAAGTAAGGCTCGTAGCATTCTTCAATAAATCCTATATTCAACAGCACCAGCTCATCGTTGATTCACTGGGAGGGCCGGTGTGTGCTGTATAAATTATTTTGTACTGCCAGAATCGTCCGGAATTTTTTTCACAGGGAAGTGTCACTTTTTTTAAAATCAAAATAGATGCCATGCAAGAGATAAGGGATAGCCGTTCGGATAAATTCTGCCGGCGGCACTGTGCTGTTTCGTTTCCACTCGAGAGAGATTCCGTAAATTCCCCAGCTCAGCATGACCGCCGTGATCTTAAGGGCTTCATCTTTTTCTGCTCCATTTTGTACCACCAGCATTTTGTATAAAATCACCTCAAGCTGATCTCTGATGATCCGGGCAATCGTGTCTTCGTATCCCCGGTGGCAGCGGTTGGACAAAGACTGCTGGAAATTGGTAATCGCTTTAAAGAGGTGGATGAACACGTCCTCGTTCAGTTCCTTTTGCTGGTATTCAGCCGAATTCAAGTTGACCAACAGCACTTCCGACAAGGCTTTCTCCAGTAGATCGTAAATATCTTCAAAATGATAATAAAACGTTGCCCGGTTGATCATGGCTTCTGCCGTGATATCCTTTACCGTAATGTCCTTGAACTCCTTGCTTTCCGAAAGTTTAATGAAAGAATCCATAATCAATTTACGGGTGCGGACGACCCGGGGATCCACTTTAACTTGCGTCATGTGCGCCACTCCTTTTCCGACAATAGTTCCAGCGTGTTGGATAAGCGACACATTCTTGGAATTATCGGTGTTGTTGCTTTTCATTATGGCTTAGAATTCAAGTGTAAAGCAAACAAGCTATCTTCCAAAATTCAAGAAATGAGGGGAACCCAATGACAAACAAATTAAATATGGTATGTGATATGGAAACAGGTGTATGCGGACCAGTTGAAGAAGAGGAAATGGGACTGCTTGATTTTAGCCAACCGAAAAAATCGGTTACGCTTTATTATGTGACCGATCCCATCTGTTCGCATTGCTGGGCGATTGAACCGGTATTCCGCCGTTTTACTGAACAGTACGGCAACTATTTCAAGTTTCAGACTGTGATGGGCGGCTTGCTGGAAAAATGGCATGACGGACCGATCGATCCGGCAAATGGCATTTACAAACCGGCGGATGTAGCGCCTCACTGGCGGGAAGTGGGCGAACATTCCAGAATGCCAATCGACGGATCGTTAATGATCGATAATCCGGTCCGGTCGTCCTATCCCCCTTCCCGTGTCTTTAAAGTGATCCAGGAAAAATACAAGGACGCGAAAGCGAACGAATACTTGCGCCGTGCTAGAGAAGCCCTTTTCGCTTTCAACCAAAACATCTCTGATGACCCCGTCCTGGCCGGCATCGTCAATGGGATGGGTCTCGACGGAAAGGCGATCATCCGTGAAGCCAATGAGGCGACTGGCCAGCAGCTCTTAAGCGAAGATTTTAGTTTAGCGAGAACCCTCGGTGCCCGGGGGTTCCCTACCATCATCATGGTCAACGAAGAAAATAAAGGCGTGAAACTTGTAGGCGGCCAGCCGTTTGAGGCTTATGTCGACGGCTTGAAGAAAGTGTTAGGCGAAAAAGAGCTGCACGCAAAACAGCAGCCGGCGCTTTCCGGCTTGCTGCAACAAGAAAAACTTCTTTTCTCCAAAGAAATTGAAGTGATGTACGACGTTGCCCCAACCGATATCATGGCTTTTATTGAAAAAGAACTTTCGCCTGGCCAATACGAAGCGAAGGAAATCCTGGGGGAATCTTATTTCACCTCAGTAAAATAAGAAAGGTGCAAAATGGTTGCTATTTTGCACCTTTCGTATAAACTCTGCTCACCCTTTGTGTCGCTCCCAGGGAACCACACAATTCCCAAACATTTTACAAGCATGAATAAAACAAAGCGACGCTCCGTGGAATCTTAATTTCCTCGGAGCGTCGTTTTATGTAGTATAACTTGGAGTGTATTGTCAAAATCGTTTAGAATTATTTCTTTCCTTGTTACATCAGGGAGCTCCGCCATTCGGCTATGTTTTCAATTATTGATGAACATCCGTGATCTCTTTCATCAATTGAATCCAGTCTTCTCTCTTGAAATCATACAAGTCCAGCTCCGTTTTTCTCAGAACTAAGTGAATGCTGTCGAATTTCTCGTCTGTTCGGAACCTCCACCAGCTTTTCACGTTTGAAGTCTTTGTGCCTGGCTCGTAATACATCAATGTTCTTTCAGGATTTATGACTTCCTCCACCCGATCAGCATCTAAATAATCATGCGGGAAATCAATATAAAGAGCCAGCGACGCTTTATGAGGCGTAATATACCCAATTTTATGCGACGATTCCGCGTCACTCTTTTCTAGAGCGCCACTCCAAGGAACCGGTTTATTGCTGGCGATTAAAAGCCGATCGCCAACATTCGGTTCAATTCGGCAATTCGGAAGATTGTTAAACACTTCGAGCATCTCGCCCATTTTTTGTTCTACGGATTTGTTCACTTTGCTATCCCATCCTTTTCAATTCATCTATCAGCCATGAATGCTGCGATTCCTTATAGGCAAGATCATACCGCTTCCTATAAGAAGATTTAACGTCCCACTAACTGATATTCTATCACGTCCGCGTGTTTGCTCCATGTTTCATTTTCTGTTTCCCATTTCTTCCCTTCAATGCTTCTTCACGCTATATACTTTTCGGCTCGGCAGCTCCAGACAATTCAACTGTCCGCCATAAGCCGCGCCTCCGTCGATGCCGATAATCCGGTTGTCGCCAAAATAGACATCATTATTACTTGTCCCTCGCAGCATAAACGCCGGTGTATGGCCAAATACCACCGTCTTCTCTCCCGAATAGGCTTCATAAAATTCATCGCGGATCCACATCAAGATAGTTGGGTCGGTCTGCCCAACCGCTGTACCCGGCTGAACGCCCGCATGCACAAAAATAGAGTCTTCCGTTTCATGGTAATACTCCATTTCCTTGATGAAATCGACGTGCTCCCAAAAGACAGCTATCGTTGGAAGCGTCATGTCTTTTATGGATGGATCGTAGCTTTGCAGTGTCGGCAATGCCCCATTTCTTGCCCAGATTTGCTTCGCACCGGGTTCGTCATTTGCAGCGTCCAGCATCATTTGATCATGATTGCCCCTCAATACAATGGCACCCCGCCTTTTCAATTCGATGACCCGCTCCAAAACCCCTTTTGAATTCGGCCCGCGGTCTTCGTAATCCCCCAGTAAAACCAGCCTGTCTTCGGCGTCGTCATATTCCGCCTTCTGAAGCAGCTCATCAAAAAGTTCAAGCTCTCCGTGAATATCGCTGATGACCAAGATTCTTTTCATCGTCTGCACCCCTCTACTCAAATTCTTACGAAACTGCTCGTAAGCACCCAGCTTTAAGTTAATAGGAATCTGTCCTTTTATATTTTTTTACACTACTGCTCTTGTTATTCCTTCTATTCCTTTTTTGCCGGATAAAAATGTCTCTCGGATTAGATTTTAGTTTCCGCCGGAGCGCCACAGCAAGAATCGTGTAGAACTTTCTCTTTGCTTAGAGCTCGATTCTTTGGATTTTCAGCAACTCCTAAATCGCCCCTGTGTAAGAACCAATTATGGCTATTTGCTATGAAAATGCAAAAGGAATCTGCCTCATTTCTGATTTTAGCGGATTCCTCATGCAGGTTTGTTGTATATTTTGAATTGTGTTGTTCACAGAGCATAATTCTAATAAAAAATGATTTAATAGACATGCTGAGGTAATAAATATAAAATTTAGTTATTGTCAAAATCGTTTAGAATTGCTTCTTTTCTTGAAAAGCGATTTTAGAGAATATAATTTATTTAAAAGGTGGAGAAGAAATGAGTAAAGGACATGACAATTGGGGATTGACAGAAGACGAATTCGATAGATTACAAGATGCGGTGGAAGATGGCATAATATCGCAAAAAGAAGTTATGGCTAATCGCGAAAATTTAAAGAAGGGACTTTTATCAGTTAGCGAACTGATCAATATATGGTCTAACGACGACGATGATGATGAATATTAATTCTTGAGCTGTAAAATAAATTCCCAATAACTTGAAATTAAAATTCCTGGTAACTTCAAAATTCATAACAATTTCTATAACTGTCTAAATATCAAAATCGTTTAGAATTGATTCTTTCCCAGGAATGCGATTTTTAATTCGAACGGCGCATTGCATGTTGGTTGCAGCACAAAATGGAAATCGTATCATTTATGATCGAATGGTGAATAAAGTGATCGAGGAAGAACTGTTGTATATCCCCTCGATTTCTTCTATTTCCCGGCCAACAGAGGCGTCAGTTTTGGGACAAAAAGAACTGTCAATTTCCAGACGAAATCTGGCGTCAATTACAATTTTGGCTGAGTACTTTACTTTTTACTTCTCCAAACTTCCTATATTTCACTTTTTCATATATTTCCATTTTCCCCTTGTGAACAGTGCAATTATAATATTCCCCAACGTTCGTAAACATGCAAAAGCCATCCTCGAATACGGCTGACTTCATTGAGGATGGCTTTTGGATTATTCAATTGTAGTGAATAAACGAAATCTTTTCATACACAGGGGCGCGATTTTTAGAATTGTCTCTTACAAAGAAACGCGGTTTTCTTCCTAGGATGAGATTTTTTATTCACTATAAATTTTTATCAGCTTTATTTTGAATTCTAGCAATAGCTATAATAGCCAACAACAATTCCCATAAAGCAACTTTTATTGGTTCTTTATTAACCCAAATCCAATTTTTTATAGCAGAAAAAAATTTAGTCATACCTTCCATTTTCATTTATTCCACCACTTTTCATTTAACATTTCTAATGCCAGCTTTCTCATAAATTTATTTTTATTGTTGCGAGAAATTTCCCCCAAAATTCTTATGGCTATATCTTCATCTTTGATTTGATTGTCATTATCAATTATATTCATCGCTATACTGTATAACTCATTGGTGTCTACTCTTATTTCTTTGTGCAAATCTATCGTTGTGAGCTTATAGTTTATTACTTCTTTTGTATTACTATTATCTACTATCGCCACATCGAATACTTTATTATTAAAGTTCTTTTCTAAGGAATCTATTTCCTTTTTTATTTTTTCATGAGACGCTACAGACATTATAATCCACCCCTAAAGTTATTTTTTATCAGCATTAACTTCCAATTCTGTTTCCCTGTGTTAAACATAACTATAAAAAAGCTTATACAGATGAATTCAAAGAAAAATCTATTATAAGTGTTGATATAGCAGCCACGACTATGTATAAATCAAAATTATAGTATATTGGAAAAATCGTTCATAATTGTTTCTTCCCCTGGGTTTCGACTATTTTCGCAGATAAAATATTAATTTCATATTCTCTAACTCTCGATTATGCTGGATATGACATCATCTGGATGCAGTTGTAGTTTTAAAAATGAACTGAGTTTGGTAAAGAAAGATAAATTTTAGTTGTGTCCGAATTCACCATATTTAAGACTCACAAAAAACTCCTCTTCTTCAATCTTAGTAAAGAAAATAAATCTACTTAAATATTCTTCCTTTGAATATCTTGCTTTTAATAAATTTTCTTCTTCATCATCGCTTTTGAATATTAACTTCTCGAGTAATGTAGGAACTTTAAAAGTTAAAATTATATTTTGATCCAATTCACGCTGTCTTCGATTATGATGCGGTTTAATATACCAAGTTGTACTATTATCCTCAGTTCCAGTGCGGTCCCAACTTATAGAAGCCCTCAAATTTTGTTTTCGTGTAATCATTTCCTTAAATGCCTTTGGATTATTAGGTTTTAATAGGATTACAAAAGGAGTATTATTAGAAGCTAAATAAAGGTCGCTATAACCTTTGATAAAATCAGCTAATTTATTAATTATTTGTATACCTTCCTCTGAAAGAGTAATGGTATCTCCCTCAATTAGATTGTGACTTGAAAATAATTTTTCTCTAAGTTTCTTTCTAAAAATCCGTACTATTTCAGATGGAATATTATCATTATATAAGTTCATTAATGAATCTGCTGCCATTTCTATCTCTTGTCGTAAATCTGAGTACTCTATTCCACTTAGGTCCACAAGATGTATTTTATGAGCAATTGCCAGATTTGTAGCATTAGATGAAAATCCACTGGTCGAAAAGATAGAATAATTATAATTGTATCTTTGTATTAATAGTTCTCTTTCATCTGTCACTAATGCTGTCTTATAATTGTGATTTAAATCTTGAATAATTCCAATCCCCTTACGTACTACATCAATCCCTGTTTTACTTCCTTGAAATTTTGCTTCGACAAATAGTCTAATTGGGTAAGTGAAAGGATAACTAAATGGAAATTGCCCTAGAACATCAGCTTGATGTAAACCACCTCTTCCTATGACGTTTAAACCATTGCCTTGCACTTTTAAGTCATTTGAATTCCCAACACTTGTTAATAGTGTATAACCACTATGGTGAATCAACTTTGATAACACCTCTTCTAATAAATAACCTTTTAATGAACTTACATTAACTCCCATTGAATTTTCTCCTCATCTAAAGAACTTTTTTAAAATCTTCCTTACAAAACTTTAATTATAATTACGATATTTTTTTGTGAATTTTATAAATCTTTAAATTAAAAAATCATTTTTTTATACTAAAGATTGATATTTACTTTCACGCAACTTAAATGCTGGTTGAGTTCCTTCCAAAATTTCTACTATTTTATTATTAATTCTTTCATTTTCAATACTTCCAGAAGAGTAGCTTATTAAACGTTCTGATTTATCAATATCTGCAACGATTATCTGTTCAGCATCACAAGCTATAGCGATATTGGGATTATGAGTAACAATTATAACTTGTCTACGTTTTTTAGCTTTTTTGATACAAGGTACAAGTCTACTAAAAACCGATTGGTTATCTAAATTATCTTCAGGTTGATCAATAATTATTGGCATCTCATCTTTACTTAATGCTAGATAAAAAATTAATAGTACTAAACCTCTTTCACCTGGCGATAGTTCTGATAAATTACTTCCATCGTATGACAGTTGATAGTCAACATTTAAATAGTCCAAACTAACAATAGAGTTATAAAACTCATTTTTCTTAATAATCACTTTTTCTAACTGATCAAAATCATTATTTAAACCGCATGATAAAGTTTTTTCAATAAATTTATATACACTCTCAAAATCATTTATATCAGTTTGATGAATTAATTCTAATAGTGAGTGGCCAGATTCTTGAACACCTTGAAAAAGACTTTTTGGTCTCTTATTAATATAATTTAGACTACTGAGTATCACTTCTTCATTAAATATAAATCTAGTTTTGAACTCGACGTCTTCTTTTATATCTCCTAAGTTCTTTGAAAGTTCAATATCAATGGGTTTATATATTTCTTCATACAAATTTCTTATCAAGACTTTTGTTTCAAATATTTTAGCTATTTTTTCTTTTCTTCTCTTTAATAAACTTTCATACTCGGAATTTAATATTTCATTAATATACTTTTTTAATTTAAGATAATATTTCAAAGTCCCTTCTGTATTTTCATTCCCTTCTATAACACTTAATGATTCTCTCCAATCACTTAAGTTTTTTAAATATAATTGATATTTCTGAGATTTCTGGGTACTCATTGTAATTAAACTTTCTCTCTTTTTCTCCAGTGTTTCTTTAATAACAATTAATCCAGTAGACGAGTTCAAAGCAGAATAAATTTCTTCTATTTTACTATTCATCTTCTGTATTTCCTCGGACAATATTTTATTAGGCAAAGTATACGAGATTTTAATTTTTTCCAAAGGAATTTCATCAATAGGTTCTAGTCTTTCTCCAATTCTTATATTTAATGCATCTATAGTTGAAGAAATATTTTTTAAATCTGATTGGATATTCACGAGTTCTTGAACCTGAGTAGAGAGTTTAAGAGAAGATTCTTTTTTATCTTTTATTTCTAAAGCTAGCTTCTCAATTTCAATATTAATTGCGCTAATTTCAGTATTAAATAGTAAACTATCTTTATCTTCCGGTTCCATAACTTCTTGAGGTTTGTTTTTAACTTGCCTTTCTAAATCTGAGCGTAATCGTTCGATTTGTTGAGTAACGTCATCTGAAAAGGATTTCGTTTGCTTGATTTCTAGCTCAGTAATTTTTTTATTGAGCTTTGCTACCTCTGAACCTAATGCAACTAATTCATTTTTTAGTGGAGTGGTTTTAAAGCTTATAAATTCTTCAAAATTTATTGCTTCTAATCTATTTTCGATTGGTATATATGAGAAAATAACTTTATTAATTTCGTCTTGAAAAACTTTATTCTCTATATCTCCACAAATATTCTCTATATATGTCTGAGGAAGATATTGAGCTGTCGGACTATTTGAAAAAGAAAAATTAGGTTCTACAAATAAGCTTTCCAAGGACTGTGTCTCTCCATCAAACCATTCCAAATTTGCACTATAATCTTTTCCATATTGTTGTGGAATCTTATTGAATCTATCGCTTCTTAAAAATGCTAGATTTTCTAGTCTAGTTGAAAAATTCGCCAACCCTAGGATGTCTGAAATTGCACTTTTTCCACTACCTTTGTTTCCAATAATTGCAGTCATTGATGGATTAAGAAATAATTCGGATTGAAACCATTCCTCAGAGTTCGTTGCTGTATCTTTTTTTGAAACAGATAATTTCTTCATTATCCTTTTTGGATTAGTTTCTACATGAGAAATTTTTTCTGGTTTCTCCCCTACAAACACTCTTTCTTCTGAATGCAAAAACGCTTGTTTTAAGCCTTTAAAAGTAGGATCAGCCTTTATCCAGAGATTGGTTGACAACTCATAATTTAAGATATTATGATTATCCGAACTTGTAATTACAGGAATGTCTTTGTGTAGAGCTTTTTTCACATGTGGAATAACATGTTTCTGGTATCCTTCATAGCTCTTTAAATTATTCACTTCAAATGCATCTATGATATTGGCATATTCTTCTTTTATAGCTACAAAAAATAAATCATTATTCATTTGTTTGTCTATGCCACTGTCTTTATTACCAGCATGCACTGTTAATAATCCATCGAATTTATATACTAATTCTTGAATGTCTTCTAACTTCCAATATATCGTTTGAACATCCTTAGCATTTATTGCTTTAGCTAATGTATTATATTTATAATAGTTTCCTAAATCTTCAATATTAATTTTCTCTGAGAACAAAGCTATAATATGTACATTCTTAGCACCTTTATCAGTTCTAAATTCAATACCTGGAAATACAGTGATTCCTACTTTAGCTGCAAGCAAAGTAAGATTTTTTATTCTTTCAATATCTATAACAAAATGATCTGTAATTGCTACTGCTTTAAAATTATGTGCTACCCATTGCTCAACTAATTTTTCATCAGTATACTCATGGCCATCTTTTAATTGATAATCAAAAGATGCAGGTGTATGTATATGTAAATCCCATTTATTCCATAAAGAACCTTTTTCACTATTCATAATTTCAATCTCCTTTTTAGTAATAATTATATTAAAGAAAAAGCTACTTAATGCTTCAACCATTACAGTACGTTTTATCCCTTCTTTGAAATCGGCATCAACACCTTAAACGTAACAAGCTTTCATCCCCCACTTCATTAAGGTCATATAAGCATTCCTTACAAAATAATCAAACAAATCAACCCGATACTTCCTATCCGGCTTAGCCAATCTGGCACTTTTATATTTTAAATTCCCAAGCTTCATTTCGATTGATTGAGTTTCCGGGTCATAAGTAACATCGTTTCTGATAAAGATACCAACATATTCTATTTTTAATCCATGGGCGTTAGGGGTACAGGCAATTAAATCAATACCTAGTGGATGAATGACCCAGTCGGTGTTTGTTTACATCACTCCATGGCATGGTGAAATCATGAATTTCACTAATGGGTCCTTTAAAAGTTCTTCGCTGATTCTTTTTGTTTTCCACTCCCAGCCTTAACTTGCTAGCAACCTGCCCTCATTTTCATTGTTGCATTACTCATAAAGTCGACACGGAGAGTCGACAACTAGGAAATCAAAATCATCATTCATTTATTCTATGGTCTGTCTTACAGAAAGATATACATCGCTACTATATTTCTACAAGTCGCTCCCTCAACCCCTCATTACTAGCATAAATATAGAGCCCCTTTATCCCCCTCTTCATCAACACATTTATCGAATTCAATATAATCTGTTCTTTAGCTTTCTCAACATCATCAATGCCTTCTTTTCCTCTGAAAGCTTCGGTATCACTATATTTTTCAGTCATAATCTTCAAGCAATCATTTTGCTCATCATAAATAACTGATGGCCCCAATATCACTCCCACATAATTCAAATCGAAGCCTTGAATCGTATAGTTGGATCCCGCTTCTTTGATTGTCTCCGGCTTTTCCGCCCAGGTGTTTTTGGTATCGGTTGAATTCCACGGGATTTCAAGACTGTCTTCTTTGATGTAGTACTGCTGGCCATCTTTTTTATGTTCATAATCGAATGTCGAAACCACTCTGGAGAGTCCGTGTTCTTTATTCTTTTCCACTATGGCTTCATGCATTTCCTTAGCAGAATCGAATATTTTAAAGTCATAAAGCTTATCTTTCGGAAGCTTAACAATTCGCTTCTCTACAAAATTATCGATCCAGTCAATCACATCGTCTCCAGCATCCATGCGGAACTGTTCTCTTAAAACGTAGGGCTCTTCTCTTTGGTAGCCTGACACTATTTTCTTGAGCCGCTCCTTATCCCAATAATTTTTCAGTTTTAAGACCTGCTTTTCATCATAGACAACGATGACTACTTTGCTGTGCTTAATAATTTCTTCCAATTGATTGTCTTCATCAAAATTATTGAAAACATCAGCTCTGCTCAGCAACAAATGAGCTTCGTCAACCAAAACAATATCCGCTTTTTCTGATGTTCTCTTTTGCTTATTAATGAAACTTGTGGGCTTATCGAAATTATTCTTTTTAAGAAACTTCACATTGGCAGCAATGTTTTTATACGTTTTCAGCATTTCCGAATGATTTACGAGCAAATAATTTTTTGTTTGATGAAGGTTAGAGTTTTTATCAGCCGCTCGTTCCTGGATGCTATTGAATACGGAACTCAGGACCACGCTCTTCCCTACACCAGCTTCACCCTTAATCATGTATACAAACGTCTCATCATCATTGATGTGCTCTTCACATACTTCAAGAATTTTTGTTTTAAGCTCGAGTTGCGTCATCGACAGCTCTTTAAAAGGAGAAAGTTTAAATATATCCCTGTTTTCAATTACGTGAGCAGGGTTATTTACTACCTTCCTTTTCAATAATTCTTTCCATATATCATTGAATATCTGTTTGTCGTAAAATTCCTTGTTGTGATAATTGTGCGTTACGCTTTGCGCAGTCTGACTCTTATTCTGCAGCTTGTAACGATTATCGCCCAAGAAGTAATTAATTAGTTTAGTTTCAATATTGTATGTAGCTGAGCGGTGAAATTCTTTATGAATAATCAAAGTCATCTTTTCTAATTTCTTTCTTTCAATATTATTCAGATGAGACTTCATACGATTTTTAAAGGCTACAGTTTCCCCGATATATACCGTAGTATTATTGTTCAAAAAATAAACTACTGGATAGTTAAAGTAAGTATCATTCTTGATACTTTCCAGGGTAGATTTATTAAAATCCCAGGTTTTTAGTTCGGTCTTACCCATAAATATTCACCCCTCTGGATATAGCAAATTCAGTGAATCCAATCAAATAGATAATTCAAGCGCTTAGAGTATGGTTCAATATATTGATTCTAAAATACAGGGAAAATGCTAATGTCTTAATATTAGCATTTTTTAACTATTAATTGTCTGCATTTGGAAAATTTAATCGTTACTCATATGCTCGTTAGGATACACCTGAACCTTCTATTTGAACACGGAGCTTGAATTTTAGAAGACACATGGCAGATTCATATTGATTTTGGCGAGGAAGGTCGATATCCGAAATGTTGTTCAGATTCCATGGTGAATTTTGAGCACCAGATGAAATTCAAAAAGACTCAAGGCTTTTCACCGGTTGAAAAGATTCAGTTGCAGCTTCAATAAAATAAACTGGACGAATGCTATGGTCAATAACCTAAATGATCGAAGCGACAATCAATAGATATTCTCGTGATTTTACGTATTTGTATTCTAACTTATGGGGAAATCATAAAGAAAAGGCGGATCCATTTGGATTCGCCTTTCAATCATTCCCGCTTTCTCTTAAAGAAAGCCTTGAATATACCAATATTCACGAGAATCATACCAGCAAAGATCAGAAAGAAAAGGAAATAGACCAGCATATAGGCAAACCCTTCCCCAAATCCAAATAGCTCACCCATGGCCGGAATTCCGCCGGCAAATATGAATAGCGGCGGGAACAGGATCAAAAGGAAACCTATGATTAAAATCTTTTTTTGCTTTTGTAGCATTGTTGAATCTCTCCTTACAAATTTTTAGGGTTGCCCTTTCTATCTTCTGCTATTGTTGAACAAGCTTCTAAATAATAACACCAATCCAATTACCACTACGATTAAAATAAGCGTTCCTAGAATTCCTACGCTTTCTAACACTTTACATCTCCCCTTTCGAATTATTGAGTCAACTAGGCTTCATACAGTAATGGCGCATTGATTTCGGCACGCCTTTGATCTCGAGCGCTCCGTTATCCACGAGCTGAGCGTTTCTTTAGTCAATCATATTCAGTTATTGATTTTCAGCTACGATTTGCTTTAAGTAACCTTCAGGAATTTCTAGCGTTGTTTCTAGATGCTTTGTATAATATTTTCCGTCAGTGGTTTCAATCTCCAGCAGAAGTTCGTCGTTCGACGCCATTTTATAGGGTCCACTGAAGAATATGTCGATCGATTCCCCTTGCTTTAGTTGGGCGGACTGAGTTGAATCGCCGCCATTTTTTGAAGCGCTTACTGTGGCAACTGAATCGTAATGCCCAATTGTTTGAATATCCATTGGTTCGTCGGCTGTAAACGTATAGTGTAGATCGTCGCCTTTTATGATTCCCTCTGCAGCCTCATCTTCACTCAATACAACGAGGATGGTTTCAACAGGTGCATAATCTTTATACGAGACAGAAACGAGCGGTGCGCGTCCGGATAATTCCATAAAATAAATTAGTTCTTCCTCAGTTAGTTTAATCACGTCTTCTCGAAGTTGATATCCGTTTTGACTAGTAAGAATTTCAGAAGTACCATTTTTCTCGTCTTGTTCTGCTGAATTTTCAGTTGGGTAAAAGCTTCTTTCATTTACTACTGCTTTCGTCAAAGGCGTCTGATCTCTTTTAGTCGTTATGTACGAAATGGCAATCTCTCGATTCTTTTCATTCATCTGCACAGATACTACGACAGGCTTTTCGACACTTGCTCTCGGCCAGAAAAAATACACACTTGCTCCAATTAGAAGCATAACCACAATGCCTATCCCAATCCACTTTTTCATCTAGCTGCCCCGCTCCGTTTATTTTTTTCTCTAGTTTCTAGATTGAGTTAAAAGAATTTTCAATCAAAATACCAATATTATAAATTTTACCATTTTTTGTTTATCTTTTATCTAGCTTATAAAAAAATAATTTGAGGAATAATAAGTCCTAGCTTTCCGACTTGGTTACTCCTTTGACCCTCCATAGTGGCTCAATAGCTCAGTCTCTTCACTGGGCTATTTTCATTGCCCATAATTTTACCATAGATGACTTGGACAATCGTTTTTCATCTGAAAGCTTCCGCACAGAAAATTTTGTTTACAGATAATTAAACAGAACTTATTCCATTTATTTCCGTTATATGTAAAGAGGTGTTGGCTATGAGAAAAGCTTTGTTCATCGCTCTTGGCGTTTTATTTATTGTGGCTTCACTGTTGGGCTATGGCGTCTACTGGGCGTTCTTCGATATGGAGCGTTTGCCTGAAGGGGAATTTCTAACCGAAGCTGTGTCGCCCGACGGCACGTATACCGTCCGCGCTTATGTGACGAATGGCGGAGCGACAGTGGCTTATGCGGTTCGAGGTGAATTGATTTTTAACGATGAAGATGGAAAAGAAAAGACCATCTACTGGAGGGACCGGGAAGATTCGGCAACGATTTTTTGGGTCGATAACGATACGGTGGAAATCAACGGGAGCAAGTTGAACATTCCGCAGGAAACCTATGATTTCAGAAACAGCGAGTAAGAGATAGGAGGAGTTTGTGTTGCCTGGTTTGGAAATATATTTTTTCATTCGCTTTATTTTTGTATTCTTTATTGTCTGCTCGCTGCTGTTGCTGGCGTTGACGGTCCGCCCTTTTAACCGCTTCGGGCTCGTGAACGGCTTCACGATTGGCTTGTTCGTTTTGACCGCGATGGTCGTGTCGGTTACGAATGGGCTGATTGCGGGGTATTTGTCAGATGGCATTTACCCAGGCGGAGACGAAGTCATTTTTTATATGTTTTTCATCTTGTTTTTCTTATGTGCGTTGAATGTGCTGCTTTACGTGATTTATTCTATACGGAAACAACAGCTTTTTAAGAAGATATGATTTAAAAATAAAAATAGGAAAGCACCGGTATGGCTGCCTTCCCTTTTTTTTGCTGTTCTCCAAATATCTTCTACGAATTCCGTTCGATCAATCAGCAATCAAGTATTTCAATTTGTTTTCAAAGCTTTCGATAAACTCATTCGTGATCAATGTGGCTTCACTCAATTCAAACGCTTTGCAAAGGGTATTTTTTTGAACAAGGATACCTAAAACAAGAAAAAAGGCTTTCCTTTTCAACTGGAAAAGCCCTTGATGTTTTTCATAGTCCACTCTATTTATGCTTTTTAATTAGCGGAAGAAGCCGGGAAGTAGCGATTTTTTAAACGGGTTGACAAGATTTCTAAAACAATCGCCAGAACAAGGATCATATAGGTGATGAATCCTACTTCCCTCAAATCGAAGTAAAAGCCTGAAGCCATGAACAGTTCAAATCCGATTCCGCCTGCCCCAGCTGCCGCTCCCATAGCAACCGCTACGGCAAAGTTGATTTCAAAACGCAGGAACGTCCACGATAACAAATAAGTGAAGGTCGACGGCAAGACTGCATGTGTCACGATATGCCACCAGCTGGCCCCGGTTGCACGCAGCGCCTCCAGTATGCCTTGATCAACTTCCTCAAAAGACTCAGAGAATGCTTTCACTAAATAGGCAATCGAGTGGAATAGCATTCCAAGCACCGCTGCTTCACTTCCTAAACCAGCTGCAATCGCAAAGATTAAGACCCATAACACGGTAGGAACAGCACGTATAAAGGCAACCACGATTCGAATCGTTTTTGATACCCATACTTTCGAAAGGTTCGTTGCGGCCATCAACGCTAAAAAAAAGGCAATGACTGCACCTAAAATCGTTGACAGAAAAGCTAAACCGAGCGTAATGCCAACTTGGTAAAAAGCTTCTCCCCAACCAAAATGGCTGAGTGCAGGTTCCAGGAACATCGTTTTCAAGTTATAGACGGTGGCCGGAATCGCTTTCCCTAAATCCAGCCCCGTATAGTCGAAGAAGAGAAAGGCCATGATTGTGAGTGCAGTCAGCACCGCCAGCGTCCCGCTCATCACGCGCTCCGCTTTGTTGCCTGATTTAATCGTAATTCGGCCATCACGCGTCCTTTTTTTGTACGTTGTTGCTTCCATTATAGAATCACCTTCCGAATATGGTTTGAAATCAGTTCGATCATGATTACGGCGATGACGATACTGAATGTAACAAGCGCGACAGCGTTATAGTTCAGCGTTTTGTAATACAAATCGAACGCGAATCCAATTCCTGTCCCTGTTAAGATTCCCACTAATGTCGCATTTCGAATATTCGTTTCAACCATAAACAAGATCCAGCTGATCATCTGCGGCAGACATTGGGGAATGACCGCTTTATAGACAATTTGAAAGTATGTTGCACCCGTAGCTCTTAATGCTTCAACTGCGCTCAGGCTTGCTTCATCTATGGATTCTATAAACGCCCTCGTTAAGAATCCGACGGAACCGACGAATAATGCCAGATACCCTGTCATTGAATTTTGTCCAAAAGAAAGCAGCAAAATCAAAGCCCAGGCAACCACGGGGATATTCCTTGAAACAGAAGCGATGAAACGGGCAAAGACACCCATTGCACTGTTGCTTCCTGTGGTTTTAGATCCCATTAAGCCCAGAAAGATAGCGACAATTGTCCCTGTCGTCGTGGCGGCAATGGACATTAGAACAGTCTCGATTAATTCTTCCAAAATCGTCGGTAATTTTTCCAGTGATTCCTGTGTGATAAACAAATTGGAAAAAATCCACACGATCGCTTCAGGCAAGGTGGCCATTCCATGCAGGATATTAAAGTTCGTTATGTCTGCTGATAAATACGTCAATACGATAATAATGACAGAGACAATTACCGTCTGCTTTTTACGTTGGCTTCGCATCACTTTTTCATTCATTCGGTTTTGCTCCTCACACCGTAATTAACTTTCGGGTCTCTCTCGTTTCTGTGCCATAAATATGGTCAATATTTTCAGCCTGAAGCCTATGGCTCGGCCCATCAAATACAACTTCACCTTTTTTCAAACCAATAATCCGATCTGAATAGCTGCGGGCCATTTCTACTTGATGCAAGTTGACGATGCACGTAATATTGAGCTCCAACGTAATGGATTTCAAATGGTCCATGATAACTTTGGAAGCGTTCGGATCAAGCGAAGCAATCGGCTCATCGCATAGAATGATTTTCGGTTCCTGGATAAGCGAACGCGCAATGCCAACGCGTTGCTGCTGGCCCCCGCTTAACTGATCGCAGCGTTTATACGCATGTTCTTCTATGCCTAATTTCTTTAGCAGGAAAAACGCTTGTTCTTTCTCTAATTCCGTAAATTTCCCTAATACGCCTTGGAGCGTTGTTTTATAGCCAAGGCGCCCGTGCAGTACATTTTCAATAACGGATAAACGCGGCACCAAGTTATAATGCTGAAAGATCATGCCGATGTTCGTGCGCAATAACCGCAAATCCTTTTTATTCAGACTGCCTACGTCCGAATGGTCAAAATGGACTTTGCCTTCATCGATTTCAACCATTCGATTGATGCAGCGCAAGAGCGTGGATTTGCCGGCACCAGATGGGCCAATAACTGAAACGAATTCACCGGCCTCCACTTTAAAACTAACGTTATTTAATACTTTCGTTTCCGAATTGTATGTTTTACCGAGTTCTTCAACTGTTAATAAGGACATGTTTTTCGGCTCCTTTTTTAGCGCGTATTTACAAACTTAAAGCATGCATGTTGAAAAATGCATGCTCTAATTTTTCACTTTGGCAGTTGATGTTAGTTGTTTGATAGCTCTCGGATTGGATCGAACCATGCGTCTTCCACTACTGAAAATCTTTCCTTGCCTGATTTAAAGAACAATCCTGACTCTCCTGAATCTTCCGGGACAAAGATTTTTTCATTATTCGCAATGTCATCTGAAACAAATAATTCTTGCAGGAGATCAAAATCTTCTTGTCCTAGCACATCTGTATTCGCAACGAATGGTGCGTTTAATACTGGCGTTACACCCATCAATGTAAATTCACTGCCGGTCACCGAGTTAAAAGGCTCAGCGGCATCTTCTTTTACTTTATAGACGGAACCGACCGTGTTTTTTTCACCTTCAGCAACTTCCACATAGCTTTCAACACAAGTGTCACAGAATGCAGCAACCTCCGCAGCGCCGCTCAATAAATTAACTGCAGAACCTTGATGAGAATTACCGAATAGGACTTGAGAGAAAAGCGCTCCGCCTTGCATTAAATCTTCCTGGCTTAAGTCTTCAAAGCCCGGCTTTTCTGCATAATGTCCGATAATCGTTGACGCGGGTACAACAAACCCTGAGGTTGAGCTGTTTGATACAAAGGACATCTTTTTCTTTTCAATCGCATCGAGTGAAAATTCGCCGTCCACCTTAAAGTTTTCTTGATCGTCCTTATTTACAGCTAACCAGCTGTGATACATTGCATCATCCAAGGTGCCTGATTCGCCAGTAGGAACAACTAAAGGTTCGATTACTTCGTTGCCTTCGTTCGCTTCGATATAACCTTGTGCTCCCATAAATGCCAGGTCTGCATTGTTGTTTACTAATGTTTCGATAGCGATTGCATAATCCGTCGTTAACTGATGTTCTACTTCTTTGCCTGTTGTTTCTGTAATGACTTTGCCAATTTCTTCACGTGAAGATTTCATGTCTGTACCGGATTCATTGGGATACCAAACGATTTTGATCACATCATCCACTTCTTTTTTCCCAGCCCCTGCAGCTCCTTCTGAACATGCAGACAACATAAAGGCTGCTGCTAAAGACAAAGTGATGACAGACAAATTTTTCTTCATTATTTTTACTCCCCTTTTCCTAACTAAATTGGCCGTTCAAGGTCCTTAATCAGTTCTATTGAATCATGTATTCTATAGGCAAAGTGTATATTTACACGATTAGCACAGACTCTTAACGTTATTAACACCTTTTAGCTGGGTGGGGCTTACAATGTCCCCCACGTTAACCGCCGCTCCAAATGAACCGTGATAATCGGATCCGCCCGTCATCACCAGGTGATATTTTTCTGCCAACGCTTCCACCCGGTGGTGGTCCTCCACTGTATGATCCAAATGATTCCGTTCAATCCCGTTTAATCCGACTTCCACCAGTTCCGGAATCAGGTCATAGGAATCCAGCTGGCCAGGATGAGCCACGACAGCAACTCCTCCGTCTGCTTTAATCGCCCGGACCGCATCGAATGCATCGATGTAGCGAACATCCCCCGAAGCAACGCCATCTCCTTTAAACAAGCTTTTATACAATCGCTTATATTCAGGTGAAGCATAGGCGGCATCCGTCAAAGACTTCATAATATGTTGTTTGTAAATCGTCTTGGACGGCTTCGCAAGTTCGATAATCTCTGCTAAATCCAGCGCATATCCTGCGGCTTGAAGCTTCTCGATTTGCTTTAGTGAATGTTCCTGTCTCCGTTTCAGCAGCGGCTCGCATATTGACTTCATGTGCACGGCATTTGAATGGAAATTATACCCGAGCACATGTACTTTACGGTCCCGCTTAAAGTCATACGCTGAAATTTCAATCCCCGGAACAAGGTCAATTCCATATTTTTCACCCAGCCTAGTGAGTTCCAAAAATCCTTCGACCGAATCATGTTCAACAAAACTTAGTTGAGCCACGCCATTATCACGGGCCTTCTTAATCACCGCTTCAGCACAATCAGAACCATCTGAGTAACGGCTGTGGACATGCAAATCGGCTCTCATAAAAAAGCTGTTTCTTTTGCGGTTGTCAGCTGCCTTGTCTGCATATCGAACACCTTGTCGCAAAGTCCTTCCATAAATTCGATATCATGGAAAATGCCAACCAATGTTGTCCCGTTGTTTTTCAATTTCTCGATGATTTGGCGGACTTTCTCTTTCGATTGGTGATCCAAACTTGCAGTTGGTTCATCAAGTAGTAATAACCTTGGTTTTTTCACTGTCGCCATAGCGATATTCAAGCGTAATTTTTCACCGCCGGAAAATGTATTGGGATAGCTGTCCCATAACTTCGAATCGAGTTCAAAATGAGTTAATGCTCTTTCTGCTTCCACTCGTGCCACTTCCTCAGACTCACCCATTTCCAGCAATGCATTGGTCACGAGCTGCCGGCAAGTTGTTCTCGGCATCACATTCAAAAACTGCGACACATAGCCAATTTCATATTTGCGCAAATACAGCATTTGCCTTTCCGTCACTTTTGCCAAATCAATGATTCCAAAGCGGCCTGAGTCGTAAAGCAGCTTTCCTGTATCCGGCAGATACGTACGGTAAATACTTTTCAAAATGGTGGATTTCCCGCTGCCGCTTTTACCTACAATGCCAATGAATTCGCCTGCGTCCAACGTGAAATTAATATGTTCCGTTGCAGGCATCGTTTTGCTTAAATGATGAATAGTAAATCGCTTGCCAAAATCGGTTATTTCCAGCATTGCCATGTCATTGCCTCCTCGCTCTACTATTTCGTTCGGTAATTCGTCGTGGTGATCAATGCACCATTCACCATTGTGGCAGTCAGCATCGGGTACCCGTCATCCATTCTTTCAATAACAAGAATGTCGGCTTTCTTCCCTCTTTTGATCGATCCCAATTCATCATCCATGCGTACTGCTTTTGCTGGATTAAGGGTGACCATCATAAACATTTTGTGCAAATCATTGCCGTGTTTTTCATGCAGATCGAATATGGCATGCAAAAGTGCTGCCGGATAATAATCACTGCAAAGAATATCCACGCAATCGTGTCCAATGGCTTCTGCAGCTGATAAATTTCCCGAGTGGGAACCGCCAAGCAACACATTTGGGGCTCCAGCAATTGTATACAATCCAAGCTCTTTTGCTTTTAATGCCACATCAAGCGTGATGGGGAATTCACTGATTGTCGTCCCAAATGTTTTTACCAGATCCAATTTCTGTAGGTTGTCATCGTCGTGTGATGCTATCGCAATGCCTTTAGCCAAAGCGATGTCGGCCACTTCTTTGATTTTTTCGATCGTTAAAAACTCTGTACTCTGGCGTTCCGCGATTATTACGTTCACAGCGTCATCCGTGATATTGCGGTATCCTTTTAATGTTTCCCGGTAGACTTCCAAGTTGCGGTATTGCCCTTGTCCCGGTGTATGATCCATAAAGGACAGCAAATGCACTTTGTCGTCTTCGATATTTTTAACAAGTTGATCAACTTCATCAATATTGTCAATTTCGAAACGTGCATGCAAACGGTGGCGAATGAGATGCAGCTGATGATGGGTAGCGTCAATGGCATCTACCATACGCTGGATATTATGCGGATTCCGCATCGGTTTGTGCGTAAAAACATCTTCCCGGTAAAAAGACAGGGAATGGAACATCGTCGTTATCCCATGGCCGATTAATATTTTTTCCGCCTCTCTTAAGCTGATGTTGAAATCCATCATGCTAGTCGGACGGGGGGAAGCAATCGTTTCAATATAATCGGAATGGATGTCTATAAACCCCGGAGAAATAAAGCCGCCCCGCGCATCGATCAACTGAGCATCCTCGAAATGGACGATATCTTTTTGAGGAATAATCTCTTGGATCGTTTCTCCTTCAATAACAACAGCGTGCCCTTCAAGTATTGCTTCTTCTGTTATGATTTTCCCATTATGAATAATGTACACGGTGGCTGTTCCTCCTATAATAATGAGTAGACTAATTGCTGCGTATATTCATGTTGTGGATCTTCCAAAATCTGATCCGTTAAACCTTCTTCAATGATGGCGCCATTCAGCATGACCACCGTACGGTCTGCCAGCATTCTAATAACTGCCAAATCATGGGACACAACGAGCATGCTGATGCCTAATTCTCGTTGAATGGTTTTTATTAAATCCAAAACATTTGCTTGTACCGACAAATCCAATCCGGTTGTTACTTCATCCAAAAACAAAACTGGCGGATTATTAGACAGCGCTTTGGCAATTTGAACCCGCTGCTGCATCCCTCCAGAAAAATTGCGGGGCTCTTCTTTCATGCGATGCAAGGGGATATGCACACTTTCCAACAACTTTTTGCTCGTAGCTTCCATATCCCTTACGTTGCGGTTGCCAGCTGCAATCAGTTTTTCTGCAATATTCCCGACAGAAGAAAAGTTCATTTTCAAGCCATGCACCGGATTTTGATAAACCATGCCATAACTATGATTACGGATAAACCGTTTTTGCTGTGTCGATAAGTCAAAAACATTCTTGCCTTCTAGTGTTGGGTCTTTGATATAAGCTTCGCCGGATGAGACTTCTGCATCGAAGTACAAACATTGCATCAGCGTGGACTTGCCACTTCCGCTTTCCCCGACAATCCCTAAAATTTCTCCTGGATATAAATCCAATGAAATGTCTTGGCAAGCATATACGGTTCCGCAGTTTATACAGTAGTTTTTCTCTAATTGCCGCTTATCCATTTGCCCACATTCACGGCAACCCGGACCAAATTGCTTCCGTAAGTTCCTTACTTGCAATACCGGTTCCTCATGCATAGCTGCCTTTCACCTCAGCTTCCTCTTTCTCATTCACGTTTTCGTTCATCCGTTCCATACAATAACTCGTATCGTTGCATTGGTAGATCGTTTCTCCGGTTATGTGATCAATCAGTTCGTCCAAAAATACATCCGCCGCGCTGCATAAGTGGCAATGCACACCTTCAAACGATTCCACTGTAAATGGATAATCATCAAATGCCAATGACTCTACATTTGTATAAGGTGGAACGGCATAGATTTTCTTTTCCCTTCCCGCGCCGAGCAGGATTAAGGCATCGGATTGGTGCATTTTCGGGTTGTCAAAACGTGGAATCGGACTAGGCGCCATTACATAACGATGATTCACATATACAGGGTGATCCGCGGCAGTCGCAGTTTTCCCGAATTTCATAATCTGTTCGAATAACATTAACCATGCACCACTATAATCATCTTCTGAATGCATTCTCTTCGTTATATATTCTCTTGCTTCCACGCCGCGAAGTGGCTCTGGCATCGGAACTTGCAAGACAATAATTTGTTCTTTTGTTAACGCAATTTCCGGTATCCGGTGTCGTGATTGAATAATATCGGCATCTTCCGTGAGATCTGTAAGTTCAACGCCCGTGGTTTCATGAACCAGTTTTTTGATGCTGACAGCATTCACGGATTCGTCCGCGCCTTGGTCTATAACTTTCAGTACATCGGATTTCCCTATAATCGAAAGGGTGATTTGCAATCCACCAGTTCCCCATCCTCGGGCAATTGGCATTTCTCTCGAAGCAAATGGCACTTGATAGCCTGGTATTGCTACAGCTTTCATGATGGCACGGCGAATTTCTTTTTTAGAACCTTCGTCAAAGAATGCAAAATGCGTCTCAGCTTTCATTTTCCCGCACTCCTTTCTTCACTTGACGAATACTGTCCAATTTTGATTGGAATGTTACATAATGCGGCAATTTCAAATGGGAAATAAAGCCGGTAGATTCCACAGAATCGATGTGCAGCAAAACGAATTCTTCATCATGCGTCGGAAAATCGAAATTTGTATGTTCCAGGCATTGATCCAGGATACTCATCGCAATCGCTTTTGTTTCGTTTTGGCCATAACAAATGCCATAACCGATTTCAAATTCCAGTTCATCTTCGTTGCTTTCATTTTTCACTTTGACTGGCACAAAAGATTCCACTTCCGTCACTTTTATTTCTCCGATATAGAACTCATCTTCAGCGTCGTGCCCAACTTCGTTTGGATGCTCGACGTAAATAGGTACAGCGCCTACTCGCACTTCACCGACTGTCGGATGGACTTGCCCGTATCCTCTTAGCGAGGCATATCCCAGAGAGGTGACAGCTCCTGTTTGTCCGCGTGTCAATACTTGCAATCTGGCGCTGCGGCTTGTCGGGAAATCCAAATTTTGTTTTGTAATATCTATTGGAGGGGTATTGTCCGCTTCGTATTTTTCAAACAGGCCTTCTTCACGTAAATGCTCTACTACCTTCGGGAAGTACTGTACTCCCTCGGAAGGTTCGATATGTTGTAATTCTTGCTTATACTTTTGGAGCCATTGCTGATTTTTTGCTGCGTTTTCTTCTACCAGGTTAAAATCCAGTAATCTATGCGTGTAGTCGTAGGTCGGACCTAACAACTGTCCTCCTGGAATATCTTTGAAACTTGCTGAAATACGCCGCTCGACCAGCATGGTTCCTGTTTCAACTGTCTGGCTATAATAATTGCGCGGCAATGTGGAACGGTGAGCACGCATCAGGAAAACGGCTTCTTCCATGCTTCCTTCCGCTTGCTTGATAGACAATGCCGCCAGGTAAGGCGAATACAAGCTGCTTTCGGACATCACTTGGTCTACCATGCCACGCATGGTGGACATAATCGTATCGACCGCAATTATTTCGTTGCCTTTTAAACGTTCGTACTTCAATCTTTTTATAGAAGCTTCAATTGCCTCAGTGCCGCCTTTTACCGGAACATACCCCATTTAGTTCACCCCCATAAGTTTTACTGAGGTTGTCCTAGGAATGCAGACAATTTGTGATGCTTCATCTGTAAAGATCAAATCTATGCCTATCGGGTATTCCTTTGTCCGTTCATTTCTGGCTTGCCATAGAGCTGTGCTAAAACTCGTATCAAGCTGTGCTGTGTGTTGAACCCCTGGTCCGGTTAAAGTCAGTTCATTTTTATTTGATAAAAGTGAACTTTCAATAATCCATGTTGATGATTGCTGGGGATCAATAAGATTGCCATCTTTACATTGCTTTAACGCCTCTTGGATTGCCGCTTCTGTATCTTCACGCAATACAATGACAAAGTCCGCTTTGTCAATCGGGGCAAATCTGGCTAATGTATAATTTGAAATTTGTTCTATTAAGTCTTGTCGGTTTTCTGAAAGGATATGGAATGTAACCTCTGCATCCAGCAGCGTCATCGCACTCAGCAGCGTGGCTTCATAACAAGGAAGATGGTAATCGACTCTTTCAGCATTTTTTTGGATGGACGAAATTGTGCCTGGCCGTGACATACTATGCAATATTTTTCTGAAAACCTGCTGCAAATCATGTACTTGATCAATAGCCATACTATCTCTCCTGTAAATTCAGTTTGTTTGGATCGCCTTAAACTTCCATTGTTTCAAAACGGACTTTCGTTTCAAAAAGTTCCGCTTGCTCTTTCGCTCGCTGTTTTAAAATAATGTGTTCCTCTTTTATCAGCTCCGCTTTCCAACCAGAGGTTTCCGGTAAGTCAGCTTTATAGGCTGCATCAATAATTGCTAAGTTTTTGGCCAGTTCATCTTGCATACCAACAACAATGCCGATACCGATGCGTTTCTCAATTTCTACTTTGGCTTCGGTCACGAGGACTTCTCCGATATAAAATAAGGAATTCTTTGCAGATTCACGCATCTTAATCATTGTTAAGCCATATTGTGGAGCAACGATTTCCCGACACTCATAACGATCGACAATCGTTTTTACAAAATTTCTAGCCAAACTGCAATCACCTTGAATGAGAATCTCGGTTCTTCTGCGTCTTTTCATATTCGATGCATCCTCCTTTACAAAACTCATCGTAACTTGTCGCCAAGTTCGCATGTTTTACGTAACCGTTAAGAAATCGTAAACCTTCTTAACAATCCGGCCAATAAAAAAACAGGCAAAGGAGTTTTGATCCTTTACCTGTTCGTTCCTTAATCTATCGTTAATCCATCGTTAAATCATATTTAAACTTATCGCTGCGGTACAATATTTTCGTATGTTCCAGTACTTTTCCTGAGCTTACATCTATGCAATCGCTTTCTACAATAATGAGGGGCACCATGCTTTTGCATGAAAATAGTTGCTGCTCGTAAGAAGTAGGGAACGTTATACTTAACATGCTTTTTTTACTCGAAAATTCCGAGTAGCCAAGCTTTCGGTAGTAGGCAAACATCGACTCTATTTCATGGCCGTCTTCCATGATTTCAGGCAGCATCGCTGCATTTACAAATGAATTATGTATGGCGATCGGCTCACCATTGATATAACGCAACCTTCCAATTTTATAGACATCGTCATCTTCTTTAGCGTTTAAACTTTGATATATCCCTTCGTTGAAACGAATTTTTTCGCAGTATATATTATGCGTTTTTAAATCGTATCCTGATTGCTTCATCTTATCTGTAAAGCTTGTTTTGCCCGTCAAATTCAAGTGAATTTGAGTTGATGCCTCTTTTAGATAACGCCCCTTGCCTTGCTTCGAATAAATGTATCCCCGTTCTTCTAACTTGGTAAGTGCATTTCTTATCGTCATTCTTGGGACCCGGTATTTTTCTGCAAGTTCATTTTCAGACGGAAATTTCTCTCCGTATTTAAGTTTCTTTGAAACGATTTGATCCATGATATCATCAACGATTTGAGTTTCCTTATCTGCTGACATAAGAAGCATCCCCCTTCATTTTTTTGGTGCCTCTGGAACAAAAAATTCCGAAAGTTTACTCACTTATATGTATAACGCTTCTACTCTGCTCTATTTAAAATACCATAATAATATGATTTCTAGTAATAAACCACTTGTCCCTCTCTCAGGAAACCATGCATTTCAGAGATGCGATTCCAAGCCTTTTTTCTTAAGCTATAGCTCACTTCCGTTCTATTAGAGGTGGCTATAGTTTTTTTATTCCCAATAGTGCTGGCCGGGCTTAGTAAAACTCTATAAAGGGTAAACAAAAGCAAAGTTGGTGTCAGTTCCGCTGACTTGGAGCGTCCTGTCATTGGCAGAGATTCAGCTTTGATTTGCCGCGGCAATCTGGTATATTCAAAAAAATGAAACTTCTGCAAGGACGGAACGTATTTTTAAAAGAGGTGAGCATATGGGGTTTTTAAACCGCTTATTCGGCGGGAAGGAAAAACAGGCACCGGAAGTGGAAAAACGGACGCTGCGCAATTTGCGCGTCAAAGATTTTGTCACTTATGACCTTGTCGATTACGAAGTCGTCGGCAAAATCCACTACGACGACAGCGGCTATACGTGGGATGCCTATCAGCTGACGTCTGGCGGCAAAAGCACCTGGCTCAGCGTGGAAATGGACGATGAACTTGAAGTAGGCATATACGAAAAGTTCCGGATTCCGGGGCTCGAACCCGGAGCCAAGCAAATCACGCATGACGGCAAAACGTATCATTTAGAAGAAAAGGGCCGGGCGTACGTCACATCCCAAGGCCGCAGCGAGAACGTCAACGGTGCGGAAATGGACTATTACGAATACCTGGATGAATCCGGCGATATCTTCCTGTCCGTTGAAGTATGGGGCGGCGAAGTGGAAGTCAGCAAAGGCTCCAAAATCGAAGAATACGAAATCACCATATTAGCAGCAAGCTAAACAAATTGGAGGAGAGAATATGTTTCAATTTTTCAGTCGTGTACGAACGTATGTAGAATCCGAGCTTAACGCAGCACTTGATAAAGCAGAAGATCCGGTAAAAATGCTCGACCAGTTTATGCGGGACATGGGCTTGGACATTCGGGACGCCGAAACGGCTGTCGCGAAACAACTTGCCAACGAAAAGATCCTGAAGAAAAAATACGACGATGCCAGCAGCATGGTCGCAAAACGCCAGAAGCAGGCCGAAGAAGCTGTGGAAGCCGGCAATGAAGACTTGGCCCGCCGCGCACTTGAAGACAAACAGAACCATGTGGTCCAGGCGAACTCCATGAAAGAAGCTTACGAACGGGCAGCCAATGACTCGACGGTGCTGCGCGAAAAACTAGGCGAAATGAAACGCGAATACGACGAAATGCAAATCAAGAAAGATTCGCTGAAAGCACGTGCGGAATCCGCGAAAACGCGCACTAAGATCAATCGTACGATGAGTTCGGTCGACAGCGGCGAATCGCTCCAAGGGTTCAACCGCATGGAAGAAAAAGTCATGCACCTGGAAGCGGAAGCGGAGACATCGGAAGATATGCGGGCAGGCTCACGCACGCTCGATGATGAATTCGATTCGTTGAAAAAAGGCAGTGCCGTGGACGACGAACTGGCAGCCATTAAAAAACAGTTTGGAAAAGAATAACGAACCGCGGTCCGCTCGCTTGCGGGCGGGCCGTTTCCGTTCATATGGAGTGTTTAAACGATGATTAAAAAAACTTGGCTAACGGGCCTTGTGGCTGCCGTCCTGTTCTTATCGGCATGCGGCAGCCTCGTACAGGCGGAAGATTACGTGGAAGACAATTATGCGTTTGTCAATGCGATCCAAAGCGACGCCGGCGATAACAGCCGCGCCATGATGTACCGGTCCGACAAAGACATTGAAGGCACTATAGCGGAACTGAGCGGTATCCAAGAGCCGGAACAAGTCGGCGAGAAAGTGGAAGGCCGTCAAGTAATGGTCTATGACAAGGAATTCATCATTTTGACAGAAGATCCGGACAATCCCGGCTCTACGCTTGTGGAAGTGGCCGAAGATGAATTTGTCCGCAACCATTACAACCCCGGCTTTTTCAGCGGTATGTTTTTCGGTGCGTTCATCGGCAACCGTTTCGGTTCCGGCTGGAGCCAATCGCAAGCAACTCGCTGCGCGCGTGGTGGATGTTATTCTGGCGGCGGCGGATACAATTCGATTCCATCATCTACTACGGGCGGGCGTGGATCCGGATTCCGCGGAGGCGGACCGGGTGTCGGAAAATAACTCATAGCAAAGGAGCTTGACTAGTGAATTCATTCTTACTGACGTTTTTATATTTCCTGGCAGCGATTGCTGTCGTCCTTGTCGGCCTCGTCATTTTTGAACTATTGACGAGAAAGTACAAGGACTGGGAGGAAATCAACGCAAACAATACGGCCGTCGCTTTGTCGATTGCCGGAAAAATCATCGGTACGTGCGTCATCTTGACCTTCTCGATTTTGGAGAATGACACCATTCTCGAGACTGTCACTTGGGGGCTTTTCGGGTTGCTTCTCCAGTTTGTCGCTTATTTCCTGTTCGAATTGCTGACACCCCGCTTTTCCGTGGAAACCCAATTAAAAGAAAGAAACACTTCAGTCGGCATCATTTCGTTTGCCGTTTCAGTCGGTTTGGCGTTCGTCATCGGCGCTTCTATTACGTAAGGCGGTGTGTTGAATGCTGACTGAACAAGAATCCGTCCGGCAAAGCCGGGCGATTTACTATGCCTCCGGGATCGTCTCCATCTGCGGCATCATTTTCGAGGTGCTGTTCGGAGCGCTCGGTTCATACATTTTAGGAGATGGAGTGAAGCAATACACACTCACCATCTCCCTTTTTTTAACGGGAATGGGCATAGGCGCTTACCTCAGTGAGAAAATGACCCGCCATTTGATTGCGTCGTTCGTCTGGATTGAATACTCTATCGGCCTCATCGGCGGATTTTCCGCGATGCTGCTGTTCGGCGTAACGGCTTACCTGCCGCCGGGCACCAGTTCGCTGTTTTTGTACAGCGTCATTCTGATTGTCGGTTCTCTGACAGGTGTCGAGCTGCCGATTTTGATCCGCAAAGCGAGCGAAATTGGCGTGTCCCTCCAGAAAAGCGCTGCCAAGGTACTGTTTTCCGATTATGCAGGCGGGCTTGTCGGCGGGCTGCTTTTTCTGTTTTTGCTGCGCCCTTATTTCGGGCTGGTGAAAACGGCTTTTCTCGTAGCATTGATCAACGTGGCGGTCGCCCTGTGGATCGTCTTCCGCTTCAAGCATGAATTGAAGCGCTTTAAACTGCATGCTTCGTTCGGCGTTTTGTTTTTAGCTATTCTTGTACTCGGTGCTTTGTTCGGAGAGCAGGCGGCGTTTCATTTCGAGCAGCAGCTCTACAAAGACCCTGTGATTTTCTCAGAGCAGACGTCGTACCAGAAAATCATTTTGACGAAGCAGCAAGGCGATACCCGGCTTTACTTGGACGGCCAGCTGCAATTCAGCTCTTCCGATGAACACCGCTATCACGAAATTCTCGTCCACCCACCAATGGCTGCGGCGGCACGGCATGATCGTGTCCTCGTACTTGGCGGCGGTGACGGTCTCGCGGTCCGTGAATTGCTGAAATACGAAAATCTTGGAAGTGTCGACTTGGTCGACCTCGACCCCAAAATGACCGAAGCCGCAAGAAATCAGCATTTGCTGACGGAGCTCAACGAAAACTCGCTCGATGACCCGAAAGTGAATGTCTTCAATGAAGACGCGTTCCGCTTTTTAGAATCTGCGGAAGGCTTTTATAATGTCATCATCATTGATTTGCCCGACCCGAACAACGAATCGCTAAATAAACTCTACACGCAGGAATTCTATTCGCTCGCTCGCAATCATTTGCATCCGGACGGCGCCATGATGATCCAGGCCACAAGTCCGGTGTTTGCACCGCAAGTCTATTGGACAATCGATAAGACCATAGAGGCGACCGGCCTCCAGACCGAAAACCTGCACGCCGACATCCCGAGCTTCGGCGGCTGGGGCTACGTCCTCGCTTCCCGTTTTGGAATAGATGTGGAAAGCCTTGCCATTATGGATGACACCGAATATTTGACCACTGAGCTGCTGCCGGCATTGACGGCATTCGGCAAAGACGAAGACGCGGTGATCGAAGACAGCAATGGCGAGGCGGTTACGCTCGAGCCCAATACGCTCATCCGCCCGAACTTGATCGAGGTTTATGAGAAAGCATGGACGAATTACTGAAATGATACACGAGTTGTTGGCGGGTGAAGATTTTCTGCAAAAAAATTGCGCAAATCAACCGGCCATTGATACGTAAAAGCGCACCCTTCCAAATGGAGGATGCGCTTTTTTGATTTGATTTCAGTTGATCCATCAGAATAGCGATGGTTCTCTATCAGCTGTCAATCGGCTTCCCATGCTTACCTTGCTTCGGCATGTCCAGAGGAGTGAAATAATAGTCACATCCTTGCCAATCGAGTTCCTGGATTAGAATATCAAAAGAGCTTCGGAAAAATTCTTGGATCGTCCGGCTCGGATCGGCGGAACGGGCTGCCGTTTCCAGGTCCAGAAAAAACTCGCTCTTCTCTGGATCGTAATAGGCTTCGGCAGGCTGCAAGGAGGATGTATCGAGCTCTTTATAGAGAAAAGGATAAGGCAGCACGAAAAATGTCGGCTTATCGACGTTGTCATCTCCCAGCCAGAAACCGTATTCCAGCATATGCTCATCAAAAGCAGCTTTTTCGATAACTTTGTCCATGGGAAAGGCTTCAGGGATGCCATGCAAAATCAGCAGCGATACATCAAATGTGCCCCAAAACAGCGCTGGTTTCACCTTCCGGCAACGCATCGGGCCGACAAACTTCAGCTGTTCCCGCAGCGCATAATGGAAAAGTTTTAACCCTCTTAGCGCATCCATCTGGTTGAACTTTAAGGGAGCCGCATCTTCGTTCAACATCTTTTTATAAGCCATTTCCTGCGGCTTCGGGTTGATCGACAGCATGATCCCCCGGCTGTTCAACGCTTGGAAAATCTCGTCAAAATAGTCTTTGATGGATTTTGACGTTTCCAGTGGCACGCTTTGACTGTCGCCGTCCACATTGATTTGAATTCGACTGTTGATGATGTCCAAGTCGATTTGAAACGTTGCATCGCCATGAAACAATAAGCCGGTTGAGAAGCCCTCAGGTGTGACAGCCAAGGTTACATGCGCCCATTGCGGCTCTTGCTGCGCGGTTTCCAGTTTTATCTTCCCCAGAATCTGTGAGATCAAATGCAGCGTGAATTTGGTATCCGCCCACTCCGAATGCTTTATCATCTCAAGCTTCATCGCGTTCTCCTCCTTGGTCTGCTTATTCAACTTCTGTTTTTCTCCATTGTTTTCCGAAGCCGTTGACACTTGTTTTTCTTTCCACTTCTTTTATTCGATGCCAGCAGACATTTTCCTCTACTCTGTAAAAAAAGCGAACCGGATTGATTGACAATCAGCTTCTGGTGCACAAATGCTTTGCTTGCTCAGACAAGCGAAATGCATCCATCTTTGATTTGGGGGCAACAGTTTCGCCCGTTAACATGAACTAAATCGCAGTTAACATGACTTAGCCAGGTGTTAACATGAAGTGCGGAAGAGTCAACATGAGCTAGCTAGCCATTAACATGAACTATTAGAAATTTAACCGGTACTAGCTGAGAAGCATCTCTCTACAACCCAAGTTCAAGAGTGTAAATGGAAAAGCCGTTCGCCCCAGCGAACGGCTCCTTAATAGAAAGAGCGCATTTCGGCTTAGCGAAATGCACTTATCTTTGTTTTTGGGGCAACAGGTTCGCAGTTAACATGAACTAGCTAGAAATTAATATGAGTTACCGCCCATAGTATTCCTTCAAAGTGTTGCTGTATCCGGTATAGTTCTTCTGTCCAACGCTTGTAAAAACGTTTCTTTCCTCAAATTTCATTTCGGTCTGGCTAGCTCGAAAATCTCACCGAGGGTGGCATAGTTGGCGCCGGCCAAACGGCTGACGGCACCCAGCACTCTCGGATCAATGCGGCCGTCTTCGTAAATCGCCTCGTCGACATGGAATTGGACAATTTCGCCGATAAACAAATCGCTGCCAGGGCCTTCGCCGCCAAACGGCACAGCCTGGACCAACCGGCATTCCATGCGCACTTTCGATTCGGTGATCCCCGGAACTGAAACCGCTGTACTCGGAACGGGTGTCAGGCCGACGGTGTCCACTTCACTTTCCGAGGGCGGCAAGGATGCGGAAGTTTCGTTGATCTTTTCCACATTTTCGCCGTCCACAATGTGCACCACAAATTCCCCGCTTTCGTAGATATTGCGGGCCGTATCCTTCAGTTCTCCCTTTGGCCGCTGAATGGCCAATGACACCATTGGCGGATTGGACGAAACGATATTGAAATAGCTGAATGGTGCCCCGTTGACAACTCCCGCTTCCGATTGGGTCGTCACAAACGCAATGGGCCGCGGAATAATGGACCCGACCAATAATTTATAATTGTCTCGCTCAGTGTTTTGCTTCGGATCGATTGAAATCATGTTCTTCAGCTCCTTTTCATTTAGTAACTAAATACCCTTAAAATGTTCTGCTCAATATCTATTTTGAAACTAAATGCCTGAATGTCTTTGTTCCCTGGGAGCGAAACAATTCAAAAGAGCTGAAAACGCCAAAAAGAACGACCGTAAAGTGCACCACTCTTTACGGTCGTTCTTCTTTTTACTTTCACGGATAGTTTCAAAGACCATTTAAGAGCGTTTTAAATGTGAAGGTGCCGTTCCGAAGCTGTTCTCTCAGAAGGTCCGATTTCATTTAAGACCGCTTGCTCTTCAAGCTTTCTCATAACTGCTGCTACCTCATCCGCTCGAATCGGCTCCTCTTTCAACACATGAATCGTTTCGTTTTCCCTAACCGCCTGGACGGCAATTTCATCGATCCAGCGGCTTGGTATTTCTAAGTCCTTGAGTGACACCGGCAAGCCGATTTTTTGATAGAATGCCATCAACCCTTCGGCTTTTTCCGATTTCTCTTCCAGCAGCAATTGCACGAGCACTCCGTATGCCACTTTATCGCCGTGCAGCGCCTGGTGCGACTCGGGTGCGATGGTCATGGCGTTGTGAATGGCATGTGCGCCTGCGACGCGGCCGTATTTGTCGCCGAATCCGCCGACCATGCCGCCAAGCATAATGATGGTTTCGGCCACTTTGATGAACGCGGCGGACAGCTTTCGCTGCTTAGCATCGGCAATTGCGGCTTCCGCATGTTCAAACATTTCGTCGGCGCATAGTTTCGCGGTGTAATGGGCTACTTTCAAGGCAATCGGCGGGTCTTCAAAGCGGCTGATCTGGACATCCGCCTCGAACCATTTTGCGATGGTGTCGCCGATCCCGGCGACAAGCATCGGAACCGGTGCATCAATCAATACTTGGGGTTCGACCAAAAGCAGGTCGACGCTTCCTGGGAAAACCGTGTAATGCGTCATCGCCCCTTCGTCTGTGTAGATAACGCTGAGCGGGGTCCACGGTGCGCAATTCGATGCGAGTGTCGGAATCAGCACCAACGAGGTGCCGGTTTCATGAGCGACGCCTTTCGCGATATCCAGGACTTTGCCGCCGCCGGCTCCAATGATCGCATCGGCTCCTAATGACTTAGCGAGGCCTGCAACCCGGTCGATTTCTGCAAGCGAACTTTCTCCCTGGTAAATTTCAAATGCAGCTTCGACTCCATCCAGTTCCGGAAAAAAGGGACGCAGCGCTTGCCAGGATTTTGTGCCAGTCAGGATCAGCACTTTTTTAATGTTTCGTCTCATCAACTTATCTTCGAGTCCGTCGAGCACACCGGGAATGCAGATATATTCAGCCGGTGCACCTTTTACAATGATTCCTTCCATTCCTGTCCCCTCCTTGATTAGCGAGATTCCATCCATTCCGGTTTGCCGAAGCCTTCGAAATCGGAATCGATCAAAGCTTCAAATTCCGGAGACTCCACAATTTCCACTAAATCTTTGGCTAATTGCGTGTCTTTGTTTTCCGTCTTGACCGCCACTAAGTTGCGGTATTGGTCCGGCATGTCTTCAAGAACAAGCGCATCCTGCAGGTCCATTTCAGCCGCCAGCGCAAAGTTTCCTGGCACAGCTGCCAAGTCCGAGCTTTCAACAGCACGCGGCAAGCCGCCTGCTTCGATTGGCTGGAACACAAGGTTTTTCGTATTTTCATCGATGTCTTTTTCAGAAACCGTCAATTCTTCAGCTGCCGGATCGAGTGTGATCAAGCCGTGGTCCTGCAACACCAAGAACGTCCGCGCCGCGTTGACCGGATCGTTCGGAATAGCGATAGTTGCGCCGTCTTTGATTTCTTCGATTGACTTAAAAACGTTGGAATAAATGCCCATTGGCGCTGTTGGCACGGTGATCAAACCGGTCAGGTCCATGCCGTTTTCTGTCGAGAAGTTTTCCAGGTAAATCGAGTGCTGGAACAAGTTGGCGTCAAGGTCGCCATTATCCAAGGCGTTATTCGGCTGAATGTAATCGCTGAATTCAACAATTTCCACTTCGTAGCCTTTTTCTTCAAGAGCTGGCTTGAATGCCTCGTTCAGCATGTCGCTATAAGGGCCGGCCGTTCCGCCGAGTTTGATGGATTTGCTGTCGGTGTTCGATTCTTCACCACCACCGCCGCATGCGGCGAGCAAGGCAAGCAGGATGAGCAGGATAGCTGGTAAGATGAATTTTTTCATGTGAGTTTCTCTCCTTTTATTATCGTTTGTCTATTGCTTTGGATGTCCAGTCTCCAAGTTGCTGAAGAATTTGGACGAGAACGATCAAGATGACGACGGTGACGATCATGATGGTATTGTCGTAGCGGTAATAACCGAAGCGGATCGCCAAATCGCCGATGCCGCCACCGCCTACGACTCCCGCCATAGCGGAGTAGGCAACCAAAGAGATGATTGTGATCGTGACGCCTTGGATGATGCCCGGCTTCGCTTCCGGCAACAGCACATCTTTGATGATCATCCACGGCGTAGCGCCGACCGCAACAGCGGCTTCAATGACCCCTTTATCGATTTCGCGCAGCGACGTTTCGACGATGCGGGCGAAAAATGGGATGGCTGCGACTGATAGCGATACGCTTGCTGCCGCTGGCCCGATGGTCGAGTCCACCAATAGCTTGGTCAACGGAATCAATGCAACGAGCAAGATGATGAACGGAATCGACCGCACCATATTGACGATAAAGCCGAGAATCGATTTGATCACCCGGTTTTCCAGAAACAGCCCTTTGTCGGTGACAAACAACACGATGCCGAGCGGCAATCCGACGACAATGGCAATCGCGAGCGACACGCCGATCATGTATAAGGTTTCGCCGAATGCTTTTGAAATATCCGGCCATAATTCGATCATATGCTGAAAATCAAAGCCCATTTTTAATCACCTCCACTTTTGCGCCACGGCCTTCCATATAGGTGATGGCCCTCCTGATATTTTCCGGCTGTCCTTGGATTTCCATCAAGAACAACCCAAGCGGCTTTTCCTGTATATATTCGATGGTACCGTGGAGAAAGTTCCCTTTGACATCAAAATGCTGGACGGTATCGGTGATGACGCCTTCTCCGGCCACCGCTCCCTTGAACTGCACTTTGATGATGCTTCCTGTACACGCATCGAGAATCGGCTGCGGCACATCAAACGACACGACAGAAGAAATGAATTCCTTCGTTAAATCGGTTTTGGGATCCGAAAAGATGTCGTAGACTTCTCCTTCTTCGATGACCCTGCCGTCCTGCATGACCGCCATCCGATCGCAGATTTCTTTGACGACGTTCATTTCATGGGTGATGAGGACAATCGTGATGTTCAGTTCCCGGTTTATCTTTTTCAACAGCCGCAGGATCGACAGCGTGGTATTCGGGTCAAGCGCGGATGTGGCTTCATCGCAAAGCAGGACCGACGGGTTGTTCGCCAACGCCCGTGCAATGCCGACACGTTGCTTTTGCCCGCCGCTCAGCTGTGCGGGATAGACGTCTTTCTTATCCGCCAATCCGACCATGTCCAGCAATTCGTCGACCCGTTTCGCCGACTCTTCTTTTGGCCGCTTGGCCGCTTTCAGCGCAAACGCGACGTTTTCGCCGACCGTCTTTTGGCTGATCAAATAGAAATGCTGGAAGATCATGCCGATTTTCAGCCGTGCCTGCCGAAGCTTTTCACCGCGAAGGTGGGTCAGGTTCAAGCCGTCCACTTCAATATCGCCGCTTGTCGGCTGTTCCAATAAATTCATGCAGCGCAGCAGCGAACTTTTCCCCGCTCCCGAGTAGCCGACAATGCCGAAAATTTCGCCTTCGTTAATGGTCAGCGTGACGTTGTCTACGCCGGTCACCAGACCTCTTTTCGTTTTATAGTCTTTTGATAGGTTTTGTATGCTGATCATGATGGTCCTCCTCTTTCCTACCAATAAAAAAGTGCCTCTTTCATATAGAAAGAGGCACCGTAAATGGAATTGGTTTATCTTTCAGAATGAAATCATTCTGCAGGATTTAGCACCTTCCCAGCTCGTGCTGGGGGTTGCTGGACGTCTTCGGGCCTGTCCCTCGGTCTCTCTTGATAATGTTCCATATGAAGTTGTGTATTGGCTTGGATTTAATAGTATAGGACATCCTAAATGCTGTCAAACCTTTTTTTGAAAGTAATTGCTGTTTTCGAAATTGTTAGACCAGCTTCAGAAGGCGAATTTATTTCGTATTTTTTATTTTGATTGTGAGAATGGGTATGCTCGCTCCCCATCCTTTCCTACCCCCACTATCAACTTGGATCCCAGCTCAAAAAAGCTTGGAACTATTCATTTACCCCTTCCATCTCTATTGTAGAAAATCCAATATTTAGTTCAGCTGTTGCTTCCCTAACAAGTTGTTCAATGGTTCGGGCATCTTCAAGTCCGTCTCTTTTTGCATAGAGGTGGACGTTCATTGCGTTCTCTTCTCCGTCAATTGACCAAATGCGCAATTGCTGAACCGATTGGTCTCCAGGTATTTTTTCTAATTCCAACCGGGCGCTTTTCAAATCGATATTTTCGTATGCGCCTTCAAGGAAACATGTCATTCATTGATAACTAGCCAAATGGCTCCATTATATTTCAATGCGTGTATCCGACTATCAAACTAACGGAATTCGCCAGATTTAGTTTTGAATTCCGTCAACTTTTTTATCAAAAGATTTTCAAAACCAAAGTCAAAAAAACAGCATGCTTTAGTTAAAAGCACGCCGTTTTCACTATTATTGTAGATAATTCATTGGATTTACCGCATTAGAACGCGATCCGTTCCATGAACCAATATGAATTTCAAAATGTAGATGCGGACCGGTTGAGCGTCCTGTCGAACCAAGCAAACCGACCGTTTGGCCTTGTGAAACGGCTTGGCCAGCTGATACGCTAATCGCGTTCATGTGAGCGTAAACAGTCGCATAGGATTGGCCATTGATCGAATGGGTAAGAATGACGACATTTCCGTATCCACCCATCACGCCGGCAAAAGAAACATAACCGGACGCTGACGCAGAAATCGGTGTGCCGGTAGCATTTGCTATATCTTGCCCTAAATGCGATTCAGCACCTTCTCCGATATCCCGTCCACCGTAGCCGGATGAGTATCGGCCAGCAACCGGTCTGATAAACATTGCTCCAGAAGAAGGAGCAGCTGCGGCTGCAGGGATTGGGCTTACAGAAGGACTTTCTGTTTTCGCTGCCGGAACAGCTGAAGCCTTGGAACTGCTGGCAGCTTCCCGAGCCTCTGCAGCGCGTGCTTCTTCAGCAGCGGCCTGTGCTAACGCCTCTTCTTCTGCCGCTTGAGCGAGGGCCTCTTCTTCTGCCGCTTGAGCGAGTGCCTCTGCTTCTGCCGCTTGAGCGAGTGCCTCTGCTTCATCTTTTGCTGTGGCTTGAGCGCGCGCTTCTTCAGCTGCTTGTGCTCGTGCTTCTGCAACAGCTTGTGCTCGTGCCTCTGCCGCCGCAGCTTGTGCCCGTGCTTCTGCAGCAGCTTTTTCAGCTGCTATTTTACGAAGACGTTCTTCTTCCGCTTTTCTTGCAATTTCAGCCAAGCGGGCTTGCTCATCAGCGATTTGTTTTTCCAAGTCTTCGCTGATTTCGATTACTTCACTGAATTTAATCTCTAGGCTGCCTTTTTCTGTCGCTAACCTTTGTTGTTCGGCTTCCAGCTCATTTACCAGGCCGGCTTGCTCTTTTTTCTGTCCATCAAACGAAGCTTTTAACCCGACCAGTTCCGAACGGCGTGTTTCCTGGTCATTAAGCTTGCTTTCAACTTGCGCTTTTTGTTCGGCCAATGCTTTTTTGTCATCCGCCTGATTTTGCATAATCTCACGATCCGCTTCAATCAGCGCGTTGACTGCAGAAAAACGGTCAATGAAATCAACGAAACTATTGGCGCCAAGCAGGACGTCGAGATATTCGACCGATCCCCCGCTTAATTGGATGGCACGAGCCCGTTCCTTAAGCAGTCCTGTACGCTCCGCAATCTTTTGTTCAAGTTCTTCAATCGATTTTCTCAATTCATCGATTTCGGATTTTGTCCCTTCGATTTCGGATTGCACCTGATTGATCTTTGCTTCTGTTTCGGTAATTTGGGTATTCAAATCTGCTATTTTCGCCGCAAGCTGCTCCAATTTCGTAGCATTCTGATTGAGTTGCCCCTCTTTTTCATTGATGCCCGAATTCAGTTCGCTTTGCTGCTGCTGGGCTTCTTGTTTTTTCTCTTCTAATTTATCCAGGTTATCTGCATTAGCCGTTGGGACTAAAATGGATATGGCTAATATTGAAGATAAACTGGTCATCATCCATTTCGAAATCAAGTATTTTTTCCCCTTCCGATATCTTTCTGATATTGCTATATATGATTGATAATAATGTAAGAAAGTATTTTCTATGTTTAGAAATCTATTAATTGGCTTAGAAATAATTTTATGTAAGAGTTTACTTCTCAAACCTCTAACCCACTTAGTATATCAGTTAAACCTCTACCACTGATTACAGCCATATTTCAATTTCTTCTATTTGTGAAATATTTCTGTATTATTTTAACTATTCTGATTATTGAAGAAAGATAGCGTAAAGGGATAATAGCTTCCTAGGAGGTAATCTAATGGATAATACTTGGAACACAACTATTTATAAATTATAGTGGCCTGTTTATGATGTGATTTTTAATGTTGAATATTTTTTAGAAGCGCGCAAAAATGTAACTTTTTAAGTCCGTATGAATAGGCAATCCATTCAACTTCCCAATAAAAATACACCCTTATTCGTTAGATGGTCGTCTAACAATAAAGGTGTATTTTAGATGCAGAGATAGGGCACATGTTTTTTTGCCGCGGGCGTCACCGCTGTTTTGCTTCATATCGAGAAATCTCTTAGCGGAGGCGCGTCAAGGGACTAGGCAAGGAGATGGCCAAATTTAATTTGGACCATTTCCTTTGCTTCGAAGCTAGCGCAGCGATGCAACGCTTTTTCATGTCCCGAAGCTAGCGTAGCCGGGACAGAAACAATCGTCTTTGCTCTGCCCAAAGCGTCCAAAGCGGTTTATCAATATCAACATATTTTGTTCAACTTATAACCGCTAAAATCTTCCCTTTAGTTAGTCAGCCCATTCAAAATAGTGTCGATATTCCATTCCATCATTTTGATATACGTATCGCCTTCTTCTCCTGGTTTCCCAATCGAATCGGTGAATACTTTCCCTTTGATTTCCATCCCGGTTTCTCTTGAGACCGCTTCCATGCTGCGAGGGTCGATACTGGTTTCTAAAAATAAGCCTTCGATATTCTGTTCTTCAATAAGGTCCACTATATGCGTAATCTGCTTGGGTGTTCCTTGATTTTCCTGATTGATTTCCCAAATATATTCTGCTTGGAAATCATACGCTTGGCTGAAGTATTTAAATGCGCCTTCGCTCGTTACAAAAGTACGTTGTTCTTCTGGAATTTCGCTATACCGTTCAATGGCATTTTGATGAAGCGCTTCTAACTCGCCAATATAGGCTTCCGCATTTTGCTCGTATTCTTCCGCATGTTCCGGATCGATCTTGATGAATGCGTCCCTTGCATTTTCTGCGTATTTAATGCCATTTTGCACATCAAGCCAGGCATGAGGATCTTCTTCGCCTTCTTTGCCTTCAGTTGTCAAAAACATCGGCTCGACCCCTTTGCTCAGTGCAAATACGGGTGCATCCTCCCCTGTTTTGCCAGCAGTGTCCAGGAGTTTTTCAAACCAGGAATTCCCTGCTTCAAGATTCAAGCCGTTATAGAAGACGGCATCAGCATCGGTTGTTTTTTGTACATCCCTTGGCAGCGGATCGTATTCATGCGGATTGGATCCGACCGGAGCCAAGCTATGAATTTCTACCCGGTCTCCTCCTACATTTCGGACAATATCGTAAATAATGGAGTAGGTGGTGACTACCTGTATGGTATTTTCATTTTCGCTTGCCGCGTTGTTTTGGTATGGATCGCTTCCACACCCTCCCAAAGCAAGAAGCAATAAAAGACTAATAACTAAAAACTGCTTATGATTTCTCATCGGTATGCTCCCCTTTTGTAAATTTTAAGTCATCAACTTGTTCTGTTTTTTCTTGGCACTCAGTTCTCTCCAAATCACCCCTTGTTTAGGAGAAAACAGGAAAGCCAAAAAGAATAGCGCTGTTGCTGCAAGTACAATCGTAGCGCCTGACGCCAAATTATAAGTGAAGCTGAAATACAGGCCGATGACGGAAGCACTTGCTCCTATGGCAGCTGAGAGAAAAATCATCACCGATAACCGATCTGTCAGCAGATAAGCAGTTGCCGCCGGCGTAATGAGCATGGCTACGACCAGTACAATACCAACTGTCTGCAAAGAAGCGACTGTCACCATCGTCAGCAGCGTCATTAAGAAATAATGGATGAGCCTCACTGGAAGCCCGTAAACTTCTGCCATTGTCGGATCAAAAGATGTGACAAGAAGCTCTTTGTAAAAAAGATAAACCGCGGCTAATACAAGCACTCCGGTACCGAGCGTGATCCACATATCCGATGGCCGGACTGCCAATACATTGCCAAACAAAATATGATACAAATCCGTGCTGCTTTCGAGTACTGTAATCAGGATAACGCCTAAAGCGAATGCAGCTGTAAACATGATGCCGATTGATGTATCTTGTTTGATGCGGCTGTTTTGGCTGACAAAGCCGATTCCGATTGCGGTTAAAACCCCTGTGAACACAGCACCAAAGAAAAAATTAATGCCCAGTGCGTAGGCGATGGCCACTCCCGGCAACACCGCATGTGAAATCGCATCTCCCATCAATGCCATGCCGCGTAAAATGATAAAGCAGCCGATGACGCCGCAAATGACGCCGACCATGATTGAAGTCATTAACGCCTTTTGCAAAAAGTCATATTGGATAATCCCCTCGATAAAAGCCATGATCAGCTCACCCCTACTTCATGCAAAAAGGACAATTCTCGTTCGTACGCTTTCAGGATGATTTCTGGACGCAATACTTCCTGAGGGTTTCCGAAATGAATTACCTGTTTGTTCAGTAACAGTAATTGATCAAAATAATCATTCGCTTTGCTTAAATCATGGTGGATGACTACTACCGTTTTCCCTTGATCTTTTAAATCTTTCAAAAGATTGATAATCGTTTCTTCGCTAGAAACGTCAATGCCGACAAAAGGTTCATCCAAAAAGAACAGGTCGGCATTTTGTGCTAGCGCTCGTGCGAGAAATACGCGCTGTTGCTGGCCCCCGGAAAGTTCCCCGATTTGTCGATCTGCAAATTTCTCCATGCCCACTTGTTCCAAACACGCGTAAGCCCACTCTTTTTCTTTTTTCTTTGGACGCTTGAATAGCCCCAGAGTCGGATAAGTTCCGATCAAGACGGTATCAAGAACATGGATGGGAAAATCCCAGTCAAACTCGCTTCGCTGCGGAACGTACGCGATTTTTTTGCGGTTCTCCTTCAACGTACTTCCCAATATCTCGATGCTGCCCTTATCAATCGGCACGAGGTTCAATAATGCCTTTAACAGAGTCGACTTCCCAGCACCGTTAGGCCCGATAATTCCTAAGATGTTTCCTTGTTCAACCCTTAAATCAATTTCTTGGATCGCTGCTTTGCCGTGGTAAGAGACGTGGACATTTTTTAATACGAGTGCATAAGCCATTTTATTCCCTCCCGACATTGTTTGTTGCTAGTTGAATTGTTTTTCCTAAAGGAAACTTTTTAATAGTTTATTCCTTTTTCTGATAATTGTAAATAGAAAAGATTCCTTCATTTCTATATTTTTTTCATTATATTGAACCTGAAAATCGGATTGAAGAAGAATTTTTCTTGGACGCTCTGGTGCTGCTTGGCTAATAGCAAAAAAGCACAAAGGGCTAAAGACTAGCCCTTTGTGCTTTTCATTTTATTGGATCTTACTTCTTACTTTTGCAGACATCTTGCCCCTCCCATAAGTTCATTTGAGATGAGTTTTTATCTTTTATATACGAATTGGTAAATTTTAAGTTTTACTTTATGTTCCGCTTAGAAAAACATTGATTTCTTCTCAGCAGCGATAGGTGCAGTATAAATTGCAATGTATGATCAGATTCCTTTAGAATACCCTTTTCCGCTTAGACGCTTTTTTAAAGAGCTTTTGGAATATCAAGTACTGCACAAAAAACAGGAGCAAGGCGGCCAAACACAGATTGATGTAATACCAAAGGCCGTCTCCGAAAAAATCCAATGGAGAAGCGGTGGACGGCCGACGATCCAAGTAGAGATAATTGGATTCCGTCATGGGGTTCACAAGGAAACCGATAACTGCGGCGTAAACAAGCAGCAATGCATAAACGGAAAACACCGAACGGATGGTGATGGTGCTTGGAAAGACCAATCCCAGAAACAAGCAAGCCCAAGAAATCGCGGTGTGATGGATAAAGAATTTCCAAAACCGGTAATGTTGATAATCGTAAGGCAATTCGGGGGTCAATAAGGCCAGCACAGCCGGAACAATCCCGATAAAAAATGAGACCTGAATCCAAAAAGGCCGCAATGTCAGCAAGCCGGCCATGGCAGTAATAGAGGCGATTCCACATAAGTGAAGCGGCACATGGCGGCTGAAACTCCAAAGATCATGTGTAATGGCCCAATACTGGTAGGAAACTTCCGAGAAAATCAGAATGGCAAGCAATAGCCAGCGCAGCCGCTGGAACAGCTGAGCTTTCACTCCTAATCTATCTTTCAACAGGATAATGCAAAAGAGTCCAATGAAGGCTACGCTTAACGCCAGCAAGTGGCTAAGGGAAAAAAACTCAAAAGGATAGTCGGACGTTGCACCAAACCAGGTTTCCATAGCTGCCCTCCTGTATAACTCGTTATGAGAATAGTTTAGCATTATTTATCGGTGGAAGAAGTCTTATTTGCTACAGGCTTCATTCCATTATTTTGCACAATAAACGCCCCAAATCTATTGGCGTGGATACACTATGCGGAGTTTACAGAAGGTGTTAAAATGTCACTATATTCAGTATTTTCGATTTGAGACGGTCATGAATTGTAATGTGAAAGCTCGGATAGCAATACTTCACCGATTGGTTTTTGTATGTGCAACAGCGCTTAAAATTGGTTCTTTTCACTTCTTCGTCCACTAGCAGTTTCACTGGCAGTCCACCGCTTTTATATTTACATTGCCCCATGTGAACCTCACAAATAAAGCGGATTCGAGCCTATTCCCCTCCCAAATTTCAAGCTGCAAACTATAGGTTTTATTAACTGGACGTAAAGAGGGCATAAAGACTTATTTAAAAGGCAAAAGATTATAAAATTTTGTTGTTCCTGTAAATGGGACATGCTAAACTGAAAATGAATGATTGCGCTTACTTGCTGTGTTGGAAATACATCGAAAGACAATTTGCCGCAGTGCTTGTGTGCACAGGCAACAGCCCGGTATCCGCCAATCGCTCAAAAAAAACTAAGGATGGTGTCGAATGAAAGGAAAAGTCTTTAAAACCGCGATTGCGGCTGTATTGACAGCTAGCGTCATCGGAGTTCAAGCTCCGGGCAACGTACAAGCAGCAGAAGGTGATTTCGAGCTGACGATCATGCACACGAATGACACGCACGCGAACTTGGACCAAGTGGCCAAGCGCGCCGGAATCATCAATGATATCCGCTCGAAAAAACCGAATAATCTATTGCTTGATGCGGGAGATGTTTTCTCAGGAACACTTTACTTCAACACATTCCAGGGCCAAGCGGATGCGGAAATGATGAATTTGATGGGCTATGACGCCATGACTTTCGGAAACCATGAATTTGACCTTGGTGCAACGGATGGCCATCAGGCACTTAGTGAATTCATGTTTGCTGCAGGCTTGCCATTCGTATCGGCAAACGCGGACTTTTCACAGAACACCTTTATCAAGGATTACCAGAATGCTGAATATACAAGAGTATTTGAAGACGGTGAAATTTACAACGGCATCATCAAAGAAATCGACGGCGAAGAAGTCGGGATCTTCGGTTTGACGACAGCAGAGACAGTAAACATTTCAAGCCCCGGCGATGTGACGTTCTCGAATTACATCGAAGCGGCTGAAGAAGCTGTAGCGGCTTTTGAAGCGGAAGGCGTAGACAAGATCATCGCGCTTACGCACATCGGCCTTAATGATTCAGTGAATTACGACAACGACATGACATTGGCTGCAGAAGTTCCAGGAATCGACATCATTGTTGGCGGGCACACTCATACGAAAGTCCAGCCTCCAATTGTTGTGGAAAACGGCGACCCGATCGTCATCGTGCAAGCTAACGAGTACGGCAAATTCCTTGGGCAATTGGACGTCACTTTTGACGATGCCGGCGTTATCACAAGCCACACAGGCGTTTTGCATGATGTAGCTGCAACTACACTGACGCCGGATGCAGAAGTAGCAGCGGCACTTAAAAAGTATTCAGATGAAATCAATGCAATCAAAACTCAGCCAACAGGCGCTGAAGCTGACGTTTTTCTTAACGGCGGACGTAGCCAAACTCCTGGAGACGGAGTCGGTGTACGCTCTTCTGAAACGAACCTTGGAAACTTGATCACAGACGGCATGCTTGCGAAAGCGAAGACCGTTGACGCTGAAACAGTGATTGCTGTTCAAAACGGCGGCGGCATCCGTGCATCAATCAATGCTGGACCAATCACGTACGGTGAAGTCTTGACGACGTTGCCATTCGGCAACTCGCTTGCCATCATGGACTTGACTGGCGCTGAGCTGAAAACGGCTCTAGAGCACAGTGTTTCCCAATATCCGAATGAATTGGGTGCATTCCTTCACGTTGCGGGCATGAAGTTCACATTCGATCCAGCTAAAGCAGTAGGATCGCGCGTTACTTCAGTAAGTGTTAAAGAAGGCGATGCGTTCACAGCATTAGACCTTGCTAAAAACTACAAAGTAGCAACGAATACATTCGTAGCTGCAGGCGGCGATGGCTATACGTCATTCGGCGCAGCTTATAAAGATGGACGCGTATCTGAGCCAGGATTCACGGATTTCGATATGTTCGTTGACCACATTACGTCATTAGAAAACGTTAACCCTGTTGTTGAAGGGCGCATCGTAGCTGGCGCTTACGTCGAACCGACAGTTCCTGGCGAGCAAGAAGCAGATCCTGACCTGTCAGGTGAAGAAGCAGTCGTCAAAGCTGGCGAATTCAACGAAGAAGGCGAATTAACGATTGAATTCACAGAAGGCACGATCGCAGCATTGCTCGAAAGCGGCAAAGATCTATTGATTGACTTGCCGACTGCTGATTTGACTTTGTCAGCAGCTAATCTACAGCAAATCGCAGCAGCAGCTGGCGAAGGCTTTAATCTCGACTTCGCAGTTGAAGATGCGGCAACAGTAGACAGCCGCCCAGCATTAGCGCAGCAATTTAATATCGCCATCACAGACGCAGAAGGCAATGAAATTCCTGTCCAATTCACGTCAAGCGTTGAACTGGCATTCGACACGGACAGCAGCATCAAAGTCCAATTCGGTGCACGCGAAGACGCACAAGGCAAATGGAAAATCATCCAAGGCGAATTGAACGGCTCAACGTTCACGCTGAACGTCAACGAGTTCGGCAACTACACAGTGGTCACGAACAAAGGGCAAGCTAAAAAGAAATAAGATGTGGAAAGATCCGAGGCGCTGAGGCGTCTCGGATCTTTTTTGGTTTGGGGAGCTGGTTTTATGTGTTAACAAGGGTTTCTGCGGAGTTAACATGACCTGTCTGGAGTTTAACCAGCACTAGCGGTAGAGAGTCTCTCTATGATCCAAGTTCAAAATCCTAAATGGAAAAGCCGTTCGCCTAGGAACAACACAATCATGAAAAAGCAACTCAAACAAAAAGCACAACCGGCTGCTAATCGCCGATTGTGCTTCTCACCTTCATTTATATCACTTCATATACCGGTGCTTTCTCAAGTTTCTTAAGTCAGCAATTTCCTGCAATAACTTTTCCCCGATATTCGTTTCCCGCACTTTTTTCCGTTCCAATTCTTCGTCAACTAGCCGTTTCACCGATAAGACGTCGGTTTCATTGCTCAAGACTTCTTTTTTCGAATTGAAGTGCTGGTGGGCGACGAGCTGCATGCCGAAGGAATTGTAGAGCAAAGTATAGCCCGCGATTCCGGTGGTGGATTGATATGCTTTGGAGAAGCCGCCATCGATGACGATCATTTTGCCGTTCGCTTTGATCGGGTTTTCGCCGTCGATTTCTTTTACCGGCGTATGGCCGTTGATGATGCGTCCGTAATCGGGATTCAAATCGAATTCCGCAAGCATCTTGCGGCACATTGCTTCATCTTCCCGCAAATGGTAATACGGGTTTTTCCGTTCTTTATGCGTTTCTTTTTCTTTGATAAAGTAACGCTCGAACGTCGTCATTTCCCGTTTGCCGAAAAGCGAGGAATTTTCCCCTGTCCACAGGTACCACACCATATCAGTCGCAAAATCATCGGTTTCTTCCGGGTGGGCGAATGCGTAGCGCAGGTAATGTTCGAAAACATCCAGCAACTCGCGTCCCGCGTAAGTTTTGCCTTCGATTTCCATTTCTTTCATATCGCCGTTTTCTTCCAGCGGAATGCAGCCATGGATCAACAGATTGCCGTTATAGCGCATATACAGGCTGCCTTTTTTCATGAGGAAATTCATATGGCGCGCCAGTTTTTCCGAATGCTGAATCGAGAACAGCAGCTTGTCCATCACTTGCGCTTCTTCTTCCAGCAATTCTTCCGGCCGCTCCGGGTTGACCGTTGCAAAGCACGTGTTTTCAAGCTTATACGTTGTACCGTTGAGCGTGACTTCTTTATTGGTGTAATCGACTTTTTCTAATAACAGGCGGTCTTCCATGTCAAAGCACGGGCGCCTTTTAATGATCGGGCTTTCCAGTTTGAACTGGATGATGGAAATCGCTTGATGGATCTTGGTGATTTGCAGCTGTTCCTGCTCAGTCAATAGCTCATCTGAAATCCGCTTCGGACGGAAAACCGGATTGTCCTCGTAGTATTTCTCAGCCAGGTTCACAAGCGGCCGCAAGTTGATGCCATAGGCGTCTTCGATAATGTCCAGGTTGTTGTAGCGCGCGCAGATCCGGACAATGTTCGCCAAGCAAACTTTCGATCCTGCATAGGCACCGAGCCACAGGGCATCGTGGTTTCCCCACTGGACGTCCACCGAATGGTAATCAATGAGCGTATCGACGATTTTATGCGGGGCCGGGCCGCGGTCGTAAATATCCCCCACGACATGAAGATGGTCCACAACCAATCGCTGCGTCGTGTAAGCCAGTCCGATGATCAGCTTATCGGTTTGGCCGAGGGAAATGATTTGCTCGACCATTTTCTCGTAGTATTCCTTCTTGTTTGTAAACTCGTCCGTCTTGTACAGCAGCTCTTCAATAATGTAATAGAATTGCTTCGGCAGCGCTTTGCGCAATTTCGAACGGGTGTATTTCGAAGACGCATAAGCGACCAGTTTCAACAGACGCTCAATAGTCTCGACGTACCATTCCCGCAAATTCTTTTTGCTGGTGAATTCGCTTTTGATCAATTGCAATTTCTCTTCCGGGTAATAAACCAATGTCGCAAATTCGTTGAGTTCTTCTTCAGGCATTTCCCCTTCAAAAAGATCCCGGATTTTGACTTTCACATTGCCGGAACCATTGCGCAGCACATGCTGGAACGCCTGATACTCGCCATGCAAGTCACTGACAAAATGCTCCGTCCCCTTCGGCAAATCCAGTATCGCTTCCAGGTTAATGATTTCAGTTGCCACTTTTTCTTCACAGTCGTATTTTTCCGCCAATAAATTCAAGTACTTTTCATCTAACATCAGAAATCCCCTTCCCCTTCGTATTTCCAATAAAGACAATTCCGTTCTTAAAGCATCCCATCCGGTCACCCAAAGAATTTTCTCTGTATCTTCAGTTTATAGCACTTCGCGGAAAGGCTCTAGTGCAAACTACGTGGCTGGGTGAACTGTTTTTGAAAATGATGGGAATTGCGCCCGAAAAGTTGATACTGCAGAATCTAAAAAAGATGGCTTCGGCTCAATACCGAAGTCATCTTTTTACAAGGTGCTTTTATTAAACTGTTCATTTGCTGACAATGGAGAAAGTGTAACTTGTCTCCGACGTAAACTCCTCTTCCGCTTTCAGGACGGCGGATGGGAAATGGTCATGGCGCACAGAATCCGGAGGACTTTGCGTCTCTAGGCACAGCCCCAGATAGTCTTGAGCGTCAACTTCTCTTATGGAGCTGGCGCCTCCGATAAAGTTTCCGGTATACAAAACCACTGCCGGTTGGGTTGTTACGATCACGAGTTTACGGCCGCTTTCAGCTTCCGTTAATTCGATTCCTGGCTGCGTTGCGTTGTTCAATAAAAATGGGTGGTCGTAGCCGTTTCCTACTAGCTTGGTTTGCGGATGTTCGGCTGTTGTTGCTTCCCGGATGCTTCTGCCGCTCCTGAAATCGAATAATGGGTCTTCGGAAACTGGGACCAGTTTGCCTGTCGGCAGCAATTCATCATCCAGTTCCACATAATGATCGCTTTTCATCGTCAATTCATGATCCAGAATGGTGCGCTTGAAATTTCCGCTCAAATTGAAATACGAATGGTTGGTGACGTTCAGCAACGTCGTTTTGTCGGATTTTCCTGAATAGGAAATGACAAGCTGATTGCTGTCATTCTTCAGCGTATAACGGACCGTCATGGATAAGGTTCCAGGATATCCTTCTTCGCCATCCGGGCTGGTATGCGTAAATTCGACGATTGCTTCATTGTTTGTCTGGATTACTTTTGAATTCCAAATAACTGCGTGTAAGCCTTTCGGGCCGCCGTGCAGGTGATGGCCATTGTCATTTTGGGGGACTTGATAGTCCAACCCTTCAATGGCAAACTCCCCATCTTTGATCCGTCCGGCAAAACGTCCAACCAATGCCCCAAAGAAGTTAGGATTGTTCTTGTATTCTTCGACTGTGTCAAAGCCAAGTACGACATTCTCCAAGTTTCCGTTGCGGTCTGGCGCGATAATCTCAGTGATTGCACATCCATAATCAATGCAGGAAACTTGAAAGCCTTGATCGTTTTTCAATGTATATAATTTGATTGGCTTTGTGTCTTTAGCTTCAAATACCTTTTCACTGATTTCCATTTCTTGTTTCACCCCTCCAATCTTTTCCGATTATTTTGGTTCAAAGATATCCACCAAGAGCAAGGTGACCGCTCCAATCAGCGTCGCATCGTCTCCTAGTTTGGAAACTTCCACTTTTGTTTGGCTGGCTGCAGGCGTCAATGCAGATGTTTGAATGGTGTCACGTATAGCAGGCAAGATGAACTCTTCTGCTTTGGACACCCCGCCGCCAAGAACAATTTTTTCCGGATTGACGATGTGGATGAGATTTGTCAGGCCAATGCCCATCGCTCTTCCGGTTTCTTTCAAGATGGCAGTGAAGCTTTCATTGCCAAGGACAGCCTGTTCGAATATGTTTTCTGCCGACAATGGGTTTTCCGTTGTCCCGCTGTTCACTTTTCTGGCGATGGCTGGTCCGGTGACAAATGTCTGGAGGCATCCGCGGTTGCCGCATTCACAAATTTCGCCGTGCAAATCGATTGTCATATGGCCGATTTCCCCCGCAATATCGGATGCGCCGTGATAAAGTTTGCCGTTAAGGATCAGGCCTGCACCAACGCCACTGCCGATATTCACTGCCAGCATGCTTTCCAATTCGCCGTGGTTGCCGAACCAGTATTCGCCGAGCGCCATGGCTCGCGCATCATTCTCCACTTTCACTTCCAAACCAAATGCCTTTTCCAACTCTTCTTTGATTGGAATATTGGCCAAGCCCAAATTCGGCGCATACAAAGACGTGCCGGTATCGACTTCGACCACACCGTGCATGGCGACGCCAATGCCGATTAACGGATGTTCCGTTTCCAGAACTCCTTCGATGCAGCTTTTTAATGCGGCGATAAATTGCCCGTTGTCGATCGGCAGCTGCAATTTGGTTTCGGACCGCTTCAGCACCTTGCCTGCGAGATCCGCCAAAATGCACTCAATGCTTTCCGGTCCTGCATCTACGCCAATAATGGTGATGGCCTGGTTATTGACGATCAGCATCGTCGGTTTCCGGCCACCCAATGATTGCCCGATATCACTTTCTTCGACAATCCCTTGTTCAATCAATTCTTTTACGCTGCTGCTGACAGTCGGCGGCGTCAACTTCGTGTCCCGAGCAATCTGCGCTCGCGATATCGGTCCATCTTTTCTTATTTTATTGAGGATCATCGATTTGTTCACCGATTTCATCCATTTAAACGTACCTTGACGCATCGTAAATCCCTCCGTTTTTTGCTGAACTATTTAAGTTGGACTCATGAATATTCATAATCGATATTCCGCAGGCGTCTATGCTGTGTTTTTCCCCATATTGAGAGATATCTTAGCGGAGGCGCCTCCAGGAGTTAGATGGAGCAATGAGACAAGTGGTCTTCTCGGCTTATTGCGGAAGTCATGCCCAAAGCGGCCGGAGCGATGTTCCGTATGCTGCTTCTTAATCCCAACTCTATCGTCCGTAATAGCTTCCAATCTCGTTATTGTATAGTTTACCAAAATACTTTATACTTATGTTAATTAAATTAATTTACAAAGTATTGGAGGAATACGATGAATCAGGCTAAATTGGCTCAAACTTTCCGCGAAATCTTCAACAACGATACCGAACCACGTTTCTTTTTTGCTCCCGGCCGCATTAACCTAATTGGTGAACATACCGATTATAACGGCGGGCATGTGTTTCCAGCCGCTATTTCCTTGGGCACTTATGCAGTTGCCAGCCCGCGCAGCGATCAAAAACTGCGGTTCTACTCGCTGAATTTTTCGGAACAAGGGAAAATTGAATGTGAGCTTGGCGACTTGTCTTTTGACCCCGATCACGACTGGGCGAACTTTCCGAAAGGCATGATTCAGCATTTTATGAAAGATGGTTTTTCAATCCCCCACGGATTGGACATTCTGTTCTACGGAAACATTCCGAACGGTGCCGGACTTTCCTCTTCCGCTTCTATTGAAATGGCGACAGGCGTTGTTCTTGAAGGCCTGTTCGAATTAGAAATAAACCGTTTGCGTATGATTCAGTTGGGACAAAACGTGGAAAATCAGTATATCGGCGTCAACAGTGGCATTATGGATCAATTTGCAATCGGCAAAGGGAAAAAAGACTTTGCGATATTGTTGGATTGCCAATCACTCCATTATAAATACGCACCCATCGAATTAATGGATCATGAAATTGTCATCATAAACTCCAATAAACAACGGACACTGGCCGCTTCAAAGTATAATGAGCGCCGCTCCCAATGTGAACAAGCGCTGTCTGATTTGCGTACTGAAATGCAAATCAGCAGCTTAGGCGAGTTGACAGCAGAAAAATTCGAACAAGTTAAACACCTAATCGGAAGTGAGATAAATCGCAAACGGGCAAAGCATGCGGTGTATGAAAACGAACGAACACTGCTCGCGCTAAGAGAACTTGAACAAGGCCATATTCAAGCGTTTGGAAAATTGATGAACGAGTCTCATACCTCTCTTCGTGATGATTATGAAGTTACTGGCGCGGAGCTCGATAAAATTGCAGAATTGGCTTGGGCGCAACCGGGTGTTATCGGCGCGCGAATGACAGGTGCTGGCTTCGGCGGATGTGCGATTGCGATTGTTCACCAGACGCAAATCGAAAGTTTCAAAGAAAAAATCGCGGAGAGCTATACCGAAGAATTCGGTTTCCCGCCTTCATTTTATGAAGCAAAAATTTCGGATGGCGCAAAAGAACTTAGAGAGGAGTTTTGAATATGAGTGTTTTAGTTTTAGGCGGAGCCGGATATATTGGTTCACACGCAGTTTACCAATTGATCGATCGAGGGGACAGTGTTGTCGTTGTTGATAATTTGGAGACAGGCCATCTTGGAGCCATACACCCGAAGGCGGTTTTCTATGAAGGCGATATCCGCAATGCAGACTTTCTGGATACTGTTTTTGAAAAAGAATCGATTGATACAGTCCTCCACTTTGCCGCCAATTCCCTTGTCGGTGAATCGATGGAAAATCCCCTGAAGTATTTTGATAATAATGTCTACGGCACCCAAGTTTTGCTGAAAGCCATGATCAAGCACGATGTTAAAAAAATCGTCTTTTCTTCTACCGCAGCAACCTACGGCGAGCCGGAAGCGGTGCCGATTACCGAAACGATGCCAACCAACCCCGGCAATGCTTACGGCGAAACAAAGCTGACCATGGAAAAAATGATGAAGTGGACAGCATTGGCCCATGGCTTAAAATTTGTTTCCTTGCGTTATTTTAACGTGGCCGGTGCAAGAGAAACGGCAGAAATAGGGGAAGATCACCAACCTGAATCGCATCTCATCCCTCTTATCCTGCAAACAGCACTCGGGCAGCGACAGGAAATTACGATTTTTGGAGATGATTATGACACTCCGGACGGGACGTGCATCCGCGACTACGTCCATGTCGAAGACCTCATCAAAGCACATTTATTGGCGTTGGAGTATTTGAAAAAAGACGGGGAAAGCGATGTATTCAACCTGGGAAGCAGCCAAGGGTTTTCAGTGAGTGAAATGATTTCTGCAGCCCGTTCTGTAACCGGAAAAGAAATTCCGGTAAAAATAGGTCCTCGCAGAGCAGGCGACCCGGGCACCTTAATCGCCAGTTCAGATAAGGCTAAACAAGTATTGGGCTGGAAGCCTGTCCATACTTCTGTTGCTAAAATAATCGAAGATGCATGGAATTGGCATTCTTCGCATCCATCAGGCTACGAAAAGGAAGTGTAGAAATGGTTTACCAAAATCTTCTTGGACTTATTCACAAAGCCATCGAAACCAACTTGATAGAAGCGGATGATATCGATTATGCCCGCAACCAGGTGATGAATCTTCTGGGGCTGGAATCGTTTCCTGAAGAAGCTATCGAAGCTGCAGATGATAGCATCCCAAACCTGCTGGAAAATTTGACGGGTTATGCAGTGGAACAAGGCGTTATTACGAACATGTTTGACGACAAGGAAATGCTGTCAGCTACTATCATGAATTGTTTTGTAGCCAGGCCTTCTGCCATCAACACTCTTTTTAATGAAAAATATGCAGAATCCCCAATCGCAGCAACCGATTACTTTTATGAATTAAGCAAAAACAGCAACTACATTCAGATGAACCGGATCAAGAAAAACATTTCTTATAAAGCGGACACTGCCTACGGCCAAATGGATATTACCATTAATCTGTCGAAACCCGAAAAAGATCCTGAGCAAATCAAAAAAGAACGTGAGATGAAACAAACGCTCTGTTACCCAAAATGTCTATTATGTAAAGAAAACGAAGGCTATGCAGGCCGGATTGGCTATCCAGCACGCGCGAATCATCGGGTCGTTAAAGTCCCTCTCACAGAGGAAAATTGGTATTTCCAGTATTCGCCCTATGTTTATTATAACGAGCACAGCATTTTGCTTTCTGAGGAACACCGTGACATGAAGATTGATCGAATTGGATTTGAACGATTGCTTAGTTTTACAGCGCTCTTCCCCCATTACTTTATCGGTTCGAACGCCGACTTGCCGATCGTTGGAGGGTCCATTTTAAGCCATGACCATTACCAGGCCGGACGTTATGAATTTGCCATGACGACAGCGGAAGATGCGTTTGTGTTCCCTTTGAATTCACATCCTGGTATCGCCGCATCCGTCGTGAAATGGCCGATGTCCGTTATCCGTTTGAAAGGCAAAGAAATCGGCAAGCTGGTGAATGCTGCTGATGAGATTTTACAGACGTGGAAAAATTATTCCGATGAATCAGCGGATGTCCTAGCATTTACCGGCGATACACCCCACAACACCATTACCCCTATCGCGCGAAATCGCAATGGGCTGTTCGAAATCGACCTTGTGCTAAGAAACAACCGGACAACCTTGGAATATCCGTCCGGGATTTTCCATCCGCATGCGGATGTCCAGCACATCAAAAAAGAAAATATCGGATTGATTGAAGTGATGGGCCTTGCTGTCTTGCCGCCCCGGTTAAAAGATGAACTGGCTGAAATCGAGGAATTTTTGCTTGGGCATCTACATAACGTAGCCGCTCCCCACCTCGAATGGGCTGAACAATTAAAAGCACAATATGGCGTTCTTGCGCTTCGGGAAGATGTCGAAGTTCTCCTGCAAAAAGAACTGGGGAGAAAATTCGTCCGAGTGCTTGAAGACGCCGGCGTATTAAAAGAAACGACAGCATTTGAACGATTTATCAGCACCTTGAACAAACAAGGTGTCTGCCCTTAATACAATAAAAAAGAGGCTGATCCTTTTTCAAGGTTCAGCCTCTTTTGTGTTTTTCCGTATGTCGGCAAATCCGTTTACACTTTCGCTAAAATCAAGACACCTTTCGCTTCCAACTCAACATTCCCGCTCAATTGCTGATCTGTCAGCAATTCCTGGTACTGGCTGTCTTGCAAATCGATAGTAGCTTGTTCGGTATTATGGTTCAGCACAAACAGGTAGGTTTGACCGTCTTTCACGCGTTCAGTTGTTTCGATGCCTTCCGGTACAGCCAGCAACGGCTCGACGCCAGCTTCTTCGCAGACCGTCTGCAGGAAGTCGACGAGGAATTCTGCGTCCGGGCTTGACGCCACGTACCACGCTTTCCCTTTGCCGAATTTATTGACGGTAAGAACCGGCATGCCTTTGTAAAAGTCAGAACCGTATTCTGCGACTGCTTCTGCGCCTTCGGTATGGATCAAGTCAAACAGCAAATTGCATGAATAGCTGCCACTCATGTTGCCGCGGGCATCTTTCAGTACGATTTGGTTCGTTTCATCCGGATGAAGCGCATCGATTTCTTCCGCCCAAATGCCAAGAACATGGCGCAATTCGCCAGGGTAGCCGCCCAATGTGACAATGTCGCTTTCGTTTACGATGCCGCTGAAGAAAGTTGTCAGGAACGTGCCGCCGTTTTGCACGAATTGTTCTACTTTCGTTGCATAGCCTTCTTTGACCATGTACAAGATCGGCGCAATGACAACATCGTATTGGCTCAAGTCTTCTTCCACGCCAATCATATCAACTTGGACATTGAGTTTGTACAGCGCATCGTAATATTTATGGACTTCGTTGACGTAGTCGAGCGACACGGAAGGTCCGCTTGACAGTTCAGTCGCCCAGCGGTTTTCCCAATCAAAGACAATCGCTACTTTGGCGTTGACCCGTGCATCGAGCAAGCGATCAGATAGGCTGTTCAATTCTTTACCTAATTGGGCTACTTCATTGAAGACCCGCGTATTTTCATGGCCGACGTGTTCAATGACCGCTCCGTGGTATTTCTCGCAAGCGCCGACTGAGCGCCGCAGCTGGAAGTACAGGATCGTATCCGCTCCGCGGCCGATTGCCTGGTAGCTCCATAAGCGCATGACGCCTGGACGTTTCAAGGAATTATACGGCTGCCAGTTTTGCTGGCTCGGCGTTTGCTCCATCAGCATGAACGGCTGTCCGTTCTTCAATCCGCGCATCAAATCATGCGTCATGGCCGTGTAGCTGAACGGCGTATCGATTGCCGGGTAATTGTCCCATGACACGACATCCATTTCTTTCGCCCATTTGAAATAATCCAGCATCGGGTATGTGCCCATCAGATTTGTTGTGATCGGGGTATTTGGCACGTGCTTGCGGATCGCATTGTATTCCAGCTTGTAGCAATCCAATAAGCTGTCCGACTGGAAACGGCGGTAATCGAGCGAAATGCCCTGAAAATCGGATTCGTTGTTTTCGCGTTCTTCGCTCAGCATATTCGGTGCAACGATTTCGTCCCATTCGTAGAAAGCATGGCCCCAGAATCCGGTATTCCACGCTTTATTGAGCTTTTCGAGTGTGCCGTATTTGTCGCTCAACCAATTGCGGAAAGCGTCTTGGCAGTTGTCGCAATAGCAATAGCCACCGTATTCGTTGGACACGTGCCAGATCAAGACGGCCGGGTGGTCTTTGTAGCGTTCTGCTAATTTCTCAGCAATCTTCTCAGAATACTCGCGGTACGTCGGGCTGTTCGGGCACGAGTTGTGGCGGCTGCCGAATTTTCGTTTTCTGCCGTAAAAATCCACGCGCAAAACATCCGGGTATTTTTTCGCCATCCATGCCGGATGCGCTGCCGTGCTTGTTGCGAGGCATGTGTAAATGCCGTTTTCGTAAAGTCGGTTGATCTTGTCGTCAAGCCACTCAAAATTATACGCTTCCTCATTCGGCTGATTTAATGCCCACGAAAAGACATTCAATGTCGCGACGTCGATCCCTGCTAGTTTGAACATCCGGACGTCTTCGTCCCAAATTTCTTTCGAATCCCATTGTTCCGGATTATAGTCCCCACCGTGCCAAATTTTTGGCAATTTATCGTTGATCATGTTTTTCCATCCCTTCTGGTTCCACTTCGATCACCTAAGCTTTGGCTGATCCAGCAATTGGATTTGATCGCTTGTGGTGTTTTCAAGTTCCAACACAATTATTTCGTTGTGTTCTTTTTTCAATAATGGCCCCGGCAAGTAAAGGCGCTGCTGCGGCCCAGCAGAATTCCAGTAGCGTCCGAGGTTAAAGCCGTTGATGAAGACATTGCCTTTTGTAAAACCGTGCAGATCGACATATGTATCCAGGCCTTCCGCCGCATCAAACGAACCGCGGAAGAATTTCGGGAAACGCTGGTCTTGGCTCGTCCCATAGTCTTCAGGCAAGCGATCCAGCTCCACTTTGAACATTTCCCAGTGGAAAAAATATTGTTCACCGAGCCACAGGTTTTTAACCAATCCTTTGGGATCGGTCAAATGTTCTCCGTAATTGGCGCGCCCCATGTTTTCGACCAGTATCTCCAGTGTGTTCATGGCATCCGGGAAATCGAGTACGAGCTCTTTTTCCGCATCGTTGATATACGTTGTGGCGATGTAGCGCCCGTTTATATAGATGAAGCCGCGGTCGCGGATATTGCTTGAGTTGAATTTTAGTTCCCCTTGGCGATTGACTGTCGTGCGGTAAAGCGTGTAGCCATATGCCTGGTCGATGTCTTCCATCGCCAGCGGCACAATGTGCTCGGCTTTGCCGCTGATGTCTTCCAGGACGTCGAACAAACTGACCGATTCCGTAAGCTTTATGCTTCCATATGCTTTCGCAGATGGTGCCTCTACAAAATCCGCTGGCACTTCCCGATACTTGCTCAAAACCTTTTTTACCGCTTTGTATTTCTCGGTAATGGCACCGCCCTCTGTCAGCAAACTGTCGTAATCGTAGCTGGTGATTGTCGGGTAATAGATATCGTAATGATTGGCGCCATTCATGAAGCCGAAGTTTGTGCCCCCGTGGAACATATAGAAATTGACAGAGATGTTCTTCTCCATAATTTCTTTAAAAACTGCTGCGACATCTTCCCCGCTCCGCACCGTGTGTTCACCTGTCCAATAATCAAACCAGCCGATCCAAAACTCGGCCACTATTTTCGGCGATCCCGGCTTGAATGCTTCCAGCGCATCGAACGACTCGTCCACACGCGAACCGAAGTTCAGCGTCGTCGTGACGTCCGGCAGCGAGCCTTGTTTGATAAAGTCCGGACCGTCTGACGTGAAGAGGAATGTATCCAATTCATGCTTTTCGTATTGTTCTTTGTAAAATTCCAGGTACACCCCATCGTTGCCGTAAGCACCGTATTCGTTTTCGATTTGCATGGCGATGACCGGCCCGCCGTTTTGGTACAAGTGCTTTTTAAACTTTGGCAGCAATTCAGCAAAATAAGCTTCCACATGCTTCAGAAAAGACGGATGGCTGCTTCTCATGACCAAGCTTTTATGCTTTAACAGCCACGACGGCAGGCCGCCCATTTCCCATTCTGCGCAAATATACGGCGCCGGGCGCAAAATCACATAAAGCCCTAGACTATGCGCCAGCTCGATAAAGCGTTCGATATCCGCCATTCCGGAAAAATTGAACTCCCCTTTTTTCGGTTCATGGAAATTCCACGGAATGTAGGTCTCGACTGTATTCAGCCCCAACGCCTTCAATTTCAACAAGCGGTCTTCCCATTGTTCCGGCACCGTGCGGAAATAATGCATGCCGCCCGATAAGATTTGGAAAGGCTCCCCTTTAAAATAAAACGATTCGTTTTGAACAGTCAGCACTTCGACGCCTCCTATGTAAGTTGGAATGATGTTGTTGATATTCCGCAAAGCTGCTCCAGCTTTGCGGAGCATCGCATTTACACACGCTTTAACTTAAAAATAATTGATGAAAAGTCAGCCGGATGTTCATTGGAGCGGCAGCGGTTGAGCTGCAAGCCTGCAGCCATTAATTCATCGCCATAAAACGTGTCGTCCAACCCATCGATTGCATACTCGAATTCCGGATTCAGCCCTTTGAAGAAAACGCGGGTGAGCCCGGGGTTCGGTTGGGCTAGAACTTGGTAAAAGCCAAGCATCGCTTCACGCTGGTCCTCTGACACGACTACCCAACTGGTGCGGTTGCCGTCTGCTGCAAAGGGGCTTTCGATGCGGTAAAATCTTCCTTGCTGGATCAGCGCACGATTTTCTTTGTAGAAAGCGATCTGCTGTTTCACTCTTTCTTTTTCTGCATCCGTCATCATCATCACATCCAGCTCATAGCCAAATGCGCCAAAGTAAGCGACGTTAGCCCGTGTCTCAAGGCTCGTCATCCGGCCCACTTGATGATTGGGCACTGCGGATACGTGCGCACCCATTGAAGAAATAGGATAAACCATGGACGTTCCGTATTGAATCTTCAAACGTTCAACCGCATCCGTATCGTCACTCGTCCATCCTTGCGGCGCATAATGCAGCAAGCCCGGATCGAACCGGCTGCCCCCTCCTGCACAGGACTCAAATAACACATGTGGGAATTCTGTAGTTAACCGTTCATATAAGGAATAAACGCCAAGAATGTAACGGTGCACCACTTCGCGCTGCCGGTTTGCTGGCAAACCCAGTGAGCCGATTTCCGTCATATAGCGGTTCATGTCCCATTTTACGTATGAAATCGGAGCGTCTTGCAAAATGTCTGCCATTAAATCGTGAATGAAATCCACAACTTCCTGTCTAGAGAAATCCAGCACAAATTGGTTTCGGCCATGCGACATCTGGCGCTTTGGAACGTGAATCACCCAATCCGGATGGGCTTTATACAGTTCGCTGACTTTCGACACCATTTCCGGTTCAAACCATAAGCCGAATTCCATCCCCAAGCCGGTAATTTTTTTTGCCAATCGGGTGATGCCATTCGGCAATTTGCGCTTATCTTCGGACCAATCGCCTAAGGAAGTGGTATCAGCATCGCGTTTGCCGAACCAGCCATCGTCTAAGACAAATAGCTCTACACCCAATTCCTTGGATGATTTGGCGAGCTCGAAGATTTTCTTTTCATCAAAATCGAAATACGTCGCTTCCCAGTTATTGATCAATACGGGACGATCACGATCGCGCCATTGCCCTCGCGCCAACCGGGTCCGGTACAACCGGTGGAAAGTCTGGCTCATGCCGTTCAACCCTTCAGCCGAATACACCATGACCACTTCCGGCGTTTGGAAGCTCTCACCGTTTTTCAGCAGCCAATTAAAATCGAATGGATTGATGCCCATCATTAAGCGGGTTACGTCGTAATGGTCCACTTCTACCTGCGCCAGGAAATTGCCACTGTACACAAGGCTCGCTCCGTATACTTCACCTTGGTGTTCTGTTGTTTCTGGGCGTTTCAGTGCAAGAAACGGATTGTGCTGGGCACTGCTCGTTCCTCTTGTGCTGGCAATGCTTTGAATTCCAGGAACCAGTTTGCGGTTTTTGATATGCCGCTCTCTTGCCCACGAACCTGAAAGTTGAACCATCTCAAAATTCGAATCCGGCAAATCAATGCTGGCACTTAGCGCTCTCGTCAAATTCACATCCGCCTGCCCGCGATTGATAAATTGAGCCGACCGGGTAATCGCATTTAATTCCTCAAACAATGTATAGGAAAGCCGGAGCTCTACATCGATTTCTTTATCGTATAAAAAAATCTCTAAGGTGCTTGCTTCCTCATCACTCTCTACATAAGTAGCAGGCAAACCTTCCAGCTTCTTTTTACCTCCGAAAATTCGATGATCCCGATACACGAAATTCGTTATGCGGCTGCCGTCTTCCTGCAGAACCTGATAAGCCGGCTCGCGGAAATCGGTTGTTCCGTATGCCGGATACTCCTGTTTGAGCAAATCCAGCGAAAACACAAGATCCCCTTCATTGATACAGGCTGTATTCGGAGTGGCTTCCACATGGAATAAGCGATGGAACGACTTTCTGTGGTGAAGCTTCTTTCCATAATAAAGTTGGCCAAGTTGATCATTTTCCATAACGCTAAAAATGTAGCTTGTTTTTTCAGTTTGCAGATGAAACTCCCGCGTAGAGTCGTTGTATAAAATCGGCACAATTTACCTCCTACTTGTAACTTAGATAAAGTGGACTTCTTATCCGCTTCGGCCGCTCTGGGTAGAGCAAAGACGATTGTTTCTGCATCGCTTCGCTAGCTTCGAAACATGAAAGTGCGTTGCTCCTGCGCAAGCTCGTCGCAAGAAGCCAGGAAAATCACCGTCTCATTACTCAAAACCTCCTGCTTCTGTCTCTGCATCGCTACGCTAGCTTCGAGACATGAAAGTGCGTTACATCGCTGCGCTAGCTTCGAAGCAAAGGAAATGGTCCAAATTTCATTTGGCCATCTCCTTGCCTAGCCCTTGGACGCGTCGGCGCTAGGTAACTGAATAACTGAAAGCAACTAAACTTTTCTACTACTTAATCAGATATGGAGAAAAATAGCGGAGACGCCTGCGGGGCAGCGAAGCGACGAGACAGCCGAGACCCTGCAGGAGCGCAGCGACGAAGCGGCTTGGCGCTCGCCCGCGGCAAGCGTAGCTATTTTTCGGAATATCGATGATTAACTTTAACCCTTTACCGAGCCCATCATTCCCGCAACAAAGTGTTTCTGCATCAGGAAGAATACGATCGCGGTCGGCAATGTAGCGATGACGATGGCTGACATGATGACGCCGTAGTCTGGCGAGTAGCTTGAACCCAAGTTAGAAATCAGTAAGGGAATGGTTCTTTTTTCCGGTGATTGCAGGATGACCAACGGCCACAAATAATTATTCCAGCTGTTCATGAATGTAATGATCGCCGCTGCAGCGTATGTCGTTTTCATCGTAGGCATGTAAATTCGGAAAAAGACGCCAAGTTCACTCAAGCCATCAATCCGTCCCGCTTCCACCAAATCTTTTGGAAACATTTTCGTGTTCTGGCGGAAGAAAAAGATGAAGAACGCTGTTGTGGCTGTCGGCAGAATAACTGCGCCCAGCGAGTCAATTCCAATTAAAGGTGCAGTGTCGCTGATGCTGCCGAACATGCGGTACAACGGCACCATAATTGCCGCAAACGGAATCATCATCGACAGCAGCAAAATGTTGAAAATGATGTCTTTTCCTCTGCTGCGATGGATCTCAAACCCATAGCCAGCAAGCGATGCAAGCAATAGCGTCAAAATAGTAGTGATGATCGCGATGATCGCTGAATTGACCAGGGCCGGAACGATGTCCACTGTCGCAAACAAGGTTTTCATGTTTTCAACCAAGTGGGTTCCAGGCAGTAAGCGCCCCTGCGTCACATCCACCGATTTATTGGTGATGCTGACGAGCATCCACAGGAACGGGAAAATGGACACTATGGCTGCGAGGCTTAGGAACGTGTAGATGAAGATTCTTTTCAAGTTTTTCATTTTCTCTCACCTGCCACTCTGAATTGAATAATGGAAAGAATTACAACCAAGATTACGATAACGTACGATACGGTTGACGCGTAACCGAAGTCAGGCGTGTATTCGAATGAAAGATTGTAGATATATTGCGAAATGGAAATTGTCGCATTTCCGGGTCCGCCATTAGTAATGTTGACGATTTCATCAAAAATCTGCAATGTACCGATTGTTGACGTGATCGATGTGAACAAAATAATCGGTTTCAACAGTGGAACGGTGATTTGGAAAAACTGCTGGATGGAGTTTGCTCCATCAATTCTTGCTGCTTCGTAAATCGACTTATCGACGTTTTGCAAAGCCGCCAGATAGAAAATCATATTATAGCCAGTCCATCTCCATGTAATCGCCAGGATGATAACCACCTTTGCCCAAAAGGGATCGGCTAAAAAGTTGATTGTTTCAGAGATGAATCCGAAATTGAGTAAAAATAGGTTGATGATGCCATCGACACCGAACAAGTATTTAAAGATGACCGAATAGGCAACCAGTGAAGTGACACAAGGCAAGAAAATCGCGATTCTGAAAAAGCCTCTGAATTTCAGTTTGGGATCATTTAACAATACGGAAAAAAATAACGCCAAGACAATCATCAATGGGACTTGAATGAGGAGATAGATTGATGTATTGGTTAGCGCTGCGATAAATGTCGGGTCACCGAACAATCGCTGCCAGTTCTCTAAGCCCACATATTCGAGATTCCCGCCCATTCCAGATTGGAACGACAAGAGAAAGGCTTGTACCATCGGATAAAAGTTAAAAATTGTGATTGCGATGACTGAGATAATGATGAACAGCCAACCAACTTTTTTCTTGAAATACACACCTGTTTTTTCGCGTTTGGTTTCTTTATAGCGCAAGCGCACTGGAAGATCCATTTCACCTTTTTTCGTTGATTGCTGACTCATGTTTCTCATTCCTCCTATAAAAAAAACTTGAGCTGAGCCGGACTGGTGAGCGAACAAGCACTTCTACCAGTTATTCGGCGTCAACTCAAGGCTTCATTTATTTTCAATCAATTATTTGAGTTGTGCTTCAGCTTGTCCTTGGACATTTTCAAGTACTGTCGTAAGCTCTGCGCCGTTCAAATAATCCTGCATTCCAGTAACCAAAATATCTTCAATTGCATAAGTGTGAAGGCCATAATTGACGGCTGGAATTTCGTCAGTCCATTTCGAGAAGTCAGTGATGATTTGCTGCCCGCCGAAAAATTCGTCTTCTACTGCATAAGCATCGCCTTCAGCTGCCGCTGAGTAAGTCCCAAGAGCGCCGATGTCTTTAACCAATGTTTGATACAAGTCAGGATTCGAACCGAATGTATTCAACATGAAATCTGCCGCTTCTTCTTTGCCGTCCACGTTCAAGACGTACCATGAGCTTCCGCCCAAGTTAGAAGCGTTGACCGCTCCTTCCATATCCAATCGTGGCATTGGAACCACTGCCCAGTTACCTGATTGATCTGCTGACTGTTTGATGCTTGGCGTAATCCAGTTTCCTGTTGGAACACTGGCGACATCCCCGCTGTTGAAGGCGCCGACAAACTGGCTCCAGTCAGAAACAATTTTGCCGATGTCTGCATCCATCATCTTTTTGTATGTTTCAAATGCTTTGGCAAGTGTTTCGTTACCAGCAAGGTTTGGTGTTGAGCCATCTTCATCCACATACCAAGAACCGTTTGTCTGAATCATCATGCGGATTTGCCCCAAGTCGTTCGGGTCCAATGTCAGCATGTTTTTGCCTGTTGTTTCTTTTACTTTTTTACCGATTTCAATGTATTCATCCCACGTGATATTCGTTACATCTTCTACTGTATATCCTGCTTCTTCAAGATAGTCTGTTCGTACATACAATCCAGCTACGCCTGAATCGAATGGCAGTCCGTATTGCTCGCCTTCGTGGCTCGTAGTCGCAATTTTGTATTCAGCAAAGTCGGATGCTTCGATGACATCCGTCAATGGATGGAATGCATCCGGGTAAGCTTGCAAGAAACTTTGTGCACGGTAATCTTCGATCAAGACAATGTTTGGCATTCCCTTAGTCGTACCAGAGCTAAGTCCCGTGTTTAGTTTTTGAATAATATCGTCTTGTGCATTTTCAATGATTTCGACTTCAAACTCGCCGTCTCCATTGTATGCTTCTTTTGCTTTTTCAAGAGCTGCAATGTTGAATGCCGGATCCCAAGCCCAAGCTGTAATGGTATCTGTACCGGATGAACCTTCTGAACCGCCGCTTCCACTTGCTTCTTCATCCCCTGAAGAACAAGCTGCCAACACAAGCATGCCGACTGCCAGCAATAACATAAGATAAAACTTCTTCATCTTAAATCCCCCTTTTTGTAAGCGCTTAACTTTTCGCCTTACATACAGTATAGCGACCAAAAAAAAAAGATTGTTAGCACAATCTTTAGGTGTTTTATTCAAAAATTTTTAGATATTTCAAACTTCTATTCGTATTAGTTGGACTATTCTTAGATACTTGTAATTTTGTTGGAAATTTCTGAAACTTCCGTTTTTCGAAGAGGCATCTCCACTTTCACTTTGGTTCCCTCGCCCTTCTCACTTGTAATTTCTACGCCATATTCTTCTCCATACAGCAATTGAATGCGTTCATGAACATTGCGTATGCCGATCCCGCTAAACAGATGGCGTTTCTCTTTGATATCTTCTTTCGTATGGTCGCCTTTGATTTCCATGCCGTCGCCATTATCAACAATCTCACATAACAGGTTGTCGCCTTTTTGGGACACGAGTATTTGGACAAAGCCTTCTTTTTTCTCGTTGAACGCATGGAAAAAAGCATTTTCGATAAACGGCTGAAGGATCAGCTTTGGCAGCTGGCAGTCCAGGCAATCCGGTGAAATGAAGAAATTCACTTTGATTCCCTCACCGTAGCGTGCTTGGTTGATCAGGACGTAATTTTTTAAATCCGTAATTTCCTGTTCCACGGTGATGGTTTGATCGACATTACTGAGGGCATTTTGCAATAACGAAATCAGCGCGTGGATCATATCGGTCGCTTTTTCCTTTTTGCCTTGTTGGACCATAAACTTCACTGAAGCCAAGGTATTGTATAGGAAATGCGGATTGATTTGATGCTGCAGCGCCATCAATTCCGCGCCGCGCTGCTTTTGCTGAGCCTGGACGACGAGATCGACGTATTCCTGCAATTCGCTGAGCATGGAGTTGAAGGCAGTGGCGATTTTCTTCGCTTCATAGCCGCCGGTTTCAGCCACAGGCTTGTTGAAATCGTGTTTGGCCATTGTTGAGATTTGCTTGACCAATCGGCTGATTGAATTGGTCATCCGGCGGGAAATGATGAATACCACAATCACAGCCAGCAGGACGATGCCCAGACTAATCAGGAGAATTTCTTTCGTATTGACCAAATTATCCAAGACCGCGCTTTTATCCACCAGATTCACCAAATACATATTGTAGGTTGGAAGGTATTGCGACATTAACATATAATCCTTATCAAACACATGCACATCTTTAAATTCCAGTTCCTCATCGTCGACTTCTTTTGCCAATGCCATGACGTCGACCGCATCATCCCCGATCATTTCTTTTTTGTTGCTGGAAATGATCCTTCCTCTTTCATTGACCAACATCACTTCGTTTTCTATGCTCGTGTAGCCTTCGTAGAATTCTTTCAATTGCGCTTCCCGGATCGGGAAATACAAGACACCGTAAATTTCACCAGTCGACCATTCCATTAATGCTTTCGTTGCCACAATCATCGGTTCGTCGTTAAACGAAGTGGACGGCAAAAATTGATAAACCAGTCTATTGGGCTGATTGATCGCGTATTTTGTAATCGGATGGTTTCGCAGCACTTCCCATGAAACCGGCCAATTTGAATAATTCGCGTTGTACAGCCGCTCGTTGAATCCCAGCACGATCATATTCGCATCATAGGACTCTACTGTCGGATAAATGCGTTCCATCTGCCGGCTGATGTCATGATAAGCTCTTGATGTTTCAATAGCGTTTCCATTTTCTTGAGTCAAGACCCTTTTGATGGTGCCGTTATTTTGGACTTCATTCATCGCACTGACGATGGCAAAGCTATACGCCTCGAATTCCGTTTCAATCTGTTCCAAGGCTTTCGTGTTCGAAATGCTGAAGGTTTCCATGAATAAATTGGAAGACATCCGGATCGAGCTGAAAGTGATCAGGAGCGACACAGCTACGATGCTGAGCACCATGATCAGGAACATTTTGATAAACAGGCTGTTATTTCTTAAGACTAGAAAGACCTTTTTCTTCATTTTCATGGTGCGCTTGGAGCTCCTTTCGATAGCTGCCTGGAGACATTCCAGTTATGCGTTTGAACACTTTGCAAAAATAGCTATGCTCCGAATAGCCGACCATCCCGCTAATGTTCGAGATGGACACGGTGCTGTTCTCCAGCAATTCCATCGATTTTTTGATCCGCACCCGATTCAAATATTCGCTGAACCCTTCTTTGTGGTGTGTGCTGAAATACGAAGACAGATAGGATGCGTTAAAGTGGAAATGGTTGGCGATTTCCGATAGTCGCAGCGGCTCTGTGTAATGCTGTTCGATGTAAGCCAGAATCTTATCGAGGTTATTCGCCGGATCACCCGCTTTGTCGCCCAAGAGCATGATGATCCGCACTTCTTCCAGGAATCCATTGAACTGATCCAGCGCTTCGTTGACATGAACGGCTTCGTTAATGGTTGAGAAATAGCCGTATTTCTTTTTTTCGAGGTCTTCGGTGTTGTATTTCATGGCATCCAATAACACGATGATGTTGAAGACGATATTGCCTAAAAATGATTTGAATTCGAAGCTGTCGTTATTAAAGCGCCCAGCCAAATAATCGACATGGTTTTCCAAATACGTAAAATCCGCATTGAACAGCCGGTCTTTGAACATCTCGATAAAGTGATTCAAGTCGAAATTGGCTTGTTTTTCATTTTCTATCGGCAACTTATCGTAGACGAATAAGCTCGTATCCGGCAAATAAAACCCATACTTTTTCATCTTGGAACGGCCTTCATCGTACACTCTTTTCATGTTGTCGATGGCATCGAATGGCTCATACACCATCCACATTGTGCCTATCAATTCGAGTGCCTGGTATTCGATGGCCTGTTTGACGGCTTCTAGCTGATGCGGTTTGAAATTGAACAAAAGAAGGGTTTCGGACTCGCTGGAATTCAAGGCGAAAATCGGCAGTTCTTCAAGAATAGAGCGTTTTAATGTCGTTTTCAGCTGACTCGAATCCAGGCTTTTTCCATGGATAGCCACTAAAGCGAATTGGCTATTGGGCAGCACATCCGATAAAATCGCCCCTTCTAAGGCAAAGTCGTAGCCCAGGATCATGCTCTCCAGCATTTCTTCGACAGAGCGTTCTGGCTTCACTGCCGATCCGGAATGCTGCAAGTCCGGAATCCTTCCCACTACTCGGTTTAAGATCCGCAATAATTCGGGACCGTTCAACTTAGGCTTTAATATATAATCGGCGACGCCGTTCTGGAACATCGACCGCACGTAATCGAAGTCTTCAAAACTGCTCAAGACAATGAATTCAGTGTTTGGAAATTCTTTCTTTCCTTCTTTAACTAAGTCGATGCCGTCCATGATCGGCATGACGATGTCCGTAATGACAATATGCGGAGAAAATTCCGCAATCAATTGCATCGCTTCTTTGCCGTTCGAAGCTTCCCCGACAATTTGAAAGCCCTCTTGTTCCCAGGCAATATAATTAATGATCCCTTGTCTGATCAACATTTCGTCATCGACAATAAGAACTTTACATGCTTCTCCCATGAACTTACCCCCTTAAAATGAAACTCATAAGAAAATCCCGATCCCCTCAGATCCGGCTATCTATCTATTGGATTGAATCGTTTGTTCAATCCCATTCACTTGGCAATTCTCTGAATTCTCTTTCTTGCCAATCTACAGATATGTTACCATCTTTTTATAGAACCATGTCGATTAATCAAAACATTGAAATTTTGACGCATAGCAAAACCCGCCGCCCCTTCGCTTTTCGCTGCAAGGGAGTTGCGGGTTTTAGTATGCCTTAACGGTGTTCGTAGGTTTCGATGGATCCTTCTTCAATTTGCGATTCTGTTTCTTCCTGCACTGCCGGCATTGTCGCAAGCGGTGCTTGTGCAACCGGCTGCTTGTTGCGGTTAACATATGATTTCAGCAAATCGCCGATGTCGATGCCGGTCATTTCCTTCAGCGGCTCCTGCATGTCGACCATCGTTTTCGTAACGCTCCGACCAAACGACGGGATGCCTTGGCCGTTGCCGGAATCGATGATTTTCACGGACTCAATGTTGCTTAGTGGCAACGCGACTTTCTCCGCAAATACCGGCAGCATGTCGATGAGTTTTTCGGTGATGATGACGTCGCCATGCTCTTCCATCGCTTCTGCGAGCAGCTTGCGGGATTCAGCTTCCGCTTTCCCTCGCTCGCGGATGACCTCGGCCTCTGCAGCACCTTCGTCACGTCTGATCTTCGCTTTCGCTTCGCCGTCAATGACGGCACGGCGGGCTTCCCCTTCCGCGGAACGCGTCGTTTCGTAATACGTGGCGTCGGCTTTCGTTTTGCGCACTTTGCTTTCTTCTTCTTCGAGTTTTACGGCGCGTTCCCGTGCCATGAATTGCAGGTTCAATTCTTCATCCTGGATTTCCATCGCAAGCTTGGCTTTTTCCAGTTCGTACGACTGCTCGGACTTCGCACGCGCGCGCTCGGTTTCTTCCATAAAGGCGGCGTCTTTCAAGTCTTTTTCTTTTCTCGATTGCGCAGTGGAAATCTGGCGCTTGTACTCTTCTTCTTTCGCTTCCTGATCGGTCTGCGCACGGTGAATCCGGGTTTCGCGCTCAGTGTTCGCTTCGGCGATTTCAGCCAGCTTGCGCACTTCCGCAATCCGCGGCCGCCCCAGGTTCTCGAGGTAGCCGTTGTTTTCATCAGCATCACGCAAATCGGTCAAGCCGAGAGACGTAATCTTGAAGCCCATCAAGTCGAGCTGTTTCTGAGCGATATCCTGGACGTCATTATTGAATTTTTCGCGGTCGCTGTTGATGTCTTCAACGGTCATCTTCGATAAGATCGCGCGCAAATTGGAACCGAGCACTTCGATGATTTCGGTTTCAATCTCTTCCTGCTTTTTGCCCAGGAACTGCTCGGCGTAATTGGCGATGCCGTTCAGCGTATCCGCCACTTTCACCATTGCCACGGCGTCCGCGACGATCGGCACGCCGGCGTTCGTATAGACGCGCGGCGTTGCCAGCTTCAGCTGGAACGATGTCAAAGAGACAGGCGTCGAGGTCTGGAAGCGTCTCAGCAAGTAGCCGCCGCCCCGGATAATTTTCATCGAACGCCCTTCGTCGTCGGTGAAGATGTTCGTGTCTTTTGTCGGGTCTCCCAATTTTGGCCCGGTGATAATCAATGCTTCATTGGATTTGGCGGTGCGGTACCGAATTTTCATCCAAAAGAAATACCCAACGCCTGCGATCGCTGCAATAATCAGCAGCGCGATAATGACTGAAATGATCCCTAATGATTCCATTGTGCTTCCACTCCCCTTTGATCAAATAGTTGCCGTGCCCCCTATACGCCACTCCCCGGTTCTTGCTCTGTACTGCTTTGTGCATGAGATCGTGGCCTATAGTAGTTATACGGATGATTTGTCTAAATGTTTCAAAAAAGGGAATCTTTTTACAGGATTTGGATCATGCAATTATGGCCGGTAACCGTATCCCAGGTTGAAGAAGAAATAAAAGATGAAAACAAGTAAAGCTGCCGGCAACAAACTGATCGCTAGCAGGATTTTTGCCCAAAGGGTCTGGACATGAGTAAACCACTTATAATAGATGAAAATCAAAATGCCGATGAATGGCACCAGCAGCAGATTCGATGCGGTGTATGCCCACGCTGAGTTTTCATCCCAGTAGGCATCAGGAACAGGGATGATGCCGGCGTATTTGGCATTGATGCGCCGGGTGATGCCGATGAACAAAAATGTGACGAAGGCATAATAAATGACGGCCAAACTTTTCGCTTGCCAGTTGAAATAAGGGCTGGTCATAACGAAGAGAAAAATAACTCCGATTATGATAAATAACAAGTAACTTTCCATCATTCCACCTCTTCCTGGCTTCTGTCGAATAATTCCCCGGCTCGCCTCTTCCATTCCGAAGCAACCTATTTACTTAAAATAAGTTTCATAAGGAAATAAGTTCCAAAGGTGGTGTGGCGTTTGATTAAAGTATTGGGCATCATTCTGCTGCTGTTTGCAGGGCTTCTTTTCATTGGCAACCGGGTATACGAGTTCACCGAAAAGCCGGAGATTACCGGCAGTTTTTCGATTCGCACAAGCGCGTCTCCCGGCCAAGTCAACATTATCGAAATCATGGAGATGTACGATGATGGCGGCCCTGGAAACCCCTTGCATCAAGATAGCGAAAGCCAGGGATTCCATTCACTGCGCATTCATTACGGGGAATACGGCAGCTTGCTCGAAAAGTATAAAGAAATAACCGATATCCGGATGCAGGAGATCGATTATTTTGATGTCGTTTGGACTGGCGATGAGCAGGTGGCCATCCATGTGATGCACCGAAACGAAGCCGGGGAAAGTTTTGTTTCCGAGTCCTACCACTTTGATTTCCTGACGGATACGCTTACCCGGCAGGAGCCGTAAACATTGTTTTGAAACGTTTGCGCCGCTGTTCCGTACTATAAGAAAAGGGGGTTGGATCATGGTTGGAGATTTTTTTATGGTATTGCCTTTGCTTACGATCTTATTCAATTTAGTTTTTATCGGCGTCGGGATTTATGTTATTTTCGCTTTTTTGAAACAAGGGAAAGAACGCAATGCTCTTTTGAAAGAAATTGCTGATGAGCTACGCAGGAGATAATTTTAGAAAGGGGCTGGGTCCAGTATGGGATTATTCCGTTTTTTATTTCTCGAAAAGAAATATTTGGTCCACACGGCATTCGGCCATGAAATGTACAACCGGGCTGTCAGAAGGTTCGAAGCACAAAAAATTTCATACGACGTTGTGCGGAAGATGAATGACACTAGCTTCGGCTCTACCGGACAAAGCGACATCCCTTTGGTTAGGAACTCTTCCGCAAGCAAAGTTCAGTATGATTTCTATGTAAAAAAAGAGGACCAGCACCGCTGCCATTTTAATTAAAATGTCCGAACAAAAACCGCAGTCCCCGGACTGCGGTTTTTTTCTTTAACGTTTTTTCATAAATTCATGATAGCCGCTCTTGTAAAACTCGTACCATTCATCAATCTCTGCTTGCGGCGCTGACTGAAGCGCCTCCATCATTTCTTTACCGAACTCCAGGAACGCTGACCCATTCGCCGTGATGATCTTGCCGTCGCGCACCGCCTGCTGCTCCGCGTAATCTGCCTCGCCGGTATAATTTTCAGCGGACGCCTCCTTCAGCTCCGCCAACTGGTTGCTTGTATGCCGGACATCGTTCAATACGCCGTTCATGCCTAGAAAAACAGACGCGTCGCAAATCGCACCAACGACTTTATTGGCATCGAGCGCTTTTTGCACAAGCCCCATCACCGCCTGGCTTTCCTCTTTGCGCCACGAATTGCCGCCGATCAACACGACACCGGCAAAATCATCGCCGACTTCCTCCAACGCATAATCCGGCACAGTGCGGAAACCGCCGATTGAACGCACCGGTTCCTTGCTGAGCGACACTGTCTTCACGCAATAGCGCTGCTCGCCCTGCTCCGGCTTTTCATTTAACGCCGCTGCAAGCGAAGCCGCCTCCCAATCCGCATACTCATCCAGCACCACAAACAAAACTTCTCCCAACTTCATCCGAACATCCCCTTTACAATAAACTCACATTCCTTCTGGCTGAATATTCTATTTACTTTGCATTATAGCAGTTTGTTGCATTTGAAATAAGCTTTTGGGAGCGGAAAAGCTTATTTACCTAAACAAGCGCGTCTTTTAGGCACGCGCTGACGAATACGCTCCATTGCGTGTGAAATACGCTCGATATGGGTCGAAATACGCTCGGCAAAAGCTGTAATACGCCCCATTAGCTCCGAAATGCGCTCGAGACGCAATTTGAGCCACAAAACTGTTCATATCTCCGCCACCGAAAATTGATATTCAATTTATATTCGTCCGCTATGATGATTTCGATAGCAGTATAGAAAAAGGAGTGTCACGTATGAACAAATTCTTAAACCCGATCACGGATTGGGTATCCACCAAACGGGGCATGTGGATTACGATTATCGTCTGGTTCGTAGGGATGATCGCCCTTAGCATGGGCCCGACTTTAAACGATTATAAAGTAGCGAACTTCCAGTCGCTGCCCGATGATGCCCAGTCGATCATTGCGGACAACAAACTGAAGGAATATTTTCCGAACGACCAAGGGACGCCGGGCATCCTCGTCTTCCATAACCCGGAAGGCGATGTTAGCCTAGAGGCTGTCAAAGAAATCTTGGCCGGCATCACGGCAGCTGAGCTTGATGGCGTCGAGTCGATCGTCGACATCAGTCAATTGCCCCCACCTGCCTTGAAAGGCTTTTATTCAGAAGACGGCACGACGATGATTGTGCCGATGGCGCTCCAAGCGGGGCTCGGCAGTGCCGATTTCGCGGAAATCAACGATGAAGCGTCGGAAATCGGACGGGACATCGCCGCTGATTTCGACGCCATGGAATTCTACATCACCGGTCCCGCAGGTATTGCCGGAGACACTGTCAAATTATTCGAGCAAGCGGATTTTGTACTGTTGATCGCAACCGTGCTGATCATTTTGGTGCTGCTGATTGTCATCTACCGCTCGCCGCTGCTTGCTATTATTCCGCTGCTCGCAACGATCATCGTCTACCAGGTCGTTAACCAGACGCTCGCGTTCATGGGTGCTGGCGGACTGGAGCTGACGAGCCAGACGACGTCGATTATGAGCATCTTGCTGTTTGCGGCGGTTATTGATTATTCGTTGTTCGTATTCTCCCGTTTCCGCGAGGAACTGAACCATTACGAAAGCAAATTTGAAGCGATGAAATATGCCATGCGTGCTACCGGCGAACCGGTATTTTTCGCTGGCGGCACCGTGCTGGCTGCAATGCTCGTGCTGTTCTTTGCAGATTTCCGTGACTACTCGAATTTCGCACCGATTTTCGGCACAGCTGTTTTCGTCATCATGATTGCGTCTATTACGCTGATCCCCGCGTTGTTCACCCTTTTCGGCCGCAAAGCGTTTTGGCCGAAAGTACCGAAATACGGTGAGGCAAAAGAAATGAAACACGGCATCTGGGGCCCGGTAGCAAAATTCGTCGTCAACAAGCCGTTGTTGTCGGGTGGCCTTGTTACGATTCTGTTGCTCGTTTCGGCCATCAACATCATCAACTTGGAATTTGAATTCGATACAGTGAAATCATTCCCGGAAGATTTGCCTTCCCGCGTCGGCTATGAAATCGTCGAAGAGAAATTTGATAAAGGCGAACTTGCCCCTTCCACCTTGCTCGTCGAAAGTGATGAACCAATTTCGCAAGAAGCGGCAGCGGCAATTGCTGAAGAGCTGAGCGCATATGAGAAAATCGCTTCCGCACGCCTGTCTGGCCAAACCGAAAACGGCGAAGCGGTGAAATACAGCATCGCGCTGTCGCTCAATCCGTATTCGGTGGAAGCACTCGACTTCATGGAAGACTTGCGCGCCGACAGCGGAACGCTGTTCCAAGCCGCGGCCATTGATGGAGACGCACATTTTGGCGGCGTCACGCCGAAGCTTGTCGACGAACGCGCCGTCAACAACAGCGACATCTACAAGATTGTGGCACTTGAGACTTTATTGATTCTCGTGCTGCTGTTCGTGCTGACACGTTCGTGGAAAATGCCGTTTTATATGATGGCAACAATTTTATTCTCTTATTTGTCTGCGCTTGGCCTCGGAATTTTCTTGGTCGATGTATTGTTCGGCTTTGAGGCAATCAGTACCCGCGTGCCGGTTTACGCGTTCATCTTCCTGGTCGCGCTGGGCATCGATTACAACATCATCTTGGTGTCGCGCTTTATCGAAGAACGGAAAACGCGCCGGGTCAAAGATGCGCTTGAAATCGCCATCCGCAACACCGGCGGCGTGATTTCAAGCGCCGGCATCATCCTCGCAGCGACGTTTGCAGCGCTGACGACGATGCCAATCGCCGATTTGTTCATCTTCGGCTTTATGGTGTCAATCGGCATCCTGATCGACACGTTCCTGGTGCGCGGCTTGCTGCTGCCGGCGTTGATATTGTTTTTTGAAAAAGACCAGTAAACCCTGCATACTAAGGATAACCGGAAGCCGCAATTCAGGGCTTCCTTTTGATGGGGAGGAAAACGCATGAAAATTCTCGTCGTGGACGATGATCTGTATATCCAGCAATTGGTGGCGATTCATCTGGGCAATGAAGGCTATAAGGTGCTGCGGGCAAGCGACGCGGATGCTTCGCTTTTGCTGCTCGAGGAGGAAACGGTCGATCTCGCTATCGTCGACGTCATGATGCCGGGCATGGACGGCTTTGAGCTGACCCGCGTCCTGACGCGCGACCTCGGCATCCCAGTGATTCTGTTGACCGCCAAAGACCAGCTGGAAGACAAGGAAAAAGGCTTCTTGTCAGGCACCGAGGATTATGTGGTCAAGCCATTCGAGCCGAAGGAATTATTGTTCCGGGTCAAAGTGGTGCTGCGGCGCTCCGAGCGGTCGGTCCAGGAACACCTGCAGGCTGGCAATTTGTCGATCAACCGCCGCAATTTCGAAGTGGCGATTGGCAATGAAATCCTGATTTTGCCGCTGAAGGAATTCGAATTGCTGTCGCTTCTGGTGTCGCGTGCCAATCAGGCAACACCGCGCAGCCTGCTCATGGATTACGTCTGGGGCGAAGAGCACGAAGGCAATGAAATGACGCTCAACACCCATATCAACCGTATCCGCGACCGCCTGAAACGCTACGGCGCAACCGTCGAAATCCATACGCTGCGAGGCATCGGCTATAAGCTCGAGGTGCCGAAATGAAGACCTTGTACCGGCAATTCACTGTCGCAACGTTGTTCATCCTAGCCATTAGCATCCTCGTCGGCTTCACGATCGCCAATTTCTTTTATTTGACGGTTACGAAAGACGAGACCATCAAACAGAACGTCGCCATTGCTGAAGAAATCGTTGACACGCTCAAATTGGTGCCGTATTCAGAAGCAGGCTTCGACAGCTATCTGGAAGCCGTCGCAAAACTCGGCTACCAGATTGCACTTGTCGACAGCACCGGCACCAAGACGTTCTTCGGTGAACCGTTCGATGACACGGCGTTTCCGGATGAAGCGCACCGTGTTCTGACGGAAAGGTCCGTCTACACCGGTTTGGATCGTTTAACGGACCAGATCTTCATGATCGGCCATTTCACCAATGAATTGCATAATACGGTCGGCGTCCCCTTCGAACTCGCCGGTGAACAGTACGGCTTGTTCATCCGCCCCGATACGAAGCTCGTGTCGACCGATATCCACTCGGTGCTGATCGGCTTTGTTGCGGCAATTGCGCTGGTCAGCATCATCGGCATGATTTGGATGGCGCGCCAATTGACGCGCCCAATCGTCCAGTTGACAGAAGCGACCAAACACATTGCGCGGGAAAATTATAGCTTTCCTTTAGACATCCGGCGCAACGACGAAATCGGCCAGCTGTCGGAAAGTTTCAACTTGATGCAGAACCAGCTCAAGCACAACGACCTGGCGCGCAAATCGTTCATCAGCAATGTTTCGCACGATTTCCAGTCGCCGCTCATGAACATCCAAGGTTACGCTGATCTCTTGAAGTCGTCGGACTTGCCGGACGCTGATCGTCTGTCGTATACATCGATCATCGACCAGGAAGCGAAGCGGCTGTCGAGTCTGACCCGGCAATTGCTGCTGCTGACTTCGCTTGACCAAGGCGCGTATCCCTTGAAAATGAAAGAATTCGGGCTCGACGAACAATTGAAGAGCGCCGTCCAGAAATACCGGTGGCGCCTTGAGGAACAAGACATCAACCTGTCTTATCATCTCTCCCCAACCCGTTTCCACGGCGATCCCGAATTGCTGGAAAACGTCTGGGATAATTTATTGACCAATGCCATTAAGTACAATAAACCCGGCGGCAGCATCGAAATTTCGTTGCAACCGGACGATTCTGAAGTTGTAGTGTCGTTCAAAGATACGGGCGTTGGGATTTCACAAGACTCCCTTCCGCAGCTGTTCGACCGCTTTTACCGGGGAGATGCCGCACGCAAGAAAGACGGCACCGGACTCGGCTTATCGATCGTCCAACAGATTGCCGAACTGCACCACGGCACAATCGAAGCCGAAAGCACACTCGGTGAAGGCAGCTTATTCACGCTGCGTTTGCCGCAGACACCCTTAAAAGGATAATTGGAGGATTTAGTTTATGGAAAAAGTTTGGAGTTTACGTTTGATCCAGTTCTCAGCCATCTTCGGCTTCCTGGGCACTTATCTTGGATCACATATGGCTGGGCAGATGGATTACGCGTTACGCCCGATCCACGCGCATATTTTATTGGTCGGCTGGCTGTCGGTTTTCGCCTGGGGCATTTTCTACCGCGTCTACACGATTAAATACAAAAAACTTGTCGCATTCCACAGCATACTCGCGATGGTCGGTGCAGTCGGCCTGACCGCCGGAATGTGGATGTATAATTTGAATCCGTTCAACATGAGCGATACGCTCGTGCTGGTTCTGTTCATCGTTGGCGGAAGCTTGCTGCTGCTGGCGTTCCTATTGTTCGCCGTGATCACGTTCCTGACGGAGAAAGAATAGGTTTACAGCAAACCCGCTTTCGGCATTTTGTGCCTAGAGCGGGTTTTTGTTTTGGCATTATGTGGTTTGTAGGCGTGTGATTTCACGTGTGTTCAGAATACGCCCCATTGCATAGGAAATACGCTCTGACAATGAAAAAATATGCTCTGCAATGATGGTCATACACCCCATTAGCGGAGAAATACGCTTTCACGCATTGGAAACTCTATTTGCACAAAAGAAGCGCGCCCTATAGGCATGCGATTAAAAGCCCAAATTACCGTTTAAAAACTTCCTCTACTTTCTCCGCTAAATAATCTTCACTTTCGACGTCTTCAATCAGCAGCGCGAGGACGTATGGCGGTTTTTCTGTCGGATAGCCGATGAAAAGGCCGTTTTCGTTGCCTTGCGCTTTGATGAGGCTGAGCGACCCGGTAAAGCCGTCGAGCGATTCGCGCATTGCGGCTTGGAGCGGCTCGATGTTCGCTTCGCTGATGACATTGTCTATCCAGACTTTCGGCGTTTCACCTGCAAGGAGTGTCGGCTCATATACGGAGCCGCCGTTTTGAAACGCTGAATACAAGGCTGCGAGATGCAGAATGTTCGCCTGCACCTGGCCTGCAGAACCCGGCGCACCGTTTAAGGACAGCGTCGACGGCGTCAGTTCGATGGTGAACGGCATCGCTTCGCCGAAACCGAAATCTGCTAAGCGTTTTGCGAATGCCTTGCTCCCTTGCGCCTTCAATTGCGAGTTGTACAGATTATTGGCGGTGGCCTCTAAGGTTTTATTCGTCGCATCAGGCTTTACGGTTCCTGCTTCTAATCCGGCTGCAGCGAGAAGCGGATTTAATGCCGCGCCTGGCGTATAGGCTGCTGCGAAGCGGTTGAAGAACACCAGGCCCGGATCATTCGCGAGCTCCCGGTAGCGGCTCTGGGCGATGTTTGGGATGAATAAGTTCGGATCGTAGCCTGGAGAGCTGACGAGCGCTAACACTTCGCCGGTTTTCGGATCGATTGCTGCGGCTGCGCCTGGTTTGCCGTCCATCGCGTTGTAAATGCGCTTTTGCAGCTCGGCATCGATGCTCAGTTTTAGCGCTTCGCCTTGCGCCGCTTCCCGTTCTGACGCGGTGACGGTTTCGCCGCTATTCGCTTTTTGGATCAAGATGCGTCCAGCCGTGACGCCGCGCAATTCCGCTTCGAAGCTTTCCTCCAAGCCGCGGCGGCCGATGACGTCATCCGTCTCGTAGCCTGTGCCTTGCCGTTCCGCCAATTGCTCGGCCGTAATTGGCCCGACAAAGCCTGAGATGTGAGACAGCTGCTCGCCATACGGATAACTGCGCAAGGTCATCTCATTTCGCACTGTGCCTGGGATGGCGAACAGCTGGTCAAGCACAGCCTGGTCTTCGCGTATATGAGCAAGCGGTACATAGAAATTCGGCTGCACCCAGCTTTGGCCCAGCTTGTCGTTAATTTCCGCTGGCGTGATATCGAGAAGCGCGGCGACGTCGGCAATGCGCTTTTCATCAAATTTCTCTGGGATGACTCCGACTTCATAGCTAACCGCGTTGATGGCGATGCTTTTGCCGTTGCGGTCGACAATGTCAGCCCGCGGCGCAAGGTCTTTCACTGCCGAGACCGTGTCGCCACGCTCGAGCCCCGGCAAAATGAACGACGGGTCCCATTCAACAAACCAATCGCTGTTTTCATACAGCAAGCTCATCGTTTTCGTGAACTCGATCGGCCCGCCTGCGCTGTCCATCGCCAATTCCAGCTTAAAATCAGCCGGCAGGTCGCGGCTCCACTCGGCGTCTGCCGCCGGCTCGCTAACTTTCACGGCAAGGTTCTGGATGGCAAGATCGCTATGGAGCTTTTGCTGCCAATCAACAAAAAGCTCTTTGCCGAATGCCCCTTTCGTGCCTTCATTCAAATACGAATCGTACATCCCTGCAAAATCCTTCTGCTGCCACAGCTCGATAAATTCTGTGAGACGCGCTTCTGCAGCGATCTGCTCTTCCGACACCTTTGCCGCTTCTTCTTCCGGCTCCGCTTCCGGCGCGGGCTGCGCCTCGTCTTGGCAGGCGGACAGGATTAGGACGAATAAAAATAAAATGATGGCTCTCATCTTTTTTTCCATTCCGGCACCCCCTTTCTTCTTAGTTTAACAGTTTTCTGAATAGTTTGAACTTGTAATTTAGGTTATCATGGAGGAAAGATCCAATACGCTCTAGTCTAAAACGAAAGGCGGTGCTGCGGATGTTCGAGGAAATGAAATCACGGCATTTATTCGGCTGGATGTTTGGCGCGTCGATCGCATCGATTTTTATCCTGCTGCAGGTCACACAAAACCCGCTCATTATCGACGTCGCGCTGCAGCTGGTGTTTTACGTCGTCGTGCCGGTATGGTTTTTCAGCTACCATTTCAAAAAACGCGGCGTGAAACTGCGCCAAGTCGTGTTCTTCCGCGGCACCGCGCGCTGGCTGCTGCCGGTCTTCGGGCTTACCGCTTTGTCATTGGCGTTTTCCATTGGCATGATTTGGCTGCTCTTGCGGGCGCTCATGCCGATCGCCCCAGCCGCGGTCGATTTCGTGCTTACACCCCAGCCCCTTCCCGACGCATTATGGTATTTGTTCGCTACCGGTTTTATTGTCGCAGTTATCGGGCCGATTGCAGAAGAGTTCGTATTCCGCGGGCTCATTCTGAACCGGTTGATCTCGAAATTCGGCTTCTGGAACGGGCTCGGATTATCGAGTGCCATTTTTGGCATGTTCCATATCGACTTTTTCGGTGCGTTCCTGTTCGCGGTGGTCGCGTCGCTCTTGTATTTGAAGACCGGCAATCTGCTCTTGCCTATTTTGCTGCACATCGTCAACAACACCGTCGCCGTCTACCAAAGCTTTGTCAATCCGTCTTTTCCGCAATGGCTGATGGTGACAAGCATCAACGACCTCTACACGAAAAGCATTCCGAACCTCATCGTACTGCTCGCCAGCCTAGCGCTGCTGCTGTTTATCATCGCGCGGATGGCCAAAGGCTTGGAAGGACAGATAAAAGAAGACCAGATCTTTTCGGAGTAAATTCTTTGGGAGGTGCAAGGCATGAAAACCCATTTTCTGCCGACGACGCTGCGCGGCCGGATTGGCACGATGCTCGCAGCTTTGGCGTTGCTGGAATTTTTAGCTCTTTATTTTTTTGCTGAATTGTTCGATGTCATTCGTTCTGAAATGTTGTTCACTGCATTTGGTCTGGTTGCGATGGCCGCCGCTATCACAGGGGCCGTTATGGCCCTGCTTGCTATACGCAAAGACCGGGAGCGCTCTGTACTCGCTTTTTTGTCGATTGCTCTAGGCTTTGTGACAGCCGGCTTCGTCCTCGGCAACCTTGTCGGCATTCCGGGTATTTGAAGCGGGAATATTCTTCTTCTACTTAAGAAAATCCTGGGGCCGATGTTGATGGCTCCAGGATTTTCTCTTTTTTCGCTAGTGCCGGTTAAACTTCAAATAGTTCATGTTCACTTCTTATTAACCCATGTTAAATCACCGCTTCGTCATGTTAACGCCAAATTAGGGCATGTTAACGTGCAAGCCTTCTCCGTAAAACCACAAACAGATGCACTTCGTCCCAGCGAAATGCGCCCTCTCCATAGAAGGAGCCGTTCGCTGAAGCAAACGGCTTTTCCAATAATGCACTTGAACTTCCATTCAGCTCGCCGCAGTCTTTGCAAACTGGCTGTTGTATAGATCGGCGTAGAAGCCGTTTCGGTCGAGCAGCTCGCTATGCGTGCCTTGTTCGATGACGCGGCCTTTGTCCATGACGAGGATCAAATCGGCTTCGCGGATTGTCGACAGCCTATGCGCGATGACGAAACTGGTGCGGCCTTTCATCAATCCTTTCATCGCCTTTTGTATGAGGACTTCGGTCCGCGTATCGACGCTTGACGTTGCTTCATCGAGTATCATGATCGGCGGGTCGGACAGGATGGCGCGTGCAATCGTCAACAGCTGTTTCTGTCCTTGCGAAATGTTCGACGCTTCTTCATTCAATAAGGTGTCATAGCCGTCCGGCAGCGTGCGGATGAAATGGTCGGCGTGAGCCGCTGTTGCCGCAGCAACGATTTCTTCTTCTGCCGCACCGGTTTTGCCGTAGGCGATATTGTCTCTGATCGTGCCGTTGAACAGCCACGTATCCTGCAGCACCATGCCGAAATTGCGGCGCAGTTCGCCGCGCGGCAAGTCGCGCGTGTCGATGCCGTCAATCAGGATGCGGCCGCCGGCCAATTCGTAAAAGCGCATCAACAAATTGATGAGCGTCGTTTTGCCTGCGCCGGTCGGGCCGACAATGGCGACAGTTTGCCCCGGCCGTACCCGGATGTTCATGTCTTCGATCAAAGGATTGCCGCCGTAGCCGAATTCGACATGTTCGAACGCTACTGCACCTTTCGCACGCTCTAATGCAGCATCCTTCGCTTCCTGGCTTTGTTCCCGTTCATCAAGCAGCTCGAATACGCGCTCAGCTGCGGCGACGGTCGACTGGATGATGTTCGCGATATTCGCCGTCTGCGTCACCGGCTGTGTGAACTGCCGCGAATACGTGATGAACGCCTGGATGTCGCCGATTGAAATGCGTCCTTGCGTCACCAGGATGCCGCCTGTCACGCTGATCAGCACATAACTGAAGTTGCCGATAAATTGCATGAGCGGCATGATGATGCCGGACATAAACTGGGCTTTGCGCCCGGCTTCGTATAATTGTTCATTCGTTTCATTGAATTTATGGATCGCTTTCTTTTCGTGGCCGAACGCTTTGACGACCGGATGTCCGGTGTACATCTCTTCGATGTGGCCGTTCAGTTCACCGAGCGTGCGCTGCTGGTCGGCAAATTGCGTCTGCGAGCGCTTGAGGATCGGACGGATGACGAACACCGACAGCAAAAGGCTGGAAATCGCAATCGCGGTCAATATCGGGCTGATGATCAGCATCATCACCGTGATGCCGATGATCGTCACGAATGACGTGATGAACAGCGTCAAACTTTGCTGCAGCGTCGTGCCGATCGTATCGATGTCGTTCGTCACGCGGCTCAGCGTTTCGCCTTTCGCCGTTTGGTCGTAATAATTGAGCGGCAGCCGTTCGAGCTTTGCGCTGACGTCTTCGCGCAAATCGTAGACCGTATCCTGCGCCACCGTCGACATCAGATATTGCTGCAAATACATGAACGTGCTGCTGAAAACGTAAAGCCCCGCCAGCAGCAATAAAAGCTGGCCAATCGCGTCGAAGTCGATCGACGCTCCCGGCACGCCGCGGATTTCGCCGTACGCGCCTTCGAATAATTCCGTAATCGCCAACCCCATAATCATCGGACCGATGATCGTAAACACCGTGCTGAGGATTGCCGCTGCGAACACCACCGTCAGGCGTGCGCGGCGTGGCTTTAAATAAGCAAGCAGCCGCTTGAGCGTCCTTTTGAAATTCTTCGGCTTTTCGCCTGCCATCATCATATTCGCACCGGGCGGCCCGAAGCCTGGCCCGCCGCGCTGAGGCCGTTTCTTGATGTCGCTCATGCGATTTCCTCCTCTGACAGCTGGGACTCGGCGATTTCCTTATAGACTTTATTCGTGCGCATGAGCTCTTCGTGAGTGCCCATGCCGGCAATCCGTCCTTTTTCAAGGACAATGATGCGGTCGGCGTCCATCACCGAACTGACACGTTGTCCGATTAGCAGCACAGTCGCTTCTCCGGTTTCTCTCGCGAGCGCGGCGCGCAACTTCGAATCGGTTTTGAAATCGAGCGCCGAGAAGCTATCGTCGAAAATATACAGGTCGGGTTTGCGGATCAGCGCACGCGCAATCGCGAGGCGCTGCTTCTGGCCGCCGGACAAATTGGATCCTCCTTGCTCAACGTACGTATCATAGCCGTCTTCCATCGATTGGATAAATTCGTCCGCTTGCGCGATTGTCGCAGCGCGCTTGATTTCATACGGTTCCGCATCTTGCTTGCCAAAGCGGATATTGTCAGTCACCGAGCCGGAAAACAAGATCGATTTCTGCGGCACAAAGCCGATTTTCGAGCGGATTTCGTCTTGCGACGCGTCGCGGATGTCCACGCCATTGACGCGGATCGATCCTGCCGACACTTCGTAGAAACGCGGGATCAAATTAATGAGCGTCGATTTTCCGGAACCGGTCCCCCCGATGATTGCCGTCGTCTCGCCTGCTTTCGCACGAAACGTGATGTCCGACAGCACCGGCTCTTCCGCTCCCGGGTAGCTGAACGTCACCTGTTCGAACTCGAGCGTGCCGCGTTCGCGGTCAGCGGTTTGCGTGCCGAGGTCCTGGAACGCCGGGCGCATCGCCAGCACTTCGTTGATGCGATTCGCTGACACGGCAGCGCGCGGTACCATGATGAACATCATCGATGCCATGACGAGCGCGAACATGATAAGCATGACGTATTGGATGAATGCCATCAAATCGCCGATCTGCATCGCGCCGCTATTGATGCGGATGCCGCCGAACCAGATGATCGCGACAACCGTCAAGTTCATGACCAGCATCATCACCGGCATCAGGAACGCCATGATTTTATTGACACGGATCGAAACGTCCGTCAGTTCGCGGTTCGCCTTCTCAAGCCTGACCTGCTCCTGCGGCTCGCGCGTAAACGCCCGGATGACGCGGATGCCCGTCAAGTTTTCGCGCAGCACCAAATTCAGCCGGTCGAGCCGCTTCTGAACTTCCGTGAACAGCGGAATCCCTTTTTTCAGGATGAATAAAATCGACACCACCAACACCGGCATTGCGCCGATGATGACGAGCGATAACTGGGCATCTTTCGAAATCGCCATGATGAGCCCGCCGACCAGCATGATCGGTGCGCTGACAACCATGCGCAGCATCACCAGGACCACTTGCTGCACCTGCGTGATGTCGTTCGTTGTCCGTGTGATGAGCGATGCGGTTCCTACTTCATCAAATTCCTGCAGCGAAAACTGCTCGACGTGCGTGAACACTTGCCGCCGCACATCGCGCCCCATTCCCATTGCAGCTTTGGATGAGAAATAACTCGCCGCCACTGACGCCGCTGCGCCGAACGCCGACACCGCCAGCATCCAGCCGCCAATCTGCCAGATATACGGCACATCGCCAACCACGACGCCATTATCAATAATGTCCGCCATCAGCGTCGGCAAAAACAGATCCGCCATCGCCTGGATGAACACCAGTAAAAACACCATCCCTACCAGCCATTTATAGACTTTTAAATTCCTCAGGATTTTCAGCATACGTGCCGCCCCCTTCATTTCTCCATTGCTGCAGCTCTAAAGCTCCATAAGGGTTTGCTTTTAAGCTACTGCTTTTCAGAGAAGCTGTCAAAATACAGGCACGCTTTCGCTCAATAAAATCTGCAATTATTTCCCTTTGCAATCTGCCGGGTCGGGATGCGCTCTTTTATATAGAAGAAGCCGTGTGCCGAAGTGCACGGCTTTTCCGTTTCTTCAATTGAACTTAGGGTGTGGAGTGATGCGCGTCCATTCAAAAGCGTGGTTTTTGCTAGTGCCTGTTAATTTCCGATTAGTGCATGTTAAACTCCTGGCATCGCCTGTTGAATCTCGGACTAATCATGTTAAATTTTTCTCACTTCATGTTAAAGCAAAATTACTGCTTGTTAACGGGGGCCGCGGGCCGAGCTTTTTGAAAAGTCGTGCGAATGTTTCATTTCTATGGATAGGCGGGTGGAGGTTTTATTGGTAAACTAATGGATATACTTAGAAAAAGAAAACCGGGGTGAATGAAATGAAGTTTCATGTTTTGGGGGAAAATACAAAATTGGAGATCGACGTGCTGCAGCGGAATTATCCGGACAGCTTGGATTTTTGGGATGCCAATTGGATCGCTTCAACAATCCATCTTGAAATTCCAGGCTATACGGTGCATTTCGAAGCCGATTTGCGCACGGATGAGCTGCGGGATTTTGTCGACGAGCTGCGCTCGATGAACGAAAATCTTGGCGGCACCGCCATATTGAAAAATTTGGACAGCTATATTTACCTCGAAGGCGCGATGGATTTTCGCGGCAAGATTTCATGGAACATTGAAACGTGCTATCCGGCAGGGATCGGCGCCGAACTGACGTGTGATTTCGAATCGGATCAGACTTATTTGCGGATCTTGATCGATGAACTCGATCGAGTGCTGGAGGCGTTTCCGGTGCTCGGGAAAAATCCGGATTAACAGCTCGCGCTGGATAGGGGCGGATGGTCCATGAGAAGGTCTACATTCATTAGCCTTATCGCCATATTGGTTTTGCTGAGCATTTATTTCCTGGCCATCAATCCGCTGCTTGCGGACAATCGGTGGGCTGCGTTTTTCATCTACATGCTGATGTTTGTGGGCTTGAGGCTGCTAACGAAAAAATTGCATGGCCTCACTAATTTGGACAAGCGCTTTGATGCACAAACAAGCGTCTGGCTGGTGGTCGGCACCTTGCTGTTCTTCACCGTGTTCGTATCCGCCTGGCAATAAAACCACAGAAAAAGCACAATCGGCTCAAGACCGATTGTGCTTTTTTCCTTTATTTAAAAACTTCAGCGGCCATCCCGGCAACATAATCACTGCCGCCGTTGTCTTCCACGTTTTCGATCATCATCGCCAGCACGAACTCCGGATTTTCGGAATCGTAAGTGACGAAAAAGCCGTTTTCTTTGCCGCGGTCCTCACCGGCCGCTTTCAGTTCAGCGGTTCCGGTTTTGCCTGCAAGCGGTGCTTTATCGATGTTCGCTGACTGCGCGTAGCCGTCAACGACAACATTGCGCATGCCCTCGCGAAGCGTCGCTGCGTTTTCTGCGCTGATCAAGCCTTCTTTCCAGACTTGCCCATCTTCATCGTTCAATAACAAAGTCGGCTTATACATCACGCCGTCCGTAATGAACGGCGTGTACATCGACGCCAAGTGGACAATGTTCGTGAGCATCTGCCCTTGGCCGAATGACGTATCCGCCAATTGTCCTGCTGAAGCGATTGTGCCTTCATTGGAAATCTGCGACGCTGCAAGCCCAATCGGGAATTCGATTGTTTCACCAAAGCCATAATCTTTCAATCCCGCAATGAATGTTTCCGCGCCCATGTTCAAGGCCTGCTGGGCGAAATAAATATTATCCGAATAGACGAGCGCGATATTTAAATCGACTGGATTCGGCGCTTCCGGATGCAGTCGCGACACTTTGTAATCGCCCCATGAAGCATCTTTCTGCCACGTTTTCCCGTTGATCGTGATGCCTTCTTCCGGCTTAAGCGTCCCTGCTTCCATGCCGATTGCTGCCGTCACCGGCTTCAACGTCGACCCCGGTGCGTACGCTGCTTTGAAACGGTTAAACAGCGGATTGGCCGGATCTTCCTCCAGCGCTTTATACTGCTCGCCGCTAAGGCCTAGCATAAAGCGGTTCGGATCGAAGCCAGGCGACGAAACCAATGCCAAGGTCTCTCCCGTTTCCGGATCGATTGCAGCGCTTGTCCCTGGCTCGCCTTTCATAGCGTCATATGCCGTTTTCTGCAATTCTGCGTCAATCGTCAGCTGCACCGTTTCGCCGTCTTCTACCGGCTGTTCAGCGACATCAATCGGCTCGCTGCCTTCAGCCGGCTTTTCGATCCAGATCTTTAATCCGTCTTTGCCGCGGAGCCGGTCTTCGAGCGCTTGCTCAAGCCCTTGGCGGCCGACCATGTCGCCCGCCGTATAGCCGTCCGCTTTGCGTTCTTCCAATTGTTCTGCAGTGATGCCGCCGATATAACCTGTCACATGCGACAGCGATTCGCCGTACGGGTATTCGCGCATCGAAGTTTTTTGCGCGCCGACTCCCGGGATTTTCACCGCTGCATCAATCACTTTGTCATCCGTGCGCGCCACTTTCGCGATTGGCACGAACATTTCCGGCTGCACCCAGTTCTGGTTCAACTCGTTGTCGATCCTTTCGACTGTCGTATTGAGCAGTTTGGCCAGTTCTTCTTTTTTCGTGTCATCCGTGAATTTTTCCGGGACGATGCCGATATTGAAGCCGCCTCCGTTAATGGCGACTGGCACATTATTGCGGTCTAGAATTTCGCCGCGCGCTGCTTCAATGCGGTCGATGCGGATTTTGTCTTCGGCTTCAAGCTGCGGGAAAATGAACGACGGGTTCCATTCAACGAACCAGCCTTCCTCTTCCCCTCGCTCTTCGAAGAGCAGCGTCATCTGCTGTTCAAACTCGACGGGACCCGCGATCGTGTCCATCTTCACCTGCACCGGAAAATCGGCCGGCTCTTCTTCATTCCATTCCGTGTCTTCGGGCGGCTCTGTAAACGTGACTTCCAGATTTTCGATGCCGAGATCTTCCTGGATTTTTTGCTGGCGCTCGACAAATTGCGCCGGCTCGAAAGCGCCTTTCGTGCCTTCGTTCAAATACCCTTCGTACATCTCAGTGAATTCGCTTTTATTCCAATGGCTTATGTAATCGGCTAGCCTGTCTTCTGGCGTCGCTTGCTTGTTGCAGCCGGCGAGCACGAGTAAAAGCACAGCCGCCAATGCCGCGATAATCATTTTTTTCATATAACTGCCCCCTGTCCATTCCTTTATTTTACAATAAATCCGAAGAAAAGTTAAACGAGGGCTCTTCGGTTCTTCCACAAAAACGCAAATTAAGAAGCCGGAGAAAAGTCTAAGCTTTTCTCCGGCCCCATCATTCGTCAACACTCTATTTATCTGTCGGTGTATGAATCTTTAGGAATCTTGTAAACCCGCGCTTCATATGGAAGCAATTGCGCCAAGTCGATGTCTTGGTAATTTGCCAAAAGCAGCGTCGAGCCTTCAGGCGCAGCGCCGCAAAGACAGGCGTGCTGGGCAAGATTCGCCACGATAAGCACTTTTTCATCCCCGTATTCGCGCGTATAGGCAAATACGGCTTCGTGGCCCATCTCCACCAGCTTATACTCGCCGTAGACGAAGACGTCCATATTCTTGCGCAGCCAGATCATCTGTTTATAAAAGGCCAGCACCGAATGCGGATCGTCTTCCTGCGCTTCAACATTCAGCCATTGGTAATTCGGATTAAGTCCGAGCCAAGGCTTGCACGTCGAGAAGCCGGCGTGAAGACTATTGTTCCATTGCATCGGCGTCCGTGAATGGTCGCGGCTTGTCGAACGCAGCAGCGTCATGATCGCCTCGTGCTCCATGCCGGTTTCTTTTTTGTGGAAATACAGGTTATGTGTGTGAATATCATTAAAATGCTCCAACTCTTCAAACGGCGCGTTTGACATGCCGATTTCCTGCCCCTGGTAGATGAACGGCGTGCCTTGCATGAAGAAATACATGCAGCCTAATGCCGTCGCGCTTTCACGCCAGAACAAATGTTCATTCCCCCAAGTCGAAACGACGCGCGGCTTGTCATGATTTTCGATGAATAATGCATTCCAGCCGACACCGTTCACTTTTTCCTGCCATTTGCTGAGCACTTGCTTCAGCTCGGGTACGTTGACGCCGTTGCGCACTTCGACGTTCCACAAACCGATGTCCTCGAATTGGAAGATCATATTGAATTTGCCATTTTCCGCACTAACCCAATCGTGAATTTCATCCACCGATACGCCGTTCGCTTCACCGACGGTCATGATGTCGTGCTGTCCGAACGTTTCGTCGTATAATTCCTGCAGCAGCGGCTGGATGCCGTCGACATTCATCATTTTCTCCCATGCAGGCACAAACAAATGGCCTTCTCCGTCCTCAACATTCGTGTAGTCTTTTTTAATGTGGCTGATGGCATCGACGCGGAATCCATCGATTCCTCTCGCAATCCACCAATTGACCATTTTATAGAGTTCTTTGCGGACTTCCGGGTTTTCCCAATTCAAGTCAGGCTGCTTTTTCGAGAAGATGTGCAAATAATACTGCCCTGTCTTTTCGTCGTATTCCCAAGCCGGCCCGCCGAAAATGCTTTCCCAGTTCAACGGTTCGTCGCGCCAAATATACCAGTCGCGCTTCGGATTGTCACGCGATGAACGCGATTCCAAAAACCACGGATGCTCGTCGCTCGTATGGTTGATCACCAGATCGATGATCAGCTTCATGCCGCGCGCGTGCACTTCTTCCATCAGGCGTTCGAAATCTTCCATCGTGCCGAATTCTTCCAAAATTGACTGGTAGTCGCTGATGTCGTAGCCGTTATCGTCATTCGGTGAGTCGTACATGGGACAAACCCAAATCACATCGATGCCAAGTTCTTTCAAGTAATCTAATTTGCTCGTGATGCCGTTAATATCGCCAAGGCCATTGCCGTCAGAATCCATGAAACTGCGCGGATAGACTTGGTAGACGACCGCTTCTTTCCACCATTTTTTATCCATATCCGATCCCTCTCAAAGACGACGGCAAGATCCCCTTTCAATCAGTCGGGAAGGAACTACGACTTGTTTCGGAGGCACCGTTTCGTCCGTTATTTTCTCTAATACCAATTCCGCTGCATGCAGCCCCAGATCGTAAATCGAAATATCCACTGTGCTGAGCGGCGGCTTCAAATGCCTTGAAATGGCATGGTTGTTAAAACCGATGATGGAGACGTCTTCAGGTACGCTGATTTCCAGATCCTCGAGATAGCCGATCACTTCGTACGCCACCATGTCATCGTGCGTTACAATTGCCGTCGGCGGGACTTCGAGCGCCATCAGCCGGCGGATTGATTCGCGTTCGTTGCCGTGCATAAATTCCTGATTGACCGTATACGCCGCATCAAACGGGATGCCATGTTCGCCGAGCGCCAGCTTATAGCCTTCCAGCCGGTCGAGCGATACAACGAAATCATCCGCGCCGCCGACAAACGCGATATGCCGGTGGCCGAGGCCGATCAAGTATTCGACCGCCTCTTTGGCGTTATTGATGTTGTCGTTGTCAACATAGGAAACGGCGCATGGATCTTTGAACGGCCGCCCGACTACTGCGAACGGAATGCCGCTTTGGCGCAGATACTCCATGACCGGATCGTCGATTTTCGAGTACAGCAGAAGGATGCCGTCCACCCGTTTGCCTTGCGCCATTTCGACGACTTCGCGATAAATTTCTTCCTGCGTGGCACCAGTCGACAAATACAAGCCGTACTGGCTGCCATGCGCCCGTGTCGAGATGCCGCGCAGCACTTCCGGGAAGAAAGGATTTTGAAACGCCAATGTAGCCGAGTTTTCCATGATGACGCCGAGCGTCTGGCTCTTTTTCGCCACCAAGTTCCGGGCCTGGAAATTCGGGTAATAGCCCATAATTTCCATCACTTCCCGCACCTTCTCTTTCGTCTTGCCAGTGATCCGCGGATTATCGGCTATCACCCGGGACACGGTGGCCGGTGACACTCCGGCCCGTTTTGCAACGTCTTTGATCGTGACTGCCATTTTACCGTCCCCCTTATTTTACTGCCCCATCCGATACCCCTTTGATGATTTCGCGCTGTGCGAAGAAGTAGAAGATGATGACGGGGACGATAGCGAGCGTCAATCCCGCGAGCGCCAAATGCCATTGCTTCGTGTATTCTCCGAAGAAGAAGAACATCTTCAGCGGAATCGTTTCGCTTCCCGGTGTGTTGATGACGAGCGACGGCAGCAAATAATCGTTCCAGATCCAGATGATGTTAAGGATCGCCACCGTTACCGTAATCGGCTTAAGGATCGGGAAGATGATGTGCCAGAACACTTGCCAGCGGTTCGCTCCGTCAATTGTCGCCGCTTCATCAAGTGAACGCGGGATATTGTTCAGCGCTCCGTGGTACAGGAAAATGGAAAGGCTTGCGCCGAATCCGAGATACATGAAGATCAAGCCGCCGCGGTTCAGCATTTCGAACTTGCCGAATACTGTCACGAGCGGAATCATCACGGATTGGAACGGGATCAACATCGCTGCAACGAATGTGAAAAACAGTACGGTGCTGAGCCTGCTCTTAGCGCGCGACAACGCATAAGCCGCCATGGCCGAGAAGACGATGATCAAAACCACGCTGACGACGGTGATTAATAATGAATTGAACAGCGTGCGCATGAAATCGAGCTCCTCGAAAGCGGTGATGTAATTATCAAAGCTCCATGCTTCCGGAGGGCGAATCGTATCCATGAAAATTTCTTTTTTCGATTTGAACGAGTTGACGAACATCAGGTAAAACGGCACCAGCCACAAGATCGCAAGGAACAGCCCGAGGACTTCCAGTTTGATATTCCACTTTTTCCGCATTACATTTCGACCTCCTTGCGTTTATTCAAATACACTTGCACAAGGGCGATAATCGCAACGATCACAAAGAAGATGACGGCTTTCGCCTGAGCGTAGGCAAAGGCATTCTGCATGAACGCCGTCTTGAAAATTTCCATTGCGACCATTTCAGTCGAATTGTAAGGTCCGCCGCCTGTCAGCGACAAGTTTTGGTCGTACAGCTTGAACGTATTGGACAGCGTCAGGAACATGCTGACCGTGAACGCAGGAGCAACGAGCGGAAAAACGACATAACGGAAACGCTGGAACGATGATGCCCCGTCTATTTCAGAAGCCTCCAACAGCTCTTTTGGCATCCCTTCCAAATAAGCGATGTAGATGACCATTATGTAACCTGCCATCTGCCAGCTCATCAAAATGACCAAGCCCCAGAAACCGGTGTCCGTCGTGGACAGCCAGCCCTGCAAACTTTCCATTCCGATGATTTCGCCGACACTGGCGAATACTTTGATGAAGATGAATTGCCAGATGAAACCCAAGATCAATCCGCCGATCAAGTTCGGCATGAAGAACGTCGTGCGCAATAATTTGCTTGAGCGGACGCGTCCTGTAACGAGCAGCGCCAGCGACAAACCGATCAAGTTGATCAAGATGACCGATACGATCGAGAACTTTGTTGTGAACCAAAGCGAATCCATGAAACGCTGGTCATTGAACAAGTCGATGTAGTTTTGGAATCCGACGAATTCCCCCGTGTCGATGCCGTTCCAAGTGGTGAATGAATAATAGACGCCTAGAAGCATCGGAACGACGACAACTAACGTAAGCGCCAGCAAAACCGGGGCAAGAAACAACCAATAGGATAAATCTTTTGTACGCATACAGACATCTTTCCTTCCTTAAATTATACCGCGAAAGCCCTAGTAACAAAACAAAGTAGCACGGAGGCTACTTTGTTTTACCACTCAAATTATGAAAATTGACGCTATTCCGACTTATTTAGCCCGGTCTGTTTCCCAAGCTTTTTTAGCTGAATCAATAACTTCTTCCCAGCTAGCTTCTTCGCTTAGGTATTTCTGAATATTAGCTCCAAGTTCGTCCTGTCCCCATCCAGTCGGATAGCCCATGAATACCCATCCGATTGTGTTGCCTGACTCGGAAGCGTCATAGATTGCTTTTGACATTGGATCAGAGATTTTCGAAGTATCATAGCCTTCGTAAGCAGGGATGAATTTGAAGTCTTCCAATACAGCTGTTTTACCTGCATCGGATGTGTAGAGCCAGTCCAAGAATTCTTTCGATTCTTTGACGACATTTTCGTCAGCTTTTTTGTTTACGCCCCAGTACATCGGCACGCCAACTGGCAAGCCAGCATTTTCAACGCCTTCTACAGGGATCGGCATAAGGCCGACGCCGTTGTCAGCAAGTTCAGGATCGATGCCAGCGATTGAGCCGTAAGCCCAGTTTCCTTGCTGGATGATCGCAACGCGCTCAAGCGAGAACAATTCTTCTACTTGTTGAGAGTAGTCAAGGCTTACTGTTGGCTGTTTTGAGTATTCGTTCTGCAAATCAACGATTTTCTTGAAACCGTCAGCGTATTTGAAGTCGACTGTTTTTGCGTCGAATGCTGTCAATACGTTGTTGTCGAATTCAGGAGCAAGGAATGTGTTTGACAAGTGAAGTCCTGTAACCCACGTTTCTTTGCCTGGGAAAGCGAATACCGATTCAAGTCCAAGTTCTTCTTTTTTCGAATCCAATGTTTTCACAGCTTCTTCAAGCGATGCGAAATCAGTGATCGATGCAGGATCGATTCCCGCTTCTTCGAATAGGCGAGTGTTGTAGATGAAACCGTACCCTTCTTGGTTATAAGGAAGTCCAAGAACTTCAGACTCAACCGTTACGCCTTCAAGCGTGCCTTCAAGAGCTGCCCCTGCTGCTGCTGTGTCCGCCAAGTCAGACAAATTGTCTTTCCAGTCTGCAACATCCTGGGGTCCGCCGATGTTGAAGATTGCTGGTTCGTTGCCTGATGCAAAGCGTGAACGTAGCGCCGCGCCGTAATCTTCTCCGCCGCCGACAGTCGTGATTTCAATATTGACGTTCGGGTTCTCTTTTTCGTAAAGCGCCACTACGTCTTCAAACTGGTCTTTGAATTCCACTTTGAATTGGAAGATGTCAACGGTCACTTCTTCTTCTCCGCCGCCTTCAGATCCTGAAGCGTTTTCTTCCCCACTATTGCATCCTGCCAAAACTGCTGCTGATAGCATCAATGATGCTACAAGCCCCTTGCTGAACTTTAAATCCTTCATCAGTAAATCCCCCTTTAGAATGTCGTGCAATCGTTTGCACAAAGTAGCAAATAAAAAGCGGAAACGGTCTAGAAAGCGTTTCCAGTTATTAATTATTAAAATCATAACACCGTGAAAACGTTTGCACAAGATGTAATTTTGAAAAAATTCCAAGTTTTTTAGGACACTTAGAACTGTTTGATAAAAAAAACAGGATCGACTTTTCGCCGCTCCTGCCTCCACTTTATTTAAAGTCGTCCTTTTAATGCTCGAACACCAACAGCGCGGCACCTAAAATGCCGGCGTCGTTTTCAAATCGTGCCACTTCTATCTCCAAAGGATTCAACAGCACTGGTTTCAGCTGTTGTTGGAGCGAATCCATCCACAAGTCCGCAGCTTCTGAAACGCCGCCGCCGATGATGACCATTTCCATGTCGAATGCTGCTTGCAGGCTGCTGATGACGAGCGCCAAGTCCAAAGTGAATTCTTCCACGACTTGCTTTGCTGCCGGATCTGTCCCTGCGTTTTCAAAAAGCTCCGGCGGTGTGATTGCTAGCCCCGCTTCTTTGATGCGGCGGCGCAGCGCTGTGCCGGATACATACATTTCGCTGCAGCCCAAGCGGCCGCATGCGCATTTTACGCCATTCGGATAAAGGATCATATGCCCAAGCTCAGCCGCTCCGCCATGCGGACCGCCGCTTAGTAGTTTACCGTCCCACAGTACGCCACCGCCAAGGCCGGTGCCGAGCGTCAATACGACCACACGGTCAAGCCCTTGCGCAGCCCCGAACTTCGCTTCCGCGAGCGCCACGACGTTTGCATCATTTTCTACTTCGACGCGTTTGCCCGTCGCTCCTTCGAGCCATTCCTTAACCGGGGTGCCGGTCCAGCCCGGAAGTGTTTCTGCAGCGTAGATGACTTTCCCTTGCTTCGGATCGACGAAGCCGTGCGTGCCGACGCCAATTGCGCTGATGTCCGGTCGCAGAGCCAGGACGCGCAGGACGTTCTCTTCCAGATACGGGTATAACGGAATGCGGGTAGGAATCTGTTCTTCGTATAAAATCTTGCCGCCGGCGTCAATGACGCCCATGCGGATTTTTGTGCCGCCAATGTCAATGCCTAATACGTTTTCCATAGTTCCTCCTGTTAAAGCTGTTTTTTTATTGCTTATAATAAACGATTGCTTCGTACGGTTTGAGCAGAACATCGCCTTCGCCAAGATGCAGCGCGTAATTTCCGATCAGCCTTTCGCCTGCCGGACGCGCAGCTGATTTCGTGTTTTCCGAGAAATTGCAGTAGACAGTCAGCTTTTCATCCTGCCACCTGCGTGTATAGGCGAATACGTCGCTGTCTTCACGGTACAGCAATTCAAAATCGCCGTGAGTGATGATGTCCATTTCTTTGCGGAAGCCGATCAGTTTTTTGTAATACTGATAAATCGAATCCGGATCGGTATGCTGCAAGGCATTGATTTCTGTGAAATTCGGATTGACTTTCAGCCACGGCGTGCCAGTCGTAAATCCGCCGTTCGGCTCAGCCGACCATTGCATCGGCGTCCGCGCGTTGTCACGGCCTTTGGCATGGATTTTCACCAGGATGTCGTCATGCGGAACTCCGGCTTCGCGTTTTTCTTTGTACATGTTCAAGGTTTCGATGTCTTCATAATCATCGATCGACTCAAAGCGCACATTCGTCATACCGAGTTCTTCGCCTTGGTAGATATAAGGCGTCCCTTGCATGAAATGCAGGCAAGTCGCGAGCATCTTTGCCGATTCAACACGCCAGTCCGTGTCTTCGCCAAAACGCGAAACGATGCGCGGCTGGTCGTGGTTGTTCCAGTATAAACTGTTCCAGCCTTCATCGTGCAAGCCGTGCTGCCATTTTTCCATATTCTCTTTCAAGTCGGTCAAGCGCAGCGGCTTCAAATCCCATTTTTCGCCGGATGCCTGGTCAAGCCCCATATGCTCGAACGTGAAAATCATATTCAATTCCCTGTTTTTTGCGGTGGTATAATCGCGCGCTTCTTTCGGCGTTGTGCCCGGCGTTTCGCCGACTGTGACGATGTCATATTTCGACAGCACTCTGTTGTTCATTTCTTTCAAGTATGTATGGACGTTCGGCCCGTTCAGGAATTGATGGCTGCCATCGCCACCCGGTGCGTCGTGCATGTCCGGCACTTTGGAAATCATATTGATGACGTCCATGCGGAAACCGTCCACACCTTTGTCGAGCCACCAGCGCATCATTTCATAGACCGTCTCGCGCAATTCCGGATTGTCCCAATTCAAATCCGGCTGCTTTTTCGAAAACAAATGCAAATAATACTGGCCTCGCTCTTTTTGGTATTCCCAAACCGAGCCGCTGAAGAATGAACGCCAGTTTGTTGGCTCGTCACGCCATATGTAGAAATCCGGATGATTCTTGAACCATTCGTGTTCGTCCGAAGTGTGATTGACGACGAGATCCATGACCAGTTTCATGCCGCGCGCATGGATTTCCGCCAGCAATTCGTCGAAATCCGCCATCGTGCCGAACTCTTGCATGATTTTATAATAATCGCGGATGTCGTAGCCGTTGTCGTCGTTTGGCGAATCATAGATTGGCGACAGCCAGAGAATGTCTACGCCAAGTCCGTGCAGGTAATCTAGTTTCTGGATGATGCCGCGGATATCGCCGACTCCATCCCCATCCGAGTCCATAAAGCTTCGCGGATAGATTTGGTAAACGGTCGACTTTTTCCACCATTCTGTCATAAAGTTTCCTCTTTTCTAGTAAGTGAATATTATTCTAACATCATACATGAATTTGCTGAATTGCCCACTATATTATTTGAACAAATGATTTTAAATGTCGATATTCCGCAAAACAGCCAAAGCGACCGGAGCGATGTATAAAAGCTAGCTCCTAATTTCAACTTAAAGAATTCACCTAAATATATTTGTGTTAACTATAATTAAATTTAGGTTGACTCAAAATATATGCTTACTTATACTTAGTTTATCTTGAGCTTTTGGAGGGACCTAATGACTACGACAACAACACGCACGGCCAATCATTCGAAGACTTTGAACTTAGTACATATCGCCATGTTTTCCGCGCTGATGGCAATCGGCGCAAACATCTCTTCTTTCTTGATCATCGGCGGCGTGCCGATCACGCTGCAGACATTCTTCGCCATTTTGGCTGGCCTCCTGCTGGGCAGCCGCATGGGCGCAATTTCAATGGTCGTCTATGCCTTCATCGGCCTCGCTGGCGTCCCGGTATTTGCAGGATTTTCAGGCGGCATGGACACATTGATCAGCCCAACTTTCGGGTTTATCGTATCCTTCGTCTTTATCGCGCTGGCAGCCGGGTTGATTGCTGAGAAATTCCCGTCGCGCAAAGGCTTCGTAGTTGCAGCGCTTGTCGGGCTAGTTGTCAATTACGTTATCGGCACAAACTGGATGTACGCGGCTTATAAGCTATGGTTCGCTGCACCAGAAGGCTTTACGTACAAGATGGCGTGGGCTTGGATGATGGTGCCGCTGCCAAAAGATATTATTCTTTCCGTGCTCGCAGGATTTTTCGGCTACCGCCTAAAACCGATTATCCAACGCTTCAAATAAAACACGAAAACGGCCGGCCCTTAAAAATGGGGCCGGCCGTTTTTTAAAATTGTGTCATGTACCGCAAAAAGTTTTGTAAGGGTTGTCCGGGTCTGCCGGAGGTTCGGTGTATGGCTGGTGCTCACGCTTGTGGGCGTAAGGCTCTGCCAACGCTTCGAGCAGCCGCTCCATGACGCTGTAATCGCCCTTTTGGACCGCCGCATCGAGTGCTTCTTCGACGCGGTGGTTGCGCGGAATGACGGCTGGGTTGCTGTTTTTCATGAGCTCATGTACCTCTTCGACCGATTGCGGTTGACGGCTCAACCGCTCTTGCCATGCTTTGTTCCACTCATTGAATGGGCGTGTGCCGGCCAAAACGGTTTCGGCAATGGTCCCGAACGTCAGCGCGCGGAACGTATTGGTATAGTCAGCACTCGCTTCTTTCATGACCTCAAGCCATTGACGGATGAGCTGTCCGTCTTCGGGCTCTTCTGTGAAGAGCCCGATTTTCCGGCGCATCTCGTCCAGCCAATTTGCCTGGTAGGCTTCGATAAAGCCTTCGAGCGCCTGCTGGGCAATTTCGATTGCTTCTTCTTGATTGCTGCTGATCAGCGGCAGCAGGGTTTCAGCGAAACGCGCGAGGTTCCAGCCGGTAATCTGCGGCTGGTTTCCATATGCGTAGCGCCCGCCTTCGTCGATTGAGCTGAAGACGGTTGCCGGGTCGTAGCGGTCCATGAAAGCGCACGGACCGTAGTCGATGCTTTCGCCGCTAATCGTCATATTATCGGTATTCATGACGCCATGGATAAAGCCAACCGCCATCCATTTCGCAACGAGTGCCGCTTGGCGCTTCGCCACTTCCTGCAAGAACGCCAAGTATTTATTGTCTGCGTATTTGAGTTCTGGATAATGGCGGCCGATGGCGTAATCGGCGAGCGCTTTGCGGTCTTCGATTTCGCCTTTATAAGCCGCGAACTGGAATGTGCCGAAGCGCAGGTGGCTTGCCGCCACACGTGTCAGAACTGCGCCTGGCAGATAGGTTTCGCGTGTAATTTCTTCACCGGTGGAAACAACAGCGAGACTGCGTGAGGTCGGGATGCCGAGCGCGTACATCGCTTCACTGATGATGAATTCGCGTAGCATCGGCCCGAGCGCAGCACGGCCGTCGCCGCCGCGGGAATATGGCGTCCGCCCTGAGCCTTTCAGCTGGATGTCAAAACGCGCGCCTTGCGGTGTCAACTGTTCGCCGAGCAGGACTGCGCGCCCGTCGCCGAGGATATTGAAGTTGCCGAATTGATGTCCGGCATAGGCTTGCGCAAGAGGCGCCGCGCCTTCTGGAATTTGGTTGCCGGCGAGCATCGCTATCCCTTCTTCCGTCTTAAGCGCCTCGCTATTTAAACCGAGCTCCGCTGCCAGCGTGTCATTAAAGGCTGCCAGCTCTGGCGAACGCACGGGCCATGGTTTCAACTGGGTATAGAACATGTTCGGAAGCTGGGCATAACTGTTTTCCAACTTCCATCCAAAACCGGTTATTTGCTTGTTGTCAGCCATAAAATCTTCCTTCCTTTATAGTTCATTTGTTCCTTCTACTATACCTTTTCCGCCTGCCGATCGCTCGTCTGGAGGTCCGAAAAATCCTACTGCCTGAAGGCATTCCAGGGAATAAAAAAACCGCCGAGGTTTCTCGGCAGCGTTGAAAACGTTCCGATTCCTCGGAGCGTGCGTGGCTATTGATTTCAAGCTTTTGTTGATACATACAGCTCCTAGACAGTTATGTCCTCTTCGACCAGGACATACGGATGTCTTTCCAGCAGCATCGTTTGGATGTTTTCAGGCATCGATTTGCTTGCGTAAGCGTATATCAATGGGAACTGCAATTCCTTCGCCGCGACATCGATGATTTTTTCAAAATCCTTTATCAGGTGTATAGGATCTTCCATTGTCTCCCACTCCACATGCGCCCAAGAGCGGAAAGTTGCCTCTTTTTCTAAATAAGGTTCGACCGTTTTTTCAAAATACGCCTGAATTGCAGGCGGATGATAGCTGCCGCTTGAGTAGTAAAAATCGTAGCTTTTTACAAAATAGATAAAATCCATTTGTGCTTTTGTAAGCTGGGTCTTTAATTCAGCTTGGATCTTTGGAGACAAGCGGGGATTTTCAATCAGGATGACGTAATCCCCTGCTTCAACGCCATGCTTAGCATAAGCTACGACTTGATCGATGTACTTTTGAGTTCCTTCATACGAATACAGCACATGGACATCTCGCCTTTCGTCAAACAACTTGAGCATGTTATTGTTCATATTATCACCCCTATAACAGTTTAATAATGTTCCATAAAAATTTTCATAGAATGATTATACATAAAAAGGAAACACATGTCCTTTTTCAGCTGCTTCAGCTTGTAGTGCCTCTTCCATCCCGCTGTGATTTTTGCGGTATAATAAATGAATTAAGGGCCGCCATGGCAGTTTCCCGTTCTTATAAATTGTATGAAATGAGGTATTCGATGATCAGCCAATTGAGTAAAATCTACCCTTCGCTCCAAGTCCACCGGCAAGGCGCTCCAGCTGCCGATCCAGCTTATAAATGGTTTTCCGCAGAAGACGGCCTCATTGTTGGCATCCATGAAACGGAACTTGCCCCAAAAGATTTATCGCTGCTCGCGGCATTCCTGACTCCTTACAATCCGAAGTTTCCGGTCCAAACGGACGAAGAATCAAGATGGCTTGCTCTGGTGAAACCTTCCGCGCAAGGCGATGCAAATGGATTCGCTTTGAATTCACCTTACCGTTTCGTCCATTTCTCGATTAAGGAAAAGCAAATTAGCCCGACCTCCTTCAAACACGCAATCCATGATTTTTTCGCCCAACAAGTGCCGATTTTGTGGGAAAATGACCATCAGGGCATACTGGTTGAATATTTGGCCGCAGAAGATGGCGCCATTTCCTATGAAGAAATTATCGATCCCTTGATGAGCGATTTGTACATCAAGATCCAGTTTTTCGTTGGCCCTTTCCATGACAGTCTAGATGAGGCCGCTGACCATTACCGGGCAGTGACGGATGCAGCGAAGACAGCCGTTCTTTATTCCAATAAAGCGGTCATCAGCTATGCAGACGCAGTACCGTATTTATTGATCAATCAGGCACAGGAACCGCTGCTAAGCGACATCAAAAGGAGCGTTTTGCAGGCATACCAGGACGATGAAGAAACCTTAAAAATGATCGAAACCTTTGTCCGCAATAATTTAAATATCTCGGAGACATCTAAAGCACTGCACATGCACCGCAATAGCCTGCAATACCGGCTTGATCGCTTCCACGACAACACCGGCATCGACGTCCGCAAGTTCCACCAAGCCATGGCTGTTTATCTGGCGATTTTAATCCAAAAGTAAAAGTGCACAAAAAAGCGCTTTCATTTTTAGGCACGTTTAACATTCTCATAAAGCCATCGTTCGGTTATGCTGTACCAATGACGAAACTATTATTGGGGGAAAACAAATGACTGGCTTATCATTAGTGAATATCAGAAAAGAATACGAAAAAGGTGTAGTTTCCGTACAAGACTTCAACTTAGAAATTCGCGATAAAGAGTTTTTGGTACTCGTGGGGCCATCAGGTTGCGGGAAATCAACGACACTGCGCATGATCGCTGGACTCGAAGACATCACGGAAGGCGATTTGTTCATCGGCGACAGAAGAGTCAACGACGTTTCGCCAAAAGACCGCGACATCGCAATGGTATTCCAGAACTATGCGTTGTACCCGCATATGACTGTTTATGAAAACATGGCGTTCAGCTTGAAACTGCGTAAAATGAAAAAAGAAGACATCAAAGCGCGCGTTGCCAATGCCGCAAAAATCCTTGGCCTTGAAGATTATTTGAACCGCAAACCGAAAGCTCTATCAGGCGGTCAGCGCCAGCGTGTCGCATTGGGCCGCGCAATCGTCCGCGATGCGAAAGTCTTCTTGATGGATGAGCCTTTGTCGAACTTGGATGCGAAGTTGCGCGTACAGATGCGTGCAGAAATCCAGAAGTTGCACCGCCGCTTACAGACGACGACTGTCTACGTTACCCATGACCAGACAGAAGCAATGACAATGGCGACGCGCTTGGTTGTTATGAAAGACGGATTTATCCACCAAGTCGGTACGCCGAAAGAAGTTTACGACTTGCCTGAAAACATGTTCGTTGGCGGCTTTATCGGTTCGCCTTCGATGAACTTCCTGCGCGGCAAATTAGTCGGCAGCCAGTTTATGATGAACGACATCCAGATTCTTGTCCCTGAAAGCAAATTGAAAATGCTTCATGACCAAGGCTATGACGGCAAAGAACTCGTTCTCGGCATCCGCCCTGAAGACATCCATGATGAGCCAATTTTCCTTGATCATTCACCGCATACCAAACTTAAAGCGTACATTGACGTTGCGGAATTGATGGGCTCGGAAATCATCCTCTACTCCAAAGTGAACGACCAGGATTTCGTAGCGCGCGTCGATGCGCGCTTCAATGTCGAAGCTGACACTACGATTGACATGGCATTCGATATGAACAAAGCCCATTTCTTCGACAGCGAATCTGAATTGCGCATTCGATAAAAAAGGCTGTATTCCGCAAAACGGGTGCTGAAAACTGAAAATCCCTTCGCTTCTGCGAAGACTGTTCCAAGCTGCCGGTCGTTTCCCGGCAGCTTTTTCTTTTGCTTTTTTCAAACAGGGCCGATGCGGCTAGTTCACCCGTTAACCGGCATTATTCCAGCGTTAACATGACTTATCGGTGAGTTAACCCGATCTAGCCGGCAATTAACATGAACTGTTTTGACTTCAACCCGCATTAACAGAAACCCTCTCTCCACGATGCAAGTTCAAGGGCAGAATTGGAAAAGCCATTCGCTTTGGCGAACGGCTCCTTTTATTGAAGGGCGCATTCCGCCTCGGCGAAATGCAATCATATAGCCCGACTAACTTATAGAGCAGGAAGATTAACCAGCGCTAGCATACACTAATTCGATTTTATCCATCACTAGCAAAAAAACATCTCTCAGCAATCCACATGCTAGTACAAAATTTGTAGGAGCGGCTGGAAATCCCGCCGCTCTTCTTTGTTGCATTGCGCTGTTATTTGTTATTCATAGATTAATATGAATATAACTTTTTACTTGCGTTTTTTTGCGCTCAGCGAAAAAGCAAACGGAAAAATGATCATAACAAAAGGAGTATTGGATTCATCCCAATACTCCTTCTATTTCACCGCTCAGTTATGAGCTTTCAACTATTAACGATCTGAATTGCCTGTTGCTGCACGTCCGTTCTTTTCAGGGAAGACGTTGCGGTCCAGGTATTTATGGAAGAACCATTCGCCTGCACCAATAACAAGGGCAGAAATCAATGCCGCCTGCACGATGTCTTCAGCGTTTTCGATCAATGCATCTCCCATCAACCAAATCACCAAGAATGCTAGGACGATGTCGGCGATTGTCGCCATCAGATTGCGTTTGTTGTGGTCTTCGCGGTCATTGTTATGAGTAGAGTTATTGTGGTTTGCACCATTATGCTGTGCCTGTTTGCCGGCTTTGCGGAAAATCATCAGATCCCCCAATGCGTAAGCAAGCAATGTCAGCACCAAGCTGATCAATAGCGTTTTCTCGAATTCCACATCATAGATGCCGGTTAAAATAATTAAAAGGACAACTGCAATCATAACAAATTTGATAGCTAATGCTTTTATGTGATTCATATTTTTTCCTCCTTTCATAATTTTAATTAACATTCAACCTTACAGAATATATATACCCATTTTTCTATACATAAACCTATTTTGTAATAATTTTTTCTTGAAATTTTAATGATACTTCTACTTGCCTTTATTAAAGAAAAAAAGGCGAATTCCGGCCAAAAACCATAAAAAATGACAGCCGAAAAATTGGCTGCCTTTTTGCATTTAGCTAAGCACTTAAAACAAAATATCCCTTTTGCTTGCAATCGTTCTGCCCCCAACCATCTCCAAATTAGCCAATGGATCGTGTGGCTGCAGACCGCTGAAATCGATGCCAGCCAATTTATCGAGGAGCGCCACCGGCACCTGGAAAGTCTGGAACGGCCCATAGACGAATTCCAAATCCTCGATCAAGTCTCGCTGAGTCAGCAAGTAAGCTGTTGCTGACAGCGTACCGTCTTCTTTGGCCATAACCGCTACTTTCCAGAATTCGGCCGGAATTCGGAATTCACCCCGGTACAAAACATCGTCTTCCCGGAAAACCGGTCCGGTGAAGACGTTCACTTTAAAACCATTGGCCCCTGCGTTTTCCAGGATGTAATCTTCCAGGCTAAGCCAGGTCTTCTGATTAAGTGCTTTGTGCTGCGGCACGCTATTGGTGAAATGGAACGTATGGGCATTCGCCTCAATAGCATCCCTTCCCCAGTTCGGGTCCTGCCTTCTTGTTAAATGTCCGCGGTCCAGGTCATTCCGGTCATACAACTCCGGCCCGCTCTGGAATTCCCTAGCCAGCCGAGGATCGAAATACCATTTGTCATTCGAGCGCTGGACGCTGACCAATTGGCTGCCGTCGATGTTCACTGCCGAATAATAGGCAAGCCGCCGCGACCTGCTCATGACAATGGAAAAATGCGTATAGTCGAGCTTTGTCTCGCCGTCCAATGTTTCCGCAACATCCGCTCTATTTCTTACTGGCGGAAGCGGCACGTCCATCCCAAGCCCCAGAAACGCCGCGTCGTATCCGTTTGCGCCGCTGTACCAATCGGCATCGAGTTCGCCGACTTCCATCGGCTGGGGAACGGCGTCCCGAAGCGGCGCTTGGGGCAATATGGCATCCAGCAGACGGGATTCCGCTGCGTCCAGGTTCCCGCGCTCGCCGTCCAGATGGCGGAGAATCGAACTGATCCGGATGCCTTCATTGGCAATCCATCTACTGGAATCATTCGGATCCGGCACGCCAGCATGATGCAGCGCGGCGACGATCCACTGGTCATTGAAAACCGGTGAGCCTGATGAACCCGGCTCGGTATCGCTTACATAATGGACAAAATGGTCCGACAGGAACTTCACTTCGTTTTCCCGGACCGTCACCGCTTTCGGTCCCCCTTGCGGATGCTGGATGATGGAGACGTATTCACCTTCCAAAATCTTTCCGGGCATCGGCAGCAGCGGCAAATGGCCAAAATCCGAAACCAACGCTCCGCTCAGCGCCTTTTCCTGTACGGCAATGATCGAAAAATCCAGCGCTTCATCAGTGATGAACAGCCTCTCCGGCTCCAGCCGAAATGAGACAATGGTACGCGGCATGAAATTCACATCGTCTTCGTAATTGAACTCCGCAACGGCATTCAATGCGGTGTCATACGTATCAACCACATGATTATTGGTTAGGATCAGCGACGGTGAAATCAAAAAACCGGTGCCGTAGCCTTTGATCTGCCCCTGGTGGTTGCGCAGCGAAATGCGGCACACCGATTTTCCAGCATTTAATCCGGCTTCAAGATAAGCGATTGGAAACAAATCGCTGTTGTGGATGATTCGTTCTGTTGCGAGACTATCATGCGGGTTGATGACGCTCCGGCGCACTTCCATCGCTTCAGGTCCTGCTGCCACTGTTGCTTCCATCGCTCTTTCCTGTTGGAGTTTCTGGTAGCGAGCCAGTGCTTCTTGTTCAATATTCTCCATTCTTACATCTGTCATGCTGTCCTCTCCTTTATGGCTGGATTTTCAACATTCGACTTTGCAATGGAAAAAGAGCAGCTGATGAAAATCGGCTGCTCTCTATTGATCGTTTATTTCGTGTAAAGTGCGTTTGATACGAGGCGGAACAAATAATCTGTGTGGTCGCGGAATGCTGGCTCGAGTCCGATCAGCGTGACGTCTTTATCGCTTTCGCGGATAATGACCGGCTGGCCGGAAGCTGCCTGGTTCCCTTTCCAATGGCCTGCCATGAAGAAGTCGCTGTCATCGAAGGACGCTTGGACTTCTCCTGCTTCAGCTCCTGTGTACCAAGCCGGTCGATAAACGAAACCGATGTCGTCCTGGCTGTAGCCCGCTGTAATGCCGGTGCCGTCGTAGTCAACAGAAACGATGCCGTTGCTGTTGCTGCCGCCGCTATTGACGCTCACTTGCGTTAAGCCGAGCGTTTTGGTTGCGCGCGATGCGCCAGCTCCGGCTGCGATGTATTTGCCGCCGTCAGCGATGAACGCGTTGATGTTCGCTTTGAATTGATCCAATTGAGCAGCATTCTGGAAGCCGAATTCTTTGTTTGCCGCGCTTAAGTTTGTGGAAATCAAGCTTTCCGTGCCATTGTAGACGAACGCGTCAAAGCCTGCAAGGCCAGCTTCCGCCACTTCTACCGGTGACAGTTCCGTGACATCAAAACCAAGGCGTTCAAGCGCCAAATTCATGCCTGCATGCGACTGCACTTTGCCCATGCCGCCGTCTTCAAGGATGGCGACTTTCACAGAAGAAACCGCTTCGGCATCAGCCGGTACAGAACCGCTCTTCACTTGCAGGCCGGATGCTTTCACCGCTGCTGCGATTGTGTTGGCTGGCGCTTCCACAAAGAAATCTCCTGTTGTTTCGCTGCGTTTCACTGCAACGCCTTCGGCAAGAAGGCTGTTGACCAATTCAACCGCTTTGACGGATGAATTCGGAATAGTGAACGGCCCTTTTCCGGTTACCGAACCTTGTCCTTTTACTTCATTGACTTTCGTTGCTGCTACGTTGAACTCCGTGTTGACGGCGAATGCGTCAAAGCCCCAAAGTTCAGGTAGGCTCCAGGCAGAAATGTCGTACATTGCCGGCGTGTCATCGGTGATGTCCTCGCCGTCCCACAGGAACGTGTTCGCAAGGCCCGCTTTCGCTTGGTCCAGCTTCACGACATATGAACCTTTTTTATACGTCTTGCCTTCGACAGTGAAATCTTTCGTCGCTTTGATCACTTCAATATCGTTCGTAATCAAATGGTTGACCGCTTTTTCCGTTACCGTCGAATCTTTTTCATCCACTGGCAGCACATATGCTTCCGGGAAAAAGCCGTCTGCATGTAACGGATGGTCAAAGTCGATGCCGCGTTTGAAGATTTCAATCTGGTCCGTGATCATTTCGTCTTTATTGTCCGTTGCATATTGCAGCGCGCCCATGACGGCATCGTACATCCACTTCACGCCGTCTTCATCGTTTGTCGGCGCTTCTAATGTGTGGCCGTATGCACCGTGGTACATGGCGTACATCGGTGTGAAAATCGGCGGGTAATCGTCCCAGCCAGCCGCGTCGTCGCGCTGCGGTACATACGTACCCGTCATGTTCTGATAAATCGTGCCTTCGTATTCGCTTTTATTGCTCATAATCTCGGCTTCCATCGCTTCTGCTTGGCCATACGCCCATTTATTGTACAAATCGTACTCATAGTTCGGGTTATGCGGCGGCGTGCAAGGTTCGATCAAGCCTTGTTTGTTCGGTGCGTAATTTTTCACGTAGCCATGCGTATCGAGGAAAACCATCGGGTTCCATTCGGTAATCAAGTCAACGGTGTGCTGCGTTTCCGGCTGTGACTGCGTCACAAAATCACGGTTCAAATCAATGCCTTCGCCGTTAAAGCGCGTAGCGTCAATACGTCCGTCCGGATTGGCGACGACGTTGAAGACGAGGATATTGCTAGCCAGGATTTCTTGTGTCTGCACATCGTTTTGCGTAGCAAAGCGTTCGATCAATTGAAGCACCGCATCGCTGCCGACAAACTCGGTGCCATGGATCGAACCGTTGATCATGATCGGCACTTTGAAATCTGGATTATTGGCGATCCAGTCTTGTGCTTTACCTGGATTTTTGAACATCTGTTTGCGCAACGCCTGATTTTGGCCGAATTTGCCGCCTGATTTCGGATCAGCAATGGTCACGACATACAACGGGTTGCCGTCAGCCGACTCGCCTTGCACTTCCACTTTGATGCGGTTGGATGCTTTGTTGATGCGCTCTAACTCTGCACCGATCTTTGAGAATTTCGTAAAATCGTAATTCTCTGCGTTGAATTTGCTGCCGTCCTGCTCCTCTAAAGCGTTGACGTATGTAGTTTTCGGAGATTCTGCGAGAACCGAAGACCAAGGTGCTGTGGCGAGCATACTCATTGCTAATAAACCGCTTACTGTTCTTTTCATCTGATTTCCTCCAATTTTTATATTGTGTATAAATATTAGTTAACATTAATAATAATTGAAGCTTTTGGTAAATACTATCAAACTATGCGACTAAAGTATAGTCAATTTAATAGGATAAAGGTCATATTTTGTTTCATATGTGGGCTTGCATTTCCCTTTTTCATGAATCTAATTCCTCCCTTTCCAGAAACCTTGCCTTCCAATTCGGCGTTCTTATTGCAAAGGCTAAAACTGGAAAGCGGAGGTGGACCACCATGTTGAACTTTTTGCGATTCGGATATTTGCAGGCGGTATCCTGTATCTTCCCTGTTATCATCTTTGCTGCATTGGCAGTTTCAAAATTCGTTGAAATCCCCTTTTTGCCGCGCTATGATTTCATTTTGCTCATCTGCATCTTGGCACAGGTGTTCATGCTGGCATCGAAACTCGAGACATGGGATGAGTTCAAAATCATCTGTGTATTCCATGTCATCGGATTGGCGCTCGAATTGTATAAAGTGCATATGGGCTCGTGGGCGTACCCCGAAGAAGCTTATAGCAAATTTTTCAGCGTGCCGCTTTATAGCGGCTTTATGTATGCGAGTGTCGCGAGTTATATCTGCCAATCGTGGCGGCGTCTCGACCTGCAGATTTTTGGTTGGCCAAAGCCGTTTTACTCAATCGCAATCAGTTTCTTGATTTACGCGAACTTTTTTACGCATCATTTTTTGTATGACATCCGCTGGGGCTTGAAAGTGTTGCTGTTTCTCGTCTTCTTCCGCACAGTCGTGTCGTTCAGACTCCATGACAAAACCTATAAAATGCCGCTGATCCTGTCCTTTTTGCTTATCGGTTTTTTCATCTGGATCGCTGAGAACATCACGACGTTTCTCGGTGCCTGGCAATACCCGGACCAGCAAGCCGCTTGGTCGCTTGTCCATATCGGCAAGATTAGTTCTTGGTTCCTGCTCGTCATCATTTCCATCATCATCGTGGCGCAGCTAAAACGCGTGAAAAGTTCGGTACAGCAGCCCAGACGCGCGCTTGTTCCGCTTCATAAGGAAAACTTATAGAAACCGATCTTTTATTTCGAATTAACTTATGCGTCAGAGTCAGGTAAGATGGAAAGAAATCGGAGGTGAGGACATGCCTTTAACTTTCAGGCAGGCAGTGAAACAGGACGTCGGGCGGATCGTGGAGATGCTCGCGGATGACGTATTGGGGAAGGAGCGTGAACGTTACGCGCAGCCGCTTCCGGCAAGTTATTTAGAGGCGTTCCAGGCAATCGATGCAGACTCGAACAATGAATTGATCGTGGCTGTCGACGGAACTGGCCGCATTATAGGCGTTCAGCAAGTAACGTTCACGCCTTATTTGACGCATCAAGGCTCTTGGCGCGCAACGATCGAAGGCGTGCGGACGGATTCAACGGTGCGCGGACAAGGCATCGGCGGACAGCTGATCCGCCACGCCATCGAGCGCGCCAAAGAGCGCGGCTGCCTTCTCGTCCAGCTGACAACAGACAAACAGCGGCCGGACGCGCTGCGGTTTTATGAAGGGCTTGGTTTTACCGCTAGCCATGAAGGAATGAAGATGAAATTGGAAACAGAAGGGCAATAAAGTGAGAGAACCGAAATATGGGTTCAAGGGGTTGTGGAAACGAAAGCTGCAGACCCCCCTATTAAGAAGGAGGGAACGTATGGACAAGGAGGGGTGCGATTTCTTTGCGGCCATGCCAGCTGTTCTTCCGATTTACGAACGGTTAAAAGACAGTATATCAGCCGTTGTTCCACAAACACGTGTAGAAGTCCGGAAAAGCCAAATTTCTTTTATCGATAAGCGGGTATTTGCCGCTGTCTGGCTGCCACCCCGAAAAATCAAAGGGCGTCCAGACCACTATCTTATTGTGACGCTGTGGCTCGGCCATCCGATTCAGAGCCCCAGAATAGCGGAGGCTTCACCCATTGATCCTGGACGATGGGCGAACCACATTATCCTTGCCGACGCCGCGGAAGTGAACAATGAATTTTCAGGATGGGTTGCTGAAGCTTTAAAATTCTCACTCCAATGAAAAAGGAAACCCAAAGCGGTCTCCTTTTTTAATGCTTATTTATAGAAAACTGTCAGGTTGTTCTACTTCTTTACAATCTCTGCCAACGCTTTATCGAGTGTTTCATACTGGAATTTAAAGCTCGCCTGCTCCAGCCGCTCCGGGACGACCCATCGGCTCTTGAGGATCAATTCCGGTTCTGTTCCCAGTGCCACGGCCCCCAGTCCAAGCATCCATTTTGCTGCCGGCAGCCCGACTTTACGGTTCATCGCTCGGCGCATTGATGCCATCATATCGCTATTAGACACTGGGACCGGCGCGGAAGCGTTGAAAATACCGCTCAATTTTTCATGGTCGCGCATGAACAGCACAATACGGTACAGGTCTTCGATGTGGATCCAGCTGAACATCTGTTTGCCAGAGCCCTGCTTGCCGCCGAGCCCGAAGCGCACCATGTTTTGATACGGCTCCATGGCACCGCCTCCGCTGCCAAGGACGATTGCCATGCGCAGCGCAACACGGCGCGTGCCCTCTAATTTAAAATTGAAAAAAACCTGTTCCCATGCCTTGCCGACGTCCACCGAGAATCCTTCTCCCAGTTCGCCGTCCGCTTCCGCCATCGGCCGGTCTTCGGCGTGGCGGTAAATGGTCGCTGTACTGGCGTTGATCCACAGCGGCGGTGGATTTTCACAGGCCAGCATCGCTGTGCTCAGAATTTTCGTCGTTTCCGTGCGCGATTTCAGGATTTCATCTTTATTCTTATCGGTGTATCGGCAATCGACCGATTTCCCCGCCAAATTGATAAGCATATCTGCGCCTTCCAGCGCAGCGACGATGCCGTGATGGTCTTTCCACATGACGTGGTTGTTGAGCCTTGAAATGATGTGCACTTCATAGCCGGCTTCCGTTAGCTGCGCCCCAAAATATTGCCCGATAAATCCGGTTCCGCCTGCGATAACTACTTTCCGCTTCATCTGCTCTCCCCGTTTCTATTGTCAGTTAGTATACTAACGTTTCAAGCACTCCAAAAGATTCATAAAAAATAGGCATCCAGGAAATTTCTGGATGCCCTTTTTTATAGGAAGACAATAACCGATAAAATCGCCGCTAAAATCAGACGATAAATAGCGAAAGGTGTCAGTTTCACTTTCGCAATCAGCTTCAGGAAAAAGCGAATTGAGATCAAAGCGAAGATGAAAGCACTGATAAAACCGACTGCATAAAACGATAGATAATCCATCGACAGTGTATCCAGGTTTTTCAGTACCGATACAAGACTTGCACCGATCATAATCGGTACGGCCATGATGAACGTGAAATCTGCCGCGGTGCGGTGGCTCATGCCGAACAGCACGCCGCCTGAAATCGTCGCGCCTGAACGCGAGAATCCCGGCCATAGCGACAAACATTGCACAAGCCCGACTTTAAAGGCTTGCTTGTATGTAATTTCATCGAGCGAGTTGACTTTCGGCACGCGCGGCCCGAATTTATCAGCGGCAATCATCAGGATTGCCCCTGCAACCAATGCATAGATGACTGTTTCTACTCCGAACAAATGGTCATCGATTAAATCCTTGAATGCAAAGCCCAATACGACAGCTGGCAGCATGCCGACAATGACGTGAAGCAAGTTGAAATTCTTGTTCGTTTCTTGGCCTTCAATTTTGTATAAACCGACCAGGCTGAACAAACGTTTCCAGAACACGACAACGACCGCAAGAATCGAGCCAAGCTGGATGACAATCTTAAACGTATTTGCCGGATATTTCCCAAGAAACTCCTGCGATTTCAGCCACATATCATCCACGATGATCAAGTGCCCGGTTGATGACACAGGCGCAAACTCGGTCATCCCTTCCACAAAGCCCAGTATTAAGGCTTTCAATAAATCCATCCATTCCATTATTTCATCCTACTTTCTGCAAAGAGAGCACGGCTTGAGAATTCCGTTTCGCCAAAAACAGCCTTTTACTGGCAGATGCCTCTGAACTCTTATGTATGTAATTTCCCTAAGGCTCTCTCCTAATGAATTCCGTTTTTATTATAACAGAACATGTTGCTTTGCCGAAATCGCTGGAAAATTTTAATATTACGGTCTCCTTTTGTTGGATAAGCAGGCAGCAATACGGCTAAAGGCAGCGGTGCCGCCTTTAGCCGTATTTTTTCTGATGTTCTTTCTTGCGTCTGAGATAGTCTTCGTCTTCACGGAGCTCATCCCATTTCTTTTTGAAAATGGCAGCTGACTTTGCTTTTTCCGGATCAATCTGCCGTTCTTTGATGGTTCTGTCTTCGTTGTATTTTCTTCCGCCTTTGTAATTCGTGTAACGCCGAGCCCGGGTATAGCCCATCTGGATAAACTTGCGCGCCATGTCCATGCCGACAAAATCATCTTGTTTGCGGTATTCTTCGAACATCTCGTAAATTTTATCACAGGATTCCTGCGCAATTTCCGGCGTTTTGAAGCGCCAATGCGGTAAAATTTCGCCTTTATAAGGCTCCACAAGCAAGACTCCCTGCTCCCCTTTGCCCACCCGATACAGTTCCGGATGTTTCCGCAAATCCAAGTTCTTGTAATCGAGGTCATAATCAAAAGCCATTTGCACACACTCCTTTTTTATTTGCTTACCCGCTTAAGTGCGAATTGATGCACACCGTTTGGCTGTGGCTATATTTAGGACGGCAAAAGAGCTAGTTCATGTAAAGCTTGGATTACTGCCGATTAACTGCGGGTTAGTTCATGTCAATGCCGGATTAATTCATGTTAATTTTTAAAATTACCTAATAATTGTCTTTTTTTACATAATTCCAACAAATAATACTTATCGATTCATCTTTTTTAGGATATAATTTCAATATAAAGAAAATTCATCCGTGACTCAGGGGGACGCTTGTATGAAAACTATTCAACCATCTTCAAACGAATCAGTGGCACACCATACTGACAAAACTGAGCGAATGGATGCTATCGTCCGCAATTCCGGAGGTGCGCTGGACGGCGACAAAATCTGCCGCATTGTCTATGAAGCGTTCGGAATCGATTATTGCATGGTCCCGGTGCTCGAAAAAGAGATCGGCTTGCTTGTGAAAAAAGATGATAACGCTTCCATTGCGGCAATCGACCATTATTTGGCTACCCGTGAACACGCCGCAGACGGTCCCGGCATCCGCAAAATGATGAACGAATTATTCGGCACGAATCTTGAAGGCATCGCCGCTCTCAGCCGCACACGTATTTCGCTGTATTCAAAAGGCCAATGGATCGCTCGCAAGGACGGCGACCTTTTTGAAATCCACACCGGTTTTGAGGACATCGACGTCAAAGTCATCCCTTCTGCATTCTTCACTGCACAGACGGGATTCCACAAGCTTCCTGACCCTCTCGAACAGGCCCTTTGCGCTCTCGGCTATACGTTCAATTATCAAATCAGCGCGTTTTATTACTGCAACCCCGAAGGGCGATCCGTGCCGGACCACTTCAAGCGGCAAACCGTCAATACCATCATTGCGGTCACGAACGAACATTATTCCCAACTGTAACGCCCTCTTCTATAAGAGGGCGTTACAGACTGCCGAGAAACTTAGATGGTTCTTTGCATTTCGCTTCAGCGCACTTTCATGTCTCGAAGCTAGCGCAGCGATGCAGAGACAGAGACAGGAGCATATGTTTTAGCGGGGCTGTTTTGCGGAATATCGACTAAATAAGAAAAATGAATTATCTTTCTCAACAACTTCTAAACCCCCCTCTTCTATAAGAGGGGGGTTTTACTTTCTATTAATCGTTCAGGCTTTTATTTGCCGAATGAAGACAGGAATTTTACGCGATCGCCCATTGGCGGCGTATTGTTGTCGACAAGCGCTACTTCCAGAACTGCTGGTCCGTTGAGGCTTGTCAGGCGGTCCAATACATCCTGGTTTAAATCATCCATTGAATCCACCCGGAAACTCGGAATGTTCATCGCAGCTGCCATCGCTGAAATATCAACAGGCTCTTGCTCGAATGACGCATGTACGCGCTTGTATTGAAGCGAATGGCCGTGGTAGACCATACCGAGGCGTGCGTTGTTCATGACGACAAAAAGAATTGGCAGTTTATGCTCTTTCGCTGTCAAAATTTCCATGCCGTGCATAAAGAAGCAGCCATCCCCCGTCACTGCGACAACCGGACGTTCAGGCTCTGCGAACTTCGAGCCGATGGCAACGTTCAAGCCGCTGCCCATCGCGCCGAAATGGACATTGATGTCGAATGTTCCTGTTTCTGGAACGTCCATATGATGGATGACATACGCCATGAATTCACCGATATCGATTGTGTAGCGCGTTTCAGCAGGCAAGTATTGCTGCAATTTCAGCAATACGTTTTTTGTGCTGTATTCTGTAAGGTCCGCTGATGGCATTTCGGCAAGCGGCGCGTCTTTAGGCCGTGCCGTCAATCCAAGCGCTTTCAGTTCCTCAATCAGGAATGCCAGGCTCAAGTGGATGTCGCCAAGGATTGGCGCATCGACTTCGTATTTGCGGTTGAATACGGAAGCGTCAAAATCCAATTGAACAAGGAAGCGGTCTTTTGCCATATTGGCATTGTAATTATTCGTAGCGGTTTCGCCAAGGCTTGAGCCGATAACGAGAAGTGTTTTTCCGTCTCCTTCATTGATCAGCTTCGACGCCATGTCGCTGCCTGCAAATCCGAAGATTCCCGCAAACAAAGGGTGGCTGCTCTTCATGATGCTTTTGCCTTGCGGCGAGACCATAATCGGCCAATCGAGTAATTCCGCAAGTTCGACAAGCTGATCCGTGGATTGGCTTGCGCCTTGCCCTGCAAAGATATAGCCTGTTTTGCGTTCCGCCATTTCTTTTGCGGCGAATTTGATCGCATCGAGATCGGGCGCCATGTCGCGGCGCACTGGCGGAGCCGGAATTTCCGGTGTGCCCACATCGCCTTGCTGAACATCGATCGGCATTGCAATATGGACCGGCCCCGGAACGCCTGAAATCGCAATTTCCGTCGCTTTGGCAATTTCTTTCAACAGGTCCTTGGCATCCTTCACCGTCACGCTGTATTTGGTCACGGACTTGAAGACCGGATCCGCGTCCAATTCCTGCGACGCGTTCAATCCCATCGTGCTGACTGGAACCGCTCCTGTGATGAACAAAACCGGCAAATGTTCACGCATCGCATTGGCTGCGCCGGTCACCAAATTGGTTGCGCCCGGGCCGCTGCTGCCGATGCAGACGCTCATCTTATTCGAGTATTTTGCGTAGGAAGCAGCCATATAGCCCGCTGCTCCTTCGTGCTTCGCCACAACCGATGTAATTTCCGGCATGTCGTATAATTCATTGAAAAACGCATTGACAGATCCTGCTGGTATGCCGAATACGTGCGTCACTCCCGCGCCTTTTAAATATTCTAATGCAGAACGTACAGCTTTCATGATATTCCCCCTGGATATGATTAGTTTCTTTTCTCTCTTCCAAAATACTTAGCGGCAAGCTCGAGGGCAGTTATCGGCCGGCTGAAATAATAACCCTGCATGATAAAGCAGTTTTTCGATTTCAGGAACTCCAGCTGCTCGATTGTCTCGACGCCTTCCGCGATGACCTGCAAATTCAAGTTCTGGGCCAATGTAATGATCGTATTGGTGATGGCTGCGTTATCGTCATCCTGGACAATATCCTGAATGAACGACCGGTCGATTTTCAGGAAATCGATCGGGAAATTCTTTAAATAGCCGAGCGATGAATAGCCTGTGCCGAAATCATCGATGGCGATGTTGACACCGAGCTTTTTCAATTCCTTCATCTTCTTGATCGTCACTTTGCTGTTTTTGATAATTTGGTTTTCGGTCAATTCGATATGCAGAAATTCAGGCGCCAGGCGATATTCCGCCAAAGTCTCACCGATCATGGTAACAAGGTTGTCTTCTTCAAACTGGCGGCCGGATAAATTCACGGACATGCTCATACGGCTATGCCCCTGTTCCTGCCAGTCCTTCAATTGCCTGCAGGCATTCTTCAGCACCCAGCGGCCAATCGGCACGATCAAGCCGGTTTCTTCTGCAATCGGGATGAAGTCCACGGGCGAAACGCGGCCTTCAGTCGGATGGTTCCATCTGAGGAGCGCTTCAGCGCCGATGATTTCTTCGGTCGCGCTATCGATTTGAGGCTGGTAGTAAATTTCCAGTTCGTCATTGCCAAGTGCTTTGTAAAGCGCGTTTTCAAGCTTGATGCTTTCCATATTGCGATGGTTCATCTCGCTTTCAAAGAAATGGTAATGGGTCCCGGATTTTTCTTTTGATTTGTACATCGCTGCATCTGCGTGCTTGATGAGTATCTCGGCTGTATCGCCGTCTTGCGGGAACATACTGATGCCGATGCTCGTCTTGATGAAAACTTCATTGCCTTTCAAGGGGAATGGGTGGGCGAATGCGTCCATAACGTGCTCAAGCGCATCCAGAACATCCTCTTGGCCATTGACATCGGTGAGGATGATGGTGAACTCATCTCCTCCTTGCCTCGAGATGATGGCGTTCGGCGGGATGCTCACTTTCAGCCGCTCAGCCGCTTCACGCAGCAGCAAGTCGCCATAGCTATGCCCCAAACTGTCGTTGATCAATTTAAAGCGGTCGAGGTCCAAGTACAGCACAGCCACTTTCCGGTCTTTTTTCCGTGCTTCGCTCAGCGAAAAGTTCAGCCGGTCATTCAACAGCACGCGGTTCGGCAAATCGGTCAAGCTGTCGTAATACGCCAAGTATTTGATTTCTTCTTCAAGCAATTTACGCTCGGTGATGTCTTTGAACGTTACAACCTCGCCAAGCACTGAGCTGCCTTCCCTGATTTCGGAAATAACGCATTCTACCGGGAAATGCTCGCCATTTTTTTTGATGAATTGCTGATCCGGAGTGCAATTCGGCAAGTCTTTTCCATTTTCTTCGGTGACTTCGAAAATCACCCGGTACGATTTTCCAGTCAGCTCGTCTTTTTCATAGCCGAGCATGGCGGCACTCGCCGGGTTGCAAAACGTGATGTTGCCTTGCAGGTCCAGTCCGAAAATTCCTTCACCGGCGGAATTCAAAATCAGCATTTTTTCGCGGCCCAGGCTTTCCAGCTCTGCCACCACTTTTTCAAGCTCGCTGTTTTTTAAGCGGATTTCCGATGTCCGCTCCTCGATAATCACTTCCTGTTTTTCCATGTACAATAAATTCGATAGGGTCGAAGCCGTTGCATCAGCAATCGATTGGGCCAATTGCATGTCCGCTTCGTGGAACGACAGCCTGTCTTTTTCAAGTTCGACAATCGCCAGAGCGCCCAGTACTTCGCCCATCGCCACGAGCGGAATCATGAACATACCTTTGATGCCGAAATTCGTGCACACGTCATGGTTCGGCCTGCTGTCCGCAAAGACATCCGGTATGAGCAGCATTTTCTTCGTGCGCACCACTTCTTGCATCACAAGATCGTTGGTCTGGTCGAATTCCTGTTTGTTATGGGTTTCCAGCCATTCTTCTTCTGTCCAGTCGCTGTCGCGGCTCAGTGTCGCCGGTTTGATGCGCTGGCCCGCGAGCGGATCGAGCAGATGCACGGCCACGTTCGAGTTGTTGAGTACTTTGCCGACATAAGCGAAGCATTTATCCAAGCATTCCTGCATTGTTGCACACATTGAAAGGTCGCGCGTCAGATCCAGCAGCAATTGCTTTTCAGCGATTAAATTTTCCTTGCGCGTCAAATTCGTGGCGTTGCGGATGGCGACGCCCGCCATATTGACATACGCTTCGACCGTCTGGATTTCTTCTTCCTTCAAATTCATCGGGATGCCGTAATCGAACAGGAATACCAAGCCGAACAACTCGTCTTCATACGTAATCGGCAGCGCCAACAGCGATTTGATCTTGAAGGCACCGACTGCACGCGGGTCCGGGCGCGTATCTTTTGAAGTGTCCGGGATATAAATGGTTTTTTTAGTCTCGACAACTTCTTTCGCAAGTAAATCATATTCCATATCGATGACATGCATATCAAGCGTTGTGCCGTTGATGTATTTCGGCTTTCCTACATACCCCCGGTAATCGCCATTGCTTTCCGGCAGGTAAATACCCACCGAATCGCATTGGACAATTTCTTCTGATATCGCTGCCGTTACGTGCTCAAGCACTTCCCGAAGCTCCAATTTCGTATTGATCAGCCTCGTAATATGCGCAAGTCGCGAGTATCTTGTTTGTTCTTTTTGCATGCACACGCTCTCCATTCCTATTGCTTCCCAGCATGATTTCCCTGTTTGCAGAACTTTTAAAAAATGCCTTAAATTTACAATATTTCTCAACTAATTTTACCATAAAATCAGAATACTTTGTACCACATTTTAATTAAGGCATGGGCATATTATTTTACTAAGACAATAGCACCAACCTTATTAACGTAAATGCTGTTCAGAAGATACTAGACAATTATCAATTTTCCGTCAATACATACTTTTCATTGCCCCTTTTCCGTATCCAGCGTTTTCATTTACAGGTAAGATAGAGGTTGAACGGAACGAAGCCGGATGCGCACTGGCTGTTTGTGATGGTTTCACCCAAAATGAATTAAAGGGGCGATTTTGATGAAAGAGTTGCATAACCCATTGGCAGATCCATTTTTTAACGAGTTGGACGAACATGTAAAACCGCTGGCGCTCCAATTACGGGAGCTCATTTTCGAAGCTTCATCCAAAATGTCGGAAGAAATCAAATGGTCCAAGCCTAGCTATTCGCATGACGGGCTGGTGTGTTATTTGCAGCCGGCGAAAAACCACGTCAATTTCGGTTTCTATCAAGGCGCGCAATTGCCTGACTACGGCAATCTGCTGGAAGGCGACGGCACGAAAATGCGGCACATCCGCATCCATAAACTATCGGATATCCAGCCGGAGCCTTTCAAAAGCTTGATCTGGGAAGCGATTGAATTTAATCAGAAATAAGCGGTTAATGAATGTAAAAGGGAATGATTGATATGAACGTACAGATTGAGGAATTGAACGCAGCAAATTGGTATGATTGCTGCAATTTGGCGCTTGCAGAGGGCCAGGAGCAATACATGGAGCCAAACTCAGTATCCATCGCACAATCGAAATTCGAACTTTCGCTCAAGCCTTATGCCATTTACGCAGACGGCCAGATTGCCGGATTCCTGATGTACAATTCCCAGTTGGAAGAACTCGAAAGCTATTGGATTTACCGCATCATGGTCGACAAAAATCACCAAGGCAAAGGCATCGGCAAAGCTGCAGTGAAATTGATGATCGATGAAATGGCGAAAACGCTCGATGCGCAGAAAATCGCTGTCGGCTATCACCCTGAAAACACTGGTGCCCACGCCCTTTATGAAAGCCTGGGTTTCCATGACAACGGCGATCGCTTTGGCAAAGAAATGGCCGTCGTGAAAAACATGGCAACATGATAAAAAAGGCGTTCAATCCCCAAATGGATTGAACGCCTTTTGCTTTTATTCCATATCCTTGCTATACACCCTTAAAGCCCGCGCTTGTTCGCGACCGCTTCAAAAGTCAGTATTTCCCCGATGCGCGATGGCGCTTTGCCGTACTGGTAATCCGCCGATACCGTAACCTCCGTGAAACCAGCGTATTCGAGCAGCATTTTGAACTCCTCGATGCCATACCAGCGCATCGGGAACCATTCAAGTTCCGTCCCGATGAGCTCGCCATCACGCCATTTTTCGTAGCGGTTCTGCCCGATCGAATATTGGTTCAGCCAGTCGACTTCCACTTTTTTCGATTCCACCGTAATCACTTCGCCATACGGGTTATTCCATTTGCGCGTATTGGTTTTTTCAAGCTCAATATTCCCTGGCAGCGATACATCGACAATCAGCCTGCCGCCGTCTGCTAGATGGCGGTGGAAATTATGCAGCGCCTGGACTGATATTTCCCGCTCGTGCATGAGCAGGAATGTACCCGTCGAGATGATAATGGCCTGATAATCCGTTTCGCTTTCAAATGATTCCATTGATGCTTCAAAGACGACCGGGTCCAAACCGCGGTCCTCGCAATTAGCCCAGCAGATTTCGAGCATTTCCGTCGATGAATCAAAGCCGTCGACGTCAAATCCCTTTTCGAGCAGCGGAATCAGCATGCGCCCCGTGCCGACAGCCGGCTCGAGAATCTTGCCATCCACACCTTCCAATCGCTCCGCGTAATATTCGATGTCACCGAACGAACTGCCGATTGGCTTGTCCAGGTCGTAAACTTCTGATGATAGTTTGCTGTAATAGCTTAACAAATGTTTCCCCCTCCTCTTTATAGCGACCGGTGCGATTTGAGCACCAGCAGATTCAGCGTGATGAACACGGCGGCAAATGCCATAAGCGCCGCCAGTTCCCCTTTGATGGCGTCGAAGCCAAGCCCTTTATACATGACTGCCTTTAATGCTTCCGCGGCATAATAAATCGGCATGGCTTTCGCAATCGCCTGCAGCCAGTCCGCGAGCCCCTCGACCGGGAATATGCCTGCAAAGAAAATCTGCGGCACCACGACGAGCGGGATAAACTGCACCATCTGAAATTCGGTGGCTGCGAACGTCGACAATAGGATGCCAAGCGACAGCGCCACCAATGCCAGCGACAGGTTAATCATGATAACATGCCAGACCGACCCGGCAACGACAACATCCAGCACAAGGATCGAGAACGCTACGACTATGATGGTCTGAACTACTGCAAACAGTCCGAAGCCCACCAAGTAAGCCGCAAGCAATTCACCTTTGCGGATCGGCGTTGCCATCAGCCGCTCCAATGTTCCTGAAGTCCGTTCTTTCAGCAAGCCGATGCCCGAAATCAGAAAAACGAAAAAGAACACGAAAAAACCGATCAATACCGGGCTTAATACATCAAAAAAAGCGGTATCCTCGCTGCCGTAAATGAACTGCACAGCAATTTCCTCCGGTCGTTCTTCAGGCTCCGTTGCCAAGCGCATCGCCGCGTTACTGACTTGCGCCGACAGTGCTTTTGAAGCTGAAGGCTCTTCGTTCAATAAAATCAACGACATCTCGCCATTCGCAACCATCAGCAAACCGTCCAATTCATGATCGATGACCGTTTCACGGATCGCCTCCTCATACGGGATGACGTGGACTCCGCGTTCTTCGAGTGCAGCGGTGAACCAGACATCCACATTGACCGTGCCAAGCACAAGCTCTTCCGTTTCGTCGTTAAAGAAAAAATACATGAGCGTCAAAATAATCAACGGTGCAAAAAACAGCAGCGCGAGCGTGCGCCGGTCCCTCAGCAATTGTTTGATGATGCGCTTGACGATCGCCAGAATCCTCATCGGTGCTCCCTTCCGGCTTTCAGGAAAACTTCCTCGAGATCCTTTGCCCCATAAGCTTGCTTCAACTCGGCTGGCGTGCCGGTCGCGAGGATCCGGCCCTCCCTAACGAGCGAAACGATGTCGCAGCGCTCGGCTTCATCCATTACATGGGTCGTAATGATAATCGTTTTCTCATGCTCCTTTTTCAAGTGCAGCAATTCCGTCCACACCGACAGCCTCAGTTCAGGGTCCATGCCAACAGTCGGCTCATCTAGAATCAGCAATTTCGGATTGTGGACCAGCGCAATAGCAAGTGATAAGCGCCGCTTCATGCCACCCGAATAAGCCGATACCCGCTTGCCGAGTTCAGCGGTTAAATTGACGATGCCGGCGGCGTATGCGATGCGCTTCTTCCGGGCTGCACTTTTCAAGGGGTACAGCGAAGCGAAAAAATCCAAATTCTCTTTACCCGTCAACTCCGTATAAAGCGCATCCGCTTGCGCCATATAACCTACCTTCTCCAACAATTTAAGGTTCGGCACATTGACGCCAAAGATACGGATCGCACCTGCATCCGGCGCCGTAATGCCCACAATCATTTTGACCAGCGTCGTCTTTCCCGAACCCGATGGCCCGATCAAGCCGTAGATCATACCTTCACCGATTAAAAAGCTGATGTCCGTCAGCACTTCCTTCTTGCCGTAAGATTTGCTGACGCCTTCTACTTCAACTGCCTGCTCCATTGATAAACCCCCATTCCATAAAAAATGAAGTTTTGCGTTTTTGCTGCAAGGCTTTGAGGCTTTTTCCAGCCGGAGCGTTTTTTATATCCGCTTCTTAAATTTCATTCTACATGTTTTTTTTTCAAATAATAGAAACGAGGCTTATTTTTTCAGAATCGTTTATTAGTTCTGGCATCTGCGTTATACTTTTTACAAAAGCTTTTGCAAAAACCATAGCAAACCTTATTTTCAGCTGCGAAACAAAGGGGGAGCCGCATGTGAAGATTGCAGTGTTGTCAGACATTCATGAAGAATTGAACCGGAAGAAAACGGGCGCGGATATCTTGGCATTGATTGAGCAATGGCTGACGATCCACCGCCCGGATGTTTTTATTATCGCCGGTGATATTGCGGGCGATCCAGATAGGGCGCTGGAACTTTTAGAAGGATTACAGGCAGTTGTGCCATACATCCGGCTGCTGTTTGTCAACGGCAACCACGATATTTACGCCCCCGATTCACAGGCAGCCTATGATAAATTATTGGCGTTCCCCGGCAATTTGGGCAATGGACCTGTCGAACTCAGCGGCGGCTGGGTCATCATTGGCGATGGCGGCTGGTACGATTATTCGTTTGGCGTCGATGGACACACAGAAGAGGAATTTGCCGCTGGCGTCTACAAGGATTACCATTGGCCGGATATGCGCCACGCACATTGGCCGCGTTCCGATATCGAGGAAACCGGCGTTTCGCTGGCAAAGCTTGAAGGTTGGCTCCAACAGCACGAAGGCAAGAATATCATCATGGTGACGCATGTCATCCCGTTCCACCATTACCTGCGCGTCAAAAATATCGGCAGCTGGGATTTTTTCAACGCGATGATGGGCAGTGTGCGCTACGGGGAACTTGCGCTGAAATACCACGTGAAGAAATATATTTTCGGCCATATCCATTTGCGCTACCACGACTGGCATGAAGGCATTGAAGTGATCTGCAACCCGCTCGGCTACTACCCCTCCGAATGGCATGCTGATTCCCCTAAAGATGAGATTTTTTCAGCCATCAAAATTGTAGAAATATAAAAAATCAGCCTCCGGCGCAATTGCCGGAGGCTGATTTGGTTTAAAGCCTTGAAACACAAAATTGGTAAATAGCTGCTGTTGCCAAGCAATCGCCAAGCGCGTCATGGGCGTTATGCTCCAACTCAAGAAATGCTGACAGCGTCGTCAGTTTATGGTTTGGTGTTTCGGTAATCGCTTTTCTTGCCAGACGAACTGTATCGATGACGGTGTATTCCGGAATCGGTGTGATTTCTTCCAGCGCGTACAAAAAGCCCATATCGAATGGTGCGTTATGCGCGATAATCGGCAAGCCTTCGATGAACGCGATCAGTTCATGCGCGACTTCTTCGATGACCGGCGCTTCCTGGACGTCTGCATTTGTAATGCCTGTGATTCTTGTAATTGTACTGGAAATATGGCATTCCGGATTGATCATTAAATACATGGTATCTTCCCGATTATGGCCAATGTATTTCACGGCACCAATTTGGATGATTTTATCGCTTCCTGCTTTCAGGCCAGTCGTTTCAAAATCGAGGACGACGTAATTCTCCACGGTCTTCATGCTGGGCTTATATTTTTTAGGCTGGGCCGTTGCTTGCCTTCCGCGCCACGGCGGTCGGGTTTCTCTTAATTTCTGGTCGATTATTTGATTGGGATCTCGTTTATCCATGTTGTCCCTCCTTTTTCGGTTCCTTCTATTGTACCGAAAAACGTTTAACTTTTCCTTTTTCAGGCTATATAATCAGTAACACATTAATAAGGAGGAATTCATCATGGCAGGAGACAAAGGATTCGGAGATAAGCTTAAAGGCGCAATCAGCAAAGGCAAAGGCGAATTGAAAGACCAAGTCGGGAATGCTAAAGGTGATTCAAATCTCCAAGCTGAAGGCAAAAAAGACAAAACCAAGGGCAATATCCAAGACACCATTGGCGACATCAAAAAAGGTTTCAATAAATAAGCATACCAAAAACCCCTTAGCAGATGTTATGCTAAGGGGTTTTTTCGTATCCGCTCTTAGTGAAAAGGTTTTATTTCCCTTCCCATTCTTCAGCGAGCATGCCGTAAACCACATGGTCGACGTACCTCCCGTAAAGCCACTCCGCTCGGCGGATGGTGCCTTCCTCAACATAGCCGAGGCGCTCCGGTATGCTCCGGCTTTTCACATTGCCGGCCGCTGCACGGATTTCCACTTTATTGAGCTCCAATTCTGTCAGCGCATAATCTGTCAACGCACGCGCCACGCGCGTCATGATGCCTTTCCCTTGGTAATCCTGCCCCAGCCAATAGCCGATATAAGCGGTTTTATTGGACCGATTGATGTTATTGAATCCACCTACACCGACAATTTCCCCTTTGAGCAAAATAGCGGCATTCAAGGTTTTGCCTTCTGCATAATTGCCTCTTCCCGCCTTGATGAAATCTTCCGTATCTTTTAATTCCGTCGTGTAATCCAGCCATGGCAGCCATTCTTTCAAGTAGTTCCGAGAGTTGTCGGTCAGTTCGAAAATCCGCTTTGCGTCTCCAAGATCCACAAGTTTCAATGACAAGTCATTGTCAATCTTATGTATAAACATAGGCCATTCCCCTCTCTTTTTATGTTATATCGTAGCATACCCGCTATTTGCTGCGGATTTTTCATGAAATAAATATTCCCTTTATAATAATTAGAATATTCCTTCTATTATGTTGTACACTATTGGTAATTGATATTCACCTTTATTGTTAAAACCTTTGGGAAGAACAATCCATGATTTCAAATTCTTCGGAAAGGAGCAGTATGCGATGGCAGAAACAGAAGGCGTACGGATTTCATTTTTCATGATTCTCCTTATTGTGCTCATCCTAGTGGCAGCCATTAGCGCTGTGGCGATTTACGCAAGACAGCGCAGCATTGGCTCCTTAGGCTCTGCTGAAAAAAAACTGGATGACCGCTTTGCCAAAGGCGAAATCAGCGCTGAAGAATATCGGCAGCGCCTGCAAGAGCTCCACAGCAGGCGCAAAAAGCCGCCAGAAGGATAAAAGTGTGCAGATTCCAAGGAGTTTGCCCCATTCCGTTTAGACTTCCGAGCTTGGGGAAATCTGAAAGGGAAAACAGTAAAATCTGAAATGGAGGTTATAGGGATGGCTCATGAACAACATGCAGAATTGATCAAAACATTGCACGACTGCGCGGAAGCTTGCAATCATTGCTTCGACGCGTGCCTCAAAGAAGACGACGTCAAGATGATGGCTGAATGCATCCGCCTGGACCGTGAATGCGCGGACATCTGTGCGTATTTGGAACATGCCATTACGCGCAATTCGCCTTTCGTTTCCGAATTGGCGAAAGTTTGCGCAGTTATTTGTGAAGCATGCGGAACAGAATGCCAAAAACATGACCACGACCATTGCCAGCGCTGTGCGGAAGCATGCATGAAATGCGCAGAAGCTTGCAGAAACGCAGCATAATCTTTATTTTCAACATAAGAAAATCCCTCCTGCATAGGAGGGATTTTTTTTGCCTTTAACTACCGAGGTGCACATCATTTCATATTCACCCATTTATAGCCGATGCCCCAAACGGTGCGGAAATAATCATCGATTGGGAAGCCGGACTGGCGGATTTTTTCGCGGATGTTGCGGACATGTGAATCGACGGTGCGGCCTTCGGTTTCCGAATCGAAGCCCCAGACAATTTCAAGCAGCCGCGAACGTTCGTAGACTTTATCCGGATTTTTCATGAGCAGCCCGAGCATCGCGAATTCTTTCGGCGTCAGCCGGATGATGTGGCCGCGGTAAGCCAATTCAAAGCGCTCTTCGTCCCACACCAAACCATCCACTTCCAGCCGTTTAGCTGGCGCAGCTCTGCGCAGCAAAGCTTCCATGCGCGCAAGCAGCTCTTCTTCGCCGAACGGCTTGACCAAATAATCGTCGGCACCGAGGCGCAGACCCTTCACGATGTCTTCCTGCTGCTCGCGCGCTGTCAGCATAATAATCGGCACATTTGAGAAGCGCCGAATTTCCCTGCACACATCCCAGCCATCCATTTCCGGCATCATGATATCGAGGATCACTAAATCCACCGGTTCTTCTTCGAGCAGCCGGAGCGCTTCTTTGCCGCTCTGTGCTTTCAGGCAAGCGTAGCCATGCGGCTCCAAATACAGCTCCACCAAATCAAGCATCCGTTTTTCATCATCCACCAACAATACTTTGCGCATCGCTTTCCCCTCTTTCCAGCCGGACAATGACTTCCGTTCCTTTGCCCTGTTCGCTCTTCAGATCGATCCGTCCGCCGTGCGATTCGACAATTTCCTTTGCAATTGCAAGGCCAAGGCCGGACCCGCCGTTTTCGCGCGACCGCGATTTCTCGGCGCGGTAAAGGCGTTCGAAAACATACGGCACACTTTCTGACGGGATGCCTTCACCTTCGTCGCTGATGCGGATTACGATTTCATCGCCTTCTTGCCTGCAGTCGACCGAAACCCGGGAACCCGCAGCCGAATGTTTCAGCGCGTTGTCCAGAATGTTCAGCAGCACTTGCTGGATGCGGTCGGGATCCCAAAATGCGCGGAGGCCGGGTTCACACGCCACCGACAAAAAAATCCGCCCTTGTCTGAACGCCGGCTTGACCAATGCCGCAACTGAGCCGAGCAAATCAGCGATGGCTACGTCCTGGCGCCGTATTTCAAACTGGTGTAAATCGAGCTTTGCCAATTCGAATAAATTCCCGATCAGCGCTGCCAGCTGTGCCGACTCTTCTCGAATGATGGCGATGTATTCTTCCCGCTCCTTCTGCGGGATTCCCGGCCTGCTGAGGATATCCGCGTAGCCTTTGATATACGTAAGCGGCGTCCTCAGCTCGTGGGAAATGCTCGCCAGGAATTCATTGCGGGCATTTTTCAGCCGGTCGAGGTCGACCGATAATTTAGTGATGGCATTCGCCAGCTCTCCCAGTTCGTCGTTGCGGTCCGTCGACAAATCAACGCCTGTGTTGCCGATGCTCATCTGCTCCGCCGCTTCTTTCATCCGGATCAGCGGCAGCGTGATAAAACGCGACAGCATCAGCACAGCAACAATCGTCAACAATACGGCAATGGCGCCAGCCGCTAGAAATTGCTGCTGCAAATTGCCGACCATGCGCTCGATCGCCGCTGTACCGGAAAACATGAAGACATGCCCGGCGTGTTCGCCGTCGATTGTAATGGGGCTGTCTGCTGCAATATAGCGCTTGTCGTCCCATTTTTCTTCTACCACTTTTCCGCCTGCCGGCACTTCTTCAAAATCGGTATGCTGCAGCACATCGATTATTTCTGGTTCAAGCGGATCTGAATTGATGAGGATTTTTCCCACTTCGTCGGTGATGACGACAATATAGGAAGACGCCGCCTCCATCATGCCGACATGTTCGAGCGTCGTCGGCTCGAACATGTCGGCGAGCACTTCGCTGTGCGTTTCCCCGCGGGCAAGCAAGCTCGCCATGACTTCATCGACGCGTTCGTTGACGAGTGTGAAATACAATGCAGTGAACAGCAGCGCTTCGATCAATAAGATGAACGCAAAAAACAATAAGCCGATCTTCAGCGATAATTTATTGAACATAAGCGCCTCTTAGAAGCAAACGCGTTGCCAGCGTCGTCATCGCACTTCGCCGTTTTCCAAGATTTGCGTCCAGTCTTCACCTTTGTTTCCTAAGAGGAAAGCCTGCCCTTTGACTGTGTAAATCGCCAATTCATCCGGTTTCTGGGCTAGATAAAGAACGCCGTCTTCAGGCAGCTCTGGCAACGCCAAAGTTTTTTCATCGCCGGTTTCAAGTGTGTATTCCACGAGCTCTGACGCCGTTTCATAGCTTGCGTAATACAGCGCGTCTTCGCTGAACGTAAGCGCTGTACCAAATTGGCCGTCGCTTGTCAGTACTTTGAACGAATCGCCGCCATCCTCGGATAGATAAACGCCGGTTGATGTCGCCGCGGCGATGATTTGTGAATCGTCCGGGTGCATCGCCAAATAGGAAATTTCACCTTCAAGCCCTTCTACAGCCGCTTCATTCCAGTTTTCGCCTTCGTTTTCACTGCGGAAAAAGCCTGCTCCCATTTTGGAATTCGGCTGTGGGTTCATGACAAACATGTGGTGGCTTCGGTAGCCCACCGCCATGGCGTGGAAATCGGTCTCGCCTTCAAAGCCCATGTGTTCGAGTGAACGGCCGCCGTCCATGCTGCGTTGGATGCCGATCGGATTCATCATGCCGGAGCCTTGGCCCGGATGGCCGGATGTGTAAAACCCGAGGTCCACCGCGTTAAAGCCCATATAATCGTTGTGCATGCCATCCGTTTCAAGCCATTCGCCGCCGCGGTAGATTTTCAGCCCTTCGTGCGACGCAAAATACAACCCGTCGCCTTCAATATAGCCCATGCCGTGAACGTGCTCCAAAATGCCTTCAAAATCCACTTCGAAATCGCCTGCTTCCAGGCTCTCTTGTGTTGCCTCTTGCTTTGCTGCATCCTCTTCCGGTGCAGGTTCCGTTTCGTTTTCAGCCCCGCATCCGGCAGCGAGCAAAGCCGCTAACGATACAGCGATCCATAATTTATTGTTCAAGTGAATTGCCACCTTTCTTTATTCTGCTCCTTCTATTATAGCGGAAAACTCACGATTTTTTGTGCAGACGATTCTGCACAAATTCTGCATAAGCGATGGGTATAGTGAAAGTACACTAACAACGAGAGAGGGATTTCCATGATAAAAAACAAGTTTCAGATCACCATTTTGTCTGCCGTTGCGGCGTTCACACTCGCGGCGTGCGGAGATTCAGATGAACCTCAAATGACGCAGGAAACCGAGCAGCCAGCGACAGAAGAAAGCGGCGGCGGCGACCATAGCGGCATGGACCATTCCGGTTCCGGCGACATTCCGATGGGCCTAGAAGAAGCAGCCGATCCAATGTATCCGAAAGGCAGCACCGCTACTATCACGGCTGGCCATATGGAGGGCATGGAAGGCAGTGAAGCGACGATTGTCGGCGCATTTGATACCACTGTCTATGCCATAACGTACACACCTGAAACCGGCGGCGAACCTGTCGAGGACCATAAATGGGTCATTCACGAAGAGCTTGAAGATGCCGGCAATGAACCGCTTGCTGCAGGAGATGAAGCGGTTGTCATTGCCGACCATATGGAAGGCATGGACGGCGCAACCGCCACAATCGACACTGCCGAGGAAACGACGGTCTACATGGTCGATTTCACTACCGCTGACGGCGAAGAAGTCATGAATCATAAATGGCTGACTGAAAGCGAATTGTCTGCCGAATAATACCTTATTTTTCAAAACAAAAACACCTTTGACGCCAGCGCTGATTTAAAGCGCAGGGTTCTGAAGGTGTTTTTTATCATGCAGATTACGATAATGCCGGTATCCGTTCGCGGTATTTTTCAATCAGCTCATTATTGTGGCTGTCGGCCCCGTCAATGTTGCCGCTGAGAAAGACGGGAGGCTCGAAGCCGTTGTCGGCCATCACTTGAATGGCTTCAGCGAAGATGGCGTTTAATATGGCGGCCCCCACCACTGTCGATGTTGGCCCAAAAGGCACTTTGACGTTTTCTACGCTTAGGACGGCATCGCCCGCCACGGCATGGTTGTCGATGACGAGGTCCACTGAGTCATGCAAATGCTTGCCGCCCGAGTGTCTCGATGGCTGGCTGTTTGCATAAGCGATTGACGTCAGACCGATTACTGTGGCTCCCTTGCTGCGAGCGGCAAGCGCAAAATCAATCGGTACCGGATTTCGCCCGGAAGTGGATAAAACAAATACCACATCCTCCGGCCGGAAGTCCTGCTGTTTGAGCAACTCTGCTGCATACCCGTTTTTACGCTCCAGTCCAGAAGAACGGACTGCGCCTTCATGCAGCATCAGCGGTTCGATCAAAATCGGTTTGACCGGCACGAGGCCGCCAGCCCGATAAAAAACTTCTTCCGTCAGGATATGCGAATGGCCGCAGCCAAACAGCTGAACGATTCCGCCGTTTTGGATCGCTTCCGCTACTTTACGAGCTGCTTGCAGCATCACCTCTTTTTCCTGATTTTCAACGAGCTGCAGCATTTCGTGCACTTTATCAAAATACATTGCCAACATGAGCAAAACTCCTTCGCCACTAGCCATTAGTTAATTCTTATTTTCAGCGCTGAATTTCGGTAATGAATTTATAGCGGTCGGCGCGATACATGCTGCGGACCACTTCAAAAGGGAGACCATTCGATAAATAAGATACCCGCTCAATCATCAGGATCGGCGCAGGCATGCCAATTTCAAGCAAAGCCGCTTCTTCTTTCTTCACGAGCGAAGCTTCCATCCGCTGGGAAGCATGGCTGATCGCCAGCCCTTGCTCTTGTTCGATCAAAGAGTAAAGCGAACCGGCCAATTCCTGCTCGCTTAAATTCGGGAACAAATTCACGGGCAGATAAGTTCTTTCAAGTGCCATCGGCTTGTCGTTGGCGTAGCGGATGCGTTCGACCGTGAACACTTCGCCGCCACTAGCCAACTGAAGTTCGTTCGCTACATCCAGCTCTGGCAGCCCTCTGCTGAAATTAATGATTTTATTGCTCGGGACCAACCCCCGCGCTTTCATGTCTTCAGTGAAACTCGTCAAGCCGGTCAACGGCTGTTCCACTTTCGGCGACGCGACAAACGTGCCGCGCCCTTTTTCCCGGTGCAGCAGGCCCTCATTCACCAAATTGGTGATCGACTGGCGCACCGTCATGCGGCTGACTCCGAAAAATTCTGTCAGATCGCGTTCAGATGGAATCGCTGTCCCGACCGGAAATTCGCCGCCATTGATGCGCTGCTTTAACGCTGCTTCTATTTGGACATACATCGGTACGTGTGATTGTTTGTCTAACACCGTGTTCACTGCCTTTCCTTTTCTGCCAATTGGTAGGCATCCCGGTCAACAATAAGGGTAACATCGTCGTGCTTCCATAAGAAAGATGCTGGAAAATCCTCATTTGGCTGTTTTTCCAGCAGCCTTTTGACCGCTTCGCCTTTCTTTTTGCCGGAAGCTAATAAAAGGATTTTATCGCTTTTCAAGATCGAAGCGATTCCCATTGTAATGGCATGGGTCGGAACTTCTTCCAACGAGCCAAAAAAACGTGAGTTGTTGTTCCGCGTTGACTCGTCCAGTTCCACGCAATGCGTCAAACTGTCTTCTGGCGTCCCCGGTTCATTGAATCCGATATGGCCGTTCGTTCCCAAGCCTAGAATTTGCAAATGAATTGGGCCTAACCGATCGATGAGCGCTTCGTAGCGCCGGCATTCCTCTTCTATTGAAGAAGCCTGCCCGTCCGGCAGATAGGTGTGGCGCATCTCGATATCCAGGTTGTTGAATAAATTATCGTTCATGAACTTGTGGTAACTGTTGGGGTGGCTGCGGTTCAGCCCCCGGTACTCATCCAGATTAATGGTTTTCGCTTGTTTATAGGAAATCTTGCGCTGCTGAACCCCTTCTACCAGTTTGCGGTAGAGGCCAAGAGGTGTAGAACCGGTTGCGAGCCCTAGGACCGAACTGGGATTCCGCTTAATCTGCCCTTCCAGGATGTCGGCTGCACGGCTGCTCATTTCATCGTAGTCCTCAACAATTTCAACTTTCAAATGAGTCCCTCCTTCGCATAAGCGATTGTGCCGCGGCAGATGGTCAGCTGAACGTCCAAGTTTTCATCGAGGACGACAAGATCTGCATCTTTCCCTGCTGCGATGCTGCCTTTTTGGGACAAGCCCAGTTCTTTTGCGGCATTCGCAGAAGTCATTGCCACCAACTCGCTGATCGTGCAATTGGTGCAAGAGTGGACATTTTTCAAAGATGCATCCATCGTCAAAATGCTGCCGGCCAGCGCACCGCTTTTCAAGCGCGCATCCGTTTCGGTAACGATGACGTCTTGCCCGGCTAATTCATATGTGCCAGGCTCGAGCCCTTTTGCCCGCATCGCGTCTGTGATCAACACGAGGCGCTCCGCCCCCTTTTGGCGATAAGCCAATTCAATCGACTTCGGATGGCTGTGGATGAAGTCCACTATGATTTCGGCGGTTAATCGGTCCTCCAGCAATGCCGTTCCGACAACTCCTGGGTCCCGGTGATGGAACGCGCTCATCTGGTTGTAAAGATGGGTCACTCGACTCGCACCTGCTTGGAGCGCTTGCTGCATTTCCAGCCAAGTGCCGTCTGAATGGCCAATCGATGCCAAAACTCCATCCGCAGTCAGCATTTTAATAAATTCAAAACCGCCTTCCATTTCCGGAGCAAGCGTTACCAGTTTGATGCGTCCGCCGCTCAATTCTTGCCATTTCAAAAATAGGGCTGACGATGGCGCAATGATGTGCTCTAGTGGTTGAGCTCCAGGTTGCTTTGTAGAGATAAATGGCCCTTCAAGATGGACGCCCAGCATCTCAGCTTGAGCATCGCCTGCCTGAAATCGGCTGGCATTTTGCAGAGCCGCTGAAATCGCCTCATCGGATTGTGTCATCGTCGTCGCCAAAAAGCTTGTCGTTCCTTCTTTCGGCAGTGCTTCCGCTATCCCGCTGAGCGCTTCTGGCGTAGCGTCCATGACGTCAAAACCCGCAGCCCCATGGATATGGACGTCGATAAATCCTGGAACCAATGTCCAATTCTTTCCGGCTGCATCGATATGGACATCGGCAGCTTTCGATATTGATGGTGCTGTTTCTGTTATTTTTCCATTCTCCAGAAAAACGTCGCCAACGAAACTGTTGTTCACTGAATCCGCGATGGTGATGGTAGAAATCAAGATGGTTTTCTTCATCAATAGCACTCCTTACGAAAAACCAGGAAAGTCACGGATGAATTTCCTGGTTTTATAATATCATTATTGAATTTTCAAGATGGAAACTGTCCCTTGGTCTTGCTGACCTTTTTTCAGCATTTCCAATTCTTGTCCCGTTAAGTTCGTGAAGATGATCGGCGTTACAACCGAAGGTGCATTCGCTTCAAGATATGCAAGGTCGAGTTTCAACAACGCATCGCCGCGCTGGACAAGCTGCCCTTGTTCAACAACTGCTTCAAAGCCTTCCCCGTTCAATTTCACGGTATCAAGGCCAACATGGATCAAGATTTCGATTCCCGTGTCCGTTTCAATCCCAATCGCGTGTTTTGACGGGAATAACGTGACTACGCGCCCATCAACCGGCGAATGGAGTGTGCCGCCGGACGGTATGATACCGAAGCCTGGCCCCATCATTTCTTTTGCAAACACTTCATCCGGCACTTCAGAAAGTTCAATGATTTCTCCGTCAATCGGCATCTCGAAATCTTCTGTGCGGAGTTCTTTCACTAGTTCAGGCGCTGCTGCCATTTCTTCAACGGGCATATCCAAGCTTTCAGGTGTCGGGTTGCCATTTGCCAAACGCTTCTGCATCGCGTCCGCCAAAAATTCAACAGCTGTCCCGATGACCACTTGTACATTTGTTTTATTGATTTTCATCAAGCCCATCGCACCGTTGCGCTTCAAATCTTTCTCGCTTACTTTGTCTGCATCTTTAACTGTAAGGCGAAGGCGCGTCGTACAATAATCGACAGCTGTAATATTGCCACTGCCCCCGAGCGCTTCAATGGTATGGTACGCGCGGATATCATTGCTCCGGTTGCCTGTATCGGCATTTCCATTTTCCGCGTCTTCATCTTCGCGGCCCGGTGTTTTAAGATCCAGTTTGATGATCAGGAAATAAAAGATTCCGAAGTAAATCGCGCCTGTTCCGGCGCCCATTACCAATAGCATCAACGGATTTTGGGCCAGCCCGAAGTTCAGGACATAATCGATGGCACCGGCCGAAAATCCGAAACCGTGATGGATATCAAGTGCATAAGCCACCATCATCGATACCCCAGTTAACATGGCGTGGACAATGTACAATATCGGTGATAAGAACATGAATGAGAATTCGATAGGTTCCGTAATTCCTGTCAAGAAAGAAGTAAAGGCGATACTGAACAGCATCCCGCCGACGATTGCTTTGCGCTCTTTTTTAGCCGTGGCATAAATCGCCAGGCACGCTGCCGGAAGCCCGAACATCATGATTGGGAAGAATCCAGAAAGGAAAGGCCCCGCTGTTGGATCCCCTTTTAAGAAGCGGTTGATTTCGCCGCGCACAACTTCTCCGTTGGCGTCAGTGAAAGTACCGAAGTCGAACCAGACAATCGTGTTGATGACATGGTGCAAACCTGTAGGCAACAACAAACGGTTCAAGAAGCCGTAAGCCCCTACACCGAACATGCCGGCATTTAAAATCCAATCGCCTGCGCCGTCGATCATTCCCTGTATCGGCGGCCATGCGTAGCCGAATAGGCCAGCTAAAACAGTCATTGCAGCCGCGGTGACAATCGGCACGAAGCGCCTGCCGCCAAAGAAAGCCAGCCATGCCGGAAATTTCACATCGTAGAATTTATTGTATAATAGCCCGCCGACAATCCCCGAAAGAATTCCGGCAAAAACACCCATATTGATCGATTCATTGATCGTTACAATGGCTGATGTCAATACTAGATAAGCGATCGCACCCGCAAGCGCTGCGCCGCCGTTACTGTCATGGGCAAGCCCGAAAGCGATGCCGATTGCAAAAATGATGGCAAGGTTATCAATGATTCCGGCACCAGCTGCCGACAAGAACGGAATGCCGAGCAAGTCATCTTGGCCAAACCGCAAAAGCAAAGCTGCTGCTGGCAATGTAGCGATTGGGAACATCAACGATTTCCCGATTTTCTGCAGAAAATTGAACAAATGGATCCACCTCTTCTTCTTTAGTCTTAATTTTACTATAGAGATAATGTGTATAGATGTCTATACCAATTTTATTATTTATCAGATAAATGCACGCGCTTTCATTTATGTTTTTATAAGTTGGATAAAAGATTTTTAATGTCGATATTCCGCTAAAACAGCTACGCTTGCCGCGGGCGAGCGTAGCTGTTTTGCGGAATATCGAGAAATATCTTAGTGAAGGTGCGCCTAGCCCAAAGCGTCCGAAGCGGTGTATAAAGGTTAACGATCATTAATTTGCCTTTAACATGACGAAGCAATTCGTTGACATGACGAACAGAGAAATCAACAAGCACTAGCCGACTTTTAACATGAACTGTTGGAGTTTAACCGGTACTAACTGCAAAGCGTCTCACCAAGATCCAAGTTCAAGAGCTTAAATGGAAAAGCCGTTCGCTCCAGCGAACGGCTCCTTCTCAAGCACTGGCGCATTTCGCCTTGGCGAAATGCAACCATCTGTTGGTTTGTGGCGGCAGGTTCACCTGTTAACATGAACTAAATCGCAGTTAACATGAAGTCCGGGAGATTCAACCTGAACTAGCCAGCCGTCAACTTACACTGTTCGGAAATTAACCGGCACTAGCCAAATTTCACATCCCACCATACATCCTATCAATCAAAAAGCTACAGACTTTATGCCTGCAGCTCCTCTCTCATTAATAAAGCAAATAATTCTTTCTCACTTCCTGGAACTCTTTCAACTCACCGCTCCAACGCTGTTTCATTTCTTCGACAGACATGCCGTCTTTGATGCCTTGGCTGATCCAGCTGTTGCCGATCAAGTTGTTGAAGAACGGCGTCAAGGTCACTTGCCCCGGATACAGATCGTAAATGGTTTTAACGATGTGAAGCCCGGTCTCAACCGGTAAGTATGCGTCCCGGTCGGTGATGTGGACTTGGATGCCGTGCGACAGCTTGCCGCTATGTTTCGAGAATGCCGGCGTGAAAGATGCCGCCCGGAAAGTGACGCCCTGCAATTCCAAAGCGTTCAGTTCTTTTGCGAGTTCGGTGCTGTTGATGAACGGTGCACCGATGAATTCGAACGGTTTGGTCGTGCCTCTACCTTCTGACACATTCGTCCCTTCAATCAATGCCGTACCCGGATAAGCGAGCGCAGTGTCGAGTGTTGGCATGTTCGGTGAAGGCGCAACGAATTCCATGCCGGTTTCATCGTAGAACTCATTGCGTTCCCAGCCTTTCATCTCGACCACCGTCAAGTCAGCGTGGATATCGAATTCTTCATTGAACAATTCAGCGAGTTCGCCGACGGTCATGCCGTGGCGCAGCGGAATGGCGTACTGGCCGACAAATGAAGCAAATTCCGGATCAAGCACCGGCCCTTCCACTTTGATGCCGCCAAGTGGATTCGGGCGGTCGAGCACGATAAACGGAATGCCTTTTTCTTTAGCGGCTTCCATTGCAAGGGCCATGGTATAGATGTACGTGTAGAAACGCGTGCCGACGTCCTGGATATCAAACAGCAGCACGTCGACGCCTTCCAGCATTTCCTGTGTTGGTTTCCGGGTAGAGCCGTAAAGGCTGTAAACCGGAAGACCGGTCACTTCATCGATATAATAATTCACGTATTGTCCGGCCTGCGCATCTCCCCGGACACCGTGTTCCGGCCCGTACAGCGCAGTCAATTCAACTTCCGGGTCATTGTGGAGCAGGTCCACGATGCTGTTCAGTTCCTGGTCTACACCTGTCGGATTGGTGATCAATCCGACCTTTTTCCCTTCAATCAGGTGTTTCTGGTCTTCCAGCAAAACTTCCACCCCAATGGCGAATGGTTCTTTTTTGCCTTTGCCGCGGTCTTTCGATTTGCCGTTTCCGTTGTCATGATTGGCGAATGCAATTGAAAGTGAAGATAAAACCAGCATAGCGGTCAATAAAAATACGATCCACTTTTTCAATGTCATCTCTCCTTGTCATTTTAGTAAGTTAAACCATGTCCATACTCATACAATAAGCCGCCTGTAAGATCTGGAATGGATACTGGCAATTTGCCGGTTGGCGAAAGTTCACCTAAAATGCTCGATGCCATCGCTTCGTAACTTGCAGTGCGGAAACTGTATTGTGCCAAGTACGCATCCACTTCCGGATACGCCATCACGTCATACGGGTTTTGAATGCCAACTGCAATAACTGGCGCATCGGTTGCAGCGATTATCTGATTGGCCATCTTCATTTGCCCGCTGTTCGGGGAGCGCTGCGAAACGGTTGAAGTCCGTGTACCGATAATGACTGCTTTCGCCGCTTGGACTTGTGCGAGTTCCTGTTCTGTCAGCAGGGTGTCTTTTTTGATCCACACGGTATTTTCGTGGCGTGCTTTTAATCCGGCATACAGCTCATCCGAATAAACGTTTCCGACAACCACAAGCGCATCTTGCGGATTCGGAGCAAGCGGCAGGACGCCTTCATTTTTCACGAGCGTAATTGATTTTTCAGAAGCTTCGCGCTCTGTTTGCCGATGTTCTTCCGAACCAACAACTTCGAGGGCATTAGCTACTTTTTCTTCCAATGGCTTCGGCGTTTCTTCTTTCACGATTCTACGCTTCAGTTTCAGAGCAAGGATGCGTTTCGCTGAAGCTTCAATTCGTTCTCCGGAAATTTCACCCGACCGCACCGCTTCGTACAAACCGTTTGCGACGCTTTCAAGTCCGACCGGCATCAAGACGATGTCGCTTCCAGCGTTGACCGCACGGATCACGGCATCAACCGGTCCGAAATGGTCGGCAATTGCTTGCATGTTCAAAGCATCTGTTAAAATGACGCCATCATAACCCATTTCTTCCCGCATTAATTCCGTCAAAACTTTATGTGACAACGTTGCGGGCAACGTGATTTCACTGCCGTCTTTTTTCGAAATGACTTTTGTGCCATCCACTTTCGGGAAGGTCACATGTGCGGTCATAATGGCGTCGATGCCTGCATCCATCGCTTTTTGGAAAGGATACAATTCGACTGCCTTCAGCCTTTCCAAATCATATGGCACTTCCGGCAAGCCGATATGGGAATCTGTTGCTGTATCGCCATGCCCCGGGAAATGCTTCGCCGTCGCAGCTGTGCCGGACGCTTGAAGCCCTTTTGTATACGCGACACCTAGTTCTGCCACAAGTTCAGGCTTTTCTCCGAATGAACGGACACCGATGACCGGGTTGTCCGGATTGTTGTTGATGTCAAACGATGGCGCAAAGTTCATGTTGATGCCAAGTGCAGCAAGCTCTTCGCCGATCGCGTTCCCAACGTTTTCCGTGATTTCCGGCGAACGGGTCGCCCCTAATGCCATGCTGCCCGGCATATCCGTTCCGGATTGAAGGCGGGTTACGATGCCGCCTTCTTGGTCAATCGTCATCAGGAGGCCGTATTTTTCGGCAGCTTCCTGGTAGTCCGCAACCAATTCTGTCGTCTGTTCAGTCGTTACAACGTTTTCCCGAAACAGGATAACGCCGCCCAGATGGTATTGCTTAACAAGCCTTTCGATTTCCGGAAGCATTGCGGTGACGTTCTTGCCATTCCAGTTTCTAAAGTCAGGCATCAGCATCTGGCCGACTTTTTCTTCCATCGACATGCCTGCCACCGCTTTTTCGATCAAGTTATAGCGGTCGCCTTCCCCTTTGATCACCGCTGTTTTCACAGGCGGTTTTCCTTTGGCTGTTTTGGCTGCCGGATCCGGCTTTACCTGCACAGCAATTTCATCCGTAAAACTGCCGTCGTTTACCGTGATGAACGTTTTCCCGGGTTTCCCGAGCACCGTTACCGTTCCTTCGCTATCTACTGAAGCCACTGATTTATTGGTGGAGCTCCACTCCAAATTTTCTGAAGCCCCTGAGAAATGACCGTCTTCATAGACGTGCAACGCTTTTAGCGTGAATTCCCCACTTGCGCCGTCCACTTCCACTTCAGGCACATTTTGCATAATAATCAAATCAGCAGCTGCCGATTGCGCTTTTGCCGCTCCTGCGCCTGTTGCCAGTGAAGAAATTACCAAAACGGCGATCAATAGCGGCAAAACTAGAAATTTACGAAATTCTGTCATGTTCCATCCCCCTTTAACTTAATTGCTGCGTTCGGTCCAATCGTTTCCAGCTGGCTGCGGTTGTACTTCAATGCCATCAACTTGGATATTTTCAACATACCAGCCGCGCCCGTTGACCGATCCATCTGTCTGGTAGCGGAAGCGGATGTGCGTGGTATTTGCCGGCAATTCAAGTTCGGTGTTTTCCCAGCCTTCGCTGTCCCCTGTGAGAGGTTCTGCCACTTGGTTCCAGTTCACCCCGTCGTTCGATGCTTCAATAAAACCGAAATCCGAGTTCGCTTCCAGGCGGTGCCAAGTATCAAAAGACACCGTTGATGCGCCTTCAGGAACGGCAATTTGCATTTCATTGTTCAATTTATCGCCGTAGCCCGCAAACCAGGCTTCTGAATGTTTGGAAATCGGAGCCGGTATCGCGTCCGCAACTGCTCTTGCAAAATCTCTGCGGATGAAGTTTGTGGAAATGGTGGTTCTCGACGGGTGCACCCGGTTGGTCAGCAAAATGGCGATCGTGTTGTTTTTCCGGTTGATGACAATGCTGGTCCCCGTATAGCCTGTATGGCCGAATGCCGATGAATCAGCAAGCGCGTCCATGTACCAGCCTTGGTTCAATTCCCAGCCAAGCCCGTGGTCATTTCCAGGGAACTCCGGAATCTGGTTGGTTTCCAGCAAACGGACCGTTTCAGCTTCCAAAATCCGTTTCCCGCCATACTTCCCGTTGTTCAAAAACATATGGGCGAACTTCGCCAGATCAGAGGCTGTTGAAAAGACACCGGCATGCCCTGCAACTCCGTCCAACGACCAGGCATTTTCATCGTGCACTTCGCCCCATACCATGCCGCGTCCAAGCGCTGGTTGGTATTCTGTCGCTGCAATGCGATTTTTCAATGATGCCGGCGGGTTGTACATCGTGTCTTTCATGCCGATCGGCTCGGTAATTTCTTCTTTTACAAATTCGTCAAGGCGATTGCCTGAAAACTTCTCGATCAGCGCGCCGAGTGTAATCAAGTTCAAGTCGCTATAGGTATATTTGGTGCCAGGGGTATTGGCGAGCGGGTGGCGCAGCGCGTACTCGATGCGGTCTTCCCGGTTTTCCCCTTGCTGATACAGCGGCACCCAGGCAATGAAACCTGAAGTATGCGTCATGAGTTGGCGGATGGTGACCCCTTCTTTACCGTTTTCAGCAAATTGCGGAAGGTGCATCGCCACTGGGTCGTCCAGTTGGAAATGCCCTTTTTCGTAAAGTTTCATCGCGGCTGTGGTCGTAAAGATTTTGCTGATGGAAGCCAAATCGAAAATCGTATCTTTTTTCATTTCAACCGGATTGTCCACCAGAGTCCCTTCGCCATCTGCATACAAAGATGCAAAGCCGTAAGCATCGTGCTTGGCGATATGTCCGTTTCTTGCGACAAATGCAACAGCACCCGGCATCGACTTAGCCGTTAAAGCGCTTTCAACTTTATTATCGAAGCGGTCCAGCGGTTCTTGAATCATTCCCGCCCCTTTCATGGAGCCAGGGTGGAGCACGGGTGCCATGGGGCCAGGCTGATCCCATTGCTTAGGTGATTCAGCAAGGGCCGGTGAAGCCAGAGGCGAAGTCAATACAAGCGAACAAATCAAGGCGGATGACAGAACTTTCATGTTCATATTCTTTTTCATTTGTTTCCTCCTAGTTTCTTTAATTTGTATTTTTTTCCCTTTACCACCTAATATTATCTGACAATTCACACGTTTCCCATGCCCCAATAGCGCTGTCTTTAGGAGTGATTTTTCGTTTCCCGAAATTTTCATGCGTTACATCTGCTCATGTTCCAATTCTTGGAACACTTCTTTTGTAACAAAAATTAAAGAAATTAAAGTTCTCCTTTATACCCATACCAGTTGAAATTTAACTCCAGAATTAATATGTTCAAGCAACGCTAAGTCTTCCCGGCAGACCCTACCGATTACATTGACTTTGTCATCGGCTGGCAGATTTCTCTTTGTGATTTGCAGTTCACCCTGGTAGCGGCCATAGCGCTCATTGTCGATCGTTATGCTGCCTTTTGTTCTTTCCATGGTCCCTTCCGGATGGAGGCGATACGTTCCGAACAAACCGTATTCCCTTGATTCCATAGAGCGCACGACATCCCGCGCGGCGTCCAAACGGTTGGTCTGGACTCTGCTCGCGGTTTCCAGCACATCGCTGTTTTTCGTCAATCTCTCTGCATGCAATTGGATTACGCCTTGGTCGTAAGCTGCAAATTGCGCCAAGCTGCCTTCACTGAGCGTGATATCTCCAACCAGAATCTTATCGACCAGCCTGCTCTTTTCCAATGCTGCATACGCTGCAAGAGGCGAAACGGTGCGGTGCTCTTCTAATGTCGGCAAGCCTTCAAACAAAGGGCCCCGCCGCTTGCCATCTCCCGGAACAAACGCCATCACCGACAAACCTTCCTCCTTCAGCCAATCGTTCACCTTGAAAAATTCCTGTGTGTCCAACCCGGTTTCAGGCCGCGGATAAAAATTATGCCACGCTTCAACCGCTTCCGTCCGGAGCCCGGCAGCTTTCAGCCTGGACAACCCTTCTTTTGTCAGTGTGCTGGCATTCAAAGCGATTTTCATTTTCTTCGATAATTCAGCAATCGTCCCTTCATCGATTCCGTAATCAATCCGCAAACCGGTGACGCCCCATTCCACAAGCCCTTCCGCATTTTCCCAGGTAAACCCCAGATGCCCGAGCGACTTTGGCGAGATATCCGCCATTAATTCCATTTCGTATGTACGTGCCAGCGCACCTAATTCCCGGAGCCGTTCTTCGTAAAGGGTTGGGTCCTCTTCCGGGATGTGCAAAGAGGTGAAGATGGATGTGAAACCGAGATTCCTTACTCCTTCGATATAAGGTTCCAACTCTTTTACAGAGCCTTCCCCAAGGTATACTGATATTCCGCGCATTTTACTCTCTCCTTTTAGATAAATTAAAAAAGGGAGAACTGGTTCTCCCTTTTAACTTGGTGTGCTGTTCAGTTTTCTTTGTCTTTATCATTCGAACTTTAGAAATAACATTTTTAAAACCGCTCCGTCCGCTTTGGGCAGTGCAAAGACGATTGCTCCTGCGCAAGCTCGTCGCAAAGTATGGGCCAAATGCTGTTTGGCCCATACTTGCCTGCGGGGCAGCGTAGCGACGAGACAGCCGAGACCCCGAAGGGAGCGAAGCGACCGAGGAGGCTTGGCGCTCGCCCGCGGCAAGCCTCGCTGTTTTGCGGAATATCGATTATAGTTATTCATTAATTCAACTTACATAATACAAGTACTTAGATTCCCTCAGCCATGCGTTCTTTAAATCCGAACGTATACGTGAAGATGAAGCCGAATACGTAGGAAACGACGAGACCTAGGAAGTACCAGATGTATTTGCTGTCAGCAATCAGCGGGATCAACGAGATCCCGGATACGCCGATGCCTTGTGCAGCGGTGTGCATGACGGCTTGGAACGCTCCGCCAAAAGCGGCTCCCATACAAGCTGTGATGAACGGCCGTCCGAGCGGCAAGGTCACTCCGTATAATAACGGTTCCCCGATTCCGAGAACGCCAACTGGCAATGCGCCTTTAATGATATTGCGCAAACGCTGGTTTTTCGTTTTCATGTAGATGGCGATTGTGCCTCCGACTTGGCCGGCACCTGCCATGGCCAAAATCGGCAATAACGCTGTGCTGCCGAATGAATTCATTAATTCCAAGTGGATTGGCGTCAATCCATGGTGAAGCCCTAACATGACGAGCGGCAAGAAGAATGCAGCCAAGACGCCGCCTGCTATAACTCCGCCTGCATCCAAGGCAGAGATTAATCCGGTCGTGATGACATCCGTTAATACGCCAGCAATTGGAACGATGGCATATAACGCAAGAAAGCCGACAACCAAAATCGTGATTAATGGTGTAAAGAGAATATCAATCGAACTGTGCATGACAGAGCGCACTTTCTTTTCAACAAATGTCATTAACCAGGCAGCCAAGATGACTCCGAACAAGCCTCCGCGCCCGACAACCAGCGGTTCCCCGTAAATCACGATGTCCGCCAGCAGCGGATTGAATAAGATTCCGCCTGCAATAGCGCCAAGTACCGGTGTGCCGCCAAACTCTTTGGCTGTATTCCAGCCGACTAAAATGGCTAAGTATGCAAAGACAGTGCTTCCGAGCAGCAATAAAATCTGCATAATTGTTGTGGTTTCATCGACTCCTGCATTTTTTGCGAAGTTTGCTGTTCCGTTGATAATCCCGGAAGCGATCAAACCTGGAATCAGCGGGATGAAGATATTGCCGACTCTGCGCAAAAACAGCTTGAACGGTGTTTTGTTTTTTTGCTTCATTTTTTCCCGGTCCAATTCGGCCCTTTCGCTGAAACTCAGATCGCCTTCGTTGACTGCCGTTTCTTCCCCGATAGCCAGCCCGGTTGTACTGCTCATTTCTGCCGCTACTTTATTGACCGTGCCAGGCCCTACCACAATTTGGAGCGTATCGTCTTCGACGACCCCCATGACGCCGTCTACTCTTTTCAAGTCATTGATGTTTGCCTTGCTTTCGTCTTTCAGCGATAAACGCAGCCGTGTCATACAGTGAGCAATATTTTGGATATTCTCTTTTCCCCCGACGTTGCTGAGAATATCCTGAGCCATCTTTTGTTCTTTTTTCATACGATCCCCCGCTCTCCCAATGTTTATAAAGTTTTTCTTACAAAACCGTCTGCTGCTTCCAGCTTTTCAACAGCTTCCCCTTTGGTGCAATCCAGCAAAATCATGACAATCGCCGTTTTCACATGGCGATCCGCTTTTTGATAAAAAAGCTCGGCTGTTTCGTAATCCACTTGTGCCGCATCCATTATAATGCGTTTCGAACGCTCAATCAGTTTTTCGTTGGTCGCCTGCACATCCACCATCAAGTTTCCGTAGGCTTTACCAACTCCGATCATCGAAGCCGTTGAAATCATATTCAATACGAGCTTTTGAGCGGTTCCGGCTTTCAGGCGCGTCGATCCGGTCAGTATTTCTGGCCCTGTTTCGATTTCAATGGCGATTTGCGCATACTGGCTGATTTGCGCGCCGGTATTACAGGAAAGAGCCACGGTCTTAGCACCCACTTCAGCAGCATATTGCAAGGCACCGATAACATAAGGCGTTCTGCCGCTTGCTGCAATGCCGATGACCGTATCGTTCTTCGTTAACGAAGCCTGCTCCAATTCTTTCTTGCCGAGATTCGCGTTGTCTTCGACGCCTTCTTTAGCCATTGTGAACGCTTCCATTCCACCGGCTAAAAACCCTTTCACAACTTCCGGCGAGACACCGAACGTCGGCACACATTCAACTGCATCCAAAATTCCAAGCCGGCCGCTTGTGCCTGCACCGATATAAATCAGCCTGCCTCCTGCCTGAAATGATTCGATGACGGCATGTACCGCCTGTTCAATCGACTCCATTTTTTCAGCAATGGCGCCCGGCACCGTTTGGTCTTCGCGGTTCATCGTTTGCAGGATTTCCAGCGTCGACATTCCATCCAATTTCATTGTGTCGTGATTTCTTTTTTCCGTAGACAGATTTTCTAGCATCGACTCATCCTTTATTTGGTTATTTCTTGACTTCATTGTACCCTTAAGAAATTTCATGTCAATATAATTTATTATATTTATGAACCTTAGTTTCATTTATGGAAATTATTAAAATACCGATATTCCGCATAACAGCTTCGCTTGCCGCGGGCGAGCACCAAGCCTCCTCAGTCGATTCGCTCCTCGCGGGGTCTCGGCTGTCTCGTCGCTACGCTGCCCCGCAGGCAAGTATGGGCCAAACAGCATTTGGCCCATACTTTGCGACGAAGCGCATAGCGCTGGAGGAGCAGTACGATTTTCTCCACTGTTTTGCTCCATATCGAGATATATTTAGCGCCGGCGCGCCTATAGACTGGGCGGAGCTATGAGACGGATGTTCTTCCCGGCTCATGGCGTGAGCCATGTTCAGAGCGTCCGAAGCGGCGATTTAACATTAACTTCTTCAATTCGAATTATATGCAATATAAAAAAGAGCTGAATGACCAGCTCTTTTCATCTTCTTAAACTTTCCATTTCTTTGCGGGCGTCGTAATATTGCTGCCGGACGTTCTCGCCAAGATAATGGAAAACGCTCATATAAAGGGTGTCTACGACGGTCAGCTGCGTCATCCTCGACGACGTGCTGCCGATCCGGAAATCCTGTTCCACATTCGGCGTGCACAGCCGGATGTCCGCTTCTTTGTAAAGCGGAGATTTGTTCAAATTAGTGATGGCAATGACCTTCGCTCCTCTTTTCTTCGCAAAACGGGCCAATTCCAGTACATCTTTTGTCTGGCCGGATGTACTGATAGCGACGAAGACATCGTTTTCCGTCAGGTGGGGAATCAGCGACAGCATATAATGAAAATCCAGCGATGTGATGGATTGATAGCCAAGCCGCATGAATTTGTACTGGGCATCAACCGCTGCGGTTGAAGAACCGCCGACGCCGAAAAACACGATTTTCTGCGCGGCCTTCAACGCGTCCACCGCCTTCATCAGCTCTTTTCTGTCCATTGAATCTGCGCAGGACTCGATTGCGGATTTATTGACGTGGATCACTTTATGAAATAAATCATAAGGGGAATCTTTTTGTTGAAGCACCGAAAAATCGGTCAGATTTGTATCGTTCAATGCTAAATCTTTCATGAGCGCGAGCTTAAAAGATTTAAAGCTGCCCATGCCGATCGATTTGCAGAAACGGATAATGGTAGCTTCGCTGACTCCGGATTTTTCCGACAGTTCTTTGGTGGTCATGTGCGGGATGGCATCCGGCTGTTGGATAATATATTCGCCAATCCGCCTTTCCGCTGCGGATAATTGGCCGAGCGCCAATTCAATTTTTGTAAGCAACGATTTCATGGGAGACCTCCAACTGCTTTCAGTTTATACAATGCCTTTTTAATGAATACTATAGGAGAACGTTTTTCTCCGCAATCATTACCTCCATGTAAAATGCCTGCCCTGCTTACAGCGGGACAGGCATAACAATCACACGACGGCTATTATTTCTGCTGTCTCGGGCGAATCAGAATTTCATTGACATCCACATAATCCGGCTGTTCAACAGCATACGCGATTGCGCGGGCGATGTCTTCAGCCTCCAAGAACTTCATATCGCTCCCAGATGCGAACATATCAAGGATGTCCTGGTCGGTGATCGTCTCGGAAAGTTCGGTTGCCACAGCTCCCGGTGAAATGATCGTCGCGCGGATGTCCATCGCCGGATCGAGTTCCTGGCGCAAACCTTCCGTGATGGCACGTACTGCGAATTTCGTGCCGCTATAAACGGCGCTGCCCGGCGTCACATCGTGTCCGGCAACAGATGCCACGTTGATGATATGGCCTTCCCGTCGCGATTCCATATGCGGCAGCACGGCGGCGATGCCGTACAAGACGCCCTTGATGTTGACATCAACCATTTGGTCCCATTCCGAGATCTTCCGTTTGTTGAGGAATGAAAGAGGCATGAGTCCGGCGTTATTGATCAGAACATCGATCTGCCCAAACTTTTCGATTGCGGCATCCGCCAGCTCTTGCATTTCTTCCGACGACGTTACGTCCGTAACTTTGAATGCCGCCGTACCGCCAGCAGCCTCAATTTCTTCTTTTAGTTCGATAAGGCGTTCTTCGCGGCGGGCCGCAAGCATGACGGCATACCCTTTGCCAGCCAATTCCTTTGCTGTCGCCTGCCCGATTCCGCTGCTTGCGCCTGTAATGATGGCTGTTTTCGTGTTTGTCATGTTTCATTCCAGCTCCATTTCTGTAATAGATTCCTCTAACTGCCTCATGGTAACTCTACCTTCTGCCTGTACCGCTGTAAACTGTTTCGCATGGCGTACGTGTGGTATGTTGGATGGAAGAACCGATGAAAGGTGGAAACGCCCTTGCAAGCCCCTGAGCCTTTATTTATTGATCTTCCGAAGGAATTCGACTTAGCGGCGAACCTCGCCTATATGCAGCGGAATTCTAAGGAATGCATGTATACGATTCGCAATGAAACCATTACGCGCGCATTGGAAATCGATGGCGAACGCCTGTTGATCCAAGTCAGCGCCATTCAGAACCGGCAGCTGCTGGTGCGTTTCTTAACTGGCACTCCGACTGCTGGGGTCAAACCTTATATTCGCGACTGGTTCGACCTCGGCACCGATCTCGCACCGTTTTACGAAATGGCGAAAAACGATCCCCTTTTGCAACGGACCATCGAGGATTTTTACGGCCTCCGCAACATCGGGCTGCCGGATTTGTTCGAAGCGCTGTGCTGGGGGATTTTGGGCCAGCAGATCAATTTGGGCTATGCCTACACGTTGAAGCGCCAGTTTGTCGAGAAGTTCGGCGAAGCGGTGGACTATGAAGGTATGCCGTACTGGATTTTCCCTTCTTATGAAAAAATCGCAGAATTGTCGCCGGAAGACATGAGTGACATCAAAATGACCGTCAAAAAAAGCGAGTACATCATTGGCGTCGCCCAGCTGATGGCAAGCGGCGAATTGTCGAAAGAAGGCCTGCTCGCACTTGGCAGCCTTGGCGCCATTGAGAAAGAATTGATCCGCATCCGAGGCATTGGTCCATGGACCGCCAATTATGTGCTGCTCCGCTGCCTGCGTTTCCCCAATGCTTTTCCGGTGGATGACGTCGGCCTCATCAATGCCATCAAATTCCAGCTTGGCCTCGACCGCAAACCAACCAAAGAGGAGATTCTCGACCTAGCCGTTCCATGGGAAAACTGGAAAGCGTACGCGACGTTCTATTTATGGCGTGTGCTTTATTAATAAATCCGGATCTTCGGCAAGTGCGAAGGTCCGGGTTTATTATTGTATGCGTATCTGGAATTGCCGGAACAATGATGGAAACGTCAGAAACGATGACAGAACCTTCTACTAAAAACAAGAGAAATCGTAAAAGTGGTCCCCACCTTTTCACTGGACGAAAAAAGCCAACGGCAATCCCTCTGCCGCTGGCGCATCTTTTATTCTGCTAATTTAACCATGCCGTATGAAGTGATGGCATTCCACATCGATTCCGGGATATCGAGTTTGCCGACCATCTCCTGCGGGATCACTTCATGGATTTCTTGTTCTTTTCCTTGCTTCACTTTTTCCGTCCATTCCGGATCAACTAGCGCTTGGCGGCCCATTGCGACGATATCGGCGCCTTCTTCGAGCGCTGCCACGGCATCTTCCGGCTTTTTGACGCTGCCGACCACGACAAACGGCACACGGCCATTGATGTGCTTCGACAAAATTTCAACGATGCTGCCTTGCTCTGCTGCACCGCGCGGCTGTTTCTTGAATTCGAATAAAGACACGTGGACGTAATGGATGCCGCCTTCAATCAATTTCTCAACGAGCACTTTTGTATCTTCAATCGTGTAGCCGACAGAGTTTTCGTTGTTTTCTTCAGGCGACAAGCGGTAGCCGATGATGAAGCTGTCGTCTGCGTATTGCGCAGCTGTTTTCTTCACTTCTTCCAATACTGCCATCGAGAAACTCAAACGGTTTTCCAGGCTGCCGCCCCATTTGTCTTCGCGCTGATTGAATGTCGCCGATACGAATTGCTGGATCAAATACGTGTTGGCGCCGTGGATTTCAACGCCGTCAAAACCGGCTTCGATCGCGCGGCGCGTCGTTTCGCCGAAATCACGGATGATGTCGTCGATTTCAGCAGCTGTCAATTCGCGCGGCGTCGGTTTGCCTTCAGGTCCTGCGACTGCGCTCGGCGCTACTGTTTCGTTGGCAGCGATCAAGTCCGGCTGGCCTTGACGCCCGCCGTGCTGCATCTGCAGAATCGCTTTGCTGCCTCCAGCTTTCATTTCATCTGCCAGCAATTTCAAGCGCGGCAACGCTTTGTCATCAAAACCGATAAACTGATTCGGAAACGCGATGCCGTTTTCAGAAATGGCGATACAGGCAGACACGAACAAGCCCCCGATGCTCGAACGGCGGTTATAATACTCGAGTTCAGCGTCAGATACCGTACCATCCGGATTTCCTGAGTAAGTTGTCATCGGTGCAACGCCCAATCGGTCCTGCAAAACAACACCGTTCGGCAATGTAATTTCTTCGAATAAAGATGTATAGTTCGGATTCATGTGAATTCCTCTTTTCTTTTGTCTATAGGTATATCAAAATATCATAGGATTAGGACAACCACAAGAATACAGGCTTGGCGGTGTGTAATTTTTGATTCCTTTTTAAAGCAATGGTAAGCTCCTCTACAGACAAATTAGAAGGAGTGTTTTACATGGCACCTACAACTTATAAAGAAATCCACTTGGTCAACCGTCCGGAAGGAATGCCTTCAGACGAAGATTTCAAATTCGTGGAACAAACGGTACCTGCTCTACAAGACGGCGAAATCCTGTTAAAAACGCTTTACTTGTCGGTTGACCCGTATATGCGCGGACGCATGCAAGATGCAAAATCCTATATCGCCCCATTCCAGCTCAATGAAGCCATCACCGGCGGCGTGCTCGCTGAAGTTATCGCTTCAGAGTCGCCGCATTTCAAGCAAGGCGATATCGTCAATAGCAACCTTAAATGGGGAGAATACAATATTGCAAAGGCGGATGGACTTCAAAAAGTCGATCCTCAGGTTGCACCGATCACGACACGCCTTGGTGTTTTAGGTCTAACGGGCCTAACAGCATATTTCGGTTTGTTGGACATTGGAAAACCGAAACCAGGCGAAACAGTCGTCGTTTCTGGCGCAGCGGGAGCTGTCGGTTCGATTGTCGGCCAAATTGCGAAATTAAAAGGCGCAAAAGCGGTCGGCATCGCCGGCTCGGATGAAAAAATCGATTACTTGATCAACGAACTCGGATTCGATGCCGCAGTCAATTACAAAAAAGACAGCTTTGCGGAAGACTTGAAAAATGCATTGCCGGACGGCGTCGATGTCTATTTCGACAATGTCGGGGGAGACGTATCGGATGCCGTCATGCGCTTGTTGAACCGCAATGCACGCATTCCATTGTGTGGAGCGATTTCTTCCTATAACGCAGCAGGCAAGGACCTCGGACCGCGCATCCAGACGTCTCTCATCAAAACGAGTTCGATGATGCAAGGCTTCACGCTTGGCAATTATGCGGCAGATTTCGGAAAAGGTGCGACTGAACTCGGCCAATGGCTGCAGGCTGGCAAGCTGAAATACGAAGAAACGATTGTCGAAGGCTTTGAAAACACGCCGCAGGCATTCCTCGGCTTATTCCAAGGAAGCAACCTCGGCAAGCAATTGGTCAAAGTGGCAGACCCGGATTTCGCGAAACTTTAATAACGGCACATTTTATTACTCAAAAACAAAAAAGCGTTCAAAGCGATTTTCCGCTTTGAACGCTTTTTCAATTTGATGATAAAGAAAATGCCTCCGCGAGTAAACTCAGCATCTTCATGCGGTTGGCAGCGCCTGATACATTCGGGATGACAGTGACTTCATCGGCACCGTATAATTCCGTGAGCCGGACGATTTCTGCCTTCACTGTATCGACATCACCGATAATCATGCGTTCTCTGTTTTTCGCCACTTTTTCGCGTTCCCCTCGGCTAAAGCCGCGGCTTTCAGCGGTGTCGATGGATGGATAATACGGAGGCGGCGTCTCGGATTCGACAAACAGCAGCCACAAATCGAGCGCTTTTGCCAGCCTCTCGGCTTCTTCCGCTGTATCAGCGACGACAGCGAAAACAGCGATGGCGACTTGCGGTTCCGCCAACAAATCCGATGGCCGGAACTTTTCCCGGTATGCGGCAACGGCTTCCGCGCCATCAGCAGCTGGACGTGCAAAATGGGCGAACGCGTAAGCGAGGCCGTTCTTTGCCGCAATGGCGGCACTGCCGTGTCCGGTGCCAAGCAGCCACATTTCAGGCGCTGTTTCGGTAATCGGTGTCGCTACGAGCTGGCGGAATCGGTGCGTTCTTTCCGTATCATCGGTGAAGTATTTCTGCAGATCCTGAATTTGCTGTTCATATGACACTTTGATGCCTTTGCTTTCATTGAGTGCCTGATTGACGTCTTTATAGCTGCGCGAACGTCCTATGCCGAGATCGATGCGGTCCGGATGCAGCGCTTCGAGCATACGGAAATTCTCAGCCACTTTATAGGAACTGTAATGCGGCAGCATGACGCCGCCCGAACCGATGCGGATCCGCTCTGTCGAAGCAGCCAATTGCATCATCAGCATTTCCGGCGAACTGCCCGCGACCGACAGCACCTTGTGATGCTCTGCCACCCAAAAGCGCCGGTAGCCAAGCCGGTCCGCGAGCTTTGCAAGTTCAATTGTCTGCAGCAACGCATCGCGCGCAGCCGCTCCCTCGTCGATCGGCGAGTAGTCGAGTATATTCAGTGCAAACACAATTCCCACTCCTGACATTTCCTAATGCGATTAGTTTAACATAATCGTATATACAGTCCAACGCCAGCTTCGCGGGAAAAAGTGAGCCGATTGTTCTTTATACAAATGGATTTATTTCAAATGGACGAATAAACACACAAAAAGAACCGCTCCCAATCAGTGAGCGGCTCTTTTTTGGCTAGATTGCCTTCTATATTGAAAATACTGTCCGCACGGCGGCAAATACTGTCCGTACTGGTCCAAATACTGTCCGAAATCCAGGGAATACTGTCCGCACTCCCTCTCCTCCTTTATTCCACGTTAAAATACCGTGCATCCGGATGGGCGAAGACGATCGCCGAAACGGACGCTTCCGGGTCCATCATGAATTCTTCTGTCAGATGGACGCCGATGTCTTCCGGTTTGATCAGGCCAAACAATTTTGCCTGGTCCTCCAGATTCGGACATGCCGGGTAGCCGAATGAAAAACGCTGTCCTTGGTATTTCGCCGCAAAACGGTCGCGCATCGAGAAATCGGTGGCATCCGGGAAGCCCCATTGGTCGCGGATTTCCTGATGGATGCGCTCAGCAAAGCCTTCCGCGAGTTCAAGCGCCGTCGCCTGCAGTGCGTGGCTTTCCAGGAACTTGCCGGCTTCTTTCAAGCGCGCCGCTTCGTCGCGGACGCCGTGCCCCGCTGTCACTTGCATGAACGCGACATAATCCATTTCTCCGCTGTCGACGGATTTCAAGTAATCGGCCAGACACAAGAACGGCTCGGCGGTTTGGCGCGGGAATGTAAAGCGCTCAATTTCCGTCTTGGCGTCTGCCGGATCGTAGATGACGACATCGTCGCCGTCGCTTTGTGCCGGGAAAAACTGATAAACGCCGGACGGTTTCAAAATGCCAGAGCCAAGAAACTCCGTTGCCAATTCGTGGAGCTGAACCGCGCGCGGATCGCCTTGCACCAGCATTTTATCGCTATAGCCACGCAATCCGAGATGATGGCCGATCAGTGTGCGCATATTGACGTATGGATACAAATGCGCAACCGAATACTCTTTCAAGACACGGCGGCGCAGGTCATTCGGGTTGAAGACCGGCACATCTTCGCGCACAGTCTTCACCGGTTTTTCCGCTACCGCAACAGCTGGCTTGGCGGCTTTCGCCGCTTCGGATGCCTGGCGCTTCTCTTGCTGCGCACCCAATTCTTCCAGCAACACGGCTTTTCCTGCTCCGCTCTGCAGGCGATTGGCCAAGTCCAATCCTTGCATGGCGTCTTTCGCGTAAATGACCGGGCCGTCGTATTCAGCAGCGATTTTCGTTTCCGTGAAGCGCCTCGACAAGGCGGCACCGCCGACCAGAATCGGTGCATCGATGCCCGCTTCCTTGAAGTCCTGCGCGGTCAGCACCATCTGCTTGGCGGATTTCACCAGCAAGCCTGACAGCCCAATGATGTCCGGATTTTCTTTTTTGATGACTTCAATCAGTGTCGCCGGCGTCACTTTGATGCCGATGTCGATCACTTTAAAGCCGTTATTGCTAAGGATGATATCGACCAGGTTTTTACCGATGTCGTGCACGTCGCCTTTGACCGTGGCAAGCACCACTTTCCCTTTGCCTGTATCGTCCGCAGCTTTTTTCTCCATAAAGCCTTCAAGGTACGACACCGCAGCCTTCATGACGCCTGCGCTTTGCAACACTTCGGCGACAATCAACTGGTTGTCGTTGAACAAACGTCCCACTTCCGCCATGCCTGCCATCAGCGGCCCGTTGATGACATCGAGCGGTGTGTCGTACATGTCGAGCGCTTTCTCTAAATCCGGAATAAGCCCTTCTTTCGTGCCTTCCAGAATATAATAGGCGAGGCGGTCTGGAACCGTCTTCGGAATGTCGTCTTCGCTCCGCTCTTTTTTCTTATCGCGGTAGAAATCGGTGAAATCCGCCAATGTCTTGTCTGTCGTCGTGAACAGCAATTCATCGGCCATCTTGATCTCCGCTTCCGGAATCGATGCGTAGCGCTCCAATTTCTCTGTATTGACGATGGCGTAATCGAGCCCTGCCTGCGTGCAATGGTAAAGGTAAACTGCATTCAGCACTTCGCGGCCGACTGGCGGCAAGCCGAACGACACGTTGCTGATGCCGAGAATCGTCAATGTGCGCGGTAGTTTTTCCTTGATCAGTCGGATGCTTTCGATCGTTTCAACCGCGGAGCCGATGTATTGCTGATCGCCGGTGCCGACCGGAAACACGAGCGGATCAAAAATGATGTCTTCCGGCGCGAGCCCCCATTTGTTGACCAATAAATCATACGAGCGTTCGGCAATTTCAAGTTTGCGTTCACGCGTCACTGCCATACCCGGTTCATCAATCGTTCCGACAACAACCGCCGCACCGTATTTCTTCACAAGCGGCATGACCGCATCAAAGCGCTCTTCGCCGTCTTCGAGATTGATCGAGTTGATAATCGCTTTGCCTTGCGAAAACTTCAGCGCCGCTTCGATGACTTCTTCGTCCGTTGAATCGATGACAAGTGGCACTTTGACCTTCTTTACCACTTCGTGCATGAAGTTCGCCATGTCCTCGAGTTCATCGCGGTCCGGATTGGCGAGGCAGATGTCAACGACGTGGGCCCCGTTCTTCACCTGAGCGCGCGCGATTTCTGAAGCTTCCTCAAATTTCCCTTCAACGATCAGCCGTTTGAATTTTCGCGAACCGATAACGTTCGTGCGTTCCCCAATAAACAGCGGGCGCATCGAATCGTCGTATTGCAGCGGTTCGATTCCGGACAAAACATGTCCATGTCCGGTTTGGGCCGGCTTTCTCGGCGGCAAATCGGCCACCGCTTCACGCACGGCTTTGATGTGCGCAGGCGTCGTGCCGCAACAGCCGCCGACGACGTTGAGCCAGCCTTTTTCGGCAAAGCCCCGCAGCTTTTTCGACAGTGATTCCGGGGTTTCGTGGTAATGCCCTTCTTCGTCCGGCAGCCCTGCGTTCGGGTAACAGCTGACAAAGCCGTCGGACAGCTCAGACAAAGAGCGCAAATGGTCCGTCATGAATTCCGGGCCCGTTGCGCAATTCAAACCGACCGACAGCGGCTTGACGTGTTCAATGGAAATATAGAACGCTTCAATGCTTTGCCCGGCAAGCGTTGTGCCCATCGGCTCGATGGTGCCTGAAATCATGATCGGCAATTCTTTGCCCAGCTCTTCAAAAGCCCTTTTGATACCGATCGTCGCCGCTTTGACATTCAGCATGTCTTGGCTCGTTTCAAGCAAGATCAAGTCCGCGCCGCCTTCAACCAGCGCTTTCGCCTGTACATAAAAATCCTCGCGCAAGGCATCGAACGTGATGCCGCCTGTCACCGACAAAGTTTTCGTCGTCGGCCCGATAGCACCTGCGACAAAGCGAGGCCATTCAGGGGTGGAATAGTCAGCAGCCGCTTTCTTGGCAATCTCTACAGCACGGCGGTTGATGTCGGTTGCTTGGTCTCCAAGTCCATACTCGTCTAAGACCACTGGCGTACCGCCGAACGTGTTCGTACAAAGAATGTCCGCTCCCGCTTCCAGATAGGCTTTATGGACGCTTTCGATGACGTCCGGCCGCACGATGTTCAAGTATTCGTTGCAGCCGTCAAATTCCTCGCCGCCGAAATCTTCCGCTGATAAATCGGCGTTCTGGATCATCGTTCCCATGGCGCCATCGATGATCAAGATCCGTTTTTCAAGCTGCTGTTCAATAAGTGTTTTGGACATGGCTGCTTTCGCCTTCTTTCTTCAAATCTAGTTGCCTGATGTAATTGATCAATTCCACGGACATTTCGTAGCGGAAAAATGGCGTGATCAAGTAAATGCCATTGAATAGGCCAGCCGCAGTATCGATCAATTCCTTCGCTATCGCAATGCCTTCAGCCGTCGCCCGTTCCTTGTCGTCGCCGCATGCGCGCATCCGCTCAAGCGCATTTTCCGATAACTTGATGCCTGGCACTTCGTTGTGCAGGAATTCCGAACTGCGGATGCTTGTCAGCGGCATGATGCCAAGGAAAATCGGCGTGCTCAAATGCTTTGTTTCTTCGTATATTTCAATGATTTTCTCTTTTGTGAACACCGGTTGGGAAATGAAATAATCTGCGCCGCTGTCGATTTTCTGTTCCAGCCGCTTGACCGCCCGGCTGACGACGCGGACATTGGGATTGAATGCCGCCGCCACTGAGAAGTTCGCTTTTTTGCGCAGCGGCTTGCCGGAAAATGAAATGCCTTCGTTGAGCTTTTTGATCAGCTGAATCAATTCCAGGCTGGAAACGTCATAAACACTTGTCGCTCCCGGGAAATCACCGACTTTCGTCGGATCTCCCGTGACTGCCAGGATATCATGCATGCCAAGTGCGTCAAGCCCCATCAAATGCGATTGCAGGCCGATCAAATTGCGGTCGCGGCACGTGATGTGCGCAAGCGGCCGGATGTTTTCCTGCTGCTTCAAAATCGAGCCCATCGCCATATTGGAAATACGCGGCGAAGCGAGTGAATTATCGGCCATCGTAACCGCATCGACTCCCGCCGCATTCAACGCTTTCGAACCTTCGATGAATTTCGTGATGTCCAAATGGCGCGGCGTGTCGAGTTCGACAATGATCGTGCGCTCCGTCTTCGCTTTTTCGTGCAGCGGCTTGACGTCGAGCGCTTCCGCTTCACGAATGACGATCGGCTTTCTCGCCACCACTTGCTTTTCTGTCACCGGCACTAAATTGCGCATTCGCTTTTTCACTTCTTCGATATGCTTCGGCGTCGTGCCGCAACAGCCTCCGATGAGGCGCACCCCTTCTTCTCTCAACAACAATGCAGCCCGGCCAAAATAATCGGCTTCCGATTCATAGACAATGCGGCCGTCTTCCACGTCGAGCAAGCTGGCGTTCGGATAGGCCGACAGGAAGGCTTTTGCCGGCAGCGACACTTCTTCGAATGCTTGGATCGTATGGTGCGGGCCGAGGCGGCAATTGACGCCGACGATTTCCGCTCCGAGCGCTTCAAGCTGGTGCAGTGCTTCGTTCAGCGACATGCCGTTTTGCAGGATGCCCGGCTCGTGCATCGACACTTGCGCAATCAGCGGGGTATCCGTCATCTTTTTCAAATGCGTGACCGTCGCAGCAAGCTCTTCAAAATCGTAATACGTCTCGAGCAGCAAGCCGTCCGGATCGCCTGACAATAAATGCTGCGCCTGCTGGTCGACCATCGCAATGATTTCCTGCATCGTGGCATCACTTTTCCGCATGCCTCGAATGCCGCCGATTGTACCGAAGACGTATTGTCCGCCAGGCGACGCGGCGCGCTTCGCAATATCGATCGCAGCGAGGTTGATGTCTTTCACTTGCTCTTCAAGGCCGTAGCGCGCGAGCTTATGGGCATTCGCACCGTACGTATTTGTCTGGATGATATCGGCTCCCGCTTTGATGTAATCCTGGTGGATCTTGCTGACGATTTCCGGCCGCTGCAGGTTCAGCTCCTCGTTGCAATACTCGATGCCATAAGAATACAGCAGCGTCCCCATCGCACCGTCCCCTGTCAACACGCGCGTTTTCAATGCATCCAATAACTTCATGCCGCTCACCCTCCTGTATATAGAAAAAAGCCCTCCATGAAAAAGAAGGCTTTACGGTCGTTAAACTCGTTCCTTTTCATCTCCCAGGCCATTGCATGCCTGCTGGATTTAGCACCTGACCACGAATGGCTGGTTGCTGAAGCGTCACAGGGCCAGTCCCTCAACTTCTCTCGATAAGAATTCACTATGCAGTTTTTGTATTCTTAAAATCTTACCTGCATACGGGACGCTGGTCAAGAAAATTCGTCTAAAAACAGAGAACTTTCTGTTTATTAGCGTTAAACAAGGACCCTCCACACAAATGGAAGAATAAAAAACGCACCGCCGGCAATTAGCTTGCTGGCGGTGCGTTTATCGTTTCAGTTACTTCTTGAGCACCGGCTCAAGATGCTCTTTTAGTGCCGGACCCATAGTTTTGGAGTAGAGTGTCGTCAAATGATGCTTATCTCGGTAGACGAGCACGTTGCCAACTACCGGCGAACACAGATCATCAATACAGAAATATTCCGACATGTCCACAAATGTCACGTTGCCCGGAATGCCTTCCGTGTTTTCCCACGGTGCTACAGCGGCCAGCGCTTCGCTGCGCGGCACGGAGCAGTCTTCTACAGTCGAGGCATCAAGGCAAAGCGTCGGGTCGACTTTCATCCGTGGATTGTCGCGCACCGCAAAAATATCAGTTACACCTTCAAATTGCTTCCATTTGTCGATATAAACCTGCGGCACGGTTGCTTTGGAACTTACGTTCGCCGTTGTGAAAATCAAATCAGGCGGATCTTCCATGAGCCGCTGATGGAGTTGATCATTCCATGTCATGCATGCTTCCGTTAATAACCCATCGAAATCGCCGTTCGTGAAGCGGCATGCATCCTTGTTGTAGACATCGATACGCATATTCAGTTCTTCCGCGATTTCTTCAAGCGCCGGGAACCAGTGCCCTGAATGTGAACCGCCGACCAATGCAAGCACATGCTCCGGATTTTCCGTCACACCGTACGAGCATTCCTTCAATTTAGCGTTCTTGCTGCCGGAGGAAGTACAGTCCTGGTCATTATAAAAGGCCGGCAGCACTTCTTTCGCAGTCAGAAAATCCGGCTTGAGCTCGGCTTCAATCGCCGGCTGGATGTTTTCCGAAACAGCACGGGCGCCTGGATTGTCTTCGGTTACGACAGGAACGGCGACGCTGCTGCTTGCCTGGACAAAGACGCTCCACGACACGCCAACCAGAATGGCCGGCATCATCAGTGTGACGAGTACTTTCGTCAAACGTTTTTTCGATTGCTTGACCGGCATCTGCCGCACAGGTGCTTCGACGAGCCAAATCGTAACGATCGACAGCACGAACGTCACTGCCAAAATGCTGAGCCCGCCAAACAGCGAAACCGTCTCGGTGTTGAAAAAGGCATAATAGAAAACAAGCAATGGCCAATGCCAGAGGTAAAAGCCGTAGGAAATGCTGCCGAAGTATTGAAACGGCTTCGAACCGAGCAATTTCTGCACACCGAAGAGATTGCCGTTTTCACTCGCTATGATGACCAAGATCACCCCACCTGTCGGCAGCAGCGCTGCAAAGCCCGGGAACACAGTCGACACCGGAAGCAGCATCCCCGTAAACGCGATAATCGCAAGGCCCAACCATCCCATGATGAGGTGCGCACGATCCGGAAACTTCAAATACGGCAGCAGCAGCGCAAGCATCCCGCCGAGGCTGAATTCCCAGGCGCGTGCAAATGTATCGAAATACGCCCACGGCTGATTGACAGCGGTGATGTAAACCGAGTAGCTGAGCGAAGCGAAGAAAATAGCCGCCAGCACCCCAAGCAACGTTTTGCGCACCGGTGTCTTCAAAATTTTCGTCGCGAGAAGGTACACGAGCGTGATGACGATTGGCCACGTCACGTAAAACTGGCCTTGAATCGACAACGCCCAGAAATGCTGGTACGGGCTCGCTTGGTTGTTCTGCCCCAAATAATCAACCGCGCTATTCGCGAGCTGCCAATTCTGGAAATAAAAAATTGAGGCAAACAATTCCGCGATTGTCTGCTTCCACGTGCTCATCGGCAAGAGAAAAATTGACGCCGCTGCGCTCACTGCTATTACTGTAAACGCCAGCGGAAACAACCGCTTTGCCAGCCCGAGCAAGTTTTCCGCGTAATTGATACGGCCCTCCCGCACCATCCGCGACAAAAGAGATGTTGTGATCAAATACCCTGAGACGATAAAAAAGACATCGACCCCACCGGACACCGACCCGATCCAAATGTGATAGATGGCCACCAAAAGAGCTGCCACCGCGCGTATTCCTTCCAATTCTGGCCGAAAGCGCTTTTCGGGCACTCGTAAATCTGCCATTTTTTTACCTCCCTATTCTTTGCTAGTTCAAAAAACTAATAGCGTAATATTTCAATAATTTTTACAAATAGTTTTAAGTTGTTATATTTTTAATAAATAAACCACTAATTCCCATTTAAGTTTAACGCGCCCATACAAAAGTTACAACAGCTTATCCTACATTTGAACCATTTGCTGCAAAAAAAAAGCTTCACCGATAGACGGCAAAGCTTTTTCTGATTCAAATGAAGGGAATTTCTTCGAGATAAGGCTCTCCAGAAATTTCACCCTTAATAAGGGCCTCTAATTGCCCCGGCTACTTCTTCTCTATAGAATTGCGACAGACGCTCCAGCTCTTCGGCTGAATACCCTTCGGCATCCAACGTCTGCAGATTGTCTTTTACTTGGCGCACATTTTTGAAACCCGGAATGACTGATGAAATCGCATCGTGTTCCAAAATCCACTTTAGCGAAGCTTGCGCCATACTGCCGCGCCCTTCCGCAATCCATTTCAATTCATTGCTCAGGTCGACGCCTTTGTTGAACTCCAGGCCGGCAAATGTTTCACCGACGTTGAATGCCTGGCCGTCGCGGTTGAAATTGCGGTGGTCCGCCGCTTCGAACTCGGCGTCTTTGGTGAATTTTCCGGTTAACAAGCCGCTTGCCAATGGCACACGTGCCAGAATGCCGACGCCCTGCTCCAACGCTTTCGGGAATAATTCCTCGAGCGGTTTTTGGCGGAACAGATTAAAAATGACTTGCAGGCTGCTGACATTGGGGTTTTCAAGACAAAGCAAGCCTTCTTCAACCGTTTCAACGCTGACGCCGTAATGGCGGATTTTTCCTTGTGCCTTCAGTTTATCCAGCCTTTCGAAGACCCGGCCATCCCGCAAAATCTCAATCGGCGGGCAATGGATTTGATACAAATCGATCGCTTCGCGCCCCAATCGCTGCAAGCTGGCTTCGCAATATGCCGTGACACTTTCTTCCGAATACGTCGCGGGATCATGGACATCACCTGCGCGGCAGAATTTCGTCGCGATCATGATGTCCGATTCTTTGCCTTTGGTGGCTTTTGCCAATAGCTCTTCACTGTGGCCCCCGCCATAAACGTCTGCGGTATCGAAAAAGTTCACCCCTTCATCCATGGCATAATCGAGGGCGCGCAGCGATTCGCTGTCGTCGTTGCTGCCCCAATCGCCGCCGATTGCCCACGTGCCAAAACTCAATTCACTGACGTTCATATCCGTCTTTCCAATGTCCCGATAATTCATCTTCTACACTCCCATTCCCTCAGTTTATCACGAACAAAAGCCCCAGCTTGCTAGCTGTGGCTTTCCATAACCTGTCTTTTCCCTTGTCATTTGACAGATAAACTAATTCCCTGCTCAATGCCGCCCTGCAGGCGCAGGCTCGTTGAAATGGACGCCACTGACTTCGAATTCGTACCAAGTAAATGGCCCTTCCGGCAGGTTCCAAACAATCTCCATCTTAGATGGCACCTTGATGCCGCCTGCTTCCATATAACTTAGGATATTCGCGGTGCAGAGCACCATCTCGGCCCCTTCGTTGCTGTCTTTATAGCGCCATGCCTTGACCGATTCTAATTTTCCTTGCGCGTTGAAATGGAAATCTGCATTGCCGGACACACCGTTCAGCTCCATCATTGCTGTCGCCGTCGTCTCATCGACTCTTTGCCAGCTGACGTAAGAGCTTAATGCCGCCGGCGGGCAGCAGGATAATTCCATTAAATAGCGCTGCAGCGACGATTGGTTCGTCTTAGGGCTGTTTTCAGTCTTCGACAGCGGCATGATGCCGTTGAATTTGATGCGCATCTGTGCGCGCCCGTTGCGGAAGACATCCTTTCCGCTGATATGGATGCCAGGTGCCATCTTCATATCCACTTTCCACGTGAATTCCGGGGGCTCGAAAGTTGAATACTGCTCCGCTTTGGCAGGAGTCCAATGCTTCTGTTCCGGCTTCAGCTTGATTTGCCCTGTCTGCTCCAAGTACATACTGCGCACTTCCGCTTTGCCGACCGAACCGCTCCATACCAGCCATTTCTGCACCGGCTCCGGCAACTCCTCAATCCGCTCCGCTGTCACCACAGCCAAATTCGCCCCTGCGTTTTTGGTCCGGCTCTCATTCCTGCCTTCTGAAGGCAAGCTTTTTTTATAGGCATACAGCGCCACAGCTATTATGCCAAACACCAAAACAATAAGCTGCATCAACCATCACGCCTTTCATCTTTTGTGTACCGCCTGTCGCAGCAACGAACAAAAAATCATGAAAATACCTTTTTTATACTATACGGCATGGGCAATGCTTTCTCCTGGCAATAAAATCCGTCACGCGCTTTATTTCAAAATCCTTCACAGGCTATTGTCTGGAAACAATTCCTTCAAAGTTTGGATTGGCCGCGCTTTCGGATGCGCTTCGAATGGCCGGAACTCGATGTTGCCGACGTGCACGCCCATATTGTATTCGCCGATGACTGAATCCAGCAGAATGAACACCACCGGAATCAACTCCTCATTGTTCTCTTCGGTCAGCCCTTTGATATAAAGGTTCAAGCTGACTTCCTCGCGCTCCAGGTCTTTGAGCGCGGTGTAATAGACGTCATCCCTTGTCAATTTCATATCGCCCCAATTGACGCTGAACTCTTCGTCAGAGGCTTGCCGGAAAGGGATGACGGTAAACCGCTCAAGCTCCGGCGCCGTTTCATGCAAGTCGAAGACTTCATCAAAGGCCTCCACCATCCCATCCGCGCTAATGATGAACTCGCGCTTGCCATCTTCCGGCTCTGCACTGAATTCGAACGCCAGATGCTTATTGACCTTTTTCAGCTTGCGGTGCAGCAAATCGAAAAGCTCTTCTCTTTCCTCTTCCGCCAGCTCAAAATAACTTTCCTCATTGTCCAAAAACCATTGCCAAAAGGCGTCCACCTTATTCTTTCGTGTCGGCAGCCATTTCATTTCATTTATCCCCTTCACTGTAAAAAATTCTTCCTTATTTATCATAATCATTTTGATGGAATTTAGAAATTGTTATTTTCTATGAATTCAAATAATTTCTTGCGAATAGACTTTTCATTCGAGCACAAATTCTTTATTATGGAGTTATTAAGAAAACTTCCCTTTGAAGATTGGACGCTGCCGCCCGGAAACGGAGACGAAGAAAGCACATAAATCAGAAGGAGGAATTTACATGTCAGCGAATAATGGATCGAATGGCGCCTCGACGCGGATCGAAGGCACTGAACTCGTTATGGAACGGTTTTTCAACGCCCCCGCGGAGCTTGTGTATACGATGTATACGGAACCGCAGCACGTGAAGAATTGGTGGGGTCCGAACGGCTGGACGACGGAAAACTATAAGATGGACGTGCGCCCTGGAGGCATCTGGCATTATTGCATGCGCTCGGAAAACGGTGAGGAGGCATGGGGCAAAGCAATTTATGACAAAGTCGAAAAACCCCATTTGCTTACGTATACAGACACATTTTCTGATGAAGAAGGCAATGACGCCGAAGGCCTTCCCGCTATGAAAATTATCGACGAATTCTTGGAAGAAGAAAACGGCACGCGCATTATTAGCCGCACCGTGTTCGACTCAGAAGAAGACCTGCGCAAAGTCACTGACATGGGAGCTGTCGAAGGAATGACCGAAACGTTCGACCGCCTCGAACATTATATGGAAGAAACACAAAACAATCTGCATTGAGCACAAAAAAACGCAAACCCGGAATTGGGTTTGCGTTTTTTCCTATTTTCTTCATTTACGGTATTTCAGGCCCAGGCCTTTCAAAAAATTGCGCGCATAGCGGTCGCCGCAAACGCTGTAGTTTTTATGCCCTTCTTTGCGCAGCATCGCACTCATCTCGCTCTTTGTGACCGTCACACCAGCCAGTGCCAGAATTTCAAGCATATCCTCGCTCGTCAGCTGCAGCGCGATTTTCACTTTCTTCAACAGCAAGTTTTTTGATGGTTCATTCGTCAAAGCGGGCTTGTCGGGCTGGCCCGGCTTCGGTTCTTGCTTGCCTCGTTTAAAAATGATCAATCCGTTCAGGAATGACTCGAATGTTGCGTCACTGACGCTCAAATAATCCTTGAATTCGTCCTCGCCCATAATGCCGCCAGCTTGGCCATCGTAATCTTCAGGGGTTTTCGTCAGCATTTTCATGACATCTTCTTTTGACACTTTTACGTCGCCAAGCTTAAAGATTTCCACCATGTCATGGTTTTTGATATCGAGCGCGTAGCGCAATCTTATGAGTAAATCGTTGTTATCCATCCCTATACCTCCTGGGCAAACTGCTGATTCATGCAGTTGTCTCGTCAAAGTCAATCATAGCATATCGCAAGCCTTTCAATAAAAACAGCACCGATTTCCGTTGCGGGAAATGGGTGCTTCGCTTTGCATTACGCGCCGCGCGGTTCTTTTGGCGGTTGGCACACGTCGCATTTGCGTTGGTCATTCTTATTAAACTTCGTAAATGTCTTTTCGAAATTATTGCCGCATGCACATTTGAAAAGCAGCTTTTGTGAAAACCCGTGATATTCCGTCGACAGCAATTTGCTATCTGAATTTTTCTCCACAAACGTTCTGATTTTATCGATCGTCCATCGTTTATTCATTTTTTACACCTCTATGGTTTATTGATAGGCGTTGGGCCATTCGTTCACTTATGAGCAAAAGCCGCAATCGTCCTAAGTTCTTCATTATAGCACGTACCGGCTTCTAATCAGCAGTTATTGCACAGCTGATTTCACAATACCGGCTTTGGCGCAGTAATTTCTTCCTCCCCAAAAGCATCAAGCAAAGCCCGCACTTGATCTGTCGTCTCGGTATACATCAATTGGTTTCTCAACTCGCCCGCTCCACGGACGCCACGCACGTAGATCTTAAAGAAACGGCGGAGCGGTTTGAACGAAATCGGCTCGATTTCCGTTGAATACTTATCGTGCAGGTCCAAATGCAGGCGCAAGAGATCGAATAATTCCTCGGTGCTGTGTTCTTTCGGCTCTGTCTCAAAAGCAAAGGGATTGTGGAAAATCCCACGCCCGATCATGACGCCATCGATGCCGTATTTTTCGGCAAGCTCGAGGCCTGCTTGGCGATCCGGAATATCCCCGTTGATCGTCAGCAATGTATCAGGTGCGATCTCATCACGGAGTTTCTTGATTTCCGGAATCAGCTCCCAATGCGCAGGCACAGCGCTCATTTCTTTTTTGGTGCGCAGATGAATCGATAGATTGGCGATGTCCTGCTCCAAGATATGGGTCAGCCAGCCTCTCCACTCTTCCACGTCGCTATAGCCGAGGCGCGTTTTGACACTGACAGGCAATCCGCCCGCTTTTGCAGCTTGTACGATCTCCGCTGCATTGTCCGGGTAGCGGATCAAGCCGCTGCCTTTTCCTTTTGCAGCCACGTTCGGCACTGGGCAGCCCATATTGATATCAATCCCTTTAAAGCCCTGTTCCGCCATCCCGATGCTCATGTCCCGGAAATGCTCGGGTTTATTGCCCCATATATGAGCCACCATCGGCTGTTCATCCGGCGTGAACGTCAGGCGTCCACGCACACTGAAAATGCCTTCCGGGTGGCAATAGCTTTCTGTGTTCGTAAACTCTGTAAAAAATACATCCGGCCGTGCTGCTTCAGCCACCACATGGCGAAACACAACATTCGTGACATCTTCCATCGGGGCCAATACAAAAAACGGCCGCGGCAAATCACGCCAAAAATTCTCTTTCATATTTAAATTCCAATCCTTTCGTTACAGGATGAGAGGTCAGCCCAACATCCAAGATCTATGCTGTAAATAAATTAAATCTGCAAAATCATTCTATCTTTTCTTAACCTTATATAGTTTACACGAGTCACGCATTTGTGGAAAGCAGCGCGTTTTGAAAAGACAAAAACCCCCTCAACCCTTTGTTGAGGGGGGTGGCATCCATTTCTAAGGCTTAAAATGATGTGTCATGCTTTGATCCAGTCCTTCAAATAAGCTGGTGACGAGTTCTTTAGGGATCTCTGAATATTGGTCTCCCATGCTAAATTCAAAATAACAAGACTGTTCATCAACCATTGTTAAACGGCCAGTTATTCCTACTTCCATCTCTTGTCCCAATTCGGCTAAAACCGCTTCTACCCGCTCTTTGGCATACGGAAAATGGACATGGAACATATTGGACACAGGAACAACCGGAAGCGTGGAGATGCCGTAACAAGAATTGAACAAAGCAGCAACTTCCTTTGCCTCTTCGAAATACTGTCCCATTTTATGAGCGCGAATGTCAAAGTAATAATCTGCTGAGATGATATAAGGATATAAACTAATCAGATCGCCGCCATGCCGCCTTTTCCAAACTTTCGATTGCTGAATAAAATCTCGATTGCCAGCTAATATGGCGCCGGCGATTCCACCAATCCCTTTGTATAAAGACAAGTAAACGCTATCAAATAAAGCACATACTTCGGCCGCAGTTTTTTGGTAATAAGGGAGAACTTCAAGCAACCGCGCTCCATCAAGATGCAGCCTGATTTGCTTTTCCCGGCAATACTGCGAAATCTGTTCGAGCGTTTCGAAGCTCGGTAATTGTCCGCCTATTTCACGTTGAGGCAATTCCAGCAACACTGCCGCAATCCCGTCCTCCATTTTTATCACATCATCCAGATCGATTACACGATGGCGATCCGCAAGCAAAACCGTTTCAATGCCATGCAGCTCTTTTAACCCATCTTCTTCATGAATTTCTAAATGGCTCAGCGGGTGATAAGCCACTTTTTTTATTCCTTTTTCATCACACCATATGCGCAAAGCAATTTGCTGCGCCATTGTGCCGCTGGGGAAAAAAACGGCGTCATCTTTCCCTAATAATGCAGCCATTTTCTCTTGGAAATCCTCAATAATCCGGCCTTTCCCATACATATCACTTTCCAAATCATCGTTCACGTTTTGGAAGGCTTCTTTTAAAACATGAACATTGCGTGCACTATGATTTGCCAACTTGTATGTGGATTGATTGTAGGTCTTTTGCAATTGGCTTGTTTCGCCCATCTTGTAAGCTCCTTTTACCACTCTTTTTTTGGAAAGGGTCTCCTATATTACTTGTAATGAAAAAAGTATACCTTTTGATTATTTTAGAAAAATTGCTTAAAAAAATTTATACGTGTTCTTTCCGGCTGTTTTTGCACGATATAAGGCATTGTCTGCATTTTTAAGAAGCGTGTTTAAATTGTTTTCATTACCGGCAGGATAAGTTGCAATGCCAATGCTTGTGGAGAGTTCATATTCGGCACCCCATGTACTTAAATCGTTAAGCAACTGTTCCGCTCGCTTGCTGCTTTCCTCTTTGCTAGAGATGCCAGAGAAATTTATGATGAATTCATCTCCCCCTAATCTAACGACAAAAGCATCATTATACTCTTTCACAAAGTTTTGGAGTCTCTGAGCAACTTCCTTCAACACTAGATCCCCCGTATCGTGACCATGCACATCATTCACCTTTTTAAATCCATCCAAATCAAGAAAGTATAGCGCTCCTCCGTTTATGGAATTGGTTTCAAAAAACTTCGAAAGATAATGTCTGTTGTATAGTTCAGTCAAAGAATCTCTATAGGCAAAGCGCTCCAGATCCAAATAATAAGAAAACATCCTGACTATTCTTTGCAGCAGAACTATGCTCTTGCTGTTGAAATGGCTTTCTTCGTGATGCACTGCACACAAAGTTCCAAACCGCTCCCCGTTTACGCGGGAAATCGGAATCCCTAAGTATGACTTGATATTGGCTCCTTCGAGTACTTTTTTTAAATCACTCGGACAAGCTTTTTTAATATCCTCATAAATTAATGGCTGTTTTTTTTCAAAATCAATTCGATCACATACTGTCTCTTCAAGGTTTATTGTCATTCCTTCAGTCAGAAGAATACTTGTGTCAAGATCTGACAGCTTCAAAATAATTTGCTGCGTATCGCTGAATGAAGTTAAGTAAATCAATTGGTCAGGCAGAATTTCTTTTGCAAGATCAAGGACATCTTCAGCCAGCTCATCAAAATTCTTATACATTTGCAAGTCTTGTACCGTTATTACCATCATGCACCTCGATTATTGTCATGTTTTACTTCTCAGTTGATTAAACTAAAATTTTACTTTATTTCTTAAATTTTAACATATATAGCTAAAGACTGTTTAATAAGATTTCTGCTAATCAAGGAGCCGATTAAAAAGAGGCAAACCCATTTTGGATTCGCCCCTTTTTTAACCGTTTATAATAAAAAATCAATAAGCAACCCAGCTTAACCCCGTAGTTCCTTCCCCCGCATGTACCCCGACACATACACTAAGTGGAACAACTTGTACTTTTAAGCCTGGAAACTCCTGCAAAAGCTCGTTCTTCCATATTTCTGCGTCAGCCGCATTATTGCAATGAATAGCCGCAACTTCCGGTACAGTGCCTTTCGCCATATCCGCGCGAAGTGCATCAGTCACGGTATTTTTTGCCCGCTTGTTTGAACGGACTTTTTCTTTCATGACCGTTTTTCCATTTACAAACGTAATGACCAGTTTGATGTTCAGGATATTGCTTAAGAATGCTTGTGTGCCGGAAACCCGACCGCTTTTATGCAATTGGTTCAAGCTTGAAGGTATAAAAGATAAATGCGATTTAGCTGTCATATCCTTTATTGTCGCAACAACTTCTTCTACGTCCTTGCCTTCTGCCAACAGGCTATCGCCAATTTCAATCATTTTCACCATCGGAAAAGAACCGATTTTCGAATCAATAGGATACACTTGGAAGTCTGACATTTCCGTAGCCGACTGCGCGCTTTCAAATGTACCAGAAAGTCCGCTGGATAGGTGTAAAGCAATCGCAAAATCATATCCTTCGGACTGCAATTTTTCGTATAAAGAAAGCATTTCTCCAATTGCTGGCTGCGAGGTTTTAGGCGAGACTTTCGCTAAGCGTAATTTACCGTAAAACACTTCCTGTGTAAGGTCGAGGGACTCCCGATATGACCCATCGTCAAAAACAACGCTAAGAGGCAGGACATATACATGATGTTTTTGGATGAAAGCTTCATCCAATTGCGCAGCTGTATCCGTAATCCAAGCTATTTTCTTCATTAAAAAATTTCTCCTTTAAATGCAATTCCGTATCGGAAGCAATTCTCTGCTACGGATAACTTACCTGACGCACCTATGGGAGGCTAGTGATAGGTGTCATATAAGCGCAAACTAAACAAGAACGTTTGTAAGCGCAGACATAATTTGAACTTATATAGCCTATTTCCTTGATGGTTGCAGCCGCCAAAATAATTAGTTGAAACGTTCGTAATTTCCTAAGGCGCGAGACGAATGCTCATACTAAAAAAGAGCGGTGATCCAATAAAGGGTCAGCGCTCTTTTGATGTTTCATTTCTTCTAAAAGAAGTGGATAAGAAGAATATTCATGAATTTAATATGAATCAAATTGAACGAGTTCTTATGGAGGGTGGAATAAACGGGAGAGCTTCTAGTTGCTATTTAATGACTTGTTCACTCAAAGTTTTTTTCACAGCCTGGTTTCCAATCGCATAGTCAGCAAGCAACGGAATAACCATATCATCCATAGGTGGATTGTGAAGGCCCGCTCTCACATCCCGGTAATATCTTTGCAGTGGGCTCTTTTCTGATAAACTATGAGCACCTGCTACCCTCATTGCCAAATCAACAACGGTGATTGCTGAATTGGTGACAGCTACCTTCACGGCTCCCAATTCCGGATTCATCTTTGATCGTTCCTCTTCATTCGACTCATCCCACTGCTTCGCTACAGAATATAGAAAATGTCTCGCTCTGACTAGTTCCAATTCGATTTGGCCAATCTTTTGCTTAACATTCGGCAGCTCTATAATCGGACCGTTAAGACTATTCGGCGAGTATTCTTTTGCAAAACTGATGGCATAATCCTGCGCTGCCTGTGCAATGCCGAGGTAGCATGCTGGAATATGAAGCAGCCATCCAGCTGCCTGTTTTTTTCCAGGTTCGAGAATTTCGACTAATGAGTCTTCCTCAAGCTTGACGTTATTCAATATCAAATCATGGCTCCCTGTACCTTTCATGGCTATACTATCCCACGTTTCTTCGATCTCTACCCCTACTTTTGAGCGTGGGATGAGGAAAAATCCAATTTCACCTGTCTCTTCAATCGCAGCTGTTACGTTGAAATAATCCAATACGGGAGCCATTGTCGTAAACGTCTTCCTTCCATCGATAACCCAATGCCGTCCATCCTTTTTAGCTGTTGTAGAAGGTTTTCCTCCCCTTGTCGGACTTCCTGTTTGCTTTTCTGTCGCACAGTTATTGATCAATGTCACATTTTCTCTGATATCGTCAAATAGTTTTTTCAGCATAGACTCTTTCCATCTATTCTTTTCTCCCAGATCTTTAATGATTCCCATGTGCCAGCCGATGGACAATCCTGTGGATCCATCAGCCTTACTGATAACTTCTTGGTAGCGCAGCATCTCATATAATGAGATGCCTGCTCCTCCGTACTCCGCTGGAATCGTCAATAAAGGATAATGGATTGCTTTCAGTTCTTTAAAATTCTCAAATGGAAACCTTCCTTCAAGATCGTTTTCGGCTGCTCTTTCTGAGAATGAGGCAACCGTATGTGTCAGTAACTGCAAACGCTCTTCAAAGGTCTTATCTGCTGTGATATCCATGTACACTTCACCTTTCTTTTTCTAATACGGGTTCTTATTTATTGATCCCATTCCTCTGTTAAGATGAACCCGTCATATTGTTCATTCGACTCGATGTATTCCTTAAATTCCTCTGATTCATATGCTTCCTTCAAATCTCTCGCCCATTCTGTATCCTCGTTTTCTTCCTCAATCGTTACAACAATCCGGTGCTGCTCAGGTGTATCTTCAATCTTGAGGGCATCTGTAATTTTCCGGTCCGGAGCATTGGCAATATAATTGCCATTGACGACCCCAAAGTCAATGTCCTGCAGTGATACTAGAATTTGAGCAGGGTCTAATACTTTAATGTCAATGTCGTAATCGGCTGTTTCAACACCTTTTAGGTTGAAATCAGTCACCCCTGCATCAGACGAGACAGTCACCCATCCCAACTCCTCAAGAATACGCACCGCTCTTTCCTGGTTTACCGGATCATTCGGCACCCCTACGGTTGATCCGTCTTTCACTTCATCCAGGGATTGATGATGTTTAGAATATAATCCTTGAGGGGCACTCGGCACAAAAGCAATACCGGTCATATTCATGTTTAATTCATCATTCATCCCTTCCATATAAGCTGTACTCTGAAAAATACTCGCATCAATTGAACCTTCTTGCATTGCCGGATTCAACTGCATATTCTGAGAGAAGGTTGTCGTATCAACGGTGTACCCTTTCTCCTCTAAGATGGGCAAGATGCCTTCTTTGAATTGCTGCTCATAAGTGCCAACTCCGAAACCGACCCGCACTTCTTTCGTATCCCTTCCGGAAGCTTGATCATTGCCGCAGCCCGCTAATAATAGGGAAGCTGAAAGCCTCAACACACCAATTAAACGCTTTTTCATTTGCTATCTCTCCTTGTTTTTCATTATTTTACTCTGCCCCTGACAAATCTAAACCAGTTGCATATGCGGCAATTTTATAAACTGGAAATGATGTAAAACATTTCGGCGGTTCGATACCTTTTACTCCTCACTCTTCTCAATCCATTGAATAGAAAAAAGCCCCCTCTCCATAATTAAGAAGAGGGGCTCACGGTCCGGCTCTTCTCATCTTTCAAGTGCTGTCTAGGGCACCTGCTGGATTTGGCACAGTTACAAATCGGAATGTTCTCCAATTAGTTCCGCTGCCGAAGCTTCAAAGGGCCAGTCCCTCCACTTCTCTAGATAAGAATTTATGTATACTCGGAAATTTAATACCGAGTAATCTGATGTGATTAATACAATATCAGACGATCCATTTCATTACAACACATTTTCAGAAAATCATTTTAATATTTTATTCAACAGAATAGAAAAACTCCCTCTCACTTAGTGAGAGGGAGTTTTTCCGGAAGGGCTGATGATTTACATCATGCCGCCCATTGACTAGCGACAGATATAGGATGGGATGGCATACTAGAAAACCTATTATATAGAAGGTTTTCTTTTTTCTTATTTACAGAAAACTATACAAAGCTATTTTCAATGTTGCCGGAGTGTTGCCAGAATTAAAAGTAACGTCTTAATCTTGACCAAAATTACTTGTATTGATTGTTGGCAATAAAATTGCATCATGCGAGTCTAAACTACTCACCATCGATATAATACTCCGTACATAAGGATAGAGTATAGCAGTACCATTAACTGATAAGAACTGGTGTATTTGATCAATATCATCAAGATTATTAATTTCAAAATCTCCAATAACTTTGAGTGATATCTTAATATCGTTCTCTGTATTTTTTATACGAACAGTCAACTCAACTTTTCCTTCTTTAAAGTCTTCTGTGACTCCGTAATTTAGAGAAAGACTTAAATCCTTATCTTTTTGGTCTTCAAATTCTTCATCGAAATCCATTTCTTCTTTCGTAAAGACTAATTTCTCAATTGAATACCCTCTAAATGTGATAACTGGTTCCATTTTAATACTCCTTTAAAGAAATCGTTTAGAATTCAAGCCGCTAATGAGACTTCTTTTGATACATTCGTTGTTACTACATCCTTATTAATTATTGTATTCATAACTGCTGAAATTGTATGGTCGGCTGAATTTAAAAAAGTATGGTTAACTTCTACATTCAACTTAACATTTTGACGCAGCTTCTTTTCTTCAGCAATTTCTCCTGTTTGATTCTTAACATTTTTAGTTGAAGAAGGAAATAACATCTGACTATATATGCTATCAAATAAAAGCTCTTCCACTTTTTGCGTTTGATTTTTTTTCACCATAGCAAATTCTCTGTATTCTTGAACTTCGTTCATAAAACTACTTAGTTTTTCTTCATTTTCTTGCATAACCGGTTTTATAGCGGAATGAAAAATATCATTTAGTTTCATGAGTTGTTCACTGTTCAACATAACAATCACCCCTAATTTTTTTATTAGATTTGATTCAATCCGATAATTACTTCTGTATCTTTTATGGCTACATATTGAGTAAACCAGGGATCTTTGTTTTTTTTCCCTCCACCATGGGTAAAAGTACACTTAATTATCTTGAAGTTTTCGACTAACATCATGTATAAATCAATTATTAAACCAGCTGCATGAGGTGTTCCTCGAAAGTTGTTGTCTAGACAAGCCTCTAATAATTCTCGGAATTGTCGAGCATACCCCTTATCTTCAGGTCGTTGCATATCTTCAAGTTGTTTCAAATCATTAACAACGAATTCTTTAAGTTTTTTTCTGTTCAGCCGTGAATCCATATTAAAAATATTGGTTCCTTGACACAGCTTTTCATCTACAATTATCTCCACAATTGCATCATGATTGGCACTATATTCTAGTGCTTGCTCTAAATCTGTTTCTACAAAGCAATATACTCCAACTCCTAGCCAACTCACATATTGTTCATTGCCTTCGGCATCAGTGAATTTTTGAGGAATTAATAATTGATTAGTATCTACAAACTCATCTTTCTCAAACCAACCATTCAGAATGACTTCTCGGAGATAGGCAGCTAAATCATAATAACTTGGATTGATTACCTGTTCATCGACAATAGAAGCCGCATATTCAGATTTTGTACTGTGATAGAATTTCATAGTATTTTCCTTTTCAATAAAAAGTAGCTGGTAAGCTGTCTCGCTTTGAAGTTACGACAACTACCTTTTAGAAGTTGATTTTGTATCTTTTTTATACTATACCACTGGTTAAGTACTTGTACACCCCAGACGGATTTACAAAAAGACAACGATATGTCGGGAAGAAATGTCATGCACATGCGTCAAAAAACACCTATTCAAAGTCCTTTAGGACCATCTAAACAGAGTTAGATACTTTTTTTAGGCCTAATTACTATTAAAAACCACTTCTCGTTAGAAGACCTCCTGAGTGCTTTAAAATGGGTATGTCTGATATTACTTTTTTATGAAAAAAATTTCGTTTCAAGAAATCAAAAGATTTTTGTCGCTTTTAATCACTGTCTGTCCACGCATTTAGTTACTACCAAGTATCCATTATTTCTCTCATCACTACCAAGCTTTCCTCATAAAACCAAAACCACTTACTTTTATCTTTCCGTCGCTCCAGTAACTTCATCCGCGGATCATCAAAAAATTCGTTTACTAAGAATGACTTACTCATACAGTTTCGTTTCGCCATTTCGTTTATATCCCAAGTAAAGAGAACTTGCTGGATAGCTTCATCTAATTTCTTATTAATCTGTTTGCGAGTCTCTTCTTGGTCAATCGTAATTTTAAAATGATACTCCATAATTAAACAACAAAAATAGCACCCTTTTCAGAGTGCTATTCCGCATTATCTTTTCTAATTTTCATCAATATCTTCCAAGGCTTTTTGAAAGTCTTCAAAAATGAAGTCATTTTCAGTGTTTTGAATTTGAACTACCGGAGTATAGGCATTGTTAAGTTTTTCGCGGAAACTATTTATTTCTTTCTCCACATCTTTTTTTGCCTGATTCAGTGTTTCAAAATCTCCGCCAGAATAGTGACCAATCAAAGTAACTTCGTCATTTTGTTCACTTCCCAATGTTAACCATCTTTCTTCACTAACATCTATTAATGAAAAATTAACGAAAAAGTGTCCAGGGCGATTAAATACGAAAGATTTTTCGTCAGAAAACCTTAAACTGAAACTCTCGCTTCCACTTCTCGCTTCTATACCTATTACTCCTTGCATCTGAGGATGTTCAAGTAACGCGACTTCATAACCTATTGGTTCTAAGAAGTCTTTTACATCATTCACAATCTCTTCTCTTTTCGACTGCAAAGCATTCGAATAATTAGTTGAACCTTCTAACTCTGAATATGTTTCTCTTCTTATGATAAAAAATCTTTTCAAATCGAGCTTCAATTTTTCAATGTCCACTTCTTTTTTTGACTTGGCCAATACGTCTTCAAAATATCCCATAAAAAAATCTCCTACATTTTACAACTATCTTGTTCTCTTCTCCACTTAATGCTTTTATACTTTTGATAGTTTGTCAAATTAAGTGCAACACTTCATCCATGAGTGCTTCGTTTAATTCACTTTCACTGACGCTGGCGAAATCGGTTTTCTTTGGAAAGAATTCACGCAAAAGACCATTGCCATTTTCGTTGCTTCCACGCTGCCAGGAAGAATACGGATCCGCAAAATACACTTGGATGTTCAGATCTTTTTCAAGCGAGCTGTAACAGCTGAATTCTTTGCCCCGGTCGGTGGTTGCCGTGAGAAAGCCGTCCTCCGGAATGAGTTGACACAAGGTATGAACCGCCTTCTCCATGGAGGCTGAGGTACGGTCCACCATTTTGACGGCGGTATACCAGCGGGTTTTCCGTTCAATGAAGGTGGCCACACAGGCTTTGCTTTTTCCGCGGCTGGAGACAACGGTATCCAGTTCCCAGTGACCGAAGGTCTCCCGTTTCCGGACCTCTTTCGGTCGTTTGGCAATGGGTGTCCCAATGGTAAAACGGCCCCGCGTTTCCTGTGGTTTCCGCCGTTTGCCTTTCTGCCGCAGTACAGTTAGCGGCACCTGAATCAACCCTTCGTAGATCCAGCGGTAAATGGTTTTAAAGCACAGCCTTCCTTCGAATAGCCGGTTGGCAATCTGTTCCGGGGACCAGGTCTCGTCAAGCTTCTGCTGGACAGTGGCCACTGTTACTTCTGTCCCTTTGGACTTCGCGCCGCAGCGCTTTTTCTTGCCGGCATAAGTTTCCTGAGCTGATTCTGCTTGATAAGGACCTGCACTTTCGCAACGCTTCATTTCCCGCGAAACGGTAGAGGGACTACGTCCCAATTTGTGGGCTATTTCACGGATCGAGTAATTCAAATCCGCTAGGGTTTCTATTTTGACGCGTTCCGATATGGTAAGATGGACGTAGCTCATGACAGAACCTCCGTGTAGTGTTGGTGTGGTAACTTACATTTTACACGAATCTGTCATGGGCCCTTTTTTGTTTTTAGGGTGTTGCACTTAATATTACAATTCGTCTTATAAAAAATAGCCCAGTTCTTTTGAATATGGACTACACACCGCATTTACTCCGAAGGCATCTTAGAAACTAAAGTACTCCATTAAAACAAATCGGGTCTTCTTTGCGCAAAATAATACGGACGTCTTTCAATAAAATCAACCGCTTTAGAATCACTTAACACATCCGTTTTGCTCTCTTCAAATCGTTCATTTTCCTTTCCATCGAAGAATTTTCCAGTAGTAATTCTCGTTAACTCAATAGTCCCATGTGATACACTAATTTCATCTTGATAACTATTTTTACTGTAACCAGTAGTGTAAGGTTGATACGTATGGTTTAGTCCATCAAATTCTCCTGCTTTAAGGGCAGCTAAAACCTCTTCTCTTTTCATTTGACCGTTCCCTCCTGACACCAATGTGTCTAATAATTATGTTCACAATAACTCTTCATTTATTGTATAGTTTCTCAGTCAAAATGGTTTTACTTTTCACTTCTCAAATCTTTATATGCTACCCTCGCAACAATTTCCATAACCGATTGGTAAAATTCGGAGTCCTGGAAAAGTTTTTCAAAAGACTTCGTTGATTTTTCGTAATTGTCCATTGCAGATTTATGGAAGAAGTCTGGAAAAATACTCTGCTCAAAAATTTCAGAGTCGTTAGTTTTGGCTGAGGCCTTCAAGCGCTTATCCTGCTTAACTGCCTTATAGAGCACTTCTAGTATAACTCGGTCGCCTTCGGTGAAGTTCCCTTGGAATTTATCGTTTACTCGCTGAATAATTTCTTCCAAAAGTTCGTCTTCCTCGATTGATTTGACGGCTGTCTCGATTTCTTTTGGATTGACGAGAATGCTATCTACTGTATTAGGATTTAATGTAATATCACCTTTAAATGTTTCTTTAAGTTTAAAGTATTCAAGCTTCAACTTGTCTTCTATGCTAATATCGCTCGTAGTGACTCCCGGAATAAACTTATCGAGATAAGAAGTAAAGACATACTCCTGATGCAATTCTTTATCGAACATCCGGGCAATTTGAATGATATATGCATACCATTTATTGAAGTTTCGAATGGAAATCCGAAACTCATACTGTTCTTCCTCCGACAAGTCGCCGTACCGCTTCAGAACCGGTTTCAAAAGACTCGTCATTGCCCCAAGCTCTTTATCTCCTTGCGTTCCCTTTTTATAATATATCTTAAGGAATTTAGTTATATCCTCGGTATTGTAGAGCTTATAGTTTTGGATTTTCGTCTGAATATCATAAATCATATTGACGTCGATAGCTTCATCCAGACTCGTTGATTCATAATACGGTGTAAATGCTTCCTGTATCTCATCTGCTGTATTAACAAAATCAAGAATGAATGTATCTTCTTTCCCAATATGCGTTCGATTCAGTCGGGAAAGGGTTTGTACAGCCTTTACACCCGATAAACGTTTGTCGACGAACATTGTGTGCAAAAGCGGTTCATCAAATCCAGTCTGATACTTCTCCGCTACAATCAATACATTGAAATCATTAGTCTTGAACTGAGCTTTAAGTTGGTCTTCTGAGATATTTTTGCCGTCCTTTGCCTGATTCATACCGCTTTCCTTGTATTCCACCCCACTGTCATTTATAACACCAGAGAAGGCGATGAGAATATCAAGGTCAGTATACCCTTTCGATTCGAGATAACGCTTGAATTCATGGTAGTAACGCACAGCGTGAAGGCGTGAAGCGGTGACAACCATCGCTTTTGCTTTGCCACCTATTTTATTCTTTGTAATGTCTCGGAACTGTTCTACCATGATTGCGGTCTTCTGTTGTAAATTATGTGGGTGAAGTGACTGGAATCTCCGTATAGCTTTTACACCTTTACTTGTCGGCACTTCCGGATTGTCCGGGGTATCTTTCGCAATCTTATAGGAGGTATCATATGTCATGTAATTTTTTAACACGTCTAAAATGAAACCTTCCTCAATTGCCTGACGCATACTATAAACATGAAAAGGATGATAGGAACCATCACTATTCCGGGTGCCGAACATTTCAAGTGTCTTTTCCTTTGGGGTCGCTGTGAAGGAAAAGAAACTCATGTTGTCATGCCGGCCATGACTAGCAAGTTCCTGCACGAGACGGTCTTCGGCATCGAGCTGGCTCGCCTCTTCAAAACCTTCCATCTCCGCATATTCTTTCAAAGCCTCTTCCGTATCAGCAAGAGCAGTACGGAGTTTCTTTGCACTGTCACCAGTCTGTGAAGAGTGAGCTTCGTCGACAATGATGGCAAAACGACGTCCCTTGTTGTTCTCGACTTCATCGTAAATAACCGGAAACTTCTGTAGGGTAGTAATAATGATTTTCTTCCCGTCATTCACTGCATTTAACAGGTCACGTGAAGATTTCCCTTCCCCGATGGTCTCCACCAACCCCGCCTGATGGTCAAAGCCTGAAATCGTTTCTTGCAATTGGTTATCCAACACCTTCCGGTCAGTCACGATGATGACCGAGGTGAACAAAGGGGTATCTGAAAGGTCATGGAGACTTGCCAATCGGTAGGACAACCAGGCAATGCTGTTCGACTTCCCGGAGCCGGCACTATGCTGGATGAGGTAATTCCCGCCGCTCCCGTTTACCTTCACATCTGTAGTCAGCTTTCGAACCACATCAAGCTGATGGAATCGTGGGAAGATAAGGCGCCCTCTTTTCGGGTCACCATCGAGATGCAGGAAGCGTTGCAGAATCTCCATGAGGGAGTCTTTCTGCAGTATCTCTTCCCACAGATAGGCCGTTGAATAACCTGCTTCATTCATAGGGTTGCCAGCCCCACCGACCTGTCCAGAACCGTTAGACCCTTGATTGAAGGGAAGGAAGAAGGTTTCTTTTCCAGCAAGCTTTGTCGTCATCCATATTTCATACAAATCGACAGCAAAATATACTAGGAATCGCTTATTGAACTGGAAGCAAGCTTCCCGATGGTCACGGTCATACATGAATTGCGTCTTCGCATTGTCGACGTTCTGCCCCTTCGCCTGATTTTTAAGCTCAATGGCCACAATCGGAAGTCCATTCAGGGAGATTACGAGGTCAATGGAGTTGCGGTTATGCGCCGAATAATAAAATTGTCGGGTGTAGGTCAATCGGTTCTGCTCGTAGGCACGGATGACATCGGTGTTCCGATTCGACTCTTGACGGAACGACGCAATCTTGAGCCATGTCCCCCTGTCACGGATACCGTTGCGGAGTACATACAATAAGCCGTTCGTATTTATTTCCTGCGCTAGGCGTTTATTTAGCTTGTTCGGCGCCTCCTGCCCATACATCCGCACGTATTTCTGCCACGCTTTCTCCTGCGTCGCTTCGATAAAAGCAATCAACTCGTCGATATTAATAGCCCGCTCCGGGTCATAGCCGGACATATCCTTCTGCCGGTAACCTTCGCTTTTCAGAAGGAAGGATTCAATGTCTTCTTCAAAACGCTTTTCCCCGTCTTGTGTGATCGCCATTTATACGACCTCCTTCTTTCCAGTGACATATTCGTAGATTAGTGACTTCTTGTATGTTTCCAACTCTATGATGAGCTGCTGCTTCTGTTCGATAAGCTTACTAATGTGCAAGCTTTTCTCATCAATATAGTTAACTATGTCATTTTGCTCCTGCAATGGAGGCATAACACACCAAATATTAAATAAATCCGGCGTATACAACCGAGTGAGTCCAGCAGCTATCCCTCTTGAAAATTTCTTGAATTCATTGATATATAAAGGTGTTTTGAAAAGGTATTCCAAATACTTTACATTTACAGATACTCTTGAATAGTAGACAGCATAATCAGGACTCACAATTCCATCAAATAAAGAGACAGAAAATACTCCCAAATGCGCCTTCAGCTTATTAAAAACCAAATCTTGTTTTATCACAATTTTACTTCCGATATAAGAGGATGTGGGGTTGGGAATTGAAAGCATATCTTTTGTAGGTATTAACCCATATTGTTGACTCATAGATAAAGGTTCTTCTGTTCCATCATTAGTTTTTTTACTTCTCTCTGCTAAAAGATGCTTAACTTTTAACAAATTCCAGTTAACAGGAACTTCACTTATCCACTCAATTCCGCTATCTTTCACTTCAACATCCGGATTCAACCCTCTTGTTACCGCTTCGGAAATCACCGCTTGTTTGTACTTCTTGAACTCATCGATGGATTGTTTTGTGTCGCTAATGATGGAATCGATATGAGCGGTTTTCTCGTCAAGTAAGTCGGCAATTTTTTGTTGTTCTTCTAATGGAGGGACAGTTAAATACATATTAGCGTATTTTTCCGCTCCAATATTTTGAATTGTAGCTTGTATAACAATAGAATTTTTCCATTCATCGTAAGCGCTAGACTTGGTGAAGTAATATACAAATTTCGCATGCATATCCTTTTTATAGGTAGCCTTAATGAGGTACCCAGCAAAAGCACTTCTCGGAGTACCTTCATTTACTATATAAGTTTTTCCAGCAGTAGCTCCACTTCTGGCAAACAGTATGTCGTCTTTTTTTAATATATAATTTTCGGCAATTTCTTCTAGCAAAGACTGCTCATTTCCACAAGACAGCTTATTGTTATCTAAAATATCTGTAATCCTTATATATCTAGGCAAATCAGGGCTATAAGCTATACCCGATTCATTTGCGCCATACTTCATGGGGGATTCAAATAATTTCTTCATTTTGGCAACAACCCACTCTTGAGGCACGTCACCAATCCAATCTAGTCCACTATCTTTCATCGGCCTACCCATCAATTTCTACCTCCTGTCCAGAGAGCGCTTCAAATGACTTGACAATCTTCTCTTCCAGTACCTTAATGCGAAAAGCGATATCCTCCGTCTTTTCCGGCTCTGTGTACTTGTAAAACAGGCGGGTGAACGGAATTTCATAGCCCACTTTCGTCTTCTTCTTATCAATCCATGCTTCCGGATTGAACGGTTTGATTTCCCGCTCGAAGTAGACATCGATGTCCTCGATAAGTGGTACGTCCTCTGTATCCCGAAGGGTAGCATCTGCTACCGGCTTCTTGCTTTTCATGACTACTTCTCCATTTTCGTCCTTCAATGGGGTTTCAATAGTAATCTTATTGAACCCAAAGTCCAGGTTGTCGAGGATTTTCGATTCGAGGGTGCTGTCGCCCAAACGGTATTCCTGGTCTGCAAACTCTCCGTATGCCTGTACGATAATGTCCCGACACGCATCACTGATGTCATTTCGCTTACTTCCGATGGATTTTCTCCGTTTCTCGAACATATTGGAGGCATCAATCAATTGGACTTTCCCTTCCCGGTGCGCCAGCTTCTCTTTCGAGATAACCCAAATGTACGTCGTGATGCCTGTATTGTAGAAGGAATCCGTTGGCAATTGGATAATGGCCTCCAGCCAGTCGTTCTCGATGATATAACGGCGGATTTCACTTTCCCCGCCCCCTGCGTTCCCGCTAAACAGGGCAGAGCCGTTATGAATAATGGCCATTTTCCCGGTGTCTTTCAATTTCTTGACCCCATTGAGCATGAAGAGCAATTGGCCGTCGCTTCTACGTGGAAGACCGACTCCGAATCGACCAGCATCACCTAGGTTGTGTTCAGCTGTGACCGCTTTATGTTCAGAAGCCCAATCAATGCCGAATGGTGGATTACTGATGCAGTAATCAAACGTATAGCCCCCGAATTTATCATCGGTGAGTGTGTTCCCAAGACGCATGTTCTCCGGATTCCCGCCCTTGATAATCATGTCTGCTTTAGCGATGGCGTAGGTCTGCGCATTGATTTCCTGGCCGAATGTCGTAACCTCTGCATCCGCATCCAAAAGGCGCAGGCGCTCTTCCATCGCACCGAGCATCTGTGACGTTCCCATAGTCTGGTCATAGACCGTCTTTGCGACCCCTTCGGAAGCCAACACGTCCTTCTCTTCCGCCAATAGGATATCGGTCATAAAGTAGATAATATCTCGGCTCGTGAAGTGCGCTCCCGCTTCTTCGTTATAGCTCTCAGAGAAACGCTTGACCAAATCTTCGAATACGTAACCCATGTCTGTCGAGGTAATGACATCTGCTCCCATATAGCCCTTGGCCGTATTAAACTCCTGAATGATGTGGAAGAGCTTCCCATTCTTGGAAAGTTTCGCAATGTGGTTATCCATCTCGAAGTTCTGGAGGACATCTTGCACGTTTTCGGAGAATCCGTTCAGATATGCCCGGAAGTTCTCCTCAATGTGTTCCGAATCGGCCAATAGGGAATCAAACGTGAATTGGCTAGTATTGTAAAAGATGTGGCCAGCTGCTCGTTGTAAGAATCCATCCTTTACCGCAAATGTTTCATACTTTTCAGCTGCTTCTAACACTTTGTCTCTAGTCGGCAATAACGTATCATGAAACCTTTTTATTACCGTCATTGGCAAAATGACCTCGCCATATTCGTGAGGCTTGTAAAGACCACGCAAAATATCAGCGATATTCCAGATTAATGCTGACTTCTCTTGAACATTGAAATTGGTCTGTATGTTTCTATCTATCGTGTTCATATTAATAACTCCCCCGTGTGGTATATTCTATGGAATGCATCATCATTTATTTGATAAAAGGTTATCAAAAATAGCCTGTAATACTGTAAGTATAATACTTATAGTCACCACTCGACAGGTAAAAAAACAATTCTTTTCCAAAACTATGAGCATCCTATGAGCATTTGAAAATTATAGTTCAAAAGAAAAAGAGAGAAACCCTTATACTACAAGGTTTCTCTCTTTATTAGTTAGAAGTTCTTACATCATGCCGCCCATGCCACCCATATCAGGCATGCCGCCGCCTTGTCCTGCTGGTTCAGGGATGTCTGCTACGACTGCTTCCGTCGTCAAGAACATCGCTGCTACAGATGCTGCGTTTTGAAGTGCAGAACGCGTCACTTTCGTCGGGTCGACGATTCCTTGCTCAAGCATGTTGACCCAAGTGCCGTTCGCTGCGTTGAAGCCGATGCCGATTTCTTCCGATTTCAGGCGGTGAACAATGATCGATCCTTCAAGGCCTGCGTTCGTTGCGATTTGGCGAACCGGCTCTTCTAACGCGCGAAGAACGATTTTGACGCCTGTTGCTTCGTCGCCTTCTGTTGTTTCCAGAAGTTCCGCGACTTTATTGTATACATTGACAAGCGCTGTACCACCGCCTGCAACGATTCCTTCTTCTACTGCTGCGCGCGTTGCGTTCAAAGCATCTTCAATGCGCAATTTGCGTTCTTTCAATTCGGTTTCAGTAGCCGCTCCAACTTTAATGACTGCTACGCCGCCGGCAAGTTTTGCCAAGCGTTCTTGTAATTTCTCTTTGTCGAATTCTGAAGTCGTTTCTTCCAGCTGGTTGCGGATTTGCGCCACGCGGGCAACAATCTGCTGCTGGTCTCCAGCGCCTTCAACGATTGTCGTGTTTTCTTTCGATACGACAACTTTCGATGCACGGCCAAGCTGTGCAATGTTCGTCGTTTTCAATTCCAAGCCAAGGTCTTCCGTGATGACTTCCGCACCTGTCAATGCTGCAATGTCTTCAAGCATCGCTTTGCGGCGATCGCCGAAGCCCGGAGCTTTGACAGCTACAGCATTGAACGTTCCACGCAATTTGTTGACGACCAATGTAGCCAACGCTTCGCCTTCAACGTCTTCCGCTACGATCAATAACGGTTTGCTTTGCTGAACAACTTGCTCCAACACTGGAAGGATTTCCTGGATGTTGCCGATTTTCTTGTCAGTGACAAGGATGAACGGGTTTTCAAGGACTGCTTCCATTTTGTCCGAATCCGTCACCATGTATGGCGACTGGTAGCCGCGGTCGAATTGCATGCCTTCTACAACGTCCAATTCCGTCGTGAAGCCGCGTGATTCTTCCAACGTGATCACACCGTCATTGCCGACGCGCTCCATCGCTTCAGCGATCAAGTTGCCCACTTCAGCGTCACCGGAAGAAATAGCTGCCACTTGTGAAATCGATTCTTTGCCTTCGATTTGCTGGGAAACGGCTTTCAAGCCTTCCACAGCGCTTGCGACAGCCAATTCGATCCCACGGCGGATGCCGACAGGGTTCGCGCCTGCAGTGACGTTTTTCAGCCCTTCACGGATCATTGCTTGCGCAAGGACCGTTGCCGTTGTCGTACCGTCTCCTGCGATGTCATTCGTTTTAGAAGCGACTTCCGCCACCAATTTCGCGCCCATGTTTTCGAACGGGTTTTCAAGCTCGATTTCTTTCGCAATCGTTACGCCGTCATTTGTGATGAGGGGTGAACCGAATTTCTTCTCAAGTACAACGTTGCGCCCTTTCGGCCCAAGTGTCACTTTCACTGCATCTGCCAATTTATCAACACCGCGCAGCATCTGGCTGCGTGCATCTTCGCTGAATAAAATCTCTTTTGCCATGTTTAGTTTCCTCCTCTATCTTGTTAAAACATTCTATATTGTTATTCACCCGGTTAATAATATGGAGCAAAACGGCGAAGACGCCTGCGGGATAGCGAGACAGCCGAGACCCTGCAGGAGCGCAGCGACGAAGCGGCTTGGCGCTCGCCCGCGGCAAGCGAGCCGTTTTGCGTAATATTAGGAATATATAGCTTAGCCTAATACAGCTAAAATGTCGTTTTCGCGCAAGATTAAGTATTCATTGCCTTCGTATTTAAGTTCAGATCCTGCATATTTCGAGAAGATGACCCGGTCGCCTTCTTGGACGTCCAATTCAGTGCGCTGTCCATTGTCGCGGATAAGTCCGTTGCCAACAGCGATCACTTTGCCTTCCTGCGGTTTTTCCTGTGCCGATCCCGGCAATACAATCCCGCTTGAAGTTTTTTCTTCAGCTTCGATAAGCTTAATAATTACGCGATCTCCTAATGGTCTTAACAATTGAAACACCCTCCTCAGATTATCTAAATAAATATTTCTTAGCACTCTCAACACCCGAGTGCTAACCCACTTCTCAGTTTAATAAAACCGCCTCTCTTTTGCAAGTCAAAACATTCTCTTTTTTTAAATCTTTGCGGTCGCCCGGTGAAAGTTCTACAATAGAAGGAGCATGCATTAACGAAAGGAATCTACCTGAAATGAAATTGAATTTAAAAGCGCAGACCGATACAGGCCGCAACGGCAAAAGCAAACTGAGCGTCACCGCCAAACGCCAGACAAAAAAGACGCCGCTTTATGTCCTGCTCATCTTCATCGTGATGCAGCTCGCACCGGCATTCTTCATCGCACCTACAATGGGTTATTTCGAGGGACAAGGCCTCGAGGAAACAACAGCACGGATGACCACTACCGGTTGGCTCATCGTCAGCTCCATGGGCATCGGCTTTGTCGCCACCATAATCCTCGTGCTTCGGGACAAGCGCTTTTTCGATATCTGGAAAGGCAAAAAAACGAGCCTACCGATGGCATTCCTTTGGGGAGCCCTCGGCTTCTTGCTGCTGCTAATTGGGCAGTCGCTTGCTGTCATGATTGAAATGGCCATCGGCATCGATCCCGGATCTGAGAACACGATGGCGCTCGTCAGCGTTGCTGAAGTTGTGCCGCTTACGATACTCGCAATCGTCCTATTCGCCCCGGTCCTTGAAGAACTTGTATTCCGCCGCGTCATTTTCGGCTCACTGAACCAAACAACGAACTTTTGGGTTGCTACTGCCGTCAGTGCATTAGCGTTCGGGCTTGTCCACATGGAAATGACACACTTGCTGACGTATTTTTCCACCGGCCTAGTGCTCGCATTCCTTTACCAGAAAACAAAACGCATCATCACTCCAATTATCGCGCACATCCTGCTGAACGGCTATGTCATGGCCATCCAGCTCAACATGGATAAGATCCAAGGATTCTTGAAAGAATTGGAGAAAATCCAATAACGGCTGCATAACAAAAAAAGCCTTCCCCGATTTAATTCGGTGGAAGGCTTTCTTGTTGTTCGATGATTTGCTGCTGCTGCTCTGCTTTCAAAAACTTGCGGTAGCCAATTTTGGCGATGACGACACTGAACTCATAAAGCACGATCAACGGCAGTGTGACAATCATATGTGAGACAATGTCCGGCGGCGTGATGAACGCCGCGATGATCACCAATCCAAGATACGAATACTTGCGGTATTTCGTCATCAGCATCGGCGTAATAAAACCAAGCCTTGTCAGGAACAGCATCAATACCGGCAGCTGGAAAATCAAGCCGAACGGCAGGGTGATTTGGAACAGGAATTGGAAATATTCATTGATCCCGATGGTTTCCTGGATATCCATGTTGTCAGAGATATTCAGCATAAACCCGATTACATAAGGAAACAGGACCAAATAGGAAAAAGCGATCCCGCCTAAAAACAAGATTAAGGAAAACGGAATATAGCTTAGCGTCGCTCGCCGTTCTTTTTCAAGAAGTCCCGGGCTGATAAACGCCCAGAATTGATACATGATCACGGGCGAAGTGAAGATCAACGCTAAAATCATCGTTACCTGCATAAAAATCTTGAGTGGATCCGTAATTTTGAACGCGTTCAAGGTAAGATTTTTCGCTTCTTCTGTATATTGCAGATACTGAATCAACGGTTGGGCAAGGAAAAAGCTGACAATGAGTGCTAATACAAAGAAAACGACTACAATGGTGAGCCGTTTTCTCAATTCAACTATATGTTCAACTAAGGTCATATCTTTTTCTGTCATCAGACAAACATCCTAACGTATTTCCTTTTGCTCTTCTTTCTTTTTCAAATCTACTTTCTGATCGTCGTCATCATCTACAAGTCCTTTTGTAGCATTTTTGAACTCACGCAAAGACGAACCAAACGCTTTCCCGAGTTCCGGCAACTTTTTAGGGCCGAAAACAAGTAAAGCAACAACTCCGATAACGATGATACTCATTGGACCTGGCATACGAGGCACCTCCTGTATTATGGCTCTATTCTACATCATTCGAGCCCTTTTGGCTATTTCGAGAAACCCTTCAAATGTGAAGGTTTTAAGTCAATGCTGCTTGATCTGGTAGATCAGCGTCTGCAGCTCGACGGACAAGTCAATGGTCTGTACGCGGATATGGTCCGGCACTGCAATGCGCACCGGCGTAAAGTTTAGTATGCCCTTGATGTCAGTTTTCGCAAGGCGATCGGTCACTTCTTGTGCTGACCTCGACGGCACAGTCAGGATGACCACTTCGATGCCGCATTCGGTGATCTTCTCTTCAATGCGGTCCGGATGATAGGTGTCGATGCCACTGATCCGTTCGCCTTCAAGCGGACTGTTTGTATCGAAAGCCAGCACGATTTTCGTATTGTGGTTGCGCTGAAAATTGTATTTGAGGAATGCGCTGCCGAGATGGCCGACGCCGATCAACGCAACGTTCGTCGCTTCATCTTGATCCAAAGTCTTGCGGAAGAATTCAAGCAAGCCCTGGACATCGTAGCCATAGCCTTTTTTGCCGAATGCCCCGAGGTAGGAAAAATCGCGGCGGATCGTAGCGGAATCGATTTTCATCGCTTCACTCAATTCCTGCGATGAAATCCGCTTTTGTCCGGCGTTCGCGAAATTCTGGATAAAACGGTAATATAGCGGCAGGCGTTTTGTCGTCGCCTGCGGAATTTTCGTTGGTTCGTGCAGCATGCCAGCTTACCTCCTGAGGTCTTGTCAAATCGATACTATCTTACATTAGGAACCTCCAGATGTAAAGCTGGCTTTATTGCGGACAGCCGCCCTATGGGCTACACTTGAAGTAGAATTGAGGTGACCCGCATGATAGTACTGCAAGTAAACCAAGTCCATAAATCGTTCGGCGCAGATGAGATTCTCTCAGGCGTCAAACTGGAAGTCCAACACCGCGACCGCGTTGCACTCGTAGGCCGCAACGGCGCGGGCAAATCGACGCTTTTGAAAATCATATCCGGTGAGATGTCTTATGACAGCGGCGAAATCATCATGCCGAAAGATTTGACCATCGGTTATTTGGAACAACAGAACGACCTGGAATCCGACGCGACCGTGTGGGAGGAAATGATGACGATTTTCACTCATTTCCGCGAACAGGAAGCGCAGCTCCGCCGCCTCGAAGCCCAGATGGCTGAGCAAGAAGTACATGACGATGCAGAGCTGTACGACAAGGTCATGAAAGAGTATGACACGCTCCAGCATGATTTCAAGGATGCCGGAGGCTACCAGTTCGAATCTGATACCCGCGCCATCCTCCACGGCATGAAATTCTATGCGGACGACTACGGCAAAAAGGTCGTATCTTTGTCCGGCGGGCAAAAGACGCGGCTCATGCTGGCGAAACTTCTGCTGTCCAAGCCACAGCTATTGATCCTCGATGAACCGACAAACCATCTTGACATTGAAACGCTGAGCTGGCTCGAGAACTATTTGAAGAATTATCCCGGCGCCCTGCTGATTGTATCGCATGACCGCTACTTCCTCGACCAGGTCGTAACGCTTGTTTATGAAGTGGCACGGCATCGCGTTAAAAAGTACACAGGCAATTACAGCCGCTATCTGGACGAGAAAGCGAAGCAATACGACCTTGACATGAAACAGTTTGAAAAGCAGCAAGGCGAAAAAGCCAAGCTCGAAGATTATGTTCAGCGCAACCTGGTGCGGGCATCGACGACGAAGATGGCGCAGAGCCGCCGCAAGATCCTGGAAAAAACAGAATGGATGGGGGCACCGGACGGCAGCGAAAAATCCGCACGTTTCGGTTTTACTATCGACAAACAAAGCGGCAATGATGTGCTGACCGCCAATTCACTGGCTATTGGCTATAGCGGCAAGCCGGTCTCAAAAGACATTTCACTGAAGCTGTACCGCCAGGAAAGCATGGCACTTGTTGGGCCGAACGGCGTCGGCAAGTCGACACTGCTGAAGACGATTATGAAAGAACTCAAGCCCCTTGCCGGCGATATCCATTACGGCACAGGCATCCAGTTCGGCTATTACGACCAGGAACAGGCCAACTTAAAAGGAAATAAACTATTATTGAATGAACTATGGGATGAATACCCGCTGATCAATGAAAAGGAAATCCGCGGCATCCTCGGGCGTTTCCTGTTTTCCGGAGATGATGTATTAAAGCCGATTTCTACGCTATCTGGCGGCGAAAAAGCCCGCGTCGCGCTCGCCAAGCTGATGATGCAAAAAGCCAATGTGCTGCTGTTGGATGAGCCGACAAACCATTTGGACCTTGACAGCAAAGAAGTGCTGGAAAATGCATTGATCGATTATCCTGGCACCATCCTTTTCGTGTCCCATGACCGGTATTTCATGAACCGCATCGGCACGAAAGTCATTGAACTGACCCAAGACGGCGCAACGGAATACCTTGGCAACTACGATTATTACGTAGAGAAAAAGCTTGAGATGGAAGAGCTGGCCGCACTTGAAGCGGACCAATCCACTGTGGCAGTGAAAGCTGCTCCAGCAGCGACGACTTCCCAAATCGACAAAGGTGCAAAGAAATTGGAACGCCAGCTTTTGCGCCAAACAGAGGAAACTGAGCTGGAAATGGAAAAGCTCGACGCGCAGATTTCCGAAATCGAAGAGCAGCTTTGCCTCCCAGAAGTATTCCAGGACCACGAACGGGTACTGCCTTTGCAGACTCAATTGGAAAGCTTGAAAGAACAGCAGGAAGAAAAAATGTCCGCATGGCTGGAATTACAGGAACAGATTGAAAAAGTGAACAGTTGACCGTATACATCTGTATACGGTTTTTTCTTTTTCTATATCTAGGTCAATACCTATTTGCGAAATAATTATTTCCACAAAGTTGTACACATCCAAAGAAGTGCAATAACAGCTATCAACAGACTTTTCCACATTATCCACAATTCAATTAAATGTTATCCACATAGTTTTCCAGTGTAGAGGCTACAATATGTAGGTAAACGGCTGTTTTTCATAGAGTTATGAACAGCTTATTCACAATTTGTGCATAAGTACAAATGTTCTCTATTGACAGTTAAAGGATCAATTGTGCATAAAAAAGCTCAATTATGTACGAAAAAGCTCGGCAGAAACCGTGAAATCCGGTTTCTGCCGAGCTTTTTTCAATTCCAGGAAGCAAGTTCCATTCCCGGCCGTCCATTCATAGCCATTGTTCCTCGTATGCCTTTTTCGAACATGACCGTTCCGGCCGCAGCGATCATCGCTGCATTATCTGTACATAAAGCAAGAGGTGGAATATAGAACGGGATGTCTTTTCCATCGAACGCTGCCGTCAAAGAAGTCCGCAGCCCTTTATTTGCGGCTACGCCGCCCGCTGCAATCACCTGGCGCACCTTATACTGCTCTGCTGCGCGCACAGCTTTGGCTGTCACCACTTCAACGACACTGTTCTGGAAGCCTGCAGCGATGTGCTCAGGCGGAATCTCTTCCCCTCGCTGCGCCGCATTGTGCAGATAATTTAACACCGATGATTTTAAGCCGCTGAAGCTAAAATCATAGGAGCCGTCTTCAAGCCACACGCGCGGAAAATCGACAGCCCCGTCGCTTGCATGCGCAAGCCGGTCAATGTGCGGGCCGCCCGGATACGGCAAGTTCAGCGTTCTGGCAACTTTGTCATATGCTTCCCCTGCCGCGTCGTCGCGCGTCTCACCGATTACGTCAAAATCGCCATGCTTTTTCATAAACACCAATTCGGTATGGCCGCCCGAAATCACCAATGCCAATAAAGGAAATTCCATTTCCTGTTCAAGCCGGTTGGCATAGATATGCCCTGCGATATGATGAACCCCGACAAGCGGCAATTGGTGGGCAAAGGCAAAGGCTTTCGCCGCATTAACGCCGACCAGCAGCGCGCCGACCAGTCCAGGACCTTCGGTTACCGCCACAGCACTCAGTTCTTTCGGCTCCATGCTGGCTTGCGTTAAAGCTTCTTCGATCACCAATGTGATTTGCTCGACATGATGCCGCGAAGCGATTTCCGGGACAACGCCCCCGAAACGTTTATGGCTCTCGATTTGCGAGGCCACGACGTTGGAAATGATTTCCGTCCCGTTTTTGACAACGGACGCAGCGGTCTCGTCGCAGCTTGTTTCTATTCCTAATACATAGATATCTTCAGTCATTAAAATTCACCCACATTACTATGGCATCTTCCTGGTTATCGGTATAATACCCCTTCCGGATGCCACCATTTTTAAAACCCATTTTCCGGTATAAATTCTGCGCCGCATGGTTGCTGACACGCGCTTCAAGCGTCATCAGCTCTGCGCCTTTTGATTTGGCGACCCTGACGACTTCTTCCATCAAGCGTTCGCCGTATTTTTTGCCGCGCTCCTGCGGCAGGATTGCGATATTCGTGATATGGCACTCATCCAAGATCAGCCACATTCCGCAATAACCGACAATGCCTTCTTGCGTTTCAGCGATTACGTAATAGGCATGATCGTTATTTTCCATTTCATGGCGAAATGATTCTTTCGTCCACGGCAGCGTAAAAGACAATTTTTCAATCTCATAGACTTGATCGATGTCGTCGACCGTCATTTGACGGAATGCCAGCTCTGCGCTCATGATGGCTGGCCTTCTTGCTTCTTGATGTAATTCGCTTCGGCTTCAGTAATGCGCTGATATTCAGGCACTGCATGATGAATATCTGAAGCTTCCGACTGCTGCGCCAATAAAATCAAGTTCGAAGCGCGCGGCAAACGATTTTGAGGTGTGCTGAAATGCGCCATTTCGTCAAGCACTTCACGGATCAGCTCCTCATAGATAGAAACGTCTGCACCTGTAAAGAGGACAGGTCCACCCATTGCCTTGGCTTTATTCAAGAACTCCCGGAAATCACTGTGCACATCGCCACTAACCGGTTCAAGTGTTTTTCCGTCATACAGTGCAGTAAATGCCGTACCTCTCCGCGCATCCATCACCGGACACACTAAACCGTCGAAAGACTGGCCATTCGCCGCCAATACTTTCAAACTGGATACCATATGCAACGGAATTTTCAGTGACCAGGCCAATGTTTTCGCGATGGTCAGCCCAATCCGGATGCCGGTATACGAACCCGGTCCTTCCGCTACTGCTATATGCGTCAAATCAGCAGGCGCGACTTTCGCTTTCTTCATCATTTCCTCAATCGCCGGCATTGCTGTCAGCGAGTGATTGATTTTCAGGTTCGTGACTTCTTCTATTAAAACGGTCTGGTCTTCCATCAAAGCAATCGCTAAGGGATAGTTTGAGGTATCGATGCCTAGATAAATCATAAGTTTAGCTCCTTGCATAAAGTTTCATAGCGCAGGCCTCTTGGGTGAAGGCCGATTTCGCGAGCCTCTTCCGACTTGCGGGTGATGATGATGTCCAAGCGGTCTTCCGGCAAATACTCGCTGATGAATTTTGCCCATTCTACGACCGATACTGCGTCGCCTGAGAACAATTCATCAAAGCCGATGTCTTCACTGCTATCTTCTAAGCGATAGGCGTCGATATGGTTCAATTCCAGGTCGCCTTCGTATTGTTTTAAGATGGTGAATGTCGGGCTGTTGACCATTCTTTTAATGCCAAGCCCCTTCGCGATGCCTTTGGTGAATGTCGTTTTTCCTGCGCCAAGGCTGCCTTCAAGCGTCAGAAGATCCTGCGGCTGCAGCAGAAGGGCCAGCTTTTCAGCGAACGCCATCGTTTCTTCGGGGGAGTTCACTTCTATTGTATAGTTCATTTTATCCGTCACCTCTATTGAGTCTTAACATAGTTTAGCGAAGAAAGCGCAGGAAATCAAAAAATCCACTTTCTTGTGCGTTTCATGCCGTTTTATAAGTTAAAAGCTAGATCAAACATTTAGATAGGCTTTAAAGCTGGAAACGAAGCCCGCCATTCTTACCAAACAGATAGCCTGGTTCTTGAATCGTTTTCATCGGTTATATATGTAATATCGGTAAAACTATTATTTGTTGCATTTTTTTGCAGAGAGATGATGGTCTCCTGATTTTTGCAGTAAATGGTGACGTAGATGCAATCCACCACGAGCAGAACCAGTTCGCAATCACTTTCCATAAATTCTTCGTAGGTTTCGATGGTAGATATTTCTTCCCCCGGATATGCCTGCAAATCAGCAAAAATAACATAATAATCATTCGTTTCCAATGTGAGTTTCAGTTCTGTCCCTGTAATGGCCTCTCTGCTATCTGAGAAAAGCATTCCATCTAGTTTACCGTTAACTGCCTTATACGATTCGCCTATGCCAATCTTCCAATTGTACGCGTTAACATCTATAGGCTTTAGGACGTCTCCAAGAAAACGGCCATAGTCGTCCGGAATTTCAAAACTGATTCCTTTTCTCATAAAGTTGCCTCCATAGATAGATTCAAGTTATGCCGCTTGCTTAATCCAAACAAAAAAAATGAACACAGCCCATTGGCTGTGTTCATTCGGAAAAATTACGGTCCCGACCGGGATCGAACCGGCGATCTCCTGCGTGACAGGCAGGCATGTTAACCGCTACACCACGGGACCAAAAAAAAATACAGACCAGCGACGTCCTACTCTCACAGGGGGAAACCCCCAACTACCATCGGCGCAAAAGAGCTTAACTGCCGTGTTCGGGATGGGAACGGGTGTGGCCTCTTTGCCATCATCACTGGACT